>JAFEDT010000017.1 GCA_018241445.1 Pseudomonadota bacterium
GGCGGCCCCGCAGGGGCGAGGCCCATGGATGGGCCGAGTACTAAATCGGCAGGATTGCCGATTTGAACGCCGGCTCCGGCCGGCGGCCCCGCAGGGGCGAGGCCCATGGATGGGCCGAGTACTAAGTCACCCTGCCCTGTCGCCTTAAGGCACGCCCTTGTCGCGAAGTGACCCGGATTGCATGCACCGAAGCCCGTACCATGTCCTAAGCCTGCGCGAGCGCCTAACCTTCCGTCGCGCCTGGAGATTTCGACCATGGCTGACAATGCCGACGCCGAATTCAATCTGAATGACCTGAACGACCAGGAACTCACCGAGCAGGTGCACGACGACCTGTACAACGGCCTGAAGGACGAGGTCGAGGAAGCGACCCGCATCTTCCTGGGACGCGGCTGGAATGCCGAGAAGGTGCTCAACGACGCCCTGGTGGAAGGCATGCGCATCGTCGGCATCGACTTCCGCGACGGCATCCTGTTCGTGCCCGAGGTGTTGCTGGCCGCCAACGCCATGAAGGGCGGCATGGAGATCCTGCGGCCGCTGCTGGCCGAGACCGGCGTACCGCCGATCGGCAAGATCGTCATCGGCACCGTCAAGGGCGACATTCACGACATCGGCAAGAACCTGGTATCCATGATGCTGGAGGGCGCGGGTTTCGAGGTCATCGACCTGGGAATCAACAATCCGGTCGAGAAATACATGGCCGCGCTGGAGCAGCACAAACCGGACATCCTGGGCATGTCGGCACTGTTGACCACCACCATGCCGTACATGAAGGTCGTGATCGACAAACTCAACGAGACCGGCATGCGCAAGGACTACATCGTGCTGGTGGGCGGCGCGCCGCTCAACGAGGAGTTCGGCAAGGCGGTTGGGGCGGATGCCTACTGCCGTGACGCGGCCATTGCGGTGGAGACCGCCAAGACGCTGCTCGCCGCCCGGCGCGCGGCGCAGAAGGCCGCGGTGGCCTGAACAGCGGCCGGCAGGCTGATCGCCCGCCGCGGGTCCATCGATGCAATCCCCGACCCGCACTCTCCTGATCGCCTGTGGCGCGCTCGGCCGCGAAGTCGCCGCACTGCGGCGAGCCAACGGCTGGAGCAGCTTCGACGTGCGCTGCCTGCCCGCCCTGCTGCACAACCGCCCGGAGCGCATCGCGCCCGCGGTGCGCGCGGCAATCCGCGCCGGCCGGGGCCGTTACGAGCGCATGTTCGTGCTCTATGGTGACTGTGGCACCGGCGGTGCACTGGATGCGGTGCTGCGTGAGGAAGGCGTGGAGCGCCTGCCCGGTGCGCACTGTTACGAGTTCTTCGCCACCGCGCCGGTGTTCGCGCAGTTGAGCGAGGCCGAGCCCGGCACGTTCTACCTGACGGACTTCCTGTTGCGCCATTTCCGGCGGCTCGTGGTCCAGGAACTCGGGCTCGACCGCCACCCCGAACTCGCCGGCGAATACTTTCGTCACTACCGCCGCCTGGTTTACCTGTCGCAAGCCGCGACCGACGCACACATTGAGCAGGCGCGCGCCATTGCCGTGGACTTCGGATTCAGTTTCGAACATCGGCGCACCGGCTACGGCGAACTCGGCACCCGCCTCACCGCGCTTGCAGGGTCCGCGGCGCTCGCTGGCACAGCCGCGCCGCAGACACAGGAGCGCACATGGCCAGCCTGAGCATCATTTCCTGGCGCGACATCCCCGCGCAGGTCGTGGTCAAACGCGGTCGCGAGAGCGCCAAGGCGCCGCTGTCGGATCGCTTCCAGGAAGCCGTGGACCGCGCAGCCATGCGCGCCGGCAAGGGCAGCTCGGACGCCTACCTCGCCGACTGGCGCCGCAGCGAGGGGCGGCCGTGTGGCGACGACCTGCAGGCGGAAGCCGCCGCCGAGGCGGCTCGCATCGAGGCGGAATACACCGACGAGCGCCTCGAAGCTCTGATCCGCGCGAAGGGCCTGGCGGCGGCTCAATAAAATGGAAGCGCTCAGGCACTGGTCGGTGCGCCACTCCCGCGGCTTGAACGCCTTCTACACGCGCTTCGAGTCGCTGCTGGTGGCGCTCGATCCGCTGTTCAGGCGCATCGGCTACCAGCGCCTGGAAAGACCTGTCGCCTTGCTGGAACGCGGCGTCAAGGGCCTGCTGTTCGACTGCCGCATGTGCGGACAGTGTGTGCTGAGCTCCACCGGCATGTCCTGCCCCATGAACTGCCCCAAGAACCTGCGTAACGGTCCCTGCGGCGGCGTACGCCTGGACGGCCGCTGCGAGGTGAAGCCGCAGATGCGCTGCGTGTGGGTGCAGGCCATCGCCGGCAGCACCGCGATTCCCGGCGGTGCGGCGTCGGTGCGGCAGGTGCAACCGGCGCTGGACCGGCGGCTCACCGGGAAATCCTCGTGGCTGCGTGTGGCGCGCGAGCGTGCCGCCCAGGGCGGCGCCACCAGCGGCGCGGACCCGGTGGCGCCGAAATGAAGTTCGAGGACGAGCCGGTCCCCGGCTACCCATTGCCTATCCTGCCGGGTCACACCTCGCCCGGCCGCTTCGAACGGGTGCTGCGCGCCGGCCAGTTCGTGGTGACCACCGAGCTGGCACCGCCGGATTCCGCCGATCCCGCAGAAGTCTTCGCGCGGGCGCGCATCTTCGACGGCTATGTCGACGCCATCAACGCCACCGACGGCAGCGGCGCCAACTGCCACATGTCGAGCATGGCCGTGTGTGCCCTGCTCACCCGCGTGGGCTATGCACCGGTGATGCAGATCTCCTGCCGCGACAAGAACCGCATCGCCATCCAGGGCGACATCCTGGGCGCCGCAGCCATGGGCGTGTGCAATATCCTGTGCCTGACGGGGGATGGAGTGCAGGCCGGCGACCATCCGCAGGCGCTCCCGGTGTTCGACCTGGACTCCATGACACTACTGCAGACGGCGCGTACCTTGCGCGACGAGCACCATTTTCTATCCGGTCGCAGGATCACTCACGCCCCGCGCGTACTGCTCGGGGCGGCCGAGAACCCCTTCACCCAACCCATCGCCTGGCGCGCCGAGCGCCTGGCGAAGAAGGTCGCCGCCGGCGCGCAGTTCATCCAGACCCAGTACTGCTACGACGTGCCGCTGTTGCGCCAGTTCCTGCAACAGGTCGAGGCACTGGGTCTGCTGGACAAGGTCTTCATCCTGGTTGGCGTGGGGCCCTTCAAGTCGGCGAAGGCCGCCGAATGGATC
Organism: Pseudomonadota bacterium; assembly: GCA_018241445.1. Lineage (GTDB taxonomy): Bacteria > Pseudomonadota > Gammaproteobacteria > Steroidobacterales > Steroidobacteraceae > 13-2-20CM-66-19. The sequence continues at coordinate 3,196 of JAFEDT010000017.1, forward strand.
CGCACGCACGTGCCGGGAGTCCACATCCCCGATGCAGTGATCGCGCGTCTCAAGGGCGCCGCGGACCAGGCCGCGGAGGGCCGGCAGCTGTGCACCGACCTCATCCAGGAAATCCGCGACGTCAAAGGCGTGCACGGCGTGCACGTCATGGCCTACCGCCAGGAAGAGACTGTCGCCGAAATCATCGACCGTTCCGGGATCCTCAACGGCCGCGTGCCGTGGTACCCGGGACGCGATCCCAACACCGCCAACCCGGACAGGAAAGCCTCATGACAGAGACCGTCGTCAGTTCCGCCACCCGCGAAGTCGTGTTTGGCTTCGACCGCCCCTTCGTCATGATCGGCGAACGCATCAACCCGACCGGGCGCAAGATCCTGGCTGCTGAGATGGTGGCCGGCAACTTCAGCCGCGTGGAGTCGGACGCTCTGGCGCAGGTCGCGGCCGGCGCCCACATGCTGGACGTCAACGCCGGTATTCCACTGGCGGACGAGCCGGCGCTGCTGGCGCGCGCGGTGCAGCTGGTGCAGTCGATCACCGATGTGCCGCTGTCGATCGACTCCTCCATCGTCAAGGCGCTGGAGGCGGGGCTCGCGGTGTACAAGGGCAAGCCGCTGGTCAACTCGGTGACCGGCGAGGAGGAACGCCTGGAATCGGTGCTGCCGCTGGTGAAGAAGTACGGTGCGGCGGTAGTGGCGATCTCCAACGACGAGACCGGCATCTCCGAGGATCCCGACGTGCGCTTCGAGGTGGCGAAGAAGATCGTGCACCGCGCCGCAGATTACGGTATCCCGGCCTGTGACGTCGTGGTCGACCCGCTGGTCATGCCGATCGGCGCCATCAACAAGGCCGGACTGCAGGTCATGCACCTGCTGAATCGCCTCAAGAACGAGCTGAAGGTCAACAGCACCTGCGGCGCCTCCAACGTCAGCTTCGGCCTGCCGGCTCGCGAGGGCGTCACCGCGGCGTTCCTGACGACCGCCATCAGCGCCGGGCTGACTTCCGCCATCATGAATCCCCTGCACGTGGAGATCGTGAAGGCCTGCATGGGCGCCGACGTCATGATGGGTCACGATCCTGACTGTGCCCGCTGGATCCGGCGCTTCCGCGAGGCCCCCACCCTGTCGGCCTCTGGCAGTGGCACCAGCGCCGAGGCCCCTACACGTGGCCGGCGCGAGGGCGGCCTGCGGCGCCGCGCCGCCGCGGCGGCGGCAGGAGCGGGCAATCCAGGCACGGGTGCGGCGCCTGTGGGCGCAGCCGGTGAAGGCCCGCCGCCATCAGGCGGCTAGCGCAGGCAGTGCTCGCGCCACGGTAAGGATGAACCGGTCACCATGAACAAGGATCCCCTGGTTGTCTTCACACCCTCGGGCAAACGCGGCCGCTTCCCGGTCGGCACGCCGCTGCTCGCCGCCGCGCGCAGTCTCGGGGTGGACATCGACTCCGTGTGCGGCGGCCGTGGCCTGTGCGGGCGCTGCCAGGTACTGGTCATGGAGGGCGACTTCCCCAAGCACGGCATCACTTCCGGCAGCGCCAATCTGTCCGCCGTGAGCGAGACCGAGCAGGCCTACGCGCGCCGCAAGACGCTGCCGCCAGGGCACCGCCTGTCATGCTCCTCGCGCATCCAGGGCGACCTGGTCGTGGACGTGCCGCCGGGCAGCCAGGTGCACCGCCAGGTGGTACGCAAGGCCGCTGACGCGCGGCCGATCACGCTCGATCCGGTGGTGCGCCTGCACTACGTCGAGGTGCGCGAGCCCGACATGCACGATCCGTCCGGGGACCTGCAGCGCCTGCGCGAAGCCCTGCAGCGCGAGTGGGATCTGACCGGGCTGGATTGCGACCTGCGGGTGCTGCAAAAACTGCAGTCCGCCCTGCGCAAGGGACAGTGGAAGGTGACGGTCGCCGTCCACAATGCCTCCCAGATCGTTGGCCTGTGGCCCGGCCTGCACGAAGAGGTGTACGGGCTCGCGGTGGACGTGGGCTCCACCACCATCGCCGCGCACCTGTGCAACCTGGAGAGCGGCGAAGTGGTCGCCTCCAGCGGCCTGATGAACCCGCAGATCCGCTTCGGCGAAGACCTGATGAGCCGGGTCTCGTACTCCATGATGCACCCGGAGGGCGCGGCGCAGATGACCCAGGCGGTGCGCGACGCCCTCAACGCCCTGGCCGCAGAGGTGGCCCGTAGCGCCGGCGTGGCGATCGATGACATTTTCGAGGTGACCCTGGTCGGCAATCCGATCATGCAGCACCTGGTGCTTGGCATCGATCCGGTGGAACTGGGTGGGGCACCGTTCGCGCTCGCCACCGATGAAGCCCAGACACTATGGGCCACGGAAATGGCGTTGTGGCTGCACCCGAGCGCCCGGGTCTATGCCCTGCCGTGCATTGCGGGCCACGTCGGTGCGGACGCCGCCGGGATGATCCTCGCTGAGCGGCCGGATCTGCGCCGGGAACTGACGCTGCTGGTGGACGTCGGCACCAACGCCGAGATCGTGCTGGGCAACTCGCAGCGCCTGCTGGCCTGCTCCAGCCCCACCGGGCCAGCCTTCGAGGGTGCGCAGATCAGTTGCGGCCAGCGCGCCGCTCCCGGGGCCATCGAGCGCGTCCGCATCGATCCGCAGACACTGGAAGCACGCGTGCGGGTCATCGGTTCGGACCTGTGGTCGGACGAGCCCGGATTTGCCGAGGCTGTTGCAGCCACCGGCGTCACCGGCATCTGTGGCTCCGGCATCATCGAGGTCATCGCCGAGATGTACCTGGCCGGCATCATCAGCCAGGACGGGGTCATCGACGGCGCGCTCGCCGCGCGCAGCCCGCGCATCGTGCCCAACGGACGCACCTTCTCCTACACGCTCTACCAGGGTGCGGCCACGCTGCAGATCACCCAGAACGACGTGCGCGCCATCCAGCTCGCCAAGGCGGCGCTGTACGCCGGCGTCCAGTTGCTGATGGATCGCCTCGGCGTACAGCAGGTCGATCGCATCCGTCTCGCCGGCGCCTTCGGCAGCCACATCGACGTCAAGTACGCCATGGTGCTGGGGATGATCCCGGACTGCGACCTGGCGCAGGTCTCCTCGGCCGGCAATGCCGCCGGCAGCGGTGCGCGCATCGCGCTGCTGGACCGCGGCTCCCGGCAGACCATCGAGGAGCTGGTCCGCAAAGTGGAAAAGATCGAGACGGCAATCGAGCCGAACTTCCAGGCGCACTTCGTTGATGCCATGGGGATTCCCAGCAGCACGGCGCCTTTCCCGTTGCTGCGGGCGGCCGTGCCGATGCCGCCGCTGCGAGCGGCAGCGGCTCGCGGTGGTGAGCGCGGCCGCAGGCGGCGCGGCGCGTAGCCAGTGTCGGCCGTTGCAACACTCGACCAGACCTATCTGTTTCGTGGTCAGGCAGTTCGTTATTCCGTCACCGGTCGAGGGCCGCCCCTGCTATTTGTCCACGGGACCCCTTTCTCCTCGCACGTGTGGCATCGCATAGCGCCACACTTCTCCAGCTCGCACACGGTTTACAGGTTCGATCTGCTCGGTTACGGCCAATCCGAGATGAAGGCTGGCCAGGATGTCTCCCTGGGGGTGCAGAATCAGCTTCTGAGCGAACTGATTACCCACTGGCGTCTGGAGCACCCTGATGTGGTTGCTCACGACTTCGGGGGTGCTACAGCCCTGCGCACCCATTTGCTCAACGGCCATGACTATAGAAGTCTCACGCTGATCGATCCTGTCGCCCTGTCGCCGTGGGGTTCCCCGTTCGTGCAGCACGTGCGCAGGAATGAGCGCGCCTTCGTCGATGTTCCTGGCTATATCCATGAGGCTATCGTGGCAGCCTATCTCAGGGGGGCTGCCCACCGGGAGTTAGGTCAGGCAGCACTGGCTGCCTACTCAGCTCCGTGGCTTGGCACGCCCGGGCAAGCGGCGTTCTACCGCCAGATTACGCAAATGGATGAGAAGTACACACAAGAAGTCCAACCGCGCTACGGCATGATCCGCTGCCCGACCCAGATCCTGTGGGGCCAGCAGGATCGCTGGATTCCACCGCTTAAGGGACGCGAGCTTCAACGGCTGATTCCTGGTGCAGCACTGCACCCCATCGCGGATGCCGGCCATCTCGTGCAGGAGGACGCCCCCGAGGCCGTGGTGGCATCGCTCTGCAACTTCCTGATCAGGACTTAAGGACAAGCCGGGACGTACTTACACCCCTATCCATTCCCCCGCCGAATGCATGCTGAACATCCGCGAAATCGATCACCTGGTGCTGCGCGTCAGCTCGCTGGCGCGGATGCTGGACTTCTACTGCAACGTGCTCGGTTGCAGCATCGCGCGGCGCCAGGACACTCTCGGCCTGGTGCAGCTGCGCGCCGGCCGCTCCCTGATCGACCTGGTGACGGTCGAGGGTGAGCTCGGGCGCACCGGCGGCAAGGCTCCCGGCACCGAGGGCCGCAACCTCGATCATTTCTGCCTGCGCATCGAACCTTTTGACCGCGAGGCGATCCGCCGCGGGCTGGCCGCGCACGGGATCGCGGCAGGTGCGGTCGAGCAGCGATTTGGCGCCGAGGGCACGGGCCCGTCGATCTACGTCACCGACCCCGAAGGCAACATCGTGGAGCTCAAAGGCCCCCCGGGGCCGGGCGGGTAGCTGTTGCCGCAGCGAAGGCCGCGTCCACAAGCGATTGGCTGCGGTCACGCGCAGCAGGCGCTACTTCACACGTTGGAGTCGGGGAATGATGCCTTGCGCCGCGTCATGTAGTCATTCAGCGCCTCGTCGACCGCCGGGTCGAGCGGCGGCGCCTCGTATTCGGCGAGCTGCTTCTTCCAGTAGGTGTTGGCGCGCTTGATCATGTCCTGCGCCCCTTCCGCCTCCCACTGCTCCACGCTGTTGTTGTCCGCCAGCGGCGAGCGGTAGAAGGCGGTCTGGAAGTTGGCCTGGGTGTGGGCGCAGCCCAGGAAGTGCTTGCCCGGACCCACTTCGCGAATGGCATCGAGCGCCTGGCCGTTGTCCGACAGATCCACCCCGGCGAGCAGCGTGTGCATCATGCCGGCCTGGTCGGCGTCCATCACGAACTTCTCGTAACCCATGGCCAGGCCGCCCTCGAGCCAGCCGGCCGTGTGCAGCACGAAGTTGACGCCACCCAGGCAAGTGGGCAGCAGCGTATTGGCCGACTCGTAGGCCGCCTGGGCGTCTGCGATTTTGGAGGCGCACAACGAACCGCCGGATCGGAAGGGCACACCCAGCCGCCGTGCCAGTGCCGCCATGGCGTACAGCACCAGCGCCGGCTCCGGCGTACCGAATGTCGGCGCACCGGACTGCATCGACAGCGAGGAGGCGAAGCTGCCCATGACCACCGGCGCCCCGGGGTTGATCAGCTGTGCCAACGCCATGCCTGCCATCGACTCCGCCAGGGTCTGCGCCACCGTGCCCGCCACCGTCACCGGTGACATGGCGCCGGCGAGAATGAAGGGCGTGACGATGGTGGCCTGGTTGGCGCGCGCGTAGGTCTTCAGCGCACCCAGCATGGTTGCGTCCCAGGTCAGCGGCGAGTTGGCGTTGATCAGGCTGATGACGCAGGTGCGCGGCTTGCCGCTGGCCGGATCGATGAAATCATTGCCGAACAGGATACGGGTCATTTCCACCGTATCCTGCGCGCGCTCCGGGTGGGTGACCGAACCCATGTAGGGTTTGTCGCTGTACTTGATGTGCGCGTACACCATGTCGAAGTGCCGCTTGTTCACCGGCAGGTCTACGGGCTCGCAGATGGTGCCGCCGGAGTGATGCAGCGAGTTGGCGACGTAGGTGAGTTTGACGAAGTTGCGGAAGTCCTCGATGCGCGCATAGCGCCGGCCCTCGTCCAGGCTGCGCACGAACGGCGAACCGTATGCCGGCGCGAACACGGTGCGGTTGCCGCCGATGATCACATTGCGCGCCGGATTGCGGGCGTACTGGGTGAATTCGCGCGGGGCGGTGGCCTGCACCAGGCTGCGGCACATGCCGCGCGGGAATCGCACCCGCTCGCCCTGCACGTCGGCGCCGGCCTTCCTCCAGACTTCGAGCGACTCGGGGTCGTCGCGGAAGTCCAGGCCGATCTCCTGCAGAATCGTGTCGGCGTTGTGCTCCATCAGCGCCAGGCCCTCTTCGCGCAACACCTCGTAATAGGGGATCTGACGCGTGATATAGGGCACCCAGGCGTGGCTGCGGGCGGTGCGCGCCGCGATCTTGGCGTCCCGCCCACTGGGCCGGCGGGAGCGGGCCGGGGTCCGGGCGTGCAGTTCTTCGACGATGGGCATGGCTGTTCCTCTCCCGTGCGCCCGCAAGGGGTCGCAAAGCATGGGCCTGACTCATTATCCTATGGGACGGGGCGGGCACTGACCGATATGCGGCATGCGCTTCTCCGCGCGCGCCACCCATGCCCGGGGTAGGTCAGGCCGCCAGGCGGTCAGGCCGACGGGCCCAGCAGCTTCTCGAACTGCTGCGCGGACTCCACCAGTCCCTGCGCCCGCAGAATTCCCTGGGAGTCGATCACGGCCGCAAAGGGCAGCCTCCCCACCTGGTAGGCGAGCGCCAGACCGGGGGCCGCGACGAATGGTATGCCCTCGAGCTGGTGTTCGCGCACGAACTGACGCTGGGCGGCAGCATTGCCCTCGCCCGCCAGGATCACTTCCATGCGTTGCGCCACCTCGCCGCTGCGGCTGCGGGCCACCGGCAGCAGCGTCTTGCAGACCGGGCAGGTCGCCGATACAAACAGCAGCAGCGTGCTGCGACCGTCGCTGCGCGCACTGCCGAGGGGATGCGCCCGCCCGTCAAGGTCCGCCACCTCTACCGGCGGAGCAGGGTCGCCCACGACCAGTCCGCTGCGGCGCACCAGCGCACTCGCCGGAGCAATACGTTCGTGCAGCACGCCGAGCTGGCGCACCAGCGCCAGTACCACGGCGGCGAGCACAATAATGACGAGCCACAGGGCGGTGTTGGAGATTTGCAGCAGGGTCATGGCCAGGGATCATATCCTACCGGCGGGCCCCGCTGGCCACGCGACCGCCGGTGCTGTCGGGGCGCAACGCAGCGCGCGTGGCCCACGCCCCTGTGGCCACAGTCCACAGGAAGCGGCTAGGATCCAGGCATGCGCGCTGCCCGACTCGAAGCGTTCACCGACGGTGTCATTGCCATCATCATCACCATCATGGTGCTGGACATGCGCGTACCCCAGGGCACCGACCTGCAGGCGGTGCGTGGCGTGGCGCCGGTGTTCCTGGCCTACGTAATCAGCTACGTCAACGTCGGAATATTCTGGAATAACCATCATCACATGCTGCACGTGACCGAACGCATCGACGGCACGGTGCTGTGGTCTAACCTGGCGCTGTTGTTCTGGCTGTCGCTGATCCCGTTCGTGATCCGCTGGATGGACGAGACCGGGTTCGCCGCCCTGCCCACCGCTGCCTACGGGCTGGTTTTGGCAGGCGCCGCGTTGTGCTACTGGCTGCTGCGCGGACGGATCATCGCGGTCAACGGCTCCAACTCGCGCCTCGCCCAGGCCACCGGCAGAGATCGCAAGGGAAGATTGTCCCTGCTGCTGTACGTGGTGGGCGCCGCGCTCGCCTTCTGGCACCCGGTGGTGTCGATCGCGCTCTATGTCGTGGTGGCGGTGATCTGGTTCGTGCCCGACAGCCGCATCGAGTCGGTGCTGAAGGACTGACACGCACCCCGCGCGCGCCCAGCGGCGCTCGCCGGGCTGGCGGGGCTCGAACCACCGCGCGCCAACAATGGGCGGCCCGCGATCGGGCGAGCCGCTACTTGAAGACCACCGTGCGACCGCCGTTGAGGAACACGCGATGCTCGATGGCATAGCGCACCGCCGCCGAAAGCGCGCGCCGCTCCGAATCCCGTCCCGCCGCTACCAGCATCTCGGGGGTGTAGCCATGGTCCACGCGCTCCACGATCTGCTCGATGATCGGCCCCTCGTCCAGATCATGGGTGACGTAGTGGGCGGTTGCACCGATCACCTTCACACCCCGATCGTAGGCCTGGTGGTAGGGCTTGGCGCCCTTGAAGCCCGGCAGGAAGGAATGATGGATGTTGATGGCCCGGCCGCGCAGCTGCGCGCACAGGTTGTCGGACAGGATCTGCATGTAGCGCGCCAGCACCACCAGTTCGGTGCGGGTCGACTCCACCAGCTCCATCAGCCGCCGCTCCTGCTCCGGTTTGGTGGCGGCGGTCACCGGCAGGTGGAAGAACGGCAGGTTGTGGCGTGCCGCAGTGGGCTGCAGCGTCACGTGGTTGGAGACGACGGCGGTGATGTCCATCTGCAGTTCGCCGGTGCGGTGGCGGTACAGCAGGTCCTCCAGGCAATGATCGAAGTTGGACACCATGATCAGCACCCGCACGCGTTCGCGGCTGTCATGGATGCGCCAGTCCATCTCCTCGGATGCGGCGATGGGCTCGAACTCGGCGCGCAGGCGCGCCAGGTCCACCTTCTCGCCGTGCACGCCGCAGAAGGTGACACGCACGAAGAAGCGCTGCGAAATCGTGTCGTCGAACTGATGCATCTCCATCAGGTAGAAGCGGCGTGCGGCCAGGAAGCCGGCGACCGCCGCGGTGGTTCCCATGCGGCTGGGGCAGCTCGCGGTGAGGATGTAGGGATGATCAGTGGCGAACTTCACGCAAAGCTCCTGCAATGTGAACCGCTATCGCGAACCGCGGCAGGGTGACAGGGCACACCGGGGCACTATGATCCAAATGGGACCGGAACGGGCGCGTACGCGCCATGGCCGTTCAGGACTGCCGTACGCCCCCGGCCGGGTCCAGTTCGACCCATAGGGCACGGCCGGGTGGGTGTGCCCGCAGTGGCATCGCCGACCCCGGCGACGCGCCGCCGGCCGCGTCCCGCCGGCCCGCAGGCGGCTCGAAACGCAATGCATCCAGCGCCCCAAGCCGCCACTCTTCCCCGTCCAGGCTCACCGTGAACTCCTGCAGGGCGATCAGGAAGCACAGCGCGCCGGGAAGCACGAGCGTGCCGTCCGCCTCCCACTGCGCACGAGTCAGGGTGCCGCGCCACGTTGCGCGCTTCACCATCAGGTTCAGATCAGTCGCGCCGCCGGCCGCCGGGGTGGCGCTCACTGGCACCTCACCGCCAAAACGGATCACCTCGCTGTCGTTGTCGAGTGTGCGCACCGGCAGCGCGCCGACCTGCAACGACACGCTGCCGCGGATCACCACCAGGTGACGCTCGACACCATCGAATACCGAGAACGGCCCCGCGGCGTGGATGTCAGCCAGGCTGATGCGCCACTGGAAGCTTGCCAAGTCCGCACCTGGCGGAAAGGCGGCCAGTTCGCGCGTCACCCCGCCGCCATTCTTCCATGGCAGCGCCTGCCGATCGGCGGCGCGCAGCAGCAGCACCCGGCGCCGCTCACTCACCGCGCCGGAAACTCCGCGCGGAATGTGCCGTCGGGCGACTGCACGGCGCCCGGCTCGATGTCGTAGTAGCCGCCCTTGTCGGCCGTGAAGATATGTGCCGCGATTGCCAGTCCGCTCGAGTCATCCAGGCTGCCCGCCGCAATGCTGATGTAATCACGCCCCTCACCCTCCCAGAACAGTGTCGAACCGCAGCGCTCGCAGAAGCCGCGGCGCGCGTGCGGCGACGCCGAGTACCAGCGCAGGCCCTCGCTCGCCGCCAGTGTGAAGTGGCCACGGCGCGCGGCGGTCGCGGCGAGAAAGTGCCCCGTCATGCGGCGACACTGCGTGCAGTGACACATCACGATCGGGCGCAGCGGCCCATCGACGCGGTAGCGCACGGCGCCACACAGACAGCCGCCGGTCCTGGGCCCGCTCATCGCCGCACCGCCTGCTGCGCGGCGCCCAGGCCCAGCTTCTGTTTGAGGTAGACGAAACTCAACGCCCACATCTGCGCCGCCTGGCGGTGATCCGCGGCGGCGGCGTGACCCCCGTCGGTGTTCTCGAAGAACAGCACCTCGTGACCCTGCTGCAGCATGCGCGCCGCCATCTTGCGCGCGTGCACCGGCGTGACCCGGTCATCGCTGGTAGCGGTCACGAACAGCACCGGCGGATAGTGCCTGCCCGCGCGCACGTTCTGGTAGGGCGAATATTGCGTGATCCAGGCGCGGTCCGCGGGCTTGTCCGGGTCACCGTATTCCGCCGCCCATGAGGCGCCGGCGCCGATGTGGGTGTACCGGATCATGTCGATCAGCGGCACCTGGCACACGACCGCGCCGAACAGCTCCGGCCGTTCCACCATGGTGGCGCTGACCAGCAGCCCGCCATTGGACCCGCCCATGATGCCCAGCTGCGCCGCGCTCGTGATGCCACGCTTCACCAGATCCTGCGCCACCGCCTGGAAGTCATCGTAGGCGCGCTGGCGGTTCTGCAGGAGCGCCGCCTGGTGCCAGGCCGGGCCGTACTCGCCGCCGCCGCGGATATTGGCGACCACGTAGACGCCACCACGCGTCAGCCACAGCATGCCGAAATTGGCGGAGTAGCTGGGCGTCAGGGAGACCTCGAAGCCACCGTAGCCGTACAGGACCGTAGGCGCCGGGGCGCTCAGCGCCCGCGCACGGGTGACGAAGTAAGGCACGCGCGTGCCGTCGCGCGAGATGGCGAAGTACTGCTGCGTTGCCAGTGCTGAGGCATCGAAGCGCGCCGGCAGCGATTTGATTGCCACGGGATGGCTGTCACCCGCGTCGGCGTACAGCGTCGTTGGCGCAGTGAAACTCTCGAAGCGATAGTAGGCCTGCGGCCCCCAGGCATTGGAGGACACGATCTGGGTAGAACCGCCCTCGGGCAGGGCAAGGCGCGTATCACTCCACGATCCGTCGGCGGTGGGGCGCAACACATGCACACTGCCGGTGACGTCGTGGTAGACGGAAACAAATACCGCGTCGCGCCCCACGCTGACCCCATCGATGGCACTGCCCTGCGGCGGCGCGAGCAGCAGCTTCGCGCCCGACCCGGCACGCCAGGCGATCAAGGATCCCTTCGGCAGCGCCCTGCCGCCCTGCGGAGTCCATTCATCGCGCAGGGTGAAGATCAGATCAGGACCCAGGGCGCCCTTGAGGTCGGCGCCGCCGGGCAGCGGCAGGCGCTGTGTCGTGCCGTCATCGGCGATCGAGTGATATTCGCTGGTAAAGAAGTCAACCGCGCGTTGCACCAGTGCGTGACGCATGCCGGGCCCGAGCAGCACGACACCATTGCAGGCGACATCGCTCACCTGGCCCTCGAAAATGGTGCGCGCCGCCGCGAGAGGTTCGCCACGCTTCCACAGCCTCACCAGGCGCGGATAGCCGGAGGTCGTCATGCTCCCCGGTCCGGTGTCGGTACCCACCAGCACCCGGTCGTCATCCAGCCAGCTGATCGAGGATTTGGCCTCCTCGAGACGGAAGCCGTCGGCGGGAAAGCTGCCGCTGGCCAGGTCATACTCGCGCACCACCACGGCATCGCCGCCGCCACGCGACAGGCTTACCAGGCAGCGCTTGAGATCCGGGCGGCACTGTGCGCCCTTCCAGACCCAGTTCTCCTTCTCCTGCGCAGCGAGCCGGTCAAGGTCGATCAGCGTCTGCCAGGCAGGCGCCGCGCGGGCGTAATCGTCTATGGAGGTACGCCGCCATACGCCCTTGGGATGCTGCGCGTCCTGCCAGAAATTGAAGACGCTGTCGTGGTCCAGCTCGCCGTAGGGAATGCGGTCAGTGGCATCGAGTACCTTCAGCACCGACTGGTAGTCGCCGGCGTAGTCAGGATCCGACTGCAGCACGGCTTCAGTGCGTGCGTTCTGCGCCTTCACCCAGGCGAGGGGGCGCTCCCCGTGCACATCCTCGAGCCACAGATATGGATCCTCGGATGTTGCCTGATGCACTGCCGTGTCCTTCACCGTTTCCGCTCCCGCCACCGGCGCAGTTGCAACCAGTGCCGCCAGCAGCACCGTCAGCACGCCTGCACCGATCGTGTTAATGTCATCCATGCCGGCTCCTGTCCCGCCCACATGCGAGTGCGGCATTGTAGGTCAAGTCAAAATCCGCGGGAGCCACCTGATGACCACGCTGCAGAAAGTTCTGTACACCGCGCTTGCCCTGGCCATCCTGGCCGCCGGCACGATCGCCACTCCGGCCGCAGCCGCGGACGCCCCGGCGCGCCGCAAGGTCATCATCGACCAGGACGCCTTCGGCCCGGCGGGCTCCAACATGCAGGCGATCCTGATGCTCTTGCAGGCGAAAGACGTCGAGGTGCTCGGCATCACCATACCCAGCGGCGACGGCTGGCGCGATGAGGAAGTGGGCCATACGCTGCGGCTGCTGGAAGTCGCGCACCGCACCGACGTTCCAGTCTATCCGGGCGCCGTCTTTCCCCTGGTCAACAGCCAGGAGCGCACCCGCCTGTGGGAACGCCTCTACGGCAAACTCTTCTACAAGGGGGCCTGGACGGAGGTCTGGCCCGCCGAGGGCACTGCGCGCCGCACCCCCTACCACGCCGACCCGTTCATGATTCCGCCCTCGCCCGCCGGCGCACCCACTCTGAAGGCCGCGAACGAGAGCGCGGCCGTGTTCCTGGTGCGGGCCGTGCACCAGTACCCCGGGCAGGTCAGCATCATCGCCGCCGGCCCACTGACCAACCTCGCGCTCGCCGCACGGCTGGATCCACAATTTGCCTCTCTCGCCCATGAGCTGGTGTTCATGGGCGGCAGCTTCAACCCGACGCCGGCCGACAATCCCTTCGCCGCCGAGTACGTCAACTCGCCACGGCGCGAGTTCAACATGCGCTTCGACCCGGAAGCCGCCTCCATCGTGCTGCACCAGCCGTGGAAGAAAATCACCGAAGTGCCGATCGATCCCACGACCCGCACGTTCTTCAAGCCGGAATACATCCGTGAGGTGGCGGCCGGGCACGCCCCCTTCGCGTCCTACATCGGCCGCTTCGGCCAGTCCTACCCGATGTGGGACGAGCTTGCCGTGGCCGTGTGGCTCGATCCCTCGCTGGTCACGCGGGCGAAGTCGCTGTTCGTGGACGTCGATACCAGCTTCACCGCCGGGTACGGGCAGACGCTCAGCTGGTCAGCAGGCGAGGAGCCCGGCCAGGGTGAGCGCACCGTCAACGTGGTGTTCGACGTCGACGTGCCGCGCTTCGAGAGAATGGCACTGGATCTGCTGGAGGCGCCGTAGCGCCCCTGCCCGGTCACGCGCCGTAGCGAGCCCGCAGGGTCAGGCCCCGTACGGCAGCCAGATGTTCTTCACCTGGCAGGCCTGCTCCAGGTACCAGCGGCCCTCACCCTGGTCCGCACGAAAGAAGTCGATCCGACGGCCCTCGTTGCTCCAGGTACGCTTGAGGTTTCCGGCCGAGAGCCGTTTGGCCTCGGCGCACAGTGCCTCATCGCCATAGCACCACAGTGCCTGCACCTCGTCGTGTGCCGCCAGCACACGCATCAGTTCCGCCGCATCGCCGGTGACCAGGTTCACCACCCCGGCGGGCAGGTCGCTGGTTTCCAGCACCTGGTAGAGGTCGGCGGCGATCAACGGATAATCCCGCGACGGCACCGCGACCACCGCGTTGCCCAGCGCGATCAGCGGCAGCAGCATCGACACCATGCCCAGCAGCGGCGCCGGCGACGGGCAGATCACACCGGCCACGCCGATGGGCTCGCGCACCGCCAGCACCAGCGTGCGTACCGGCGAGTCGTGCACCGCGCCGTCGAACTTGTCCGCCCAGGCGGCATAGCTGAACAGTCGTTCGATCGACAGGCGCAGCTCGCGCCTGGCCTGCGCGCGCCCCACCGCCTGCGCCAGCCGTGCACCGATGTCGGTGCGCCTTTGCTGCATGTTTTCGGCGATGTAGTACAGCACCTGTGCGCGCTGATGGCCGTTCATGCGCGCCCAGCCGGTTGCGGCCCGGGCCGCCTCCACCGCATTGCGGATGTCCTTGCGGTTGCCGGCGGGGACCTCCCCCAGCAGCCGGCCCGCGGCATCGAGGCACGGCAGGCTGTAGCCGGAGTCCGGACGCACCTGGCGTCCGCCGATGAACAGCTTCACCGTCCGGTCGATCGCCTCCCCTGGCGATGAGGCCGGCACGGCGTCGTCTGCCACCCGCTGCGCCGCGGCTGGCGCCCCGGCCGCGCCGATTGCAACGGCCTTGCGCCACCAGGCCGGCTGCAGGTACTCGCGCATTCCCTCGCGACCGCCCTCGCGGCCAAAGCCGCTCTCTCGATAGCCGCCGAAGCCGCAGGCAGCGTCGAACATGTTGGTTCCGTTCACCCACACGACGCCGGCCTTGATGCCGGTGGCGATGTCCAGAGCCTGACCGATGCTCTCGCTCCACACGCTGGCGGCGAGCCCGTAGACGGTGTTATTGGCCAGCTCCACGGCCTCATCGGGCGTGCGAAACGTCAGCGTTGTGAGTACCGGGCCGAATATCTCCCGCTGCGCCACCATGGCGGAGGGTTGCACGCCGGTCAGCAGAGTAGGCGCAAAGTACAGGCCCTGCTGCGGCAGCGTCAGCGGCGGTTGCCAACAGGTGGCGCCCTCCGCAATGCCCTGCTGCACCAGCTCACGGATCCGCTGCAGCTGCACGGGGGCCACGATGGCGCCGATGTCCGTGGTCTTGTCCAGCGGCGAGCCGATGCGCAGACTTCCCATGCGCGCGCGTACCTTCTCCAGCAACCGCTGCGCGACGCTCTCCTGCACCAGCAGACGCGAGCCCGCGCAGCACACCTGGCCCTGGTTGAGCCAGATCCCGTCCACCAGTCCCTCCACGGCACTGTCCAGATCAGCGTCCTCAAACACCACGAACGGTGACTTGCCGCCCAGCTCCAGCGACAGCTTCTGGTGCGAGCCGGCGCTGGCACGGCGGATTTCACGCCCGACTTCGGTGGATCCCGTGAACGCAATTTTGTCCGTGCCCGGATGCTTCACCAGCGCCGCTCCGGTGCTGCCGTCGCCGGTGACGATGTTGAGCACACCCGGCGGCAGGCCCGCCTCCTCGCACAGCTGCGCAAAGGCCAGCGCCGTCAGCGGCGTGAACTCCGCCGGCTTCAGTACCACGGTGTTGGCGGCGGCCAGCGCCGGGGCGACCTTCCACGCCAGCATCAGCAACGGGAAGTTCCACGGGATGATCTGTGCCGCGACACCGCAGGGAACCTGCCCGGGAAACTCCCGGTCCAGGAGCTGGGCCCAGCCGGCATGGTGGTAAAAGTGACGCGCCACCAGCGGCACGTCGATGTCGCGGCTCTCGCGGATGGGCTTGCCGTTGTCCAGTGTCTCCAGCACCGCCAGGCGCCGCGCGTGCTTCTGCACCAGCCGCGCCAGCGCGTACAGGTGGCGTGCACGCCCATGGCCGGTCAGCGCCTGCCACGCCGGCAGCGCGGCACGCGCCGCCCGCACTGCCGCGTCCACGTCCGCGGGGCTGCCCAGCGCCACCGCCGCCAGCTTCTCACCGGTAGCCGGGTCGGTGCTGTCGAAATAGACGCCCTCGGACGGCGGTGTCCAGGCCCCGCCGATGTAGTGGCCGAAGCGTCCGGCGTACTGCGCCAGCCAGGCGCGAGCGGGGCCCGCATCCTCCGGCGCCGGCCCGTAGTCCATGGACTGGTAGCGCGCACCAAGGTCAGAAAGGGCCATGCGGTTACTCCTATACCAGCGGCTGGCGATGCACCGCCGCGTAGCGGCCGCTGCCGTGATAGGCCAGCTGCCGTTCGATGTCGGTCAGCATGCCACTGGCGCCGAAACGGAAGCGCTCGCCCGACAGCCACGCAGTGCCCAGTTCCTCGCGGATCAGCAGCAGCCACTCCAGCGCCTGCTTCGCGCTGCGGATGCCGCCGGCCGGCTTGAAGCCGACCACCTCGCCCGTGCGCGCGCAATAGTCGCGCAGTGTCCGCAGCATGACGAGCCCCACCGGCAGCGTGGCGTTGACACTCTCCTTGCCGGTGGAGGTCTTGATGAAGTCCGCCCCCGCCATCATCGCGACCAGGCTGGTGCGGGCCACATTGCGCAGCGTACCCAGCTCGCCGGTGCTCAGGATCACCTTGCAGTGCCGGCCTGCGCAGGCATCCTTGAACGCGGCCACTTCTTCGTACAGTGCCTGCCAGCGGCCCTCGAGCACATGTGCGCGCGTGATGACCACGTCGATCTCGTCGGCTCCCTCCGCCACGGAATTGCGGATCTCCGCCAGGCGCTCCGCGAAAGGGCTCAGTCCCGCGGGAAATCCGCTCGACACCGCCGCCACCCGCACCCCGCTGCCCTCCAGTGCGCGGCGCGCAGCGGCAACGAAGCGGTGATAGACGCACACCGCCGCGGCCTGCACCCGCAGATCCCCCAGTCCGAGCGCGGCTCGTACCTCCTCCGACAGTGGCCGGCGCGCCTTGGCGCACAGCCGCAGGACGCGCTGTTCGGTATCGTCACCGGAGAGCGTGGTCAGGTCCATGCAGGAGATGGCGCGCAGCAGCCACGCAACCTGCCATTCTTTCTTGACCGTGCGCCGCGCCACCAGCGTTGCGGCGCGGCGCTCCACCGCGCTGCTGTCGATCCGCAAGCTGTCCAGCCACGTAACAGACAGGGGCATGCCGGCGTTGCTCACGGCAGTGCCGCTTTGCTGCGCCGCCGCCGTCTGCCCGCCCGGTGCCACTGCCGCGCAACCGCTATAGCGTGCGCGACAGCACGATCAGCGCCAGCCCGCCCAGGAAGCAGGCGAACATGGCGGCGAGCAGCCGCGAGGTCCCCGGTGGCGCCTTGCGGAACTCGTGCCACACGAACACGCCCCAGAAGGCCGCGATCATGGTCGCCCCCTGCCCCAGCCCGTAGGAGATGGCGAAACCAGCGCGGCTGGAGGCGATCAGGTTGAAGGACATGCCCACCGCCCAGATCACGCCGCCCAGGACCCCGGTCACGTGGTCGGCGAAACTGCCGCGCAGGTAGTCGGCAAGGCCGACAGGCGGCCCGCTGATGGGCCGGCGCATTGCAATGACGTTCCACAGGAAGCTGCTGACGAACACACCCACCGCAAATACGAACACGGCGGCGTAGTTACCCATCCTGCCTGCCTCGGGCAGCGCCGGATTGTCGTACATGGCAGCGGCTACGAAGCGGTAGAACATGCCCATGAAGATGCCACAGGCAATCGACAGCAGCAGACCGCGCGCACTGACACCGGCGGCCCCGGCCGCGAGGCGCCGGTAGGCCGCCGCGTCCAGCAGGATGGCCAGCGTCACCAGGCCCACGCCCAGCGCCAGCAATGCCCCGTTGCCCACCGGGCTGGCGATGTAGTTGACGACCACCCCGATCAGCAGCGCCAGCCCGATACCGACCGGGAAGGCCACCGCCATGCCCGCAATCTCGATGGCGGCTACCAGCAGGATGTTGGCCAGGTTGAAGATCGCTCCACCCAGCAGCGCCGAGCGGGTGCTGGCGCCGGAGGCCTGCGCCAGGTCGGCGAGGAACGGCCGTCCCTCGCTGCCGCTGCTGCCGAGCGTGAGCCCCAGCAGCAGTGTCAGCAGCAGCACGCCAATGGTGTAATCCCAGTAAAACAGCTCGAAGCGCCAGCCTGGACTCGCCAGCTTGCGGGTGTTGGCCCAGGACCCCCAGCACAGCATGGTGATCACACAGAACACTACTGCCAGCGGATAACTGTGAACGACGTACATCTCAGGTCCCCCTCGATTGCTGTGGTTTCTTCAGCTGCCGCCGATGCGCTGCGCCCATTCACTCTCGAAGGCCGCGCGCGTCAGGAACGATTTCTGCGTACCCGGCCGCGTGGTCGACAGGGCCGCGTACAGGCTGGCGCGCGCCAGCGCCTGCGCCTGCGGCTGCCCCTCCGCCAGGAACGCGGCGAAACTGCCGATGAAGGCGTCCCCCGCACCACTGGTGTCGTGCGTGGCCACCGCGAAAGGGGGCACATGCGAGGCCCCGTCGGTCGCGGCGACCCAGGCGCCGCGCGCGCCGAGGGTGATCACGACCCGGCTGAACCCCTGCTGCAGCAGCGCGTCCGCGCAGGCGCGCGCGTCCGCAAGCGTCTGCACCGCTTTACTGGTGAGGATCTCGGCTTCGGTCTCGTTGGGAATGAAGTAATCCGCCGTGGTCAGCAGTTGCAGGTCCGCCGGCAGGGCCGGCGCCGGATTGACGATGCAGCGGATGCCGTGGCTGCGGGCAAAGCGCACCGCGTGATAGACCGTCTCGAGCGGAATCTCGAACTGCAGGATGATGATGTCGGCACGGCGCAGGTCCTCCGCTGCCGCGTCGACGTCGGCCGGCGACAGCTGCTCGTTGGCGCCCTTGACCACGATGATACGGTTCTGTCCGCCCGGCTCCACGAAGATGGGCGCAACGCCGGTGGAGACCCCCTGCACCACCCGCACGTGACGCGTGTCGACCCCGAGGGCGGCAAAGTTCTTTACCGTCGCCTCGCCGAACAGGTCATCGCCGACCTTGGCCACCATCGTGACCTCGGCACCGCACAGCCGGGCGGCGATGGCCTGATTGGCGCCCTTGCCGCCGAATCCGAGGCTGAAGTCCTTGCCGAACAGGGTCTCCCCGGGGCGCGGAAAACGGTCGCTGTAGGTGATCAGATCGGTATTGGCGCTGCCGATGACTGCGATGCGTGGCGTGCCTGCCATGAGCTTTCCCCCTTCGTATGATTCTACTTGTGTGCCAGGTTCCTGACCGACTCACGCTCGATCAGCGCCACGTCGAAGACCGTGCGCCCGCCGCGGGGCGGCAGATCTGCCGCGCCGTCCAGACGCTGCTGCATCAGCTGCACCGCGCGCGCGCCGATGTGGCCTACCGGCTGGGCGATGGTGGTCAGGCGCGGCATCACCAGGTCGGTCCAGCGGATATTGTCGAAACCCATCACCGACATGTCCTGCGGCACGCCCACACCCAGCTCCGCCAGGCAACGCATGGCGCTGATGGCGATCAGGTCGTTGCCGCATACCACCAAGGTGGCGCCACCGCGCTGCTTGAGGGCGGCGCGCGCCGCAGCGTTCAGCACGCCATCGAAGCCCAGGTGTATCTCCCAGGCGATCTGCCCGGTGAAGGCGCCGACAAAGCCGGCGCGCCTCTGGCGGGCGCTCTCGATGTCTGTCGGCCCGGAGAGCAGGCCGACGCGCCGATGACCCATGCGCAGCGCGTAGCGCGCCAGCAGTTCCCCGCCCATCAGGTAATTTGCGTGCACCACGGCGTAGCCCGGCAGCGGCCGGTCGATCAGCACTACGGGACGCCCGCCGCGCAACTGCGCCGGCAGGCGGGCGCCGACCGGGCAGCATATGATCCCGTCGACGGCATGCTGCGTCAGCAGCGCGAGCCCGTCGGCTTCACCGCTCGCCTCGCCCTGGCTGTCCACCAGGCATACCGCGAGTCCCAGGCCACGCGCCGTGCTCTCGACCGCCTGGGCCAGTTCCGGAAAAAAGGGATTGGTCAGGTCGGGCAGCACCAGCCCGATGGCGCGCGTGCGCCCGGTGCGCATCGCCTGCGCCGCCCGGTTCGGGCGATAGCCGAGCCGGCTGCTGATGCGCAGCACCTTCGCGCGGATGGCATGGCCGACATTCGGCCGGCGGTTGAGCACGTTGGAAACCGTCGCCACGGACACCCCCGCCGCGGCCGCCACGTCCTTCACCGTCACCGCCGCCTTTGCCTGGGCAGCGGCCGCAGGCGTCGCAGCCACCCGGCCTGCCGTCCCGCTGTTGCGCCGGGGCGTCTTTACAGCCGGCTTGGCAGCGGTGTAACGTCGCATCCGGTCTAGTGTAACGTTTTACCGGCCGGACACAACGCCCGCCACGGGCGCGCGTCCACCGGCACCGCACACACAATTTCCGGGGGGGAGTCTCGATGCCATTCTCAGCCGCTTCTGCGCAGCCGTCGCCTGCGCGCCTGCCGCACACCGCCGCGGCGCGCGCGATCCGTCTTGCCCTTGCCACTGCCATACCCGCGGCTCTGCTGCTGGGCAGCGCGGCCGCCCGTGCTGCCGCTGCCAGTGAACCGGCCGCGGCCGACGCCGCCGCCCTGCAGGAAGTGGTGGTAACTGCAACCCGCCGCGAAGAACGAGCCCAGGACGTCCCGGTCTCGGCCTCCACGCTCGGTGGAGCTCCTCTCGCGGCCCTCACCACCACGGGTGAAGACCTGCGGGTCCTGTCGGGCCGTGTGCCGAGCCTCAACGTGGAATCCTCCTTTGGGCGCGCCTACCCGCGGTTCTATATCCGCGGCTACGGCAATGCCGACTTCCACCTCAACGCTTCGCAGCCCGTTTCCCTCGTCCTGGATGACGTCGTTCAGGAGAACCCCATCCTGAAAGGTTTCCCGATGTTCGATCTCGAACGGGTGGAAGTGTTGCGCGGCCCCCAGGGCACCCTGTTTGGCCGCAACACCCCGGCCGGCGTAGTGAAGTTCGACTCGGCCAGGCCCAGTTTCACCATGGGGGGCTATCTATCGGCTTCCGATGCCACCTACAACACGGCCAACATTGAAGGCGCCTTCAATCTGCCGGCCAGCCCGACGCTGGCGCTGCGCTTCTCGGGCCTCTATCAGCACCGTGACAACTGGGTCAACAACGGTTTCACGGGTGAGAAGGACAAATACGAGGGCTACAACGAGCGCGCGGGCAGGGCACAGGCGCTTTTCAAGCCGAATGACGACTTCGAAGCGCTTCTCAACGTGCATGGCCGCAGCCTGAATGGCACCGCCCGCCTGTTCCGCGCCAATATCTTTCAGCCCGGCACCAACGACTTCGTCCCGGGCTTCAGGCCCGACACGGTCTACTACGATCAGAACAGCCACAATGAGCAGCGGCTGCAGACCTACGGCGCCAACCTGCGCCTGCAGTGGAATCTCGGCTCGGTCATGCTGCACTCGATTACCGGCTGGGAAAGCATCCACGTCTACAGCCGCGGCGATATCGACGGCGGCTACGGTGCCGTTTACGCGCCACCTTACGGGCCGGGCTTCATTCCCTTCGACGACGAGACAGCGGACGCGCTGCCAAGCCATCAGCAGGTTACGCAGGAGTTCCGCGTCGAATCCCGCGGTGACAGTCATCTGAGCTGGCAGGCCGGCGCCTATTACTTCTACGAAGGCATCACGGTAAACAGCTACGCATATGATGTTCTGTTCGGCGGAGGTGCGCAGAGCGAGCTGGAGGTGTCCAAGCAGACCAACCACGCATGGGCCCTGTTCGGATCGGTTGCCGACGACTTGAGCGAGCAGGTCAACGTGCGCGCCGGAGTTCGCTACACCCAGGACCGCAAGAGCTTTGGCACGTTGAGCTATACAGCGACCGATAGCACCAGCCTGCAAGGCAATGTATTCAGCGCCGATCCGAGTGCGAGCAATGTGAGTTGGGATCTGAGTGGCGTCTACAAGGTCACGCCCGAGGTCAATACCTACGCGCGCGTGGCCACCGGGTTTCGTGCGCCCAGCATCCAGCCCGCGTCGCCCTTCGGCCCGCAGTCGGAGGCGTCGTCGGAGAAAATCACCTCCTACGAGCTGGGCGTCAAGGGCGAGCTCCTCAACCGGCGGCTGCGGTTCGACGCGGACGTCTTCGACTACGAGGTCAAGGACCTGCAGATCGCGGCGGTGGGCGGCGCCAGCAACCAGACCACGCTGTTGAATGCGAAAAAGTCGGTCGGACGAGGCGTCGAACTCGACCTACAGGCACGTCCCGTGGATCCGTTGCTGATCACGGCCAATGCCAGCTACAACTTCACCAAGCTCGAGGACCGCAGCCTGTCGGTAGCCGTGGGCGGCTCCGTGCCGCCCGGCGATATCCAGAACCAGGGCTACCAGCTTCCCGGTGCCTTCGGGCCCGTGAACTACGCCTACATCGACGGCAATCCTCTCCCGCAGGCTCCCAAGTGGGTGGCCAACGCCACCTTGCGTTACGGTATCCCGTTCGCGGGCGGCGAGCTTTACGGCTACACCGACTGGAGCTACCGCAGCGAGGTCAACTTCTTCCTGTACCGTGCCGCGGAGTTCACCGGCAAGCCGCTGACCCTGGGCGGTCTGCGGGTGGGTTATATCTGGGACCAAGGCAGATACGAGGTTGCGGCTTTTGGCCGCAACGTCACCAACAAGATCGTCGCGGTGGGCGGCATCGACTTCAACAACCTGACCGGATTTATAAATGAGCCTCGGATCTGGGGCGGTCAGTTCAGTGCGAAATTCTAGATGACTGCCTGATCGACACCGTAAAAGACCCGGAGGTCATGTGCTGGAGCGGTTATTTGACCTCCGGGGCCGCGCCACCACGCTCAGGACGGAGGTGCTTGCCGGCCTGACGACTTTCCTGACGATGGCCTATATCGTGGTCGTCAATCCGGTAGTACTGGGTGCAGCCGGCATGCCGGTGGCTGCCGTCGCCGTTGCAACCTGCCTGGCTGCGGGAGTGGGCAGCATGCTCATGGGCCTGCTGTCCAACTATCCCCTGGCCCTCGCACCGGGCATGGGTCTCAACGCCTACTTCACCTACACCGTGGTCAAGGGGATGGGCCTGCCCTGGCAGACAGCGCTCGGCTGCGTGCTTCTGTCGGGAACCGCCTTCCTGCTGCTGACGCTCGCCGGGGTCGGGCGTCTGATCGTGGCGTCGCTGCCGCGCGCCCTGTTCTCGGCGGTGGCGGGCGGCATCGGCCTGTTCATCGCCTTCATCGGCCTGGCCGACGCCGGCATCGTGGTCGCGAACCCCGGGACCATGGTGACCCTGGGGACGCTGACGCACCCGACTGCTGCCGTCGCCCTGTTCGGTCTGCTGGCCATCGCCGCCATGCAGGCCCGCCAGGTGAAGGGCGCTATCCTGCTGGGCATCCTGCTCACGGCGGCGGTGGCGTGGCTTACCGGCACGGCGCACTTCACACCGGGCAGTTACAGCGTGGGGGCGCTGTCGGCGACCGCCTTCAAGCTGGACGTACGCGGTGCCCTCAACCTGCACGGTGGTGTCGGCCTGTCACTGATCGAGATCGTGTTCGTCTTCCTGTTCGTCGACATGTTCGACAACATTGGCACGCTCGGAGCCGTGGCGCGCAAGGCCGGCCTTATCGCACCCGACGGCAGCATCCCGCGGCTCAACCGTATCCTGCTTGCGGACTCCGCCTCGGTAATAGTGGGAGCACTCGCTGGCACCAGCCCCGTGGCCAGCTACCTGGAGAGCACCGCGGGTGTCGCCGCCGGAGGGCGCACCGGCCTCACCAGCGTGGTGGTCGGTCTGCTCTTTCTGGCAACGCTGTTCTTTGCGCCGCTGGTGCAGGCCATCCCGGTGGCCGCGACCGCCCCGGCGCTGGTGCTGGTCGGCGCCCTGATGATGGGGGCACTGACGGATATCGACTGGGGCGACCCGGAGGCCGCGGTACCGGCCTTCCTCACGGTAGTCATGATTCCCCTCAGCTATTCCATCGCCAACGGTCTCGCCTTCGGCATCACCAGTTACGTCATCCTGAAACTGGTGCGCGGCCGACTCGTTCTGCGTGACTGGTTTGCCTGCCTGCTGGCGCTCGCATGCGTCGCGCGATTTATCTACCTGGCCGCATAGGCGCTACACTACCAGCCGTGACCACACCCAACCCGGTTCCCGTCATCCACAAGGATTTCATTTCCGCTGATTCCCTGCTGCGTGACTCGATCGAGCTGGCCATGCAGATCCTGCGCAGCGGGTTCAGGCCGACCTTTCTGGTGGGAGTCTGGCGTGGCGGCGCGCCGGTGGGTATTGCGGTGCAGGAGGTGCTCGAGTATCACGGTATCCAGACCGATCACATTGCCATCCGCACCTCCTCCTACACCGGGATCGACCACCAGGCCAAGGTGGTGCGCGTGCACGCGCTCAACTATCTGGTTTCGCGCCTGTCCTTTGAAGATAAGCTGCTGCTGATCGACGATGTATTCGACTCAGGGCGCAGTCTGGAGGCGGTACTGGCCGAGCTCAAGCGCCGCTGCCGCCGCAACCTGGCGGAGCAGACCCGCATCGCCACCGTGTACTACAAGCCGGGCCGCAACCGCAGCTCCCTGAAACCGGACTACTTCGTACGTGCCACGGAAGACTGGCTGGTGTTCCCGCACGAACTGCAGGGCCTGACGCGCGAGGAGATCCTGCGGAACAAGCCGGTCGGGCCGGATTTCTTCGAGTCCTGAGGCGCCCGCGGTCGGGCACCGGCGGTCCCTCTGCCTTTCAGGGGAAGGAAGGCGCGGGCA
The DNA here is from genome assembly GCA_018241445.1 of Pseudomonadota bacterium. Classification (GTDB taxonomy): domain Bacteria; phylum Pseudomonadota; class Gammaproteobacteria; order Steroidobacterales; family Steroidobacteraceae; genus 13-2-20CM-66-19. The sequence continues at coordinate 27,327 of JAFEDT010000017.1, forward strand.
GTGTGGCAGTCTGTGGCGCAAGTGTGTAAACCTCTACACACCTCGGCCAAATATACATCCCGGCCACACGGCATTCGCCAGCAGCCATCCTGTTTGACAAGCTCCGCGCCCTCAGGCGGCCCCGGCAACCACCCGGATCCGCTCCTGCCAGGCCTTCTTCTGCGCATCCGGCAGGAACGACGCCTCGATGGAGTTGGCCGCCAGCTGCACGATCTGCTCCCGTGACAGACCGAGCGCACGCTGAACCGCGACGTAGTTATCGGCAACATAGCCGCCGAAGTACGCCGGATCGTCAGAGTTCACCGTCACGCACAGGCCCGCCGCCAGCAGGCGCCCGAGGTTGTGATCTTCCATGCGCTCGAAGACCCGCAGCCTCACGTTGGACAGCGGACACACCGTCAGGGGCATACGCTCGTGCACCAGGCGCGCCAGCAACTGCGGGTCCTGCTCACTGCGCACACCGTGGTCGATGCGGCTGACCTTGAGCACATCCAGGGCCTCGCGGATGTAGCTCGCCGGGCCCTCCTCGCCGGCGTGAGCCACGGCCTTCAGGCCCAGCGCCCGTGCCCGTTCAAACACCCGCGCGAACCTGCCCGGCGGGTTGCCGCACTCCGCCGAGTCGAGCCCGACCCCCGTGATCGCCTGCAGGTGGGGCAGCGCCTGTTCGAGCGTGCGCATCGCCTCATCCTCGCTCAAGTGCCGCAGGAAACACAGGATCAGGCGGTGCGAAAGACCCAGTTCACGTTCGGCTTCGCGCAGTGCACTGCCGATGCCACCGATAACCGCCTCCAACGCAACCCCGCGCGCAGTGTGGGTCTGCGGGTCGAAGAAAATCTCCGCGTGCACCACGCCGTCAGCGTGAGCCCGGCGCAGGTAGGCGGAAGTCAGGTCATGGAAATCCCGCTCGTCCCGCAGCACTGCGGCCCCGGCGTAGTACACATCCAGAAAGGACTGCAGATCGCGGAAGTCGTAGGCCTGCTGCAACGCCTCCACCGACGGGTATGGCAGCGCCATCCCGTGGCGCGCCGCCAGTTGGAATGCCATCTGCGGTTCCAGCGTGCCCTCGATGTGCAGGTGCAGCTCGGCCTTCGGGAGGGCGCGGATGAAATCCCCGGCAGGTTCCATGGCCGACTCTCGCCCTGCGGTACTTCCTGCGTCAAGCGCGAAATTCCCCGGCCGCCAACCGGTAGCCAGCTGGCGCCCCGTTACCTGCCCACGACCAGTACCCCGAAACTCCCCGGGATCATCTGCGGCCTCGCGTGGGAGCCCGTGGCGCTCGCCGCGCTGGAGGGCGCGAACTTCGCCGTCGGCAGATAAATCCGGCCGGTGCGCTCATCGAGCGCAATGGTACGGGCCCCCTCGCCGGTCTTGACCGTCTCCAACAGCGGGTAGCGGTCCGCCGCGCTGGCATCCACAATGCTCACAGTCCCGTCGCTGTTGGACGTAAATACGCGCTGGGTCTTCGGGTCGAACGCCGCGCCGTCGGGATCCGCCCCGATCGCGGGGGTCGCCACCACCTTGCCGCTGTTGCTGTCAAGCACGATCAGCTTGTTGTTGGCGCAGGCGGCAAACAGGCGGTGGCGCTGCCGGTCGAAGGCAAGTCCGGTCGGCTCCTCCCCGGGGGCGACCGACCAGGTCGCGATCGCAACGCGCTTGCGGACGTCGAAAACGTGGATCGCGCTCTTTTCCTCGTCGTTGACGAAACCGCGCCCCTGGCCGTCAAACTGCAGGCCCTCGAGCTTGCCGCCGCCAACCGCAACGGTGCCCACAATGGCGCCTGAGTCGGCGGCGATGATCGAGATATCTCCAGTCTCCCCGCCATTGACGACGAATACCTGCCGGGTCTGAGGGTCGTACTCAATGGCGTCGGGCTTCACCCCGGTGTACTTGATTTCCGCCAGCGGCTTGAGAGTCTTCAGGTCAAACATAGTTACCGTGCGGGCCAGTCCGTTGCTGGTGAAGCCATGGCCGAACTCCGGGGCAAACGCGATGCCGTGTACGCCCGGTGTCCCGCTGATCTCACCCACCCGGGTGCCGGTATCCGCATCGAGTACCTCGACCCGGGTACTGTGCGCGATGAAGAGTCGGTGGTTTGTCGGATCCACCCGCAGGTAGTCGTAGCCGGTCTCATGCCCGCCAACCGGGTAGTGCGCGAGCACGCGGTAGTTTCCGGTCCCGGTGGCGCTGCCTGACCCGGCGGCGGCCAGGGTGACAAGCGTGAGGAATGCCAGGACGAATTTGCGATGGATCACGATACGACTCCCTTGAAGGTTGAGCAGGTGCATGCGGCTGTGCCAGGACAAGAGCATGGCAGAGGATCCTGAAGGCAACCTAAAAAACACCGGGGCCGCGGAGGCTCGTCGAACCCCGTCGCAACCGCGTGGCTCACGTGAATAGCTTTTTCGCGAATAGTGGCGGAGAGGGTGGGATTCGAACCCACGATCAGGTTGCCCTGATGCCGGTTTTCAAGACCGGTGCGTTCAACCGCTCCGCCACCTCTCCGTCCCGCGGCAGGCGGATTATAGGGGATCGTGGTCCGCCAGAGTCCGGCACGGCTCGACAGCGTTATGCCTGCGCAGCTGCCGATCAGGTGCCAGGCCCCTTGTATCCCGGCAGGTGGGCGGCGTCCTTGCACAAGGCCAGCTTCAGCGCCGCATCGACACTGTTCCTGAAATCCTGGTGCGTCGGCCCGATGACCACCCGCGGGCGGAAGAAGTCCGCCCACAGGAATTCCGCGAACGCCGTTGGCGTCTTCTGGTACCCGCCGTCGTTGCGGACGTAGCCGGCAAGCGAGCGGTAGGGGTCGTCGCGCAGTTTGTCCAGGTGATTTGGGATGTCCGTCACCGGCCTGATCTTGCCGTGCTCGTCAACCGGGTGGGCCCAGTTGGCGGCCTGCATCTTCGGCCAGAACTGCGCCAGGGACAGCCTGGAGAAGTCGTCCTCCACATCGAAGAAACCGCTATCGAGCCCGGCCTCGATGGCGGCGCGGCCGAGATGGTGATGATCGGTGATGTAGAGCTTGTCGTCCGGGCCCCATACTGCGGGTATCGGGTGCGCCTGCATGAAGTCGCGCTGCTCGCCACCCTTCATGGCCGCAAGCTTGTTGCGCTTGTCGTGCACCTCGATCATGCCTACGGTGATCTGCGTAGGGCGCAGCTTGTGCAGTTCGACTTCGTGGATCTTGCCCATCAGGCACCGTTGACGGCAGGCGTCCCGCGCTGTACGCGGGCCGAACGCAGCATGGCGACGGCAGCATACGTCACCACCGCGATCACCAGCCAGCGCAGCAGGGTCAGCGGCAGCTCCTTGACGATGTAGAACGCCACCAGCGTACCGGCCACGCCGCCGAACAGCAGGCCCAGCGCGGAAACGTGACTGAAGCGTCCGGATTGCAGGAAGCGCAGGCCCGCCACCGGCATGATGTAGCCGTCGCTGCCCATCATGATCGGGAACGCCGCCAGCGGATGCAGGCCCAGCAGCGAGAACACGATCATGCTGGGGGCATAGTTGCCGATACCGATGCACATCAGCGCGCCCAGCACGAAGTTGACCAGTACTGCCACCCCAAAGCGCCAGCCCGCGAGCCCCAGGGTCACGCCGCTTTGCGAAAGATACCCGACGTTTTTCAGGAGAAAGAAGAACGCGGCAACCAACAGGGCGACACCCATGGCCCGCTGGATGGCACGGCGCGGCATGCGGCTGACGAATCCGGCGCCGAGCCAGGCGCCCGCCGCGGCGCTGGCAATGGTACACAGCAGCAGGACCGGTTCGACCCTCACCGCCGTGATGAACAACAGGGTCTCCAGGAAGGCGCTGGAGTTCAGGCCGATGTTCAGCGTGCCCGGGATCAGCTCATCGGCGGGCTTGTGGCGGAATTTGAACCAGGCGGTGGTGGGCGCGAAGGACCCTATGCCGAGCGTATCCAGAAACGAGGTGACCACACCGATCAGGATGTCCACCGGACCGGGCCGACCGCTTAGCCGATGTCGCCGTACCGCCCGGATCCAGCCGATCGCGAACACGATGTTAACGAGCACCACTCCTGCGAGCAGCAGCATCCGGATCGTGGCCTGCGTGTTCACGTGCGCCCCCTGCTATCGGCCAGCAAAATGAGTGTCACGCGCATACGCACCACGCATCCGCGCCCCCGAGCGTACGCATCAAGCGCCCGCCACGCGGGGTTGCCGGCGTGCTGTGAGCGCATCCGCAAGACGCAGGTACTGGACCGTGGCGCGCACGCCCAGGCGGCTGAAGGCGTGCAGTGCGACGGGCTTGAGCGGCGTGATTGGAAAGCCCAGTTCGTCGGCTGGAGCACCCAGCACGCGCCGCGCCAGCAGCCTGCCCATGACAGTGGCCATTGCCACCCCGCGCCCGTTGTAGCCCAGGCCCGCCAGCAGCCCCGGCGCCGGTTCGTGCAGATGCGGCAGATGGTCCGGTGTCACCGCGACCATGCCACCCCAGTGGTATTCGAAGCCGATTCCATCGAGTTGCGGAAAGATCTCCGCCACGGCGCGATAGTGGTGTTTGACGGCCGCCAGCCTCGGGGCGCGGGCGTAGGTGCCGCGTGACCCCATCACCAGTCGCCCGGAAGACTCGACCCGGAAGTAGCGCAACAGGCGCCAGGTGTCGGACGCTGCCTGCCCTCCTGGCAGGATCTGCGCACGCAGCGATGCCGGCAGTGGCTGGGTCGCGACCTGGAAGGAAGGAACCGGGACGACGCTGCGCCGCAGTGTGTCCGAGATCGAGTCGGTATAGGCATTGGTGGCCAGAATGACCACGGGGGCGGCCGCGCTCGCTGCCGCGGTGCCAACCTCCCACCCTGTGGTGGTTTTCACCAGGCGCAGCGCCGCCGTGCGCGCGAAGATGCGTGCCCCCGCCGCGGCCGCCGCCCGCGCCAGCCCCCTGACATAGGCGAGTGGCTGTACCGTGCCGCCGCGGGGGTCTAGCAGACCGCCGCAATAGCGGCTCGAGCCGGTCAGTGCCGCCACCTCCGCCGCCGACAGCATCCGCAGCGGCGCGCCGCGCTGCTGCCATTGCCGGACCCGGCGCTGCAGCTGCCGCAAGGCCGTCTCGGACGTGGCGGGCTGAATCCAGCCCGTGCGCGTGGCGTCGCAGGCGATGGCGTGCTCGCGGATCAGATCGAACACAAGGTCGGGGCCGCCCGCTACCGTGTCCACCATGCGCGCTCCCGGGCCGGCGCCGAACCGCTCCTGCAGCTCGTCGGGGTCGTCTTTCACACCGGGAATGACCTGGCCGCCGTTGAGCCCGGAGGCCCGCTCACCAATCCGCGCCGCCTCCAGCACCACGACGTCGCGCCCGGCGCGCGCCAGGTGCAGGGCGGCGGATAGCCCGGTGTAGCCGGCGCCGATCACCACAGCCTGCGCGCTCACCGGCGCGGCGAGGGCGGCAAACTCCGGTCCCGGGGCGGCGGTGGCCTCCCACAGTGACCGCACCTGGAGGGGGGCGCTCATGCGCTATCGATAATCGATTTGACGCTATCGGCTATTCGCAGCACTGTACGGCAGGCGCACACTGACGGTCAAACCGCGCTCCGGCAGTGGCGCCCGGCTTCCCCGGCCAGCGGCCTTGTGCCAGACTTGCATCGACCTGTGCCGCAACCGCGGCCTGCAGACTCAAGGCTTCGAGGGGAGACCAGGAATGCGCGCCTTGCCTGTGTTTTGTGCAACCTCGCTCGCGCTGACGCAGCTTGCGTACGCCGCCGGCCCGCCGCCGCCGGTACCGGTGGAGCACCTGACGGTCGAGAAGATGCCGCCGCGCGGCCCGCACTGGGTCTACGTGCTGGACGAGGCCTTCGACAACGAGATCGATGCGCGCGTCATTCCGTTCGATGGCGACAGCAACCGGCGGCTCGGGCAAATCGACGCCGGCTTCAATCCGGGCTTCAATCTCTCGCCCGACGGCAACACCACCGTGGTCTCGACCACCTACTTTGCCCGCGGCGGGCATGGCGCACGCACCGACGTGGTGGAGTTCACCGACAATTCCAACCTGACCGTGAAGCACGAGGTCATTCTGCCCAGCAAGCGGGCGATGACCGGACCGTCGCTGTTCAATGTCGCCTACAGTGACGATGCGCACCTGCTGTACGCTGCCTACATCACCCCGGCGGCTTCCTTCGGCGTCATCGACGCGCTGCACTACAGGATGCTGGGAGAGATCGACACCGCTGGCTGCGTCATGACCATTCCCGGGACCGGTTACCGGGTGTCCTCGATCTGCGAGAACGGGCGGCTGCTGACCGTCACCCTGGACGCACAGGGCAAGGAGACCGGCCGCAGCATGTCCGAGCCATTCTTCAACGCCGACACCGATCCGGTGTTCGTACAGGGCATCGCCGGCAGCAGTGCCCACAAGTACATCTTCCTCAGCTTTCTGGGCCAGGTGCACCAGGTCGACTTCAATGGCGCGCAACCGGTTTTTGCGCCTGCGTGGTCGCTGGTGAGCCCCGCCGAGCAAGGCAAGTGGCGGCCGGGGGGCACGCAAATGGGCGCGGTGCACCGCGGCCTCAACCGGCTGTACGTGCAGATGCACCAGGGCGGCGAGGGTTCGCACAAGGAGGGTGGCAGCGAGATCTGGGTGTTCGATCTTGCCAGCCACAAACGCATTGCGCGCTGGCCGGTGCATGCGCACGGCGGCATCGCGCCAATCCAGGCGCTGCAGGTGACGCAGGACAACGCACCGCTGCTGTTCGCGGCCACCGACGCCGCCGACCTGGCAGTGCTCGACGCTCGTTCCGGTCAGATCAAACACGTTGAAAAGCACCTGGGCCAGACACCCTGGATGCTGTTGACACCTTGAGGCGGGGGACCTATGCGCTCGCGATTGGATCAGCTGTTCGAGAACACTTCGCGCTCGCTCGCGCGCCGCAGTTCGCGCCGCAGCGTGCTGGCCACCCTGGGCGGTGTGCTCACCGGCGCCGCCCTGCTGCCGCTGCTGCCGGTGGATCGCGCCGGGCGCGCCCAGGCGGCCGAGAGCAAGGGCGGCAAGGCAGTGGGACCGGAGAGTTGCCAGTACTGGAAATACTGCGCCGTCGACGGCTTCCTGTGCTCGTGCTGCGGCGGGACCTCCAGCTCCTGCCCGCCGGGCACGGACCCGTCGCCGATCACATGGGTCGGCACCTGCCAGAACCCGGGCGACGGCCGCGACTACATGGTCTCCTACAATGACTGCTGCGGTAAGGCGAGTTGCGGCAACTGCGAATGCAACCGCAACGAGCGTGAGAAGCCCGCCTACCGGCCATCGCGCAACAACGACCTCAACTGGTGCATGGCCAACGCGAACTCCAGCTATCACTGTTCCACGGCGGTGATCCTGGGCGTGGCAGAGAAAGCATCTTGAGCAGGCCGTGCCTCACGCAGCGGCGGCTCGTCATTACCACGGCGCTGGCGCTCGCGGCCAGCAGCGCCTGGGCCGATGATGCCTATCCGGACGGCGCCGCCGGCTTCGCTGCCAACTGCGCCGTGTGTCACGGCCCGGCGGCCACCGGTATCCCGGCACTTGCGCCGCCGCTGACGCGCAACCCGGCGCGCTACGCCGGCGACCCGCAGGGGCGCCGCCAGCTCGCCATGACCGTACTTTACGGTCTGTGGGGCGAGATCATGGTCGACGGCAAGAAATACGACTTCCGCATGACCGACTTTACCCGCCTCGATGATGCAACGCTGGCGGCGATCCTCAATCACGTGGTGTTTGACGTCGACAAGGCGCCGGCAGGCGTCAAGCCCCTCACTGCCGCGGATATTGCCGCCGAGCGGGCGCATCCCATAGACGGCACCGGTGTACGCGAGCACCGCAAGTCGCTGCCCGCCGCACTGACGGACTAGTCATGCCGGCGCGCTTTCCGCCGGTGGCGCTGGCGTTGTCGGCCCTGCTGTGCGGCGCAGCGGCTGCCGCGGATCCGCAGCAGAACTACATGCTCTACTGCATGGGCTGTCATGGCCCGCAGGCCGAGGGTGTTCCCGGCCGGGTGCCGCCGCTGGCCGGCGCGCTGCCACGCTTCATGCGCACGCCCGAAGGACGGGATTACCTGCTGCGCGTGCCGGGTGCCGCCAACTCCGCGCTGGACGACGCACAGACGACGGAGGTGCTCAACTGGCTCGCGCAGACTTACTTGGCCGCAGGTGATCCGGCGCCGCGCCCCTTCACTGTCGGGGAGGTCTCCGCCAGTCGCCATCGGCCGCTGGCAAACGTCCAGGAACGGCGGGCAGAAGTAGTCCGTGCCCTGGCCGCGAGCGGCCCGGCGCCCTCTCTGAAGTACTGAATTCCACGTCAGCAACTCGCTCCACGGGGTTACCCATGGCCCATCGCGCCACTCACCAACTCCCGCTCCCCGCACGCCCCGCCCTGCGGGTGCTGGCTCTGGCAATACTGCTGGCAGTCCTGACCGGGCCTCATTCCGCGGCGCTTGCAGCCCCGCCCGCCGCCGCGCCCGCCGCCGCGCCCGCCGCCGCGCCCGCCGCGGCCGACCTCGTGGTGACCGGCGGCAGCATCTACACCGTCGACCCGCGGCACGACACAGCACAGGCCATGGCGGTGAAAGGTGGCCGCATCGTCTTCGTCGGAACGGATGCGGATGCGCGTGCCTGGATCGGCCCGCACACACAGGTGCAGGCGCTCGATGGTCGCATGGTGCTGCCTGGGCTTGTCGATGCGCATGTGCACCCGCTGGATATCGCGGACCTGGACGTGTGCGACCTCGATGACAAGCTCATGTCGCTGCGCGAGCTGTCCGCATTCGTCGCCGGCTGCATCCGGCGCTTCAAGACGCCTGCCGGCGCCATGCTGACCGTGTACCAGTGGAACTATTCACAGGGCAACCAGACCGACCCGCAGCACCCGACACTGCGTGCCGCGCTGGACGCGGCCTCGACCCTACACCGCATCCAGCTGATGGGTGAGGACGGGCACCACAGCGCCTACAACAGCCTGGCGCTGGCACAGGCCCGCAACGCGGCCGGCAAGGTGGTCGGCCTGTCACGCACCACGCTGGCGAGCGACTTCGCAGGCTATCGCGAGTTCATCGGCGTGGACGCGCACGGTGAACCCAACGGCGTGGTCACTGAGGACGCGCGTTACTTCATCAACCCCGCCAGCGTGCTGTACCTGGCGCTGGACCAGGTGCTGCAGGTTCCCGAGCGGATCACCTGGCGTCTCAACAGCGCCGGCATCACCGCCGTGCTGGACGCCATGGCGGCTCCCGAGGGTCTGCCCGTCTACGACAAGCTGGATCGCACCGGCAAGCTGACGGTGCGCGTGACCCTGGCGCAGTTCTTCGACCCGTCGCACACCCGCCGCCCCGACGGCACCATCGACTACGATGCGATCCTGCGGCAGGCCAGCGCGATCCGCACCCGTTACGCTCACAACCCCCTGATCCGCGCCGACGTGGTCAAGATCTTCGCCGACGGTGTGCTGGAGGGTAATCCGCTTGCCGTACCCCCCACCCTGCCGGAAGGCGCTCAACTGCGGCCCTTCCTGCAGCCGACTTTTGCCTTCGATGCAGCCGGCAACCCCATGGTGAAGGGCTACGTCGATACCGGATCGGCGCTGTGCCAGCAGGTGCGCGAACAGCCGCAGCGTTACCAGGGCGCCGAGGCGCTGGCCTTCGAGAAGGCCCACGGCTTCTACCCGGCGCAATGCACTATCTCCAACGGCAGGCTGCAGCACAAACGCCACGTGATCCTGGAATACGCGCGGCGCATGCACCTGGCGGGCTTCAACCTGCACATACACGCCATCGGCGATCGCGCGGTGCGCACGGCCGTGGATGCAATCGAGGCGGCCCGCGCGGCCGACGGCAACAACAGCACCCGCGATGCGCTGGCCCACGTGCAGCTGGCGCACCCGGACGACATCGCGCGCATCGGCCGAGATCACCTGTATATCGCCTACACCTACGCCTGGATGAACGTTGATCCACAGTACGACATGACGGTCATTCCGTTCATCGAGCGCGTCAGCGGCAGCAGCTCCGCCGAGCTGCACCGGCGCGACAGCTACTACGAGAATGCGATCTACCCGGTGCGGGCCACGCAGAAGGCGGGCGCGATCCTCACCGCCGGCTCCGATGCGCCGGTGGAGACCCGCGATCCGCGGCCCTTCGTCAACATGGCGGTGGCGGTGGCGCGCCGCCGCGCGCCCGGGGAGCGGCAGCTCTCCCCCTGGCAGGCCATCACCCTGCCGGAGGCGATCGACGCCTACACGATCAACGGTGCCCGCATGCTCAACATCGCCGCCGACGCCGGATCGCTGGAGGTGGGCAAGTCGGCGGATTTCATTGTCATCGACCGCGACATCCTGGCACTGGCCGCTGCCGGGCATCCGGAGCAGGTGGGAAAAACACGCGTTCTGCAGACCTGGTTTCGCGGCGTGCGTGTCTACAGTGCACGCGACACGGTTACACCCCGGCACGGCAAGGGGCCGGGCCGGCCGCAATAGCCGCCAAGGGAGCGGCCGCCGTCAATAATGTGGCGGACGCTCCTCCCCGGCAGTCGGTGTGGCCTGCACTGACTGCTGCGTGGCAAGGCGCTGCATCAGGGCGCTGAGCTGTGCACGCAGCTCCAGGATTTCCTGCTGCTGCCGGAACACCAGGCCGCCCAGTTCGGCGAGATTGCTCTCCAGGAACGCAAGCCGGGTCTCCAGGCGTTCGATGGCGTCGCTGGTCATTGCCGCGATCCGCGCAGACAGGCCAGGTGGCGTGCTTCCCACGGATACATCAGGTGCGCCACAGCTCACCGACTGCGCGGTGCGCCTGGTCGATAGCACAGTCCGTGTAGGCCGCCGCGCCTGAGTCGGAATTGGCAATCGCAATGCGCCCGAAGGGCGTGCGGGCGATGACGTTCGGGCGCTGCCCCACGGGTGTATCGGCGATCTGCGGCTCCCACAGGGAGTTGTATTCATGGGCGTAGCCGTGGGGCCAGCGGTTCACGGTTATGGCGGTGATGTCGCGCGCAGCCTCGAAGCCGCCGGGCCCCAGGGTGCGCTGCAACTGCTCACGGATGCGATGCTCGAAAGTCTCGAAGGATGTGTTCAACAGTTCCGCCCTGCCCGCGCGGTTCTGTTGCATCTCCGGCAGCCCGGGCCGGCAGGGTGTGCGGGTCATGCGTATCAGCACTGCGCGGCCCGGGTCCGTCACGCTGCGGTAGCTGCCAATGTCGACGTTCGGATTGAGCAGGAAGCTGCTGTGGTAGCAGCCGGGCGAGTAGACGCGCCATATTCCGAGCTTGCGGAAGGCCTGCCAGTTGCGCAGGGCCACGGTGGTGTAGACCAGCGGTGTCTTCACCAGGCTGTGCAGGGCGGCGCGCTGCGCCTGCGGCAGTTCCGGGCACAGGTAGGGAATCATCATGTTGTAGCCGGCCAGCACACAGCGCCCAGCGCTCACGCGCAGGGTCTCCCCTGCGCGCACGTAGGTCACCTCGACCTCGCGTGCCGTGGCCGGATCGCCGCGGTGGCGCACCCGCACCGCCGTGCTCGACAGGCGCAGGCGCACCGGCTGCCCCGGGCGGTCCAGGCGGCTGTAGTCAAAGCGCGCCGTGACGATATCCTCCACGCCGTGGCCGGAAGCGGCCTGCGGAATCAGGTGGCGCACCAGCAGGCGCGCGATGGTGGCGTTGCCGTCCGGGAAATGCAGGGTCGCCGAGCCGCCGGTATCCATGTATCCGGACGGCGTGAAGCCCATGCGCGGGATCGAGCCGGATGGCAGGTTCAGGCCCCTGAAGCCGGGCAGGCCAAAACCCCAGCAGTCCAGCGCGGCTATCGCGTCGATGCCCACGCCCCACTCGGCGTGGGTGCGCGCCTGGTAATAGGCCAGCACCGCCGGATCGACCCTGGCCAGGTCGCGCAGGTAGGCCAGGTAGCTGGTGCGCGACAGCCGGTCCTTCTTCTGCGCAGCCGACATCCCCGGCAGGTAATCGATACTGTCCACTTCCACCCGCATCAGGTCGGCGCGCGCCTGGGCCGACAGTGGCGCGGTCCGCAGGATCCGGGTAAGGCTGGCGCCATCCAGCGTCTGCGGAGCGTAGTTCAGCCCGACCACGAGTGCATCGCTGCCGAAAGTCTCGGCGTCGAAGAAGGCCGCGGGTGCCAGACCCTGCTTCTCGTAGAAATCCTTGTGTTCGACCCGTCGGGCCAGTGCCTCGATGTCGGCTAGCCCGAGCCGTCGCAGCAGCCCAAGCGCCACCGCGCTGTAGGGGCGCGGGCTGTCGATCTCCAGCGTGCCGCCGTTGCACAGCTGCACCTGCCCGTCGAGCAGGAACTCGTTGCGCCTGGCATGGCCGCCGAAGTCGTCGTGATTGTCCAGGATCAGGACGCGCGCGGCTGACCCGGCGAGCTCGCGGAAGAACTGCGCTGCCGCCAGGCCGCTGATGCCGCCACCGACGACCACCAGGTCATAGCGCTCGCCGGTGTCGCGTCCGGCGCCCGCCGCATGGCCGTCCCGCAGCGCATGAGCGGCCTCGAAGGAACCCGGATGACTGCCGCGCAGGCCCGTCAGCCGCGGTGGGTAGTAGCCGGGCCGGTCCTGCGCGGCACCGCTGCCCGTCCCGGCGTGCGCCGCCCCGGGCAGCAGCGCCGCCGCGGCCTGCGTCACACCCTGCAGCAGCGACCCGGTGAGGGCCGTCGCGGCCCCCACCAGGGTCCCCTGCAGGAAGTCGCGGCGCGGTATCGGCCGGTCCGTGCCCAGCTCGCGGCCCGACAGGCGCCGCCGCCGCTCGTGCCCGGAACCGGCCATCGCGGCTACTTCTTGTAGATCACGGTCACCCCGTAGGTACGCGGCCGGAACGTGTAGTCACGTTCCAGGCGCGAGCTGCCTGGGTTGTTGGGCGCGCAGTTCACCTGCGGGGTGCTGCAGATCGTATTGTTGTAGTCGGTAAGCGCGTGGGTGTTCGTCAGATTGTCCACAAACGCGGCCACCGAAACGTCACCGAACTGCATGCCGGCGCGCAGGCTGGAAAACACCGTGCCGGCCAGCATGCGGTTGCCCGGATCGTACTGCAGTGTGCCGGGATCCTGGCCAGGCACCGCCCACTTGCCACGTCCCTGGTACTCCACGTCACCGCGCACGAAGGACTCGTGGTTGAAGGCGCTGAAGCGGTATTCCAGGCCCGCGGTAACCGTGACCGGTGCGGTCGGCTGGCCACCACCCGCCTCACTGGTCTGCCCGACGATGGCGTCGCCGTTGGCGACCACCGGCAAAGACGTACCGGTAGGGTTCAGGCGAGAGTCCTGGCTGTAGCGTGCGCTGGTGTAACCGGCGGCAATCTGCGCCGACAGCGCGTCCGTCACCTGCACCTCCGCCTCCAGGTCAACGCCCTTGGCAACCGCTTCGCCCAGGTTGTCGATGAAGCTGATCTGGCAGATCGGTGGCAGGACGGTCTGCTGGATGTTGTGCCACCTGATGTAATAGACGCTGCTGGCGATGCGCACCCGGCCGCCGAGATTGTTCTTGGCGCCCACTTCGTAGCTCTGCACCGTGTCGGACTTGAAGGTCGTCGGGGCGCCGGCGGGAATTCCGAACGCCACCAGGTCCGAATAACACGCCGCGATCGGCAACGGGTTGTTCGCCCCGCCGGGACGGAAGCCCTTGGCGTAGGTAGCGTAGAACATGTTGCGCTGATCCATCTGGTACTGGAGGCTGACCTTGGGCGTAAAGGAGTTCTCGGAGTTGTCGCCGGTATTGTGGGTCGGCGGCGCGAACAGCTGCGGTCCGCCGGTATTGGTATCGAAGGAGTACTTCGAGCGCGCGTAGCGTGCTCCCAGGGTCAGCTTCCACTGATCGGTGAAGGAGAAGGTCCCTTCGCCGAATACCGCGTACTGCTCGTCCTTGGAGCGGGTATTGAGGAAGTAGGAGTCGAACGGATAGCCTGGCACGTACGGCACCGGGTTCAGGTTTGCGTCCACGAACACGTCGGTGTAGGGCAGCCCCAGCACCGCCATGGTCAGCTCGTTGAGGTGCGGATCGTGGATCTGCTCCAGGTAGCTCTGGCGATTGTTGTTGTAGAACAGGCCCGCCGTCCACAGCAGTCTCGAGGACGGGTCACTCGACTGCAGGCGGATCTCCTGCGTGAAGTTCATCTGGCCGTTGTCGATGCTCGAGGGTGACAGGTAGTCGGTCGCGCCAGCCGGCAGGTGAATGCCATTGCCGTCCAGCAGGGGGAACGGCACTCCGGGCAGGAAGCCACTGAGCGGAAACACAGGTGCGGTATTCTGTGACTGGTAGAACCCCAGGTTGTACAGCGTACCCTCGTAACCGGTCTGCTCGCGGCGGTGATAGTACGAGGTGTTGGAGATCAGCTGCGCAAAGCCCAGGTCTCCCTCCACCTTCAGGGCCGCCAGGTAGAACTTGTCCGGGACGTGCCGCTCAGAAGGGTCGGCGCTGACGAAACGGTTGCTCCCTGGGTTGGAGTAAAGCGGCCAGAAATTGTTGACGGCGTTGCGCTTCTGGTTCTGATAGCTGACCGAGGGCGTCAGGCTCCACTTGTCGTTGACCTGCCACAGGGTCGACAGGCGCAGCAGCATCGTGTCGGCATAGTTGGTGTTGTGGCCGGTGATGTCATGGCTCACCGGGTCCATGTGATCGATCCAGCCGCCGTCGCGGCGGTACCAGACTGCAAGGCGTGCACCGAAGGTGCCGTCCACCAGCGGCCCGCCGGCAGCCACGCCGGCCTCATAGGACGGCGCGCCGCCCTCGGTGGTGGACAGTTCGGCGCGCGCGTACATGCTGCTTTTGCTCACGCTGGGCTGCACCGTGATATAGCGCACCGTGCCACCTTCGGACCCGGAACCGAACAGGGTGCCCTGCGGGCCGCGCAGTACTTCCACACGTGCGATGTCGAAGGACTTCGGCAGTGCCTCGTCTGGACTGAAGGCCAGTGCGCGCATCTGGATCGGCGTGTCATCCAGGTAGATGCCGGTGGTGCCGGCACCGCCGGTACCGGAGATGCCGCGGATGGAGATGTTGTTGGTACCGGAGGTGTCGAAGTTGACGCCGGGGGTGAAGCGGGCGACTTCCGAGAAGTCCTTTATGCCCCGGTTGTCCAGGCTCTCCTGGGTCAACGCCACAACGCTCACCGGCACCTTGCTCAGGGATTCCTCGCGGCGGGTGGCCGTGACGGTGATCTCCTGCAGGACGCCGGTCGCTGCCGGCTCGCTGGCCTGGGCCGCCGGTTGCGGCGGCGCAGTCTGCGCCAGCGCCGCATGCGCGCCGAGGATGGCGGCCACCGCGCAGGCCACCAGGCTCAGGCCCTGCCGATATGAATCAAGTCGTTCCAGATAACGCATAAAGTCTCCCCGATTCTTCATTACCGATAATCCACCGCCGCCGACACCTGGACGAATCCGCCGTGTCACGGCTGTTGCGTTCAATGTCTCGAGGGCGCTCATTACCCTACAGACCCCCGGCCGCCGGACGCAGCATGCGTCCCGCGGAGGCGGCCCGCGCGGTCTGCAACAGCACAGGCGCCACCTTCGCCCGTAACTGCTCCAGCGACCAGCGGCTGGTGGGCGCCGCCACGTTGATGGCGGCGAGTGGTTCGCCGTCCTCGCCCAGTACCGCCGCCGCGATGCTGACGTCGCCGCGGTAGGTCTCCTGGTCTGACCAGGCGTAACCGGCCTCCCGGGCGGCGTGCAGCTGTTTCATGATAGCCCGCGGGTCGGTCAGGGTTTGCGGAGTCAGGGCCCTGATCTCACTGCGCCGCAGGATGGCCTGCGCCTGCGTCACCGGCAAGGCCGCGAGGTAGGCACGTCCCGCCGCGGTGCAGTACATCGGCAGGCGCCTGCCCACGGCCATGTGGATATAGAAGCGCTTGAGGCTGGGAAAGCGTGCGATGTACACCATGTCGGTATCGCTGGGCTCGGAGAAGCTCACCGACTCGCCGCTGGCCTGGTTCAGGTCCACCAGGTGGGTCGTCGCCTGCTCCAGCAGGCCGTGCCCGGACAGGTAGGCACAGGCCGGTCCCAGCACGCGCGGCGTCAGCAGCCAGCGCTTGAGGCGTGGGTCACGCCGCAGCAGCCCGAGCCGCACCAGGGTATGCGTGCAGCGCTGCGCCGAGCTGGTGGTCATGCCGACGCTGGCCGCCAGCTCCGCCAGGCCCAGGGCGCGTTGCCCGTGATTGCCGAAAGCGGTGAGGATGGCGAAGGCCTTCTCCACGGAATGATTGAAGAGCGGGTCGCGCGCCGCCGGTCCCGGCGGACGCGCCTGCCGCGGTTTATGTCGCGCGCGCTGCATGCCAGATGCAGTATACGTTTATCGATAATCGATGGTCCACGAGCGCATTCGCGCGGCGCCTGGCGTGGCGCGGGCGCGACACTCATCGCCGGTGAGGGCTTCAGGCGGTCAGTTGTCGCTGTCCGCCCAGGTAGGGAACCAGCACCTGTGGCACCGTCACGGAGCCATCGGCGTTCTGGCAGTTTTCCAGCACCGCCACCAGGGCGCGCCCTACTGCCACGCCCGAACCGTTGAGGGTGTGCAGGCTCTCGGGTTTGCCCCCCTGGCGGTCGCGCCAGCGCGCCTGCATGCGCCGCGCCTGGAAGGCCTCGCAGTTGCTGCAGGATGAGATCTCGCGGTAGCGCTGCTGCGAGGGCAGCCAGACCTCCAGGTCGTAGGTCTTGGCGCTGGCGAAACCGGTGTCGCCGGCGCACAGGGCCACTGTGCGGTAAGGGAGCTCCAGTCGGCGCAGCACCGTCTCGGCGTGGGCGGTCAGCTCCTCCAGCGCGGCGTAGGAATCCTCGGGGCGCACGATCTGCACCAGCTCCACCTTGTCGAACTGGTGACTGCGGATCATGCCGCGGGTGTCCTTGCCGGCCGCACCCGCCTCGGAACGGAAGCAGGGCGTATGCGCGGTCAGCTTCAGCGGCAGGCGCTCCGCGGGCACGATCTGATCGCGCACCAGGTTGGTAAGCGGTACCTCCGCAGTCGGAATCAGGTGCAGGTCCTGTTCACCGCGCAGCGCAAACAGATCCTGCGCGAACTTCGGCAACTGCCCGGTGCCCACCAGCGCCGACGGGTGGACCAGGTAGGGTACGTAGGTCTCCAGGTAGCCGTGCTCGCGCGTGTGCAGGTCGAGCATGAACTGCGCCAGCGCCCGGTGCAGGCGTGCCACCGATCCGCGCAGCACCACGAAGCGGCTGCCTGCGATACGCGCCGCAGCCTCGAAATCCAGCCCGCCCAGGCGCTCGCCAACCTCGACGTGGTCGCGCGGTGTGAACTCGAAGCGGCGCGGCTCGCCCCAGCGGCGTACCTCGACATTGGCGCTCTCGTCACGCCCTGGCGGCACCGTGTCGTGCAGCAGGTTGGGCAGCCCGAGCTGCCATTGCTCCAGTTGCTGCTGCACTGCCGCCAGCGCGCCTTCCGCCCCTGCCAGCTGCGCGGTCAGGGCCTCACCCCGGGCCAGCAATGGTGCGCAGTCCTCGCCACGGCCCTTGGCCATGCCGACGGCCCTGGCGTTGGCATTGCGCTCCGCCCGCAGGCGATCGACCTCTACCGCGCAGGGTTTGCGTCGTTCTTCCAGTGTCTGCAGCGCCTGCACGTCCAGGGTAAAGCCGCGGCGCGCGAGATTCGCTGCAACGGCCTGCGGATCGCTACGAAGGAGTCTGGGATCGATCACGTGAATTCAACCCGGGAGGTAACTGTTGGAAAGGGGCGTAGTTGAGCAGGCACGAGCGAAAAAGGTTCTTTCCGGGGGCGTGCGAGGCAGGATGCCGAGCCGCAGACTCCATGGACGGATCCACGGCGGCCCCGGAAAGAACCTTTTTTGATCGGGACTGCGTCAATTTACCGGCTTTTGCCGGCTTCTTCATCCAGTTTACGCAACGCCGCCAACCGCTCGGCGATCTTGCTCTCCAGTCCACGGCCGACCGGCTGGTACCATCGCGGTTCCTCCATACCCTCTGGCAGGTAGTTCTCGCCGGCGGCATAGGCATCGGGCTCATCATGCGCATGCCGGTAGCCATGGCCAGCCCCGAGTTCCTTCATCAGCCGCGTAGGCGCGTTGCGCAGGTGGTCAGGCACCGTCCGGGACTTGTCCTGCGCCACCCAGGCCATGGCGTGATTGAACGCTTTGTAGCCGGCATCGCTTTTGGCCGCGACCGCCAGGTACACCACCGCCTGGCCAAGCGCCAGCTCACCCTCGGGCGAGCCCAGTCTCTCGTAAGTGGCAGCCGCGTCATTGGCGATCTGCAGCGCGCGCGGATCTGCCAGCCCGATGTCCTCCCACGCCATGCGGATGATGCGCCGCGCCAGGTAGCGTGGGTCGGCGCCGCCGTCCAGCATGCGCGCCAGCCAGTACAGGGCGGCGTCAGGGTGTGAGCCGCGCACCGACTTGTGCAGGGCGGAGATCTGGTCGTAGAACTGATCGCCGCCCTTGTCGAAGCGCCGCGCGCCGCGCACCAGCGCCTCACCCGCAAACTGCGCACTGACGGCGGCGGTGCCGGCCGCCGCCGCGGCATACCCGGTCTGCTCCAGCAGATTGAGCAGGCGCCGCGCGTCACCGTCAGCCAGCGACGCCAGCAGATCCAGCGCCTCCTCCTCCAGCTGCAGCTGCGGCAGCACCTGCTGCCGCGCCCTGACCGCCAGCTGCTTCAACTCCAGCGTCGTGAGCGGCACCAGCACGTACACCTGCGCGCGCGACAGCAGCGCGGAGTTGACCTCGAAGGAGGGATTCTCGGTGGTCGCGCCGATGAAGGTGACCAGCCCCGACTCCACGTACGGCAGCAGCGCGTCCTGCTGCGCCTTGTTGAAGCGATGAATCTCATCGACGAACAGGATCGTGCGGCGGCCCCCTGCCAGATTCTGTTGCGCCTGCTCCATGGCGGCGCGGATGTCCTTCACGCCCGAGAACACCGCCGAGAGGGCGATGAAGGCGCAGTCGAACGCGCCTGCTGTCAGGCGCGCCAGGGTCGTCTTGCCCACCCCCGGTGGGCCCCAGAAAATCATGGAATGCGGCTGCCCCGACGCGAACGCCAGTCGCAGCGGCTTGCCCTCCCCCAGCAGGTGTCGCTGCCCGATGACCTCGTCGAGCGTTCGTGGCCGCAGCGCCTCGGCCAGCGGGGCTGCGGGTTTGACATCGAACAGGTCAGCCACGCAGCCCCCCGCCACGCCGCGGCAGCGAATGCGACCGGCCGGGCCACGCGTGCCGTCGCCCCGGCACGCTCACTGGCGCGGCGTTCCGATCACGTCGACACCGGGCGGCGGCTGGAAGCTGACCTCCGCCGCATTCACCGGCGCATTGCGCTGGATGCTCGAGAAGATCACCGTCGCGGTCTGTCCGAGCTTGTCCTCGAGGATCATGCGCCGCAGTTCCCCTGAGGAGAAACCCAGCAGCGCCTGGCGGAAGTCCGCCGCCGCCGCGCGCGGGGTCACCAGCACCCACGTCAGGCCGGACCGCTCGCCGGCCGGCGCCACCGTGAAATCCCGTCGTATGTCAGCCGCCCCGGACAAGAGCATGACCGGCGTTGCCGACAGGGCCGCATCGACTGGCTTCACGGTCACCTGTCCCAGCTCACGATCGTAAAACCACAGGTTGGTGCCATCGCACACCATGAGCTGGCCGGCATCGGCAGCCGGACCCCCGGGCCCTGCGCCTGCGCCGTCCACGCGCTGCGGCTGGATCTCCCAGCGGAAGCGGCCGGGCCGCTGCACGATCAGCGTGCCGCTGGTGCGGTCGGTTTCACGGCCCTGCGCATCGACCAGCGTCTGCACGAAACTGGCCCGCAACGTCTTCAGGCCGGACAGGTAGGTATCCAGCGGCGTCGCCGCCGGGTCCGCGGGCACAGCCCGCGCCACACCGGCCTGGAGCGACAGGCCCGCGGCCGCGAGCACACAGCACGACACAAGCTGCCGGCACAGTCCCGTTGACGTGCGCATCATGCCTCCGGCGGCGCCGGCGCCAGCACGTCACGCGAACCGTTGGACTGCAGCGGGCCGACCAGTCCGGCCATCTCCATTGCTTCCAGCAGCCGCGCGGCGCGGTTGTAGCCGATCTTGAGGCGCCTCTGTACGTAGGAAATCGACGGCTTGCGATCGGTCGTGACAATACGCACGGCCTCGTCGTACAGCGGATCGGCTTCCGGATCGTCGCCGCCCGCAGCCCCGCCCTCGCCCTCTTCCCCGGGAAGGCCGGGAATCGGGGTTTGCGGACCCGACAGGACTTCCTCGATGTAGTTCGGAGGCGTGGGGGTTTTGAGCGCCACCACGACGCGGTGCACTTCCTGGTCGGAGACGAAGGCGCCGTGCACGCGGGTCGGCAGAGAGGTTCCCGGCGGCAGATACAGCATGTCGCCGTGCCCGAGCAGGGTCTCCGCACCCATCTGGTCGAGGATGGTGCGCGAATCGACGCGCGCCGATACCTGGAAGGCGATGCGGCAGGGAATATTGGCCTTGATCAGGCCGGTAATCACGTCCACCGAGGGCCGCTGTGTCGCCAGGATCAGGTGGATGCCCGAGGCGCGCGCCTTTTGCGCCAGGCGCGCGATCAGCTCCTCGACCTTCTTGCCGACGATCATCATCAGGTCGGCGAGTTCGTCAATGACCACCACGATGTAGGGCAACGGCGCCAGGTCCTGGATCTGCCGCTGGTCGATGCTGGGGTCGTTGGCGGCGCGCAGCATCATCACCGGGTCGCGGATCGGCTTGCCCGCATCGAGCGCGTCCTTGACCTTGCGGTTGAAGCCGGCGATGTTGCGCACGCCCAGCGCCGCCATCAGCTGGTAGCGGCGCTCCATCTCCGCCACGCACCAGCGCAGCGCGTTCGCCGCCTGCTTCATATCGGTCACCACCGGCGCCAGCAGGTGCGGGATGCCCTCGTAGACCGACAGCTCCAGCATCTTCGGGTCGATCATGATCAGCCGCACGTGCTCGGCGGTCGACTTGTACAGCAGCGACAGCACCATGGAATTGATGCCCACCGACTTGCCCGAACCGGTGGTGCCGGCAATCAGCAGGTGCGGCATGCGTGTCAGGTCCGCCACCATCGGCTGGCCGCCGATATCCTTGCCCAGCGCCAGCGCCAGCGGCGAGTGCATCTCGTCGTAGGCCTTGGAGCGGATGATCTCCCCGAAGGTGACCACCTCGCGCTTCTCGTTGGCGATCTCCAGGCCCATGACGCTCTTGCCGGGAATCACCTCCACCACACGCACGCTCAGGACCGACAGGGCGCGCGCCAGGTCCTTGGCCAGGGCCGTGATCTGGCTGGCCTTCACCCCCGGGGCGGGCCGCAGCTCGAAGCGGGTCACGACCGGTCCGGGCTGCACGGCCACCACCTCGGCGTCGATGCCGAAGTCCTTGAGTTTCATTTCCACCAGGCGCGAGAGTGCTTCCAGGGCCTCGGCGGAATACAACGGCTCGCGCGGCGGCGGATCGTCCAGCAGTTTCAGCGGCGGCAGCTCGCCGGCCTTGGGCGCATCGAACAGCGGCACCTGCCGCTCGCGCTCCACGCGCGCACTCTTCTCCACCACCGGCGCGGGCGTCTCGATGCGCGGCGGACTGCGGCTGGCGGATTTCTTCTGTTCGGTCTGCACCGCTTCCTTGCGTGCCTGGCGCCGCTCGCGGCCCTGGGCCGCATCGCGCGAGGCCGACCGGCGCTCACGCAGCCAGGCAAGGCCCTGCCACACACGTGTGCCGACGCGGTCCATGATGGTGAACCAGGACACCCCCAGCGCCAGCGACAGCCCCGCCATCCAGGCCGCGATCAGGAGGAGCGTCGCGCCCAGGAAATCCACGTACGCGGCCAGGCCGCGCCCGACCAGCGCGCCCACCACACCGCCGGCACTCTGGCGCAACACCCCGGGCTGCCAGTGCAGGGTCGTCAGGGCGCAGCTCGCCACCAGCACCAGCACGAAACCCGCCGCACGCACCAGGCTGTTGGCGCGCGAGGTGGCTGGCGCGGCGGCGCGCCGGTGCAGCGCCCAGCAGAGCGCCGCGAGTGCGATCGGCAGCAGGAAGGCCGGCTTGCCGAACAGGAAGAACAGCATGTCTGCAAGCCAGGCCCCGATCACGCCGATGCGGTTGCGAACCGGGCCCGCGTCCCCATTGAACGAGAAACCCGGGTCGCTGGGACTGTAGCTGACGAGCGCCAGGAACACGATCAGAGTGATGATGGCCAGCACGATCACCGCGCTTTCGTGCAATGCGCGGGATACCGTGCCGGAGAAGCGCGCGCCGCGCGCCGATGCGGAACTTTCAGCCAAACCTGTCTGCCTTCGGTCCTAGAATACGCGGCTGCCATTATAGTGGAGATGCCATGACGACGACCCGCCACAGCCGCCTCATCATCCTGGGATCGGGACCCGCCGGCTACAGCGCCGCGGTCTACGCGGCGCGCGCCAATCGCAAGCCGTTGCTGCTGACCGGCGTGGAACAGGGCGGGCAGCTCATGACCACCACGGATGTGGACAACTGGCCGGGAGACGTCGAGGGGCTGCAGGGGCCGGCACTGATGGAGCGCATGAAGCGCCACGCCGAGCGCTTCGCCACCGAGGTCCTCATCGATCATGTGAGCGAGGTCGACCTGCGCTCGCGGCCGCTGCGGCTGCGCGGCGATGCCGGCCACTACACCTGCGATGCCCTGATCATCGCCACCGGGGCAGCGGCGCGCTACCTGGGACTGCCCTCCGAGGAGCGCTTCCGCGGCCGCGGTGTCTCGGCCTGCGCCACCTGCGACGGCTTCTTTTTCCGCGGCCAGCGGGTGGCCGTGGTCGGCGGCGGCAACACCGCCGTGGAAGAGGCGCTGTACCTGTCACATATCGCCGGGCACGTTACCCTGATCCACCGCCGCGACCGGCTGCGTGCGGAGAAAATCCTGCAGGACCGCCTGTTCCGCGAGGTCGCCGCCGGCAGGGTGTCGACGATCTGGAACCACGCGGTGCACGAAGTGCTCGGCAACGATGCCGGCGTCACTGGCCTGCAGCTGCGCGCCACCGACGGAAACGCGGCGAAGGCGCTCGAGGTGACGGGGCTGTTCGTGGCCATCGGGCACACGCCCAACACGGCGCTGTTCGACGGGCAGCTTGCCATGCGCGACGGCTACCTGGTCGTCAGGGGCGGCAGCGGCGGCGACGCCACCGCCACCAGTGTGCCGGGCGTGTTTGCCGCCGGCGACGTGGCCGACTCCGTCTACCGCCAGGCCATCACCTCCGCCGGCTCCGGCTGCATGGCAGCGCTGGATGCCGACCGCTATCTCGAGGCACTCGACGCACACTGAGTTCCGCCATGGCCGGCTACCGAGTCCAGTTCCATCGCAGTATCCACGACCTGGCGGCGGCCGACTGGAACGCGCTGCTCGCCAACGATTACCCGTTCCTGCGCCACGAGTTTCTCGCCGCCCTTGAACACACCGGCTGCGTCGGCGCCGAGAGTGGCTGGCTGCCCCATTACCTTACCCTCCACGATGCAGCCGGGCTGGCGGCGGCGGCTCCCACTTTCCTCAAGACCCACTCCTACGGCGAGTTCGTGTTCGACTTCGCCTGGGCCCGTGCCTATGAACAGGCCGGGGGCAGCTACTACCCCAAGATCACCGTCGCCCCGCCCTTCACGCCCGCCACCGGGCCGCGCCTGCTGACGCGCGCGGGACCTGAAGGCGCGCCGCTGCGCGCCGCGCTGCTGCAGGAGCTGGAAAATCACTGTGCCGCCCGCGGCTACTCGGGGGCGCATACGCTGTTCCTGGACGATCCGGCGCGGGCGGCCTGCGAGGCGCGCGGCTGGCTGCTGCGGCGCGACTGCCAGTTCCACTGGTACAACCGTGGCTATGCCGATTTCGGGCAGTACCTGGACACCTTCACCGCCGACAAGCGCAAGAAGGCGCGGCGCGAGCGGCGCCGCGTCGCAGAATCAGGCGTCACCTTCCAGACACGCTTCGGCGATGAGCTCGATGACGCCCTGCTCGATGGCGTCTACCTGCTGCACCGTGACACCTTCGCGCGCCACGGCCACGAGCCTTACCTGACACGCGCCTTCTTCGGCGAGATCGCGCGCACCCTGCCGCGCAGCTTGATGGTGAAGCTGGCGGTGCACGGCCGCGAGATGGTGGCGATGGCCGTATTCTTCCTCGGCGGCGACACCCTGTACGGGCGCTACTGGGGCGCGGCGGACGCTTTCCACAGCCTGCATTTCGAGACCTGTTACCACCAGGGCGTGGAGTTCTGCATCGAGCGCGGCCTGGCGCGCTTCGAGCCCGGGACACAGGGTGAACACAAGGTCAGCCGCGGATTCGAGCCCACGCTGACCTGGTCGGCGCACTACATCCGCAACCACCGCTTCCGGGAAGCCATCGGCGAATACCTGCAGCGCGAGGCGGATGCCGTCCAGGCCTACGCTGAGGAAGTGCAGACCCACGTCCCCTACCGCGACCGGCACGCCACGTGAAGAAGAACCTCACCTGGCTGTCCCCGCAGGACGCGCCCGACAGGTTCCCGCCTCCGGAACAGGCACTGTCGGACCCGCAGGGCCTGCTGGCCGCCGGCGGTGACCTGTCCTGCGAGCGACTGCTGGCTGCCTATTCGCGCGGCATTTTCCCCTGGTACTCGCCCGGGCAGCCGGTGCTGTGGTGGTCCCCGGACCCGCGCGCAGTGCTGTTTCCAGGGGAATTCCGCTGCCGCCGCAGCCTGGCGCAGCGCATCCGCAATGGCGGCTTTACTCTGGGTGTCGACCAGGACTTCGGCGCCGTGATCGACGGCTGCGCCGCGCCGCGGGAAGGCAGCCCGGGCACCTGGATAACCCCGGAAATGCGCGCCGCCTACCTGCGCCTGCACCGGCTCGGCTACGCCCACAGCGTCGAGGTGCGGCGCGGCGCGGCGCTGGTGGGAGGGCTGTACGGGGTGCGACTGGGCGGTGTCTTCTTCGGCGAGTCCATGTTCAGCCGCGAGCGTGATGCCTCCAAGGTCGCCCTCGCCCACCTGGTCGCCCTGTGCGCCCCCAATGCCCTGGAAGTGATCGACTGCCAGATGCCCTCCCGCCACCTGGAAAGCCTGGGCGTGCGCAGCGTGGTGCGCAGTGAGTTTCAGCAGCTGTTGCGCCGCTACATCACACCGGCACAGGCAACACAAGCCCTCAGGCTGATCGGGCCATAAGGCGCCTGGTTAAATTGCCACGGCGGCGCCGTTTGTGCTCCAATTCGCGCCCCCTGGTCAGTCAGGCAAAAGCCGCCTGCGGCGCTTTTGCGGACATCACCTGATTTCCGGCGGCAAAAGGCGGGGCTTTTGCCGCCTGCTTCAGCGGAGTATTCAGACCCAATCGTATGTCGAAGGAAGATGCGATCCAGATGGAGGGCGAGGTCACCGAGACCCTGCCCAACACGACCTTCCGCGTGAAGCTGAAGAACGGCCACGTCGTGACCGCGCATATCTCGGGCAAGATGCGCAAGAACTACATCCGCATCCTGACCGGCGATGCGGTGACGGTCGAGATGACTCCTTACGACCTGACCAAGGGCCGGATCATCTACCGAGGGCGGTAGCGCCTAACCGGCGCTGACACGATCAAAAAAGGATCTTTCCGGGGGCGTCGAAAACAGGGATGTTTTCGCGCAGGCTCCAGGGAAGGATTCACGCCGGCCCCGGAAAGAACTTTTTTGATCGGGGCGGCGCCTTACGCAGGTACCGCCGGCGCTGGCGCCGGCTCGAAATCCAGCTTCAGCCCCGACCCGTCCTCGTTCACCGACACGCGCACGTGTCCGCCGCCGGCAAGCCGGCCGAACAGCAGTTCCTCCGCGAGCGGACGCTTGACGTATTCCTGGATGGTGCGGGCCATCGGCCGCGCCCCCATCTTCGGGTCGTAGCCTCGGGCGGCGACCCAGCGGCGCGCCGCGTCGTCGAGAGCTATGGTCACGCCCTTGGACTCGAGCTGCATCTCCACCTCGACGATCAGCTTGTCCACCACGCGCTCGATGGTGCGCTCGTCCAGCGGCGCAAACTGGATGACCGCGTCCAGGCGGTTGCGGAACTCGGGCGTGAAGATGCGGCGGATCGCCTCCATGCCATCGCTGGTATTGTCGGCATGGGTAAAGCCGATGGAGGCGCGGGCCATCTCCTGCGCGCCGGCGTTGGTGGTCATGACGATGATGACGTGACGGAAGTCCGCCTTGCGTCCATTGTTGTCGGTCAGCGTGCCGTGATCCATCACCTGCAGCAGCAGGTTGAAGACATCGGGGTGCGCCTTTTCGATCTCATCCAGCAGCAACACGCAGTGCGGATGCTTGGTGACGGCTTCGGTCAGCAGTCCACCCTGATCGAAGCCGACGTAGCCCGGCGGCGCGCCGATCAGCCGCGACACCGTGTGCCGCTCCATGTACTCCGACATGTCGAAGCGCAGGAACTCCACCCCCATGGTGAGGGCGAGCTGGCGCGTCACCTCGGTCTTGCCGACGCCGGTGGGGCCGGCGAACAGGAAGCTGCCGACCGGCTTGCGCGCATCTCCCAGGCCGGAGCGCGCCAGCTTGATCGAGGCTGCCAGCGCATCGATGGCCGTGTCCTGGCCGAAGATCACCAGCTTGAGGTTGCGTTCCAGGTTGCGCAGCACCTCGCGGTCGGAGGTGGAGACGCTCTTGGCCGGGATGCGCGCCATGCGCGCCACCACGTCCTCGATGTGCCGCACCTGCACGGTGTCCTCGCGCTCAGCGGCGGGCTTGAGCCGCGCCCGCGCACCGGCCTCGTCGACCACGTCGATCGCCTTGTCGGGCAGGTGACGCTCGTTGATGTGGCGCGCGGCCAGTTCCGCCGCGGCACGTAGCGCGTCGTCGGCATAGCTGATGCCGTGGTGCTCCTCGAAGCGCGGTTTCAGGCCGAACAGGATGTCGACCGTCTCCGCCACCGAGGGCTCCACCACGTCGATCTTCTGGAAGCGCCGCGCCAGCGCATGGTCCTTCTCGAAGATGCCGCGGTACTCCTGGAAAGTCGTGGAGCCGATACAGCGGATCTCGCCGTTGCTCAGCACCGGCTTGATCAGGTTGGAGGCGTCCATCACGCCGCCGGAGGCGGCGCCGGCGCCGATGACGGTATGGATCTCGTCGATGAACAGCACCGCGCCGGACTGCTTCTTCAGCTCGGCAATCACGCCCTTGAGGCGCTTCTCGAAGTCGCCACGATACTTGGTGCCGGCGATCAGCGCGCCCATGTCCAGGGCGTAGATGGTGCAGCCGGCCAGCACTTCGGGCACCTTGCCCTCGACAATCAGGCGCGCGAGACCCTCGGCAATCGCGGTCTTGCCCACGCCGGCCTCGCCCACGTACAGGGGGTTGTTCTTGCGGCGACGGCACAGGATCTCCACCGTCCGCTCCACCTCCAGCCTGCGGCCGATCAGCGGGTCGATGCGCCCCTCCTGCGCCATGCGGTTGAGGTTGGTGGTGTACTTCTCCAGCGCACTGCCGCCCTCCGCCTCGCGTTCGCCGTCGCTGGCGCTCTCCTCCTTGTCGCCAGTCTTCTCCTCGGCGATCTTCGACAGCCCGTGGGAGATGTAGTTGGTCACGTCCAGGCGCGTGACGTGCTGGCGGTCCAGCAGGAACACGGCATGACTCTGTTTCTCGCCGAAGATCGCCACCAGCACGTTGGCGACCCCGACTTCTTTCCTGCCGCCGGCCTGCACGTGGTACATGGCGCGCTGCAGCACCCGCTGAAAGCCCAGCGTCGGCTGCACCTCGCGCTCCTCGCCCTGCTCGAACACCGGGGTGGACTGATCGATGTGCTCCTGCAGTTCCTGGCGGAAACGCGCCAGGTTGGCGCCGCAGGCCCGCAGCACCTCGCGCACCCTGGGCGCGTCCAGGATCGCCAGCAGCAGGTGCTCGACCGTCAGGTATTCGTGCCGCGCCTCGCGTGCCTTCTGGAACGCTTCGTTGAGGCAGGTTTCCAGTTCATTGGACAGCATCAGGCTTCCTCTAAAGTGCACATCAGCGGATGCTGGTGGTCATGCGCGTAGCTTGTCACCTGGGCCACCTTGGTCTCCGCGATCTCGTAAGTGAAGACCCCGCATACGCCCTTACCGCTGGTATGGACCTCCAGCATGATGCGGGTCGCCGCCGGGCGGTTCATGGCGAAGAACTTCTCCAGCACATCGACCACAAACTCCATGGGGGTGTAATCGTCATTGAGCAGGACCACATGGTAGAGCGGTGGGCGCTTGAGCTGTGGCCTCGCTTCCTCGACGACGGTGTCGTGGTCGGGACGTACGGGCAGCGGGTCGGACATGGAGCCTTTATATGGGTCGCGAAACGGCAACACAAGCGCACCAGAATGTGCGGCAGTTACCCTTGCAGAAACAATCGCTTGAGAGCACTACCACAGCACCTTTATGATTGGGCGGCCCCATGAACGCCACCGCATGGATTGAAGGACTCCCGACACCGGATCGCTGGCGCGGATTGTTGCTGCGCGACGGTCCGCGCTATGCAAGCTGGCTGCTGGTGATTGCGCTGGGCATCCAGGCGGCCCTGCTGGTTACCGACCTGGCCGGAGTCTCGCGCGGCGTGCCGGTGCCCGGGGCCCGCGCCGCCACCGTTGCGCGCCATCCCGTGGACGTGGCCGCCATAGCGAATGCCCACCTGTTCGGCGTCGCGCCGGTGCCGCAGCAGGATGCGGCCAACGCTCCGCAGACCAGCATGCCGCTGGTGCTGACCGGGGTCATCGCCGGGCGCTCGCCCGAAAACGGGCTGGCAATCATCGGCGCCAGCGCCCAGACCGCCGAAGTCAGGGCGGTCGGCGATACCCTGCCGGGCGGGGCGCGGCTGCATTCCGTCTACGCCGACCGCGTGGTCATCGATCGCGGCGGCCAGCTCGAGACCCTGGCGCTGCCGCGGCCGGAGTCAGGGGGCATGAGCGCCCCGCCACCCATGGCCGTTTTGCCGCAGAATCCGTCGCTCGAGCGCATGCGTCGCATGATTGCGGAGCAGCCCAATCTCATCGGCGATGTGCTGCGTCCGCAGCCGGTGATGGAACACGGCAAGCTCAACGGTTTTCGGGTCTATCCGGGGCGCGAGCGCGCCAGCTTCGCGCGCCTGGGCCTGAAGCCCGGCGACCAGGTGATCGCCATCAACGGCACCCCGCTGGACGATCGTGACCGCAGCGACGAGATCCTGCACACCTTGAGTTCCGCCAGCGAGGCGCGGGTTACCGTGCTGCGCGACGGCCAGCGCCAGGATCTCAACCTGAACATCGCCCAGGTGGCGCAGGAAGCTGAGAGCCTTGCGACGGCGCCGGGGATGAATGGCACCGCACCGGCGACCCCCGAGGCGGCGACCCGCGGCGTGATACAGCAACAGCTGCTCGCGACGCCGCCTGGGCCCGACCTGTCCGTCGACCCGGGCGGACCTTAGCGCATGGGAGACAGGATGAACTGGCTACGCAGAATTTCTCTGGGCGCCATCGCGGTGCTGGTCGCGGTGTCGCTCGCCTCGGCGCAGCCCACGCAGAGCATCACTCCCAACTTCAAGGACGCCGATATCACCCAGATCGCCGCGGCCGTCGGCGCCGCGACCGGCAAGAACTTCATCATCGATCCGCGGGTGCGCGCCCAGGTGACGATGTTGTCGTCCACGCCCATGTCGCCCGCGGCCTTCTACCAGGCCTTCCTGTCCATACTGCAGGTCTACGGCTTCATCGCCATGCCTGCCGGCGACGTGGTGAAGATCCTGCCGGACGTCAATGCGCGCCAGCTCCCCTCCATCGACCTGCCGGATCACGTCAGCGCCACCTCGGATGAGATCGTCACCCAGGTGATTGCCGTGAAGAATGTCAGCGCCGCGCAGCTGGTGCCGATCCTGCGGCCCATGATCCCGCAGTACGGACACCTGGCGGCCTATCCCGCGTCCAACATCCTGATCATCTCCGACCGCGCCAGCAACGTGAACCGCATGATGCGCATCATCCGCCGCATCGACCAGGTGGGCAGCGGTGACGTGGAGATCGTGCCGCTGCAGAACGCTTCGGCCTCGGAAGTGGTGCGCGTGGTCAACTCCCTCTACCAGGGCGCGGCCGCCAACGAGGGCAACAGCATCAAGGTGGTGGCCGATGACCGCTCCAACAGCGTGCTGATCAGCGGCGAGGAGTCGCAGCGCCTGCGGCTGCGCGCCCTGGTGGCGCACCTGGACACGCCGCTGGAGGCCGGCGGCGATACACGCGTGCGCTATCTGCACTACGCCAACGCCGAGAAGATCGCGCCGAAACTCAAGGAACAGATCACCGGCATTGCCCAGGCCAGCGCCGGCGGCCCCGGCGCCGCCGGCGCCTCGCCGGTGGCGCAGGCTGAGAAGAACGCCATGGTGTGGGCCGATCCCACCAACAATGCCCTGGTGATCACGGCGCCGCCGAAGGTCATGCGCGCCATAATGGATATCGTTGACAAGCTCGACATCCGCCGGCCGCAGGTGCTGGTGGAGGCCATCATCGCCGAGGTCGACGTCAACAAGGACTCCGAGCTGGGCGTCAACTGGGCGCTGTTTGCCAACAACAACACCAACGTGCCGGCCGGCGCCTTCGTCAGCCCGGTCGGTGGCAGCAGCATCGTCGACCTGGCGCAGGCGGCGCAGAACCGCAGCACGCTCAGCACCCAGCTGCTGACCGGCACCACCATCGGCATCGGCCGCATCGTCGGCGCGGGTGTCAACTTCGCCGCGGTGCTGCGCGCCATCCGCTCCGACACCGATACCAACGTCATCGCCACTCCCTCGGCTGTGACCATGGACAACCAGGAGGCGGAGCTCAAGGTCGCGCAGGAGGTGCCCTTCGTCACCGGCCAGTACACCAACACGGCCGCCTCCACCGGGGGCATCACCGGCGGCGTTAACCCGTTCCAGACCATCCAGCGCGAGGAGGTCGGCACCATCCTGAAGGTGACGCCCACCATCTCCCCGGAGGGCTCGGCGGTGATGATGAAGATCTCCATCGAGAGTTCCAGCATCGGCCAGAAGCCGGCCGGCGCGGTCGACCTGGTGACCAACAAGCGCACCATCACCACGACCGTGCTGATCGAGGACGGCGGCATCGTGGTGCTGGGTGGGCTGATCGAGGACAACAGCGTGCGCGGTGAAAACCGCGTGCCTGGCCTGGGCAACATCCCCATCCTGGGCTACCTGTTCAAGACCCGTAACGCCACGTCCAACAAGAACAACCTGATCATGTTCATCCGGCCGCGCATCCTGCGCGACCCGCAACAGGCGGCCTACGAGACCGACCTGAAGTACAACTACATGATGGACCAGGGATCGAAGCTGCGGAACCGCGAGGCCATTCCACTGCTGCCCGGCACCCCGCGCGCGCAGCTGCCGCCCCTGCCGCCGGCCAGGGCACCGGCTGCCGCACCGGCACCTGCCCCAACGGTACCGGCACCTGCTGCACCGGCCGGCGGGACGCCGCGGGGCGGCGGCACCGCGCCGCCGGGCGTCGCGGCGCCCAATCCCACGGCCAGCCCCGCCCCGCCTGCGCAGGGCAACTGATGAACACGGCCGCCGTACCCCAGGAGGCCCCGGGCGAGGCGGAGGCAGTGCCGGCGCCAGCGGAACGGCGCCTGTCATTCGCCTTCGCAAAACGGCACGGCGTACTGGTGCGCGACAGCAGTTCGCCGGGACCCGTCGACTGCGTCTGCCGCGAGGACGCCAGCGCTTATGCGCTGGCCGAGGTGCGGCGCTTCCTGGGGCGCCCTGTGAGCCTCGAGCGCGTGCCGGGCGCGCAGTTCGACGCCCTGCTGCGCCAGGTCTACGAGGCCGGCTCGGATGCGATGCAGGCGGTGGAGGGCCTGGACGACACCACCGACCTGGCGCACCTGGCGCAGGACCTTCCCGAGCAGGCTGACCTGCTCGACAGCGACGACGACGCGCCGATCATCCGCCTGATCAACGCGGTGCTGACCCAGGCGATCAAGGAAAACGCCTCGGACATCCACGTCGAGCCCTTCGAAAACCGGCTGGTGATCCGTTTCCGGGTCGACGGCGTGCTGCGCGAGGTGTTGCAATCGCGGCGCGCGGTGGCGCCGCTGGTGGTGTCGCGCATCAAGGTCATGTCACGGCTGGACATCGCGGAGAAGCGCCTGCCGCAGGACGGCCGTATCAGCCTCAAGATCGCCGGCCGCGCGGTCGACGTGCGCGTCTCGACCATTCCGTCCGGGCACGGCGAACGGGTGGTACTGCGTATCCTGGACAAGCAGGCCGGAAAGCTCGACCTGGGTTCCCTGGGCATGGACCCGCGTACCCAGCAGCAGATGGATGACCTGATCCACAAGCCGCACGGCATCCTGCTGGTGACGGGCCCGACCGGCTCCGGCAAGACGACCACGCTGTACGCGGGGCTGGAGCGCCTCAACGACAATACCCGCAACATCATGACGGTCGAGGATCCGATCGAGTACTACATCGACGGCATCGGCCAGACGCAGGTCAACACCAAGGTGGAGATGACTTTCGCGCGCGGACTGCGCGCCATCCTGCGCCAGGACCCGGACGTGGTGATGATCGGTGAGATCCGTGACCTGGAGACGGCGCAGATCGCCGTGCAGGCCAGCCTCACCGGCCACCTGGTGCTGTCCACGCTGCACACCAACACCGCCGCCGGCGCCATCACCCGCCTGCGCGACATGGGGATCGAACCGTTCCTGCTGTCCTCCAGCCTGATCGGGGTGCTGGCGCAGCGCCTGGTGCGCGTGCTCAGCCCCGACAGCAAGCAGCCCTTCCAGGCGGGTGAATACGAGCGCCGCCTGCTCAACCTGCCGGCGGACGAGCCCTCACCGACCCTGTACCGCCCCGGGCGCGACAGCACCGGCGGCTATCGCGGGCGCTCAGGAATCTACGAGTTGATCATGGTCGATGACGCCATGCGCACCATGATCCACGACGGCGTCTCGGAACAGGAGATCGAAAGACACGCGCGCCTCTCCACCCCCTCGATCCGCGACGACGGCCGCACGCGGGTGCTGCGCGGCGAAACCACCCTCGAAGAAGTCCTGCGGGTCACGCGCGAAGACTGATCGCGCATGGGTGCGTTCGAATACAGCGCGCTGGACGCCGCCGGCAAGGAACGCCACGGCATCCTCGAGGGCGACACCCCACGCCATATCCGCCAGCTGCTGCGCGAGCGGCAGCTCCTGCCCGTCAGTGTCACCGAAGTCGCCCAGAAGGAGGCGCGCCAGCAGCGCCGCACCTTCAGCCTGCGCGGGCGCGTATCTTCCGCCGACCTCGCCCTGCTGACGCGCCAGCTCGCCACCCTGGTACGAGCCGGCCTGCCGCTGGAGGAAGCGCTCCTGGCAGTATCGCAGCAGACCGACAAGGAACGGGTGCAGAGCGTGGTGCTGGGGGTACGGGCACGCGTCATGGAGGGCCACACCCTCGCCGACGGCTTCGCCGAGTTCCCGCGGGTGTTCCCGGAAATCTATCGTGCCACCGTGGCCGCCGGCGAGCAGGCCGGCCACCTGGACAACGTGCTGGAGCGGCTGGCCGACTACACCGAGGGGCGCGAACAGATCCGCCAGAAGATGCTGGCCGCCCTGCTTTACCCGATCGTGCTCACCGGCATGTGCTTTGTCATCGTGTCGATGATGCTGGTGTTCGTGGTGCCGAAGGTCGTCTCGGTGTTCGAGAGCACCAAGGCCAAACTGCCGCTGATGACGCGCCTGCTGATCGGCACCAGCGGCTTCCTGCGGAATTACGGTATCTACCTGTTGATCGCCCTGGCCCTCGCAGTGTTCCTGTACCGCCGCTGGCAGCGCGATCCGCAGGCACAGCGGCGCGTCCAGCGCCTGCAACTGCGCGTGCCGATGATGGGAAAACTGGTGCGCGGCTTCAATACCGCGCGCTTCACACGCACCCTGAGCATCCTCTCCGGCAGCTCCGTGCCGGTGCTGGAGGCGCTGCGCATCGCCGCCGAGGTGGTCACCAACCTGCCGATGCGCGACGCCGTCACCGAGGCGGCGGCCCGGGTGCGCGAGGGGGCGCCGATCGGCCGCTCGCTGGCGGCCAGCCGCCTGTTTCCGCCCATGTCCATTCACCTGATCTCCAGCGGCGAGTCCAGCGGCGAGCTGGACACAATGCTGGAGCGGGCAGCGATCAGCCAGGAGCGCGAACTGGACGGCCTGCTGGCCGCGCTGGTCGGCCTGCTCGGCCCACTGCTGATCGTCCTGATGGGGGTGCTGGTGATGGGCATTGTTTTTGCAATGCTGCTGCCGATTTTCCAGATGAACGAGCTCATCCACTGACCGGAAGCGGCCGCGGAGCCCAAAGGCGTCGATAAACCATTGCAGTCGTCACGGCTTGTGATCTATTTTCGCGCCGTCGAAGGTGCGACAGTTCCGGTAGCGCATGAGCGAGAAAACGGAAGCGGACGAATTCGAGGACGAAGAGGACGACGAGCCGGCCACCGAGGACGGCGACGTCGACCTGGACCAGGTCACCAAGGACCTGGACCTGGCCAAGCGCCGCGCCCAGCAGGGCGGCGATCCGGCGTGGCGTCGCCTGGAGCGGCTGCTGGAGGACAAGCACACCGCCGAGCTCACCAGCGATTTCGAGGACTACGACATCGGGGCGCCGGAGGATGCGGCGCGCAAGCTGCGGCGCAAGCCACGCGGCGCCTAGTACTCGGCCCAGCCGACGGGCCTCGCCCCTTCGGGGCCGCCGGTTGCTCGGTGCCTTCGGCACCTCGCCCTTCGGGCCGCCGCCAAGGCCGGCGTTCAAGGGCAATCCTGCCCTTAGTGAAAGTCCCGGGAGCGGGTCAGCAGTCCGCCGAGCAGCTGCGAGCGATCCAGCAGCCGGTGTGCGATCAGGTGTGTCACGCCGTCCTGCTGCTGCATTTCACCGTGTACTTCCATCAGGCGCGCTTCCAGCAGCGCGCGCCGCTGGGCGTCACCGACCCGCTGCCACACGATGACGTTGACCTGGCCGCTCTCGTCCTCCAGGGTGAGGAAGGTGACGCCACTGGCGGTCTGCGGGCGCTGGCGCATGAGCACCAGCCCGGCGGTGCGTACCTGTGCACCGTGACCCGCCTGCAGCAGCTGCGCGGCACTCATGAGCCGGCTGGCCCCCAAGCGCCCGCGCAGCAGCGCCAGCGGGTGACGCCCGAGGGTGAGCCCGATCGAGGCATAATCAGCCACGACGCCCTCACCCTCCCGCGGTGCGGGGATAAGCGGCCGTCCCTCGATCACCTCGTTCCCCGCTTGAGCTGGTAGCAGCGGCAACGCAGTTTCGGTGCCGGCCACCTCCCAGAAAGCCAGGTGCCGGTTGCCGCACAGTGTGGCGAAGGCGCCCGCCGCCGCGAGCGCTTCCAGGTCGGTGCGGGTGAGGCCCGCGCGGGCCGCCAGGTCAGCGACGCTGGCGAAGGGCCGCGCGGCACGTGCGGCCACGAGACGGGTCACCGACGCCTGCGGCAGGGACTTCACCAGGCACAGCCCCAGGCGCAGCACCGGCTCACCGTCGGCGCCATGTTCGAGCGCGCAATCCCAGTCGCTGACACAGGCGTCGACGGGGCGCACCTCCACGCCGTGGGCGCGCGCATCGCGCACCAGCTGTGCCGGCGCATAGAAACCCATCGGCTGGCTGTTGAGCAGCGCGCAGGCAAAGGCCGCCGGCTCGTGGTGCTTCAGCCAGGCGGAGTCGTACACCAGCAGCGCGAAGCTCATGGCGTGGGACTGGGGAAAGCCGTATTCCCCGAAGCCCGTCATCTGCTGGTAGATACGCTCGGCGAACTCCTGCGGATAGTTGCGCGCGCGCATGCCTGACAGCAGGCGCTCGCGAAAACCTTCCAGCCCGCCGGTGCGCTTCCAGGCCCCCATCGCCCGCCGCAACGCGTCCGCCTCCCCGGGGGTGAAACCGGCGGCGACGACAGCGATCTGCATCACCTGCTCCTGGAAGATCGGCACGCCCAGGGTCGGCTGCAGCACAGCGCGTATCTCCTCGCGGGGATAGTCCACCTGCTCTGCACCGCTGCGGCGGCGCAGATAGGGATGCACCATGCCGCCCTGGATCGGACCGGGGCGCACGATCGCCACCTCGATCACCAGGTCAAAATAACACCGCGGCTGCAGGCGCGGCAGCATCGCCATCTGTGCCCGGGATTCGATCTGGAACACCCCGACGGTATCGGCGCGCGAGATCATCCGGTAGACCTCGGCATCCTCGGCCGGCAGCATGCCGAGCGTGTGGTGTATGCCGCGGTAGGCGTGCACCAGGTCGAAGGCGCGCCGCAGTGCCGTCAGCATGCCCAGCGCCAGCAGGTCCACCTTCAGCAGGCCGAGTTCGTTGAGGTCGTCCTTGTCCCACTGCACCACGGTGCGCTCGGGCATCGCGGCGTTCTCGATGGGCACCAGTTCCGCGAGCAGCCCGGCCGCGATGACAAAACCGCCGACATGCTGCGACAGGTGCCGCGGAAAGCCCGGAGGAGCCACCAGCACGGCGACCAGGGGCAGCAGGTGCTGCAGGGCCGGCGAGCGCAGGTCGAAGCCCGCCTGTGCCAGGCGCTCCCCCAGCATGGCGCTGCCGTCCCACCACTGCATCGCCTTCGCCAGCCGCAGACCCTCCCGGGCCTCCAGGCCGAATGCCCTGGCCAGGTCGCGCAGCGCGCTGCGCGGGCGGTAAGCGATCACCGTTGCGGCCAGCGCGGCACGCTCGCGGCCATACTTGCCATAGACGTACTGCAGCACCTCCTCGCGCCGCTCGTGCTCGAAGTCGACGTCGATGTCGGGGGGCTCACGGCGCTCGCGCGAAATGAAGCGCTCGAACAGCATGGTGGCGCCGCGCTGCGGGTCCACGGCCGTGATCCCCAAGTAATAGCAGACACGCGAGTTGGCGGCCGAGCCACGGCCCTGGCACAGGATGCCGCGGCCGCGGGCGAAGGCGACGATGTCGTGCACGGTGAGAAAGTACGGCTCGTAGCCGAGCTCGGCGATCAGCGCCAGCTCGTGCTCGATGCCGTCGTGCTCCGCCTGCGGCAGTCCGTGGGGCCAGCGCCGTTGCGCTCCTTCCAGGGTAAGCCGGCGCAGGTGGCTGGCGGGGGTCTGCCCCGGCGGCACCAGTTCCCGCGGGTACTCGTAGCGCAGCTCATCGAGTGAGAACCGGCATTGCCGTGCCAGCCCGACCGTCGCCGCCAGCAGCGGCGGCGGGTACAGCCGCGCCAGCCGCTCCCGCTCGCGCAGATAGCGCTCGCCGTTGGCATGCAGCCGCCGGCCCGCCTGTGCGATCGGCACACCCAGCCGGATGGCGGTCAGGGCATCCTGCAACTGCCGCCGTGCCCGTACGTGCATGAGGGCACCGCCGCTGGCCACCAGCGGCACCGTGAACCGCTCGCCCAGCCGCTGCAGTGCCGCAAGACGGGCGCGATCGCCGCCATCGCGCAGCAGCTCCACCGCCACATGCAGCCGGCCGCCGAAATTCTCCGCCAGCCATTGCAGTTCCTGGGCCTGCGGCTGCGGGCCGGGAAGCCACAGCAGCAGGCAGCGATCGAACTGCGCAGCCGCGAGATCAGTACGCGTGAGCCGGTAGTGACCCTTGCCGGCAGCGCGCCGGCCGAGCGTGATGAAGCGGCACAGGCCGCCGTAACCACTGCGGTCGCGCGCCAGCGCGGTGAACTTCAGCCCGCACTCGAGCGTGAACTCCGCACCCACTATCAGTCGCACCCGCCGCCCGCGCGCGGCCGCGTGCGCGCGCACCACGCCCGCCACGGAGCACTCGTCGGTGATGGCGAGCGCCTCGTAGCCGAGTGCCTCCGCCTGCTCCACCAGCTCCTGGGGATGCGAGGCGCCGCGCAGGAAGGTGAAGTTGGAAACACAGTGCAGCTCCGCGTAGGCCGGCGGCGCGCCACCGCAGGTGGCGGCATTCATCCGAAGACCCCGTGCAGGAACCAGCCGTGCGGCGCGGCGCGTTCGCGGAATACCCACAGCCGCACCCCGCGCGCATCCATGGCGCTGTAATAGTCGCGTGCAATCCCCCGGCCGTCCCACCAGCCGGTCTCGATGCGCTCAGGCTCGCCCGCCAGGTGCAGGGGTCTTCCCCGCCGGCACGGCAGGCCGGCCCGCTCCGCCAGGGGCCGCGGCTCACGCAGCAGCCACAGCGGGCGTGCCGCCGCCACCGGCACGCGCGTGATCCGCTCGGGCTGCGGCGGCAGTCCATGCGGCGCCCGCGCAATGCCCGCACCCTGTGGCAATAACGGCTCACTCACCTGCCAGGCCGCCTCGGGACGGTGATCGTCCCTCAGGACCAGTCCGTATACCGCGCCGGCACCGAAGCGGGCGCGCAGGTGTTCCACCAGGTCAGCGCACGGCGCAGTGCCACCGCCACCCTGCTCTCCCGGCTGCCACAGCGGATGCGAATCGCGCTGATGCGGCACCGTCGCCGTACGCAGCTCGCAGGCGCGCACCGGCTCCACCAGGGGCTGTTGCTGCAGGCGCTCGCGCAGCAGCGCGCTCAGGCGTTGCACGTCGGCCATGGGAGCCGCGAAGCGCATCGCGCAGCAGGTCGCGGCGCCGTGCCGGTGCAGCAGCCGGCATTCCAGCCGCATCACCCCGCACTGGTGTGCCTCGAGGAAGGCGGCGAGTTGCTCCCATAGCGGCGTCAGGGCACGAAGCAGGCGCTCGTGATCGGTGATCTCATGCTCCAGCTCGCAGCGGCGCCGGAACCGCTCACGCAATCGCACTGCCTGACGCGGATCAGGCGTGCGGCCCGTGAGCCGATCGAGCAGGGCCAGTTGCGCAGCCCCAAAGCGGCGCGCAAAGCCGGCACGCGGCAGGCGCAATGCCGCACCCACGGTGCGCACCCCCATGCGCGCCAGGCGTGCCTGGGTCTCCTCGGGCCAGCGCAGAACGGCAAGCGGCAGCGGCGCGAGCTGGCCGATGAGCCGCGCCGGATCCACGATCTGCAGTGGCCGCCCTGCCCGGGCGACCGCCAGCGCCGCCAGCGCGGTCGGTGCAAAGGCCAGCAGCGGCCGTGGATGCAGGGGCAGGCAGGCCTGGGTCAGCAGGCGGCGCAATCCCGCAAGCCCATCGAACAGGTGCAGGCTGCCGCGCACCTCCAGCACCAGGCCATCCGGGGGCACCAGGCTCACCTGGGGCGAGAAGCGCTGCGCCAGCACCCCCAGGGACTGCAGCACCTGCGGTGATATCCCCGCCAGATGCACGCCAGCCCACAGCTGCCGTGCGACGGCCACGGACTGCGTAGCAGCCGGGCCTGCCGATGCCGGCGAAGGTGCGGCGGGCACCGGCACAGCAGCGCCGCGTGCCGGCACCGCGCCAGACTTCACGCCAGGCTCCGCGATGACAGTCAGCTCGAGCTGGCGCATGTATCCAGCCCGATCTCGATCGAGCCGCGGTGGGCAGTGCGGCCTTTGAGGAGGGTAATCCTGGCTCCCGCCCTGCAGGGCGTGAGGCTGAGCCGCAGGATCGCGGCACTGGCTTCCTGCGCTGCATGCAGCGGACGGAACAGGATACCCAGGGTCCTGCCGCGCTCTGCGGCAAGCTGCAGCCGCCGGATCTCGCGTGATCGCGGCTGACGCACCCAGGCCAGCACGGCATCGCAGGCCCCCGAGCGCAGCGCCTGCTCGAAAGCCCACCGTGCCGGGTCGGCATCCACGACCGCGATCCGTGCAAGTTGCACACCGCCGGCCGCGAGCGCCGGCGCGAAAGGCACCAGGGGCGGCGTCACCCAGACACACCAGCGTGCCGCCGCCGCACGGCTGAGCCGTGCCAGCACCGGCAGCATCAGGCGCAGTTCACCGCTGCCGAAACGCGGAACGAGGATCTCTACCAGACCGCTTCGTGGCCAGCCCCTGCCGGGAAGCTGCTCGTCCAGGGCCGCAAAACCACTCGGCCATGTGCTGCGCGCTGCCGCGCTGCGGCCGCGCCAGATCGCCGGATGCTCGAGCAGCCGCGCCAGTCTCGTATCCCGCATTCGCTGGCCTCACGCACCGCAGATGTCCACCGCCACCGGTGCTTGCGTAACCAGGTCAGGCCGGCCGCACGGCCTGGCGCACGACACCCACCACGATCCCCTCGATCAGCAGGGGCTCCTGCCTCAGGTCCACCTTGATTGGATCGAAATCGGTGTTCTCGGGCAGCAACCACACGACCGACCCCTCCTGGCGGTAACGCTTCACGGTGACTTCGTTTTCCAGGCGAGCCACCACGATCTGGCGGCTGCGCACCTCGGAGGTGCGGTGTACGGCGACCAGGTCCCCGTCGAGGATCCCGGCATCCCGCATGCTCATGCCGATGACCTTCAGCAGGTAATGCGGCCGCGGCTGGAACAGGCCGGGATCGATCTGCAGGCGGCCCTCGAAATTCTCCTCGGCGAAAATGGGTTTGCCGGCGGCAACCCGCCCGATGAGCGGCAGCCCGATCTGCTCGCGGATGGTGTCCCGGAGCTGGATGCCGCGGGAGGTTCCCGGCATCAGGGAGATGACGCCCTTGCGGGCCAGGGCACGCAGGTGCTCCTCAGCTGCATTGGCGGAACGAAACCCCAGTTCCTGGGCAATCTCCGCCCGGGTGGGCGGCATGCCCGTATCGGATATGAACCGCTGGATGAGGCGCAGGATCTGGGTCTGACGGGGAGTAAGGTCTGACATCGTGCACCAGCCTGTTTATACGTACAGTAACTGTGATTATATCCAGATCGGGCTGCCCGGCAAGCCCGCCGGAACCACCCCACCGAAGACCCCGGACGACCGCCCTGGCCCTCCTGCCCGTCAGCCCCAGATCCTCCGGCTGCCAGTCCCAGGGAACCCCGGCCGGCCCACCCTGCCGGCCGGCCCTGCCGGCGGGCCCGCCCTGCCGGCCAGCCCTCTTCAGCCAGCCACTCCAATGACAAAATCTTAACGACCGACTCAACCTCCATCTGTGCCATTGCCATGATGTCAGTTGCATCAAGCACTGGAATTTCCCGGATGAAACACCCGTGCATTACTCCGTCACGCCTGACCGGACCGAGTCCGTCACCAGCGCAACTGTCGCGTCCAAAAGACAACTTACATGTTTGGAGTTGCATTCCAAGCGTAAATTTGGTGCAGTTGCGCGCGGCGGACGCCGGCGGTGCTTGCCCCCGGAGTCACATCGTTTAAGGACATCCCGGAATCAATAACCCAGAAGGGGACGGATATATGAAGTGCGCGAGTGTTGTTAAGGCGGCGGCTGCCGTTGTTGCGATTATCGGACTTGCCGGTTGCCAGGACCTGAAGCCCCTGCAGGCTGACGTTGCCAGCCTCAAGGACCAGGTGGCCAAGCTGACGAGCGACACCGCGAGTGCCAAGAGCGCTGCGGATGCTGCCAACAGCGCCGCCTCCTCAGCCAGCCAGACTGCCAGCGGTGCGCAGAGCACGGCCAACCAGGCCCTTGCTGCTGCTCACGCCAGCCAGTCGTGCTGCGATGCGACCAACGAGAAGATCGACCGCATGTTCAAGCGCTCGGTCTCCAAGTAAGACTTACCAGTCTCGCTTGCAAACAAAACGCCGCGCAGCAATGCGCGGCGTTTTCTTTTGCGCGGATCAGCTGCGGTAGCCGATCACCATGGTATCCGGGCCCGGCAGGGCGATTGCCTGGGTGCGGCGGAATCCCACCGTCTTCAGCCACTGCCGACAGTCGCGGATGGTGAAGTCGAAACCGCCCGGCGTCTCGATGAGCATGTTGAGGCTCATCAGCAGTCCGGGCAGATTCCTGCTGCGGTCGTTGTCGATCATCGCCTCGTACACGATGAGCGCCCCGTTCTTTGGCAGCGCGCTGTAGGCCTTCTGCAGCAACAGGTGCTTCTGCTGCAGATCCCAGTCGTGCAGGACGTGGCCCATGATCAGCACGTCGGCCGACGGCAGCGGGTCGCGGAAGAAATCCCCGCCGGTGAAAGTCAGGCGCCCCTGCAGCCCGAAGCGGCGTACGTACTCCTCGTAGATCGGCTGCACCGCCGGCAGGTCGAACTCGCTGCCCGCCAGGTGCGCATGGGCCAGGGCGAGCTGCACGCCGACCGCACCCTGCGCCCCGCCCACGTCGCAGAAGCTGCGGTAGCGCTTCCAGGGAAACTTGCGGGCTATGGCGCGCGCGGCGCCCAGGCTGATGCCCGTCATTGCCGACAGGAAGCCGCGCAGGCGCTGCGGATCGGCATACAGCGCGCCAAACAGGTCCTCGCCGCGCCGGATCTCGTTCTGTGGCTCACCGGTGCGCAGGCCCTGCGTGAGCGCGCCCCAGAACCCGTACAGCCGTGACGCCATCATCTCCAGGATCCCGCCGATATAGGTGGGCTTGTTGCGATCCAGGAACAGGTCCGTCTCGGGTGTATTGGCGTACAGGCCGCGGCGGCGGCGCAGGACGCCCATGGCCACCAGCGCGTCGAAGAAATCGCGTGCGCTGCGTGCGTGCAGGCCGAGGGCCGCGCGCAGCGCCTCCTCCTTCTGTGCGCCCTTCGCCAGGTGAGTGAACAGGCCGAGCTCGACCGCACTCAGGAATGTACGCGAGGCCCAGAATCCCGTGCCGAGCTGCATGAGACGGTCCGGCTTCAGCGCGGATTTGCGTATCGCAGCCATCATGCTCCCCCCTCGCCCACGATGTTCAATAGCGTACCA
This sequence comes from Pseudomonadota bacterium, assembly GCA_018241445.1. Lineage (GTDB taxonomy): Bacteria > Pseudomonadota > Gammaproteobacteria > Steroidobacterales > Steroidobacteraceae > 13-2-20CM-66-19. The sequence goes on from JAFEDT010000017.1 coordinate 69,828, forward strand.
GCGCCGAACCCCAGGTAAATCCGCCGCCGAAGGCCTCCAGCAACAGCAGTTCACCGCGGCGGATGCGCCCGTCGCGCACCGCGGCGTCCAGGGCCAGGGGCACGGAGGCCGCTGAAGTGTTGCCGTGGTCCTGGATGGTCAGGATCACCTTCTCCATCGGCAGCTCGAGCCGCCGCGCGATCGCCTGGATGATGCGGATATTGGCCTGGTGCGGCACCAGCCAGTCGAGCGCACTGCGATCCAGTCCGTTGGCGGCCAATGCCTCGTCCACCGACTGGCCAAGCCTGGTCACCGCAACCTTGAACACCTCCGACCCGGACATGACGATCCGTGGCTGCCGATTGACACCGCTGCCCTCGCCAGGCCTGGAGCAGTAGAGCAGATCCTTGTACTGGCCGTCGGCGTGCAGATGGGTTGAGAGAATTCCTGCGGTTGGCGACGGCTCGAGCACTACGGCGCCGGCGCCGTCGGCAAACAATATCGCCGTGGTGCGGTCGGTCCAGTCGGTGATGCTCGACAGCCGTTCCGCGCCCACCACCAGGGCGCGCCGCGCTTCCCCGCTGCGCACATACTTGTCGGCGATCGAAAGTGCATACAGGAAGCCGGCACAGGCGGTCTCGAGGCTGAAGGCCGGGCCGCCCAGGCACCCCAACCGCTGCTGCAGCAGCACGCCGCAGTTGGGAAACACCAGGTCCGGCGTGGTGGTGCCGAAGGCAATGAAGTCTATGTCGGAGGGTTTCAGCCCGGCGGCCTCGATCGCGCGCCGCGCCGCGTGCTCGGCCATGTCGACGGTGCCCTCGCCGTCTGCGGCGATGTGGCGCCGCTCGATGCCGGTACGGGTGCGTATCCACTCATCGCTGGTATCGACCAGCTTTTCCAGGTCGGAGTTACTGACGACTTTTGCCGGCAGGTAGGAGCCGGTTGCGGCGATTCGCGAGTGGATCACGCAGCGCTTCCCTCGATGTGCAGCGCCTGGGCAATGTGCGCCGTGAGCCCGCGGCGCGCGGCCAGCGCGGCCGTGCCGATGGCGCGCGCAAAGGCGACGGGGTCCGCGTGACCGTGACTTTTTACCACGATCCCGGCCAGGCCGACCATGCAGGCGCCGTTGTAGCGCCGCGGATCCAGGCTCGCGGCGGCGCGCCGCAACACCGGGCGGGCGATCAGGCCGGCGAGTTTCGAAGTGAACGAGGCCTGGAATTCCTGGCGCAGCCGCCCGCCGATCAGGGCGGCGACGCCTTCCATGGTTTTCAGCGCGACGTTGCCGGTGAATCCATCGGTAACCACAACATCGACGTCGCCGGAGAAGATGTCGTCGCCTTCGACAAAGCCAACGTAGTTGAGGCCGCTGCTCGCCAGCAGCGCGTGCGCCGCCTGCACCACCTCGTGTCCCTTCATGTCCTCCTCGCCGATGTTGAGCAGCCCGACGCGCGGCGTGGCGACACTGTAGACATCGCGGGCGATGATCGTGCCCATGGCGGCGAACTGCCGCAGCTGCTCGGGCGTCGCCTTGGTGTTGGCGCCCAGATCCAGCATCTGCGTCAGGCCATGTGCGGCGGGAATCGCCGAGATGATCGCGGCGCGCTCCACCCCGGGCAGGGTCTTGAGGACAAAGTGGCTGATGGCGGTCAGCGCGCCGGTGTTGCCGGCGCTGACCGCAGCGCAGGCGCGGCCCTCGTGCACCAGGTCGACCGCGACGCGCATGGACGACTGCTTCTTGCGGCGGATGGCATCGCGCGGCTTGTCGTCCATCGCGACCACCTCCGTTGCGGCGACGACCCCGGTGCGCTCACGCACCGCGGCGGGCTGCTGCGCCAGGGCCGCCTCGATCACGGCCGGCGCGCCGACCAGCAGCAGGTGCATCTGTGGATCGTCCACGAGCGCACGCACGACGCCCGCGAGGTACTCGTGCGGCGGGTGGTCGCCGCTCATCACGTCGATTGCCAGAGGCAGCACTGGCTGATCCAGGCGCCGGGAAATCCCCGCGGCGGTCCGGCTGCGGCGCCTCAGCCCTTCTCGTCCGGTTCCGTCGGCTTCTCGATCACACGCCGCCCGCGGTAGAAACCATCCGGGGTGATGCGATGGCGCAGGTGGGTCTCGCCCGACTGCGGATCTGTGGACAGCGCCGGTCCGGCGAGCCCGTCGTGCGAACGGTGCATGCCGCGGCGCGATGGGGTCTTGCGGCTCTTTTGAACGGGCATTTACGTCTCCTGGCGTTTCATCAGTTCCGCCAGCCGCGCGAACGGCTGGTGGGTTTCGTGTCGGTCTTCGTCAGCGGCCGCGGGCTGCGCGGCACAGTCGCTCCGCTCATGCAGCGGCACGATCGGCAGCGCCAGCAGCACTTCTTCGCGGATCAGGTCCCCGATGCTGGTGCGCCCCCCGGGCGCGAGCACCGTCTCCAGTTCCGGCGGTACGCGTTCGGCCGCCCCGGACGTCTCGACCAGCGCCACGCGTCCCTGGCTGTCCAGGGGAAGCTGCAACGGTTGCAGACAGCGCTGACACGTCAGCTCCGCGTGGCCTGACAGACTCAGGTCCGCAACCGCTACGCCTCCCTGACGCGTGAAATGCACCCGTCCCTGCACGCTGCCGGCAACCCCCGCCTGGGGGGCCTGCGAGCCAAACAGTTCGGCGAGCGGGACAGCAAAGTCGATATCGGCTCCGCCGTCGGCCAGCCGGTCCACTTCGAGTGGCCTCGACCAGGGCGGCGACATGGGGCGCGTATAATAGGTACCGGGTTCGTCCAAGTCAAAAGCCCGTACCCTTCTAAGCCTTTGTTTATCCAGCCCCCGTGCGCCAACTGCTGTTAGCCTCCACCTCCGCCTACCGCCGCGCGCTCCTGACCCGTCTCGGATGCCCCTTCGAAGTGTCTGCCCCCGGGGTTGATGAAACTCACCTTCCCGCGGAACTGCCGGTGGACCGGGCTGCCCGACTGGCGCTCGCCAAGGCGCTGGCGGTGGCGCAGAAGCACCCTGATGCCATCGTGATCGGCAGCGACCAGGTGGCCACCGACGGCGCGCAGGTTCTGGACAAGCCGGGCAATGCGGCGCGCGCCCGCGAACAACTGGCGCTGCTGTCGGGCCGCCACGCAGGCTTTCATACTGCCTGCGCAGTGGTGCAGCTCTCCGGCGGCATGCGCCTCGTCCACATCGATACGACGACCGTGGTGTTCCGCGCCCTGGATGCTGCTGAAATCGCGCGCTACGTGCAGCGGGAGCAACCTCTCGACTGCGCCGGCGGCTTCAGGGTGGAAGCCCTGGGAATCTCACTGTTCGAGCGGATCGACAGCCATGATCCCACGGCCCTGATCGGACTGCCGCTGATCTGGCTGGCCGGTGCTCTGCGCCAGGCCGGCCTGCCGATACCTTAGGAATCTTCAGCGCGGCCCCGGACCCTCAGGGGCCGGCGCTGCGGCGCCGCGCACGCTGTGCGGCCGATGTCAGGGCATCCAGCACCGCGGCCAGCTCCGGCGGCAGGGGTGCATTGACGCTGAACTGCCCGCCCTGCGGCCACTCGAAACTCAGGCTGTGCGCATGCAGGAACATGCGTGTCAGTCCCAGCGCGCGCATCTGGCCGTTGAAGGCTTCGTCGCCATAGCGGTCGTCTCCCGCCACCGGGTGGCCGGCATGGCGGGCGTGCACGCGGATCTGGTGCGTACGCCCGGTTTCCAGTGTTACCTCCATGAGGGTCGCGATCTTGCCGAAGAACTGCACCGGCCGGAACAGGCTCACCGAGGGCTTGCCGGAGTCGGATACGCGCACCGTGCGCTCGCCGCCCACGCGGGTGTCGGTGCGCAGCGGCACATCGATACGCTTGGCGCCCAGGTCCCACTTGCCGCGCAGCAGCGCCAGGTAACGCTTCTCGAAACCCCGGTCCTCGCGCAGCAGCGCATGCAGCGTGCGCAGCGCATCGCGCTTGCGCGCGACGAGCAGGCAGCCACTGGTGTCACGGTCCAGGCGGTGCACCAGTTCCAGCGTCTCCTGCGGACGCAGGGCGCGCAGCGCCTCGATGACGCCGAAGCTCACCCCACTGCCCCCGTGCACCGCAACGCCCGCGGGCTTGTTCACTACGAGCACGCGCTGGTCCTCGTAGATGATCGCCGCGGCAATGCGCCGAATCAGGTCTGGGCCCGGCTTGCCGGGCTCGGCGGCCGGCTCCGGCCGCACCGGCGGCACCCGCACCACGTCGCCCTCGGCCAGCCGCGCCTCGGGGCTGGCCCGCCGGCCATTCACCCGGGCCTCACCCTTGCGGATGATGCGGTAGATCCGGCTGCGCGGCAGGCCTGCCAGGCAGCGCAACAGGTAGTTGTCCAGGCGCGATCCCGCCTCGTCCCCGGTGACGGTCAGGTTCTGCACGGGGGTGCGGATCTGGGGGGTCTGCGACCCGGGATTCGTCTCGGACAAGGGGCTCTCGGCGTAAGGCATTGTTTCTAATATGGTCAGTCGAGTATACTCCGCCGGTCGTCCGCATAACGGACGCACCAGTGGCGCGCGGCGTGGAGCCGGCGCCCTTTTAGTTGGACCTCTGTAAAGAGGCCATCGCATTGGGCCGACAAGATTGCGCTGCCTGCGTAGAAGCGCGTGGATACCACGCATATTCCGCGGTCAGCCGTCGGTTGAGTTCACCGAAGGTTTTCTGTCCGTACCGCCTGATCTGGCGGTCAGCAACGTGAATATCGAGAATCGTTCACCAAGGCCAGGTGCAGTAAACCCTCGCTGCCGCGCGACCCGTTTCCCGCGGCCTCCCGTCGTATGCCTGTCGGCCCCTCACCGCACAGTAGGGGCACATGAAGAGAATGCTAGTGAATGCAACTCAGGAAGAGGAGTTGCGCGTAGCTCTGGTTGATGGACAGAAGCTGATTGACCTGAGTATCGAATTACCTTCCCGCGAACAGAAGAAAGCCAATATCTACAAGGCCCGGATCGCCCGGGTCGAACCCTCGCTCGAGGCCTGCTTCGTCGACTACGGCGCCCAGCGCCACGGATTCCTGCCGCTCAAGGAAGTCTCGCGCGACTACTTCCGCCAGCAGCCGCAGGGCGGGCGCATGAACATCCGCGAGCTGCTGCAGGAGGGCCAGGAGGTCATTGTCCAGGTCGAGAAGGAGGAGCGCGGCAACAAGGGCGCTGCCCTGACCACCTTCATCAGCATGGCCGGCCGCTTCCTGGTGCTGATGCCCAACAACCCGCGCGCCGGCGGGGTCTCGCGCCGGATCGAGGGCGAGGACCGCGACCAGATGCGCGAGGTCATGAACCAGCTGCAGATCCCTGAGGGCATGGGCGCCATCGTGCGCACCGCCGGCGTCGGCCGCACGGTCGAGGAGCTGCAGTGGGACCTGGACAATCTCAAGACTCAATGGGAGCAGATCGACGCCGCCACCCGGGAGCGGCCCGCACCCTTCCTGGTGTTCCGCGAGAGCGACGCGGTGACGCGCGCCATGCGCGACTACCTGTCGGACGATGTCGGGGAAGTGCTGGTGGACAGCCCCGCGGCCTTTCAGAAGGCACAGGAGTACATGCAGCGCTTCATGCCGGCCGACGCGCAGCGGCGCCTGAAGCTCTACACCGACGACATCGCGCTGTTCACCCGCTTCCAGATCGAGAGCCAGATCGAGTCGGCCTATGCCCACAAGGTGCAGCTGCCCTCCGGCGGCAGCATCGTCATCGATTACACCGAGGCGCTGGTATCGATCGACATCAACTCCGCCCGGGCCACGCGCGGCAGCGACATCGAGACCACGGCCACCAACACCAACCTGGAGGCGGCCGATGAGATCGCCCGCCAGCTGCGCATCCGCGACATCGGTGGCCTGATCGTCATCGACTTCATTGACATGGAGTCGGCCAAGAACCAGCGTGAGGTCGAGGACCGCCTGCGTGACGCCATGAAGATGGATCGCGCCCGCATCCAGATCGGGCGCCTGTCGCGCTTTGGCCTGCTGGAGATGTCACGGCAGCGCCTGCGGCCGTCGCTGGACGAGTCCAGCCACCTGGTCTGCCCGCGCTGCGTCGGCATCGGCAGCATTCGCAGCGTCGAGTCCATGACCCTGGCGGTGCTGCGGCTGATCGGCGAGGAACTGCGCAAGGATCGAACCGCGCGAGTCATCGCGCAGGTGCCGGTATCGGTGGCGACCTACCTGATCAACGAGAAGCGCGAATGGCTGCGCACGCTCGAGGACAAGAGCGAGGCGGAGCTGATCATCGTCCCCAACGAGAACATGCAGACGCCCGACTACGCCATCCGGCGCCTGCGTGACGATGAGGTCGACCAGCCGGAGAACCGTCAGGCGACCTACCTGATGCCGACTGCGCCCGAGACCACCGAGCCGGGCTCCCAGGACCGCAAGCCGGCTCCGGTGGCGGCGGCCGTTGCGACGCTGTTGCCCGCTACACCGGCTCCGATGGCCACTGCAACCGCGCCCGCCGCGGCTGCAACTGCCGAACCGGCCGCGGCCACACCGGCGGGGACCGGGGGCTTCTGGTCGAAGGTCAAACGCATCCTGGCTGGCGAGCCCGCCGCCACCGCGGCGGCCGGGTCTGCGCAGACCGAAGCGGCGCCCCCCGCGGCACGCGGCGACGGCCAGCGCCGTGAGCCACGCCGTGAACATGGACGCCACTCGCGCAGCGCCGAGGGTGGCGCGCGCCGCGATCGCGGCGACGGACGCCGGGGCGAAGGCCGCGGCGACCGGGACCGTGGCCGGGACGGCCGTGACCGCAACCGTGATTCCGGCCGGCGTCATGAACGCCAGGGCCAGCGCAGCGGCGGCGAACGCGGACCGGAACGCGAGGCCGCGCGCGAGGGCGCAGCGCGCGGCGGCTCGTCCGAGCGTGCCGAGCGAGCGCCGGAACTGCAGCGCAGCGAAGCGGGCGGGCCGCCCTCTGCCGCCACGGGCGGTGAGGAACAGCGTGGTGAACGCAGTGGACGCGGGCGCCGTGGCCGGCGCCGCGGGCGGCGCGGCGGGGGCGGGAGTGCGGGCCGTGAGGCAGCAGCCGCGGGCGCCGCGGCGCCGCTGCAGGACGCGGCTGCAGGCGTCGAACGCCACGCCGGCAGTGCGCCGGGCGACCGTGAAAATGGGGGTCCAGACGTCACGGACCACGGCATTGCCACGACCCAGCCGCTGCCGCAGCTGCAGGTGCCGGCGGAAAGCCAATCCCACTTCGAGCCGCCGCGCAACAGCGAGGCGTCGCAGGGTGCGCTGCACTTCGAGCCGCCTGCGCGTACGGATGCGCCAGCGGCGGCGCCGGGCAAGCCGTTCGTGGTGTGGTCCTCCGCTGCGCAGGATTCGGGCACTCGCGGGCGCGAAGAGTAGAAGCCAGGCCCGACGGGCAGCGCCGGTCATTGCCGGCGCAGCCCGCTTAGGTCAGGGTGCCTTCAGACCGTATGTCCCTGCTGTCGCAGGTGCATGAGCAGGCCACGCGCGGCCGTTTCCACCAGGTCGAGAACCTCCTCGAAGCCGTTGGGTCCGCCGTAATAAGGGTCGGGCACCTCATGCTCCTGCGCTTCGGGCGCGAACTCCATGAACAGCCGCAGGCGCCGGTGCCTGGACTGGGGTGCCCGCTCGCGCAGCGCCTGCAGGTTGCCGCGGTCCATTGCCAGGATCAGGTCGAACTGCTCGAAGTCGCTGGCCGTCACCGTGCGGGCTCGCAGGTCCGCAAGGTCGTAGCCCCGGCGCGCCGCTGCCGCCTGGGTGCGCGGATCGGGCGCGCTGCCGGTGTGCCAGTCGCCGGTGCCGGCAGAGTCGACCTCGATGGCCAGGTCCGGCGCTTCGCGCGCCGCGAGGGTACGCACGACGCCCTCGGCGGTCGGGGAGCGGCAGATGTTGCCCAGGCATACAAACAGAACGCGCATAACCCTTGCTCAAGCTGTTGGCTGCGGATCGCAGCTTGCTCCAGCGCATTATAGGACACTAAGGCAATCCAGCCCCGAGGTCGCCCCTTGCCGATCTGCAAACCGGACGCGACCGAAGTGGTTCCGTGAATTCCACCGCCGCTTCACTGGCGTTGTTTGCCGCCGTGCTCCATGCGGGCTGGAATGCCCTGCTGCGCAGCGGCGCCGACCGGCTGTGGTTCATGACCATCATGGGTCTCACGTCTGCGGCGGTGGCGCTGCCGGCCGCGGCGCTGCTGCCCCTGCCCCCCGATGGCGCATGGCGCTACCTGCTCGTTTCGGCGGCGCTGCAGACGGCCTACGCCCTGCTGCTCGTGGAGACTTACCGTCACGGGGAACTCAGCCAGGTCTACCCCATCGTCCGCGGCGCCGCGCCGCTGCTGGTGGCACTGGGCGGTTACCTGCTGGGTGGACAGCAACTCGGCACCCGGTCGCTGACAGGCGTTGCCCTGGTGGGCGGCGGCATTCTCTGCCTGTCCACCGGCCGTGCGCGCGCGCCGCGCGCAGGGGTGCTGCTGGCGCTGGCGACCAGCGCCTTCATCGCCGGCTACACCACCACAGATGCGCTGGGAGTCAGGCGCGCCGGCGGCGCGGCTGCCTACGCGACATGGATGTTCGTGGCGCAGGGACTGATGATGCTGACAGCTTACCTGGCAGCGCGCGGCCGGCTGACGCTCGATCCGCGTGCACCTGACACGCGGCGCGCCTTGGGCGGCGGCCTGCTGTCCGCGCTGGCCTACGGGGCGGTGCTGTTCGCCTTTACCCTGGCGCCAGCGGCCCCTGTGGCTGCGCTGCGCGAGACCAGCGTGGTGTTCGCGGTGCTCATCGGCTGGCTGTTCCTGCGTGAGCGCCTCACCTGGCGCCGCGTGCTCGCCTGCACGATCGTGGCCGTCGGCGCGATGCTGTTATAGGGGCGGCGCCCGTGCCACAAGCGCGACCATAAACCCGTCGAAAGAGGTCGTTTCGATGGGGCTGGCGCGCCGCGGGGAGCTTGCCCTCATCTGCTGGAAGTGTGTATGTCTTTACACACCACCGGCCAGGGAACACATGGCCCCCGGGTCGCCACAGTCCCCTGGGTCGCCGCAGCCATGCCTCGGCCCATACGGCCACTGCTCGGAACTAGCGCACGCTGTAGCCGCGCCCGTCCAGGCAGGCGCTGAGCGCGCGGCGGTAGTTGCCCGCCTGCTGCGCGTACTGCGCGGCGGCACGGCGGTCGGTCACCGCCACGGTGCGGGTCTGCTGGGTGTTGGCCGCATCCGTCGCGCTGCCGATCGCGCCACCCACCACGGCGCCTGCCAGCGCGCCCGTGGCCGCCTGCCAGGGCCTGGAAATCGCGGCGCCCAGGATCGCCCCAGTGACCGCGCCCACCGCCGTACCGGCCCCCGACGGGGGCCCTGCCCGGACTACACGCACCTGCTGCTGCGCTGGCACGCCGGGCGCCGCCGGATCGAAGCCGGTCTGTGCGGTCGCCCAGCGGCTGCACTCGTAGTGGTCGCGATCCTGTACCTCCGCAGGCTGGTCATGCAGCGGGTAGGCATAAACGTCCGGCGCCGGCTGTGGCGGCGGCGTGTAGGCGCGCGGCGGTGGCGGTGGCGGTGATGCCGGCACCGTGACGCAGCCCGCCAGCGCGATACCCAGCACCGCCGTGGCGGTGGTACCGGCAAGGCGCAGCTTCCGGGTGGGAGTGTCGGTCATGGGCTATCCGTTCGGTGGTTCGCCTGGATTCTGTACCGCGGTAAACGCGCGGGCCCTCAGCTCAGTTGACCCTCGCCTGGGCTGCGCGGTTCCCCGTAAACCTGATGTTGGAGCAGCAATCCTGAACGGCGGCAGAACGCCGCGGAAATACGTCACGAATCGTAAGCCCGCTGTTATGTCAGGTGCCTGCGCCCCTGCAGCAGCCGGGCGACGGCCGCCAGGTCGTCGGCCGTATTCACGTCCGGACCGGGCGGCTCGAGCGCATCCGCCACCTGGATCCACAGGCCGTGCTCCAGCGCCCGCAACTGCTCCAGGCGCTCGCGCCGCTCGAGCTGCCCCTCGGGCAGCGCCGCCAGCTGCATCAGCGCGCCGACCCGGTAGGCGTAGATGCCCAGGTGCCTGCGTGCGCCGCCGCAATCCGTCTGGCTGGCGAGGCCGGCGGCGGCACTGTCCCGATTCCAGGGAATCGGCGCGCGGCTGAAGTACAGAGCGCGGCCACCACGGTCGGTGACGACCTTCACCACGTTGGGATCCAGCAGCTTCGCCACCGTGTCCAGCGGCGCGGCCAGCGTGGCGATGGCCGCTGCGGGGTATTGCGCCAGCAATCCCGCCACCTGCGCGATCAGCCTCGGCGGTATCAGGGGCTCATCGCCCTGGACGTTCACGACGATGTCGTGCGCCGCCCAGCCGTGATCGCGGGCCACCTGGGCAATACGGTCGGTGCCACTGACATGGGTGTCGGCCGTCATCACCGCAGTGGCGCCAAAGTCGCGTGCCGCCTGCGCGATGCGCGCGTCATCGGTGGCGATCAGCACCTCGGCGGCGCCAGCCTCGGCCGCCCGCCCGTGGACCCACTGCAGCATCGGCCGGCCGGCCAGCGGCCGCAACACCTTGCCGGGCAGCCGCGTAGAAGCGAAACGGGCCGGGATGACGACGCGGAACACGCTCAACCGCTCTCCTTCAGGTACGGCGATCGAGCAGCGGATCGTCGGCGCCGAGCTGGCGTGCCTCTTCTTCGAGCATCACCGGGATGTCATCGCGTATGGGATAGGCGAGCCGGTCAATGCGGCACACCAGCACCTCGGAGGCGCGCTGATACAGCAGCGGGCCCTTGCACACCGGACAGGCCAGGATCTCCAGAAGCCTCGAATCCATTATTTCACCTCGTCAGCGGCGGTTGCCCGCCCTGCCTCTGCTGGCCGCTGGATACGTGCCGCAGGACCCGTGCCAGCAGGTCCTGACCCTGCGCGGCCTGCAGCTGCGCGCTGACCGGCACGTACCACCAGTTCGCCCGCGCGAACCCTGAGCATTTTACGGCATCCTTCTCGGTCATGAGCAGCGGCAGGCCGTCATCGAATGCCAGGTCCGCGGCAGTGAAAGGATGGTGATCGGCGAAGGCATGCCCGGTCACCCCGATACCCATGCCGCGCAACTGCTCGAAAAAGCGTTGCGGGTTGCCGATCCCGGCCAGCGCTTGCGCCGGGCGCCCGGCAAACTCGCGCAGTGCGCGGCGTGTGCCGTCGGCCAGGTTAATGGCCTCGCCCGCCGCCAGGTCCATGCGCAGAGCGTCCGCCGGCAGGCTGCGCGCCAGCGACGGGTGCCGCGCCTCGCCGTTGATCACCACCGCGTCGGCCGCGGCAAGCTGCGACAGCGGCTCGCGCAGCGGCCCCGCCGGCAGCAGCCGCCCGTTGCCGAAGCCCCGCGCACCGTCGACCACCACTACCTGGCAATCGCGGCGCAGCGCCAGGTGCTGCAGCCCGTCGTCGGTGAGAATCACGTCCGCCCCGTCGCGCACCAGCGCCCGTGCCGCCTGCACGCGCGCGCGCGCCACGCAGACGCGGGCGCCGCTGTGCCGCGCCAGCAGCAGTGGCTCATCGCCGACCTCGCGCCAGTCGCTGTTGGCGTGCACCGCGCGCGGCTCGCGGGTCTTCCCGCCATGGCCGCGCGAGGCGATGCCCACATGCAGGCCGCGCGCATGGAGCTGTTGCGCCAGCCAGATGACCAGCGGCGTCTTGCCCGTGCCACCGACGGTCAGATTGCCCACCACCACCACCGGCCGGCCAGCCGCCTCGCTGCGCAGCCAGCCGCCCGCATAGGCGCCACGGCGCACGTGCATCGCCGCCGCGTACAGCGCCGCGGCGGGCTGCCAGGGCGAATGCCTTGCCGGCAGCTCGTACCAGCGCGCTGCCGGGTGCCAGTTCACACGCCGTCCGAGAACTGCAACCGGTGCAGCTGGGCGTACAGGCCTGCGTGCGCCAGCAGCTGGGCGTGAGTGCCGCTCTCGCATACCGCACCGGCATCCAGCACTACGATGCGGTCGGCCTGCTCCACGGTCGAGAGCCGATGGGCGATGACGAAGGTGGTGCGATTGCGCATGAGGTGCGCCAGCGCCGCCTGGATGTGGCGCTCGGACTCGGTGTCCAGCGCAGACGTCGCCTCGTCCAGGATCAGGATCGGCGCGTCCTTCAGCAGTGCGCGGGCAATGGCGAGGCGCTGGCGCTGCCCACCTGACAGCAGCATCCCGCGGTCGCCCACCATGGTGTCAAGTCCCGCCGGCAGGGCGCGGATGAACTCCAGCGCATGTGCCGCCTCGGCGGCACGCTCGATCGCCTCGTCGCTCACGTCGCGCCCGAAAGCGATGTTATTGCGGATGGTGTCGTTGAACAGCACTACGTCCTGGCTCACCACGGCGATCTGTTCGCGCAGGTCGTGCAGCTCGTAGTCGCGCACGTCGTGGCCGTCGATCGCGACGCTGCCCGCCGTCACGTCGTAGAACCGCGGCAACAGGTTGACCAGCGTGGACTTGCCGCTGCCGGAGCGGCCGACGATAGCCAGGCTCTGGCCGGCCGGGACAGTGAGCGTGATGTCGCGCAGCGCCGCACCGCGGTGCTCCAGGCCCCGCTGTGCCGCGACCCCTTGCTCCGCCGCGACCGCTGGCGCCAGTTCACGCTGCCCGTAACTGAACTGGACCGCATTGAAACTCACCTCGCCGCGCGCGCGCGCCAGCGCCAGGCTTCCGCCCGCGGGCTCTGGGGCCTCGTCCAGCACCTCGAAGATGCTCTGGCCCGCGGCAATGCCCTGCTGCAGCGGACCCGCCACACCCACCAGCTCGCGCAACGGCTGGGCAATGCTGACCAGCGCGGTGAAAAAACCCAGCAGGTCCCCCATGCTCATGCGCGCGTGCACCGCGTCCGCGATGGCGATCGACAGCACGAAGGACAGGCCCACGGCGGTGAGCAGCTGCACCACCGGGTTGGAAAGTCCGCGCGTGAGCACCAGGCGCATGTTGGAGCGCAGGTTGTGATTGTTGACGGCGTCGAACTGCTGCAGCAGATGATCCTGGGCGTTGTAAACCTTGATCAGCCGCGGCGCCTCGAAGCTCTCCTTGGCAACCCGGGTCACATCGCCCATCGAATCCTGGATGCGGCGACTGTAGCGGCGGAAGCGGCGATTGATCACCGACACCAGCCAGCCCACCAAGGGGCCCATGGTGAGCGCAATCAGCGTCAATCGCGGATTGAGCCACAGCAGGAAAGCGATCGAGGCGACGATGGTCAGCGCGGTACGTACCACGGTGATCACCGCGTCGGTGGTCGCCTGGCCGATCTGCTCGGTGTTGTAGGTCAGCTTCGACAGCAGCGCTGCCGAGGAATTGCGATCGAAGTAGCCGATGGGCAGGTTAAGGATGCGCTGGAACACCTCGCGCCGCAGCGCATTGACAATGTGCCTGCCGACGTAGCCCATGAAATAGGTCTGGGTAAAGTCGCCAATGCCGCGCAGGATGAACAGCCCCACCAGCGCCAGCGGCACCCATACGATGGTGCGCGGATCGCGGTGAGTGAAGGTGCCGTCGCCGAAGGCGCGCGCAAACAGCGCGAAGCTGGCCATGGTGGCGGAGAACAGCACCCCGCCGAGCAGCCCCAGGATGAAGTGCCCACGGTAGGGCCTGAGATAGCCCAGCAGGCGACGGTAGGCGGCCAGCCCTCCCGCCGCGCGCCCGCCGCGCGACCCGGCTGCAGCGGCCTCGCGCGCCGCGACCGCCATCAGTTGCGCCCGTCCTGGACCGTGGCGATGTTGACTTCAGCGAAACCGAGACGCCCCAGCACATCCAGTGCCGTGACCACCGCCTGGTGCGTGCTGTGCGCGTCGGCGCGCAGCGTCACCCGCATGCCGCGATTGGCGCCCGCCTCCTTCAGCAGCGCCGCGCGCAGCGTGTCGGGACTGGCGTTGATCAGCTCCCGGCCGTTGACCAGGTAACTGCCCTGCTGGGTCACGCTGACCACCAGCGGCTCGGCAGCGGACTTCTGCGCCGGCACCGCGCTCGCCTGCGGCAGATGCACATGCATCCGGCCCTCGTTGGTGAACTTGCTGGAGAGGATGAAGAACACCACCAGCAGCAGCACCACATCGATCAGGGAGACCACGTTGATCTCCGGCTCCTCGTGACGCCGCGGCTTCAGATTCACGCAGTAGCTCCCGCTGTCAGGCGGCCACGGCGGAACCGGCGCCGGTCAGTGCACTGCCGGGAACGCCGCGCTCGCGCAGTTGCGCCGCCTCGAGCACGTCGGCCATGCGGATGGCGTTCTTCTCCATCTCCACCACGATGCCCTCCACGCGGCCGCGCAGGTAGCGATAAGCGATCAGCGCGGGAATGGCGACGCACAGGCCGGCCGCGGTGGCAATCAGCGCCTCGGCAATGCCGCCCGACAGGGCACGCGGATCGCCCATGCCGCCCGCCTCGATGGCATTGAAAGCGCGGATGATGCCAGTCACCGTGCCCAGCAGGCCCAGCAGCGGCGACACGCCGGCGATCGTGCCCAGGGTGTTGAGGAAGCGTTCCAGCTCATGCACCACGTGGCGGCCCGTGTCCTCGAGACGCTCGAGGATGATCTCGCGCGGCCGGTGACGGTTGGCAAGGCCGGTGGCCAGCAGCCGACCGAGCGGGGAGTTCTGCTCCAGGGCCGCGATGACCTTGTCGTTGACCTGGCCGGCCTCGATCATCTGCCACACCTTCTGCGACAGCTCCTTGGGCAGCACCCGCTTGTCCTGCAGGGTCCAAAGCCGCTCGAGGATGATGGCCGCCGCGGTGATCGAGCACAGAATGATCGGCCACATCAGCGGGCCGCCGGCCCGAACTATTTCCCACATCCGTGCGCGTCCCCGTTTGTCGCCCCCGCAGGCGCGAAGGCGGCATCATACCGGAGGGCTGCGGGGGCTCAAGGAGGCCGCACCGCGAAACTGTGCGCCGTCCGCCTGTTTTGGACGGTGCGCGGTCCGCTGCCGGGGCATCTGGTACAGTCGCAGGCGCAATGCCCCGGCGCTTTCTCAAACGCCTCGTGCCTGCGCCGCACGCACTGCGCGAGCGCTGGTTCCTGCGGCCCTTCGGCGAGCGCCTGAGCGACCCGCAGTTGTGGACGCTGCACCGCCGCGGCGTGACCCATGCTTTTGGGGTGGGCCTGGCCGTGTGCTTCATCCCGCTGCCGGTGCACGCGCTGACGGCGGCAAGCATCGCCATCATCTGGCGCCTGAACATACCGGTGGCCGTGGCCAGCACCCTGCTGGTGAATCCCTTCACCATCGTGCCGGCCTACTACCTGGCGTACCGCACTGGCGCGCTGCTGCTGCGCACGCCGCCGCACCATTTCAAATTCTCAGCCAGCTGGCACTGGTTCAGCCACAGCCTGGCGGCGGTGTGGCAGCCATTTCTCCTGGGCTGCCTGGTATGCGCGCTCGGCTTCGGGGTCGCTGCATGGCTGGCGTTCGAAGCGGTCTGGCGCTGGCATGTCAGGCACCGCTACCGCACGCGACATACCGTGTAGTTCTGTTTCGCTCCGCCGACCATCCTGCGCTGGTAACGTGGCCAGTCAGGCGCGCACCTGCAGGGTGCCGCCGTTGAGCTCATAGACGCGCTCCATGCGCCCCGCCAGCCGCAGATCGTGCGTCACCACGATCAGGCTGGTGCCCTGTTCGCGATTCAACTCCAGCATCAACTCGAACACCTGTGCCGCATTGCCGCCGTCCAGGTTGCCGGTCGGCTCGTCCGCCAGCACCACCTGCGGCCGCGTCACCAGCGCACGCGCCACCGCGGCCCGCTGGCGTTCACCGCCCGAGAGCTGGTGCGGGCGGTGTGACAGGCGCTGCGCCAGCCCGACACGCGACAGCACCTCGCGCGCCTGCTCGCGCGCCGCCGTCACCGGCATGCGCCGCACCAGCAGGGGCATGGCAACGTTCTCCAGCGCCGAGAATTCCGGCAGCAGGTGATGGAACTGGTAGATGAAACCCAGCGCGCGGTTGCGCAGCACGCCGCGCTGCGCCTCGCCCAGCGCATGGATATCCTGCCCGGCAATGCGCACCGTGCCGCCGTCGGGACGGTCCAGGCCGCCAAGTATCTGCAGCAGCGTGGTCTTGCCCGAGCCGGAGGCCCCGATAATGGCGATGCGCTCACCGGCAGCGACCTGCAGCGCCACGCCCTGCAACACCTGCAGTTCCACCGGCCCCTGGCGGAAGCTGCGCCGCACCCCGCTGGCCACCAGCACCATCTCACTCATGCCGCAAAGCCTCCGCCGGCGCGGTGCGCGAGGCGCGCCACGCCGGATACAGTGTCGCCAGCGCGCACAGCAGGAAAGCCACCGTGCAAACCCGTACGACGTCGCCGGCCTGGACCCAGGCGGGCAGGTCACTCATGTAATAGACACGCGCGTCCAGGAACTGCGTGCCCAGCAGATGCTCGAGGCCCGCCACCAGCGCCTCCAGGTTGTGCGCCAGCAGCCAGCCGAGCAGCGCACCGGCGAGCGTGCCCGCCAGCCCGATCAGTACTCCCTGCACGGCGAAGGCCAGCAGGATGTTGCGTGGCGCGGCGCCGATGGTACGCAGGATGGCGATGTCGGTCTGCTTCTCCTTCACGATCATCACCAGCGTGGCGACGATGTTGAAGGCCGCTACCGCCACCAGCAGCAGCAGGATCATGAACAGCATCGACTTGGTGATCTCGATGGAACGAAAGAAGTTGGCATGGTCCTGCGACCAGTCACGCACCGCGTAACCGGGGCCGCCGAGCGAGCGCGCCAGCCGTGCCGCAAAAAACGGCGCGCGCAGCGGATCGCTGAAGGTCACACGCAGCCCGCTGACGCCGCTGTGCAGCAGCCGCTGCGCGTCGCTCATGTGCAGCAGCGCCAGTCCCCGGTCATACTCATACATGCCGGAGTGGAACAGCCCCACCACTTTGAAGCGCCGCATGCGCGGCACCACGCCGCTGGGCGTGGCCGTACCCGCCGGCGCGATCAGGATCACGCTGCCACCGGGGCGCACACCCAGCTCCCGCGCCAGCGCATCGCCCAGGATGACCCGATAACTGCCGGCCGTCAGCTCGTCGAGACTGCCCGCGGTCAGGTGTTGTGCCAGCCCGACTCCCGCGTGCTCCTGTTCCGGGAGGATACCGCGCACCGCGGCGCCGACCATGTTGCGGCCGTTGGCAAACATGGCCTCGCTCTCCACGTAGGGCACGGCGGCCACCACGTCAGGCATTGCCCGCAGGCGCTGCTGCAGTCCCTGCCAATCACTGATCCCGCCGTCCAGGCCGCTCACCGTGGCGTGCGCGGTAACCGCCAGGATGCGGCTGCGCAGCTCGCGCTCGAAGCCGCTCATCACCGACAGCACGACGATCAGCGTCGCCACGCTCAGCGTCAGGCCGCATACCGACATCAGGGCGACGAAGGAGACGAAACCGCGCCGGTGACCGGAGCGCAGGTAGCGTGTGCCCAGGAGCCACTCGTAGCTGCTCATTTCCTACTCGTAGCGCAGGGCTTCGGCGGGTGCGACCCGCGCGGCGCGCAGCGACGGATAGAGCGTAGCTGCCGCGGTCAGCAGCAGCGCCGCGACCGCGATGAGGGCCACCTGGCCCCAGTGGATCTCCGAGGGGATCGCCACCACGTAGTACACGTCCGGGTCCATGATATGGAATCCCAGCGTGCGCTCCAGGAAAGGCACGATGCTGCGCACGTTGAAGGCCAGTGTCAGCCCCAGCAGCAGCCCCAGCCCCACGCCCAGCCAGCCGATGATCAGCCCCTGGGTCATGAATACGCCCGCCACCTGGCGCGGCGCGGCGCCGAAGGTGCGCACGATGGCGATGTCGGTGCGCTTGTCAGTCACCACCATGACCAGCATCGCCACGATGTTGAAGGCCGCCACCGCCACGATCAGCAGCAGGATCAGCGACATCATGGTTTTCTCGATGCGGATGGCGCGGAAGTAGCTGGCGTTGTCCGCGGTCCAGTCACTGACCGTCAGGCCCGCCGGCAGCCGCGAGCGCAGCGTGGCGGCGATCTCCGGCGCCGCCATCACATCCTGCAGGCGCAGTTGCAGCCCCTCGCCGGCGCTGGAGGTGGCACTCAGCGCGCGCACGTCGCTCAGGTCCGCGAACACCAGCGTAGCGTCGTGATCCTGCAGCCCGGCCTCGAACACGCCCGCCACGACGAACTCGCGCAACTTCGGTGCCGGCGTGCCGGAGGGGTCCACGGTCGGGATCAGCAGTGTCAGGGGATCGCCGGGAGCGAGTCCCAGTTGCTGGGCGATGACCTCGCCGACGATCACGCGGTCCGAGCCCGGCTGCAGATCCGCCAGGCGCCCCTGGATCAGGGCCCGCCCCAACTCGGCGCGACTGGCGGCCTCGTCCGGGTCGATGCCGCGCAGCAGTACCGGCAGCATTTCCGGCTGGCGCACGGCCAATGCCTGCACCTGCGCGTAGCGGGCCACCTGCACGACCCCGGGTACGGCGGCGGCGCGCGCGGCGAGTGCGCTCCAGTCCGGTTCCGCCACCTCCCCCTGCGCCTGGGCGGGCAGGCTCACGCGCACCTGCGCGTTCAGCGACAGCAGCCGGTCGCGCAGTTCGGACGCAAAGCCGTTCATCACCGAGAGGATGACAATCAGCGCCGCGACACCCAGGCACACCCCGACCAGCGAGGTCCAGGTGATGAAAGAGACAAAGAACCTGTGTGAGCGGGCGCGCACGTAGCGCAGCCCCACGTACAACGGCAGGGGGTAGAACATCGTGGCGATTTAACCACATCAGCGCCGTTGCTGACGCACGTCACAGAACCGCACGGAACCAGGTCCGCGGTGGGCTTTGACAGATTGTCCCGGTGCTATAGTCCCCGGCGCTGTGTGAGGAGATGCCTATGAAAACCGGGATTCTGGCCGCGCTCGCGTGCGGCTGTGCCGTCAGTGGCGCCGCGCTCGCCGACACCGTGGTCGTGGACCACCAGGTTGCGGTGCGCGAGTCCTCGCTCGACCGCCCGCACCGTGGAGCCACCATGGGACAGGTGGAGAAGCACTTCGGCGCACCTGTCAACCGCCACCCGACCGTGGGTGTCCCCCCGATCACCCGCTGGGACTACAGCGGCTTCGCAGTATTCTTCGAGAAGGACCGCGTGATCCACACCGTGGTGACCGACGGATCGGCCGCTCCGGCGAGCTGAGGGGACGAGACCGGGAAATCCCCAGCTCCCCAAGCCTTAAGCGCTGAAACGTCATGTGGATGTGGTAGTCTCGCGCTTAACAGAATAATTCCCTTGGGGATAACGGGTGGATGAGTCTTTGCGGGCCCGGATCGAGGCCCTGGTACGTGCTGGATCGGTGCGGCGCAAGTCCGCGGTTGCGCAACTCGAGGCGGAGATCCGCCGCCGCGAGGAAGCCTTACGGCAGACCTTCCGCCGCTATGTGTCCCCGCGGGTGGCTGACAAGATCCTGGCCGACGTACAGCTGCGCGACACCTTGCTCCAGGCCGCCGATACCCGCGCCCACGTTGTAGTGCTGTTTGCGGACCTGCGTGGCTTCACCAGCATTTCCGAGCAGCTCGAGCCCGCGGACGTGGTGCCGCTTCTCAATGAGTATTTTTCGCTGCTGACTGAGATCACCTTCCGCCATGAAGGCACGGTCTTCCACATGGCAGGCGACTGCCTGATGCTCGGCTTCGGGGTGCCGCTGGAGCAGGCCGACTGCGCGCGCCGCGCCGTAGACGCCGCCACCGAGATGCTGGCGGGCTTCAGCGAGCTGGCGCGCTCCTGGAAGGAGCGCTACGGCATCGACGCCGGCCTCGGGATCGGCATCAACGAGGGCGATGTCGTGGCCGGCAACGTCGGCTCGCCCTCCTACATGAACTACACCATCATCGGTGACGCCGTGAATGTCGCCTCGCGCCTGTGTCAGCGCGCGCGTGCCGGCGAGATGCTGTTCTCCAGCACCCTGAAGCAGAGCCTCGACGCCCACGGGCTGGATGTCGGCGCGACCGCTCTGCCGCCGTTGCAGCTGCGCGGCCGTTCTCATCCCATCGACATCTACTGCGTTCCCCTGACGCAGCGCCAGCAGGTCGCCCCGGTCCAGGCCGTCGCCTGAACGCCGCCCGCGGGCCGCTACGCGATAAGCGCCGGCACTCGTGGCGCGCCTTCGGTAAGCTGCCGGCCCCCTAAGGGCCGCACCCTTCAAGGCGATGTCGAGACTGCTCAATCCCCCGGTTCCCGTCCCTGCGCACAGCCACCTGCGCTGGCACCAGCTCTACGGCAGTGCGCGCGCCCTCGCGCTCGCCGAGGCCGCGCTCGCCGACCACAGGCTGTACGTCGTGGTGGTGGACGCCGCGCGCGAACTGGAGCAGCTCAGCGCCGAGCTGCGGTTCTTCGCCGGCCCGCACCTGCCGCTGCTGCGCCTGCCGGACTGGGAGGTGCTGCCCTACGACCTCTTCTCCCCGCACCCGGACATCATCTCCGAACGGCTGCAGGCCCTGTACGACCTGCCG
Source organism: Pseudomonadota bacterium (assembly GCA_018241445.1). Classification (GTDB taxonomy): domain Bacteria; phylum Pseudomonadota; class Gammaproteobacteria; order Steroidobacterales; family Steroidobacteraceae; genus 13-2-20CM-66-19. The sequence continues at coordinate 90,187 of JAFEDT010000017.1, forward strand.
CACGCGCAACACGGCTGTCTGATCGTCACGGCCGATACCCTGCTGCAGCGCCTGCCGCCGCGTGGCTACGTGGCTGGCCGCGCCTTCGACCTGCGCAAGGGACAGTCGCTGGCGCTCGCGCCCTTCCGCAACCGGCTCATCGAGGCAGGCTACGCCAGCGTCTCGCAGGTGGCCGGTCCGGGCGAGTTCGCGGTGCGTGGCTCATTGCTGGACGTGTACCCGATGGGGGCGGCCGGGCCACTGCGCATCGACCTGTTCGACGAGGAGATCGAGGCCATCCGGCGCTTCGACCCCGAGACCCAGCGCTCGCTCGACACGCTCGAGCACCTGCGGCTGCTGCCGGCGCGCGAGGTGCCGCTGGACGCGCAGGCGGTGCGGGACTTCCGCGGCCGCTACCGCACGCGTTTCGAGGGCGACCCGACGCGCAGCGCCATCTACCGCGGTGTGAGTGAGGGCACGGCGCCGGCGGGCGTGGAGTTCTACCAGCCGCTGTTCTTCGACAGCACCGCGACCCTGGTCGACTACCTGCCGCCACACGCCGTGCTGGTGCAGGATGCGGGCCTGCCGCGCGCGCTGCAGCGCGCCTGGAGCGACGTGCAGTCGCGCTACGAGGAGCGGCGCCACGACATCGAGCGGCCGATCCTCGCCCCGGTGGAACTGTTCCTCGATCCGCCGGCGCTGCAGCTGCTGCTCACGCCTTTCAGCTCCATCACCCTGGACGCCTTCAAGGCCGACACCGAGCTCACGCCGGCGGCCCGCGTCGTGCACAACTTCCCGACTGCCGCGCCGCGCGAGCTGCGCGTCGACGTGCGTGCCGCCGAACCCTTCGCGCCGCTAAACACTTTCCTCGGCGAGTTCGCCGGGCGGGTACTGCTGGCGGCAGACTCGCCCGGGCGGCGCGAGATGCTGCAGGAGATGCTGCGCACGCACGGCCACGAGCTGGCGGTGGTTGCCGACTGGGAGGCCTTCGCGGGCGGCACCTCTCGCCTCGCCGTTACGGTGGCGCCGGACCTGCAGGGGCTGACGCTGACGCAGCCACATATCGCGGTGATCGCCGAGGCGCAGCTGTTCGGCGCGCGCGCGCGCCAGGAACGCCGCCGCAAGCGCAGCGCTGACCCCCAGGCGATCCTGCGCGACCTGCAGGACCTCAACCCCGGGGCCCCCGTGGTGCACGAGCTCTATGGCGTGGGGCGCTACCAGGGACTGCAGCCGATGGAGATCGGCGGCACGCCCGGGGAGTTCCTGGTACTGGAGTACCGGGACGGCGACCGCATCTACGTGCCGGTGCACGCCCTGCACCTGGTCAGCCGCTACACCGGCGCCGACGGCGAGAATGCGCCGCTGCACAAGCTGGGGACGGATCAGTGGGCACGCGCACGCCGCCGCGCCGCCGAGCAGATCCGCGACGTGGCGGCGGAGCTGCTGGACCTGTATGCACGCCGCAAGGCGCAGCCGGGGCTGGCGCTGACCTGCCGGGAGGCGGATTACCAGGCCTTCGCCAGCGGGTTTCCTTTCGAGGAGACGGCGGACCAGGCGCAGGCCATCACCCAGGTGCTCACCGACATGGGCAGCGAGCGCCCCATGGACCGCATCGTCTGCGGCGACGTCGGCTTCGGCAAGACCGAAGTGGCGATGCGTGCCGCCTTTGTCGCCGCACAGGCGGGCAAGCAGGTCGCGGTGCTGGCCCCAACCACGCTGCTGGTGCAGCAGCACCTCGCCAACTTCCGCGATCGCTTCGCCGACTGGCCGCTGCGCGTTGAAGGCCTGTCGCGCTTCGGCAACGCCAGGGAAACCCGCGCGGTGCTGGAGGGCCTTGAGTCCGGCAAGGTCGACATCGTCATCGCCACCCACCGCCTGCTGCACGCCCACGCGCGCTTCAAGGACCTGGGACTTTTGATCGTCGACGAGGAACACCGTTTCGGCGTGCGCGACAAGCAGCGTCTGCAGGCGCTGCGCGCCAACGTGCACGTACTGACACTGACTGCCACGCCGATCCCGCGCACCCTCAACATGGCACTGGGAGGCGTGCGCGACCTGTCGCTGATCACCACCGCGCCGGCGGCGCGCCTGGCCATCAAGACTTTCCTGATGGAGTGGCACGCACCGACGCTGCGCGAGGCCGCGCTGCGTGAACTGCGCCGCGGCGGCCAAGTCTACTTCGTCCACAACGAAGTGCGCACCATCGACAAGGTCGCCGCCGACCTGCAGGCAATCGTGCCGGAGGCCAATGTGCGTATCGGACACGGCCAGATGCGCGAGCGGGAGCTGGAACAGCTGATGGTGGATTTCTACCATCGCCGCTTCAACGTGCTGGTTTGCACCACGATCATCGAGAGCGGCATCGACGTGCCGACCGCCAACACCATCATGATCAACCGCGCCGACCACATGGGGCTGGCGCAGCTGCACCAGCTGCGTGGGCGCGTCGGCCGCTCGCACCACCGCGCCTATGCCTACCTGATCGCCCCGCCGCGCCAGGCGCTGTCGCAGGACGCCGCCAAGCGCCTGGAAGCCATCGAATCCATGGAGGAGCTGGGCGCCGGGTTCGTGCTCGCCACCCACGACCTGGAGATCCGCGGCGCCGGCGAGCTGCTGGGCGAACAGCAAAGCGGCCAGATGACCGAGATCGGGCTGGCGCTGTACCTGGACATGCTGGAGCAGGCGGTGAAGGCGTTGCGCGAAGGCCGCGAGCCCGCACTGGACCAGCCGCTGTCCGCCGCCACCGAGGTGGAGCTGCGCCTGCCGGCCTTCCTTCCGGACAGCTACGTGGCCGACGTACACGTACGACTGTCGCTCTACAAGCGCATCGCCGCCGCCGCGACCGGCGCGCTGGATGAGCTGATGGCGGAGCTGCACGACCGCTTCGGTCCACTGCCGCCGGTAGCCCAGAACCTGTTGCGCATCGCACGGCTGAAGCAGACGGCGCGCGCTATGGGTGTCCGGCGCCTGGACCTGGGGCCGCAGGGCGGCACCGTGACCTTCGAGGAGCGGTCGCGCATCGAGCCGGCCACCGTGGTGCGCCTGATCCGGCAGGCGCCGCGTGAATACCGGCTGGAGGGGCCGCTCAAGCTGCGGGTGTCGCGGGCGCTGCCCGCGGAGAATGAGCGCTTCGAGTTCGCGGCGCGCTTGCTGCAGCGCCTGGATACGCCAGGCACGGTGCCCGCGGCACCGGGCGGGAATTAGCTAGAATGAGCCCATGAACCAGCCGCTGCCACAATGGCCGCACCGCGTCGGCGTGATGCAAGCGATCACCCTGCCCGCGCTGCTGGCGACATTCGTCCTGGGTCTGTCGAGCCTGGTCGGCAGTGCCTCGGCGCAGGAGGCCGCTGCGGCAGCGGCGGCCCCGCCAGCCACACCGGCACCCTCCGCCAGCATCTACAACATCGAGATCGTGATTTTCCGCAACAACGGCGCGCAGGGAGGCGGCGAGAACTGGAGCGTCCAGGCGGGCCGCAGTATCGCCGGCGACGAATCCGCGAGCGGCGGTTCGCAGGTCGGGCGCTTCGTCGCCTCGTTGCCGCAATCGGCGTGGCAGCTCACCGAACTCGAGGGCCGCCTGCGCGCCAGCGGCGCCTACACGCCGGTGGCGCACGCGGCCTGGTCGCAGACCGCCAGCGCCTGGGGCACCCGCGCCGGCTTCCCCATCGACCGCCTCGGCATCGACGTGCCCGGCCTCAGAGGTACCGTGCTGCTGGAACGCGGCCAGTTCCTGCACCTGGGTATGACCCTCAACTACACCATGGATTCCCCGCCTGCGGGCCTGGGGGCCGCCCCGGGCACCACCTTCACTCTCAACCAGAGCCGGCGTGTGCGCTTCTACGAGCGTAACTACTTCGACCACCCCGCTTTCGGCGTGATTGCCCTGGTCACCCCCGTGCAGGCGGCGCGCGCTGCGGGTCGCTGAGGGGTCCGCCGCCGCTGCGCGGCAGCCCACGGGCCGCCAGCAGCGCGATCAGCGCAGCCGGCAACAACACCACCGGTGTCAGCTGCCAGCCGCCTGCCCGCTCGGCCACCGCCGCGGCCAGCGGCGGTCCCAGCAGCTGCCCGATGTTTGATCCCTGCACGACCAGTCCCATCACCGTGCCGGCGGCGCCGGCACCGCGTGCGGCGGCCGGCACGCTCGCGAACACCGACGCCGGCAACAGCCCGCCGCACAACGAAAACGCCAGCAGCAACAGGTAACGGGCGAACGGTCCCACGGCCGGCAGGTAGATGCCCAGCGCCGCCACCGCCATCACCAGCGACCCCGCGCCGATCAGCCCGGCCGGACGGAAGTGACGCGTCATCAGTACGCCGGCGAGCAGATTGCCTGCCGCGTTGGCCAACGCCACCCCGGCGGTCAGGTTGCCGGCCTGCTGAATGCTGATGCCCTGCTGATGCAGCAGCGTAGGCAGGAAGCCGAGTACCGCCAGGTACTGCAGCGTGTACATGCAGAAGATCAACGCCAGGCGCAGCGCGGCGGCGCGGTCCCAGCGGACGTCCTGACGCTGCGCCACCGCCTGCCGTGCCGGCGCGGCCGCGGCGCGCGTGGCCACCAGGCACGCCGCCAGCAGTGCGGCGAGCAGGGCGCAGACGCGCCACAGATAACGCCAGCCCCCGGCGTGCAGCAACAGCGGTGCTCCCACGAGGGCGACGCCTAAGCCGGTGGGCATGTAGATGCCCCACAGCGCGCTGACGAAACGACGATCGGACGGCGCCGCCGCACGCCCGAGCACCGTGGGGATCGCGACGACGGCGAGCAGGAAGCCCAGGCCCTCCACCGCGCGGCTCGCCAGCAGCAGCGCAGCGCCCTGCGCCATCGCACCCACATAACTGGCGGCCGCCATGCAGATGAGGCCCACGACCGCCACCCGGCGTGCGCCGAGGCGGTCGGTGACACGCCCGGCAAAGAATCCGGCGAGGGCGCCCACGGCGCTCAGGAGCGACAGGACCCAGGCTGCCTGTACGATACTGAGATGCAGCTCATCCAGCAGTGACGGCAGCGCCGGCGGCACCTTGCCCGCGTGCAGGGCCGCACCCACACCGCAGCCGAGCAGCAGCGCGATCTCCTGCCAGCGAGTGGGTGGATCGGCCCGCACCAGCGGCGCAGCCTCGCCGGCTGGTGCAGGGTCAGCCCCGCTTGCGTGTTTCAGGTTCATCCGGCCGCGGCCCCGAGCTGGCCGGCCGTGAACTCCCAGGTCTGCCCTCCCCGTGCACTGCTGACGCAGCGCACCCGCGCGCGCGCTGCCGCCAGGAACCAGGTCTGCAGTGCCGCCGGGCGATTGCGGCCGAAGACGCGCGCCACCAGCGCGGCGGCGCAGGCGGCGCGCAGCGGATCACGCACCGATTCGTAGCGGATCAGCTCTATCGAGGCACCCCGTGCAGCAGCGGCCAGCGCCTGCGTCGCGGTGTAGTCGGTGCGCGAAGTCCAGCGCTCCCGATCACGCACCAGGGGCGGCGCCGTCAGGTCCAGGGCCACGTCCGTCTGCACCAGCACCCGGAACGCGGTGTGCGGCACCGGCTTCAGGTCCGGCGTTGCCGGGGAATCGAGCAGAAAGCGCAGCCGCCAATAGCTCTTTTCCGCCAACGCCGTGCGCAGCGCTTCAGCGCCGTACCAGACACCGGACTCGAAAGGCTCGCGAAACCGCGAGCCGCCGGGCGGGCGATACCGAAACGGAGTTGCCAGCAGGTAATGCAGGCCGGCGACCGAGGCTGGCAGTGGCGGCTTGCTGTCCTCCAGGATCTGTTCCAGGGCCAGTTGCTGCTCCAGCGTGTCGGTGAGACGCAGGGTGGAGGCCGTGTGCTGCGTCTCCACGACCCGCCACAGCGCGCCGCCGTAGCGCTGCGCCTCAGATGCGAGCGCGCGCGGCGTCCAGGTAGTCAACCGTGCGCACCAGCCCGGCCGGCTCGCGAATCAGGGCCAGGGGCACTCCCCCGAGGGCGGTATTCTCGCTTCGCAGCCAGGCGCGTGCCGCCGCATCGTCGGAGCCGACGATCGCATCCAGCGAGCGGAACAAGCGTACGAACAGTGCCGCGAGCTGCCAGGGCTTGGAACCCGGGTCCAATGCCTTGTGCGCATGGGCAAGCCGCGAGAGCGTGGCGCCGCTTACGCCGATGATGTCGGCCAGGTCCCCCTGCGCCACTTCCAGAAGGCGCGCCGCGCGCACCGTGGCGCGCGCGAGAATGGCCCCGGAATCGGGCCTGGGCAGCCTGGCGGTGGTCTTGACGTTCATTTTCCACTGCAAGAATACTCGTATTTATTTTCTATTGCAATTCCACGCCAGATTGCGCCTCGAGCTCCGCCAGGCCCTGCCCTGCTGAGAGAGCCACAGCCTGGGACGAAGGTTGTCGCGGCCAGGGAGTGCTCCCCGCGGAGGGGGTCGAACCCGGAAACCAACACTCACGTCACGGTTTTGCCGGCGTCTTCAAAACAACATCGGGCATAAACCAGGTCCGACCGCGCCGTTCGCGTGCAGCAGCCACCGCCATTGCGTGCCAGTGCGCGCCGCGAATGGCGCGCTGAACTGCGCGCTGCGCACTGCAGGCATGGCGCTCGAACCGTCGGCATCCTGCGACGTTTGCTGCTGTTTCTATGGGCGAGCCGTCGGTGTTCGGCGACGCGGCCGCGCTGCTTCGTCTGTGTTCACCGACATTTGCGAAAAAAAGTTCGCGCGCGAGTTTCGCGACCGCCATTTTGTGATCGCTTCCCCATTACCATGCGCGGCGAAAGGTATCTTGGCGCTGTCGTCGCAAGTGGGGTCGCACATGGTGGAGCATACGAAGCGGATCACCCGCAGTCTGGGTGGGCTTGTGGCCGCGATGATTTTTCTCGCGGGCTGTCATGATCAGAGTGTTCGCTCGTCGACGCCTTCTTCACCAACATCAAATTCGCCACCACCATCCACTTCACCGCCGCCGTCCACATCGCCGCCCCCGACTTCGCAGGGATCGCTGACCATCGGAACGGCCGCCCTGCCCAACGCACAGGCGGGCTACCGTTACGGCACCGTGCTGCTGGCCCGTGGTGGCAGCACGCCCTACCGCTGGTCGATCGGCAGCGGAGCACTGCCGGCGGGCCTGGTGCTTGATGCCGCGACGGGCAAGCTCGCGGGCACGCCGAGTTCCTCCGGCACGTTCAAGTTTTCGGTCAGGGTGACCGACGCAAAGTCCACCAGCGCGACGCTGTCACTGGGCCTGAACGTGGCGCCGCCTCCATTGGGCCCGCAAACGCTCAGCTCTGCGCCGGGCTGGCACAGGATCCCCGCGACTGCCATGTGCGGCGGCGGACCGGAGCACAATCCGCCCTTCAGTGATCCGGACAACTTTCCCCAGAACCTGAATCCGGCATACGCCAGCTACGGCTTCGGATTCACCAGGGAATGCTACAGCCTGCTGGAAGACTCCAACGGCGGCGCTTATGACACCCAGCGGCACCGGCTGCTCATGTGGGGTGGCGGCCACCAGCATTACTGGGGCAACGATGTGTACTCGCTGGAGATGTCCACGCTCAGCATGGTGCACCTGGATCATTCCGCCAACCCCGTCACCTGTCCGGCGATGGGAACCCCGGGTACCGAGCCGGGAACTACCCTCACCACGCCCGCCGGTGCGATTTGCAAATACAATGCCGTCAGCGGTTCCCTGACCGTACTTGGCCACCCCGGCTGTACTTATGCTCCGGGCTGCACGCCCACGCAGCATACGACGCCCGGTTCCGTGCACACCTACAATGGCCTGGTCTATATCCCCGGCCAGGATGAAATGGTCGAGTTTGGCGGCGTGACCGGGCCATACGGCAATGGCACGCAGAACGTGTGGATGCTGGCGCTGTCCTCGGTGCTGGCCAGCTGCGCTCCGGGTTGCGACCCGAACTGGACTTCACTGGGCGATCCAGCGGCGAATTCGGCCTTCACCAACCCCGGCAACGTAGGTGTCGTTGCGGCCTACGATCCGAACACGCAGGGGGTGTGGATCCACAGCCAGTCCAACCTGCAGTTCTTCAACCCGACGACCAATTCCCTGACTGTGAAGGCAAACCAGGTCATCGGCTATCACTCGAGCGGCGTCGTCGACCCGCTGCACAAATACTTCATCCTGATCGGCCCGCAGTCCACGACGAGTGCCAGGGAAGGCATCCTCTACATCGACATTTCCGGCAGCAACCTCGCTTTGCAGACACCTGCGACGAATGGCTGCGGCAACATGAACGGCGGCACAAATGCCAATCCACAGTACATGGGGATGCAGTGGGACCCGATCGGAAAACGGGTAGTGATCTACCCGAACGCCGGCAACGTCGTGTGGTACCTGGATCCCGCGACCTGGACCTGTACGTCGGAAGTTTATGGTGCCACGCAGGGCACGGACTACCCCCAGGACGTGCCGATATACGGCGGGCAGAACGGCACCTTCGGGCACTTCGGCTATGACCCGACGCTGGACGTGTTCGTGTTGTGCAACGACCCGTTCAACGACTGCTGGTACCTGGTCCCCAGCCGCTGATCCGCGCCAGCTATCGGGGTCAACCCGCCGATCCCGGGGAGGCGCTCAAGCCCTCCCGGGATCCGCTTAAGGCAATCAGGGGCAACCCAGGACCATGGTCGCCGTGCTGGTCTGCGTGAGCGAGCCGCTGGTGCCCGTGATGGTCACATTCGAAGTCGTTCGCGGGGTGCCACTCGGAACGGTTACGGTCAGCGTGGAGCTGCCCGAATCAAAGACCGAGGCCGGATAGAACTGCCAGGTTGCCCCGGCCGGCAGTCCGCTCGCCGACAGACTCACACTGCCGACGTTGCCCGTCGCCGCTATGTTGACGACCGCGCTGGCGGTATTGCCGGGGCAGGTCGCGAGCGTGAAGCTGGGCGGGGGAGCGGCGTTGCCACGCAGCCTCAGGACGTAAGCGGGAATGTTCCAGTCGTTGACCAGGACGAAGGCATCGTACGCCGGAAAGTACTGGAAGCGCCCGAAGGTTCCGAAGCTCGAGCTGGTCGAGCCATAGGCATGCGCGGAGTTCGGCGGCCCTCCGGGGAACGTCACCACCTGGCAGCTCAGCTTTTTGTTCACCGTGTCGGGTGTGATGATGTAAACGCTGTTGCCCTCGTTCGGCCACCCCACGAAGTTGCCCGCGACCGGGTCGTAGACGAAGCCCGGGTTCGCCGAACCGATGTTGTTTGCGCCGCCCGAGAGGAACTGCGCGCAGTTCGGGTCCGTCAGGGTCGCCGCCGTCCAGTTCTGGCCGGTCGTGCTGGCAGGGTTGCTGATATCGGCCACGTATACGCCGTGACCCGCCTGGCAGCTTCCGGCGCTGCAGCCCCCCACCGCGACGAACAGCCTGCGGGCGGGATCTATGGCGCCGCTCATGTAGTAGCTGGTGAGGAAGCCCCAGGACCCGGTAATGCGGTTATAGGTGTTGGTCTTGTAGTTGTACGTAGCGAGGTCGTAGGTATCGCTGACGAACACCAGCCCGGTGACCGGATCGTACACGGCGATATTACCCTGGGGATACCCGTTGTAATTCTGGCCTGGCTGCGTCCCGATCATCGTCGGGTTCTCGTAAGTCCACGCCGTGGAATTGGAAATATTATTCAGCGGAATGGTCCAGGTGCCGCTGCCGCCATTGGCCTGCCCGCAGGCCAGGGCGCCGTTGAGCATGTACAGCACCCCGGCGTTGGCGATATAGGCCATGCCCTCGTAGACCTCGCGGGAATTCGGCGCGAATCCCGTGCTGCCCGGTGGCAGGCTCTCGACGCAATTGGCGGAATTCGCGTAGTTGGTCGGGATGGTCGGATCCTTCAGGCGCGTCAGCGTGATCGGATTCGCCCCGAGATTGAGCGCATAAATTTCGTTGCCGTAATAATTGTTGTGGCCACCGCCCCAGATGATCAGCCGGTTCCCCTGGGTGTCGGCCACGGCGCCATTCCAGGCACGGATCACGTTCTGACAGTTGGACGCGAACGCGAATGGATCGCCGCCGAAGTAGTTGGGAGGGCAGGCGCCACTGCCCTGCAACGAGGTGGACGCGGGCAGCGCAGTCCAGCCAAGCGTTGTCGGCATCTGCGCCTGGGCCGGCCGCCAGGCGCCGACCGCCAGGAGCGCACATGCGAGCGTCAGAAGGAAGGTGCGGCGTGCTGCGCGTACTGCCGGAGAAAACTGCGCCGGTGCTATATCTGGCATTTTGGATCCCTTCACCGATGTCCTTGTTGTTCTGCGAATGTGATCAGTATCTCACAGCGTGATGTCAATGCACGCGTGAATGCGCGGTGCGGGCCGCGATCACAGATTATGTCGAAGTGTAAGGAGATCGCTCAGGCGCGCACTGAAACAGCGCTTCTTGGCAACACGAGTCGCCAGCGGCGTCAGCATGGCGGCGCCCGTCGCAATATTGCGACGGCCCGCACAAAGCTGCGGGCATCCCTGCTGTCGGCGCTACTGGAAGTCCGCCGCCACGGCGCTCGCGACTGCCCCGCGCCCCTGGCCCTTGGCGCGCCGCACGGCCGCCTGGCAGGCCTTCAGCAGCCCTGAAAGCTCCAGGTTGCGTGGCGGCACCAGGCTCGCCACCCCGACGCTCACCGTCACGTAGCGCTCGGGCCCTCCGGCCGGATGGTGCATCAGCAGGTCACGCACTCGCTGGGCAACCGTCTGCGCGTACTGTGCGCCCCGCTCCGCCGCCTCGCCCTGGGTCAGCACCGCGAAGGTGCCGCCATCCCAGCGGCCCACCAGGTCCCCGCCGCGCCGGTAGGAGGCGCCGATGACCCGCGCCACGCGGCGGATGCAGGCATCGCCCGCGGCGCGATCGAACTTGTCGTTGTACGCGTTGAGGTAGTCGATGTCGAACATCGCCAGGCTGACCTCGTGCGAATCGCGCTGCGCAAACGACCAGTCCCGCTGCAGCAACTCCTCGAACCAGGCGCGCGAGTACAGGCCCGTCAGCCGGTCATCGCGCAGCCACGACGGCAGTCCCGCTGCCACCGCGCGTTCCCCGCCCTTCAGGCGCTCGCCGGCATCACGGTGATAACCCACAAAGTGCGTCAGGCGCCCGTGTCCGTCACGCACCGGCTGCATCACCGTCTCATTCCAGAACAGCGAGCCGTCGGGGCGGTAGTTACGCAGCAAAACACGTGCGGACTCGCCGTTGCGCACGGCCTCGGCCAGGCGCGAGCGCGCCTCCTGGTCCCGGTCGTTGCCCTGCAGGATGCGCAGGTTGGTTCCCAGCAGTGCCGCGGCCGGGTAGCCGCACATCTGCGCGAAGGAGGTATTGACGAACACCGCCGGTACGTCCGGGGCGGTGGCGTCACAGATGACGATGCCCTCGGGTGCGTTCTCCGTCACGCGGCGCCAGGCTTCGGCCGTCCAGTTTTTCATGATGGGGTCCTAGGCATCCAGCGTCAGCGCGCCGCGCTCCCCGGCGCGCGCCAGCAGCTCACTCGCCTGCCGCCACTGTGGCAGCGTCCGCAACTCCTCGAGCGCCGGCGACCCGGCACGACCGTGCAGCCGTACCAGTCGCACTCCAGAGGCGGGCCGCTCCTGTGCCGGCAGCCCCTCCAGGAGTCCGATGACGCTCGCTCGATTGTTGCAGACCGGCAGCATGTCGCAACCCGCAGACAGGGCCAGCTGCGCCCGCGACACGATATCGCCCCAGGCCGCCGCCCCTCCCATGGACAAGTCGTCCGCAAACACTACACCGTGAAACCTCAGCTCTCCGCGCAGCACGTCGCGAATCCAGCGGCCCGACAGGCTGGCCGGCGCCGGATCGACCCTGGGGAACTGCACATGCGCCACCATTACGGCCGCCAGTGAGTTGGCGATCAGCAGCCGGTAGGGGGCGAGGTCAGCCCCCATGTCGGCCAGTTCGCGACGATCCACCGGCAGTGCATGGTGCGAATCAGCCACCACGGCGCCGTGCCCGGGAAAGTGCTTGGCCGTTGCCGCCATGCCCGCCTCGCGCATACCGGTCATCCAGGCAACGGCCAGCTTGCCCACCGTCGCAGCGTCGGCATGGAAGGCGCGGTCGCCGATGACTTCGCTGACGCCCAGGTCCAGGTCGACGCACGGTGCGAAGGAGACATCAACCCCGCAGGCGCGCAGCTCGGCGGCCATGAGCCAGCCCAGCGAGCGCGCCAGCTGGATACCGGCGCGCGCGTCCAGGTCATATTCATGGCCTATGCGGCGCATGGCGGGCAGGCGCGAAAACCCATCACGGAAGCGCTGCACCCGCCCGCCCTCCTGGTCGACGCCGACGATCAGTCTTGGCGAACGCACGGCGTGGATGGCGGCAACCAGCTCCTGCAGCTGCTGCGGATCGCGGTAGTTACGGCTGAACAGAATGACCCCGCCCACCAGCGGATGCCGCAGTACCTCATGGTCCTCCGCGGTCACCTGGGTGCCGGCGATGTCGACCATCAGTGGACCCAGGCTCACGCGCGCCGCACCTCTGCCGGGGTGTGCAGCAACGCGACCGATTCCACGTGCGCGGTGTGGGGAAACATGTCCACTACCCCGGCCGCGGCCAGAGTAAAGCCGTATTCGTGCACCAGCACCTTCAGATCCCGCGCCAGACTCCCCGGATGGCAGGAAATATACAACACCCGCCGCGGCGCAACCCGCGCCAGCGACCCCAGCATCTCGCGCGCGCCGGTGCGCGGCGGGTCCAGAAGCACGTGCGAGAAGCCCTCTGCCGGCCACTGCGCCGCCGCGGCCGGCGCGGCAAGGTCGGCGCAGTGGAACTGCGCGTTGCCGATGCCGTTGGCGTCGGCGTTGGCGCGGGCGCGTTCTATCAGCCCCGGTTCACCCTCGACGCCCACCACCATCGCGGCACGGCGCGCCAGCGCCAGGGTGAAATTGCCCAGCCCACAGTACAGGTCGAGCACCCGTGCCGCCGGCGTCAGGTCCAGCAGTTCCACCGCGCACTCCACCAGCAGCGCGTTGACCGCGCCGTTCACCTGGATGAAATCCGTGGGCTCGAACTGCAATGTCAGATCGAATGCCCGCAGGCGGTAATGTAAAGGGGCCCCGCCGGCGTGCAGCGGCCGTACCGAGTCCAGCCCGCCTGGCTGCAGGTACAGGCGTAGCGCGTGCTCGCGCTCGAACTGCGCCAGGCGCTGCAGGTCCGCCTCCTGCGGCTCGCACAGCACACGCAGCACCAGCGCGGTGGCGTTGTCGGCCACCGCCACTTCGATCTGCGGCAGTTGCTCGCGCACCTGCAGCGAGTTGATCAACCGCACCAGCGGCTCGATCAGCGCGCCCGCCGGGGCGGCGAGCACCTCGCAGCCCGCCAGCTGCGCCACGTAGGGTGCGGCGCGTTCGCGAAAGCCCACCACCGCGGTGTGCTTCTTGTGTACATAGCGCACGCTCAGACGGGCGCGCCGGCGGTAACCCCACACCGGCCCGGTGAGCGGCTCCAGCCAGCGTTGCGGCTGCACCTCGCCGACGCGGGCGAGACTGTCGCGCAGCTGCGCCTCCTTGGACGCGAGCTGCGCCTGCGGGTCCATGTGCTGCAGAACGCAGCCGCCACACACGCCGAAATGCGGGCAGCGTGCCGCAACGCGACTGGGCGCGGGCTGCAACACCTCGATGAGCTGGCCCTCGTCATACTGGCGGTGACTGCGGGTGCGGCGGAAGCGGATCTCCTCCCCCGGCAGCGTGCCTGGCACGAACGCGGTCTTGCCGCCGCGCACCACGCCCGCGCCGTCGTGGGTCAGGTCGGCGACCGTTGCGGTCTCGGCTGCGGCAGGCGGCAGGCGCTCAGCGCCCGACCTCAAGCCGGGCTCTCCCACGCCTCGAGGAACTGTGCGAAGTGCGGCTCGCCGGAGTCCCGCAGCAGCGCCCGCACACGCTCGAGCTCCGCGGCGTGCTCCTCGCGCGACAGCTCCCCGCGCAGCAGCGCGAAGCGCAGGTAGATCAGCCAGGTGTTAAGGACGTCGGTCTCGCAATAGCGGCGGATGCCGGCAATGTTCCCGCCGAGCCAGGCATCCCACACCTGGCTGCCGTCGAAGCCCAGCTTGCCGGGCAGGCCCAGCAGGCTTGCCATGTCGCTGAGCGACACCCGGCCGCGTCCCTGGAAAGCCGACAGCACATCCATCAGGTCGGTGTGCCGCCAGTGGTAGCGGCTGAGGTAGTTGTTGTAGCGGAAGCTGCTGTCCTCGTCGCCGGTCTCCCAGAAGCGCGGCGCCTGCACGCCGGCGGCCAGCGCCCGGTAGGTGAGCACGGGCACGTCGAAGCCCGAACCGTTCCACGACACCAGTATCGGCGAGAACCTCTCCACGCCGTCGAAGAATCGTTGTATCAGCTCCGCTTCCGGGCTGGACAGATCACCCAGGCTCCACACCCGCAGGTCATCGCGGCTGCGCAGCACACAGGAAATCGCGACCACGCGCTGCTGCGGCAGCGGCAGGAGCTCCCCGCCACTGCCCTGGCGCCTCAGGGTGAACATCGCCTTGGCGACTTCATCGTCACTGAGGCCCTCGAGGCCATACAGGCGCCTGCCGAAGGCCACGTCCGGCACCGTCTCTATGTCGAATACCAGGGTGTTCATGCTGCCTTCAGCAGGACCGCCACGGCAACAACCAGGCCCGCCTCGTCCGTCAGGGTCACGTGGCCGTCGCCGATCCCCAGGCCGCGGCGCACCTGCTCACCGCGCTCGGAGTACACCACTTCGGGCCTGCCCCAGCTGTTCTGCACCACGCCCACATCGCGGATCCAGATCCCGTGGGCAAAGCCGGTGCCCATGGCCTTGACGATGGCCTCCTTGGCCGCAAAGCGCATGGCGAGGAAGCGCTCCGGGCGGCGCGTGCGCGCGAGCTGCTCCTGTTCCCGCGGCATCAGCAGGTGCTCGATGAAACGCTGCCCGTGCCGCTCCAGGGTGCGCGCGATGCGCTGCGCCTCCAGCACGTCCACGCCTATGCCATGGATCATGGCCGCGCCGCGCGCATCAGCGCCTTCATCTCGCGCACGGCCGCCGGCAGACCGACGAACAGGGCGTGGCCGATGAGCGCATGCCCGATGTTCAGCTCCACGATCTGCGGCAGCGCCGCGACCGGCTGGACGTTGTGATAGTTGAGGCCGTGGCCGGCGTGCACCGTCAGCCCCAGGCGCGCACCCAGCTGTGCCGCGACTGCGAGGCGCTGCAGTTGTGTGGCGCGCGCCGCACCGGTGGCCCCGGAGTAGGCGCCGGTATGCAATTCCACCACCGGCGCGCCGGCCTCGGCGGCCGCCTCGATCTGCGCCGCATCCGGATCGATGAACAACGCCACCCGGATGCCGGCTGTGGACAGCTGCGCCACCGCCTCGCGCACCCGGGCAAGCTGCGAGCGCACCTCCAGCCCGCCCTCGGTCGTCAGTTCCGCACGCCGCTCCGGCACCAGGCAGCAGTCCGCAGGCCGCAGCCGGGTGGCGATCCCGAGCATCTGCGGGGTAAGCGCCATCTCCAGATTCATGCGCGTCTGCAGCAGTGGCAGCAGCGCCTGCACGTCGCGGTCCTGGATGTGACGGCGATCCTCGCGCAGGTGCAGGGTGATGCTGTCTGCCCCGGCGGCTTCGGCGGCGAGGGCCGCGTGCACCGGATCCGGATGGCGCCCGCCGCGCGCCTGACGCAGCGTGGCGACGTGATCGATGTTGACTCCCAGGTCTGCCGTACGGCTCATGTCCATTCAGGCAAGTTAATGGACCGCTGCACGTGAGTCAAAACGCCGCAGGCCCGGGACGCGCACTGCCGGCGCGCGCCGGCCGCCCGTGCGGGACTTCAGGGCGATCGCGCCGCGCGCATGGCGCGCGCCACGCTGCGGCTCTTGAGGGGGCGCCCCTCCAGACAGGCATCCAGCGCTGCGCGCAGCAGGCGCTGCGCGTCCGTAAGCTCCCGCGGCCCGGTCAGTGACTCGCGCTCCAGCGCCAGCAGCGAGGCGCCCGACAGGCAATCCGGATCCGCGTCCTGGGTGCGCACCAGGCCCTCGCTGCCGTGGAAGCGGTACCAGCCCTGCGGGTCCACGGCGGCGCCCGTACGCGCCTCGCAGGTCAGCTCCACGGCGTATCCCAGCAGCTCCAGCAGGCGCTTCTCGAACAGCCGCAGCGCCGGCGCCAGCGGCGCACCGCCGCGCAACAACTGCAGTGCCTGCGCGTACTGGTCGAACAGCGCCGGCTGTGGATCATGCCGTATTGTCAGCTTCAGCAGCAGCTCGTTGATATAGAACGCGCCCAGCAGCGTGTGGGGGGGCAGCCGCCCCCCTTCGCCGCCGCGCTCCGCGCGGCTCAGCCAGGGGTTCTCCCCGCGGCCCTGCCACGACAGCAGCAGCGGCTGGAAGGGCTGCAGCACCCCGGTCAGCTTCGCTCCGGGACTGCGCACCCCGCGCGCAAACAGTGTCAGCCGCCCGTGGTCGCGCGACAGCACCTCCAGTATGCGGCTGGTGTCGCGCCACGGGCGCTGGTGCAGCACGAAGGCCGCGGCCAGCTCCACGCGCTGCGCCGCGCGGCTCACTCCAACCCCAGTTCCTTGAGCGCCCGGGCGTTGTCGGCCCAGTTCTCCCGCACCTTCACCCACAGGTTCAGGTGCAGGCGCCGCCCGAGGATGCCGTTCAACGCCAGCCGCGCGCTGCGTCCGACGCGCTTCAGGCGCGCACCGCCGGCGCCGATCACTATAGCCTTCTGTCCCTCGCGATCGACCCAGATGGCCGCGTCCACCTGCAGCTGCCCGTCCTGCTCCTGTAGCCGTTCCACTTCCACGGCTATGCCGTACGGTACCTCCTGGTTCAGTTCCAGCGTGAGCTTCTCGCGGATCAGCTCCGCGATGCGGAAGGCGGGTCCGCGGTCGGTCAGTTCCCCGTCCGGGAACAGCGGCGGCGACAATGGCAGATGGGTGGCGATGGTGTCGCGCAGGTCCCCGATGTTGGTTTCCTTGAGGGCCGAGACCGGCACCAGGGCCAGGAAGGCATGGCGCGCCGCCAGTTCCTGCAGGTAAGGCAGCAGCCGCTCGCGCGGGCGCACCTGGTCGACCTTGTTGACGGCGACCACAGCCGCCCGCCCCCCCTCGCGGATACGCTCGAGCGCCAGCTCATCCTCGTTGTTCCAGCGCCCCGCCTCCACCACCAGCACCGCCAGGTCCGCATCGGCCAGGGCAGTTGCCGCCGTACGGTTCATGGCCTTGTTGAGCGCGCGGCCCGCCTGCGCGTGCAGCCCGGGGGTGTCGACAAAGCAGATTTGGGCCTGCGGCAGCGTCAGCACGCCCAGGATACGGTGGCGCGTGGTCTGCGGCCGCGGCGTGACGATGCTGAGCTTCTGCCCGATGAGTGCATTGAGCAACGTGGACTTGCCGACGTTGGGACGGCCGACGAGCGCGGCGAAGCCACTGCGATACCCGGCCGCCGGCGCCCCGGGGCTGCTCACGACCCGGCCTGTGCGTGCCGCGCCTCGATCTGCGCCAGGGCCGCGGCCGCGGCCTCCTGCTCGGCGCGCCGGCGGCTGGCGCCGTGACCGCGGGTCTGCACCTGCAACGCCTCTATGCGACAGCTCACGTGGAACACCTGGGCATGATCCTCCCCTTCGACCGCGCGCACCACGTACAGCGGACGGGCCAGGTCGCGGCCCTGCAGGTACTCCTGCAGCCGGGTCTTGGCATCCTTGAGCTCCGCGGCGGCGGGCAGCGCCGCGAGCCGGGGCGCGAGCAGGCGCTCGATGAGGGGTTTTGCGGCCGCCAGCCCCCCGTCCAGGTAAACGGCTCCAAACAGGGCTTCCAGGGCGTCCGACAGGATCGACTGGCGGCGGAAGCCGCCGCTGCGCAGTTCGCCGGCTCCCAGTTGCAGCGCCGCACCGACATCCAGCTCGGCCGCGATCTGCGCCAGGGGCTCGCGGCTGACCAGCCGGGCCCGCAAGCGGCTGAGGTCTCCCTCCGCGGCGCGCGGAAAGGCCGCGAACAGCTGATGGGCGGCCACCATGTTGACCACAGCATCGCCCAGGAACTCCAGCCGCTCGTTGTTGGCACTGCCGGCGCTGCGATGGGTCAGCGCCGCGCGAAACAGCCCCAGGTCGTGCGGTGTATACCCGAGCCGCTCACGCACCCAGGCCTGCGGCCAGTCCGCTGTCACGGGCTTGAGGCTACTCCACACCGGAAGCCGGGATACGCACCACCTTGTCGAATATCACGTGCAGCGACAGATTGGCGAACAGCGGGGTCGAGTCCTCGTACTGCGACTCCACCACCCAGTCGTTGCCGTCGCGCTGGATCTTCATGTCCTTGGTGCTGGGGAACTCCACCATGTCGATCTCGAAGTGCTTGTCGATGGTGGAGCGGATCGACTGCGGGTTTACGCCCGAGGCCTTGACCTCGTTGCGCGTCTCGTCCAGCGCCCGCGCCACCTTCATGTAGTTGAGGTACAGCGGCGCCAGGCGGATACCGGCGTACAGGACGATGGCGATCGGCACCATCAGGAACAGCCAGCCGATCGCGGTCACACCTCTTTGTCTGCTGCGCATGCTGCACTCCCCCGACACGTATGACGGATTCTATGGAATCTTTGCACCGATGCGGCTCCAGATCGGCCCGCCGGCCCGCGGCCAGCGCCAGTTGAACCAGATCCGTGTCGCCTTGCCCACCAGGTTGCCCTCCGGCACGAAGCCCCAGGAGCGGCCGTCGTCGCTGTTGTCGCGATTGTCGCCGATCATCAGGTACTGTCCCGGTGGCACCACGCCATCATACGCCGGGGTGCGGCCGTAGCCCGGCGCGTCCTCGTCGCCGCACACATAACCACGCACCCCGTCACGCTTGCAGTCGGGCAGCAGCGGCTGGCGGTCGATGGAAACCGGACAGAATATGGCCTCGTGCCGGTGCGCGCCGAGGGTCTCGTGCGCCAGCGTCATGTTCACGTAGCAGCCGTCGTTGTAGCGGTGCGCATCGGTGCTGGACTTGAGCGGCTGGCCGTTGATGGTGATGCGGTTGTCGCGGATCTCCACATGATCGCCCGGCAGGCCCACCAGGCGCTTGATGAAGTTGGTGGCGGGGTCCACCGGCCAGCGGAACACCACCACGTCGCCGCGCTGCGGCTCCCCGATCTGCAGGAACTTGCGGTCCAGCACCGGCCAGCGCAGGCCGTAGGCGTACTTGTTGACCACGATGAAGTCCCCGTCCAGCAGGGTTGGCATCATGGAGTCGGAAGGGATGCGGAACGGCTCGAACACGAAGGCGCGCAGCAGCAGCACCGCCAGCGCCACCGGGAAGAAGCTGCGGGCATAGTCAACCGTGCCCGGTTCGCGCAGCGACTGCGGCGCACGCCCGGCGGCGAGTGCCGCGGCCTCGCGCCGCGGCCTGGCCAGCAGCGTATCGGCCGCCCATATGATCCCGGTGATCACGGTGATCGCCAGCAGCACGGCGCTGAAGTCCAGCCGCTCCGCCATCAGCAGGCGCAGCACCGCGCACAGGATCAGCAGCGGCAGTATCCAATACAGCGCCGCCAGCAGCGGCGGATCGCGCGGCGGCTGCTCCGCGGCAGCGGACAGCGCGCGCCGTGGCCGCAGGAACCAGTCGTCGACGATACAGATGACGGCGACCGGCAGGGCCAGCCACGACAGCGCCACGATAATCGGCATCAGCGGTTGCAGCATGCGAATCCCTATTGTTTGCGTCCGACCTGCAGGACGGCCAGGAAGGCCTCCTGCGGAATTTCCACGTGCCCGAGCTGCTTCATGCGCTTCTTGCCTTCCTTCTGCTTCTCCAGCAGCTTGCGCTTGCGGCTGACGTCGCCGCCGTAGCACTTGGCCAGCACGTTCTTGCGCAGCGCCTTGACGGTGGCGCGCGCGATTACCGCGCTGCCGATGGCCGCCTGCACCGCCACCTCGAACATCTGCCGCGGAATCAGCTCCTGCATCTTGTCCACCAGCTCCCGGCCGCGCTGGTAGGCGCTGTCGCGGTGCACGATGATCGACAGCGCGTCCACCTTGTCGCCGTTGATCAGGACGTCGACCTTGACCAGCGGCCCGGCCTGGAAGTGACTGAAGTCGTAGTCGAACGAGGCGTAGCCGCGGCTCACCGACTTCAACCGGTCGAAGAAGTCCAGCACCACCTCGGCCAGCGGCAGCTCGTACTGCAACGACACCTGCGTCCCCAGGTACAGCATCTTCTTCTGCGCGCCGCGCTTGTCGTTGCAGAGCTTCAGTACCGCACCGACGTGATCCGGTGGCACCAGGATGTTGGCGATGATGATCGGCTCGCGGATCTCGTCCACCTCGTTGGACGGGGGCAGCTTGGCCGGGTTGTCGACGTACTCCACGCCGCCGTTGGTGCGCGCGACCTCGTATACCACGGTCGGCGCGCTGGTCACCAGCGTCAGCTGGTACTCGCGCTCCAGCCGCTCCTGCACGATGTCCATGTGCAGAAGGCCGAGGAAGCCGCAGCGGAAACCGAAGCCGAGCGCGCCGGAGACTTCCGGCTCGAAGTGCAGCGCCGAGTCGTTCAGCCGCAGCTTCGACAGCGCATCACGAAACTTCTCGTAGTCGTCGGAGTCGACCGGAAACAACCCGGCAAACACCCGCGGCTTGATCTGCTTGAAGCCCGGCAGCGGTGCGGCGGCGGGCCGGTTCTCCAGGGTGATGGTGTCGCCGACCGGGGCGCCGTCGATCTCCTTGATGCCCGCAACCACAAAGCCCACGTCGCCGGCGGCCAGCTCGCGCTGCACCAGCGACTTCGGCGTGAAGCGACCCAGGCGATCCACGACGTGGCTGCGTCCGGTGGACACCATCCGGATCTTGTCGCCGCTCTTCAGGCTGCCGTTGACGACGCGCACCAACGACACCACGCCGACGTAATTGTCGAACCATGAATCGATGATCAGGGCCTGCAGCGGCGCCTGCGGGTCGCCACGCGGCGCCGGGATGCGCCGGATCAGGGTCTCCAGCAGCTGCGGCACGCCCTCGCCCGTCTTGGCGCTGACCTGGGACGCATTCGCCGCCTCGATGCCGATGATCTCCTCGATCTCGCGCTCGACCCGCTGCGCATCGGCCGACGGCAGGTCAATCTTGTTGATGACCGGCACCACTTCCAGCCCCTGCTCGATGGCCGTGTAACAGTTGGCGACGCTCTGCGCCTCCACCCCCTGGGAGGCATCCACGACCAGCAGCGCGCCGTCGCAGGCGGCCAGCGAACGCGACACCTCGTAGGAGAAGTCCACGTGGCCGGGGGTGTCGATCATGTTGAGCTGGTAACGCTCCCCGTCGCGGGCGGTGTAATAGAGCGTGACGCTCTGCGCCTTGATGGTGATCCCGCGCTCGCGCTCCAGGTCCATGGAATCCAGCACCTGCGACTGCATTTCGCGGTCGGCAAGTCCGCCACAGATCTGGATGAACCGGTCAGCGAGGGTCGACTTGCCGTGATCGACGTGCGCAATGATGGAGAAATTGCGTATGTGACGCATGCAACCGCTTGATGTGCCCGCGAAAGGCCGCAGGAGGGAGTCCAAAGCGGCGGGCGCATTATATATTGGCGAAAATCGCAGGAAGCGATTTTCGCAGACGTCAGCTCCGCTGCCGCGGGCAAGGCGTGGGTTTTGCCCGCTGCGCCGGCCGGCTGCCCGCCGGGTCACTTCAGCAGGCGCAGCAGTTCCGGCACATCCAGGCGGTGGCGGCAGACCACCGAGCCGTCCAACAGCAGCACCGGGACGTGCAGGCCGTGACGCCGGGTCAGCACGGGGTCCGAATCCACGTCCAGCACCTCGACAGGTGGCAGCGGATACCGGGCGCCGAGCTCGCGCAGCTGCGCGAGCATCTCATCACACAGGTCGCATTCCTGGCGATGGACGACCGTCAGCCGCATGCCACCGGCCGCACGCTACCGGCCACGCGGCCCGGTGGGCGCCGCCGGATCCAGGACCCTGACCTGCGTGGCGATAAAACGCACCGTCTCGGGTGGCACCTCGCCGACGGCGGTCACCTTGTGCCCATCCACCACCGTGGAGAAGGCCGAGGAAGAGCCCACCGTGGCCGTCTCCGGGCGGGCCGGCTGCTGTGTGCCGTGCGATTCGACGAAGACCGACACCGTGGCAAAGCCGTCAGTGAACACCACGTGATCAACCGGGTGGTCGGAGCCCGGCAATGTCTGGGCCGAACGTACGGTCATGCGGAAGCCCGGCGGAAGCTGCTGAACGCTCCACGGCAGCGACGCGACAGCGCCTGCCGGCGCCGGCGGGGCGTCCGCGCCAGCCGACGTCGGCCGGGCCGGCGCATTATTGTTGCGCAGCCACTGGAAGCCCTCGGTGGAAACCTCCGGGCGGAAGGCGGAATCGGGAATACGGGAGCTCAAGGTCAGGCTGGCGAACACGATCTGCTCCATCACCTGCTCGTGCGCGTCCAGCAATTCGGTCTTGATCGGCATGCCGGTTGCATCGTCGATCCACAGGCGATAGCCGTAACGGTACTGGTCGCGCGGCGCAACGTGGATCACATGCGTGTCACGAAGGTTGACACGCGTGTGGCCGATCTCGCGGATGTCGTAGAGATTTCCGCCCGCGGCCTGGTCGAAAGTGGGGAAGGAGACCAGCGACTCCTGCCCGGGCCGCTGCTCGACCAGCACCAGGCGCCGGTCCGGCAGATAACAGGTGAGCGTGGCGCCGCTGCGGATGAACTCGCGGCCCGAGCCATCCAGGGACGCGAGCCGCTCGGAGACCACGCCGTCCTGGACGCGGTGGATGATGCGCAGCATTTCCACGCGTCCGCCCTGCCAGTGCGAGAACACCCCCTCGTAGTTGCGTGTCGCGAGGGCCTGGTTCATGCGCTCCAGCAGGTGCGCCGGAGTGTCGGGCACGGTGTGGTTCGCCGTCCGGGCCGAAGCGGCGGCGCAGCCGCCGACGGCCACGGCAAGGGCCAGCAGGCGTACCTGTGTGCGCCACACCAGCCTCACGTCCGCGCTCCTCACCGCTCCCGGGCCTGCGGCAGCGGCGCACCGGCATCCTGTGGCGGGGCCATGTCCGCTCCGGGCACGGCGATCCCACCCTCGCCTGTCATGAAGGCCGACAGGAGGTTGCGCCGTGTGACCGGCGGAGAGTAGATGCTGTGAGCCACGACGTAGTTGGCAAGTTCAGTACTCGGCACCGCCAGCGGCGCCTGCTGTTTCTGCACCGGAGGCACCACGTAGCTGAATCCGGCAGCGCTTGCGGGTGTGGCGGCTGTCGCCGGACCCGTCGCGGAACGGCGCACCGCCGGTGGCGCCGCACGCGCGACCAGCGTGGGAGCCGCGGGACCCTGGGTGCGTATCCAGCTCACGCACACCGCGGCCACGCCCGCGGCTACCGCGGCGCCGGCAACCGGGCGCCACCAGGTGCGTCCCGGACGCTGTGGTGTCCGCATCGCCGCAGCGGCAAGTTCCGGCTCGGCAACCACCACCGAACTCACCCGCTGCGCCAGCGACACGTTCAGGCGCACGCCCTGCTCTGCACGGATGGCTGCCCCCACCACCGCGTAACGCCCCCAGCGAGCCTGCAACTGCGGATCCCGGGACAGGCGACGGGCCAGCAGTTCGCATTCCTCGGCGGGCAGCTCGTCGTCGAACATCGCCGAGAGCTGGCTATCCAGTTCCTCGTTCATCCCAACTCCTCGGTGCGGCCCAGGCCGCCCTCGAAAACTTCACGCAGACGCTGGTCGATCGCCTCGCGCGCCCGGAAAATGCGCGAGCGCACGGTACCTACCGGACAATCCATGGTGGCCGCGATTTCCTCGTAGGACAGGCCTTCCAGCTCCCGCAGCACGATGGCCGTGCGCAGGTCCTCCGGCAGGGACTCGATCGCCGCGTTGACGGTCTGGCGGATCTCATCGGTGAGCACCAGCCCTTCGGGGGTCTCGGAGTCCTTCATACGCCCCTGCAACTCATGGGAATCCTCGCCGTTGCGGTCGAGGTCATAGTCGATCGGACTGCGGTCGCGTGATACCACGGCATTCTTGGCGGTATTGATGGCGATGCGGTAAAGCCAGGTATAAAAGGCACTGTCACCCCGGAACTGCGGCAACGCGCGATAGGCCTTGATGAACGCCTCCTGGGCGATATCCTCGGCCTCCGCCGGGTTACGCACGTAGCGCATGACCAGCTTGACGAGCTTGTGCTGGTACTTGAGGACCAACACGTCAAAAGCCCCCTTGTCGCCGCGCTGCACGCGGCGCACCAGGCTCAGGTCACTCGCATCGGCGCTCACCGTGCGCTTCCGCTCCGGGTAGACTGTAAGGGAGGGTAAAAGTTCATCCCCTGGCGGACCTGGATCACAACCGCGGCGGTCCGCGCCTCCCGTGGGGTGTCGCCGGCAAGCAGGTAGCCCGCCAGGACGGGGTCCGGCAGGGCCAGCAGGGATTCGAAGCTGTCCCAATCCTCCGGCGGCGCCTGCGGCAGGGCCTGCCGCGCAAAGCGCTCCAGCAACACATCCAGCTCCTTCATACCCCGGCGGCAGCGCCACAGGAGGCGGCCGAGCCTCACGACACCAACCTCGCCGGCGCCGCGGAAATCGGGACCCACGGGCTGCCAACGCCTCAGCTGCGGCGCTCCACGAGCATCTTCTTGATCTCCGCAATGACGCGCGCGGGGTTCAGATCCTTCGGGCACGCCTCCGTGCAGTTCATGATTGTGTGGCAGCGATAGAGCTTGAACGGGTCTTCCAGGTCGTCCAGCCGCTCGCCGGTCGCCTCATCACGGCTGTCGATGATCCAGCGATAGGCCGCCAGCAGCGCCGCCGGCCCCAGGTAGCGTTCGCCATTCCACCAGTAGCTGGGACAGGAGGTCGAACAGCAGGCGCACAGGATGCAGGCCGCCGGCCGGTCGATCCTCTCCTGTTCCTGCTTGCTCTGCAGCCGCTCGCGATCCGGTGGCGCGGGCGTGCGCGTCTGCAGCCACGGCTTCACGGATGCGTACTGGGCGTAGAACGTCGTCAGGTCGGGCACCAGGTCCTTCACCACCGGCAGGTGCGGCAGCGGGTAGATGCGGATGTCGCCCCGCAGTTCGCTGAGCGCAGTGGTGCAGGCAAGCCGGTTGACGCCGTTGATGTTCATGGCGCACGACCCGCAGATCCCCTCGCGGCAGGAACGGCGGAAGGTGAGCGTGGAATCCACCGTGCTCTTGATCTGGATCAGGGCATCCAGGACCATCGGGCCACAGGCGGCCGCGTCCAGACCGAAGGTGTCCAGGCGCGGGTTTTCGCCGCTGTCAGGGTTGAACCGGTAGATGCGCAGGGAGCGCGGCTCACGTGCCGCCGCCGGCGCGGCGTGCGTTACCCCCGGGCGCGGGCGCGAGTTGGGAGGCAACAGGAATTCGGCCATCTCTACCAGCCTTCAGTACGTGCGCGCCTTGGGCGCGATGGTCTCGGCGTCCTGGGTCAGGGTGTTCAGGTGCACGGGCCGATAATCGAAACGCACCTTGCCCGGCCCCTCGACCCACACCAGCGTGTGCTTGAGCCAGTTGACGTCGTCGCGCTGCGGGAAGTCCTCGCGCGCGTGCGCGCCGCGGCTCTCGGTGCGGTTGGCCGCGGAGTGGATGGTGGCGGTGGCCTGCAGCAGCAGGTTCTCCAGCTCCAGCGTCTCCACCAGGTCGGAGTTCCACACCAGCGAGCGGTCGCTGACATGCACGTCCGGCAGGCTGGCAAATGTTGCCGCAACGCGCGCCACCCCCTGTGCCAGGCTCTCGCCGCTGCGGAACACGGCGGCATCCAGTTGCATGGCCTTCTGCATCTCGGTGCGGATCTGCGCCGTCGGACGCGAACCATTGGCGTTGCGCAACCGCTCGATGCGGGCCAGCGCGCTCTCACCGGCGTCCGCCGCCAGCGGCGCGTGGCGTTCCCCGGGCTTGATGATCTCGGCGCAGCGGCGCGCGGCCTGGCGGCCGAACACCACCAGGTCCAGCAGCGAGTTGGATCCCAGCCGGTTGGCGCCGTGTACCGATACGCAGGCCCCCTCGCCCACTGCCATCAGGCCGGGCACCACGGTATCGGGGTTACCGTTCTTCGGGACCACCACCTCGCCGTGATAGTTGCAGGGAATTCCACCCATGTTGTAGTGGACCGTCGGGCAGACCGGGATCGGCTCGCGCGTGACATCGACGCCGGCAAAAATGCGCGAAGTCTCGGCGATGCCCGGCAGGCGCTCGTGAATCACGGCCGCCCCCAGGTGCTCCAGGTGCAGGTGAATATAATCGCGTTCGGGGCCGACACCGCGGCCCTCGCGGATCTCAATGGTCATGGCACGGCTGACGACGTCGCGCGAAGCCAGGTCCTTGGCGTTGGGAGCGTAGCGCTCCATGAAACGCTCGCCCGCCGAGTTGGTCAGGTAGCCGCCTTCGCCGCGCGCGCCTTCCGTTATCAGGCAGCCGGCGCCGTAGATCCCGGTCGGATGGAACTGCACGAACTCCATGTCCTGCAGAGGCAGTCCGGCGCGCAGCACCATGGCGTTGCCGTCGCCGGTGCACGAATGCGCTGAAGTGCAGGTGTAGTAGGCGCGCCCGTAGCCGCCGGTGGCCAGGATGGTGGTGTGGGCGCGGAAGCGGTGCAGGGTGCCCTCGGCCAGGTCCAGGGCGACGACGCCGCGGCACACTCCGTCCTGCATGATCAGGTCGATCGCGAAATATTCGACGAAGAACGTGGCGGAATGCCGGATCGACTGCTGGTACAGCGTATGCAGCATCGCGTGCCCGGTGCGGTCGGCGGCGGCGCAGGTGCGCTGCGCGGTGCCCTTGCCGAAGTCAGTGGTCATGCCGCCGAAAGGACGCTGGTAGATGAGGCCGGCCTCGGTGCGCGAGAACGGCACGCCGTAATGCTCCAGTTCCACCACCGCCGCCGGGGCTTCCTTGCACATCAGCTCGATCGCATCCTGGTCGCCCAGCCAGTCCGATCCCTTGACGGTGTCGTACATGTGCCAGCGCCAGTCATCCGGACCCATGTTGCCCAGTGCTGCGCTGATGCCGCCCTGCGCCGCCACCGTGTGGCTGCGGGTCGGAAAGAGCTTGGTGATGCAGGCAGTCGACAGTCCCGCCTCGGCCAGGCCCAGCGTGGCGCGCAGTCCGGCGCCGCCGGCGCCGATCACGATGACGTCGAAGCTGTGGTCGATGAACTTCGGCTCACTCATGCCGGGGCCCCGATAGCCACCTTGAGAATCGCGAACAGTCCGGCCGCCGCCAGCAGGACATGCGCGAAAGTCAGCGCCACCAGCGTCACGGTCCTGGTGCCCTTGCCGTGCACGTAGTCCTCGACTATCACTCGCAGGCCCAGCTGCGAGTGCCACACGGCGCACAGCAGGAACAACGCCAGCAGCAGCGCACTGGATCCCTGGCGCATCCAGGCCACGGCAGTGGCATGGTCCAGCACCGGCAGTGACAGCAGCGAGACCACGAACCAGACCGACAGCGGTATCAGGGCCAGAGCCGACAGGCGCTGCAGCCACCAGTGCCCGACTCCGTCATGGGCGGCGCCCAGTCCCAGTACCCGGCCCAGCGGGCTGCGCAGGTTGGCGTTCATGACCACTTCCCCCACAACAGCGCACCCAGCAGGAGCATCAGCGCCACGCTGACGATGCCCATGATCCAGGCACTGCGGCGCGCCTGCGGCCGCTCCATGCCGCGTCCGGTATCCCACACCAGGTGGCGCACACCGGCGACCAGGTGATAACAGAAGGCCACCACGAGTGCCGCATACAGCAGCCGGGCCGGCAGGCTGGACAGGCAGCGGCTCGCGCGCGCGTAGTGGATCGGGCCCGCGGCAACCGCGGTCAGCCAGTACACCAGCAATACCAGGCCGACCGACAGGCCGACGCCGGTGAATCGGTTGAGGATGGAGGTGGTCATGGTGTACCCGAAGGCGTACACAGACAGGTGGGGCGACAGGGGTCGGTTGGACATGGTCAGAAGTCGATGCAGCGGCCGTTGTGCTCCCAGTCACCGAAGCGCGTCGGCTCCGGTCCCTCCGGACCGCCGATCTCGCGCGGCGCGCTCGCCGGCCTGCCAGGGTTCGAGGGCCGGACTGTCTGGGGGGCCGCAGCAGGAGACAGGCCCGGGCCGTGGCGCGGGTCCTTGTGTTCGGACGTCGGCATATCCATATAGTCTGCCAGATTCTCCCCGGGGCAGCCACGCGCCGTGCCGCCAACTCCTTGATAAACAATGCTCTTGATAAACAATGCTCTTGATAAACACTGAACAGAGCCACGCACCGAGTGTTCCGCTCGTCCACCTCGGCGTCCTGCGGGTGAGCGGTGTGGACGCGAAGGCTTTCCTCCAGGGCCAGCTCTCCAATGACCTCGAGCGCCTGACACCCGCTCGCTCTCTTCTGGCCGGTTATCACAATCCCCAGGGCCGCGTTGTCGCCCTGCTGCGCCTCGTACAGCAGGAGGACGACGACCTGTTGGCGGTGGCGCCACGCGATCTTCTGGCGCCGCTGATGGAGCGGCTGCGCCGCTACATCCTGCGGGCCAGGGTGCGGCTCGATGATGCCTCGGAGCAGTGGCAGGTCACCGGAGTCCTCTCTGACGACGCGATGACGCGCGCCGGCGGCGCGCTGCCACTGCAGCTCGGCGCGTACAGCACGCGCGCGCTGTTGCTGACACCCCGGCAAAGCGACGGCGCCACGAGCAGCACCGATGCCGCGCTGCAACTACTCTGGCGCCAGCGCGCCATCGCCGAGGGCGAGCCCCAGGTGTGGGCGCCGAACAGCGAAGCATTCGTCGCGCAGATGCTGAACCTGGACGTGCTCGGCGCGATTGCATTCGACAAGGGCTGCTACACCGGCCAGGAGGTGATCGCGCGCGCGCACTACCGCGGCCGGGTGAAGCGGCGCATGCAGCGCTTCGTCACAGGGGACGCGGCGGTGAGCCTGCGTTGCGGCGACAGCGGGACCTTCAGCGACGGGCGCCCCTTCAGGGTAGTGGACGCGGTGCCTGTCGCGGGCGGCGGGTACGAGTTCCTCGCTGTCACCTCCCTGCCCGGCAGCGCGAGCGATGCCGCGATGCGTGGCGATGCCACCGAGGCTGAGCGGCACGCGGGCACCGGGGGCGGCGCGGCCATGGATGCGCCAGCGCGCGTGCACGCGCAGTCGCTTCCGCTGCCCTACGAATTGCCCGTGTGACCGTGCGCCCACGTGACTGGATCGGGGACCCTGAGGGGTGGACCCCGAGGGGTGAATGTACCTTGCCGCGGTGTGTGTAAAGAAATACACACTTCCCGTGAATGCAGGGGAATTCCCTGGGGCCAGGGGAAATTCCCCGGGGTCGGGGGCAAACCCCCCGGGCCTGCAGCCTGTGGTGCTACAAGTCCACCAGCTCCACCTCGGCTCCCGAGATCGGCCGCTCGAGGAAGCGGCTGCCCACGCGCGCGAAGCGTTCGGCGTCGTCGGTCGCCAGCAGCCTGAGGGCTGCGTGACCCGGCTCCAGCGGCGGCGCCCCCAGCTGCGCGGGCTGTGCGCCAAGGGCGGCTTCCCGCAGCACAGTGCGCACCTGGGCGGCCGTCGTCGTCGCCGAATCCACCACCGCGACTCCCGCGGGCAGGGTGGCGCGGATCACCGCCGCCAGCATCGGGAAATGGGTGCAGCCCAGCACCAGCGTGTCCGGTGGCCCGCCCGGCAGATCGCGGCGGAACATCGGACCCAGGTAGTGCCGCGCAGCGCTGTCGGCCACCTCGCCGCTGCACAGGCCTTCCTCCGCCAGCGCGACGAACAGCGGCGCCGCCTGTGCGCTCACCCGCGCATGCGGACGCAGCCGCAGGATCGCGGACTGGTAGGCGCCGCGGCGTACCGTGCCCTCGGTGGCGATGACCGCGATGCGCCCGGAGGGCGACACCTCGCAGGCCGCCTGTGCACCCGGCTCCACCACGCCAATGACCGGTACACCCGCCAGCCGCTCGCGCACCGCCGGCAGCGCCGCCGCCGACACCGTGTTGCACGCCACCACCAGGCACTTCACGCCATAGTCTGCGAGGGTGTCGGCGGCCCTGACGGAGTAACGCGTGACGGTTGCCGCGCTCTTGGTGCCGTAGGGCAGGCGCGCGGTATCACCCAGGTAGACGAAGGATTCCGCCGGCAGCGCTGCGCACAGTTCCTTGAGCACTGTAAGCCCACCGACACCGGAATCGAACACGCCGATGGGTGCGCCGCTGGCCAAGGGACTCAGCCCTCCGGACGCATGTGCGGAAACAGGATCACGTCGCGGATCGAGGCCGAGTCGGTGAAGAACATCACCAGGCGGTCGATACCGACGCCCAGGCCCGCCGCGGGCGGCATGCCGTACTCCAGCGCGCGCACGTAGTCGGCGTCGTAGAACATCGCCTCCTCGTCGCCGCTGTCCTTGCGCGCCACCTGGGCGCGGAAGCGTGCCGCCTGGTCCTCGGGGTCGTTGAGCTCGGAGAATCCGTTGGCCACTTCCCGTCCGGCCATGAAGAACTCGAAGCGGTCGGTAATGAACGGGTCGGCATCATTGAGGCGCGACAGCGGCGAGACCTCGGCCGGGTAGGCGTAGACGAAGGTGGGATCGAGCAGCGTGTGCTCCACGGTCTTCTCGAAGATCTCCATCTGCAGCTTGCCGGCGCCGTCGTGCGCATTGACGGTGATGCCCAGTTCGCCGCAGCGCTTGCGCAGGTAGGTCAGGTCACGCAGCGACAGCGGATCGAGGTCGGGGTTGCGCTCGATGATCGCCTGTTCGACGGTCACGCGGCGGAAGGGCCGCGACAGGTCGTATTCGCGCCCCTGGTAGGTGAGCTGCTGGCGCCCGTACAGGGTGTCGGCCAGCCCGCGGACGGCCTTCTCGATCCACTGCATCAGGTCGCGGAAATCGGCGTAGGCCAGGTACAGCTCGAGCATCGTGAACTCGGGATTGTGCTGGGTCGACAGGCCCTCGTTGCGGAAGTTGCGGTTGATCTCGTAAACACGCTCCAGGCCGCCGACAATCAGGCGCTTCAGGTACAGCTCCGGCGCGATGCGCAGGTACATGTCCTGGTTCAGGGCGTTGTGATGGGTGCGGAACGGCCGCGCCGCCGCGCCGCCGGGGATCGGCTGCATCATCGGGGTCTCCACCTCGATGAAGTCGAGCGCGTCCAGGAAGTCGCGCAGGTAACGCACAATGCGGGTACGCGCGCGGAACACGGCGCGGCTCTGGTCGCTGACGATCAGGTCGACGTAGCGCTGGCGGTAGCGGGTCTCGGTATCGGTCAGCCCGTGCCACTTGTCCGGCAGCGGCCGCAGTGACTTCACCAGCAGGCGCAGGCTGGCCGCTTTCACCGACAGCTCGCCGGTGCGGGTGCGGAACAGCTCGCCGCTGGCGCCGACAAAGTCGCCCACGTCCCAGCCCTTGAAGGCCTCGTAGGCGTCGCCAAGGCTCTCCTGCTGCAGGTACAACTGGATCTGCCCGGTGCGGTCGGCGATCTTTGCGAAGCTCGCCTTGCCCATGACGCGCTTGAACATCAGCCGGCCGCCGACGGTGACCCGGGTCGGGTTGGCGCTGAGCCAGGCATCGTCGCGCTGCGCGTAGGCCTGCAGCAGTTCGCCGGCCAGAGCGTCACGCCGGAAGTCGTTGGGCCACGCCTGGCCGGCCGCGCGCAGTTGCGCCAGCTTGGCGCGGCGCTCGGCGATCAGCTTGTTCTCGTCGGCCGCGCCGCCGCCGTCACGCCCGCCGGTCTCGTTGCTGCTGCTCATCGTCTACACACCCGCCTTCAGTGACGCCTCCAGAAACTGGTCCAGTGCCCCATCCAGCACCGCCGCGGTATTGCCAACCTCGACCCCGGTGCGCAAGTCCTTGATGCGCGACTGGTCGAGCACGTAGGAGCGGATCTGGTTGCCCCAGCTCACGTCCGACTTGGAGTCCTCCAGCACGCGCGCCGCGGCGTTGCGCTTGTTGACCTCCAGCTCGTACAGCTTGGCCTTCAGCATCTTCATCGCGGTCGAGCGGTTCTTGTGCTGGCTGCGCTCGTTCTGGCAGGCCACCACGATGCCACTGGGTGCGTGGGTGATACGCACCGCCGACTCGGTCTTGTTGACGTGCTGGCCGCCAGCGCCGGAGGAGCGATAGACGTCGACCTTCAGGTCGGCCGGGTTGATGTCGATCTCGATGTCGTCATCCACCTCGGGCGAGACGAACACCGAGGCAAAGGAAGTGTGGCGGCGATTGCCGGAATCGAAGGGTGACTTGCGCACCAGGCGGTGCACGCCGGTCTCGGTGCGCAGCCAGCCGTAGGCGTATTCCCCCTGCACCTCGACGGTGGCGCTCTTGATGCCCGCGACCTCGCCCGGGTTGGAATCGATTACCTCGCAGCCGAAGCCGCGCGCCGCGCCCCAGCGCAGGTACATGCGCAGCAGCATCTGCGCCCAGTCCTGGGCCTCGGTACCGCCGGCGCCGGCCTGGATGTCCAGGAACGCACTGTGCGCATCCATCTCGCCGCGAAACATGCGCTTCAACTCCAGGTGACGCACGTCCGCTTCCAGCCTCTGCGCCTCGGACTCCAGGTCGCGCGCGGCCGCCTCGTCGTTTTCCGCCTCCGCCAGCTGCAGCAGTTCGGCGGCTTCCGCTACGCCCGTGGAAGTGCGCTCGATCTCCCCCGTGTCGGCGCTCAGCCGCGCCCGCTCGCGCCCGAGTTCCTGCGCACGTGCCGGATCCGACCACACAGCCGGGTCCTCCAGCTCGCGTCCGACCTCTTCCAGGCGCTCGCGCTTGCGGTCGTACTCAAAGAAACCCCCGTAGCGAGTCGATGCGCTCGCCGAGATCCCTGAGCTGTCGCTTGAGCTGATTGACTTCCATGGGAGCGGGGAGCCGGACGCGCGGATTGCGCGCCGACGATGCTAAAGGGCGCATGGCGCCCCAAGCAAGGGATATGGTGGCGATGGCGGGCGGGGCTCACCTTCGCGCCGGATTCGCCGGCAGAAGAGCCCTCAGGAGCGGATCTGGAACAGGCGCAGGCCCGGCCCTATGGCCAAAGCCGTGGCCAGCGCCAGCAGCAGCATCGGCAGGGTCTGCGCCGGTTCCGGCACGGAGGTGCTGCCAGCAGTCCAGTCGCCCTGGCCGATCTTCAGCGTCGGGGCGCCATTCGCGCCGGCTGAGAGCAGCAGGGTAAAGGCGTCCTGTGAGATTGCTCCCAGCGCCGAACAGGCGTTGGCGAGCGACCAAGAGCCAAGGTTCTGCACGCTGAAGCTCGCCGCGCCGGTCCCGCAGCGGGTCGTGTCGTAGTTGAAGTAGAAGGCCAGTGCACCGCTGGCCAGGGACCAGACCTCCACCTGCTCCGCCGGATTGAGATCGGAACCGGATGGCCAGTTCTCCCAGATCGGAGGTGTCTGAAATCCGCTCAGGTCGGTCGGCACATGATTCTGATTGTTGGGCGGATTGACGCAGCTTGGCGCCCCGCCAATCTCGGGATTGAAGGTCACAGCCGCGCCCAGGAAGGTGATGCCGCAGCTCACAGGCGTCAGCGGAAAGTCGATCTGGATTCCGCGGGCGGCCGCCCCAGCAGACAGTGCCAGCGCGACGGCAGCGAAGCCCATCATCGCGACCAGATTGCGAATGGATTGATACGCGGTGACGCAGCGCATGACTTCCCCCAACAAGCAGAAGATTCCTCTGAAGCACAACGATTGCAAGAACCATACTGATGAAGTTATTTATTTATGAATACATGCGCTTGTAGTGATTACCTCTTCTTGTCAGTCACGCCGATTGTCCCGGGAATGTCAATTTCTTCGACACCCGTCCTACCGAGGCAGCCCGCCCAGACGCTGCGCAATTCGCAGCGGGTAGTAGCCCGTCTCGCCGAATCGCTGCTGCAACACGCCGCGTGCCTTCAACAGCAGCGCCCGCGCGCCGGTCGCATCTCCGTGCGCAACCAGAGACTGGGCCTGCACATTCTCAAACACCGCGTAGCGCCAGGCCTCAGGGCGGTCCGGTGCGGGGTCCGCGGGCGGATAGCGCGCGATCAGCAATTCTCGCGCCTCACGCAGGTTGGCGTCCGCGGTCGTGACGTCTCCCACTGCCAGGCGCGCATCGGCAAGGTTCAGCAGCACCTGGTCGAGCATCCAGTGATGACGCGCCCGCGCCACCGCCTCCGCGCGCCGCAAGTTGGTGAGAGCTGATTTCGCATCCCCCAGGAAGATCTGCGCCATCGCGAGGCTGTTGAGCGGCGCGATGACGTCGTCGTGGTCGGCCGCCTTGGATCTGGCATCGATAGCAAACGCCTGTTCGAACAGCGGCACGGACTCGCGAACCTTGCCAGCCATCAACAGGGAGCGCCCCAGGTTGTTGGCGCCAAAAGATACCTGGGGATGATCGGGTCCGTAGATCTGGCGCAGCAACGGCAGCGCCCGCGCCAACAAAGCCGCCGATTCCTCGTAGCGCCCCTGGTCGTAGATGGCCGCGCCAAGGTTGTTCAGGGTCTCCACCGTCTGGGCATCGCGGCTGCCACGCGCCCGCTCGCTCAGTGTCAGCGACTCCCTGAAGGCCGTTTCCGCCTGCGGCAGTTGCCGCTTGAAGTAGTAGACGCTGCCCAGGATGCCCAGCGTCTGCGCCAGCATCCGCGAATCCGGCGGCACCCGGCGGCGATCCTGCGTCAGTGCTTCATTGCACAGTTTCTGCGCCTCATCCAGCTGGTCGTCCTGCACCAGCGCATCGGCGAGCCCGGTGATGGCGGCGGACCGTTGGACGCTCGTCGGGTCCAGGTGCTGCCGCGCCAGCGCGACAGCCTCGCGCAGTACCTTCTCCGCCTGCTTGTAGTCCCCGGCGCGGTTGTAGGTTTTTCCCGCCGCGATCAGGTTGCCAATGACCTCGGGGGGCGCCGCTTGGCCGCGCGCCAGATCCTCGCGAGCCTGCGCGAGCAGCGCGATGGCCTGCGGGTACAACCCCAGCCCCAAATACGCCTGGCCCATGGCGCTGCGCAGACTGCCCCGCACCGCGGGCTCACCCTCCAGACCCGCCCCGACACTTTGCACACCGCGGTCCAGCACCTGACGCACCGTGACACGGTTGCCCTGGTTCTCCCCGGGGTCGGCGAGCTGGAACAGCGACACCATAAAACGGCTGACGTTGTCAGCGGTGCGCGCCTGCTGGCGGGCCAGATCGCGCTGCCGCTGCGCGCTGATGCCCGCCAGCAGCGAGATCACGGCGAGACCGCCTATGGCGCCAACCGCTGCCCGGCGCAAAACTCGGCGGCGGCGCGCGCGGGCGCGGCTGAGCGTGGCGAACCGCTGTGCGGCTTCGTCAGACAGCAACCGCTGCTGTTGCAACTGCCTCAGGGCGGCGAGCTTGCCGGGCGCGGCGGCGAGCCAGGCGTCGCCCCGGCCGTGGCTCTCCCAGGTATGGACGTCGCGCATCAACTCGTCGCGCTGATGCAGCAGGGCGGCCTCTTCCCGCAGATAGCGGGTGGCGCGTGGCCAGCACTGCAGCAGCGCCTCGTGGGCGAAGAACACCACCGGCTCGCTGCCGCGCATATCGGTGATGCACAGGCGTGCGGCGATCAGCCGATCCAGCAGCGAGCGCACACCCGTGCCGGCAGCGAAGCGCGACAGCGGTGCGTAGCGGCGTGTCGCGATCACCGACTCATCCACCGCTGTCAACTCGCGCAGGACCGCGGGCAGCTCGCTCGCTCCGCCTGCGGCCTCAACCACGCCCTCCGCGACCGCGACCAGCGAACCGCGCAGTCCGCCCTCCCCCTGCGCCGGCTGGTATACGTCCCATTTCAGCAGCGTGCCGTCGCGATGTTCGTACAGCTGCTCCAGCGCGTATTCCAGCAGCGGCAGGGATTCCGGGCTCGCCATGGCGTCGCGCAGGATCTCGCGATCGAGCGATACGCCACCACGCATCTCGAAGGTCAGGCCGGCCGCCGCAGCCGGCTCGCGTATCATGTCGGCGAGCTCATCGGCACGCGGCGGCAGCAGCAGGTACGGCGACGTGCGCCGCAGGTGCGCGACGATCTCCCCGAAGGCCTCCAGCCGATGCGAGAAGTCGCTGCGGATGGTGCCAATCACCCACACGTTGCTCAGCCGCGCCAGGGCGCAGATCACCGTGAACAGCCGCGTGCGCTCGCTCTCCCCGAGCACACTGAAGGCCTCTTCCAGCTGGTCAAAGTACACCGCCAGGCGGATGTGCTCCGGCGCCAGGTCGTGCGCCGCCGCCTCGGCGGCCAGGTAAGTATCCAGGCGTGCCATGGCTGCGGCCGGGTTGTCGCGCAACTCGGCTGCCAGGCGGGGGACGCCCGCGCCGATGCGCGCCGCCGCAGGCAAGGCCTCAGTCAGGCGCAGCGCCAGGACGGCGAACTGCCCACTCGCGGCATGCCCGGAACCGGCGTCCTGCTCGCCCGGGCGCAGGGTGAGCGCGCGCCATATCGCCACCCCCTCGATCGGACGATGGTTCAACAGCGGCAGCAGCCCCGCACCCACCAGAGAGGTCTTGCCGCTGCCGCTCATGCCCTGGATCAGCAACAGGCGCGAATCCGCCGCACTGGGCAGCGCGCGCGCTTCAAGCGCGGCGATCCGCTGGATCAACTCGCCGATGGCCTGACCGCGCCCGAAATAGACGTCCTGGTACTCGGCGGTAAAGGCCTGCAGGCCGCGAAAAGGCGAGCCGGCAGTCCAACGGCGCCCCTCCACAACGGCCCCCGCTGCGATGAGGCGCAGCTCTAGCCACTTGCCGACGTGCTCCTGCAGCCGCCGTTCGAAGTCGAAGCCATCGACGAAGTTGTGGTGGGCAACCGTGGCGGCACCCTGCCCGTCGTAGAAGGTCTTTTGGCAGAAGGCCTCCAGGTCGCGGTACTGGCGCAGGCGTTCCTCCAGATCGCCGCTGTCCAGGGCCACCTTCGGCTGCGCTGTCTTTCGATAGATCAGCAGATTGGGTCGTCCGTGGTGCCGGAAGCCAGCCAGCGCATCCCCGATCTCGAACTCTGTCCCGGTGGGTGGCGGTCGGTCGCCCGCCGCGGCG
Source organism: Pseudomonadota bacterium (assembly GCA_018241445.1). GTDB lineage: Bacteria > Pseudomonadota > Gammaproteobacteria > Steroidobacterales > Steroidobacteraceae > 13-2-20CM-66-19. The sequence goes on from JAFEDT010000017.1 coordinate 127,024, forward strand.
AAGGCCGCCGGCAGGCGCGACCCGAGCCGTGACCACAGGATGCTGACCACCAGGTCGCACTCGGACGGCAGCGGCATCTGCTCCTGGAAGCCGGTGTGCGCAAACAACGGCTCGTGCTCCCAGTTGACGACGCGCAAGTCGACGACACCGGTGAAGCGCTGCGCCAGGCGCCGGAACACCCGCTCCGCCAGGGCACGCTCTTCGGCGACGTCCCCCGGCGAGGCCAGGAAGATGCGCAGTGTCACAGGTGCGGCCATGATCGATTGGGCAGCATTGGCACCGCCGGTTGGTGCGCCTATGTTGGTTCGTACTGCTATGTTAAGGGGTTGACGGGTCGCCGGGCTACGCCTCGGGCAGCACATGATCCACCAGCAGCTGCAGGCGCCGCTCGCCCTGGTAGTCGTTGATCGACAGGCGGTATATGAGCCGCACGCGGTCCGCGGGCGGGACGAAGCCGCTGCCCGGCTCCACGTGGTTGAACGCTATCGCGTCGTAGCTGCGGCCGCTGTCGGGCACCTCCACCCACAGCTTCAGGTGCTTCGCGCCGATGACCCGGGCCGTGCGGACCCGGAACACGCCGTCGAAGCTCGGTTCCGGGAACGCCTGGCCCCACGGCCCCCCTGCGCGCAGCGCTTCGGCCGTCGCCAGCGCGATCTCCTGCGGCTGCAACTCGCCGTCGGTCTCGATCGCATCGGCGCTGGCGCCGGCCGACCAGCGCTGCACCTCGGCATCGAAGGCGCGCGCAAAGCGGTCGAGCTGCGCACGCTCCAGTGTCAGTCCGGCCGCCATGGCATGGCCGCCGAAGCGGCTGATCATGTCGGGATGGCGTGCGGCGATGGCATCGAACACATCCCGGATGTGGATGCCGGTCACCGAGCGCGCCGAGCCGCGCAACATGCCGCCCTCTGCCGCGGCGAAGGCCACCACCGGACGGCGAACGCGGTCCTTGACCCGGCTGGCCACCAGTCCGACAACCCCCTGGTGCCAGCCCTCATCGAACAGGCAGACGCCATGACGGGTTGCCGCCTCCGGCCCGGGATCACGCAAGCGCCGCACGGCAGCCAGCGCCTCCTGCTGCATCTTCGCTTCGATGGAGCGCCGTTCACGGTTGAGCTCGTCCAGCCTCACAGCCAGCGCTCGTGCCTCGCCTTCATCGTCGGTCAGCAGGCACTGGATGCCGACGTTCATGTCATCGATGCGTCCCGCCGCGTTCAACCGCGGCGCCACCGCGAAGGCCAGGTCTTCCGCGATGACGCTGCCGGTCGCCCGGCCGGCGATGGCCAGCAGTTCCAGGATCCCCGGCACACAGCGGCCCGCGCGGATGCGCTTGAGGCCCTGCGACACCAGTACACGATTGTTGGCATCCAGCGGCACCAGGTCGGCCACCGTCCCCAGCGCCACCAGGTCCAGCCAGCCCGCCACCGCCGGCGCACCGGCCGGTGTCAGCCCGAGGGAGTCGCTGCGCCGCCGCAGTGCCGCCATGACGTAGAACGCCACGCCGACCCCCGCCAGCGCCCGGCTGGCGAAGCCACCGCTGCCGAAGTTCGGGTTGACGATGACATTGGCGGCGGGTGCCTCGCTGCCCGGCAGGTGGTGGTCGGTGATCAGCACCTCGATGCCGCGCTCACGGGCGGCGGCAACCCCGGCGTTGCTGGAGATGCCGTTGTCCACCGTGACGATCAGGCTGGGGAAGCGCTGCGCCGCCAGTGCTACGATCTGTGGCGTCAGTCCATAACCGAACTCGAATCGGTTCGGCACCAGGAAGTCCGCGTGCGCGAAGCCGCAGGCACGCAGCGAGCGTACGACCAGGGCGCTGCTGGTGGCGCCGTCGGCGTCGAAGTCACCGATGACCAGCACGCGCCGCTCACGATGAGCCAGCAGCAGCTCGACCGCCGCGTCCACGCCCTCCAGTGTCCCCACCGGCAGCAGCCGTTCCAGCGAATTGTCCAGGTCCGAAGCCGAGCGCACGCCGCGGGCCGCATACACCCGGCGCAGCACCGGATGCAGGCCCGTGCCCAGCAGGCCCGCGTCCGCGCCGGCCGTGCGTCGCACCACGCGCAGCTTCACGCGGACCCCACGGGAACGCGCCGTGCCCGCCGCCAGAACTTCAGCAGGCCGGGCCGCCGCAGAATCGCCGCATCGTCCATACTCATCACCGTCAGCGTCCTGATATCTCCACGCCGCACCAGGTCCACCGCGGGTGCCACGAAATCCCGGTCGACACGCGCCAGTGCAGCCGCGAGATCCGCAGGCCCCGGGGCACGCAGCTCATCGGCGAGTGCGAGCAACAGCACGTTGCTGGCGCCGCTGGAATCACCCGGCAGGTCCGCAGGCCGCACGGGCAACTCCCGTACGCTGCGGCCGGCAAGCGCTGCCAGCGCATCCGCCACGGCCTCGTGGCCGAATACCTCGACTGCGCGAGCGCCAGTCGCCGGCGCCGGCGCAGCCGTGACCCCGGCGGCCTGCGGCGCAGCACCCCACAGCCACAGCGCGTTGACGTCGGGTCCCGCGGACCCTTGTCGTACATGAGCGGCGGGCTGTGCATGAAGCCACATTTCGATTTCGGTGTTCAATCGCCTCAATGCACGGTACTGCGCAGCCCGGGGAACTGCCGTGGAGACGTCCCCACCTGCAAGGCGCGCGGGCTCGGCGACTTCCAGTGCCGCAAGCCCCGGCGCCGTCAGCAGAAAAGAGCCGCCAGGCAGCGCCCGCAGCACCCGCCCCCCATCGGCAAACAACCCCTGGAAGTCCGCGGCCAGCGCCTGTTGCTGAGGCAGGGTGAGCCGCAGCAGCCCCGCATGCTCCAGCCAGATCTGCCCCGGGCCGGCCAGCAGGTGGACCGGGGTTGCGATCCAGTGGGAGACGGGCCCGTCCGCCTCGGGCTCCGACTGCTGCGCGCGCAGGGAAGCCAGTGCCACGTGCGCCGCGGGCCAGGTCGCAAGATCCGGCCGTCCCAGGGCGCCTGCCAGCCAGCCGCGCCACCCGCCCGGCAACGGCGCACGATCGCCGAAGCGCGCGACTGCGCCCAGGCCGGGCAGCGACCCGGGAGGCGCGTCCGCCACGCGCGCTGCCAGGCCGCCGCGGCGGCCAGCATGCAGATCAGTGATGACGATGACGAGAGCAGACACCGGCGCTATGGTAGCGCCCGTGAAATTCACCCTGGAACCCACTTCCGGCCGCAATCTCGTACGCGGCTACTCGGCGGACGAGATCCGCATAGGCGAACAGCGGGTACACCGTAGCTGCATCGTCACTGCACAACAGCTGATTACGGACTGGCCGCCGGCGGCCTTCTCCGATCTCGCCCCGCAGCACCTGGAGATGGTTTTCGCTCTGCTGCCTGACGTCGTGGTGCTCGCCAGCGGCACGACGCAGCAGTTCGCGCCGCTTGCCATCCGCGCGCCGTTTGCGCAGCGGGGCATCGGGCTCGAGGTCATGCCGCTTGGCGCCGCGTGCCGCACCTACAACGTGCTGGTCCAGGAGGACCGGCGCGTCGTGGCGCTGCTGTTTCCACGTTAAGGAATCTCTGATTTACCCGTCGTAGCTGATGCAAAATCGGTTCTCGGAGGGCCGAGTCGATGAAGCAACAGACGTTGACGGGGTTTGAGAAGTACGGGAAGACCACACGCCGGGCTAAATTCCTGGCGGACATGGATCGCATCATTCCGTGGCCGGAGATGACCGCGGCGGTGCAGACGGTCTACCCGAAGATCAGCGAGAACGGTGGCCGCCCACCGATTGCGTTGGAGCGGATGCTGCGGATCTACTTCCTGCAGCTGTGGTTCAACCTGTCGGACCCGGCAGTGGAGGAAGCCCTGTACGACTCGGTGGCGATGCGCAGCTTTGTGGGCATCGATCTGGGTGTTGAAGGCGCCCCGGACGAGACCACGGTGTGCAAGTTCCGGCATCTGCTGGAACGCGCCAAACTCGGCAAGGTGCTGCTCAAGGCGGTCAACGATCACCTGCGCCGCAACGGCATCAAGATCTCCAACGGCACCATCGTGGATGCGACGATTATCGGTGCACCCAGTTCCACCAAGAACAAGGACGGTAAGCGGGATCCCGAGATGCATCAGGTGGCCAAGGGCAATCAGTGGTACTTCGGCATGAAGGCGCATATCGGGGTGGACAGCAAAACCAAGGTGATCCACACGATCCTGGCCTCGGCGGCGAACGTGTCGGATGCACTGGCGCTGCCGCACCTGCTGCATGGCAAGGAGACGCGCGTATGGGGCGATCAAGCCTATCGCGGGCAGAAGGTTGCGATGCACAAGGCGGCGCCGCGAGCACGCGACTTCACCAACCAGCGCTATCGATGGGGCAGTCGCGTGGATGAGCGTATCAAAGCCATCAACCGTAACAAGTCGCGTGTGCGGGCCAAGGTCGAGCACACGATCGGAGTGATCAAGCGGGTGTTCGGCTTCCAGAAGGCGCGCTATCGAGGCTTGGCCAAGAACCTGCACCGCCTGGAGGTTACCGCAGCGCTGGCCAACCTCTACACGGTGCGGCGGCGATTGCTCGCTGCATAGCAGACGTGTCGATGAATGGTGGCAAGAACGGCGATTTGAGGCCAAAACCGCGGCAGCAGCGGTCCGCTTAGGCTCATCACGTCGCACCCTTGCCTTCGCGCCCGCTTTCATGACCCGTTTTTCAGAGTTTCCTTAACCCCTGGCAGGGCTCGCGTGCCGCGCCATCGCGGCCGCGATGGCCTCATCCAGCCGCTGCATCTGCACATCCCAGCGGTAGTAGCGCTCGGCCGCCTGCCGTGCGGCCTGTGCCAGCAGGGCGCGCCGCCTGTCATCCCGCAGCAGTCCCACCACCTCCGCGGCGAATGCCACCGGCTCGTCGGCGACCAGGATCCCCTCGCCTTGCGCCAGTACCGTGCCGCGCCAGGCGGGCGTGCACGAAACGGTCGGCAGCCGCATGGCCAGCGCCTCCAGGATCTTGTTCTGCACACCGCGCGCCATGCGCAGCGGCGCCACGAACACCTGCGAGCGGTCAAGGTAGGGGCGCGTGTCAGGCACCATGCCCGTCACCTCGACGCCGGGCAGCCTGGCGAGTTCCCGGACCCGCCGCGAGGGACGGCTGCCGCAGATCGTGAACGACGCCTGCGGGATGTCGGCCCGTATGCGCGGCAGGATCTCGAGGCAGAACCATTCCACGGCGTCAACGTTGGGCAGGTAGTCCATCACCCCGGTGAAGACCAGGGAATGCGGCTGCTTGGGCGTATTGGATGACCTGAAGTACTCGAGGTCCACCCCGTTGCCCACCTGGCTCACAGGCACCCCGGGGATCAGCTCCTCGAAGTCCGCCTGCTCGATCCGGGTGATCACGATGGAATGATCGAAGGTGTGCGCGATGTGGCGCTCGTAACTCAACAGGCGCCGGGCCTCGCTCGCATAGATCCACTTCATCGGGGCGACCGCCCGGGCGGCGTACTGCCGCCACTTCAGGCTGTCCAGGTCCGCAAACTGCATGACACGCGCCGCACCCTCGAGGGACACGGCGTACTGCGCGACGTTGGAGCTGAATACCACGATCAGGTCCGGGCGCAGGCGGGCCGCTGCCTCGGCAATCCGCTGGTGCAGCCGCGGCTCATCGAACGCCGCGACCGACAGGGGCCGGTGGCTCGTCAGCAGCGCGCGCAGCGCCCGAACGCGGCTGCTCCACCGTCCCACCGGTACCGCCGTGACACTTTGGACCAGCCCCTGCAACCCAGGCACGTTGCGCAGGTCCTCCTTCCCTGCGGCAAGACAGAACACATGCACCTCGTGGTGCGCCGCCAGGTGCCGGATCTCGTTGCAGGTCGCGATCTTGTCGCCGCGGTTCGGCGGATAAGGCACACGCTGGCAGACGAAGAAGACTCGCATGTTCGTTGGATCAGATCCGGTGTAAGGCGGCGCGGAATCTTAGCCGCAGGAGGTGGGGGCCGCCGGATAGGCCGCGCGAACGTGACGCCAGGTCACAGGCCCAGGACCACCAGCAGAAGACACAAGGGGAGAGACTAACCAACCGGACAGTCATTCGAAGCTGACAGACCCGAACGACTGCACTTTTCTTGTTGTTCTGGAGCGATTCTTGCTTTTGTAACGGCCCTCCTCCCTGTGTCTTCTGCTGGTGATCCTCTATGGTTGACTGTCGGCGATGAGCGACAGAGAGGGGTATGTTAAACACGGCCCAGAATCTTGCGCAAGGGCTATGTGAAAGTCATTGATTATGATACGAAAAGCGCTCCAAGAGCCGGTCGTGTGGCTCTGTCAGGCAATACCGCCCAGCAGGGGGACGAAGGCAACCGGCCCCAGCACTTCACGCTCCACGCGCTGCTCCTTGCGCGTGTAGCGCACCAGTTGCTGCTCGCCCTCGGGTCCCACCGGGACCAGCAGCCTGCCGCCGACGCGCAACTGCTGGATCAGCGCTTCGGGCACGGTCAGCGGAGCCGCCGCCACCAGGATGCCGTCGAAGGGCGCGTGCGCCTTCCAGCCGAGCGAGCCGTCACCGTGGCGGAAACGCACGTTGCGCAACCCGAGTTCCCGCAGGCGCTCGCGCGCGCGCGTAAGCAGGGGCTCGATGCGCTCGATCGTGTTGATCCGCGCCACCAGCGGCGACAGCACCGCGGTCTGGTAACCGCAGCCTGTACCCACCTCGAGCACGTTCTCGGCCGGGCCGGCCTGCAGGAGCGCTTCCGTCATGCGCGCCACGATGTAGGGCTGGGAGATGGTCTGCCCGAATCCGATCGGCAGCGCCGTGTCCTCGTAGGCGCGGCTGCCCAATGCTTCGTCGACAAAGATATGCCGCGGCACGTTGCGGATGCGATCCAGCACCGCCAGGTTGCTGATCCCCTGGTCGCGCAGCCGCTGCACCAGCCGGTCGCGGGTGCGCGCGGAGGTCATGCCGATGCCCGCCAGGCGCGTATCAGCCATCGACGGTCCCCAGCCATCCGCCCAGTGCCGGCAGCATGGCGTGGCGGGTCAGATCTACCTGCAGCGGCGTGACCGAAACGAAGCCCTGCGCGACGGCCTCGAAGTCGGTGCCAGGACCGGCGTCCTGTTCTCGGCCGGCCGCCCCCACCCAGTAGACGGGGCGGCCACGTGGATCGCGCGAGCACTGGATCTGCGAGGATCTGTGACGATAACCCAGGCGGGTGGAACGATAGCCGCGCAGATCGCCCAGCGGCACGTCCGGCACGTTGACGTTCAGGATCAGCGAGGGATCCAGCGGGCTGCGCAACAGGTGCGCGACCAGGCGCCGGGCCACCTCGGCCCCGGTGGCGAAGTGCCGCCCGCCGCCGTGATCGCTGGTGCAAAGTGAAACCGCCATCGTCGGCAGTCCCAGGAAGCGCCCCTCCATCGCGGCGGCGACGGTGCCCGAATACAGCACGTCGTCCCCCAGGTTGGGTCCGTCGTTGACACCCGAAACCACCATGTCGTGCTCGAACTCGAATAGTCCGGAGATCGCCATCATCACGCAGTCAGTGGGCGTGCCCGATACCACGTGCACCCCCGGCTCGGACTCCCACACCCGCAGCGGTACATCGAGCGTCAGGGAGTTGCTGGCACCGCTGCGGTTGCGATCGGGGGCCACGGTGGTGACGGTGGCGAGGGTCGCCAGGGCGGCGCGCAGGCGCTGTATGCCCTGCGAGCGGTAGCCGTCGTCGTTACTGACCAGGATTTTCACGTAGCGCGCGACTATACACAAAGCCGCCCGCGCCGGTTTTGACTTACCATCATCAAATCCCATGTGAAGGCCCGATTGTGAGTACTCCCGGCGGGGACGAGCCCGATGACGATACGCCTGACGGCGAGCTGTTCCGCGCGGCGATGCGCGGTGTTCGCACCCTGGCACAGCCGGCTGCGCCGCCTCGCCCTCCCCGTGCACGGCCGCGGGCGCGCTTCGCGCGCGCGGACCGCGCGGCGGTGCTGCGCGAAAGCCTGGATGCCGTCGAGACCGAACCGGCACTTGCGGGCGGCGAAGCACTGGTGTTCTCCCGCCCGCAGATCCAGCCGGCGGTGCTGAAGCGACTGCGCCGCGGAGAGTACCGCGTGCAGCGCGAGATCGATCTGCATGGCATGACCGTCGCCGAAGGCAAGGCTGAACTGCGGCGGTTCCTGATCCAGGCACTGGAAGACGGCGTGCATTGCGTACGGATCGTCCACGGCAAGGGCCTGCGCTCCGGAGACCGCGGGCCAGTGCTGAAGATGGCTGTCAGCGCGGTCCTGCGCCGCACGGGCGCCGTGCTGGCTTTCGTCTCGGCGCGACAGGCCGACGGCGGGACAGGTGCACTGTACGTATTACTGGAGCCATAGATCCACAAGCAGTCCGGAGGCGCGGCAGGCGATTCGAACCGCTACCCGCACAGCATGTCCTTCAGGCGGAGGTGTGTACAGGTATACACACATCTCCAGCGCACATCGATCACGCGCCGCTGTCGGACCAGCTTAGTCACCGGCCATCGTAGCGGGGCAATCCTGCAGCAGCTCGCGCAGCACCGCGGTAGCAAAGCAGCCTCGCGCCAGCCGCAGGCGCAGCAGCACCGCCGACTCCTCCACCACGAGCTCCAGGTCCCGCACCGCCATGCGCAGCGCCCGGCGCTCCTGCTCCATCCCGGCCGACTCGCAGAGGTCACGCCACCGCGGCACTGCGGCGGCGCAGCGCTCCTCGGCTACCCGCACCGCGCCGCTGGCCGGCGGCTGACCTCGCCCCCACAGGGGCCCGCTGGGATGGAGGTCCAGCGCGCGCAGGCGCGGGGCGAGCGCCTCGTCGGCCGGATCGGCGGCGAAGAAGCTGCCACGACCATCCAGCATGGCCAGGTCCCCCGACAGCAGTTGATCCCACGTGCGCTGTTCGACTCGCTCGGCCAGTACCATATTGAACAGCGCACTGCGCGCTGCCGACAGGATGAAGCCGCGCTCCTCGCGATCCAGGGTGCCGGGGTCCGCCTCGGCACGCAGCAGGTTCGTACCGTCGTGGCCGAAGCGTTGCGCGCCGAAGTAGTTGGGAACGCCGCGGTGGCGGATCAGTTCGACGCCGGGTGCAAGCTCGGCCGCCAGCGTGACTGCGTTACGACCGGCCAGCGGCCGCAGGCGGATGGCGAAACGGTTCCCCGAAAGGGCGCCACGCGGCAGCTTGCGCCGGTGGGCGTGCACTTCGAGTACCTCGAATCCGTGCCCGCGGCCACGATCTCCCCAGGCGAGCGGGGCGCGCGGCGTGGGCACCGAGAACCACTGCACCGCGACCGCACGCCGGTCCTTCAGTCCCGCGTAGCCGACGTCCCGCGGGTGGCAGCAGGCCAGCCGCGCAAGCTGCTGCGCCACGTAGCGCGTGTTGGCGTCGCGCTTCATGACCCTCAGCAGCAGGTGCGGCCCCTCGCCCGCCGGCGCGAAGCCGAGGTCCTCCTCGACCACGAAGTCCTCGGGCTGTTCCCGCAGCCGCGCCGCGGCGAGCGCAAGATTCAAGGCACGCGGGGGCCGCAGGGCTGATGTCAGGGCCGCGCCCGGTGCCGCATTCACAGCTCGCGCAGCAGCACCACTGCCTGCGCGGCGACGCCCTCGCCGCGGCCCAGGAATCCCAGGCCCTCCGTAGTGGTCGCCTTCAGGTTGACCGCATCCTCCTCCACACCCAACAGCCCCGCGATCCGGGTACGCATCGCGGCGCGATGCGGCGCCAGCCGTGGTAACTGCGCGAGCACGGTCACGTCGGCGTTGACGACTGCGAGCCGCCGCTCGCGCAGCATGTCCATCACCGCGATGACGAAGCGCGCACTGTCGGCGCCACGCCACTGCGGGTCGCGGTCGCTGAAGTGCTCACCGATGTCGCCCAGGGCGGCTGCGCCGAGCAGCGCGTCGCACAGGGCGTGCAGGATCACGTCGCCGTCGGAGTGGGCGACGACGCCGTGGCTGTGGGGCACGCGCACGCCCCCCAACATGACGCTGTCGCCAGGACCGAAGGCGTGCACGTCGATTCCCGAGCCGGTTCTCATGGCGCCTCTCCCCCCGCGTGCCTGCAGCACAGCCTGCGCCAGCGCCAGGTCCTGCGCGGTCGTCACTTTCAGATTGGTCTCCGACGCGGCTACCAGCGCCGGCTGCTCCCCCCGCCACTCCAGGGCCTGTGCCTCGTCGGTCGGGTAACGACCCTCCGCATGCGCGGCATCCAGCGCGGCGCACAGCGCACCATAGCGGAACATCTGCGGCGTCAGGGCGCGCCACAGCCCGCCCCGCTGCGCCGTGGAGGCCACCAGGGGTGCCCTCGACGAGGATGCCGCCTCCCGCTTGAGAGTGTCCGTCACCGCGACCGCCAGCAGCCCCCCCACGGGGTGCTCGTGCAGCAGCGAGAGCAGCCGGTCGAGTTCCGCCTCGGCCAGACAGGGCCTGGCGGCATCGTGGACCAGTACCCAGTCCATCGCCGCGGCACGTGCGGCCAGCGCCGCAAGCGCGGCCCGCACCGACTGGCTGCGATGCTCGCCGCCTGTCACGGTGCTCACTGCCGGCAGACGCGCGGTCACCTGAGGCCAGCAGGAATCGGAGGCGGCCAGGGCAACCGCGATGCCCGCGCAGCGCGCATCGCGCAGGAACGGCGCCAGCGACCACTCGATCACAGTGCGGCCGCACAGCGCCGCGTACTGCTTGGGGGTGGGCGTGCCGAAGCGCAGGCCGCAGCCTGCAGCCGGCATCACCAGCCAGTAGCGCATCAGCGCGCCGAGGCGGTGCGGGTCTGCGGGCTGGCCGGCCCGCTGTGCGGCGGCACGACCTGGTAGAAGGTCTCGTTGCTGCCGATCATGCCCAGATCGCTGCGCGCGCGCTCTTCCAGGGCCTGCATGCCGGTCTTCAGGTCCCTGACATCGGCTGCGAGCTGACGGTTGCGCTCGGCCAGCTGCTCGTTCTCCTGCTGCTGCGCGGCCACGGCGCGCTTCAGGCGCTGCACCTCGCGCACGCCATCCGCCGAGACCCAGATCCGGTACTGCAGCAGGATCAGCACGACCGCAAGGGCGGCGGCAAGCCATTTCATGGACACGAGCCTAGCAGACCTTCACCGGGAAGGCCGCACGTCCGGCGTAGCCCACCCGGCCAAGCTGCGCCTCGATGCGCAACAACTGGTTGTACTTGGCCGTGCGGTCGGACCGCGACAGCGAGCCGGTCTTGATCTGGGTCGCAGCCGTTCCCACCGCGATGTCGGCGATGGTGCTGTCCTCGGTCTCCCCCGAGCGATGCGAGACCACCGAGGCGTACTTCGCCTTGTCCGCCATGTCGATGGCCGCCAGGGTCTCCGTCAGCGTCCCGATCTGGTTGGGCTTGATCAGGATGGCGTTGCCGATGCGCCGGGCGATCGCATCCTTCAGAATCCGCGTGTTGGTCACGAATACGTCGTCGCCCACCAGCTGCACCCTGCCGCCCAGGCGCGCTGTCAGGGCCGCCCAGCCGTCCCAGTCGGCCTCGCTCATGCCGTCCTCGATGGTGATGATGGGATAACGATCCACCAGGGCCGCAAGCCACGCGCCGAACCCGCTGCTGTCGAAGCTGCGCTTCTCGGCGCGCAAGTGGTAGTGGCCGTCGCGATAGAACTCCGAGCTGGCGACGTCCAGGCCGAGGAAGATGTCCTTGCCGGGGCTGTAGCCGGCCTTCTCGATGGCCTGCAGGATCAGGCCGAGCGCGGACTCATTGGAGTCGAGCTGCGGCGCGAAGCCGCCTTCATCGCCGACCGCCGTAGACAGGCCACGGCCGGCCAGCAGACTCTTGAGGGCGTGAAACACCTCCGCGCCATAGCGCAGCGCCTCGTGGAAACTCGGCGCCCCGACCGGCACGATCATGAACTCCTGGATATCCAGCCCGTTGTTGGCGTGCGCGCCACCGTTGACGATATTCATCATCGGCACCGGCATCAGCAGCTCGCGGTCGCCGCCGACGAGCTGCGCTATCCAGGCATACAGGGGCTCGCCGGCCGCGCGCGCCGCGGCGTGCGCCGCCGCCAGCGACACGCCCAGCAGTGCATTGGCCCCGAGCCGGCCCTTGTTGTCGGTGCCGTCGAGGGCGATCAGCTTCGCATCCAGCGCCGCCTGTTCACGCGCATCCGCCCCCAGCAGCGCCGTGCGCAGCACCGTGTTGACGTTCTGCACCGCCTTGAGCACGCCCTTGCCGCCGTAACGACGCGGGTCGCCGTCGCGCAGCTCCACCGCCTCGCGCGAGCCGGTGGAGGCGCCCGAGGGTACGGCGGCGCGGCCGGTGATCCCGCCCGCCAGCGTCACGTCGACCTCGACGGTCGGGTTACCGCGTGAATCGAGGATCTCGCGCCCGCGGATGTCGGTGATTCGGCTCATCGATCCCTCACAGCAATGACTCTTCGTACGGCGCGCGCTTGACCGCGCGGTCCAGCTCGCACAGCGTCGCCAGCAGCGGTTCCATGCGCGCAAGCGGCCAGGCGTTGGGCCCGTCGGACAGCGCCTCCTCGGGCCGTGGATGGGTCTCCATGAAGATCCCGGCCACGCCGGCGGCCACCGCCGCGCGCGCCAGCACCGGGATGAACTCGCGCTGCCCGCCGGAAGCGGTGCCCTGGCCGCCCGGCAGCTGCACCGAGTGGGTGGCGTCGAACACCACCGGACAGCCGGTGGCGCGCATGACCGCCAGCGAGCGCATGTCGGACACCAGGTTGTTGTAGCCGAAGGAGAAGCCGCGCTCGCACACCATGATCTGCCCGTTGCCGGTGGAGCGGGCCTTGTCGACCACGTTGCGCATCTCCCACGGCGAAAGGAACTGCCCCTTCTTGATGTTGACCGGCTTGCCCTGTGCGGCGGTGTTGACGATGAAATTGGTCTGGCGGCAAAGGAACGCCGGCGTCTGCAGCACGTCGACGACCGCGGCCACTTCCGCGAGCGGCGTGTCCTCGTGCACGTCGGTCAGCACCGGCACGCCTATAGCGGCGCGGACATCAGCCAGGACCTTCAGGCCCGCCTCGATGCCCGGCCCGCGGAAGCTGCCGCGCGCGGAGCGGTTGGCCTTGTCGTAGGAGGCCTTGAAGATGAACGGCACGCGCAGGCGCGTGGTGATTTCCTTGAGCCGGCCGGCGATCTCCTGGGTCAAGGTCGCCCCCTCGATCACGCAGGGGCCGGCGATCAGGAACAGCGGCTGCTGCTCACCGACTTCATGCCCAGTCAGCTGCATGGTGGCAGAGAGCCTTGGGGCGTGAAATCGTCGCCAAGGCACAGGGATGTGCCCGCCGCCGCAGGTGGCGCGCGACGGGCGAAAGCCACGCCTTTCGCCCGGAGCAGCGAGGGCGAGGGCATGGATGCCCGAGTCCCGAGCCAATTCATATTAGGCGCCGGCGGCCTGCGGCAGCTGCGCCGCACGCTGTGCCCGTGCCGCGCGGATGAAAGCGGTGAACAGCGGGTGGCCGTCGCGCGGGGTGGACGTGAACTCCGGGTGAAACTGGGTCGCCACGAACCACGGGTGGTTGGGCAGCTCGATCACTTCGACCAGGTCGTCGCGCGAGAAACCCGAGAAGCGCAGCCCCCCCTGTCGGTAGCGATCCAGGTAATTGTTGTTGAACTCGTAGCGGTGACGGTGGCGCTCCATCACGACGTCGCGGCCGTACAGCTCGCGCGCCCGCGTGCCCACGCCCAGCAGCACCTCCTGCGCACCGAGGCGCATGGTGCCGCCCAGGGCCGACGCCTCGTCGCGCTGCTGGGCGCCCCGGGCCTGGTCCTGCCACTCCGATATCAGCGCGATGACCGGATGCGGCGTGGCGCGGTTGAACTCGGTGCTGTTGGCGTCGGCGAGTCCCAGTACGTGGCGCCCGAACTCCACTATTGCCACCTGCATCCCCAGGCAGATGCCCAGGTACGGCACCCCGTTTTCGCGCGCAAAGCGCACCGCCTGGATCTTGCCCTCGACGCCACGCTCGCCAAAGCCGCCCGGCACCAGCACCGCGTCCATGCCCTTCAACAGCTGGCTGCCGTGCTGCTCCACCTCGGTCGACTCGATGTAGTGGATGTTGACGCGGGTGCGGCTCTTCAGGCCCGCGTGCATCAGCGCCTCGTGCAGCGACAGGTAGGAGTCGCGGATCTGCACGTACTTGCCGACCATGGCGATGTCCACCTGGCCGTCGGGATTGGCCTTGCCGCTGACTACGTGGCGCCACTCGGTAAGGTCGGTGGGCGGCACCGCAAGGTGCAGCTTGTCCACCACGATGGCGTCCAGTCCCTGCTCGTGCAGCAGGATCGGAATCTTGTAGATATCGTCTGCGTCGACCCCGGAGATGACGGCGCGCTCCTCGACGTTGGTGAACAGCGCAATCTTGCGGCGCTGCTCCTCCGGCAGCGGGTGGCGGCAGCGGCACAGCAGCACATCGGGCTGGATGCCGATGCCACGCAACTCCTTGACCGAGTGCTGGGTCGGCTTGGTCTTGATCTCGCCGGAGCCGCCGACCACCGGGACCAGCGTCAGGTGCAGGTAGACGCAGTTGTTGCGACCCAGCTCCACGCCCAGCTGGCGGATCGCTTCGAGAAACGGCAGCGACTCGATGTCGCCGACGGTACCGCCGATTTCCACCATGCACACGTCGGCGCCGTCGGCGCCAAGGCGGATGCTGCGCTTGATTTCGTCCGTGATATGCGGGATCACCTGCACGGTGGCGCCCAGGTAGTCGCCGCGGCGCTCCTTGGCGATCACGCGCTCATAGATGCGCCCGGTGGTGAAATTGCTGTTGCGCCCGGTGGTGGTGCGCACGAAGCGCTCGTAGTGCCCCAGATCCAGGTCGGCCTCGGTGCCGTCCTGGGTGACGAACACCTCGCCATGCTGGAAGGGGCTCATCGTGCCCGGATCCACGTTGATGTACGGGTCGAGCTTGACCATCGCAATCTTCAGGCCGCGCGCTTCCAGGATTGCTCCCAGTGAGGCGGCCGCGATGCCCTTGCCCAACGAAGACACGACGCCACCGGTGACGAATACAAAACGCGTCATAGTACGAAGTCCGAAGGATTGCCCCGCGTGAGTGCTTCCCAAGTGCCGGAAGCGGACGGGCGGACAGGTTACCACAACGATCCCGGAAAGACCCTACTTCGATCGCGCGGGCCCGAGCAGGACGAGCCGGTCTCCCTTGCGCCGCACGCACGCGCCCGGCCAGCGCACCTCGGGATGACGGTCGGCGCCGGCCTCGAGCAGCGTGCCGGAGATCTCATTCAGCCGTGTGGCCGGCGGCTGCCTCGCGCCCGCGGCGGCGATCCAGTAGCGCAGAGCCCCGTCGCGCCGCCCTGCCGGCAGACGCCGCAGCACCGCCGCCGACAGTCCAGTCCCCGCGGCGGCTGTCTCCACGTCCGTGGCCGCCTGCTCCTGCAGCAACTCAAGTGCCTGCGCCATGTGCGCAGCGCTGCGTCCGACGGTCTTTGCCGCGGCCGGCCAGCGTGCCAGCAGCGGCGGCAGGACCGCGCTGCGCAGGTAGCTGCGGTCCAGCAGCGGATCGGCGTTGCTGGGGTCCTCGACCCAGGTAAGCCTCTTTCCCGCCAGCCACGCGCGCAGCGCGGCCGGCTTCACCGTCAGCACCGGCCGCACGAGAAATCCCTTACCGAAAGGCGCGACCGCCGGCATGGCTGCCAGCCCTGCAAGGCCGGCACCGCGCAGCAGCTGCAGCAGCACCGTCTCCATCTGGTCCTGCTGGTGGTGTGCCGTCAGCAGGCACTCTCCGGCGGCGAGCTGCGCGGCGGCGACACGGTAGCGCGCGGCGCGGGCGGCCGCCTCCAGCGAATCACCGCGGCCGCGCCGCACGCGCACGCGCCGTACTGTCAGCGGCACCGACAGCGCGCGGGCGATGCGCTGACAGTGCGCGCTCCATTGTCGTGCGGGTGCCTGCAGGCCGTGATCGACGTGCAGCGCACGCAGTGCCAGCGGCGCCGGGTGCAGCCGCGCCAGCGCAGCCAGCAGCGCCGTGGAATCCGCGCCGCCGCTGAAGGCGACGCACAGCCGCACCCGGGGATATTGCGGCAGCAATTCCGCCAGGTGCCGCGCCAGCCACCGCGGGCCGAATTCCATTGACTAGGCGGCGTCCTCGGCGAACACCCCGAAGCCGGCGATCTTTTGCGCACGCGCGGCGCGCAGCTCGTCGCGCGGGATGGCGTCGAGCGCGTCGAAGTGCCGCACCACCGCCTCCTTCAGCCGTTGTGCGGTCAGCGCCTGGTCGCGGTGCGCCCCTCCCAGGGGCTCTTCTATCACCTCGTCCACCAATCCCAGTTTCAACAGGCGGTCGGCGGTCAGGTTGAGGGCTTCGGCCGCCACTTCCTTCTTGTCCTGGCTCTTCCACAGGATCGAGGCGCAGCCCTCCGGGGAGATGACCGAGTAGGTGCTGAACTGCAGCATCAGCAGCCGGTCGCACACGCCGATGCCCAGCGCGCCTCCCGATCCGCCCTCGCCGGTCACCACGGTGACGATCGGCACGCGCAGCACCGACATCTCGAACAGGTTGCGCGCAATCGCCTCGCTCTGGCCGCGCTCCTCCGCACCCACGCCCGGATAGGCGCCCTGCGTGTCGATCAGGGTCAGCAGGGGCAGACCGAAGCGTTCCGCCAGGCGCATCAGGCGCAGGGCCTTGCGGTAGCCCTCGGGCTTGGGCATGCCATAGTTGCGGCGCACGCGCTCCTTGGTGTCGCGGCCCTTCTGGTGGCCGATCACCATCACCGCGCGTTCGTCGATGCGCGCCAGGCCACCGACAATGGCGCCGTCGTCGCCGTACATGCGGTCGCCGTGCAATTCGTTGAACTCCGCGCAGATGGCCTGCACGTAGTCCAGGGTGTAGGGCCGGTGAGGATGGCGCGCCAGCTGCGTGATCTGCCACGGCGTCAGACTGGAGAAGATGCTGGTGGTCAGCTGGCGGCTCTTGGCCTGCAGCCGCGAGATCTCGTCCTGGATGCTGACCTCGGACTCAGAGGTCACGTGGCGCAGTTCCTCGATCTTCGCTTCCAGTTCGGCGATCGGTTGCTCGAAATCCAGAAATGAAACAGCCATGGTCAGACTTCCCTCAAACTGTACGGCCGCGATCCGCGGCCAGCGGTGCGGGCGCCGGCGCCTGGGCCTGCGCCGGTTGCGCAGCATAGATCACTTCGGTGCTGCCGGGCCCCAGCAGCTGCTCCAGCTGCAACAGCAACTCGCGCGTCGGGCGCACTGACCACTGCGGGCCCAGCGTCACGGCGCCGCTGGCAAGTTCGCCGCGGTATTCGACGGTGACCGGGCACTCGCCAGGGCGGCCGCCGGCAAGCACCGCCGCCAGCCGCTCTCCCAGCGTCGCGGCGGCCGCGCGGCTGGCGCGCAGCACCAGCCGCTGCGCGTAACGCAGGCGCACCTCGTCCAGGTCCGTGACCGTCTGCACCGACAGCCGCCAGCCGTCGCTGAACTCATCGAAGCGCAGCCGGCCCTCCACCACCACCAGGGCGTCCTTGACGACGAGCGCGCGGAACTGTTGCCAGGTGTCCTCAAACAGCATGCCCTCGATGCGCCCGCTGCGGTCGTCCAGGGTCAGGATCACGCGCGGACCGCGCCGCTTGACCTCGTCGATCAGCGCCGCCACGGTCACCGGCCTGCCAGCGCCGAAACGCGGCGCTTCAGCACCCGGCATGGGCCGCTCGGCCACCAGGTCGCCGATGCGGTGCGACACCAGCCGCGGCAATGCCGCCTCGAACTGCGCCAGCGGGTGCCCGGTCAGATAAAGGCCGAGGGTCTCGCGCTCCCCGAGCAGCCGCTGCGCCTGGCTCCACTCCGGCAGCACCGCCTGGTCGCGGCGTGCCGGCGCCGCCGGCGCCTCCGCCAGCCCGAACAGGTCGTTCTGCCCGGCCTCGCTGGCGCGCGCGCCCTGATCGCCGAGCTGCATCGCGGCACCCAGGCCCTCCCACAGCGTGGCGCGATTGGGGCCGAGCGCGTCCAGGCTGCCGCTGCGCAGCAGCGCCTCCAGAACGCGGCGGTTGATTTTCTGCAGGTCCAGCCGGCGGCACAGGTCCTGCAGGCTGGTGAACGGACCGCGCTGCGCGCGCTCGCCGACCAGCGCCTCCACGGCGCCCGCACCCACTCCGCGCACCGCTCCCAGGCCGTAGCGGATGCTGCGCGGGTCGCAGGCGCTGAACACGTAGCTGGAGGTGTTGACGTCGGGGGGCAGCACGTTCAGCCCCAGTTCGCGGCACTCCTGGATCAAGGTGACCACCTTGTCGGTGTGATCCATGTCGGCCGACAGCACCGCGGCCATGAACTGCGCCGGATAGTGCGCCTTGAGGTAGGCGGTCTGACTTGTCAGCACCGCGTAAGCGGCGGAGTGCGACTTGTTGAAACCGTAGCCGGCAAATTTCTCCATGAGGTCGAAGATGTGCGCCGCCACCGCCTCACTGACACCGCGCTGGCGCGCGCCACTGACGAAGCCGGCGCGTTGGCTGGCCATCTCCTCGGCCTTCTTCTTGCCCATCGCGCGCCGCAGCAGATCGGCGCCGCCCAGCGTGTAGCCGGCGAGCACCTGGGCAATCTGCATCACCTGCTCCTGGTAAAGGATCACACCGTAGGTGGGTTTGAGCGTGGCTTCCAGACTCGGGTGCAGGTAGTCGATTGGCCCAACACCCCGGCCGTGCTTGCGGTTGATGAAGTCCTCAACCATCCCCGACTGCAACGGGCCCGGGCGGAACAGCGCCACGAGCGCCACGATGTCCTCGAAGCAGTCCGGCTGCAGGCGGCGGATCAGGTCTTTCATGCCGCGCGATTCGAGCTGGAACACAGCCGTGGTACGGCAGGACTTCAGCAGCGCGTAGGCGCCCGGGTCTTCCAGCGGCAGCTTCTCGACGTCCAGCGCCGGGGTGCCCGGTGCGCGCTCGGCGTTGATCAGAGCCACCGCGCGATCGATGATCGTCAGGGTGCGCAAGCCGAGGAAGTCGAACTTGACCAGGCCGGCGGCCTCGACGTCGTCCTTGTCGAATTGCGTCACCACGCCGCCACCGCCGCTGTCGCAGTAAAGGGGGGTGAAGTCGGTGAGCACCGAGGGCGCGATCACCACGCCGCCCGCATGCATGCCGGCGTTGCGGGTCAGGCCCTCGAGTGAACGGGCCAGATCGATGAGGTTTTTGACTTCCTCCTCGCTGTCGTACAGGCGCTTGAGCTCCGGCTCCTTCTGCAGCGCGTCATCCAGGGTGATGCCCAGCTCGAAGGGGATCAGCTTGGCGATGCGGTCGACATAGCCGTAGGGCATGCCCAGCACCCGGCCCACGTCGCGCACCACCGCCTTGGCCGCCATGGTGCCGTAGGTGATGATCTGCGAGACGCGCTCGCGCCCGTACTTTGCGGAGACGTACTCGATGACCCGGTCGCGACCGTCCATGCAGAAGTCGACGTCGAAGTCCGGCATCGATACGCGCTCCGGGTTGAGGAAGCGCTCGAACAGCAGGTCGTGGCGAATAGGATCCAGGTCGGTGATGCGCAGGCTCCAGGCCACCAGCGATCCGGCGCCCGAGCCGCGGCCGGGACCCACCGGCACGCCGTTGGCGCGCGCCCAGCGGATGAAGTCCGCCACGATCAGGAAGTAACCGGCGAATCCCATCTGGCAGATCACGGTCAGCTCGCGCTCCAGGCGCGCCGCGTAGCCTTGCGGCAGCGAGGCCGCCGGGAAGCGCGCCGCGAGTCCGCGTGCCGCCTCGGCGCGCAGGAATTCCTCGGTACTGGCCGTCCCGGGCACCGGGTACTGCGGCAGCCGCGCTTCACCCAGCTTCAGCGTCAGGCTGCAGCGGCGTGCGATCTCCACCGTGTTGGCCAGGGCCTCGGGCAGGTCGGCGAACAGCAGCGCCATCTCCTGCGGACTGCGCAGATACTGCTGGCGCGTGTAACGCCGCACGCGCGCCGCATCCGCAAGCAGGGCGCCGTCATGGATGCACACCCGCGCCTCGTGGGACTCGAACTCGCCACTGCTCAGGAAGCGCACGTCGTTGGTCGCCACCACCGGCACGGCGGCCGCGCCGGCCAGGGACACCGCGGCGGCGATGTAGGCCTCCTCGCCGGGGCGTCCGAGACGCTGCAGCTCCAGGTAGAAGCGCCGCGGGAACAGGGCGCGCCAGGCATCCAGCGCCCGCGTGGCGTCCGCCTCGCGACCGTTGACCAGGTGGCGCCCGACGTCGCCCTCCATCGCGCCCGACAGGGCAATCAGGCCTTCCACCGCCTGCGGGGTGAGCCACTCCCGCTCGATGCGCGGCGTGCCACGCTCCTGTCCGGACAGCCAGGCGCGGCTGACCAGTTGCGACAGGTTATGGTAGCCGCGCTGCGACTGGCACAGCAGTGTCAGCCGCGAGGGCGCGGCGCGCTCGCCGGGCTCGCGCACCCACAGGTCGATACCGATCAGCGGCTTGACGCCCGCCTGCAGTGCCGCGCGATAGAACTTCACCATCGCGAACAGGTTGCTCTGGTCGGTAACGGCCACTGCCGGCATGCCCGCCGCCGCCACCGCGGCCACCAGTTCCGGAATGCGCACGACACTGTCGGAGAGCGAGTACTCCGTGTGCAGGCGCAGGTGTACGAAGCCGGGTGACATGGACTGGGCTATTAAGTCCCGGACCGGGACGGTGTCAAGGCGGCATCGGCCCCGGCGCGCACCGGCGCGAAGGAGCGCCGGTGCTGCGCAGAGGGTGGCTGGGCGCGCAGCGCGGCAAGGTGCGCGGGCGTGCCGTAACCCTTGTGGATCGCGAGCTGGAAGCCGGGGTAGGAGCCATCCAGCGACTCCATCATCGCGTCGCGGCAGGTCTTGGCAAGGATCGAGGCGGCGCTGATGGCAGCGACCCGCGCATCTCCGCGCACCACGGCCTCCAGGGTGCACGACAGTGGCAGGTCGGTGAGGCACGGACAACGGTTGCCGTCGACGCGCACGTGCGTCGGCGCCACCGGCAGCGCCAGCAGCGCGCGGCGCATGGCCAGCAGCGTGGCCTGGAAGATATTGAGGGCGTCTATCTCGTCACGGTCGGCCCAGCCGATGCCGAAGGCCAGGGCCCGCGCGCGGATCAGGGTGGCCAGTTCGGCGCGCACCGCGGCTGTCAGGGCCTTGGAGTCTGCGAGCCCGGCAATGCGCCTGCGGGGATCCAGGATCACCGCGGCCGCCACCACCGGACCGGCCAGCGGCCCGCGCCCGGCCTCGTCCACACCCGCGATCCTGGGCTGGGTGCTAACGCGCGGCGGCATTGGTTGCCTCCGCCGGGGCGGCACGGCCAAGCAGCTCCAGCACCGCCTGCGCGGCACGCGCCGCGCCGTCCAGCCGCAGAGCACGATGTATGGCGGCGAACTCACGCTGCAGCGCGTCCACCCGCTGCGGATCCCCCATCTGGCCCAGCAGCGCCGCGGCAAGCGCGGGGCCGGTCACCTGTTCCTGGAATAGTTCCGGCACCACCGCGCGCCCGGCCAGCAGATTCGGCTGCGAAAAGTGCCGCACCTTGACCATGCCCAGGGTCCGGAGCACGAAAGCGGTAACCGGGCTGACCCGGTAGGCGACGACCATCGGTCTGCCGGTCAGCAGCGTCTCGAGGGTTGCGGTCCCCGAGGCGACGATGACGCCCTCGGCAGCTGCCAGCGCCTGCTGTGCCCGCCCTTCGAGCAAGCGGATCGGCGGCGCGCCGGGCACCTGCGCGACTTCGTGCGTGAAAGCCGCGGCAGCCGCCTCAGAGGCCATGGGTGCCACGAAGCGCACCGCGGGCAGGCGTGCGCGGATGGTGGCGGCCGCGGCGGCGAACGGACCGCCCAGGCGGCTGACCTCCGCCAGGCGGCTGCCTGGCAACAGTGCGACTACCGGGGCGTCGCCGTGAAGTTCCAGGGACTGCCGCGCCGCCTGGGCGTCGACGTCGAGCGGAATCTGGTCCGCCAGCGGATGGCCCACGAACACGGCGCGCACGTGATGGCGGGAATAGAACTCGCTCTCGAAGGGCAGCAGACACAGGACCAGGTCGACCGCGCGCCCTATGGTGCGCACCCGCCCCTGCCGCCAGGCCCAGACCTGCGGACTGACATACTGCACCGTGGGAATGCCCGCGGCCTTCAGCCGCGCCGCCAGCCGCAGGTTGAATTCCGGGGAGTCGATGCCGATAAAGACGTCGGCACCGGCACTGCGGAAACGGCGCGTCAGCTCGGTACGCAACTTCAGCAGCCGCGGCAGGTGGCGCACCACCTCCGCCAGGCCCATGACACCCAGCGCCTCCATCCCGGCCCAGGCTTCGCAGCCCGCCGCGCGCATCTTCGGCCCCGCGACACCGAAGAACTGCGCCTGCGGGATGTGCGAGCGCAGGGCCTGCATCAGCGCCGCGCCCAGGGTGTCGCCGGAATGCTCACCCGCGACCAGGCCGATCCGCAGCGCGGGGCCGGCAGCCGCGCCCGCGGCGCTCATCGCACCAGGCTGCGCGCCGAGTTGCGGATGAAGTCGACGAACACGCGGATCTCCGGCTGTCGCTGCGCCACCGGCTCCAGGCGCTCCAGCGCCGCCGCCAGCAGCAGGTCGGAGCGGTACAGGACGCGGTAGGCGTCGCGGATGTTGCGTATCTGTTCTTCGCTGAAGCCGCGGCGCTTCAGCCCTTCGGAGTTGACCGAGTGCGGCGCCGCCGGGTTGCCCGCCACCATCACGTAGGGCGGCACGTCCCGCGAGACAATCGAACCGCCGCCGAGGAAGGCATGCGCCCCTATGCGGCTGAACTGGTGCACCGCGGTCAGCCCGCCCAGGATCACCCAGTCGCCGATCTGCACGTGTCCGGCCAGCGAGGCGCAGTTGGCAAATACCGTGTTGCTGCCCACCACGCAATCGTGTGCCACGTGCGAGTAGGCCATGAACAGGTTGTCGTCGCCGATGCGGGTCACGCCCGCGTCGTGCGTGGTGCCGCGGCTGACAGTGCAACCCTCGCGGAAAACGTTGCGGTCGCCGATCGCAAGGCGCGTCGGCTCGCCCCGGTACTTCTTGTCCTGCGGCGCCCCGCCGAGCGAGGCGAACTGGAATACGTGACAGTCGGCGCCAATCACGCTGGGGCCGTCGATCACCGCGTGCGGACCGACCACGGTGCGCGGCCCGATCTGCACCTGCGGCCCGATGATGCTGAAGGGCCCGACGCTGACATCGGGGGCCAGCTGCGCCTGCGGCGATACGATGGCTCGCGGGTCGATCACCGTGCCGTCTCCGGTGCCACCATGATCTGCGCGTGCGCGACCTCGTGCTCGCCCACCAGCGCCGCGGCAGCAAAGCGCCAGATGCCCTTGAGGGAGCGCTCCAGGCGCGCCGTCAGGATCAACTGGTCACCGGGGATCACCGGCTTGCGAAAACGCGCGCCGTCGATACCGACGAAGTAGAAGCGGGTGTTCTCGTCCGGCACCACGTTGGCGGTGACGAAGCACAGGATGCCGGCGGCCTGCGCCAGTGCCTCGATGAGCAACACTCCCGGCATGACCGGCCGGCTGGGAAAGTGGCCGGGAAAGAACGGCTCGTTGAGGGTGACGTTCTTGAGCGCGCGGATGCTCTCGCCCGGGCGGCATTCCAGCACCCGGTCCACCAGCAGGAACGGGTAGCGGTGCGGCAGGTAGCGCATGATCGCCGCAATGTCCAGGTGCACCGGCTCGCTCATGACTCGTCGGATTCCTTCTGCGCCGTGAGGCCCACACTGCGTTCCAGCGCCCGCACCCGGCGCTCATAGCCGCCCAGGCGCTTGAAGTGCGCCACCATGCGGCGCCATATACGCGCCTCCTCGAAGGGAATGCCGCTGGAGTATACCCCGGGGTGTTCGATCGAACGGCTGATCATGGAGAAGCCGCTGACGACCACGTCGTCGGCGATGCTGATGTGCCCGGCGAAGCCCACCGACCCGCCGATCACGCAGCGCCGCCCGATGCTGGTGCTGCCGGAGACGCCGGTGCAAGCGGCGATGACCGTGTGGGCGCCGACGCGCACGTTGTGCGCGATCTGGATCAGGTTGTCCAGCTTGACGCCCTCCTCGATCACCGTGTCCTCGATGGCGCCGCGATCGACGGTGGTGTTGGCGCCAATCTCCACGTCCGCACCGATCTGCACCGAGCCCAGCTGCGGCACCTTGACCCAGCGGCCGCGCTCGGGCGCGAAGCCGAAACCGTCGGCACCCACCACCACGCCCGGCTGCAGCACGCTGCGCTCCCCGACACGCACGCCGGGACCGAGGTGTACCCGTGCCACCAGCTGCACGTCGGCAGCCAGCTGCACGCCCTCAGCCAGCGTGCAGTGTGGGCCGATGCCGGCCCGCGGGCCCACCTGCGCCCCGGCGCCAATATGCGCAAATGCACCCACGTGCGCGCTGGGATCGACGCGGGCGGTGGAATCGACCAGCGCGCTGGCGTGGATCCCGGGCGGCAGCGCCGCGGGCGGGTGCAGCAGCGCTGCGATCCGTGCGTAGGTGACGTAGGGATTGGCGCTGATCAACACCGCGCCGCTGAAAGCGGCAACGCTGGCTGCGTCCAACACCACCGCGCTGGCGTGCGTCGTGGCCAGCTGCCCGCGATAGCGCGGGTTGGCCAGGAACGCCAGCGCCCCCGGCTGCGCACCGGCGAGCGTCGCGACGTGATCGACGCGCACCTGCGGGTCGCCGCGCAGTTCGCAGCCGAAACGCACCGCCAGTTCGCCGAGCGATGCCCCCATGGCTTACGTGCCGCCGTGGGCCCCCTGAAGGAGAGCGCCGCGGCGCCCTTGGCTTACTTGCCCGGCTTGGCCGGCGATGCAGCCGGCCTGGCCGCCGGTGCCGCACCGCCACTGCGCGCGCGCAGCACGGTGAGGATCGCCGGGGTGATGTCGTTGGCAGGCGTGGCGTACACCACCGCCTCGGTGGTGAGGATCAGGTCGTAGTTCTGCGCCTTGGCATAGCCCTGCACTTCCTCACCCAATGTGCGCTGCAGACGCGACATGCCCTCGTTACGCCGGGCGCTGACGTCGTCCTGCAGCTCGCCACGGGCGCGCTCGAAGTCGCGCGCGCCGTCGCGCAGCTCCTTCTCGGCGCGCGCGCGCTGGTCTTCGCTCATGGTGGCGCCGTCCTTCTGCAGCCGATCCTGCTTGGCCTTCAGGGACTCGCCCTGGGCCTGCAGCGTGCGCTCGCGCGGCGCGAACTCCGCCTTGAGGGAGTCGAGCATTGCCTTGCCCTGCGGCGACTCGAGAATCAGGCGGTTGGGATCGATCACGCCGATCTTCAGGTCCGCCCAGGCGGGCACTGCCGCCAGTGCGCTGCCTGCGACCATCAGTCCCACCACCACTTTGCTGCTGATCAGACGCTTCACGGAACTACCTGCCTTTATAAGGAGTTGTCTTAGCCTAAACACTCATTATCGCCCATCCGTGGCTTTCCCGGAAGTAAGCGGCGAACGTGGCGACCCTGGGGGGAGATACATGCTTTGTGCCGAGGTGTGTAACGATATACACACTACCGGCCGGTGTAGGGAAACTCCCGTCCGGGGGCGCCCAGGTTCAGCGCCTCCTCCCGTTCCTGCTCTCCCGCTGCCAGCGCCTAGACATCATGTCCTGGCCCACGGTTTGGGTCGGGACGGACTTGCAAGTTGGGGGAAGAGGTCTGTCTCCCATATCGTGGGTTGCGTCGTTGCGGACGCCGAGCCACATGCACAGAGCCC
>JAFEDT010000018.1 GCA_018241445.1 Pseudomonadota bacterium
TAATGTCAACTCTTTAGTGACTACATCATGTCGCCCATGAAAGCCTCGAACATCCATCCAAACACAGAAAAAATAGGGATCTGCTGACTACGAAGAAAGAAAAACGGGGGGGAACTTCAGTTTAGCGGCTTTGGTGTACTGACGGAATCGGCGAGCCCTGCACCGTGATTGGCTGGCCCCTGGGCGGCGAGGGGCGCAAGCGCTGGGCGGGCACCGCGCTCTTCGACAGCAACGGCGAGCTGTGCGGGCGCGCCCGCGCCCTGTGGATCGAGCTGCGCGCCGTGATCGGCGGCGCGCCGCTCCGCAGGCGCGCAGGGTGCGATTGCAGTTTCGGCGAAATCGGGTGGGGGCGCCCGCTTCGGCCCGGCTCAGTCCAGGTACGCCGGAAACTTCGGCAGCGCGGCAAAATCCGCGGCGTCGTGCTGGATCACGAAGCGCGCGTGGGTATTCTTCACGATGCGCTCGATACGGTCCATCGAGGCGAGCGTGTCGGCGCGGCTGCTGTTGAACGGGGGAACCAGGCGCTCCGCGCGGCTGCGCCGCTGGTGATAGAGATCCCCCGACAGCACCACCACGCCCGCCTTCGCCAGCTTGAGCTCGAGCACCTGGTGGCCCGGGGTATGGCCCGGGGCCTTCAGAATGGTGACGCTGCCGTCACCGAACACGTCGAGGTCGCCGTCGATCTGCCGGGTCTTCGCGGTCTTGTAAGCGCTGATCAGCGCGGGATCCACCGCAGAGGGCGGATTCGGGCCCAGAGCCGCGGCGAGCTCGGCCTTGTTGACGATCCAGTTCGAGGCGCCGAACAGGTTGGCGTTGCCGGTGTGGTCGAAGTGGAAGTGCGAGAACGCCACGTAGGTCACGTCCGCCGGCGTGAGCCCCAGCGCGGCCAGCTGTCCGACCAGGGTAACGGGTACACTCAGGTGCACGCCCGGCTCGGGGTCCAAGCCGGCCGGGTTGGCCGCCAGCTTGTCGCCCAGGCCGGTATCCCACAGCAGCGTGCCCTTGGGATGGCGGATCAGGAAACACGGATCCGCGATTGCCCCGGATTGCCCGGCGTACTCGCCGGTGTCGGAGAAAAAGCCCATGTCGGTGAAGCTCGCATGCCCGCAGTCGAGCGCGTACAGCCGCACTTCACTCACTGCCGGCGGTGCCGCCGCGGCGCCCGCCCAAAGCGAATTCAGTGCCCCGATGATCAATAAGACCGCTGACGTACGCCGCATGTGAACTCCCACGTGTTGGTTTGCGCGGACGGCGACTGTGCGCTGCGGCGCCACGCAGCGGCAATCCGCCGAAAGGGGGACCTGGCCATGCGCCGACAGGCTGCCCGCCCCGGCACCGCTGCTAAGTCTTTACCAGCCGCATCATCCCGGTTGCATAGCGCGCCCCGGCGGCGGCATTCAGCGGGAACACCGCGTTGATCGCCGCAAGTTCCGCCGCTGTCAGCTTCACCTGCAGCGCGCCCAGGTTGTCGGCGAGGTTGCCGACCCGGCGCGTCCCGGGGATCGGCACCACGTGTTCTCCCTGCGCCAGCACCCAGGCGAGCGCCAGCTGCGCGGGCGTGCAGCCCTTGTCACGGGCCATGTCGCGCACCCGGTCGGCGAGTGTCAGGTTGCGCTGGAAGTTCTCACCCTGGAAACGCGGGCTGTTGCGCCGGAAATCATCCGCCGCCAGGTCCTCGGGGCTGCGGATGCTGCCGGTGAGAAAGCCGCGCCCCAGCGGACTGAAGGGCACGAAACCAACACCGAACCGCTCGCAGGCCTGCAGTACGCCGTTCTCCGGGTCGCGCGTCCACAGCGAGTACTCGCTTTGCAGGGCGGTGATGGGGTGCACGCGCGTCGCGCGCTCGAGCGTCTCGGGCCCCACCTCCGACAGTCCGAGGCAACGCACCTTGCCGGCCCGTACCAGGTCCGCCATCGCGCCCACGGTATCCTCGACGGGCACCTGCGGATCGACGCGGTGCAGGTAGTAGAGATCGATGTGCGTGACTCCCAGGCGCTGCAGGCTCGCCTCGCAGGCCGCGCGCACCCGCTGCGGCCGGGCGTCGAGGTCGCGCGCCTGCGGGTTGGCCGGATCGCGCACGAAACCGAACTTGGTGGCGAGGAAGACACCCGCGCGCCGGCCGCGCAGCGCGCGGCCGACCAGTTCCTCGTTGCGGCCACTGCCATACATGTCGGCGGTGTCCAGGAAGTTCAGGCCGTGCGCGAAGGCGTAGTCGAAGGTCGCGAGCGATTCGGCGTCGTCGTGGGCGCCGTAGAACTCACTCATGCCCATGCAGCCCAGGCCGAGTGCCGAAACCTGCGGGCCGTTGCGGCCGAGCGTACGAGTCTGCATGTCAGCTACCTCCAGCGCAGCCGCCATCCTGCCCGTGCGGCCGCGGCCGCACCAGTCCTCGTCCGGGAGAGATGTGGCGCGTCAGCGCCTGGGAAGTCCCATGTCCACCTGGCGCCAGCGGCCATAGCGATAATAGAGCGCCGCCAGCGCCGTCGACAGTGCCGAAGACAGCGGGAAGCTCCACCAGATCGCGTCCGCGTGCAGGCGTGGCAGCAGCGTCTGTGCCAGCGGGTAGCGCACACCCAGCAGCGACACAGTCAGGATGAGCAGCGGCGCCATCACTGCGCCGGTGGACCGCACCACGGCGAACAGCGCCACGGTGATGCCGAAGAAGATGAATGAGCCGGTCACGATGCGGTTCATGTGCGCTGCGATCTCGAGCGCGCCGGCGCCGGCCGGCAGAAACAGGCCGAACACCCGGCGGTTGAGCACTTCGATCACGATCACGATCGTGGCGGTCAGCAGCACGCTGTACAGCACACCGACGCCGGCGATGCGGCTCACCCGCTGCCAGTTGCCGGCGCCGACGTTCTGCGCCGCCATGGCCGAGACGCCCATACCGACCGCCAGCGCCGGCATCTGGATGTAGTTCCACACCTGCAGGCCCGCGCCGAAGGCTGCGGAGGTATCGACCCCGAAACGGTTGACCAGGGTGATCATCAACACGCCCGACAGCGACATCACCACCATCTGCCCGCTCATCGGGAGGCCCTTGCGCAGCAGCGTAGCCACCAGCGGCCACTGCGGCTTCAGCAGCGCGAGTTCGTCGCGGTGCAGGCGCAGGATGTGCCGGCGGCGGTAGAGGTGCAGGATCAGGGCGGTGAGGCTGACGGCCTGCGCCACGAAGGTGGCGAGCGCCGAGCCGGCGATGCCGATGCCCGGCACCGGACCGAAGCCGAATATGAACAGGGGATTCAGCGCGATATCGAGGGCCACCGACAGCATCATGAAGTAGAAGGGCGTGCGCGAGTCCCCGGCGCCGCGCAGCGCTCCCATCAGGAACGCGTACATGTACAGGCACGGCAGTGCCAGGAAGATCACCCGCATGTAGGCGACCGCCAGCTCCAGCGAGCCCGGCGGCGTGCTCATCGCAACCAGCAGCGGCCGCGTCAGCAGCAGACCCAGCGCCGCCATCAGCAGCGAGATGCCGCCGAAGAAGGTGGCGCTGGTACCAATCACGCGCCGCGCCTCGCGCAGGTCGTTGGCGCCGATGCACTGGCCGATGAGGATGGTGGCCGCCAGCGCCACGCCGAAGGCCGCGCCGATCAGCAGGAACATGACGGTGTTGGCGTTGGCGGTGGCGGTCAGTGCCGCCTCACCGAGGAACCGCCCCACCCACACCGAGTTGACCGAGGCGTTCAGCGACTGCAGCACGTTTGCCAGCAGGATCGGCAGCGAGAACCTGAACAATCCCGATGCGATGGAGCCCTCGGTCAGGGAGGGGCGCGGGCTCAAGGGCTGCGCACGCTAACGCGGATCCGGCGGCTGATTCGCGCGCCACAGCGTCCAGGCCGCTGCCAGCACAGCCGCTGCCAGCGCCGCCCAGCCCACCCAGGAGGGGGCGCGCCCGCTGAGCAGCCAGGCGAGGCCGGCGCCGAAAACCACCGCCCCGGCCAACAACCCGTCGCGCCGCCGGCCGGCGAACCTCAGCTCACGCCGCAGCGCCTCGATTTCCTCAGCGGGTGGCGTCGCGGGCGCCGGCGGTTGCGCCAGGCGTTGCAGGACCGCAGGCAGTGCCGCGGCGGCTTCCGCCAGTTCGGGTCCCTGGCGGCGCAGGCGGCGCAGCAGCCGGCGCGGACTGGCGCGCTCGCGCATCCATTCGCGCAGGATCGGGGTGGCCGAGTTCCACACATCCAGCTCGGGATACAGCTCACGCCCCAGGCCTTCGACATTCAGCAGGGTCTTCTGCAGCAGCAGCAGCTGCGGCTGGATCTGCATGTCGAAGCGGCGCGAGATCTCGAACAGCCGCAACAGCAGGTGGCCGAAGGAGATGTCCTTCAGCGGCCGGTCGAGGATCGGTTCGCACACGGTGCGCACCGCGGATTCCATCTCCTCCACGCGCGTGCCCGGCGGCACCCAGCCCGACTGCAGGTGCAGTTGCGCCACGCGGCGGTAGTCGCGCTCGAACACCGCCAGGAAGTTCTCGGCCAGGTAGTGCTGGTCGCGCGGATCGAGCGTGCCGATGATGCCGAAGTCGATCGCCGCATAACGCGGCTGCTGCGGCGTGTCGGTGAGCACGAAAATGTTGCCGGGGTGCATGTCGGCGTGAAAGAAGTTGTGACGGAACACCTGGGTGAAGAAGATCTTCACGCCGTTCTCCGCCAGCCGGGCGATGTCGGTGCCCGCGGCCCGCAGGGCCGCCATGTCGCTGATCGGCACGCCGCGGATGCGCTCCATCACCATGACATCGCTGCGGCAGTGGTCCCAGTAGACCTCCGGCACGTACAGCAGCGGCGAGCCGGCAAAATTGCGTTTCAGCTGCGAGGCATTGGCGGCCTCGCGCATCAGGTCCAGCTCGTCCAGCACGGTCTTGCGGTATTCGGCCACGAGTTCGGTGGGCCGCAGGCGCCGCGCCTCGCGCGAGAAGCGCCGCGCCAGCTGCGCCAGCGCCTCCAGCACCGCGAGGTCACGCTCGATCTGCTCGCGCATGCCGGGTCGCAGCACCTTGACGATGACGTCCGCGCCGTCCTGCAGGCGCGCCGGGTGCACCTGTGCGATGGAGGCGGCCGCCAGCGGTGTCTCATCGAACTGCGCGAACAGCTGCGACACCGGCGCACCGAGGGCGCGTTCGATGGCCGCGCGCGCCAGCTTGCCCGGGAAGGGCGGAACCCGGTCCTGCAGCTTCGCCAGCTCGTCGGCAATATCCGGCGGCAGCAGGTCGCGGCGGGTGGAGACCGCCTGGCCGAACTTGACGAAGATCGGCCCGAGGTCGGTGAGGGCGAGCCGCAGCCGCTCACCGCGCGGCAACTGGCGGCGCCTTTCGAACCACACCGACGGCGACAGGAAGAACACGAAGCGCAGCGGACGGTACAGGTGCGTGGCGCGCACGTAGTCGTCCAGGCCGTGGCGCAACATTACCCGCTGGATCTGCAGCAGGCGTGCCAGGACCCGCAGCTTCATGAAGTGCCGCGCCCGCGCAGCAGGTCGAGCCGTGCCTGCAAACGGTCGGCATCCTCGCGCAGCGCATCCACGTCCCTGAGAAAGCCCTCCGCCTCGGTGCGTGGCACCACCTCGCCGCGTTCGTGGCCGAGGTATTCGGCGAGGTTGGCCAACGCCGTGTCTGTAAAACGGGCGCCCAGGCGCAGGCCGGCGCGCGCCAGCCGGCCGAGCTGGTGCGCCGGCACGTCTCCGACCCAGATCGATAGTTCTTCTTCCGGGTCGGGCGCCAGCAGCTGCAGCAGTTCACGGAAGTCGCGCGCCACCTGCGCATCGCCGCTGCTGTCCACCGCGCCCTCGTGCAGCAGCTGCTGTGCCGCAGGTCCCGCCAGGCGCGCCAGCGCCACCGGCCCGCCGCTGAAGGTGGCGTCGGCGGCCTCCTCGCTGCGCGCCACGGCCAGCGCGCTGCCGTCACTCATGATCCGCAGCCGCACCAGCCCTCGGGCCTCCACCGCGACGCTGCGCCCGGCCAGCTGCGCGCAAAGTTCCCGCGCGCGGGGCGAGCGGGCGAGACCGCGGTTGAGGATCGTGCCGAGCAAGGGTGTGGTCATGCTAGTCGCGGTAGCCGCGGTGCACCGCCACGATGCCGCCGGAGAGATTGTGGTAGCGGCAGGCCGTCAGGCCCGCCGCGCGCAGCATCGACAGCAGCGTCTCCTGGTCCGGGTGCATGCGGATCGATTCCGCCAGGTAGCGATAGCTGGCGGCATCCCCGGCTACGAGCTGGCCCAGCAGGGGCAGGATTCTGAATGAATAGACGTCGTAGAGCGGCTTGATGCCCGGATGGGGGGTGGAAAACTCCAGCACCAGCAGCTGTCCCCCTGGACGCAGGGTGCGGCGCATCTCCGCCAGGGCCCTGGGTTTATCGGTCACATTGCGCAGGCCGAACCCAATGGTCACGCAATCGAAGAAGCTGTCGGGAAAGGGCAACTGCTCGGCATTGGCCTGCACGCAGCTCAGGTTGCCGACCAGGCCTTCGTCAATCAGGCGGTCGCGCCCGCGGCCGAGCATGGCGGCGTTGATGTCCGTGAGGACCACCAGCCCTTCGGCGCCCACCTGGCGGGCGAGGCCCGCGGCCAGGTCGCCCGTGCCGCCAGCGACGTCCAGCACCCGCTGGCCCGCGCGCAGGTTGCTTAGACTCAGTAAAAAACGCTTCCAGAGCCGGTGCGTGCCCGCCGACATCAGGTCGTTCATCAGGTCGTAGTTGCCGGCCACCGAGTCGAACACCCCGCGCACCCGGCGGGCCTTGTCGGCGCGCGGGACCTGTTCGAAGCCGAAGTCGGTGGAGCGGGGGTCGTTCATGGTGGCTGCGATTCTAGACGATCGGGTCCGCGCAACCCGCGAGGCTCATGCACGACCATAAGATGGTTGCTTTTTGATTACAGTGACGGGCAGAATCGCCGCGGTCGAGGGGGTCTTGTAACGGAAGCGGGCCGGACAGAGATGTCCGGCCCGTTTTCATTATAGGGGCCGCGCCTTGCCAGGCGGTGAATTCGTCGACGGCGATGCCGGCGGCGGCGGCGGCGGCGGCCCATCAGCCCGGCCGATGGCCCGCGAGCGCCTTAGCCTTGCCGGCTCCACCTCGCCAGCACCGCTGCGACCATGCGATCGCAGCGGGCGCCGTCGAACGCGAAGGCGTCGCCAAGCGACGCATCGATCTCGCTGGCCAGGCTCCCGCGTATCTGGCTGCGTGCACGAAAGTAACGGGTGCGCACCGTGGCTGGCGGTATGTCCAGGGCCTGCGCGATCTCGTCCACGCTCATTTCCTCGATGGCGCGCAGCATGAACACCGTGCGGAACGCCTCGGGCAGCTGGTCAATGCGCGCCTCGAGGAGCTTGCGCAGCTGCGCGCGCATGGCGATACGATCCGGCGCCTGGTCGGGCTCGTCAGCCAGCGAAGCAGGTGGGGGAAATTCGGACGAGTTCATGGCCATATCGAGGGATACCGGCTGTGCGTTCCTGCGTCGCAGGCGCCCGAGCGCATCGTTGACCACGATGCGCACCAGCCAGGTGGACAGGCGGGCCTCGGCGCGAAATCCGGCCAGGGCGCGCCAGGCGTGAAGCCAGGCGTCCTGCAGCGCATCTTCGGCGTCCGCATCCGATCTGAGGATGCTGCGTGCGGTGCGGAACAGGCGCCGGTTGTAACGGCGCATGATTGCCTCGAACGCCGCCGCATCACCGTCCGCGGCCCGCCGTGCGAGCACGGCGTCCGCAGTGTCTTTGGTGATGGGCGTTGCTGCCGCAGATCGGGCTCGCTGCATGCAGGCCTCCGCTGGCCGAATGGGACAGGCTGGCATATTACCGCTGTCGGCGCGCAGCCGGTGGACGCCGTTCGCGGATGGGAATGATTCAGCTGCGGCCGATGCCGTGTTGGTACACCAGCCGGCCGCCGAACCAGCCGCCCACGGCAAGCGCGACGAAACCGCCTGCATCGAGCAGCAGCGACACCAGGTCCGGCGCAAGCGCCTTGCGGTGATCCAGCCTCAGCAACAGCCGCGTGGCGAACAGGACCAGCGCTACCAGCATGGCGCCCATGTGCCACCAGGCATCGCGCAGCGCAGGGCCCTCCGGCACCCGCGTCAGTTCCACTACGCCGGCCAGCATGGCCACTATTGCCATCAGGCATCCAGTGGCCAGCAGGCCGCCCGACCACGACCAGGCCGCCGCGCCAAAGTACAGACCAGCGAAGTCGCTGAGCACGGCGAGCGACCAGCACGCTACCGGAAATGCACCAACGCAGGATGCAGAGGATGACGCACGCGCGCTCACACCACGAGGCTGAGGAGGGTCAGAAAGCCGATCACGGCAACTGCCGCGTGCACTACTACCACGGCCCTGGGAGGGAGCTGCTTGCGCAGATGGAACGAGGCCAGGAAGAAGCCGCCCAGGGCGGCAAGGAGCAGCAGCACGAAGCCGGCCAGCAATCGCTGCGGCGCCGAGCCCTGCAGCAGCATGATGATCAGGAGTACCAGGCCGGTGGCGCCCAGCAGCGCATGCAGCAGGGACAGGGCCCAGGGCGCGAACTTGCCGCGCAGGACATGAGCAGCAAGGACCAGCCCGCCGACCGCGGCTATGGCGAATACAATCAGTGCAACGTTGAGCATGGAATATCCCCGCGGAGTGAATGGACGCAAGGGCACCGGCGGTGCCCTGACCATCTGATGCAGCCGCCGGGCGCTGCGTTCCCGGCCAGAGGGATGCCCGGGCCGGGGCGCGCAGTCACAGTGACTTCAGGTATTCCACCAGGTCGCTTTTCTGCTGCGCACTCAGGTGCAACCCGAACTGCAGGTCGTAGTGGTTAACCACGTCCTGCAGCGTGGCGAAGCGCCCGTCGTGGTAGAACCCGCCCTTGACGTGCGTCCACAAACCCTTGAGTGGCGCGGTGCGATAGCCCTTCGCAGGGGCGCGATTCGCCTCGAAATCGTCGACGCCGAGCTCCCCGGGACTGTGCAG
This sequence comes from Pseudomonadota bacterium, assembly GCA_018241445.1. Lineage (GTDB taxonomy): Bacteria > Pseudomonadota > Gammaproteobacteria > Steroidobacterales > Steroidobacteraceae > 13-2-20CM-66-19. Next base: position 8,938 of record JAFEDT010000018.1, read on the forward strand.
ATTCCACCCTGGTTCCGTGTAGGTCGGAGGTACATGACAGCTTTGGCAGCGGCTGGCGCTGAACACCTGCTTGCCGCGCACAGCCGCCGCCGGGTCGAACGTGCCGGCGGGCGGCCTGGGGGCGGCCAGCGCGAGCTGGTAGACATGCAAGGCGGGAAGTTTCGCACTGACCAGATCCGGATCACTGTGCACGTCGTCGAAGCCGGCGCGGGCGGCAACCGGGAACTGGCTCGGATCGCTCAGGCGCGAATCCGCGAAGGTGCCCTTGCCATGCATCTCGAGCGTCGCCACAAAAGCATTCCAGTAAGGCATCGAGCCCCAGCCCAGCCAGGTGTGCAGGTTCACGCCTGCCAGGCCGAAGGCCGGCGGAATCAGGGTCGCGGCCGTCTTGCCGTCGGGCCGGAATCCCTTGCCGTCCAGCAGCAGCTCGGCGTCGAATTTGCCCGGCCCCCACGCCGCCAGCACCCGGCGCACGGTCGCTTCGTCCACTTGCAGCAGCCGCGCCACGGCGCTCAGGTCCGGCGCAAGGCCCACGATGGCTCCGACGTTGAGATCGCGGTTGGCCCAGCCGTCCAGCCGATGGCCGATGCCAGGTGCCAGAGAATTGTCCACCGTGGAATGACACAGCGCGCACTGAATGCCTACCGAGCGCAGCGTGCCGCCGCGGGAGTCGAAAAAACCCGTGACGCCGACCACCGCGTTCAACTTCAGCAGCGCGAGCGTCGTGGCAGGGTCATCCAGATTGACCCGGCCGGCCTGCAGGGCGTGGATGAGCGCGGGCGGCAACGCTTCTACGTCCACCTTCAGGCCCACGGCGAGGGCGGTCTTCGGGCTCACCCCCGGTCCGACGCCGCCGAAGCGGCTGCCCTCTATCGCCTGATGCAGCCGCAGCGTGCCGCCCCAGAAGTCCTCATCACCGAAGGTGTCGAAGCGGAACGTACGACGGCCTCTCACCAGCAGTTCGGCGGCCTCGTGCGCGCCGCTCGTTACGTCACCCCCGGGGTCGACCCCGTATACGCCGTCCGGGCGGTCGTCGTCCGAGTCGGCGCCGCTCCACGCCGGCGCGCAGCACGCGGCGGCTGCGAACGCCAGCCCCAATGCTGCGATGAATCGAACCCGGGTGCATGCCATTTGAGGTGCTCCGACAGGGGTGTTGTCCCGTATCAGATGTCACGAGGCGGCCTTTTGTGTCAGTCGGCAACGGCGGCGGCGTGATTCGTGAGCGGCGGTAACAATCCGGCGGCTCGTGACATCTAAGACTTGAGGTGTGTCTTATGCGGCCCGTGCGGACGTGACTGTCAACAAAGCTGCTGAAGTTACGCGGCCGGCCGCGCACGACGATTTGTCGAGCGCGCGTCGCGTCGCCCAGGGTGATGCTGCCGAGCTTGAACGCCTGATGCGCCGCTACAACCCGCGCCTGTACCGGCTTGCACGCGCTGTATTGCGCGATGAATCTGAAGCCGAGGACGCTCTGCAGGATGCGTACCTGTGCGCCTACCGCGGCATTGGTCGATTCCGCGGCGAGGCGGCCCTGTCGACCTGGCTGTCGCGGCTGGTCCTCAACGAGTGCAACGCGCGGCGGCGACGCGCGTTACGGCGCGAAAGCATCGTCTCCATCGTGAGCACAGCTCCAGATCTGGAGAGCTTCACGAAGGTGTCTGATCCGGGTGAATCGCCGGATCACCACACCGCCCGCGAGCAGCCCGCGGGTGCGGGAGTTCCCTGCCGCCCGCGCCGGATCGGGACACGCTCACGCCGGCGCCGGCGGTATCGGTAATTCCCGATCAAGAACAATATGATACGTGCGCGCGGCCACCCGGTGGCGCGGCTCACTACTGCTCGCGCGTCGGGGCGCCCGGGCGTTCATTCCGCGGTTCATCAACCGGCTGATCTATGGCTCTCGCACAACGCTCCAGGTAATCGCTCCACTTGACCGCGTAGCTCTCGCCCAGCTCTTTCAGGTACTTCCAGGTGTACAGGCCGGTGTCGTGCCCGTCGTCGAACACCAGTTTCACCGCGTACTGCCCCACCGGCTCGACCGCACGGATGCCGACGTTCTCCTTGCCGCGCACCAGCACTTCCTGCCCGGGTCCGTGTCCCCGGACCTCGGCCGAGGGTGAATAGACCCGCAGGTACTCGAACGGCAGCTGGTAGCGCGCACCACCGGTGAAAGTGACCTCCAGCAGGCGCGAAGCGCGCCGCAGTCGGATCTCGCTGGGAACCGGGTCGGACATGGGAGGTCAAGTATAGGCTTATACTTCGGGAACCCCCGGTAACGAGGCCTTGAAGCCCCCTGGCAAGAATGCAACCCACCGACACCGCCAATCCCGACTATTACCATCGAGTCGTGGATTGCCAGTGGGCCTGTCCCGCCCACACCGACGTTCCCGAATACATCCGACTCATCGCCCAGGGGCGCTTCACCGATGCCTACATGGTGAACCGCGACTCCAACGTGTTCCCTGGCATCCTGGGGCGCGTATGCGACCGCCCCTGCGAGCCCGCCTGCCGTCGCGGCCGCATCGAGCAGAAGCCGGTGGCGATCTGCCGCCTGAAGCGCGTAGCCGCCGATCACCGTGACGACGTCAGCGCACTCCTGCCCGCCATACCGAAGGTGAAGAACGGCAAGCGCATCGCCTGCATCGGCGCCGGCTGCGCCTCGCTGACGGTGGCCAACGACCTCATGCCGCTCGGCTACCAGGTGACCATATTCGAGCAATACGGCGCACCGGGCGGACTGATGCGCACCAACATCCCCTCGTTCCGCCTGCCGCACACGGTGCTCGACGAAGAGATCGCCATGATCACCGGCATGGGAGTCGACCTGCGCCTGAACGCGAAGATCGACAGCATGCGCGCGCTGCTGGCGCAGGGCTTCGACGCGGTGTTCGTCGGCTCCGGCGCCCCCCGGGGCAAGGAGCTGAAGCTGCCGGGCCGCGAGGCCGGCGCCGCCAACATCCACATCGGCATCTCGTGGCTGGAGTCGGTGGCCTTCGGGCACGTGGAGAGCATCGGCAGGCGGGTGCTGATCATTGGCGTGGGCAACACCGCCATGGACTGCTGCCGCACCAGCCTGCGCCTGGGTGCGCACAGCGTGAAGGTCATGGCCCGCAAGCCGCGCACGTTCTTCAAGGCCTCACCGTGGGAGCTCGACGACGCGGAAGAGGAGAACGTCGAAATCGTCATCAACCGCTCGCCGAAGTCCTTCGTCATCGAGAACGGCCGCCTGGCCGGCATGCTGTTCGACCGGATGGAATATGACCTCGATGCCGCCGGCCGCATCACCGCCGAGCGCATCACCGGCGAGGAGTTTCTGCCCGCTGACGATGTGATCCTGGCGATCGGCCAGGAGAACGCCTTCCCGTGGGTGGAACGCGACCTGGGGATACAGTTCGACAAGTGGGACGTGCCGGTGGTGGATGCCGCCACCTTCCAGTCGAGCCGCCGCGGGGTGTTTTTCGGCGGCGACGCGGCCTTCGGACCCAAGAACATCATCTGGGCCGTGGAGCATGGCCACCAGGCGGCGATCTCCATCCACCAGCATTGCCAGGGTGAGTCGCTTGCTGCGCGCCTGCCGCCGGGAATCAACCTGCAGAGCCGCAAGATGGGCATGCACGAGTGGTCGTACGCCAACGACTACACCCCGGTGGAGCGGCGCCTGATGCCGCATGTCTCCATCAAGGAGCGCTTCAAGAAGCTCAACATCGAGGTGGAGCTGGGCTTCACCGCCGCGCAGGTGGAACAGGAGGTGCAGCGCTGCCTCAATTGCGACGTACAGACCGCGTTCAGCGCCAAGTTGTGCATCGAGTGCGATGCCTGCCTGGACATCTGCCCGGTCGACTGCCTGACCATCACCGCCAACGGCGAGGAGGGCGAGCTGCGCGCGCGCCTCAAGGCGCCGGCGCGCAACCTGGCGCAGCCGTTGTACGTGTCCGGCGCCCTGCCGCAGACCGGGCGGGTGATGGTGAAGGACGAGGACCTGTGCGTGCACTGCGGCCTGTGCGCCGAGCGCTGTCCGACGGCGGCCTGGGACATGCAGAAGTCCACCGTGCACTGGCCGCACGCCGCTGACGGGGATGCCACCGTCCGCGTGCCGCAGCCGAAGATAGCCTGAGCTGCGACACCCACCCAAGACGGCCCCGGACCATACACCTGACGGCCATTCGGCCCTACGCGACTGATACACAGCCAAAGCCCATGAGCGCCCCGAGCAGCAACGACTTCTCCATCAAGATCGCCACCGTCAACGGCACCGGCTCCGCCAGCGCCAACACGCTGCTGATGAAGTCCATCTTCCGCAGCGGCATCCCGGTGGTCGGCAAGAACTATTTCCCTTCCAACATCCAGGGCCTGCCCACCTGGTACGAGATCCGGGTGACGCGTGACGGCTACGCGGCCCGCAGCGGCCGGGTCGACATCATGGTGGCGATGAACGCCGAGACCTACGGCCGCGACGTGAAGGAGGTCGCCGCCGGCGGCTACCTGGTGTACGACTCCACCTGGCCGCGGCCGGCGCTGCTCGCGCGTCATGACATAACTGTGCTGGGGGTGCCGCTGGCGCAGCTGTGCAACGAGAACTTCAACGGCGTGCGTACCCGCATCCTGATGAAGAACATCTGCTACGCCGGCGTGCTGGCGGCGCTGCTCGACCTGGACCTGGCGCGCATCCGCGAGCTGCTGGCCGAGACCTACGCGAAGAAGCCGCAGCTGGTCGACAGCAACATGAAAGCCATCCAGCTCGGCTACGACTACGCGCGCGCGCACTTCAGCTGCCCGCTGCCGCTGCACGTGGCGCCGCTGGACCACACCCGCGGCCATGTCATGATCGACGGCAACACCGCCGCCGCGCTCGGCTGCCTGTACGCCGGCGCCACCGTGGCGGCGTGGTACCCGATCACGCCCTCCACTTCGCTGATGGACGCCTTCAAGATGTTCGCCGACCGGCAGCGCGTGGACCGCGAGACCGGCGCGAAAAACTTCGCCTTCATCCAGGCGGAAGACGAACTGGCCGCGATCGGCATGGTGATCGGCGCCATGTGGAACGGCGCGCGCTCGTTCACCGCCACCTCCGGACCGGGCATCTCGCTGATGAGCGAGTTCCTGGGCCTCGCCTATTACGCCGAGGTGCCGGCGGTGATCTTCGACGTGCAGCGCGTCGGTCCCTCGACCGGCATGCCGACCCGTACCCAGCAGGGCGACCTGACACTGGCCGCCTACGCCTCGCACGGCGATACCCGGCATGTGTGCCTGTACCCGGCCAACCCGGAGGAATGCTTCTACATGGCGGTGCAGGCCTTCGACCTGGCCGAGCGCCTGCAGACGCCGGTGCTGGTGCTGTCGGACCTGGACATCGGCATGAACGACTGGATGTGCCCGGACCTGAAGTGGGACGACAGCTACCGGCCGGACCGCGGCAAGATGCTGGACAAGGAACAGGTGCTGAAGCTGACGAAGTTCTACCGCTATTTTGACCACGACGGCGACGGCATCGGCTACCGCACCCTGCCCGGCGTGCACCCCAAGGCCGCCTACTTCACCCGCGGCTCCGGGCACAACCAGTACGGCGTCTATACCGAGGACTCCACCGAGTACCGGATCGTGCTCGACCGGCTGATGAAGAAGTGGGCGACCGCCGCCACCCTGGTGCCGCGTGCGGTCGTGGACGGCAGCGGCAGCCGGATCGGCCTGGTCTCCATCGGCAGCTGCGATGCGGCGATCCGCGAGGCGCGCGATCAGCTCAAGGCCCGTGGTGTGGCGACCGACTACCTGCGCGTGCGCGCCTTCCCCTTCGGTGAGGAAGTGGAGAAGTTCCTGGCTGCGCACGAGGTGCTGTTCGTGATCGAGCAGAACCGCGACGCGCAGCTGCGCTCGCTGCTGACGCTCGACACCGCCGTGCTCAAGACGCGCCTGCACTCGCTGCTGCATTACGACGGCCTGCCGGTGTCGGCGCAGTTCATCGTCGAGGGCGTGCTCGCCACGGTACAACCGCAGGCGGCCGCCGCCAGCCCGTCACGCGCCGGCGTGGCCCGCAACTGAAGAGCAGCAGCCAGACCGCCAGAACCAACGCCCGTAGAAGCCCATGACCTACCTCGCCAAGCCCAAAGTTGCCCATCCCTCGCTGCCGAAGAATCCGCTCGGCTTTACCCGCCGCGACTACGAGGGCGCGCTGTCCACCCTGTGCGCCGGCTGCGGCCACGATTCCATCACCGCGGCCGTGGTCGAGGCCGCATGGGGACTGGCGCTGGAGCCGCAGAACGTAGTCAAGCTGTCGGGGATAGGCTGCTCTTCCAAGACCACCGCCTACTTCGTAAGCGGCGGACACGGATTCAATTCCGTGCACGGCCGCATGCCCTCGATCGCCATGGGCGCCAACGCCGCCAACCGCAACCTGACCTACATCGGCGTCTCGGGGGACGGCGACACGCTGTCCATCGGCCTGGGGCAGTTCTGCCACGCCATCCGCCGCAACCTCAACATGCTGTACATCATCGAGAACAACGGCGTGTACGGCCTGACCAAGGGACAGTTCTCCGCGTCCGCGGACGTCGGCAGCAAGGCCAAGAAGGGTGAGGCCAACACGCAGCCGCCGATCGACCCGGTGCTGCTGGCGCTGACACTGGGAGCCACCTTCGTGGCGCGCAGCTTCTCCGGCGACAAGCAGCAGCTGGTGCCGCTGATCCAGGCGGGCCTGGAGCACCAGGGCTTCGCGCTGATCGACGTGCTGTCCCCCTGCGTCACCTTCAACGATCACGAGGGATCCACCAAGAGCTACGCCTACACGCGCGAGCACTACGAACCGGCGGTGCACGCCGACTTCGTGCCGCGCCAGGCGGCCATCACCGCCGACTACCCCCCCGGCGAGGCACTGCCGGTGGAAATGCATGACGGCAGCCGCATCGTGCTGCGCAAGATCGAGGAGGGCTACGACCCGACCGACCGTGCGCTTGCCATGACCCGGATCCAGGAGCGCCTCGCCGAGGGTGAGCACCTGACCGGCCTGCTGTACCTGGCGCCCTCGCCGGGTGACTTCCACGTGGCCAACGGTACCCCCCGGTTCGCCCTCAACAGCCTGCCCTACGAGGCACTGTGCCCGGGCGCCGCCGCCCTGGAGCGGACCCTGGCGCGATATCGTTAAACACCCGGGCACCGGCCGGCCGGCACCCCTGGGCGGCGCCTGGCGGCGCGCCACCGACAGCACGCACCCCCCTGATCCGTATCGCAAATACAACAAGCACCGCTTGTGTCCCGGCCGCCGGGTGGAGTATCGTCCGCGCCGGATCGTGAGCCTTCCCTTTCCTGCCGCCTGCCGCCCGCCCTGAGTTTTCGCGAGTTGGCTTCCGAGTCTGAAAAGCCGAATCGTTCCCGACCAGGTGGCAGCGTGCGCCCAGCGCCGGCATCGCCGGCAGGCACTCCTGCTGTTAGTGATTGTTTGAGGAGTTTGATTGCATGACGAAGATCTATGTTGGCAACCTGCCGTTCTCGGCGACGGATGCCGAGGTTCGCGAGATGTTTGCGGCGCACGGCACGGTCGAGTCGGTGAGCCTGATCACCGATCGCGACACCGGCCGCCCGCGCGGTTTCGGCTTTGTTGAGATGTCCCGCGCCGATGCCTCGCGCGCCATCCAGAACCTGAACGGCAAGGACCTGGGCGGCCGTCCGCTGCGGGTCAACGAGGCGCAGGAGCGTACCGGCGGCGGCGGTGGCAACCGCGGCGGCGGCGGCGGCGGTCCGAAGCGCTGGTAAGGGCTGATTGCTTACCATCAGGCCGCACCGTCACCCGGGGATCCGGGGGGCGGTGCGGCCTTCTGTCTTTCTAACAGGAGTCATTCATGGGCAAGGGTGATCCGCGCAGCCGCCGCGGCAAGATCTACCAGGGTTCCTTCGGCAAATCGCGCCCCAAGGATCCGGCAAAGAAGAAGCGCCAGGCGGCGAAAAAGACCAGCAAGCGCTGAAGCAGATCTGCGCGGGAGTCGATCCCGCGGTTCTGGCGCTGAATCGTCCGCCGCGCCCGTGACACGTGCGCGCCGGAAGTGTGTATACCGTTACACACCTCCGCGCCACGGCCTGCTACTCCGCCCGGTTCCACGCGGGCAGCCCGGTTCGCGAAAATCGCGTCCAGTAATCTCCGCCAATCAAACGATAGCGCTGCGGCGTTCCCAGGGATCCCGTGGGTCACGCCCCGGCGCCGTCCCTTTGCGGTCCCGGCAGTCGCGGATGAGCTGCAGTGCCGTGCGCTCGCACGGCGGCAGTGCGGCATCCGACACACCGAGGGGCTGTACCCGCTCACCCCAGCGCACCAGGTGCGCACACCAGGTCAGTCCCCCGCCGAATCCCGGCAGCAGGAGCAGCGCTCCGGGGCGCACGCGGCCTTCCTCCAGCGCCTCGCACAGCGCCACGGCCACCGTGGCCGCCGACATGTTGCCGTAGCGCTCGATGTTCACGTAGACGCGTTCGGCGGGCACGTGGGCACGCCGCGCCACGGCATCAATGATGCGCAAATTGGCCTGGTGCGGTACCAGCAGGTCGATCGCCGCCGCCGTCAGTCCGCACCGCGCCAGGGCCTCCTCGCAGGCGCTGCTCATGCCGGCGACTGCACGGCGGAAGATCTCCTGTCCCTCGAACTGCCAGCGGGTGATGCCATAGGGTACGCCGCGGTTGGCGTAGGTGCAGCCCATGCCGTCGACGCGCAGGATCTCGCGGGCGTCGCCGTAGCAACCGAGTTTCTCGGCCAGCAATCCTTCCTCGCGCTCGCTGGCCTGCAGCACCACCGCGGCTGCGCCGTCGCCGAACAGCACCGCCACGTCGCGATTGCTCCAGTCCATGAAGGGCGAGATGACCTCAGCGCCCACCACCAGGGCGTTGCGTACTACGCCGGTCCTGATCAGGGCGGTTGCGGTCGACAGGCCATAGAGGAAGCTGGTGCAGGCGGTGTTGATGTCATAGGCCGCCGCGCCGACGGCACCCAGCCGCGCCTGCAGGCCGGAGGCGGTGTTGGGAACCTGGTCGTCGTGGCTGCAGGTCCCGAACACCACCAGATCCAGTGCGCCGCCCTCCATCCCCGCGGCGGCCAGTGCCCGCCGCGCCGCCACTTCCGCCAGGTCGGTGAGGCTCACGTGGGAGATGCGTCGCTCGCGGATGCCGGTGCGGCTGACGATCCACTCGTCGCTGGTGTCCAGGATCGCGGACAGGTCCTGGTTGGTCAGGATCGCCGGCGGCAGGCACTTGCCCCAGCCGGTAATGGCCGCATAGGTCACAGTGGGGCACTCGCGCTCATCGGCGCCACAAGGATAGCAGCCTTGAGGCTACAATCCGCGCCGTGAGCCCATCCACGGCCTATTCGCGCTGGCGCCCGCATCCCTGGCATGGCCTGGAACCCGGGCCGGAGGCGCCGCGCATCGTCAACGCCTTCATCGAGATCACCCCGTTCGACCTGATCAAGTACGAGGTCGACAAGGCCTCCGGTTACCTGCGCGTCGACCGGCCGCAGCGCACCTCCTCACAGCCGCCCTGCCTCTACGGTTTCGTGCCGCAGACCTATTGCGGGGAGCGGGTACGCCGCCTGGCGCCGGGCTGCGAGCGTGGCGACGGCGATCCGCTGGACATCTGTGTGATCAGCGAGCGCCCGATCAACCACTCCGAGGTGCTGCTGCGTGCGCGTGTAGTCGGCGGGCTGAAGATCATCGATCGCGAAGAGGCCGACGACAAGATCATCGCGGTGCTGGAGGGCGACTACATCTGGGGCAATGCCCACGAGATCACCGATCTGCCGCCGGCCCTGCTGGAGCGCATCGAGCATTACTTCTCCACCTACAAGCTCGTCCCGGGCGAGCCGCCCAAGATCACCCTCACCGGCCGCTACGGCTACCGGGAAGCCGCGGATGTGATCCGCGCCGCCATCGACGACTACGCCGGGATGTTCGCGCGCATGGGCTGAGCCCTCAGCGGCGCGCCAGCGCATCCGGCGCGTAGTCGAAGGAATCGAAGTACAGGCGCGCTGGATCGAGTCCCGCTGGCGGAAAATGCCGTCGCAGGGCCTCGATCATGGCCGGCGGTCCGGCGGCGTAGACCTCGAAGCCGCTCAGATCCGGGTAGTCCGCCAGCACGGCCTCGTGCACCCAGCCCGTGCGGTGGTGCGCGCCTTCCGCGGCGCTGGCCTCCGACAGCACCGCCGAGTAGCGCAGCTGCGGGTGGTGCCGCACCCAGGTCCTGACGGTCTCGTCCTCGTACAGGTCCGCGGTGTGGCGGGCGCCCCAGTACAGGTGTACCGGGCGTGCGGCGCCGCGTTCCAGCAGGTGGCGCAGCATGGATTTAAGCGGCGCGAAGCCGGTGCCGCCGGCGACCATCAGCACCGGCGCCTCGCCCTCGCGCCACACGAACTGTCCGACCGGGCCCTCGATGCGCAGCAACGAGCCGACCTTGAAGGCCGGCGCCTGCGCCGTGCCGCCGAAGAAGCGCTGCGTGAATCCGCCCCCGGCGACGCGCCGCACGTGCAGTTCCAGGGTCTCGCTGTCGTGCGGCGGGCTGGCGATGGAGAAGCTGCGGCGCCGGCCGCCCTCCAGCAGCACGTCCAGGTACTGGCCGGCCTGGAAGTTCAGGCGCTCCACGGCCGGCAGGCGCAGCACAACCTGCATGACGTCGGCGGCCAGTGGCGTCAGCCGCGCAATCCGGCACGGCAGGGTCTTGATCTCCACGTCGCTGACACGCGCGATCAGGCGCGCCTCGACCACCAGGTCGGAGGTGGCGCGCGCCTGGCACAGCAGGATGTTGCCCTGAGCGGCTTCCGCGGCGGTCAGCCCCAGCGGCACGGCGCCCGCCGCAAGTGCCGGGTAGACGATGGTGCCGTGCCGCAGGCGCGCGCGGCAGGAGCCGCAATGGCCCGATTTGCAGCTGTGCGGCAGGTTCAGCCCCGCCGCCAGCGCCGCGGCGAGCAGCGGCTCGTCCGGCGTGACCCGCAGGGTGCGGCCGTGCGGTTCGATGCGCACCTGCCTGAACGCTGCGTTGTGGTCTTCTGACACCGCTGGATTACACTCCGCTTGTGTCACAGTCGGCAACCGCGCGCATGTTCACCAATCCGTCCCAGGAACAGATCGCGCAACTGCTGCGCCGCGCCCACACGATAGCGGTAGTCGGCCTCTCCGCCGACCCCACCCGGCCGAGCCACGGTGTCGCACGCTCGCTGCAGCGCTTCGGCTATCGCATCATCCCGGTCACGCCGACCGTCGAATCGGTGCTGGGTGAGCCGGCGGTGGCAAGCCTCGATCAGCTGCACGAAGTGCTGGACGCCGGGCAGGTGCCCGATATCGTGGATGTGTTCCGCCGTCCCGAGCACGTGCCGGCGATCGTGGAACAGTGCATCCGCCTGCGGCTGCCCGCGTTGTGGCTGCAGGACGGGGTGATCGACGCGCAGGCCGCGCAGCGGGCTGTCGCCGCCGGGATCTTCACCGTGATGGACCGCTGCATCTACCGGGACCGCAGCGCGTTGCGTTGATTGGCGAAAACCTTTTCCGGCTGGTCGCGGGTGAGTCCCCGCGCTGCTCACTGCCCAGGCCTTTTGCGCTATTCTCCGCAGCCGATGCACATCGATTTCACGAAGATGCACGGGGCGGGCAACGACTTCGTGATCTTCGACCTGCCCGCCGGGGATTCCCGCGTCACGCCCGAATGGCTGCGGCGCCTGGCGGACCGCAGGACCGGCATCGGCTTCGACCAGGCGCTGGCGCTGGAACCGGCGCGGCGCGCCGATACCGCCGTGTACTACCGCATTTTCAATGCCGACGGTGACGAGGTGGAGCAGTGCGGCAACGGCGCCCGTTGCGTCGCGGCGCTGCTGCACCAGCGGGGCCGCTCCGCGGGTGGTGAGCTGACACTCGACAGTCCCGCGGGCCTGGTGCGTGCGCGCATCGGCGCGGCCGGGCGCGTCGCGGTCGACATGGGGGTGCCCGATTTCGAGCCGGCCGCCCTGCCGTTCCTCGCCGCGGCGGCCGCCGACAGCTACCTGCTGGAGACCGGCTCCGACAGCGTGGAGATCTCGGCCGTGTCGATGGGCAACCCGCACGCCGTGCTGCGCGTGGCGGACGTCGATGCCGCGCCGGTTGCAACCCTCGGCGCGCAGATCGGCCAGCACGCGCGCTTCCCGCGCCGCGTCAACGTCGGCTTCATGCAGATCGTCGACCGGGGCAGCATCCGGCTGCGGGTGTACGAACGCGGCGCAGGCGAGACGCTCGCCTGCGGCACCGGCGCCTGCGCCGCCGTGGCCGTCGGCCGGCGGCGCGGCTGGCTGGACGCCGAGGTGCGCGTGCAGATGCGCGGCGGCGAGTTGAGCGTAAACTGGCCCGGCCCGCGCGAACACCTGTGGCTCACCGGGCCGACGGAAACATCATTTACGGGTCAAGTCGAGGTCCAGACATCATGACGACACGAGAGGCTCGCGGACTTGCATCGTCGCACACCGATGAAGAGTCCATCGCCGCCTACCTGCAGCACAATCCGGACTTCTTCGAGCGCCACCAGGCAGTGCTGGCGCGCCTGCGCCTGCCGCACCTGCGCGGCACGGCCACAATCTCGCTGGTGGAGCGCCAGATCGAGGTGCTGCGTGAGAAGCAGGCGTCGCTGGAAGGCAAGCTGGCGGAGCTGTTGCGGGTGGCGCGCGCCAATGACGCGCTCGCGGAACGCATGCACCGTTTCACGCGCCGGCTGCTGCGCGGTCTGCCGCGTGACGCGGCCATCTCCAACATCGAGGCGGGGCTGCGTGAGGACTTCGACGCCTTCAACGCGGCGCTGGTGCTGATCGGATCCGCGCCCGGCGGCGAGGTGCCGCGCTTCCTGCGCTACGTCCCCGCCGACGATCCCAATCTCAAGTCCTTCGAGTCGCTGTTTGGCAGCGGCAAGCCGCGCTGCGGCCAGGCGCGTGATTCGCAACGCCAGTTCCTGTTCGGCGCCGAGGGGCTGGAGATGGGGTCCGTGGCCCTGGTGCCCCTGGGCGAGCACGGCGCGCTGGGATTGCTGGCGCTGGGCAGCGCCGATCGCGATCGCTTCCATCCGGGCATGAGCACGGAGTTCCTCGCCCGCCTGGCGGACCTGATCACCGACGCACTCACCGGCACGGTGCAGCAGGCGGCGGCACCGGCGGCCTGAGGCCCCGTGACACCGGCGGCGCTCGACTGGCTGACGCGCTTCCGGCGTTACCTCACCGCCGAGCGGCGCCTGTCGCCCCATACTGATGCCGCCTATGCGCGCGACCTCGCGGCGCTGGTGACCTGGTGCGACCGCCGCAACATCGGGGGCTGGGAACAACTCGACGCCCAGCACCTGCGCACCTTCGCCGCGCAGTCCCACGCACAGAACCTGGCGCCGCGCAGCATCCGCAGGCGCCTGTCTGCGGTGCGCAGCTTCTACTCGTTCCTGCAGCGTGAGCAGGGCGCACTGCGTGAGCAGGCTGCGCTGCGCGGCACGGGTCGCGGCCGCGCCGCGGCTGACGGGGAGCCGGCGCCGCTGCCGCCAGGAGTGCGGCTGAATCCCGCGACGGACGTGCGCGCGCCGAAGGCGCAACGACGACTGCCCGACACGCTCGACGCCGACCAGATGGCGCGCCTGCTGGAGGTGAAGGGGACGCGGGGCCTTGCCGCGCGCGACCATGCCATGATGGAGCTGTTCTATTCCTGCGGCCTGCGCCTGTCGGAGCTGGTCGGCCTGGATGTTGGCAGCGTGGACCTGAAGGACCGCACGGTCACCGTGGTCGGCAAGGGCAGCAAGGGCCGCATCGTCCCGGTGGGCCGCAAGGCGGTCGCGGCGCTGACGCACTGGATCGGGGAGCGCTGCGCCCTCGCCAATGCGGACCAGCGGGCGCTGTTCGTGGCGCGCGGCGGGCGACGGCTGACGCCGCGGGCGGTGCAGTTACGGGTGGCCCGGTGGGCGCGCCGCCAGGGGATTGACCGCCACGTCCACCCGCACCTGTTCCGCCATTCCTTCGCTTCCCACCTGCTGGAGTCCAGCGGCGAGCTGCGCGGGGTACAGGAACTGCTGGGACACGCGAACATCTCCACCACCCAGATCTACACCCACCTTGATTTCCAGCACCTCGCCCGCACTTACGACGCTACCCACCCGCGGGCGCGCCGCCGGTCAGGCAAGGGCTCCGGCAGAGCCTGAATTACCCGGCGCGCCATGGGCTTGCGCCATAGGGGCGCGCCAGCGCGGGTCATGCCAGTACCAGCGGAAGGGCCATGAGCGAACACACAGGCTTCAATCCCCACGGGACCACTATCCTGGGCGTGCGGCGCGACGGCGCCGTCTCCATCGGCGGTGATGGCCAGGTCACCCTCGGCAACACCGTCATGAAGGGCAACGCCCGCAAGGTGCGGCGCCTGGCCAACGATCGCGTCATCGCCGGCTTCGCCGGCGGCACCGCGGACGCCTTCACCCTGTTCGAACGCTTCGAGGGCAAGCTGGAGAAGTACGGCAACCTGACACGCGCCGCCATCGAGCTGGCCAAGGACTGGCGCTCGGACCGCTACCTGCGCCGCCTCGAGGCGCTGCTGCTGGTCGGCGATCCGGAAAAGCTGTTCATCATCTCCGGTAATGGCGACGTCATCGAGCCCGAGCACGACGTGGCGGCGATCGGTTCCGGCGGGCAGTTCGCGCTGGCCGCGGCGCGCGCCCTGCTGGAGGGCTCGCAGCTGCCGGCGCGCGAGATCGTGGAGCGCTCGCTCAACATCGCCGCGGATATCTGCATCTATACCAACCGCAACCTGCTGATCGATGAGCTCAGCGCCGCAGGCCGCGGCACCCCGGTGTAACCCAGGCATGTCAGCACTCACCCCGCGTCAGATCGTCCAGGAACTGGACAAGCACATCGTCGGCCAGGGCGCCGCCAAGCGCGCCGTCGCCATCGCCCTGCGCAACCGCTGGCGGCGCATGCAGGTGGGCGAACCACTGCGCCAGGAGATCACGCCCAAGAACATCCTGATGATCGGCCCGACCGGTGTCGGCAAGACCGAGATCGCGCGCCGCCTGGCGCGGCTGGCCAACGCACCCTTCGTCAAGGTGGAGGCGACCAAGTTCACCGAGGTCGGCTATGTCGGCCGCGACGTCGACTCCATCGTCAAGGAGCTGGCGGACGTGGCGGTCAAGATGACGCGCGAGCAGGAGATCACCCGGGTGCGCGAGCGTGCCGCCGAGGCCGCCGAAGAGCGCGTGCTGGATGCGCTGCTGCCCAAGCCGCGCATGATGGGCTTTTCCACCGACGAGCCGGCGCATGCTCGCGACGGCGAGACGCGGCAGAAGTTCCGCCGCATGCTGCGCGAGCACGAGCTCGATGACCGCGAGGTGGAGATCGAGCTGCGCGCCATGGCCGCCGGCGTGGAGATCATGGCGCCGCCGGGCATGGAAGAGATGCAGCAGCAGCTGCAGTCCATGTTCCAGAACCTGGGCGGCAACCGCACCCGCACCCGCAAGGTCCGGGTGAACGAGGCGCTCAAGCTGCTCACCGAGGAGGAAGCCGGTAAGCTGATCAACGAAGACGAGCTGAAACTGCGCGCGCTGGCCAACGCCGAGCAGAACGGCATCGTCTTCATCGACGAGATCGACAAGGTGACCCGGCGCCAGGAAACCCTGGGCGCCGACGTATCGCGCGAGGGCGTGCAGCGCGACCTGCTGCCGCTGGTGGAAGGTTCCACTGTGGCCACCAAGTACGGGCCGGTGAAGACCGACCACGTGCTGTTCATCGCCTCCGGCGCCTTCAGCATGTCCAAGCCCTCCGACCTGATCCCGGAGCTGCAGGGGCGGCTGCCAATCCGCGTGGAGCTGGAGTCCCTCAAGGTGGAGGACTTCGTGCGCATCCTCACCGAGCCCGACGCCTCCCTCACGGCGCAGTACCGCGCACTCATGGCCACCGAGGGCCTGGCGGTGCAGTTCGCGCCCGACGGCGTGCGGCGCATTGCCGAGATCGCCTGCCACGTCAACGAGCGCACCGAGAACATCGGCGCGCGCCGCCTGCATACCGTCATGGAGCGACTGCTGGAGAGCGTGTCCTACGAGGCGAGCGAGCGGCAGGGCGACGGCGCCGATGGCAACGCCACCGCCGGTACGCTCATCATCGACGCGAAGTATGTCGACGATCACCTGGGCAAGCTGTTCCAGGACGAGGACCTGAGCCGCTATATCCTGTGATGGACGGGGCGTGCGCCACCCGGCGTACGCCACCGGCCACCCCGGCCCGACTCCCCGGCTGTGTCCCCGGCGCAACATGGTTTGCCCGACCGCTTGTTACAAACCCTGCCCGCTGGGTGTAGCATCGCGCCACCAGCGGTCGCCCGCGGCGACCGACAAAACGGGGAGAACCGGCATGAAGAAGAACTCGGTGGGCTGGGTACTGGCTTTGAGTCTCGCGGTGCCCGCAGGGGTACTGGCGGCTGATGCGGCAACGCAACAAGAGCCGCAGTTGCAGGAGGTCGTAGTCACCGCGCAAAAGCGCGCCGCGAATCTGCAGGACGTGCCCTTCTCGGTGTCGGCGACCAGCCAGGACCAGATCCGCAATGCCGGCGCCGGCAATCTCGTCGATCTCGCCCGCAACATCGTCGGCCTGTCGATCGCCGACCTGGGCCCGGGCCAGAGCCAGATGGCGATCCGCGGCATCAGCTCCGGGCAGGTCATCCGCGACCAGCCCGGCGTGAAGGAGCAGGTCGGTGTCTACCTGGACGAGTCGCCGATCTCCGTCGCGTTGTTCACACCCGACATCGAACTGTTCGACCTGGATCGCTTCGAGGTGCTGCGCGGGCCGCAGGGCACGCTGTTCGGCGCCGGCTCGGAAGCGGGCACGGTGCGTTACATCACCCGCCAGCCTCAGCTCGGCAAGACCGAAGTCATCGGCGATGCCGCCATCGAGGACGTGGCCCACGGCGACGTGGGTGGCTACCTGCGCTCCGCCATCAATCTGCCCTTCGGGGACCAGGTGGCGCTGCGCCTCACGGCCTGGTGGCATCACCTGCCGGGCTTCATCGACGCCATCACGCCGATGGGACCCGCCGGCGCCGACAAGCCCAGCGGCTTCGGCATCCAGAAGGCCATCAACGACGGCGACCGCGGCGGGGCGCGCCTGGCGCTGCTGATCAAGGCGAACGACGCCCTGACCATCACTCCGCGGGTGATGTTCCAGAAGCTCGAGACCAACGGCTACCCGCGCGTCGATCTCTACAACATCCTGGCGAATCCCGCCACGACCACGCAGCCCGCGGTCACCATCGGCAGCCTGCAGCAGTACCGCCAGCAGCCCGACGGTCTGACGGATGATTTCACGCTGGCGGACCTGAAGGTCGACTATGACTTCGGTGCCGCGACGCTGACGTCCATCAGCTCCTTCACGCATCGCAACGTGCAGGTGCTGCGCGATGCCACGCAGCTGACCGGCAGCGTGACCTTCGACGTGTTCGGGGACGTGTTCACGCCCAACAACCCGGCGGGCATACGCACCAACTCGCCGCTGTTCGACCGCACCCACCTGAACGTGCTGTCGCAGGAGCTGCGAGTCGCCTCCAACGGCAAGCAGACCATCGACTGGCTGGTGGGCGCCTTCTTCCAGCATATTGGCCGGCGCTACGGCCAGGACCTGCCGACCCCCGGCTACGACGCCCTGAATGCCTCGCAGGGCTTCCCCTTCGGCCCCAACGATCCGCTCGGCCCCGTCGATACGCCCTTCTTCTCGGACCTGAGTTACCGGCTCAAGCAATACGCGGCATTCGGCGAGGCGACCTGGCATGCGACCGAGCAGTTCGCGGTCACCGCCGGCCTGCGCTACTACAAGTTCAACGAAGACCGGGTGCTCAACTTCCACGGCGTGTTCGCGGCCGATACGCCCGCCGGGGGCGTGCCGGCGTCCACCGACTCCAACGGTGTATCGCCACGCCTGATCCTCTCCTACCGGGCCGCCGACGACGTGACTTTCAACGCCGAGGCCGCGCGCGGCTTCCGCCTGGGCGGCATCAACGACCCGATCAACGTGCCGCTGTGCTCGCCGCAGGACCTGCAGGTCTTCGGCCACAACGGCAACTGGAAGGACGAGAAGGACTGGGACTACGAGCTGGGCATGAAGTCGCAGTGGTTCAACCACCGTGTCACCTTCAACATTACCGCGTTCTATACCGACATCAAGGACCTGCAGGCCACCACCACCGCCGGCACCTGTTCATCGCGCATCGTGTTCAACGTGCCCAAGTCGCGCAGCACCGGGGTCGAGGCGGAGTTGTTCGCGCGGCCCAACGAGAACTGGGACTTCGGCCTGTCGGCGACCGTGGTGGATGCGAAGCTGACTTCCTCGGTGGTCTCGACGCTGCCCAACGGCACGCAGGAGGTGGTCGGCGGCCTGGCCGACGGCAACCGCCTGCCGACCGCGCCGAAGACCCAGGCGGTCGGCAGCATCGGCTACACGCTGCCGCTGCAGAACTCCGCCGATTTCTTCGCCCTGGCAACCGTGCAGTACGTGGGTTCCTCGTTCTCGCAGTTCGAGAACGAGCAGCCCGGCTGGGGCCAGATCGGTGGCGCGGGTGACCCGAATGCGGCGCGCCTGATCGGCTACGGTGCGCCCCCGCCAGGGACACAGTTCAACTTCAACACGGAACTACCCAGCTATACGCTGGCCAACTTCCGATTCGGTGTGAAGACCGATCATTGGCAGGTGGCGGCGTACGTCAACAATATCGCCAACAAGACCGCGGAGCTGGCGCTGGATTACGAGCGCGGCCGCAGCGCCCGCGTCGGCTACCTGACCAACCAGCCGCGCACCTACGGGCTGTACGGCAGCTACGGGTTCTGAAGGCTGCGGCCCGGCAGGCACCGGCGGCGCGGCGGATTCTTGCGGATCCGCCGCGCCCTGCGGGCCGCTTCAGATCCTGAACCGCTCCTTGAGCTCCCCGGCCATGCGCCGGCTGACGGTGAGCGGTGTATCGCAGCCGCGCAGCCGCACCGTCCAGCCGCCGTCGCCGCTGCGCTCGATGCGCTCCAGGTACTTGACCGCCACCAGCGCGTTGCGGTGGATGCGCACGAACAGCGCGCCGAACTCGCTCTCCAGCACCCGCAGTGAATCCTCGACCAGGTCCTCGCCGTTGACGTGGCGCACCGTGGTGTACTTGCGGTCGGCGAGAAAGTACTGCACGTCCTCCACCGGGATCAGCTTCAGTCGGTCGCGGGTGCGGGAGGCGAGGTGGCTGCGGTGCCCATCGCCGGCGGCCGCCAGCTGCTGCAACTGCGCACGCGTCAGGCGCCCGGCGCGCGCGATCGCACCGGCAAGCTGCTCGGTACGGACGGGCTTGAGGAGATAGCCGACCGCCTGCGCCTCGAAGGCTTCCACGGCATAGCGATCGAAGGCGGTGGTGAAAATCACCGCGGGCGGCTCTTCCAGCAGTTGCAGGTGTCGCGCCGCCTCCAGGCCGTCCATGCCGGGCATCCGCACATCCAGCAGCACGATGTCGGGAGACAGGTCGTGTGTGGCGCTGAGCGCCTCGGCGCCGTTGCTCGCCTCGCCCGCCACGGTGACCTCGGCGATCTCCGCCAGCACGCTGCGCAGGCGCTCGCGCGCCGGCGCCTCGTCGTCGACGATCAGGACGCGCAGGGTGACCGGAGGCTTCATGCCGCCCTCAGGTGCGCGACGGCCGGGTGGCCGCTGCCGCCGCGGCGCCCGCTGCTGGCGCGCCCGCGGCCGTTGGCCGTTTCGCCCCGCCGGGCCTGGCCTCAATCACCGGGAAGCGCAGCGTCACGATGTACTCATCGTCGAAGCGCCCGGACTTCATCAGTGCGCGTCCGCCATACATCAGCTCCAGCCGCTCGCGGATGTTGGCCAGCGCCAGGCGGTTGCCCTCGCGTGCCTGCGGGCCGGCCGACAGGGGGTTGCGCACCACCAGGGTGATCAGGTCGCCATTGAGTTCGCCGCCGATGCTGACGGTACCCCCTTGCGTGCGCGGCTCGATGCCGTGATAGATCGCATTCTCCAGCAGCGGTTGCAGCATCAGTCCCGGTACCAGCGCATCGGGCGGCAGGCCGTCGGTGTTCCACTCCACCCGCAGCCGCTCGCCCAGCCGCAGCTGCTCCATGCGCTGGTAGGTCCGCGCCACGGTAAGTTCCTGTGCGAGAGTGATGGTGTCCTGCCGGTCGCTGAGCGTGGCGCGGAACAGGTCCGCCAGGTCCTGCACCGCACTCTCCGCCCGCGGCGGATCGCTGCGCGTCAGCGCAGCGATGGTGTTCATGCTGTTGAACAGGAAGTGCGGACGGATGCGGGCCTGCAGCGCGTGCACGCGCGCGGCGGCGCGCAGTTCGACGCTGCGGCGCCAGTGGTGCGTCACGTAGAAGTAGCGCAGCGCGATGCCGGTAACGATCAGCCCGATGATGAGGTTGCGCAGGATGAAGTCGTTCGGCGTGGGTGGGAACAGCGAAGCGCCGCTGATGCCCGACAGGGCCTGGCTGCGCCCGATCAGCCAGGCACAGGCGGAGACAATTGCCACCACCGCGGCAATCAGCAGCAGCACCGTGACCGAACCCGCGGCGACGCTCAGGCGGGCCAGGCGGGTGCGCAGCAGGCACAGCAGGCCGGATGCGGCGAGCCCGATCCACAGCAACAGCAGCGAGGTGCGCACCAGGTCGGTCCAGAAGTCGACGTCGGGGCGATGGTGCGCCAGGGCCAGCACGGTGGCGGTAAGCTGCACGATCAGCACCACCGCGAGCGTGACCCGCGGGGTGCAGAAATCAGGCAGGTAGAACCCGCCCTCGGACTCGCCGCTCATGCACTGCCGCGGCCGGTGGCGCCGGTGCCCTCGCCGCCACTGCCGCCGCCTTGCCTGAACAGGCCTGTCTTGAGGCGATAGGTCGCGGAGATGTCCTCGTCGCCGTAGCCCTCGGCGATCAGCTCCGCGTACTCACCGAGCATGCGTTCCACCACGGGCAGCGTGGCGCCGAAGCGTGCCGCCATCTCGCGGCAGATCGAAAGGTCCTTGGCGTGCAGGCGCACGCGGAACCCCGCCGGGTAGCTGCCGCGCATCATGTTGGGTGCGCGATGCACGAAGTACCAGCTCGAGCCGGCTCCCTTACCCAGCGTGTCGATCAGCTTGTCCAGCGGCAGCCCCTGGGCATGGGCAAAGGACATCGCTTCCGCGACGGCCTCGATGATGCCGGCGCACATGATCTGGTTGGTGGCCTTGGCCGCCTGGCCGCTGCCGCTCGGTCCGAAGTGAGTGACCGCACGGCCCATGGCCTGCAGGATCGGGGTGGCGCGGGCAAAGGCCGCCTCGCTGCCGCCGGCCATGATGGCAAGCTGGGCATCGCGCGCGCCCTCGACTCCGCCGCTCACCGGGCAGTCGAGGAATTCCACGCCGTGTCCGGCCAGCAGCCGCGCCGCCTCGCGCGCTGTCGCGGCGCTCACGGTGGAGCAGTCGATCACCAGTGCGCCGCGCGGCAGGCGCGGCGCGAGTGCATTCACCACCTCGATGACGTCCGCATCCGCGGAAACACACATCACCACGGCGTCGCACTGCGCCGCCAGCTCACCGGGGTTCACTGCAGCAACTACGCCGAGTTCAGCGGCGAGGGTCTGGGCCTTTGCGCCCGTGCGGTTCCACACCGCCCTCAGCAGTCCCGCCCGATGGAGATTGCGCGCCATGTGCATGCCCATGGCGCCGAGTCCGATGAAGCCCGTGCGCATGATTGATCCAGTTTCAAGTAGCGGCCCCCCGGCCGCGGCTGACTATACCGCCGGTGTCAGCGAAGCGGGTACGAGTCGAGCCTCTACGGCGAGGTCGCGTCCGCCGGGTTGACCTTCGGCTCCGGAATCGGCTGGGGCTCGGGGATTGGCGCGTTGGGATCGAATACCGGCACGCTGCCGCAGGTCGCCTGAACGTCCTTGCGGGCCTGCTCGCGATACGCGTCCGCCTCGGCATCCGAGAGGTATTCGCGCTCGCCGTTCTTGCCGTCCTTGTAGATGCGCCGCGAGGTGATCGCCGCGTTGTAACGGCTCTTGGCGGCCTTGCACTGCGTGGCGAGGGCAGCGCGCTTGTCCTGCTGCATTGCCTGGGTATTGGCGGCGTCGGGGGTCTGTCCCGAGGTGGCGTCGTTGCCGGAGCGCAGGGCGGGCGGCGCGGGGCTGTCCGTCAGGGGACGCGGATGGCTGGTCTTGATCACCTGCGAGCCCGCTACCCACTGGTCGCTGTAGTGAGGTACGCCGTGCTCATCGACCCAGCGATAGACATCGGCCTGGGCCACACCGTAGGTGCCCACGAGGATCAGGATCGTCAGGTAGCGAATGCTCGACATGGCTGGCCTCCCGCTCCCGCAGTATGGAGGAGCGCCGGGCCTGCGACCTTTGAACTGCGTCACAGCGGCGCCGGCCGGCGGCCCCCGCAGGCGATGTTAAGGGGCACGCGGGCACAGCGCCAGCACCGAACCTGTCGACCGTGTCGCAGGTCTGCCTGGCGGGTGCGCAGCGCATGTCCGCCGCCTTACAGGTCGTAGGCGCGCTCCCCGTGGGAGGTGATGTCGAGCCCCTCGCGCTCCTCTTCCTCGGGTACGCGCAGCCCGACGGTCAGCTTCACGATGTAGAACGCCGCCAGTGCCACCACCGCCGTCCACACCACTACCAGTGCCACCGCCTTGAACTGGATCAGGAGCTGCGCAGCGACGCCGGGATAACCCGTCGTGCCTTTCACCCAGTCCACGGTCGAGCCTGGTCCGCCGAGTGACGGCGCGTTGAAGACACCGGTCATCAGGGCGCCGAAGATGCCGCCGAGCGCGTGAACGCCGAACACGTCCAGCGAGTCGTCCGCCTTGATGATGCGCTTCAGGCCCGTGACGCCCCACAGGCACACCAGCCCGGCGGCCAGCCCGATCACGAAGGCGCCCGGTACGCCGACGTTGCCCGCGGCCGGTGTGATGGCGACCAGGCCCGCGACCGCGCCGGAGGCGGCGCCCAGCATGGAGGGCTTGCCCTTCAGCAGCCACTCGCCTGACATCCAGGAAAGTACGGCGCAGGCGGTGGCGAGGAAGGTGTTCATGAAGGCCAGGGCCGCCGAGCCATTGGCTTCCAGGGCGGACCCGGCGTTGAAGCCGAACCAGCCGAACCACAGGAGCGAGGCGCCCACCATCGTCAACGTCAGGTTGTGGGGCGCCATCGGTTCACGGCCGAGTCCGACACGCTTGCCCAGGACGAAGGCCCCCACGAGGCCAGCGACGCCGGCGTTGATGTGCACTACGGTTCCTCCGGCGAAGTCCAGCGCGCCCCACTGCCACAGCAGGCCGGCCGTGGCATTGGCGGCGTCCACCTTGTCGGCTGCGCTGTAGGCATCCGGCCCGGCCCTGTACCACACCATGTGCGCGATCGGGCAGTAGCTGAAGGTGAACCAGATCGTCAGGAACAACAGCACCGCGGAGAACTTGATCCGCTCCACCAGCGATCCCAGGATCAGGCAGCAGGTGATGGCGGCGAAGGTGGCCTGGAAAGCCGCGTACACCAGCTCATACATGGGCGTGCCCTTGCTGAAGGTCGACGCCATCGAGTACGCACCCGTCCGCGGCTCGAACATGCCGTGGAGAAACGTGCGGCTGAGGCCGCCGATGATGGAGTTGCCTTCTGTGAAGGCCAGCGAGTAGCCGTACACGCACCACAGCACGGTGACCAGCGAGAAGCCCACGAACACCTGCATCAGCACCGACAGCATGTTCTTGGTGCGCACCAATCCGCCGTAGAACAAACCCAGTGCGGGCACTGACATCAGCAGCACCAGGGCCGTCGAGGTCATCATCCAGGCGGTGTCGCCCTTGTTGGGCAGCGGCGCATCCGCGGCCTGGGCCAGCACGGGGGCCAGCGCCGCACACACCAGCAGCACGCCGCGGGCCGCCGGCCACCGGCTGGCGGGGCGGGCCTTGATGGCCGGAAGATTGGCGATCGGGAGCTCGGTGGCCGGGGCGCTGGCGCTGGCGGTGGCGGTGGCGGTGGCGCTGGCGGTTGCGGTTGCGGTGGCAGCAATCTGGCGGGCGGCGGGCATGGAATCTCCGGTCGTTCTGGGATTCAGGTCGACCAGGTGACAAACAGGCCGCCGCGAGCCGCGGGCGGCGTAAGCTGTCCGCCTGGTAACGGACTTCACCGGTGCAGCTTCCGTGCCATCGGGCGCAAGCGCGCTTCCGGCCCCTATGCGGGCCGGCAACGGACGGACTGCACCGTGGTGGACCTGGTATCGGGCTATTGCCCCAATTCGGGGCAGAGAGGTGAGACCGTGGATTCCTTTCGTATCGACGACATCGCCCGCAAGCTCATGGAGCGGCTGCCCCCGGCGCTGCGCAGCATGCAGGCCGACCTGGAGAACAACTTTCGCGCCGTGCTGCGCGAGCGCCTGGGAAAGCTCGACCTGATCACCCGGGACGAGTTCGACGCCCAGGTACGGGTGCTGCAGCGTACGCGCGCCATGGTGGAGACCCTGGAGAAACGGCTCGCGGAGCTGGAGGGACGCGACACCGCAGGTCCGGTCAGTCCCGGGGGCTGACTCTAGACCTCAGATCTGCGGAAGCGGAGAAATGGCGGGCCAGCGTCTACGCGCGTTGCCCCAGCCTTCCCGAAGTCGCTTGCGCCACCCCGGACCCCGCGATTCGGCGTCAGCCCATGCGTCGCGCCAGGCACGCGGATCGTTGGCGGCAAACCACTGCGCCAGCGCTGCTGCCTGCTCCAGGTCCTTGTGCGCCTTGGTGCGGTACCGGATAGCACGCTCACCGGACACGATGAGTTTGTGCACGGCGTATCGCGCAGGAGCCGGCAGGGTAGCGACCGTGTAGCGCCCAGCGGGATCGAGCATCGCAGCCTGCGTCGGATTCTGTAGCAGGTAGTCCATGAATTTCAGGGGCTGGGCGACGACGGAAAGCGCTTCGATCCTGCGGGGCCTGTCGCCGCCGCGGCCCGAGGTGGTCAGGAAGTCGATCTGGAAGTCTGGATCGCCCTTGAGGACGTAGGTAGGGCCGGTGTCTCCGGCGAAGGTATGGGTGGGCACGAACCCGGCTTCAAACGCGCTGAGTGCATCGTGCAAATCGACTTGCGGCGCGTGGGGCAGAGCGATGGACACGTTCTTGCCGGGCATAGCAAGGTCCACATCCTGAGTGCGGTCAGCGCCGGTCCACCTGACTCCCAGCAGGTTGGCGTACGCCGCGAAGGCATGAGTGCCGACCAGGACACCACCGATCCGGAAGAATCCGAAATCCGTCAGACGCGCAATGACACGCAGATGCTTGGGCAGCAGCGTGGTGCCGCCATGGGCGACGTAGGCGCGTGCCAGGGTCTGCGTCCTGTCGCTGTCGGTCGGTTGTTGCTTTTTTTCGACCAGAGCGCGCACGCGCTCATCATCGGGGCCAACGTAGATCTGACGGTGCCGCGTCCCTTCGCGGAAAACGTAATACCAGTAGGCATGCCCCTTGACCGTCTTTCGGGAAAATACACCGCGCAGATGCGCAACACTGCGATTGACATGCTCCGTCAATGCAGCGTCCTGGAACTGCGCGTAGGCAGTCTGGGCGGTCGTGGACAGGGAGATATACACAGATGTAGTTATACAACATTTATATAGAATGTTGTATAGCGATGGGGTGGAGAGGCCGCGCGGGACCTGCTATGGCTCCGTGAAGCGAGCCGCCATTAGTTAGAGACGCTTGGAAAGCGCCACCCGGCCGCTCAGCTGTTTGCAGTGTGTACAGTAATCCACCTTGACCTTGGGACTTGTCAGATCCAGAAACGCTGTATGCGAGTGTGTGTATGACTCCAGAGGGGCTCGGGTCGCGTGTGTCTCTGATGACCCCAGGCTCGGACCTTATCCGGCTGTCCGACGTTGGGTATGCATGCCGCAGCGAATCGCTTTACGAGAAAGTTTGCCGATGGGTCTTCTGCAAAGCCCGACGTCGGTGTGGCGCCAACGGCAAACAGTACGATGAGCAAAACGCTACGCATTGCGGCGTCTAACGTCTGAGCGGAGCGAGTGGCAGGTGAGGGGTCGAACGAAGGCACGTTAGCCACATCATGTCCGCCAGGACACGTGATCACGCCGGTCCAATAGGAGCACTGCGCGAAGGCAGGAACGGCGAAGAACCAGAGAGGACGTCGACCAAGGCCGTATAACCACACGGTCGCGGACTGTTGCCACCCATCGATCTGCCGCGACCGGGCTGGATTCATGACTATCTCGGTGTTTTCGGGTCGAATGGACTCTTCCCGCCGGTCGGGCCGCCGCCTACGCTCAGGTGAACGCTTGGGTTCCGCGAGGCCATCTTGCTTGCCACCGTCCTCTCCCGCGCCCAGATCGGCATGCAGGCACCGCTGGTGCAGGTAGAGGTCAGCCTGGACTCCGGGCTGCCGGTATTCATCATGGTTGGGTTGCCTGCCACCGTGGTGCGCGAGAGCAAGGAGCGCGTGCGGGCCGCCCTGTTGAATTCCGGCTTCGATTTTCCCGCTGGACGTATCACCGTCAGCCTGCAGCCGGCGGAGTTCCCCAAGGAAGGTGGCCGCTTCGATCTGCCGATCGCCATGGGAATCCTGCTTGCCTCGGGACAGGTGCAACCTCCACCGATGCGACCGGACGAGCAGCCCAGGCCCTGCGAGTTCTACGGCGAGCTGGCTTTGTCGGGGGAGTTGCGGCCTGCGCATGGGCTGCTGCTCGCAGCCATCCATGCGAAGGGCCAGGGTCACGAGCTGTTGGTTCCGCAGGCGAATGCCGCCGAGGTCGCGCGTACCGGTTGTGCCGTGCGCGCTGCCGGTCACCTGCTGGAGGTCTGCCGCCATGTCAGCGGACAGGTCCCTTTGGCGCCATTCGCCGCTCCGGCTGCTACTGCGCCGACGATCCGCGATCTGCCCGACCTGGCAGATGTCCGCGGCCAATTCCTGGGCCGTCGCGCCCTGATCGTCGCCGCCGCTGGCGGACACAGTCTGCTGTTCATCGGACCACCGGGGTCGGGCAAGAGCATGCTGGCAATGCGTCTGCCCGGTCTGTTGCCGCCACTGCGGGAGTCGGAGGCGCTCGAGGTGGCTTCCATCGCTTCGGTCAGTACTTGCGGGGGCTCCGCAAGCGCAACCTCCGCGGACGGCTTCTGCCACCGGCCGTTCCGCACTCCGCACCACTCCGCCTCCGCAGTTGCGCTGATCGGTGGCGGTCCGCGGGCGCGGCCGGGTGAAGTGAGTCTCGCGCATCACGGCGTGCTGTTCCTCGATGAACTGCCGGAGTTTCCACGCGCCGCGCTGGAGGCCTTGAGGGAACCGCTGGAGACAGGCGAAGTGCTGGTGTCACGCGCTGCGCTGCAGGCGCGTTACCCCGCCGCCTTTCAGCTGGTGGCTGCCATGAATCCCTGTCCCTGCGGACGATTGGGGGATCTGGTGGTGCCGTGTTGCTGCACACGGCTGCAGGTGCAGTTGTATCGCAGCCGGATCTCCGGTCCGCTGCTGGACCGGCTGGACCTGCAGGTGCAGATGCCGCGTCTCACCGCGCAGGAGCTCGCGGCTACACCCGAGGTGTCGCAGAGCACGGAGTCAGCTGCACGCTGTGTGGCGGCCGCGCGGAAACGGCAACTGCTACGCCAGGACCTTTGCAATGCACGCCTGAGCGATGCCGGCGTGCGGCGCTGGTGTGTGCTGGACAAGAATGCGTCCGGGCTGCTGCACGAGGCGATCGAAGAGCGTGGACTGTCGGGAAGGTCGCGGCAGCGGGTGCTGCGGGTCGCGCGCACCATCGCCGATCTGGCCGGCGCACGGGATATTGCTAAAGCGCACGTCGCCGAGGCGCTGGGACTGCGATGCCTGGATCGTCCCGCGGAGCCGCGGGACACAGTGCCTACTGCACCATCTGCACCATGTGATCCACAGCCTGCTTGACCAGGTCGTCGGGCAGGTCGGTGCGGCCGCCCTTGGGGGGCATCAGGCCGGTCTTGCCCTGGAAGCCCTTCAGTGCATGCTCGTAGAGAGTGGCCTTGCCTTCCGCAAGGCGGGGGGCCCAGGCCGCCTTGTCGCCGGCCTTCGGCGCACCGCCGATGCCCTGCCCATGACAGGCGCTGCAGGTCTGCTGGAACAGCTCGGTCCCGTTTTTCGGCAACGCGGCAACTACAGCCACCTCGCCGGTGTCGGACTTGATCGCAAGGGCTGCGTTGTCCTGTCCGGCGACGGCTACCTGCGATGCGGGAGCAAGGCGCGCCGCGACGCTCCTGCTGTAAATGGGGTCTTCCTGGATCTGCTGTTCCTGGGTCTGGCCACCCACGATCCGGGCGAAGGCGAAGATACCGATGGCGATGGCGACCAGCAGTCCGATCACCATGCTGAAAACAGTCATGAAATGAGTATCTTGCTTGCTCACTGGAGACCTTGCCGGGCTGGGGTAATTGGCCGCGCAGTATAGCGGTTTGCCTCCCCGGATCGTAGCCAGAGTGGGTAGAATCGCCACCCTCGACGCGCCTGTAGCTCAGCTGGATAGAGTACTGCCCTCCGAAGGCAGGGGTCGTGGGTTCGAATCCCGCCGGGCGCGCAAATTCTCGTGCGGCACAAACAAGGGTTTCCCGGCCTGGTGCTGTCGGTTGCAGCGGCTGATTCGAACCCACGACCAACGGACAATGGGGTTCGACGAGCCGCCGCGCGGCGGCGAGGACGCCGGCCTCCGGGCCGGCGGTCCCGAGTGTAAACGAGGGACGAGCGGGCGTCGGCCCGCGAGCAATCCCGCCGGGCGCGCCAATTCACACACGCGGCCGGGTCAATGACCGGGGTAAACAATTGTCCCGCCCGGCTGGACGACCGCGCCCGCTGTCAGGCGGGCGGGCTCCAGCCGGCCATTGCCCATGATGTGGGAAACACTCATCCCGTTGGCAATCAGGTAATCAGTGACGATACGGCGGTGACATCGCCACCAGAGGGCCTCGGAGCACATGATCGTGCAACGCAGTTCGCGACCCGCGTCCAGCAGGTGCTTCAGGCCCGCCTGGAACGGCGCCGTGAGCGCATAGTCCGCATAGTGATGGAAGCTCCGGTTGGTCCAGAAGCCGTTGATTTCCGGCGGGACATCCCGGGTCTTGCCCCGCAAACCACCGAGGGCTGCCATGTGTTCGTAGGAGATCCGCGAGCCCGCCAGCTCCCCGCCAAGGGTCTCCATGTTGAATTGCGGGTTGGCTCTGGAACGCGGCATCTTGCGGATGTCCGCGACCAGGGCGATATCAGCCTGACGCAGCAGCGCGGTGAGTTCCCCCAGGCTGCGGTTGGAATGGCCGATGGTGAAAAAAGGCAGCGTCACAGGCTGTCTTCATCGTGGTGTGCGTTGCAGCGCCGCCCCCTTGTGGGCAGCGATGTGATCGGACTTGTCGCTCCGGATCTCGTACTGGGGGTCGTCCTGCGAGGCGTGGTGGATATATCCCTTGTAATTGAAGTCCCTGGTGTGGATCGCGATCACGGTCCCCGACACCCGGCCAGCCTCGGAATTCCAGCTGACGTGATCGCCGATTTCAAATCTGCTGGTCATGGTCGGTCCCCCTATTGAGGCATGCCGGTGAGGCCGCTGGCCTGGCGCAGCGCTGCGCCGTCGAGACGATAGCCGTCCAGAAAGACCGTCTCCACATGACGCAGATTCCTGAGGTCCCTGGAAACGTCCCCGTCCACCAGGATGATGTCGGCCGTCTTGCCCTGCGTGATCGAGCCGACCCGGTCGGCCATGCCCGTCATCCGCGCCGGGACGATGGTGGCGGTCTGCAGCGCCTGGGCATTGCTCAGCCCCGCTTGCTGATAGAGCTCCAGTTCGCGCACCAGTTCCAGTCCTGTGCCGTCGGTGCCCGCGACAATTCGCACGCCCGCCCGGTGCAGACGATCGACCAGGCCGACCATCTTCGCGAAGCTCTTGCGAAAATCCTCGCGCGTCAGGCCGCCGAACAGCGGGTAGCCGCTGATCTTCCAGCCGCGCACGACCGCCGGCGGAGCCACGGCGGCGAACGGCGAATATTCGGGCGAGAGCGTGCTGCCGTCGGAGGTCATCAGCGGCTCCCACACCGTCAGCGTCGGATCGATGATGGTTCCGCGCCGCGCCAGCTCGGCGTAGAAGGCCTTCATCGTCGGGGAGTCGAGGTCGACGTCTTTGCCGTATCGGGCGGGGCCCTCGAGCCGCGCAGCCGTGTTGGCCCTGTCGACCACTTCCTGCGGCATCGCCTGCATCATGATGAAGTTGATGTGGGTCACCTCGTCATAACCGGCGCGCACGGCGTCAAGGGGCCGCATCCCCGCCGGGACGTGGCCGTGCACATGCAGCCCCAGCCGGTGCGCCTCGGCTGCGGCAGGGGCAATCCAGGCCGGATTCATCGACGTGTAGAACTTGGCGCCCCACAGTCCGGCCGCCTTGATCCGGTCCACCGCCGCGATCGCTTCCGCCGCTGAGCTGACGGTCAGCGCGCCCTGGGCCGCCAGTGGATCCTTGCGGTCGATGATGACGGACACCTTGCCATCGGGCGCCAGCAGGTCCCCCGCCGCGCGGCGTTTGTATACGCTCAATGCGTAGTCGATGAGCGAGCCGGGGCTGCGATAGTTGGTCATCCCCGTGGCGACGTTCTGCAGCAGGTTCCAGTCGTCGCTGACATGCTGGTGCGAATCCCACAGGCCAGGCAGGATCGTCTTGCCCCGGCCGTCGATCACGGTGGCGTTTGCCGGGGCCCTGATGGTCCCCGCCGCACCGACGGCGGCAACCTTGCCGTCGGCGATCAGGACAGCGCGCTGCGGCAGGTAGCGTCCCGCGACCGAATCGAACATCAGTACGTGGTCGACCAGGGTCGGGGTGCGGTTGCCGGGCGAGATGAAGCGATGAGCGACACTGCGCACCATGTCCGCGATGGCCCTGTCCTGCAGTTCCTTCAA
Source organism: Pseudomonadota bacterium (assembly GCA_018241445.1). Lineage (GTDB taxonomy): Bacteria > Pseudomonadota > Gammaproteobacteria > Steroidobacterales > Steroidobacteraceae > 13-2-20CM-66-19. Next base: position 39,803 of record JAFEDT010000018.1, read on the forward strand.
CCGGGGGCCGAGGGTTTCGTATCCTGCCGGCAGGAGGGAGAGGTCTCCGGCCGTGCCGAAAAAGCGATTGTCGCTGTCGAGCCAGACCGGCTCGGGCGCGAAGCTCAGGCCCCGGACAAAGGCGAGCCTGAGGGTCTTCCTGCCCCGCGGGCTGTCGACTTCCACGGGCTGACCAATGGTGATGCTGGCATGGCCGGAGGGCAGCAGGTCGATGCCCTTGTCGCCTGCTGTGACCAGCGCGCCGTCATCCAGTTCGGCCGCGAGCAACGGGCCGCCATAGGCGCTGTAGCGCCGGTTGCCGAACGGTGCCGAACCGGAGTCGACGGAAGTCTTCCAATGGGCGACGCCGCCCTTGTCGACATTGAAGTTCTCCGTGGCGTCGCCGCTGTCGGTGTAGCCACGGATTGCAATCGCGGTTGGCCGCAGGTCCGGGCCCTGTGTCACCAGTTCGTCGGTTTCGGTGACCCAGCCACGCAGCGTCTGCGACATGCGATAGGCCGTCCGGCCGTCCGGCATCGTCCAGGACCAGACGTCACCATGCTTGCCCGCCGAGGAGCTGATGATGTAGTGGCGCGCGCCGGCAGGTGGTGTCAGCAGCTGCTCTTTGGGCGCCGAGGCGCTGGTGGCACCCGGCACCGCAGCCGTGAGCAGCACTGCGAGAATAACCTTGAGCATGGATTTCTCCAGATTCATCCTGACGTTCTCCTGGCTGTCAGCTCGCCGCCTCAATGCACCACATGCCCGTCGGTATCCATGATGGCGACATCGGCGATTTCCAGTTTGCGCAGCGGCTCCTCGATCTTGCGCCGGTCGCCGATGACCACCCAGGTGAGGGACTGGGGTCTGATCACGGCGGCGAGCGCGGCCTGCGCCTGTGCCGGCGTCACCGCCTCCAGGTGTTGCTTGAGCGTCTGCACGTAGTCGTCAGGGCGGTGGTACGTGACGATACCGTCCAGCGCCATCAGTACGGCGGCGCCTGTCTCGTAGGCGCCCGGCAGGGCGCGCACGGCATTATTGCGTACCTTGTCGATTTCCTGCGCGCTCAGGGGACGTTCGCCAATCACTGCGCGCGATTCGCGCAACACCTCGGCGACCGACTCGGCGGTCCGGTCAGTCTGCACCGGGGCGTAGAGGAAGAAGGGGCGCTGGCCGACGGCGTTCCTCATGAAGCTGCCGGCGCCGTAGGCCCAATGCTTGTCCTCGCGCAGGTTCATGTTGAGTCGCGACGTGAAGCTGCCGCCGAAGGCCTCGTTGCCCAGGCCCAGTGCCAGGTGATCCGGCGCCGACGATGACGGCGCCAGCAGGCCCGCGAGGATCAGCGACTGTGGCGCATCGGGGCGATCCACCAGGAACAGGCGCGGCCGCGGCTGCGCCGCGACCGTCGCCAGGGCTTTGGCCGGCGGTGCGCCGTCGGGCGAGCGCCAGTCGCCGAAGCTGTCATCCAGCAGCGGCAGGAGCCGCGTCAGTGTGATGTCGCCTACCACCAGGATCCTGACATTGTCGGGACGCAGCCAGTCGTGGACGAACGCCGTGAATTCCTTCGCGCCCAGCGCCCGCAGCTGCGCCTCGTCACCCAGGCCGTCGAAGGGGATGCCGTAGGCGTTGTCCGTGCCATACACCAGTGGCGGCAGGGTCCGCAGCGCGATTCCCTGCGGGCTGGTCTTCGACTGGGCCAGCGCGGCGAGCCGCTGCTCGCGCACGCGCTCGATGTCCGCCTCCTTGAACGCCGGCTGCCGCACGCTTTGCGCAAACAGTGCCAGCGCAGGGGCGAGCTGCTCGTTCAGGGCGTTCAGGCTGGCGACGCAGGAATCCAGGTCGCACCGCGAGCCCACCACGGCCCCCATGCGCTCGTTGCGCCGGATCACCTCCACTGAGTCCAGCTGTTGAGTGCTCTCGCGCAGCAGTTCGGTGGTGAATGCCGCGGTGCCCAGGGTGCGGCCGTGATCGGCGGCGAAGCCGGCATCGAACAGCAGCTGCACCTGGGTCACAGGAATCGCGTGACGTTCGGCCAGGATGACCTCGATGCCGTTGCGCAGCTTGCCGCGCTGCAGTGGCGGGAAGGTCAGGTCAGGAAAGGAGGTGACCGCCGGCACGCCACTGCGGCGGTCGACCTGTGAAGGCGACGTGTGATACTCGTGCGTGGCAACTGCCACGGCGGCCGGCCGGCCGCTGGCCGGGCCGAGGCCTGCGACGCGCGCGTCCTCGGCCTGCGGATCGAAGTCCGCGCCCGCTGGCAGCACCGTGAGGCGATAGTCTCCCTTGCCGAACCAGCGTGCCGCGGCGGCCTGCACGGCGGCGCCTGTCAGGGCGGCGGCGCGGCGCTGGTCCTCCTGCCACGCGCCCGGATTGCCACGGTAGACCTGTCCTTCGGCCAGCACGGCCGCCTGTGCGCTGACACTCTCGAGCTGGCGTATGAAGCCTGCGCGATAGGCCACCTTTGCCCGCTCGAGTTCATCCGCGCTCGGGCCCTCGGCGAGCAGCCGCTTCAGTTCCTGGTCGATGGCGGCGTCGACGCGCGCCGGGTCGACACCCTGATGCACATCCGCCTGGATGGTCAGCTGGCTGGCCAGCGCGAAGGGCTGGATGCTGCTGACGACGTCGTCGGCGAGCTTGTCCTGGTAGACCAGCCGCTGGTACAGGCGCGAGGCCTTGCCGCCGCCGAGCACCGTGGTGGCCAGATCCAGCGCGATCGCATCTTCCGTACCGAGCTGTGGTGCGACCCAGGTGCGGATGATCCGCGTCTGTGAGACATGATCATGCTGCACGGCGCTGGCACTGCGTGCGAGCGGCGTGATCCACGGCTGCTGGCGCGCCACCGGCGGGCCCGCCGGGATATCGCCGAAGTACTGCAACGCCTTTTGCCGCGCCAGCGCCGGGGTGATGTCGCCGGCCAGCACCAGTGTGGTGTTGGCGGCGCCGTAGTTGCTGCGGAACCATTGCTTCACGTCCGCGAGTGACGCCGCGTCCAGGTCGGCCATCGAGCCGATGGTGTCGTGGTGATAGGGATGGTTCGCCGGGTAGATGTTCTTGAGGATGTTCTCGTCGGTGCGTCCGTAGGGGCGGTTTTCGTCCTGGCGCTTCTCGTTCTGCACCACGCCGCGCTGGGTGTCGAGTTCCTTCTGGCCGATGGCGCCCAGCAGATGACCCATGCGGTCGGACTCCATCCACAGCGCCATGTCCAGGGCCGTTGTCGGTACTGTCTCGAAGTAGTTGGTGCGGTCGAACCAGGTGGTGCCGTTCAGGTCGGTGGCCCCGGCCTGCTCGAAAGGTGCGAAGTAGGTGCCGCGGTGATTCTCCGAGCCGGAGAACATCAGGTGTTCGAACAGGTGCGCGAAGCCCGTCTTGCCGGCCGGTTCGTCCGCGGAACCGATGTGGTACCAGATGGACACGGCCACCACCGGAGCCTTGTGGTCCTCGTGCACCACCACGGTCAGGCCGTTTGGCAGCTCGAAGCGCTGATAGGCCAGGTTGATCCCCTGCGTGCCGCCCGGGTGTTGCATGTGGCGGGTCGCTGGCGCGGCAGAGCCGCCCGGGGTCGCCGCCGCAGCGGCTGGGGCCGCTGCCGCCGCGGTGCAAGTGACAGCCAGCGTGAGCAGTCGTGACGGGAAGGAAGACATGATCGGTTACTCCTTTAACAATGGCGGGCCACACCACGGCCGCGACCGGCGCGCTGCAGGCTTACGGGCCGCGATCGCCGCCGTGACGCCCCTACAACCAGCCTTTGCGCCTGAAATAGACGTACGGCACGATCGCCGTCACCAGCATCATCGCCAGTCCCGCCCACACGCCCCAGTGATCCTTCAACAGCGGGATGTAGCTGAAGTTCATGCCGAAGAAAGCGCCGATCACCGACGGCGGCAGCAGCAGCACGGTGACCACCGAGAAGATCTTCAGGATGTTGTTCTGGTCGATGCTGACCATGCCGAGCGTCGCGTCCAGCAGGAACTGCACCTTGTCGCCCAGGAAAGTGGCGTGGTCGCTGAGCGCCTGCACGTCTCGTGACACCGTGCGCAGGCTGGCATGGGCCTCGGCGGTGACGCGCGCATTGTTGCTCTGCTGCAGGTAGGCGACCAGGCGCGCCAGGCTGACCAGGCTCTCGCGCACCTTGGACACCAGCTCGCCGCTGCGGCCGATCTGCGCCAGTTCCGCCCGGAAGTCGCGCGAGCGGCGGCGCGTGCCGCGGGTAAACACCCGCGCCGAAATGGTTTCGGCATCGCTGCCCAGCTGTTCCAGGCCGTCAGCGATGCGGTTGACGATGGCCTCGAGCAGGCCGGTCAGCAGCAGCGCAGCCGAGCCGCACGATCCCGGATGTGTTTCCGCGAAGGCGACGAAGCGCTTGAAGGGCAGCAGGTCGGCGTAGCGGTTGGTGACCAGCCGCTCGCCGGTGAGGATGAAGGTTACCTGCCCGTTCTCCGGCAGCGGCGTATCGAGCTTGGTGACGACCGTGGCGGTGAGGTACAGCGAGCCGCTTTCCTCGTAGAGGCGGTTGGAGGACTCGATCTCGCGCATTTCGTCGCGCGTCGGCACGTCGACGCCGAGCGCACGCTCCACCCGCAGTTCCTCCTCGCGGCTGGGATCGAGCAGGTCGAACCACACCGCGCCGGCAGGGAAGGTGTCGCCCGCGTCCGCGGCGCGTGTCAGTCCGGTCGGGCCAGGGACGAAGACGCTGAGCACCTTCGGCTTCAGCCGCCGTGTTCGGCCGCCACCAGGTCGTTGATGAGGTCGATCAGCTTCTGCGGATCGCCGGCCTTGCCGACGTCGGTGGTGTACTTGCCGTTGACCACCACCAGCGGCACGCCCTCGACGTGGTAGCGCTGCGTCAGTTCCTCGGCGCGCTGCATGTCGGAGTTGACGCTGAAGGAGTTGTAGGCCCTGGCGAAATCCTCGGGCTTGACGCCGTTGGCGGCTGCGAAGGCCTGGCCCGCGCGCAGGGATTCCTCGTCGCTGTCACCGATGAGCGGCTGGTGCTGCTGCTGGATGGCGTCGAAAGCCTTGCTGACCAGGTCATCTCGCCCCAGCGACTCCAGCGTGTAGAACAGGCGTGCGTGCGCACGATGCACCGGTCCCCAGGTCACCGGGACGCGCACCAGCTCCACGTACGCCGGCTTGGTCTTCTTCCAGGCGCGGATGTAGGGCTCGAGCGCATAGCAGTGCGGACAGCCCAGCCAGAACACTTCCAGCACCTCGATCTTGCCGGGGCCGACAGCGGTGGGTTGCGCCGGCGAGAGCACCGTGTAGTTGACCCCGGCCTGCCACTTGCCGCCCGGCAGTTTTGCCGCCGTCGGCGCGGCGCTGGCGGGCGATGCAGCCGCCGAGGGGGTTACGGCCTGGTTGTCTGTTGCCGGGTGGTCGCCACCGTTGCTGTCGGGTGCAGGCGTGGATGTTGCCGCGGGTGTTGCCGCGGCTGTTGCCGCGGCTGTTGCCGTCGATGTCGCCGCCGGTGGAGTGGCCGCAGGAGGCTGCGGGGCGGTTTCCTGGCGCGCACAGGCGGCCAGAGTGAGCAGTGTCGACAGCGTCAGTGCGCCGGTCCTGGTGAAACCTTCAACCCGGATTTTGCCCATCGCGAACCTGTGCTCGGAGGATTGATTACCGCATGTTACGCGAGCCGATGAATTCGGACGCACGGGAAACCCCAGGCTCACCTAAGCTACCGCATTCCCTGCACATACGAGGCGACGTCGCGGACCTGCTCGGGCGTGAGCTGCTTCGCGATCGTGAACATCATCGTACCGTTGGGACTCGCCTGCGCGGGATTCTTGCCGGTGTAACGCGTGCCGCTCGCGTAGTCGTTCAGCTGCTTTGCCACATACACCGACTGCTGCGCACGCAGGGCCGGGTAGCCCGCCGCCAGGTTGCCGCGGCCGACCGGTCCGTGGCAGGCAACGCAGGCCGGCACGCTGCGCGCGGTATCACCGCGCAGGTACAGGGCCTCCCCGGCCTTCCAATAAGAGGGGTCGGCCTCGAGACCCACCGGCGTCTGGCCCTGGTAGTACACCGCCAGGTCGTCGATGTCCTGGTCGGAGAGCGTGCTGGCCAGCGGCTTCATCACCGGGTTGTCGCGCGTGCCGGCGCGGAACAGGCGTAGCTGCTCGGCGATGTACACCGCGCTCTGACCCGCCAGGCGCGGCCACTCCGGATTGGTGCTGTTGCCGTTGGGTCCGTGGCAGGAAGCGCAGACTGCCGCCTTGGTGGCGCCGTCGGCAGCCTTGCCATGCACGAACGGGTCCGGAGTCACGGACGCGGTCTGCGCCAGCGCGGCGGGAGCCGCAACCGCGGCCGTCAGCATCACCAGCAGGGGCAGCAGGGGCAGCAGGGGCAGCAGGGGCAGGCGCCGGGAAGCCCGGGTCGAAGTTGCAGGCATTTTTCAGTTCTTTCTGACTTGATCCGAAAGGCGTAGCCGGGGAGCGCGGATTGTACACTACGACCGTTCGCAAGCAGCCTTAGCCCTTGAAAACATGAGTCGCTTTACCGGTACGCGTTTTTTGACCAGCGCCGCCGACGTGCGCCAGTTCCCCGCGGACAGCGGGGCCGAGGCGGCCTTTGCCGGGCGGTCCAACGTCGGCAAGTCCAGCGCCATCAATGCCATCACCCGCACGCGGGCACTGGCCCGCACCAGCAAGACCCCCGGCCGCACGCGGCTGCTGAACTTCTTCGAGCTGGCGCCCGGCAGGCGAATCGTGGACCTCCCCGGTTATGGTTACGCGGAAGTCCCGGCGCACGAGCGCCGCACCTGGGTACCGATGCTCGAGGGCCTGCGCGGGCGCGAGAGCCTGCGCGGGCTGTTCGTTATCGTGGATTCTCGCCGCGGCGTAGCGGACGGCGATGAGGAGCTGCTGGCCTGGGTCCAGCCGCAACACCACGTGCATGTTCTGCTATCCAAGGCCGACAAGCTCAACCGCGGCGAGTCGATGGCGGCGCTGCGCGCCGCGGAAGGTGCGCTGGCCGGGCGCGCCACGGTGCAGTTGTTCTCGGCGCTGAAGGGGACCGGGGTGCGGGAGGCGCAGGACGTCCTGGCGTCCTGGCTCGGGGTGTGAGCTGCCGGTCAGGGGCATAAAAGTAGTCCCGGTGGCCTTGCGGCCACCGGGACCAGACTAACCCGGCACAGGTCTCGTGAACCGGGTTGACCCGCTCAGGGAGGGAAGCGGGGAGTGCTTGGCACTCGGTAGGTTGGACGCCAGCCCTCGGTCATAGTTCCCTTGCCGGCTAAAATAAATTCGTTTCAAATCATGAATTTGACTTTGAGGTTGTAGCACGTCCGCAACACTTGCCGGTCACTCACATCAGGTTGAGGAACGCCGAGAGCGAAAAAACCCGCGCTCCATTGGTATTCGGGATGCGGAAGCCCTCGTACTCCAGGCGGCCGCCGATGTTGCCGATATGCGCCTGCGCGCCGACGCCCCACGCGAAATCGGTGCCGTGGTCGGAGAGCGAGAAGAAGCTGCCACCGGGAAAACCGCCGCCGCCGCTGGAATTCCAGCGGGCGAGGCCGGCCTTGCCGAAGACATCCAGCCAGGGCAGCGGGATGGGCAGGAAGCCCACGCCGTACGCTGCGAACGCCTTGTACCTGGCGTCGGCGCTGCCACCGACGAAGGTGCTGGTCTGGCTCCCCAGGTCCAGGTAGTCGGCCTCGACCGCGAACAGGCCGATGGGCCGCAGGCCGCCGTAGATCTTCCAGGAGGTATTGTCCAGGTTATGAAGGTGCACGCCGCCCGGGGAGGTAATGTCGTCGAGCTTCGCCTTGGAGACGCCCGCGCCGACATAAAAGAGCCCGTTGTCCGCGTATGCGGCGCCCATGCCGCAAACCAACATCAGACACAACAGCGCGCGCAGGATTGCAGTTCTGGCCTTATCCATGGAGAGGTCCTCGCTTGCAGGTGGGAGTGGCGGGCGCATGATCCCCGCAGCCGTCGCTTCCCGGCGACAGGCGTAGCTGGGCGCCCGTGCTGCTACCGACCTCCGCGAGCACCGTAAGTTCATGGGAGGGTCGCTGTGCCACGAACCCGGGCGAATCCCGTGTGCGCAGCGGAAGCAGCCCAGGTCGCGTGACTACTGCAGCCCGGCGTCAGCCGCTTCGGCCAGGCGCCGGTCTTCTGCGAGGTTCAGCGAGCGGCACGCCCACAGATAGACCAGCGAGGCGACCGGCAGGCCCACCAACATTGCGACGTCCGCGCCGCCCAGCGCCCGCGCGACCGGGCCGCGGTACAGTTGGGTGCTGAAGAAGGGAATCATGGCCACGAAGCCCACGGCGTAAGCAAGCAATCCACGCCAGTTCCACAGGCCGTAAAGTCCATGGGGATTGAATATCTCACGCACTGAATAATGGCCGCGCCGCACACAATAGAAATCCACCAGGTTGATCGCGGTCCAGGGCGTGAACAGGTACAGCAGCACCGTCAGCCAGACCTCGAAGGCATTGACGAAGTCGTGCGAGGCCAACAGCGCGATACTGGTTGCAACCAGCGAGAGCAGTATCAGGCTGGCGAGCCGTTTGGCCACGGTGAGGCGGATGTTGCCGAAGGAACTCGCAATACCCAGCAGGGTCAGGGAGGCGCCGTAGAAATTGAGCGAGGTGATCGTTACCAGGCCGAGCATCGATGCAATCACCAGGGGAGTGCCAAGGCCGGGAAGGGCGGCATCGGCCGCCCTTTGCATGGCCTCCGCGATGTTGTGCACCGGGATCAGGGCCGCCGCCACGGCGCCCACCAGCAGCATCCAGGTGCCGCCGACGAAAGCGCCGATGAACGTCCACCAGAACGCGGCCCGCACCGACACGTCGCGCGGCAGGTAGCGCGAGTAGTCCGAGACGTAGATGGACCAGCTCAGCTGATACGCGGCCGCCGCAAACAGCGCGGCCAGGAACGGGACGCCGCGAAACGCGTGCACGTCGAATGCGCCCGCCGGCCACACGTTGTGAAAGCCGATCGCTGCGGTGAACAGCACCAGCATGCCGATCATGATGAAGGCGATCCAGCGCTGCGCGATGTGGATCAGATCGTACCCCACAATGGCGAGCGATACGGCGAGAATGTTGAATGCCACGATGGTCAGACCTGAATCCGGCCGCACGGACGGCGCCAGCTGATGAAATGCCTGCGCCGCCAGTATCTGGTTGAAGGCGTTGTAACCGACATAGGCGACGAGCGCGACTACCCAGACCAGCAGGGCGCCGCGGTAGCCGAACTGCGGGCGCGACTGGATCATCTGCGGCAGGCCGAGTTGCGGACCCTGCGCCGAGTGAAACGCCATGAAGCAGGTGCCCAGCGCACTGCCCAACGTGACTGCAACCGCGGTCCACAGCAGGTTCTCGCCGAGCACAATCCCCACCACGCCCGCGGCCAGAGTGGCCAGATGCGCATCGCCCGAGAACCACACCGGCCACAGGTGCCACACCTTGCCGTGCCGTTCGGCCAGCGGGATGTAGTCGATGGAACGATGCTCCAGCAGCATCGTGTGAGCGGGCGACTCAGGGTGTGGCATCGAGGAAGCGGTTGATTACTGTGGCGACTTCCTGGGGTTCTTCCCAGAAGGGGTTGTGCCCCAGACCGGGGAACACCTTGACGGTCGCTGCCGGCAGGGCCTCGCGCAGGGTCTGTCGCTTGGGTTCTTCAATGATCGGGTCCTTCTCGCCCCACAACAATAGCGCTGGTGCCTTCAGCCGCGGCAGCGTTGCCTGCAGGTCATCGTCTACCAGGCCCTGCTCGATGACGGCCAGCCACACCCGCAACGGGATGGCTGCGGCGTCGCGCCGCTGACGACGGATGAATTCAGCATTCACCGGGCGCGGTGAATCCCACCAGGCGATCATGAACGGCGAGTCGGGATCGATGGGCTCCTTCAGTTTGCGGATCTCTGCGACGAAATCCATTGCCGGCGGTGTGCGGGGCGCGTCCCGCGGAAGGCCCCCGGTCGAGGAGATCAGCACCACACGGCGCACCCTTTCAGGCCAGAACTCCGCCAGTGTCTGGGTGATGATGCTGCCGAGCGAATGCCCGACGATATCGGCCTGCTTGACGTGTAGCGCGTCCAGCAGGAGTTTTACGTCGTAGGCAAAATCGAGGCGGGTGTAGCAGCACTCCGGCTTGCTCGAGGCACCATGACCGCGGATGTCGACGATGATGAGGCGATACGCGGGTGACAGGAACGGCACCAGGGGCACCCAATCGCGCGCATTGTCGGTGTATCCATGGATCAGCACCACCGGACGCCCGTGCGGGTCTCCCCATTCGAGGTAGGCGAGCCGCATGCCGTTCGGCAGCGGCACGGCGCGTTTGGCGGCGTCGTACTGGTCCAGGTTGATGAGCAGCGGCGGAGCGCCCGCAGCTGTCGCTGCAACCGCCTGACCGGCGCACGGTAGCAGCAGCGCAGCGGCGAGCAGCATGGACGTGCAGCTCCACTGTTGGATGGGCTTCATCCGTACCTCCCGCTTTTTTAATCAGTGACTGACAACGGTGGCGCAATTTCCGGTGACCGCAATCCAGCACGCCGCCCGTCAACGCGGCCGCGGCTGCCTGCGGCGCCCGGACATCAGAATTTCAGGCCGAACTTCACACCCAGTACCCGCGGGCGCAGCGGGACCTGCGCCTTGATGAACTGCGTGGTGGACGTGGTAACCGAAGCGTTCTCGTTGCTCAGATTCTGCCCATACAACTGTACGTTCCAGTTGTCCCTGGAGACGCCCAATGCCGCGTCCCAGGTGGAATACCCTGGCATCTCGAATCGCCAGGTTCCCGCGGTGACAGGTATGTTCTGGTTTTGCGGCAAGTCGCCGTTGATGCTCGGATCGGTGTTGGAATTGTTGTAGAAATGCGCCGTGTGGGCGACGCCCAACTGAAAATACGCTCCATAGTTTCCCACCGCCCAGTCATAACGGCCCCGCAGGTTGAACTGCAGTGGCGGTGAATACGCGGTGGGCACGCCGGTGTTGCCGAAGGTATTGGTGACCTGAACCAGGTGGCCGGTTGCATCCAGTGCCTGGGTGATCTGCTGCCCGTAGTGTCTGCTCGCCGGATTGTTGCTGATCAGGAAGGGCGAGTTCAGCTGTTCGCTGCGGTTCCACGACGCGGAGCCAGTTATGGTCAGACCGCTAATGACACGGGCATTGAGCTGCAGCTCCAGCCCCCGGACGCGGTAATTGGCCCCGTTGACGCCAAACGTCGTATTGCCCAGCAGCAGCGGGTTGAACAGTCCGGTCTGTACGTGATTCCAGTCTTCCTGGTAGATGGAACCATTCACCTGCACCCGATGATTCAGGAATTCGCTCTTGAAGCCGATTTCCTTGTTTGTCAGCGTGTCGGGTGTCATCGACAATGGCTTGATGTATTGCGGAATGGGCTTGCCGTTGGCATCGAGATCGGCGGGATCTTTGAGGAGGAAGCCGCTGGATGTGTTGACGGCGCCCGGTCGGTAACCCTGCGACCAGGTGGCGTACGTCATGGTGCCCGGGGTGATGTGCCAGGTCAGGCTGACCCGGCTCGTGAATCCCTTGAAATCAGTGGTGCGGCCCGGATCGGACGGGGTCCATCCGTAGCTGAAGGGGAAGCTGGTGCAGGGGCCGGAAGGCGCGGTGGCGGCATAGTTGAAGCAGCCGAAACTGCTCACCTTGGTGCCGCCATACTGCATATGGTAGTCGTAATGACGCGTGCCGGCAGTCAGTGTCAGTACCTTGGGTATGAGATCGAAATCGAGCGAGGCGAAGAATGCCGTCTGCCGGTAGGTCTTCGCCGTATCTTCGAAGAATGCCACGGAGTCGCCGCGAGGATTCGGATTGCCAACGGCCGAACCAGGGACCGGCTGCACGTTCTGAAAGCAGTCCGGCGGGCCACCCGCCACGCAGGTGGGAATCGTCTTGTAATCCCAGGCGGTGTCGTCCGCGACCTTGAAGTCTTCCCAGAACGCACCGACGATGCCGCGGACGGGCTTGTCGTCTGGCGTATTCAGGCGCAGCTCGTGACTTTGGTGCGTGTTCGACTCGGTATCATGCCAGACCGAGCTTGGCGAGAAGCAGGTAGGCTTCCCTGCAAAGGCGCCGTAGCACTGGTAGTAATCCGCGTACACACCCCGTGCATAGTTCGTGTAGTCGCTGACCTGGTCGATGTGACGGACCAGATAGCCGCCGGTGTAGGTGAGATGCACCGGCCCCAGTTGGCCGGTGACGGTGAGCGCGGTGTTGGTGAACCGGTCCTTGTTGTAGGCGTCATTGAACAGTGTGACTTCGAGAGGCTGCAGCGGCACCCCTTCCGAGCTCTTCGGGAACTGGAAGAACACGCCGTCCGCCTCCATGTTCTGATAGGACTGGGTCAACAGAGCGTTCCAATCGTCGTTGACCTGCCACAGGAGGGACGCACGCAGTCCCTGGTAATGGACCGGGTTGATCGCACGCCGCGCGATGGCGTAGTTGTTGATGACCGGACTGTTGGGCGGTGGCGCCGGCTGATTGGTGGCGGGATCGATGTAACCCGCGTAGTGAATGCCGTAATCCGTCGCACGCCGCGTGAAGGTGCTCGGGACGTTGTCGATGTATCCGCCCCGGGACTCGTTGTAGATCACCAGACGCGCGGCCAGTGTGTCGGCAACCAGGGGCAGGTTGAGCACAGCGTTTATGCTGGAGTTCGGATCACCATGCGCAGTGATGCCGTAACCGGCTTCGGCGGTTCCCTCGACTTTGTTCAGCTTGGGTTTGTTGGTGATGTATCGCAGCACACCCGCCTGCGCGCCGCCGCCGAACAGCGTGCCCTGGGGTCCTTCGAGAATCTCCACGCGCTCGAGATCGACGGCCATGATGTCCAGGTTGCGGCCCGGAATCTGCCCGGATTGCTCGTCGAGATAGACCGCCACGTTTGGAAAATTACCGAGTGTTCCGGATGCCTGGGACCCAAATGATCCCAGGGCGAGGCCACGCATGAAGATGTTGCCCTGCGCCGGACCGTTGGTTCCCAGTGAGACATTGGGGAGGTACTTGACCAGGTCGTCGAAGGAAGAAACGCCCAGGGTCTTGAGCGTGTCACCGGTCATCGCCTGGATGGTGATGGGAACATCCTGGATGTTCTCCTTGCGGCGCTGGGCAGTTACGGTGATTTCCTGCAGGCCCTGCAGCTCGGCCCCCTCGCCGGCGGCTTCCCCGGCGCTAGCGGCGCGCATGGCGGTTGCCCCCAGGATGGCAGCGATTGCACAGGAAATCTTCCGGTTCGTGTTCATTGATCCCACCCCATTTGCGTCCAGAATGACCAAAGATTCAGAAGCACGCGATCGGCCGCTGCCAGCCGTTTTTTTGTTATTACGACTACAATATATAAAGACCAGATCAGCACGCGCACGAATTGCGACGCGTTATTATCCATATGCGCCATCTCTGGTTGCCGGTTGGAGGCGCGCTCCCGGCTGCGACCGGATCGGGAACCGGGGTTCCCGACGTCAGAATTCAGGGGGAAAGCGCCGGCCTGTCAGGCTATCGGCGTCCGGGTGCTATGGGTCGCGATAGCGGCTCAAGGCGTCGCCAAGCGCCTCTTTCAGGGGACCCAGCCACGGGCCGAAGTGCTTCCATTGGTCCAGGCCCTCGCGAAAAATGGGCTGACGAACCTGTTCCGAGCTGGCCGTCCGTATGCTGCGATCGGTTCGATGAAACTCAACGCATCGTGATTCGAACGGCAGGCCACAAAATTCAAGCAGGCGTCGAACGCTGCCTTCAAGGTCAGCGACCACGTCCTCGTGAATGATGCGATGGACCCAGCCTGGCAGCGCGCTGTTCCAGTGAGTCATCAGCTCCAGATAGGTTCGGTAGTAGCGGGCAACATCGTTGATGCTGTAGGTGAATTCCTGCCCGCTCGCGAACAGCTGCTTGAAATTGCTGAAGCAGCACGCCATGGGCTCACGCCGTGCGTCGATTATTTTCGCGTTGGGCAGCATCAGACGGATCAGGGCGAGATGCCGGAAATTGTTCGGCATCTTGTCGATGAAATACGGCTTACCGGTACGGTATGCCTGGGTTTCACGCAGGTATTTTTCTCCCAACGCCCGAAAATCCCCGGCCGTGAACCGGGTGAGCACGCGCGGATAGCCCGGATCCGCCGGATCCGGATCGCCTAGCTGCAATTCATGGACCATTCTGGGAACATCAGCAAGTTCATGCGTCCCTTCGACCTGTGAGTGCGACGCGAGGATCTGTTCCAGCAATGTCGACCCGGAGCGGGGCAGTCCGATGATGAAGATGGGCGATGGGCTCGGCGCGCCCCAGCCGGCCCGCTCCGCGAAAAACTGTCTGGTGCAGAATTGCTTTTGCAGGCGGGTGTTGCGTTCGATGGGCTCCATGCGAAAATTTGCACTGCCGCCTTTCAGGGCGTTGCCGCGTTGATAGTATTGGTACGAATCGGCGTACGTACCGCGATCCTCCAGTGCCTTGCCGAGTGCGAAGCACAGATGATAGTGGTCCGCGAGGCCGATGCCCGGCGAGGATTCCTGCGAACGCATGATTTCGACCTCGCGGTCGGAAAACCGGTAGGTCTTCAGGTTGGCCAGACTCCAGTAGGCTTCGCCAAAGCTGGCGCGGGCATCGACGGCGGCATGATAGGCATCGATGGATTCCCGGCCGTGGCCCAGGGCCTTGTGCGCATGTGCGATGGACAGGTGCAGCTCGGCGGCGCCGGGAGCATCTCGTAAGAGCTCCTGATAAATTCCAATGGCTGCTTCGAACTGTCCGACGCCGACTAAGGCGGTTGCATGCAGCGTCTTGATTTCGCGGTTGTCCGGGTTCGTATTGAGCAGACCGGCAAGCTCGTGCTGGGCCTGTGAATGTTTGTGCCGGTTCATCAGTACGCGCGCATAGTCGAGTCGCGCCGCCGTGTAGTCCGGAACCTTGGCGAGCACCGTGGCCAACAATGCTTCCGCATCATCGAAGAATCCTTGCGCCATGGCGATTCTGGCGAGGAGCCGCAGCGCCTCGATATGGCCGTCATGGTTGTTCAGGAACGAACGGACGAGCTTCTCAGCCGAATCGAATTCGCCGTCCGAGAACAGCGCCGTTGCGGTGACGATCTCCGGGGGCAGGCCAGCCAGTGTCGCCACGTGGCCGGCTGCCATGGCGGCATGTTCCTGATCGCCCACCATGCGATACAGAGCCTCCAGCTTTGACCAGGATGCCGGCAGGGCAGGGTTGAGGTTCACGGCGGACAGATAGGCCTCGATGGCCCGCGGCGCATCCCGCTGTGTCACATGGCAATGTCCTCGTTCCTGGTAGAGCCGGCTGAACTGCGGGTGGGCATGCTGCAGTCGCTCCAGAGTCTGCAGGGCAGCGGGGATACGGTTCAGGTAGCGTTGGCTGACTGCCAGCAGGTAAAGGCCATCCCGATCAGCAGGCGCGGACTGCTCCAACATTCCTGCCGCCTGCTCCGCTTCCTCGAATCGCCGGTTCTCGAGCAACCGGCGGATGTGATCAATCCTGCCGTTCCGTTCCTCAGCGGAAGTCACATGGGTTTGCTGGTTCATCTGGATCGCTAGCGAAGGCAACGCCGGAATTGTGCCAGTCTAATCAGGCGAGGGCACCTGCAGCCGTGCGGGTACACCGGGCGCCTGTGCTGCTGCGAACCTCCCCTGCCGCCGGAAGCTCATGGGTGCGCGCCTGTGCAACGCACCTGGAAGAGTCCCGCGCCGCGCGCTGATTTAATGCGCCTCGTCCCAGTTCGCGCCGCTGCCGACGTCCACCTTCAGCGGTACGTTGAGCTGCGCCGCGCCGGTCATGAATCCGCTCACCGCGGCGCCAACCTCGGCCACCGCGTCGCTGCGCACCTCGAACACCAGCTCGTCGTGCACCTGCATGATCAGGCGTGCCGGCGACTCGGGACGTGCGCACCAGTCGTGCACCGCAATCATCGCGCGCTTGATGATGTCGGCCGCGGTGCCCTGCATGGGGGCGTTGATGGCGCTGCGCTCCGCGTACTGGCGCATCGCGGCGTTGCCGGAGCGGATGTCCGGCAGGTACAGCCGTCGACCGAATACCGTTTCCACGTAGCCGCGCTCGCGCGCCTGGGCGCGGGTGTCGTCCATGAAGCGCTTCACGCCCGGGTAGCGCTGGAAATAGCGTTCCACGTACTGCTGCGCGGCGGCGCGCTCGATGCCCAGATTGCGCGCCAGGCCGAACGGTGACATGCCGTAGATGAGGCCGAAGTTGATGACCTTGGCGGTGCGGCGCTGGTCGGCGTCCACGGCCTCGGGCGCGACACCAAATACTTCGGCGGCGGTGGCCTTGTGCACGTCGCGGTCGGCGGCGAAGGCCGCGCACAGGCCCTCATCTCCCGACAGGTGCGCCATGATGCGCAGCTCGATCTGCGAGTAATCGGCCGCCAGCAGCACGCAGCCGGGCGGGGCGATGAACGCCTGGCGGATGCGGCGTCCTTCAGGACGGCGCACCGGGATGTTCTGCAGGTTGGGGTCTACCGACGACAGCCGGCCGGTGGCCGCCACCGCCTGGGCGTAGGAGGTATGGATACGGCCGGTGGTCTCGTTGACCAGCTCCGGCAGTTTGTCGGTGTAGGTCGACTTCAGCTTCGCCAGCGCGCGGTACTCCAGCACCAGGCGCGGCAGCGGGTAGCTTTCCGCCAGTTCCTCCAGCACGTCCTCGGCGGTGGAGGGTTGGCCGGTGGGCGTCTTGCGCCGCACCGGCAGCTGCAGACGCTCGAACAGGATCTGCTGCAGCTGCTTGGGCGACTCGATGTTGAATTCATGGCCGGCTTCGCGGTGCGCCTGCTGCAAAATCTCCTGCAGGGCGCGGGCAAACTCGCGGCTCTGGGCGCGCAACAGCTCGCGATCAACCAGCACGCCGTGGCGTTCCATCGCCAGCAGCACCGGCACCAGCGGCTGCTCGCAGTCCTGGTACAGCCGCGCCAGCGGCGGCACCTGTTGCAGCAGCGGCCACAAAGCGCCGTGCAGGCGCAGCGTCACGTCGGCGTCCTCGGCGGCATATTCACCGGCTCGCTCGACGGGCACCTGGTCGAAGGGGATCTGCTTCGCGCCCTTGCCGGCCACCTGCTCGTAAGTGATGGTCGTCAGTCCCAGGTAACGCCGCGCGTCGGAGTCCATGTCATGGTTGGTGGCGACGCTGTTCCATACGTAGGACTCCAGCATGGAGTCGAAGCGCATGCCCGCGAGCCGGATGCCGGCGTTCGCCAGCACGTGGGCGTCGTACTTGAGGTTGTGCCCCGCCTTGCCAATGCGCGGATCTTCCAGAAGAGGCTTCAGGGCGGCGAGCACGCGGGCGCGCTCGAGCTGCGGTGGCGCACCGGCGTAGGCATGGGCCAGCGGCACGTAGGCTGCCGCGCCCGGCTCCACGCAGAAGGAGACGCCGACGATCTGCGCGCGCATGTACTCCAGGCTCGTGGTCTCGGTGTCGAAGGCGAACAGCTGCGCCTTGCCTAACACCTGCAGCCAGCGTTCGAAGTCCTCCCAGCTCGTCAGCGTTTCGTACCGGCGCGCCACCTCTGCAGGCAGCGGCACCGGCGGACCGCCCGCGATGGTCGTGCCGTCGTCCGCCGCGCGCGCCGCACGGGCGGCGACTGCTGCGGTTGTCACGTCCGCATGCTGACCTGACACGCCGCTTGCGGCGCTGACGCTTGCGCCCGTGTTGGCTCCCGCGCCCGCGCCCTCGCCCGCCGTGGCGCCCTCGAGCTGCCGCAGCAGCGCGCGCAGATCGTAATGCGTGTACAGCTCGCGCAACCGCGCGACGTCGGGGGCGGCGGGCGTCAGTTGTGCGGACGTGACCTCAAGATCCAGGTCGGTGCGGATGGTGGCGAGGCGTTGCGACAGCTCGAGCGTCGCCAGTCCCGCGCGCAGGTTCTCCCCGACCTTGCCCGGGACTTCGGCAACATGCTGCAACAGGCCTGCGATGCTGCCGTACTGCGCCAGCAGCTTCGCGCCGGTCTTGGGCCCCACCTTGTCGATACCCGGGATGTTGTCGGAGCTGTCCCCGATCAGCGCCAGGTAGTCGATGATCTGCTCGGGCCACACGTCAAACTTCGTCTTGACCCCGGCGCGGTCCAGCACGCTGTTGTTCATGGTGTTGATCAGCGTCACCGACCTGTCCACCAGCTGCGCCATGTCCTTGTCGCCGGTGGAGATCAGCACCCGCTCTCCGGCCGCGGCGGCGCGGCGCGCCAGCGTGCCGATGACATCGTCGGCCTCGACTCCCGCCACCGACAGCAACGGCAGTCCCTGGGCGCGGATGACCTCGTGCAGAGGCGCGATCTGCGCTCGCAGGTCGTCGGGCATCGAGGGGCGGTGCGCCTTGTACTGGGCGAACAGCTCGTCGCGGAAGGTGCGGCCCGGCGCGTCGAACACCACGGCGATGCGCGGCGGCTGATAGTCCTTCATGAACTTCAGCAGCATGTTGAGCACCCCCAGCAGTGCTCCCGTGGGTTCGCCACGCGAATTGGACAGGGGCGGCAGCGCGTGGAAGGCCCGGTAGAGGTACGAGGAACCGTCAACGAGAACCAGGTCCGGCGAAGTGCTCATGGTTGCATGGCTCACTCAGGGCGCGCGCAAGCAGCAGTAGCTGCGGCAGTCCGGCACCGGCTCACGGCCGGTCATTGCCGCGGCTGTGGGTCGCCGTCGTGCTTCTGGTTGGGCGCCGGCGCGGGTGCCGCCGGTGCGGCCGGTGCCGCCGCCTGGGGTCGTGCAGTTCCCGTCGCCGCACCTGTCTGTGCGGGGCGGGTGATCACCGTAGTGTTGCGCTCCGGCAGGTACAACGGGCCCTTGATGCCGCAGCCCGCCAGCAGTGTCGAGGCCGCGGCCAGTGCCACCGCGAGACGGATCATGTGTACATCGGCTTGCGGTCGCGCAATGCGATCCAGCCGCGAATGACCCGGTAGGCGATCCACGCACCCAGGGCGACCAGGCCCACCCACGCCATGCCGAAGCCGATGATGATCAGCATGAAGGGCAGTGACACCAGCACGATCAGCACGCTCCATAGCAGCGCATACCAGAAGGTGCGGATCTGCCAGCGGAAGTGCGACTCCAGGAAGGTGCCGCGCACCGCCGGACGGCGCACGTAGTTCATGATCACCGCGACGATGGAGGGCAGGCCGCCGATGAAGCTGCCGACGATGGTGTGGGCGGTAGCCAGTCCCATGACCACCGACAGGGCGTGCAGGGCGTAGATCACATGGGTGTAGGTGACGAGCGATTCGTCCGTGCGGGGCGGCTCGGCCGTCATGGAGGGATTCGGATCGGACATGGGAACCTCGCTGGAGCTGTTGTCAGCCGCCGTTGCGTTTCTCGACGATCGCCATGGTCAGCCGCGACACGCACACCAGCCGCTCCTGCGGATCGCGGATCTCGATGTGCCACACGTGACTGCGGGTGCCGCGGTGAAAGGGGCGCACCGTCGCGGTCACGATGCCCTCACGCACGCCGCGCAGATGGTTGGCGTTGATCTCCTGGCCGACGCACATGAAGCGCTGCGCGTCGATGCACAGCAGTGAGGCGACGCTGCCGATGGTCTCGGCCAGGGCCAGGGACGCGCCGCCGTGCAGCAGGCCGAATGGCTGGCGCGTGCGCTCGTTCACCGGCATGGTGGCGCCCAGGAAGTCGGCGCCAACCTCGGTGAAGCGGATGCCGAGCAGGCCCGGCATGGAGCCGCCGGTGCGCGCGGTAAGCTGTTCCGGAGTGGCGGTGGTGTGCCAGATGCTCACGCGCGCTAGTGTAGACTGAAGCCCGTGCAGCTTCATGGCTACTTCCGCAGCTCCGCCAGCTACCGGGTGCGTATTGCCCTCAATCTCAAGGGCATCACGGCCGAGGCGGTACCCGTCGACCTGCGCGCCCCCGCCAGCGGGCAGCACAGCGAGTCGTTCCGGGGCCTGAATCCCCAGGGCCTGGTGCCGGTGCTGGTCGACGGCACGGCGGTGCTGACGCAGTCGCTGGCCATCATCGAGTACCTCGAGGAGACCCACCCGCAGCCGGCGCTGCTGCCGGCAGATGCGGTGCAACGCGCGCAGGTGCGCGCCCTGGCACTGGCGGTCGCCTGCGACATCCACCCGCTGAACAACTTGCGGGTGCTGGAGTACCTGCGCGGCCACTTCGCCGCCGACGAGGCCGCGGTGACTGCCTGGTACCAGCACTGGATCGCACTCGGCTTTGCGGCGCTGGAGTCGCAGGCGCAGCACACCAGCGGCGATCGCCGTCACCTGTACGGTTCGACGGTGACACTGGCGGACGTGTTGCTGGTGCCGCAGATGTACAACGCGCGGCGATTCAACTGTGACCTGACGCCGTATCCGCTGCTGTGCGGCATCTGCGCGCACCTGGAAGCCCTGCCACCCTTTGCGCGCGCCGCACCGCAGGCGCAGCCGGACGCGGGTTAGGCAGACCAAGTCTGCCGCAGCGGGTCACGGCTGTACGCGCTCGCCTTCCATCCTGACCTGCTTTGAGGCGCCGATCTGGCGCCCGCCCGTGTCGAAGAAAGCGGCACTTGCCGTGCCGTCAAAGCTGTTGCCACTGACCTTCAGTGCGAAGGAGATCTCGCCCCGGCTGAAAAACTTCCGTGTGGACCGGTCTGCTGTGATCTCCACCATCCTTCCCCGGTACTCATCGCCAGCCATCACCCAGGCACCCATAAGGTTGCTGTCACTCGTGTTGGGATCGCCCGCATCCGGGTTGGATTGTTCGACGGTCCCGTCGGAATGAAAAACAAACATATGGAGGGGAAACGGGGCTTCCGCAATCCTCACGACCCAGGCCCCGACAACTCCGGCCGCCGGACCCTGGTCGTTGCGGGGCCCCTGGCAACTCACCAGGCACAGCGCCAGAACGCTAATCGCTCCCAGTCTCCTGAACCAAAGGATTTCAGCGTAACGCCGAGGCACGTTGGCTGCGCTCCGATCTGATGAAGTCCACGTAGCCGGCGAGGAACGCCTTGAGCTGTTCCTGCACCGCCGTATCCTTCAGCCCTCCCGATTCATCGAACACCGTGCCGGCGCGCGAAACGGTGAGTCGGCCGCCGAACCACGGGCGCGTGCGCAGGGTGCGCAGCACCGGCAGCCAGGCGTTCTGGCTGAGGATGGTGCCAAAGCCCCCGGGAGAGGCGCCGATGAGCGCGAACGGCCGGCCGCCGAAGACCCGTGGGATATCCGTTGACGGGCGCGACAGCCAGTCGATGGCGTTCTTGAATACTCCCGGGATGCTGTTGTTGTATTCAGGCGTTGCCAGCAGCACGCCATCAGCTGCCACGATGGCGTCCTTCAGCCGCTGCACCGCCGGCGGAATGCCGGCCTGCGCCTCCAGGTCACCGTCGTAAAGAGGGATGTCGTGGATGGTGCTGATGTCCAGCGCCGCCTCCTGCGGCATCAGCCGCACCGCCGCGCGCAGCAGCGCAGTGTTGTATGAAACGCGCCGCAGGCTGCCCGATATTCCGAGGATTCGTGTCATGAAAGTTCTCCGCGCGCGCCGACAGGGTGCACGGTCGGCATCTTGCTGGCAATATGCATCCAACTATCAATCTTCCGGGAGACCGCGATGTTTTCCACACTGAACCGCCGGCGGCGCCCCGCCACCGGCGCAGCCGTCCTGCTGCTGATGCTCCTGACGGCCGGCGGCGCGCAGGCTGCGGCCCCCGTGACCCCGGCAGCCACTGCGGCCACGGCCTCCGCAGCGACGGCAGCGCCCATGCAGGTCCAGGCGCGCGAGCTGCTCAAGGAACTGGTCGATACCAACACCACGCACGCCTTCGGATCGACCGCGGCGGTAGCCGCGCTGGCAAAGCGCTTCCGCGCCGCCGGCTTCGCGGCCGAGGACGTGGTGGAGCTGGCTCCGCCGGACCACCCCACCAAGGGGAACCTGGTGGTGCGGCTGCGCGGCAGCGGCACGGGCCGGCCCATCCTTTACCTGGGTCACCTTGACGTGGTGGAGGCCAGGCGCGAGGACTGGAGCTTTGATCCCTTCCGGCTGACCGAGCGCGACGGCTGGCTGTACGGCCGGGGCGTGATCGACATGAAGGGGCAGGACGCCGCCATGGCCGCGGCGCTCATGGCCCTGAAGCGCGAGGGCTTCCGCCCGGCGCGCGACCTGATCGTCGCGTTTACTGCGGACGAGGAAGCCGGCGGCGACGCCAATGGCGTGGAATGGCTGTTCGCCACGCACCGCCCGCTGGTCGAGGCAAGCCTGGTCATCAACCCCGACGGCGGCGAGGCCGGGATGAAGTCGGGCCGCAGGCTGTATGTCGGCATGCAGACCAGCGAGAAGGCCGTGCTGACCTTCGAGCTGGAGACCACCGACAAGGGCGGGCACAGCTCCCGGCCGACCGCCGACAATCCCATCTACCGCCTGGCGATTGCGCTCACCCACCTCGCGCAGCTGCGTTTCCCGGTGCATCTCACCGCGACCACCCGGCTGTATTTCGAGCGGCGCGCTGCGCTCGAGCACGGGCAGCTGCAGGCCGACATGCACGCGCTCGCCGCCGGCACCGCCGACGCCGCGGCCATCGACCGGCTGTCAGCCGTGGTGGAAACCAACATACTGATGCGCACCACCTGCACCACGACGCAGATCGAGGGCGGCCATGCGCAGAACGCCCTGCCGCAGCGGGTGCGCGCCACGGTGCAGTGCCGCGTGCTGCCGGGTGAAACACCCCAGTCCGTGGAGAGCACGCTGCGCAACGCTCTTTCCGACCCCCGCATTGCCTTGCGTGTCATCGTACCCGCTACGCCAAGCCCGGAGTCGCCGCCGGCCCCGCGGCTGCTCGCAGCGCTGGAGAGCGTCGTGAGCGGGATCTGGCCGGGCGTCATCGTGTTGCCGCAGATGAGCGCCGGGGCGACCGACAGTGTCTTTACCCGTCCGCTGGGGCTGCCCAGCTACGGCATCGACGGGATGTTCGACGACCTCGATGACGGCCGCGCACACGGCCGTGACGAGCGTATCGGGGTAGCAGCCTTCGCCGACGAGGTGGAATTCACTTACCGCCTGATGCACCGCCTCGCCGCCACGCCCAGCCTGTGAAAGTCCCCGGCTGCTGGCCGGCGGCGCCGGGCCGTGAGCGCCTGAGGCCGGGCTGTCAGCGCTCGAGTTTCGCCGCCACCCGCCGGTAGGCCTCGCGGAAGGGGATGCCTTCGCTGACCACCAGGCGGTTGGCTTCCTCGGCGGCGTGGATGGCGGGATCCAGCCTGATCGCATCGGGCAGGAAGCGCATCGCCGCAATCGCCGGCGGCAGGATGGCGAGGGTGTCGTGCGCCAGGTCGATCCCGCGGAACAGCGGGAACTTCAGCAGCTGCAGGTCGCGCTGGTAGCCGGACGGCAGCTTGGCGCACACCGCCAGCGCCTCCGTCAGGCAGGCCTGCGCCGTGGCGCTGCGGCCGCGGATCAGTTCAAACACGTCCGGGTTGCGCTTCTGCGGCATGATCGACGAGCCGGTGGTGAAGGCATCCGGCAGCGCCAGGAAACCGAACTCGCGCGTGTAGAACAGCAGCACGTCGGCTGCGAAGCGCGACAGGTCGTTCATCAGCAGCGTGATCTCCAGCAGCAACTGCGCCTCCGCCTTGCCGCGCGACAGCTGCACCGCCGTGACCGGTGTGTGCACGGTGGCGAACTCCAGCGCCGCGCGGGTTGCCTCGCGATCCACAGACAGCCCCGGCGTGCCGTAACCGGCGGCGGAGCCGAGCGGATTGCGGTCCACGCGGCGCAGCACCTGGCGCAGGCCCGCGGCGTCGTCACGCAGTTCCGCGGCGAAGGCGCCCGCCCACAGCGGCACGGAGCTGGGCATGGCCTGCTGCATGTGCGTGTAGCCGGGCAGGGCGGTCGTGGACTCGCGCTGTCCCAGGGCATCGAGCGCATCGGCCACCTGCATTGCCGCGCCTGCCAGCGCGCCGGTGACATCGCGCAGGTACAACCGGATCGCGGCCAGCACCTGGTCGTTACGCGAGCGTCCCAGGTGGATGCGTGCGCCGGCGGCGCCGATACGCGCAGTCAGGCGCCGTTCGAGTGCGGTCTGCCCATCCTCGTCGGCGAGCTCGATGTGCCACTCGCCGCGCTCGTGTTCCGCGGACAGGGCCGTAAGTCCATCCACGATGGCCGCGAGGTCGGCCTGCGCCAGCAGTCCCTGGGCATGCAGCATGCGCGCGTGCGCGATGGAGGCGCGCACGTCGTGGCGCACCAGGCGTTCGTCCAGGGCGTGGTCCTCGCCCGCGGTGTAGTGCAGCACCTGCGCGTCCAGCGGCGCGCCCTTGTCCCAAAGCCGTGTCACGCGCTGCCCTGCTGCTCGGCCTGGGTCAGTGCGTTGATGTCGGCGACGATCAGGGTGCCGGTGCCCTCGTTGGTGAACACCTCTCCGAGGATGCCCTCCGGCGCCTGGTAGGACACCACGTGTACGCGGCGGACGCCGCCGCGGATGGCATCCTCGATGGCGCGCGCCTTCGGCAGCATGCCGTCGGCAATGCGCCCCTCGTCGCGCAGGCGCTTGAGTCCCTTGAGGTCGGTGTAGGAGATCAGCGAGCCCGGGTCGTCGAGGCTGCCGAGGATGCCGGGCGCGCCGGTACACAGGATCAGTTTCTCGGCGTTGAGCGCGGCACCCAGCGCCGCGGCGACGGTGTCGGCGTTGATGTTGAGCAGCGTGCCGTTGTCGTCGGCTGATAGTGGACTCACCACCGGCATCAGACCGTTGTCGAGCAGCTTGCGCAGCACGGTGGTATCGATGGCGTCGATGTCGCCGACGAAGCCGAAGTCCACCGCTTCGCCGCCCGCCTGCAGCGGCGCGGGCGGGCGCTTGTGGGCCCGCACCAGGCCGGCATCGACGCCGCTGATGCCGACCGCGTCGATGTTCAGATCGCGGCAGATGCCCAGCACGCGGGTGTTGATCAGGCCGTTGAGCACCATGGCCGTGACGTCGATGGACTTCTGGTCCGTCACGCGCCGGCCCTCGATCATCCGGGTCGGCACGCCGAGCGCGGTCGACAGCTCGGTCAGCTGCGGCCCGCCGCCGTGCACCAGCACCACCCGTACGCCGAAGTAATGCAGGATCGCGATCTGTTCCACCAGCGCTCGTGTGATGCGCGTGTCGGCGAACACCCCGCCGCCTGCCTTCACGACAAAAGTCCTGCCCTTGTACAGGCGGATGTACGGGGCGGCGTTCTTGAGCGCACGGATGGCGAGGGTCTGATTGTCGCGATTCATGATCATTGCGGATGTCCAGAGCGAGCGGGTGAGCGGACACGCGTGAGGAAAGGCCTTTCCTCACTCGGGGACGCGATCTGCCAGGGGACTCTCATGACGACAGCAGTGCGTGCAGCACCGCCATCTGCGCCGGCAGGCGGTTATACGCTTCGCGTTGCACGGCGCTGCGTGGCCCGTCGAGGACCTCGTCGGCAATAGCGGTGTTGCGGCGCACCGGCAGGCAGTGCATTACGCGGCAGTCCGGCGCGGCGTGCTTGAACCAGCCCTCGCGTACGCACCAGTCGCGCAGTCCCTGCCGCAGGCGCGCGTCCTCGGCGGCGTCGCCGTAGGCCTCCGTCGCGCCCCATTCCTTGGCGTACAGCACCTGCGTGCCGTTGAGCGCGTCGGCGCGGTCGGCGGTCTCGCGCACCGAGCCGCCCGAGAGCGTGGCGGCCTGTCGTGCCCGGTCCATGATGGCCGCCGGCAGCGCGAAGCCCTCGGGACGCAGCACGGTCACGTCCATGCCGCGCAGCGCCGCCATGTGCAGCGCCGCCGCCGGCACCGCCAGCGGCAGGGCGCGCGGGTGCCACACCCACGAGAGCACGAAGCGCCCGCGCTGCGGGATCGCGAGTTCGTCCAGGGTCTTCCAGTCGGCGAGCGCCTGGCAGGGGTGGTTGACCGCCGACTCCATGTTGATGAGCGGCTTGTCGACCAGCGCGGCCATGTCGTTGAAGGTGGTCTCCGCCAGGTCGTGCGCGAGGTCGGTGCCCTGCGCGAAGGCGCGGATGCCGAGCGCGTCGCAGTAGGAGGCCAGTACCGGGATGCCCTCGCGGATGTGTTCGGCGGCCGCGCCGTCCATGACGACGCCGCGCCGTGTCTCGAGTTGCCAGGTTCCCTGTCCGGGGCTGATGACAAAGGAGCTGCCGCCCAGGCGGGTCATGGCGGCCTGGAACGAGGCGAGCGTACGCAACGAAGGATTGAAGAACAGCAGGCCCAGGATGCGGCCCGCGAGCGCACGCGGCTCGGGGTGTCGCTCCAGCCGCGCGGCCAGGGCGAGCAGCTCCAGCACTTCCTCGCGTGTCAGGTCCGCGAGATCCAGGAAACGTTGCAACTTCTGGCTCGTGCTCACGGCGGCAGTTCCCGCAGCGCATCGGCGAGCATGTCGACGTGCTCATCCTCCAGGATGTACGGCGGCAGCAGGCGCAGCACCTGCGGGTCGCTGGAGCCGCCGGCCAGGATTCCCGCCTCCAGCAGTTGCGCCTGCACCTGTTTCACCGGGCGCGAGGTGCGCAGGCCGACCAGCAGGCCCGCGCCCTGGTGGGCGATCACCGGGCCGGTGACGCAACGCGCGCGAATCAACTCACCCAGGTGGCGCACGCGCGCCAGCAGTCCCTGTGACTCGATCGCCTCCAGCACAGCGCAGATCGCGGCGCAGGCCATCGGGCCGCCACCGAAGGTGGTGCCGAGCGACTCAGGTGTCAGGCTCGCCGACAGTGCGGCACTGAGCAGCAGGGCGGCGCAGGGAAAGCCGTTGCCGAGGGCCTTGGCGGCCGTGAGCATGTCCGGCATGACGCCGTGCAGGTTGGCGGCGAAGGGATGGCCGGTGCGTCCGACGCCGCACTGCACCTCGTCGAAGATCAAGAGCGCGCCGGTCTCATTGCAGCGCTGCCGCAGCGCGCGCAGGAACGGCGCGCCCAGGTCGATCGCACCCGCGAGCCCCTGCACCGGTTCGACGATGACCGCCGCGGTATCGGCGGTTACCTGCCTGGCCACCGCGGCCGTGTCGCCGCGCGCAATGAAATCGACATCGAAGGGCGTGCGCGGAAAGGCGTACCACTTCGCCGCCGCGCCCCAGGTGACGGCCCCCGCTGCGGCGGTGCGGCCATGGAACGCGCCCTCGACGGCCGCCACCCTGGTGCGCCCGGTGCGGCGCAGTGCCAGGCGCAGCGCGTTCTCGTTGGCTTCCGCTCCGCTGTTGACGAAGAATGCGCTGGCAAAAGGCAGGCGCGAGAACTTCACCAGCGCCTCGGCCGCACGTGCGCGCACCGCCATGGCCACCGCGTTAGTCTGGAAGTTGCACGTCTGTGCCTGCTGTGCCAGCGCGGCGGTCCAGGCCGGGTGGGCGTAGCCCAGGCCAGCCACCGCGTGGCCGCCGTACAGGTCGAGCACGCGCTCGCCGCGGGAATTCGTAAGCCACACGCCCTCGGCGGATACGACCTCGATCGGGTACTGCGAGTAGACCGGTGCCAGGAAGTCCATGGTCAGGTCCACCCGGAGGCCGGTGCGGTCAGGCCGGCGGTTTCCGGCAGGCCGAACAGCCGGTTCATCCACTGGACGGCGCCCCCGGCGGCGCCCTTGTTGAGGTTGTCAATGGCGCAGGTTACCGCGACCGCACCCTGCGCGACTGTGGCCGAGAGCTGCGCGTAGTTGCTGGTGGCGACTTCCTTCACGTGCGGCGCGCGGTTGCCGACACGCACGAACGGCGCGCCGGCGTAGAACTGCGTCAGCGCCGCGATCACCGCCGCCGTGTCGGCCGGGCGCTTGAGAGACGCCTGCACGGTCACGTGGATGCCGCGCGCGAAGGGCCCGGAGTGCGGCACGAAATGGAAGTTGGCCGCGACACCGCAGGCCGCCCGTGCACAGGCCGCGACCTCGGGGGCGTGCCGGTGATGCAAGACGCCGTAGCTGTACAGGTCACTATTGCGCAGCGGGTGATGCGTGCCCTCGACCGGCTTGCGGCCGGATCCGGTGCTGCCGGTGACGCCACTGACAAACAGGTCCGTGCCCACGAGCCCCGCCGCCAGCAGTGGCACGCTCGCAAGCAGGATGGCGGTGGCGAAGCAGCCGGGGTGCGCAATGTGCGGTGTGGGGGAGGCCGCGAGGTGTTCCGGCAGTGCGCAGGTGAACTGCGCCAGCCGCCCGGGCGCGCCGTGGGCGTGCTGATAGACCTGCGCATAGGCTTCAGCATCGCGAAAGCGGAAGTCCGCCGAGACGTCGACCACCCTTGGCGCCGCGCCGGCATTGCCGGCTGCGGTCAGCAGCGCATCGATCAGCCCCGCCGAGACACCATGCGGGGCGGCGCCGAACACCGCGGCCGCTTTCCCCGCGCACAGCAGCTGCTGCACCTCGGCCTGGGAGCTGAACCGTGTCTGCGCGTACGCCGGCGCGAGGTGCGGAAAGGCCTCGGCCACCGCGGTGCCCGGCTGGCTGTCGGACATGATGGCCGTCACCGCAAAGCGCGGATGCCCGGCGAGCAGGCGCAGCAGCTCGCCGGCGATGTAGCCGGTTCCCCCCAGCACCACGACCGGGATTGGTTCACCTGCGGCAGTGCCGCCCTCGTGAGGAGCCACGGATCAAGCCGCCGTGGCCGCGGCGGCCGGCAGCCCCAGGGCTTCGATCACCCGGTCACCGAGTGCGGCGCCGTTGCTCATGGCGTTGAACGCCGGCACGCGCATCTGCGAGGTGATGATCTCCACGCCTACCTGGTTGTCGGTGGCAGGGCCGGTGACCACGCATGGTTCGATGCCGAAGCGTTCGCGCAGCAGTTTCACGCCGCCCCAGGCCGCGACCGGATCGTTGGCGGAAAGGATGACGCCGCTCAATGCCGTGCGGATGTCGGCGCACTCCAGGATGGCATCGACGCCGTAGGTTCCCAGGATGCCGTCGCCGAGTTCGAACACGATCACGTCCGGCCGGCCGGCGGACAGCTCGGTGAGCATGGTGCGTGTCAGGGCAGGACCGTTGACCCGCGTGGTGGTCACCACGCCCAGGTCGGTGAAGATGGCGCAGCGGCGCGCGCCCGCGTCCTCCATGGCCAGGATATCGCGGCGCAGGGATACCCCGGTGGCCTTGAAGGCGTCCACTGTCAGCCCGCGGTGGCGCATGCGCGCGATGATGGCGCAGGCCGCCGCGGTCTTGCCCGCCTCCATGCAGGTGCCGGCCAGCGCCACCACCGGCACTCCGTTGACCTCCAGCGCGGCCTTGGGATCGAGTTGCTGGTGTCCGACACGGGCCGGGACGCCGATACGCTCGCCCAGGTAGGGAAAGTGCAGCGCCACACCCAGTACGCGACAGTCGAAGGGCTTGCCCTTGTCTGGGTTGATGGAGTCGCACACCCCGAGCACGCCGCCGATGTTGAGCATCTGGATGACATCGCCGGGCTTGACGCTCTCGGGGATGTGGCCCGAGTAGCCGAACAGCGCCTTGCGGTGCCCGAGCGCGCCGGCCACGATGTCGCCCTTGCCCAGCTTGGCCATGCGGCCGCTGGTCAGCTCCAGGGTGTTGTAGGTGGACTTGTTGTTCAGCACCTCCACCACCACCACCACGCCTTCCTCGGCGGGGATGTCGGCGGCGATGCGCACCTCGTGCGACAGGCTGCAGGCCTGTGTCACCGAGGCGAGCTTGTCCACCACCACACTGCGCATCGTACCGACCATGTTCAGGAGCCTGCGGGCGCCGCAGCGCCGTGTTCGGCGGCGCGGCTGTGTTCGCTCGCCCGGCCCTGTTCACCGGCGCGGCCGAGTTCTCCGGCCCGGGTATAGAACACGCCCGGCAGCGACACGATGTGCGAGAAGCCCAGGGCATCGCCGGCCGACCATTCGCCGGCGGCCTCGCCGTACACTCCGCGCGAGGCAGCCATCAGGGACCAGGGCGACTCCACGCCCTCGATGAACACCCCGCCGGTGCGCAGCAGCACGTGGACCACGCCGCTGACACGCGTCTGCGAGGACAGCAGCAGCGCCTCGATGTCGCGGCACACCGGGTCCAGCAGCTGGCCCTCGTGCACCAGGTCGCCGTAAGGCTGCGACACCTGCTCCTTGATGCGCTGCTGGCGCGCCGTCAGCACCAGTTTCTCCAGCTCGCGGTGAGCCGTCAGCAGCACCTCGGCGGCCGGCGCTTCGAAGGCCACCCGGCCCTTGGTGCCGATGATGGTGTCGCCCAGGTGGATGCCGCGGCCGATCCCGTAGGGCGCGGCGAGCTGCTCCAGCGCCTCGATCAGTTCCACGGGCGCCAGCGCGCGCCCGTCGAGCGACACGGGCCGGCCGGCGTCGAAGCCGATGGTGAGGCGCCGCGGCGCTCGCGGTTGTGTGAAGGCATCGCGCGAGAGCTGCCACGCGTCCTCGGGGATGCTGCCCGTGGAGGTGAGTGTTTCCTTGCCGCCGATGGTCACGCCCCACAGGCCGCGGTTGATGGAGTACTTCGCCCCGGTGGGCGGAATGGGCAGGCCGCGCTGCTGCAGGTAGTCCAGCTCGTCCTGGCGCTTGAAGGCCTCATCGCGCACCGGAGCCAGCACCTTCAGGTCCGGCGCGAGCGTGCGCAGCGCGACCTCGAAGCGCACCTGGTCGTTGCCGGCCGCCGTGCAGCCGTGCGCGATGGTGTCGCAACCGAGCTTGCGCGCCATGCGCGCGATGGTCTGCGCCTGCATGACACGTTCGGCCCCGACGCACAGCGGGTACAGGGCGCCGCGCCGCACATTGCCCATGACCAGGAAGCGCAGCACCTGCTCGAAGTAGTCCGCGCGCGCATCCACCTGGTGGTGGGCGATGGCGCCCAGGGCGCGGGCGCGCTGCGCCAGGGTGGCGGCCGCGGCCGCGTCGATGCCGCCGGTGTCGACCGTGACAGTGATGACCGGGCGGCGCTCGTGCTCGGCGATCCAGGGGACCAGGAACGAGGTGTCGAGTCCGCCGGAATAGGCGAGAACGATGGGCGTGGCGCCCGGATCAGGAGTGCTGGGCATGGAATTCAGACCTGGAACAGGCCGCGCAGGCGGCCGATGAGCTGTTGTTGCGCGCGAGCGCCGGCGGTGGCAATGAATATGGTGTCATCGCCCGAGATGGTGCCGGCCACCTCGGGCCAGTCGGCCTTGTCGATGGCTACCGCGACACTTTGCGCCGCGCCAATGGTGGTGCGCAGCACGGTGATGGACGGGCCGGCGCGCCGCAGCTGCCGCACGAACTGCGTCAGCGTGCCGAAGTCGCCGTTGGCGCGCGTGACCTCATCGGCCGGCAGCACGTAGCGCCCGCTGGCCTTGGACACGCCCAGATCGCGCAGGTCGCGGCTGATGGAGGACTGGGTTGCCTCCATGCCGGTGCGCTTGAGCAGCCGTACCAGGTCGTCCTGCTTGCGCACCACGCCCTCGCGCAGCAGGCGCACGATGACCTCGCGCCGTTCGACCTGTTGGGCGTCGGTCAGCATGGCGGCAGGTGGGCAGGAAGTATGTGCATAAACATGCAAGTATTGTGCATTTTAATGCACAAGCAGTCAAGGCCCTGCGTCCTGGAAAGCACTTGAGCGGGCCGCCAAGGCTGCGCGGGTTGCAGCGCCCCATGGTGTCGCTGCTGCCGTATTGCCTGGGGCTGGCTGCTGAGAGCATTCTTGCCGGCCAGTACTGGATTAAAGAGAGCGAGATGGAGGGGGAGTCGCCAACTCAAGCGAGCCCAGCGGCTGGGGCCGTATTTCTCAGCTACGCCAACCAGGATGCCGAGGCGGCCAAGCGCATTTGCGAGGCGCTGCGCGCCGCAGGGATTGAAGTGTGGTTCGACCAGAGCGAGCTGCGCGGCGGAGAAGTCTGGGACCAGAGGATCCGACGCGAAATCCGCGACTGTGCTCTCTTTGTGCCCATTATCTCTGCACACTCCGATGCCCGGCACGAGGGCTACTTCCGTCGTGAGTGGAGGCTGGCGGTCGAACGCGCCGGCGACATGTCCGAACGCTTCGCGTACCTGGTTCCGGTCGTCATCGATGACACCAGTGAGTCACGCGCCGACGTGCCGGAGCGCTTTAGAGAAGTACAGTGGACACGCTTGCCGGCAGGTGAGGGAGCCGCGGCCTTTGTTGCCCGCGTTCAGCGTCTGCTGTCGCCGGAGCCATCGACCATGATCCATGCGCCCGCCAGCGTTCAGGCCGGGGCCCCAGGCGTTATCTGGGTAGCGGCGCGGGAACCCGGGTGGCCAAAGCGAGTCCTGCCCGCGGCAGTCGCCATAGCGGCCGTGGGGGCAGTGGCCTGGTTCGCCATCGACAAGCCCTGGACCTCGAAGCCCACGGTTTCTTCATCGACCGTTGCCGCCAGTGCGGCGCCCCCGGCTTTCCGGCCGCCGCCGCACTCGGTCGCCGTGCTGCCGTTCGTGAACATGAGCGGCGACAAGGACCAGGAGTACTTCTCCCAAGGATTGACCGAAGAGCTCCTCAATTCCCTGACCGAGATCAATGGGCTGCAGGTGGCAGGCCGGACCTCGGCTTTCTCATTTCAGGGAAAGGACACCGACGCTGGTACGATCGCCCGCAAGCTCAACGTCGGCGCCATCCTCGAAGGCAGCGTGCGCCGCTCGGGCCACACGGTCCGCATTACCGCGCAGCTCTTGAATGCCGTCACCGGCTTTCACCTGTGGTCGAAGACCTATGATCGGGACCTGGGCGACGTGCTGAAACTGCAGACCGAGATTGCGGTGGCGGTCGCGGATGCACTCAAAGTCACGCTGCTGGGGAACGAAGCTGCCAGGATCGAACTCGGTGGCACCCGCAACCCCGCGGCGTTCGATGCCTATCTGCGCGGCTCGAAGGCGGCGCGTGCGGGTGAGGGGGCATCGAGCTACCAGAGCGCAATTGCCGAATTCACGGAAGCAATCGGCCTCGATCCGAATTATGCGCTGGCGTTCGCCAGCCGATCGCTCGCGCTTTCCTACTATGCTAGTGACGCCGTCAACGCCGCGGACAGTCGGAAGTTCGCCGTCAGGTCAGAGGTCGATGCGCGCCGGGCGCTCCGGCTTGCTCCGGATCTGGCCGAGGGTCACCTGGCGCTGGCCCGTTCTGTGGTTGCCACACATCTCGACTTCACTCAAGCGAGCGAGGCGTACCAGCGCGCCATGGCGTTCGCTCCAGGTGACGCCGGTGTGCTGGCCTTGAGCGGCTTGTTTGCGGTTTCCATGGGCCGCTCCGATGTTGGGATCGCGGCCGCCCGCCACGCCGTCGCGCTGGACCCGCTCAATCCACAAAGCCACGAAGCGCTCGGCGAAGCGTTATTCTGGGCTCGCCGATACCAGGAGGCGGTTGCCGCTTTCGCAGAAGTCATCAGTCTCGAACCCGACTTCAAGCGCGCCTACGGATTTCGTGGGGTCGCCTGGTACTGGCTCGGCGAGCTGCACAGTGCGCGCTCCTCGTGTGAGACGAAGCCGGATCACTGGTCGAGCATGTGGTGCCTCGCGCTGACATACGAGAAGCTCGGATGGCATGGCGAAGCACAAGCCGAGCAAAAGAAGCTGCAGGCCGTCTTCGGCGACAACTCGGCGTACCAGCTCGCCACGATTTACGCGGCGTGGGGTGACACAGACAAGGCGCTGGAGTGGCTGACCAGGGCCGTGCGACTACCTGATGCAGGCGTGACCTATTTGAAAATTGACGCGCTCGTGGATCCCATGCGCCACGAGCCGCGCTTCCAGGCTATCGAGCGGGCGTTGAAGTTTCCCGGCTAGGGACTGGCGCAAGTCCGGTACAGCCCGGCGCACCGCCGCAGCCGGCTCGCGCTCAGGCCGGGAATTTCAGTTCCCGTTCGATCGCCTGGAAGCGTGGCTCGCTGCGCAGGGGGTCGAAGAACGCGTTCATTTTCACCTTGATCAGGTAGGGGTCGCGGTGCCGCCTGGCAACCTCGAGCCACTGCAACGCCTGGGGCTTGTCGCCCCACTGCGCATGAATCATGGAGTAGAAAATCGCACCGGCGTCCGCATACCTGGCGCGCAGCTGCGACAACTGCTGCTGCGCGTCAGCGGTCCTTCCCAGCTTCTCGTATACCAGTGCCAGGCAGATGGCCTTATTGGACTCATCGGCCGCTGCGCACGCCGTGCGCGCGTTCTCGAAGTCTCCGACCTGATAGTAGGTAAAACCGAGCCAGGCGTTGGTGAATCCATCGTTCGGGGCCAGCGCCCTGGCTGCCGTAAAAGCCTCAATGGCCTCGGAGTCGCGCCGAGCCGTCGTGAGAGCGTCACCGAGCAGGCGGTGAGCATCGGCACTCAGCGGGTCCAGCACCAGCGCACGGCGTACCGCGGCGAGGCCCGTCTCGGCCTGGCCCATCTCCACGGCGAAAACGCCATACTCTCCCAACACCCGCGCGTTGCCGGGTGCGAGCGCTACCGCGCGCTGGTATTCCTCGCTGGCGCGCCTGAAATCGAGCGAATCCCGCAGCACCGTCGCCAGCGCCAGATGGGCTTCGGCCAGCCCCGGCGCCAGGGTGATCGCTTTCTGCGCATCGGCCTGTGCCCTGGCATAGTTCTCCTGGACGGCCGGTCCCGCAGCGTAGTTTCTCGCGTATGAGGCGAACGCCACCGACCGGTTGGCGAAGGCGAGGACATAACCGGGATCGTGGCGAATGGCCTCGGAATAACCTGCGATGACCGTCTGCAGTTCCGCTGCCCGCGCATACCCCGAGAAGGCCCTGGAGGCGCGCAGATACACATCCAGGGCGGCCGGATTGCGGGTGCCGCCAAGCTCGATGCGCGCGGCGAGATCGCCGAGCAGGGTGACCTTGAGTGCCTCGGCGACCGCGCTGGCAATCTCGGTCTGCAGCCTCAGCACATCACCGAGGTCGCGGTCGTAGGTCTTCGACCACAGGTGAAATCCGCTCACCGCATTGATGAGCTGCGCCGTCACCCGCACCGTGTGGGCCGAGCGGCGTACGCTTCCCTCCAATACCGCCGCAACGTTCAGCTTGCGCGCCACCGTGCCAATGTCGGTGTGCTCCCTGAAGGAGAACGACGAGGTGCGGGCCGCTACCTGCAGATCATTTATCTGCGAGAGCGAGTTGAGCAGTTCCTCGGTGAGCCCCTCGGAGAAGTACTCCTGTTCCTTGTCCCCGCTCATGTTCACGAACGGCAGCACCGCGACCGAGTGCGGCGGCGGGTTGAAGGCGGCCGGGGCCGGGGCGGGGGTCTGGGCCGCAGTGGTCGGCACGGCATGTCCGGCAACCAGGAACCTGTCGACGGCTACATAGCCGCTCACCGCCACGACCGCTACGGCGACAACTGCCGCCAGCGCAGGTCCCGTCCGCCGGGACTTCAGTGCGTGTGCCGTTGCAGGTACCGCGGCGGACGCAGCGCCAGTAACTGCAGTGCCCGGGACCTGAGGCGACAGCAGCCGCCGCACGCGCTCGACAAACGCGGGCGGCGTCTCCCCTCCCGGCAGGCGCGTCCATTGCAGCTCGCGGAACTTCTCCGGGACCGACGGATCGCGCTCCGTCGTGCCGTCGATGACGACTGGCACGAAAAACGCCCTGTTGTCGGCCATGTCGCCGGCGCGTTCCACCGCCAGCCGCCATTCACGGCGGAAGTAGCCCTCGAGCCGCTCGTGCGTATGTTGGGAGACAACCGGAACGAACAACGCGCAGTCGCGGATCTGTTGGCGGATGGATCGGTCCCACGCATCCCCGCCGCGCAACTCGCTCCTGTCGAACCAGACCTCGACGCCACCTGAGCGAAGTGCCTCGCAGATTTTCTGTGCCGCTTCGGCATCCTGCGAGGCGTAGCTGAGAAATACCGCGTGCGACGTTTCTGTCACCTTGGGACCACCCCTGGGGCGGAAGGTCTTTTCACCGCCTCCCTGGGCGTCAGCTTAACCCAGGAGTCTCGATTGACCTACCCGCCTCGAATGCCCGCCAGCCTTCAATCTGCGTACCTGGAGCCCGGCGGGTGCGCCAGCCAGGTGCCGGCCACCGACCTCAATGCCGGGTCCGTGGAGCGGCGTGTATTGGCTCCCCCGGCGCAGGTGTGTATCGGACTACACACCATCAGCGGCATGATCAATGGTGCGGGTTGCCGCTACTGCGCGCGCGTTGGGGGCGCACTCCGGGGTTGCCGGCCACCCCGCCGCCCTCGACGATCCGGGCGACGCTTGCCCCCGAATGTCAGGGCTCGTCGCTGCCGATCTGCGTGCGCCGCTGTTCGACGTAGGCGTCCAGGGCCTCGTGCAGCGCCGGATCCAGCGGCGGCTGCTGGTACTCGCGCAGCGCCTGCTTCCACACCTCCGTGGCCCGCTGCGTCGCATCCTTGGCGCCGGCGATGCGCCAGCTCTCGTAGTTCTGCCAGTTGGATATCAGGGGGCGATAGAACGCGTGCTCGTAGCGCTCCATGGTGTGCGGCTCGCCGAAAAAGTGCCCCCCGGTGGGCACGCCGCGGATGGTTTCGAAGCCCAGTTCGGCTTCGTTGACGACGATAGGCCGCAGGAACTCCATCATCGACTGCAGCATCTCCACGTCCAGCACCAGTTTCTCGAAGGACGCAGTGAGGCCGCCTTCCTGCCACCCGGCCGCGTGGTAGATGAGGTTGCCGTGGCCGAGCACTGCGCCCCACAGGGACATCTCGGTCTCGTACACGCCCTGCGCATCGGCGGCGTTGGAGGCGCTCGCGTTCGAGGTCCGGTAAGGCAGGCGATAGCGCCGCGCCAACTGTCCGCTGGCGACGTTGGCCTTGGCATTCTCCGGTGTACCGAATGCCGGCGCGCCCGAGCGCATGTCCACATTCGAGGTAAACGCGCCATACATGACGGGTGTCCCCGCGCGCACCAGCTGCGCCAGCACCACACCGAACAGCGCTTCGGCGTTCTGCTGCGCCAGCGCGGCCGCCAGTGACACCGGCGCCATCGCCCCCATCAGCGTGAAGGGGGTGATGACGACCGCTTGCCCGTGTTCGGCCATGGCGATCAACCCCTCGGTCATGGCTTCGTCGAAGCGGCGCGGACTGTTGACGGAAATGATGGTGATGACACCGGGTTCCCGCGCCAACTCCTCGAGCGTGATACCCCGGGCGATGGCCATCATGCGCACCCCGTCCAGGGCACGCCCGGCACCAATGGCAGAAACGTGGAACACACGATCCGAGTAGGTCAGGTTGGCGCGGTAGGTGTCCAGGTGCCGTGTCGTGGCCGGCAGGTCCACAGGCGCGCAGACCTGGTTGCCCAGCAGGTGGATGGCGTTGAAATATTGCGCCAGGCGCACGAAATCGCAGTAATCCTGAAAATTGCCGGCACGCCGCCCACGCTCGCAGTCATGGACGTTGGGGGGGCCTGCGACCAGGGCGAACTGCAGGTGATTCTCACCCAGGCGGATGCGCCTGGCCGGGTTGCGCGGCGTCAGCGTGAATGAGGCGGGCGCGCTGGCCAGCGCCTGCTCGACCAGGCCACGCTCGATGCGCACGGTACTGGTCGAAAAGTCCACCTGCGCGCCGGCTGCGCGCAACAGCTGCAGCGCCTTGTCCGACCTCACTTCGATGCCGAGTTCCTCCAGTATGCGCATGGAAGTGAGGTGGATCGCCTCGATCTGATCGCCGGACAGGGCTTGCAGCGGGGCATAGGGATTGATCACCTGCTGCCAGGGAAGCTGCGCCAGCTGCCCGCCGGCAATCCGGCGCCCGCGCATCCCCTGTCGTCGTCTGTTGGTGCCGGATTCCATGATCGCCGCCTCTCCTCGATCGGTTGATCAGCCAGTACTCGCGGCTTCGGCACCGGGTTCGCCGAGGTACGCCTGCAGTGGCTGCAGCCAGGGCTCGAAATGCCGCCACTGCGCCAGGCCGCTGCTGTAGATCGGCTGGCGCACCTGCTCGGAGCTGGCCGTGCGCACGCTGCGCGCGGTGCGGTAGTACTCCAGGCAGGCAGGCTCGAAGTCCAGCTCCAGGTAGTCCAGGATCCGCCTGACACTGCCGGGCAGATCGGCCACCAGCGCTTCGTGCTGGACCCGCAGGATTTTGCCCGGCATCACCGTGTCCCAGTGTGTCATGAGCTTCAGGTAACCGCGGTAGTAGCGCCCGATGTCCTCCAGGCTGTAACTGAATTCCTGCCCGGCCGCAAACAGCTGCTTGAAGTTGCTGAAGCAGCAGGCGTACGGCTCACGCCGCGCATCGATGATCTTCGCCCGCGGCAGGATCAGGTGAATCAGCCCGAGATGCCGGAAATTGTTGGGCATCTTGTCGATGAAAAAGGGTCGCCCACCGCGGAAGACGCGCGTGTCGCCAATGTACTGCTCGCCGAAGCGCGCGACCTGTGGCGCATCGAGCCGTTCGAGAACCGCCGGGTAGCTGCGCTGCGCATCACGCTGTTCCCGACCCTGCAGCCGCTGCACCAGACGCGGAATATCGGCGAGTTCCATCGTGCCCTCGATGTGCGAGTGCGAAGCCAGCACCTGCTCGATCAGGGTTGAGCCGGCCCGCGGCAGTCCGACGATGAAGATCGGATCCGGGTGCAGCGCCCCCCAGTGCCGGCGCGCCGCCAGGAACTGCGCCGAGCACACCCTGATCTGCTCATCGACGGAAGTCTCGAAGTCCTGCGCGTCGAAGTGACTCTCCTGCCGGCGCAGCGCGTTGCCGGCCGAGTAGTGGCGAAACGACTCCGCAAACTCTCCCCTGTCTTCCAGCGCCTTGCCCAACGCGAAGCACAGGTGATAGCGGTCCACATTCGCCAGCGACGCTGCCCGTTCCTGTGCGCGCATGGTCGCGAACTCCGCGTCCGTGAAGCGATAGGTCTTCAGATTCGCCAGGCTCCACCAGGCGTCGCCGAAGCCCGGCCGTACCGCCGCGCTTGTGCGATACGCGGCGATGGCCTCCTGCTGGTGACCGAGTGTCTTCAGGGCGTGCGCGATCGAAAGATGCAGGGCCGCCTCCTGCGGCGTCTGCCCGGCCAGCTCGCGGAAAATGCGCAGCGCCCCGGCGTGATCTCCCAGGCCGACCAGCACGGTGGCGTGCAGGGTGCGATAGGCGCGATTCTCCGGCTCGGCCTGCAGCAGACCTTGTATCTCGCGCAGCGCGGCCGCATGCCGGTGGCGCTTGCTCAGAACCACAGCATATTCATAGCGGGCTGCGTGGTGGTCCGGCGCGAAGCTCAGCACGCTTTCCAGCAGGAACTCCGCATCATCCAGGATATCCAGCCGCATGCCGATCTGCGCCAGCAGGCGCATCGCTTCGACGTCGGTCGGATGCGCCCGCAGGTAGCTACGCACCCGCGACTCCGCGCCGTAGACATCGCCCTCGCACAGCAGCCCGGAGGCCGCGCGCAGCGGCTCCGGCATAGCGGCCAGCGCCACGGCCTGTTCGGCGGCGGCCTGTGCCTCCGCGCTGCGGCCCGCCGCCGTGTACAGCGCAGCGAGTGCGTTCCAGCTTGCGAACAGCGTCGGGTTGGCCGCGACGGCGCGCCGGTAGGCTTCGATCGCCGCCACCGCATTGCTGCTGGCCCGCAGGCAATGTCCGCGTTCCTGGTGCAGCCGCCCGAAATCCGGATGCAGGCGCTCCATGTGATCGAGTGTGGCCAGCGCCTCCGGCAGGCGATCCAGGTATCGCTGACACACCGCCACCAGGTACAGCACGTCGCGATTCTCCGGCGTCACGAGCCGCAGGCGTTCGGCGCCCGCGAGCGCCTGGGCGTAGTCGGACTGCGCCACCAGTCTGCGCAGTCTGCGTACCTCCGCCTCGGGATCCGCTGTGTCCTGCGCCCGTGAGTTCATCCGATCTCTTCCCCGAGCAACTCGCTGCGTGAGGCCGAGCCGCGCAGGGTGGCGGCTTCCTTGCGCGTGACCGCGATGATCCAGTCGAGAACGGTGCGCACGGTCGCGTTGCGGCGCTGCTCCGGCAAAACCATGAGCCAGACCTCGCGTACGATCAGCGGGTCGGGGCCGGTCAGACGGATCAACTGCGCTCGCGCATCCCCTTCCACGCAGGTCAGGACTCCCACCCCGTAGCCGCGCGCCACCAGCTCGGTGTACGCCGGACCGCCGTTGACCGTGGTGATCACGCGCTCGGCGGGCACATTCGCTTCGATCCAGCGGAATTCCGGCCAGCGGTCCGCCACCTGCGCGAAGCCGATCCAGCTCAGGTCGCGCCGCCAGTCAGCGCCGCAGCGCAGCAGGTCGCAGTGGGCATAGACCGCCGAACCGAGCTCGCCGATCTTGCGCACCCGTGACTGTCCCTGCGCGGGCCGCACGTAGCGGATGGCGATATCGGCCTCGTGCTGCTCCAGCACACCCGGTCGGTTCTCGCAGATCAGCTCGATCTGGATGTTGGGATGCTGCAGAGCGAACTGCGGCAGGTACGGGGCCAGGAAGCCGGTCACGAAGGTCTGGATCACCGAGATGCGCACTACGGCGCGGCCCACTGCCGGATCGTGAGTCAGGTCGTCCTGCAGCGCCAGGCTGGCCGACTCCATCTCCTGCGCCCGCCGCACCACCATCATGCCGCGCGTAGTGGGCGCGAAGCGGCCGTCGACGCGATCGAACAGCCGTGCCTTCAGATGCGCCTCGAGCGCGACGATGCGACGGCTCAGGGTCGTCTGATGAACGCGCAACGCGTCGGCGGCCGCAGCCATTGTCTGGTACTGGGCGAGCGCCAAAACGTGGCGCAGGTCTGCCCAATCAAGGTGTCCGGGACGCATCTTCCCCCTCCGGCCTTGGTCCCTCGCGCAGGCCCTCAGTGACTGGCGACTTCATCAGTGTCCCTGCATTTTTGCAAGGTGATTTTGCAAGTCCATGAATTGTAGGGTCACTACGCCTGTCGCATTATCGCGCCCATCCAGGGTTCCGGTAGCACGAAATGACGACGCTCCACAGCGCAACTCAACCGATGCACCCCGACTGCGCGTGTAGGCCGGATGACCTGGGGCGGCTGCAGTGAGCGGCAGAACCGCGCCAGCCACCGGGCGACCCAACGCTGCGGCGGACCTTGCGGCGGCGCCCGCCAGGCGCGGCGCGGACGCCGGCCCCGGCCTGTGGGTCACCGACACCGAGCCGGCCAGCGTGGACACCCTCAAGCTGCGCGCCGATCGGCTGCAGCGCCTGCGCGCCATGATGCGCGAGAAGAACTATGCCGCCGTGTTGTTGTTCGATCCCTATAACCAGCGCTATGCGACGGGATCACGCAACATGTTCGGCTACTTTCTGCGCAACTCCAGCCGCTACTTCTTCGTGCCCACCGAGGGACCGGTGATCCTGTTCGAATATCCGCAGAGTGCGCACGTGTCCACACAGCTGGAAACGGTGCAGGAGGCGCGGCATTCGAAGATCGTCTGGTCTTCCGTGGCCGGACGCGATGTGCAGTCCGCCCGCGACTTCGCGCGCGAGATCGCGGACCTGGTGCGCGAATACGGCCGCGGCTCGGACAAGGTGGGGCTGGACCGCTGCGGTCACCTGCTCGCGCTGGCGCTGGAACGCGAGGGCTGCAGCGTCACCGACTGCCAGCAGGAGATCCTGCACGTGCGCCGGCTCAAGACCGACGAGGAGATCTCCTGCCTGAAGCTGAGCATGGCGGCGGCGGAAGCCGCGGTGGCCTCGGTACGCACAGCAGTCAGGCCGGGCGTTTCCGAGCAGGAGCTGTTCGCGCTGATGTACGGCGAAGTCCTGCGCCAGGGCGGCGAGTTCATCGAGACGCGGCTGCTGACATCGGGACAGCGCACCAATCCATGGTTCAGCGAGGCCAGCGGCCGCCACGTGCGTCCCGGTGAGCTGGTGGCGCTGGATACCGACGTCATCGGCTGCTTCGGCTACTTCTCGGATTTCTCACGCACC
This sequence comes from Pseudomonadota bacterium, assembly GCA_018241445.1. Taxonomy (GTDB): domain Bacteria; phylum Pseudomonadota; class Gammaproteobacteria; order Steroidobacterales; family Steroidobacteraceae; genus 13-2-20CM-66-19. Next base: position 81,444 of record JAFEDT010000018.1, read on the forward strand.
TTCTTCTGCGGACCGGGCAGGCCAACTGCCTATCAGAAGACGCTCTACCAGCTGGCGCACGAGCAGATCGAGCACAACATCGCGATTCTCAAGCCCGGGCTCGCGTACCGGGAGGTCGCGGAGCGGGCCTGGGCCATTCCGCAGAAATTCGTGGAGCGGCGCTACACCTCGGTGCTGCACGGGGTCGGCATGCACGGCGAAGCCCCGTACATCGCGCACCTGCAGGATTTCTCCGCCTTCGCCGGCGACGGCTTGCTGGAGGCGGGCATGGTAGTGAGCGTCGAGAGCTATATCGGGGAGGTAGGCGGGCCGGAGGGCGTCAAGCTCGAAGAGGAGCTGCTCATCACGGACACCGGCACGGAAAGGATCACGAGGTTCCCGTTCGAAGACGACCTCATGAGCCGGCAGAACTGAACAGTCTGGAGTTGCGACCAACTTTCTTTCGGGGGGCTGCGATGAACCACAAGATTTCCTCTGCGGTGATGGCGATCCTGGGAGCCCATGCCGCCGGCGCGGCGTTGGCCGCGCCCGCGGCGGACGCTGCTACCGCCACCGCCACCACCACCACCGGCAGCATCGAAGAAGTCATCGTTACGGCGCAGCGCCGTTCCGAGAACATCCAGAACGTGCCTATCACGGTGCAGGCACTTACCGCCGAGGCGCTGGCGCGACTGAACGTCACGACCTTCGATGACGCGGTCAAGTACATGCCCAACGTGTCGGTGACCGGCACCGGCCCTGCGCAAAGCAATATCATCATCAGGGGCCTGGCGACCCAGAACACCGGCACCCAGGCCGCGGGCATCGTCGGCAGCTTCCCCAATGTTGCCGTGTACCTCGACGAACAGTCCGGCCAGCTTCCGGGCCGCAACCTCGACATCTACGCCGCGGACCTGGAGCGGATCGAGGTGCTGGAGGGGCCGCAGGGAACGCTGTTCGGCGCCGGTGCACAGGCCGGGGTGGTGCGCTACATCACCAACAAGCCGAAGCTCGATACGACCGAGGCGAGCGTCAATGCCGGTCACGCGACCACAGCGCACGGCGATACCAGCGACAACGTGGATGCGATGATCAACATCCCGCTCATCGAGGGTCGCCTGGCCGTCCGCGGCGTCGTCTACAACGAGTCGCGCGGTGGCTACATCAGCAATATTCCCGCGACCTTCAGCCGCGCCGGCACTGACCGCAACATCGCCATCTATTTCGGCGGCGTGGTGCCGCCCGGGGTCGGGCCGGTCAACAATTACAACATTGCGCAGCGCGCGTTCAACCCGGTCACCTACAAGGGCTACCGTGTCTCGGGGAAGCTGCAGCTGAACGACGACTGGAGCGCGCTGCTGTCCCAGTCCTACCAGAAGATCGACAGTGAGGGCGTGTTCTGGGAGGAAGAGTACGACGGCACCGGCCGCACGCTGCCGGAGCTGTCGGTGGAGCAGTTCGAGCCCGCCTACAATCACGACTCCTTCAACGATACGCAGCTCACCGTGGACGGGCGCATCGACTGGCTGAAGGTGGTATATGCGGGCGGCTACCTCAGCCGCACGGTCCGGCAGCAGGAGGACCTGACCAACTACTCGCGCGGCGTTTATGCCGGGTATTACCAGTGCAACTACCCCGGATACCCGTTCGTGAACGGCAAGCCGACCACGAATTCGCCCGGCTACTGCTGGACGCCCGCCGGTTTCTGGAACGATCACGAGCGCGCCTCGCACCTGAGCCAGGAGCTGCGCCTGAGTACCCCGGATGACTGGCGCGTGCGCGCCATCGCCGGGCTGTTCTACGAGAAGTACACGATCCACGAGGAGACCGACTGGCACTACGGCAGCAGCCCGAACTTCTATCCCGTCGGCCCCCCGACGCTCAACCCGTATGTTCCGAAAACCGGCACACCGCCACAGTTCCCCTACTACCCGGCCACCTCGAACAACCCCGGGCTGCGTCCGGCGGGCGACATGTTTTTCGATGACATCACGCGCGGCTACAAGCAGAAGGCCATATTCGGCTCGGTCGACTTCGACCTGCTGCCCAGGACGCTCACCCTGACCGTGGGCACGCGCTACTACCATACCGACAACTTCGAAGTCGGTTCCAACGTGGGCAGCTTCGGCTGCGAGATCGGCGGCCCCTATGGCGGCGGTTCGGTGAATCCCTGCGTCAGTACGCCCGCCACCGGGGTGCTCAGTAACCTCAACAACCTGGACGCCAAGAACCTCAATACCACCTACTCAGGCTTCAGGAGCCGCGCCAACCTGACCTGGAGAATCGGCCCCGATGCATTGGTGTATTACACCTGGTCGCAGGGCTTCCGGCCCGGCGGCTTCAACCGCGCGCAGTCGATCATCAAGCCGGGCTCACCGCTGTACGGCCACTTCACCCCGCCGCTGGCGTATGCCCCGGACAATCTCACCAACAATGAGCTGGGCTGGAAGACCGAATGGTTCAATCGCCGCTTGCAGTGGAACGGCGCTATCTACCGCGAGGACTGGAAAGATGTGCAGATCACGGTCTTTGATCCTGGCGTCACCGGCAACCTGATCTTCACCACCAACGGCCCCGACTATCGCGTCAAGGGCCTGGAGAGCTCGCTGGTGGCGCGCCTGACGGACGCCTGGAGCCTGACAGCTGCAGCGGCCTGGAACAGCAGCGAGGTGGTCAGCACTTTGAACCTGGCCGGCGCGAATCTGCCCAATCCCTTCGGTGAACTGGGCTCGCCGCTGGCGGACTGCCCGCCGTTCGAGGGCAACCTGCACCTGCGCTACGAGATCCCGCTGGCCGACTACCGGGTGTTCGCCCAGGCGGGCGTTGCCCGCCAGGGCGGCTCCTATGCCTCGACGGATCGCCTGACCACGACACTGCAGGGCAAGTCCGTTGCCTTCTATGACCCGGCGTACACGACCTACGATGCCGCCGCCGGGGTGTCCAGGGCGGACTGGACCGTGCAGGTGTACGGCGAGAATCTCTCCGATACCCGTGGCATCGTGTTTTCGAACTACAATGATTTTGTGAAAGAGAACATCGTCAACCGGCCGAGGACGTTCGGCGTGCGATTCAGCTACCGGTTCGGCGGCAAGAACCCGTGATCAGGCGCGCGGCCGCGGCGGCGGCCCTTTGTTGGCTGACCGCCGCCGGCGCGAGCCCTGCCCCGCGGATCACCCTGGCGGCTCTCGATGCTTTCGAGAGCCACAAGACCTCGGTGGTGTTGCCCGGTGGGCTGCGGCTCGCCTACCTGGACATCGGTCCGCGCGATGCGCCGCCACTGCTCCTGATCCATGGCTACACCGACAGCTCGCGGGACTGGGCGCCGCTGGCGCCGCTGCTGCAGGAGCGTTATCGCCTGATCATCGTGGACCTGCGCGGGCACGGCGCCTCGGACAAGCCGCCGTGCTGCTACTCGCGGTTTGATTTCGCCTACGATCTGAAACTCCTGCTCGACTCGCTGCACGTCTCCTCATGCGACGTGGCGGGTCATTCCCTGGGCAGTATCGTCGCCCAGGCCTTCGCCGAAGAATGGCCGGAGCGCACGCGCCGCCTGATCCTGATTTCCTCCACCGGAACTTCGTTCGCGCCGCTGACCGACGACAGCGGCGCCGGTACTGCCGCTCCCGGCTGGATGAGCGGCGTCGCCGCTCTGCGCGATCCGATCGATCCTGACTCCACCTTCATGCGCGAATGGTGGCACGAGTCGCTCTCGATCAACCCCGAGTTCTTTTCAAGCCGCCAGCGGCGCGATGCCGCCGCCATTCCCGCCGTCGTGTGGCGCGCCATCCTCGACCAGGGCCTGCTGGGTATCGATCTGCGCCCGATGTTGCCGCGCGTGCGCGCCCCGACCCTCCTCATCTGGGGGGGCCGGGACACCCTGGCGACGGCGCCCGGCCGTCTGGCCCTGCAGCAGGGGATCCACGGTTCGCAGGTACGCAACTTCCCCGAGCTGGGACATGACTTGTTCTGGCAGGATCCGCGCGCCGTCGCCGACACCATCATCCGGTTCCTCGACAAGGGATGACCAGCCCCGCCGATTCGCCGGCACTGACGGATTATGAGGAAGCGCCGCTGCGCCCGATTCATCTGCGGGTGGCGTTCGGCGCATCGGGCGGGGAGTTCAGCGATGGTTTCGGGCTCGGCATCATTGGCATCTGCCTGGTGCGCGCCGCGCCGCAGCTGGGTCTCGGGCCCGTGTGGCTCGGGCTGCTCGGCGGGGCCTCCCTGGTGGGCCTGTTCTTCGGTTCGCTGTTTTCGGGAGCTGCCGCCGACCGTTTCGGCCGGCGGCCGATATTCGCCTGGAACATGGCGTTCCTGGCGGTGCTGTCCGTCCTGCAGGCGCTGGTCCACAACCGCGGTGAGCTGCTGCTGATCCGCCTCGCCATCGGACTGGTGCTGGGGACCGACTACGCCGTCAACAAACCCATGCTGATCGAATTCACGCCGCGCCGCGCCCGCGGGAAAATACTGGGATTGCTGTCGGTGGCCTGGGCTGCCGGCTACGCCTGCGCCTACGCGGTCGGATACGCGCTCGATGGGCTGGGCGCCGATGCCTGGCGCTGGATGCTGCTGACCAGCGCGGTGCCCTGCCTGTTGGTGCTGCCATTCAGGCTGACAACACCCGAGTCCCCGCTGTGGCTGACCCGCCAGGGAAAGCCGGAACTCGCCGCCGCGATCGTCCGCCGGCAGCTGGGTGCGGGTATCGCGCCTCCCGTCGCGGTCAGTCAGCCGCCGACGGCTGGCGGCGTATGCTGGCAGCGCCTGTTCCTGCCGCAATGGCGTGCGCACACACTCGTGGGATGCGCGTTCTTCAGCTGCCTGGTCATACCCTATTTTGCCGTGGGCACTTTCATCTCACAGGTGATGTCAGCCATGAGGCTGGAGAGCGCCTACGTCGGCGGCCTGATCTACAACGTCACCCTGCTGGGAGGCGGCATCTTCGGCCTGTTGATTATCGACAGCATCCCGCGGCGGCAGTTCCTGGTCGGCAGCTTCACGGTGGCCGCCATCGCCATGCTGCTGCTGATTACCTGGCCGCAGATTCCCGCGGCCGCCATCATCGCACTGTTCGCGCTGTTCGCCGGGGTGCTCTCTGCCGCCTCCATCCTGGTATATGTGTATCTGCCCGAACTTTTCCCGACCGATCTGCGGGCTTCGGGTATCGGACTGGCCAGCGCAACCAGCCGTATAGGCGCGGCTGTCAGCACGTTTCTGCTGCCGGTGGTCGTCTCCACCTACGGCATTCGCAGCGCACTCGGCGCCTGCGTGGTCATACTCGCGTTGGGCGCTGTCCTCTGCCAGCGCTGGGCGCCGGAGACGAAGGACCTGCGTCTGGGTACACTCGATGAGGTAACAGACGCCGACCCGGCATAGCCAATGCCATTCCTGCCGAATCACCGGTTCCTGCCGGATGCTGATGCTCGCGGCGCCCCGCCGTTCCACGGCAGGTTGCACATCGCGCGCACTCCCATGCAGGTCGAGCCGGCCCTGGCTGAACCTGTTGTGCTTGGACGCGATGCCCGGCTGTTCCCGGCTATCACCCTCGACTTCGTCACCGACCGCGACCTTCTGATACCGCTGCAGCGCGCTACCGCGGTATCCGAATCAGAGCCTGGAGCGTTGCCGAGTTACTGGCAGGTCATCCCGCAATTCGGGCGCGTGTGGTGCGATCCGCGCGACGCCGGCTGGTACCGCGCCGCATTTCCCCTGATGCTGGTGAACGACACTGAAAACGAGGCGCACCAGGGCCTGGCGACCTTTCTGTACCGGGACGGATCGGCGACCCCGTTGCATTTCCAGTTCGTGCAGCAGACCGCCCCCTACCTGCTGAAGCAGCATTTTATTGCGTGCGGTTCGGCAGCAGTGCGTGTCACTGCTCTCGCAGGCGATATCGGCGGCCTGCAGCGGGTTGCGCGCGGCGAGCTGGAGCGCCGCCTGCCCTGCCGCCCCTGGAGAGGCCTGGCGCGGGTTGTGCCGCCGGGAACCCTGGATGGGTTCGGCGCGGGCCTGGAAGCGCACTGGGTCGTGATAAGCGCGCTGGTGCGCGATGGAGTCCTGTATTACCAGGAATCGCCGACCCCCTGTGGGAACTTCCCCTACCCCCTGGAGATGAGATTCGGGGTGCGCTCGGTGATGAAGAGCGTGGGTGTGCCGCTGGCGTTGCTGCGCTTGGCGCAGACGTTCGGTCCTGCCGTCCGCGAGTTGAAAGTGGGGGACTACGTTGCGGGACTGCACCCGAAATATCGCCACATCCGCTTTCTCGATGCCGCCAACATGGCCACGGGTTTCGGTGGCGTGGGCAGCCTGAACACCGAGCCGAATGACATCGAGGACGGGCATCTCGGCGGCGACTACGATGCCTGGTATACGGGACCTTCGCACGCCGACAAGTTGCGACAGATCCAGCAGTCGCTGAAACCGTATCCGTGGGAGCCAGGCTCGGTGGTGCGCTACCGCGACCAGGACTTCTACCTGCTGGGCGCCGCACTCGATGGCCTGGTGAAGGAGCTGCGCGGACCCGGTGGCGATGTCTGGGACATGCTGGAAATGGAAGTGTTCCAACCCCTGGGCATCGCGCGGATGCCCGCCGTGCGCACGCGCGAGCTGGGTGCGCGCGGGCTAACCTGGTTCAATGCGGGCTTGTATCCCACCGTCGAGGAGCTGGCCAGAATTGCCCTGCTGTATCAGAACCACGGCGCATGGCAGGGCACCCAGCTGCTGCATCGTCGGCTGACCGAGGACCTGCTGAGTGGCAGGGGTGCGCTGCCCAAGACCAGGGCGGTCGTGGCCGGTGACACAAGCAGCGATCAGCGCGGCGAGTGCGGACTCTATGGCATGGGGTTTCACTACGTACCGCACCTGCGTCCCGGTGCGGATGCACCCCGATGGCTGCCGACCATGCGGGGCTCGGGCCAGAACGAGGTGGTCCTGTTTCCCGGGCATCTTGTCTCGATCCGGATCGGTAAAGCTGCTGATCTGCCTGACGCGCAGGCCCACGGCATTGCCGCATCGACGCTCGCGGCGCTCGAGCGCCTTGCGGCCCTCTGAGGCGGCCAGCCGATATCGCCCGATCCACGTGGCAATTGGGGGACGGGGCGGCGCATGGCTCTCCCGGCCGAAGTGTATATCCGATTACACACAACGGCCGGCAAGATCTATGGTGCGTGCGGTCGCTATTGCGCGCCGCTATACCGCGAGCCCGCTCGAGTTTCAGGCGTCCGCACGCGCGCGGCCGGCGGCCGAGCCCGTCGCCGACGGCCCAATCCGCCGCAAGCAGCTACTTGGTAATGGTGTACACCAGGTCCGCGCCCTGCACCTGGCCCACCTCGGCCTTGACGGTCCAGTGGTCGCCGAGCGTGTAGCGCAGCTTGAAGGTGTTGAGCTGCTGCGTGAGGCTGATGCCGTAACTGACGTACAGGCGCGGCGACAGGTAGCGCCCGAACACCACCGAGGTCTCATTGTTGATGTCGGATTCCAGGCCGGCGTCCTGGATGCCCAGCGCGCCGCCGTACTGCTGCGCCAGCATCGCCACGCCCTGGCCGAGGGCGACGTTGGCGCCGTGCGCCTGGGTGGACTCCAGCGAACCGCCGGCGAGGATCAGCGACACGATCTGCGACTGCGGCAAGGGCGGCGAAGAGGAGAACGACATCTGCGGCTGAGCCAGGGTGCCGCGCACCAGCAGGAACGCGGTCACGTCGGGGAACACCTTCTTGGCGCGTACCATGATGCCGGGGTTGTCGATCGGGCCACCGTTGAAGTAGAGATGCCCCTCGTCGATGTCGAGCTGGCGGGCGTAGGCGCTGTACTTGCCGCTCTCGATGTCGACTTCGCCGGTGCCACGGGTGATGGCGTCGGCGCCGCTCTGGATCAGCAGGCCGCCGGCAAGCTTGGCGGACAGTCCCAGGCTCTCGACGTGCACGTTGTCGCCGATCGCCAGCCCGATGGAGCTGACCACCTCGAAGCGCTTGCTCGGGTCGTCGGACTCCGCGCCAACGATTTGCTCGTCGCTCGAGGTGCGCACCGCGTTGGTGATATCGATGGAGGTGATCTTCGCGTTCGGCACCAGCACCTTGCCGTCGATGTCGATGCGGTGCCCCTTGATGGTGAAGTCCAGGTCCGGCGAGGCGTCGATCTGCGCCTCGGGAATGTCGGCGACCCGCAGGTTGCTGCCCTGCAGGTGGAACTTGCCGTAGGGCTGCAGGTCGCGCCACTCGACGTGACCGTTGGCCTGGACACTGCCACCGCCGGTGCGGGCGCCGCCCTTGAAGTCGACGCCGTTGTCACCGAAGGTGGCTTCGAAGGCGATCTGGCGCAGCGCCAGGTTGGTCTGGTAGACGTCGATCTGGCCATCGGCCAGGCGCACATTGCCGGAGAGCCGCGGGGCGCCGACCGTGCCGGCGACCTGTACGTCGGCGCTCAGGTGCCCCGAGGCGCGGTCGATGTCCGGGGCGTAGAGCGATATCAGCCCCGTCTCGTCGGTCTGCGCGTGCAGCTCGCCGCTCACCGGCATGTCCTGCCAGCGTGCCGTACTGCGCTGTGCCGTGAGGCTGGCGCGCAGCGTGCCGACCTGGCCGTCGCCGAGATCCGCCTGCGCGGTGAGGGTGGTGGGAGTTGCGGTCGCGGTGACCAGTCCCGAGCCGATGCGCGTGCGCTCCACGTGCTTGCTGGCCAGCTTGTGGAGGATCTCCGCCTGCACCAGCTCGGCGCGCAGCGTGCCGGTGACGGGCGTTGCGGCGCCGCCGGCGACGGCGGCACGGGCGCTGATGGTGCCGCGATACTCCACTGCGTTGGTCAGCCCGGCGGTGAGGGTGTGCAGGGGGAGATCGTGGGTCTCGAGGTTTCCCGACCAGGCCGCTGCGGTCCAGTCGCCCTCGGCGCACATGCCGCCCGGCCTGCCCGTGAGGCATGTCCGCTCCAGGCGGACATGGTCCGCGGACGCCAGCAATTCCGCCGGCTGCTCCAGCTCCAGGTGCAGGGTCGGGTCGTCGCCGTCCAGGGAGAGCGCGGTGAGCCACCCGCGGAACTGCCCATGCGAGTACGGGCCGCTTGCCTGCGCCTTCACCGCGAGTCCGGTGGCGCGCGCGGCAAAATGCATGTCGTAGGCCTGCGGCAGTCCGCCCAGCGTGAAGGCCATGTTGTCGATGGTTCGGCCGAGGTACGTCAGGTGCGACGCACGGGCATCGATGCGCGACCGGTGATCCTGGGCACGCGGGTCGAAGTCGGCTTCCACGGCCAGCGAACTGATATGGATGCCCTGCAGGTCGATGCCGCTGCCGTGCGCACTGCCGGATACGGTGGGGTCGGCGGCAGTGCCGCCGAGCGTGCCGCTGGCCCGCAGCACTCCGGCAGCGCCGGGCGACAGCAGGCTCAGATCACGCGTGTCGAGGGCGAAGCGCAGATCGAGCTGTTGGTTGATGCGGCCGTCGAGAGCCAGGTTGGCGGTGCCCAGGCTGACGCGCAGCCTGTCGAAGCTCCAGGTGTCGCCCGCGTGGCCGATGGACCCCGACCCGCTGGCAGCGGCGCCGCGCACCCGCCCGCTGAGGTTGCTGAAGCTCGCGGTGAGCTGGCCGCGCGGATCGAAGCCGGTGCCGGAGGCATCCAGCAGGAAACTGACACTGCCGGGCAGGTCGGGGCGCAGCTTGGCCGGGTCGATGCCCGTGACCCGCCCGGCGATGCTCCAGGTGTCGCGCGGCGCCCAGGTGACCCTGCCGCGCAGGCTGGCGTGACCGCCGAGCAGGTCGATCTCCGCCGGATCGAAACTGACATTGTCCTTGTCGAGTGTGCCGCGCGCCTGCAGTGGCATTGTCGGCAGTCCGGCCGCGCTGGCTTTAGCGTCGACCTGTACAGCGTAAGGCAAAGTGCCCGACATGCGAAACGAGCCCGCCTCGCTGCGCACGGCGGGCTCACGGCCGGTGAGCGGCCAGCGGAAGTTGCGCCACTGTCCCTGCAGATCCAGGGCCGGACCGTGCGGCACTATCGCAACGCTGCCCGTGACGTCGGCCTGCAGCCCAGAGCCGGGATGGCGCAATTGCACGCGCTGTGCCGACAGGACCTCAGCGGCGTAGTTGCCCGCGAACTGCAGGTCGAAGGGACCGGCGTGCAGGCCGGCCGGCGTGAGGCTGCCCTGCGCCCCGAAGCCCGCGGCGTCACCGTGGGCGGTGAGATGGCCGCTGATATCGCCCAGTACGTCCGCGGCGCCCCACGGCCGCAGGCTGAACTGGCGCACCGTGATGCTGCCCAGCCAGTTCCAGTGTCCGGTCAACTCACGCAGCTGGCCCGCGGCGTCGGCGCGGAACGGGTCCTGCGTGTGCGCCACGATGTGCAGCGTGTCCAGGTCACCGCGTGCGCTGCCGGCCAGGCGCCAGGGCGGCTGGCCCTGGGGCTGCCAGTCGAGGATGAGCTTCACGTCCACGCCGAAGGGATCGGTCGCGCGCAGCGTGCCGATGGCCATGGCGTGCGCGCTCTCGTCCAGCAGCGCGTCGGCCTGGAACAGGCGGATGCTGCGGTGACGGATGACGGCAGCCGCCTGCAGCCGATCGGCGCGCAGGTGAAAGCCGCTGTAGACCGCGAGGCTGGCATGCGCGGCGCGCAAGTCTTCGACGCTGATCAGCAGCCAGCGCGGCAGGAACTGCGGCGCCCCCGGGTTGGGCGGATGAGTGCGGCGTTTCACCTGCACATCGACGTTGCGTACTGCCGCTTCCTGCACCCTGATGGTCTGCAGCAGCAGCGGTCCGGGCACCAGGCGAGCGCTCACGCCCTCGATGCTGATATGAACCATGTCGTGATCGATCTGCACCCGCTGGACCGCGACGCCCTGGGCCGCGATGCCGCTGACCCCCTCGATCGAAAGCCGCACGCTGCCGATCTTGTGCGGGATGTGGCGGACCACGAACTGCAGGCCGCCGGTCGTATACAGCGCCGACCACACCAGCAACGGGGGTCCCACCAGCAGGATGCCCACCAGCAGGATGGCCAGGACCAGGATGATGCGGCGCGCGCTCACAGTTTGGGCGAGAAGTTGATGTGCAGGCGCGGGCTGTGGGGCGTGCAGCTGCCGGCGATGATCGGCGGCTGGCACGGCTCGTACAGCGGCTGGGCGATGTCGATGCCGAGGGTGAGCACCGGCAGGCGCACCCGCAGGCCGATGCCGACCGAGTAGGCGAGCCGCGCCGGGAAGCGGTCGAAGGCGTTGCCGTAGTCGAAGAACGCGGCGACGCCCAGATTTCTCGGCAGCTCGCGGATCACCTCCACGGTTCCGGTGATCACATTCTTGCCCCCGACCTTCACGTACACGAAATTGTCGCTGCGGTTGGCCGGCAGTGTCGGCGGCGGGCAGTAGGGCTGGCCGGTGACGGGATCTGGCACCTGCGGTACCGTGCAGGTCAGGGTCCGCTCAGTGGGTGACAGGTTGTCATAGCCGAAACCGCGCACGCTGTTGTCGCCGCCGGCAAAGAAGCGGAACACAGTCGGCAGCTGCTGGAACCCGGACACCAGGGTCACACCCGCCTCGCCGCGCAGCAGCAGGTGCCACTTGCTGGCGAGCCTGAACACCCGCTCGGCCTGCGCGTGCGCCTGGAACCAGTTGGAGTTGGATCCCAACGTGCTGTGCGAGCCCTTGATCTCGATGGACAGCGGGTGCTCGAACAGCGCCTCGCCCAGATAATTCTTGGGCACCAGCGCCAGGTCCAGCTCCGGCACCAGCAGGCTGTCGGCCGAGTGCGGCGGCAGCTGCACCCCGTTGGCGTCCGCGCTCTCGGAGGTATGGACGGCGTTGACGGCCCACACGTGCTGCCAGCCGTTGGTGACCGCCGTCAGTGACGGACCCACCGAAACCGTGTTGGTGGTGATGTCGCCCCAGTCGCGCTGCTCGATGCTGCCGCGCAGCGCCAGGTTGTCGACCGCCGGGTCGCCGATGGGAATGGTGTAGCGGCTCTGCAGGCTGTAGCGGGCATTCTGCGAGGCCTGCACCTGGACGCTGAAGGTATGCCCGCGGTCGTTGATGCGATGGTCCTCGAAGCCGAAGGTGCCGCGCGGCCCGGTATCGGTGGCATAGCCGGCGCCGATGGTGTAGCGATAGCGGCGGCTGGGGTCGGCGCGGATCTCGACCGGCACGATGTGCTTGTCACGGTCCGGTGCGCTTGGCAGTACCTGCAGGTTGGAGAAGTACTGCGAGTCGTCGAGTGCGAACTGGGTGCGCAGCACCTGGTTCAGGTCCAGCAGGTCGCCCTCGCGGTAGCGCAGGTAACGGCGCACCAGGCTCTCACGTACCACGCCCTGGCGGATGGTGGTCTTGCCGAAGCGATAGCGCTCGCCGGTGGTGAAGCGCAGGGCGATGCGGGCCGTGTGCTGCGGGGGATCGACCAGCAGTTCGTTGCGCACCATGCGCGCGTCCAGGTAGCCGTAGGTGGCGGCGGTGCGCTGCAGGTCGGTCTTGATGGCCTCGTAGCTGGCGTGGTTCAGCCGCTCGCCCTCGTGCAGCGGCAGGTGCTCCAGGATGCGCCGGAACAGTGGATCACCGGCGCCCGGTCCGTCCACCTGCACCTCGATGTGCTGCACGCGCACCGGCGTGCCGGGCTCGACATGCACGTCGACGCTCCAGTTGCCGTGGCCGTGTTCGCTCACCGAGGACTCCACCTTGGGCTCGTAATAGCCGAAGGGGCGCAGCGCCGACTGCACCTCGCGTTCCACCCGGTTGTGCAGCCGCTCCACTGTGTCGGCGGTCAGTTCCACGCCACCCTTGCGGTAGCGCTCGAAGCTGAGGTACGCGACGATGTTGGCGCGCAGCTCGTCGTCGACCCCCGAGACGTTCACCTCCACCCCCGCCTGGGTCGCGGCCGGCAGCAGCACGGCAAGCAGCGCGGCAGCCGCCAGCCCTCGCAGGGGGCCGCGGGGCGCGCGGGAGGGTGGGGTCGAACTCATCGGCGAAAATTCTAGCAGGCCATGTTGCAACGGCCCGTTAATAAGGAAGCGCGCTGCCCGGCCAATCCCCCGCAGCCAGTTCGAAGGCGCTCTCGCCGCACGCCTCCCCGGTAGCATCGAACCGCCTCTCGGTGAAGCTGATCGAGTCGTCTTCGCCCAGCAGTACCACGCTGGAGCAGCGGGTTCCGTAGCGGGCATGCCGCACGAAGGGTGCCGACAGCGCGCGCCGCCATTCCCGTGCGTCGCCGGCGTTGCCCGGTGCCCCGCTGTCCGATGCGTCACGGTCCGATTCCCCACTGACCGGTTCCCCGCTGTCGGGCGCCGGCGTGCGGTCGGCCAGCAGCGCGAACAGCCGTTCGCGGTCTTCCCCGCCGCTTGCCAGCCAGTCGGTGAACCCCCGCCGCACGCGCCGCAGCTTCGGCCATGGGGAGTCCAGCAGCTCGTTGGCCAGGCCGTGGATGCCGGGCTCCAGGGGTCGGCCGAACAGGTCGGCACGGTTGCTGCCATACCAGAGTGACTCCCGGTCGCTCAGCAGCAGGTTGAAGCCGCTGAACTGCGCGGCTCGTCCGGCGAGCTGTCCGAGGAACTCTTCAGGCCCTGCGTGGCCGGCCAGGTAGTCGGGGATCAGCTTGCCGCGTGACGGCGCGCCGGGGCGCGGCGCATGACCCTCGCGGAAGTTGGTTATCACACCAAAACGCCGGTCCTGCCCCACCGCCAGCCAGGTTCCCTGGGCGCGCAGATCGCGCCCCGCCAGCAGGGCCGGCTGGTGCCAGACGCCCAGTGCGGCTGCCGGCCGCTCGTGGAACTCGTCGCGATTCGCGGCGACGATCAGGCGATAGCCTGGGTGCGCGCGCCACGCCAGGACCAGCAGGCACATCAGTCCGTGCGCTCCTGCAGCCAGCTGCGGATCAGACGCCAGGAAATGGAGTGCGAAGGGGGTGCCAGGATTTCCCCGGAGCGCAGCTGTTCGCGGCTGACCCAGCGCGCGTCTTCCAGCTCGCCGTCGAGGCGGATGGCTGCGCCGGCCGCGGCGGTTGCGCGGAAGCCCAGCATCAGCGAGGAGGGGAAGGGCCAGGGTTGCGAGGCGTCATAGCGCACCTCGTCGACGCCGACACCGGTCTCCTCGCGTACTTCGCGCGCCACCGCGTCCTCCAGGCTCTCGCCCGGTTCGACGAAGCCGGCAATGGTCGAGTAGCGGCGCGGCGGCCAGCTCGCCTGCCGCCCGAGCAGGGCGCGATCGCCGTCGCTCACCAGTACGATGATCGCCGGATCCAGCCGCGGGAAGAATTCCGCGTCACAGCGGCTGCACTCGAGGCAATGACCGGCCCGGATCGGTACCGTGGGCGCCCCGCATACGCCGCAGTGGCGATGGCGGGCGCGCCACAATCCCAGTGCACGCGCCGTGGCCAGCACGGCGGCCTCGGCCTGGTTCAGCGCGGGGCTGAGCGGGCGCAGCTCCTCGAAGCGCGTGCCCGAGGGTGTCGCCGGGGCCTGCTGCGCGGACAGCTCCAGCAGGACACAGCGGGTGCCGTCCAGCCAGCCGAGCAGCGTGACACAGTTCTCCGCCGCCCCCTGCACCAGGGGGTCATCGTTGGAAAGGAAGGCGATGCGCGCATGCTCCCCGGGGTACACCAGGTGCGCGCACGACTGCGCGACCACGTAGCGTGTTGCCGGGTCGGCGCGGGCCGCGGCGAGCCATTGCGGGTCGTCGCGAGCCTCGGAGCGCCGGTCCAGCCACGGACCGGCGAAGAAAAGCGGGTGGTCGTCCGGCATGTTTCCTCACCACGGCAGGGCGCGGATTCTAGCCCGCCGCGTGTCGCGGCGGCAGGCGTCGGCCGGGCGCACCCGCGGGCGCATCGGCCGGTTACGTCAGGTGCGCGCCGTACCGCCGCAGTGATGGCACTGCGCCCGGCGCAGGCTCAGCCGCTCGGTCACCATCAGGGCGCCGCAGCGCTCGCAGTCCGACAGGCGCAACTGGTCGGCGCGCGTCAGGGCGCTGGCGAGGAAGACGGCGTGCTCGAAGGAGATCTGCGCCGCCGGCAGCAGCGCGCGATACACCTCGAACGCCTGACACAGCAGCTCGCCGCGCCCGAGTGCGGGTGCGGCGTCGGGGCAGGCCTGCGGAGTCGGCGCCGACTGCACAGCCGTGCCGCCGGCGGCGGCGGGTCCGGGCAGCACACCCAGCAGCGACAGCACGCTGGCCAGCGTCGCGGTCTCGTCCTGCAGACGCAGCGAGCGGCTGAAGTAGGTGACCTGGTGCGGTGACTTGCCGCGATGGCGCGGCAGGTAGCGGCGCGCATGATCCAGGTAGGAACGGTACAGCTTGCGGATACGGTCGTCGGACAGGCCGGTCCAGGCGCGGATGGTCTGGGTGCGGGCCTCGTGACGCAGGAAGCGCAGCGCCAGTTCCATGCGCAGTCGCTCGCGGTGGTAGCGGTCGTCGCAGATGCGCATGGGGCGTTCTTCTTGTCGGGCGGCCGCTGGCCGCGGTTTGGGTATTCTTGGTAAAAAATTACCAATTACGCAAGTGGCAAAACTTGGTAAAAAATCACCAAATTCATCTGGCGCTGGCCGCAGGCCCGGTTAGGATAGGCAGCGGTTCGCGGGAGAAGACCGATGCAGGCAGGCGGGGCAGGGGAGGACACTGGCGGTAGCGGTGCAGCAGGCTGGCTGCGTGGCACAACCCAGGAATCGCTGGCTGACATCAACGAGCTGTGCCTGAGCCTGATGGCCGCGCAGGCGGGGGTTCGCAGCGGCGCCGCGGGCGCCCTTGGGCGCGTGGTGGCGGAGCTGTGGCCGGCAATGGACGCCGCGGCGCGGCAGCGGGCGGCGTCCTGCCCCTACCTGCTCATCGATGCCGGATTCGCCGATCCGGGGCGCTGGCGTACGGCGGCCGGCTGGCAGGTGCGCGACGCTGCACGCGGCGCGGACGGCGGGTTCTTCATCGGGGCGCCGGCGGTTACCCTGGCGCGCCTGGTCTTCACCTTCGGTTGGCACCTGTCCCGCACCGACACCGCGGCCGCGCGACTGCTTCTGGGCATGGCACCACAGAGCGCGACGGCCATCGGCCGCTGCACCTTGCGACAGATCGAGGTACTGGCCGAGGCCCACCCCCACTGGCTGCGGCCACGCTGGTCAGGGCAGTCGGCAGCCTGGCGGGAACTGCTGCTGGCCGCGACTGCTGATGAGGCGTCCGCCCTGCAGCGGGCGCGCCTGCGGGGACTGGCGCTGCTGGCCGGAGAGGCACGGCGCGCCATGGTGTCGCAGGGCAGGGTCGTGGGGGCCCCGGTGCTCCCGGACCGCTATTGATCCGGCTTCGTCTTCGCCCAGGCGACCCGGTTCTTCAGTAGATCGCTATCTCGTGCAGCCCTTCGGAGCTGCGCGCGCCACGGAACATGCCGTCTGAGCTGAAGTCCATCACCACATGCCCGTCGGCGCCCACGGCAATCAGCCCGCCATCGCCGCCCATGGCTTTCAGCACCTGGTGCAGCACCTCGGCCACCGCCTGCTGAAGCGTCAGCCCGCGGTGTTCCACCGCTGCGCACACGTGGAAGGCCGCCACGCAGCGGATGAAGTACTCGCCGTGGCCGGTGGCCGAAACCGCGCACACGCCATTGCGGGCGAAAGTGCCGGCGCCGATGATCGGCGAGTCGCCCACCCGGCCCGGGCGTTTGTTGGTCATGCCGCCGGTGGAGGTGGCCGCCGCCAGGTTGCCGGCGCGGTCACGCGCCACGGCGCCCACCGTGCCGCGCGGCACGGGGATCAGTTCCGACACGCGCTCACCGCGCTGTTCCGCTTCCAGTTGCGCCACCCGCTCGGCGGTGCGGAAGTAGTGGTTGGGCACCAGGGTCAGGCCTTCCTCCAGGGCGAACTCCTCCGCACCCGGACCCACCAGCAGCACGTGGCGCGACCGCTCCATCACGCGCCGCGCCAGTTCCACCGGGTTCCTGACATGACGCACCCCGGCGACCGCCCCGGCGCGCTGCTGCCGGCCCTCCATGATGGCCGCGTCCAGTTCCGCAGCGCCGTCGCGGGTCAGGGCCGCCCCGCGACCGGCGTTGAACAGTGGGTCGTCCTCCAGGACGCGCACCGCGGCGGTCACCGCATCCAGGCTGCCGCCGCCGCTTTCCAGCACGGCGTAGCCAGCGTCCAGGGCGGCCGCCAGCCCGTCGCGATAGAGGCGCTCGCGTTCCGGGGTCAGTTGTGCGCGCGGCACCGCGCCGGCGCCGCCGTGGATGGCAATGGCATGCATCGGCGTTATTTAGTCAGATCATTCCGATCCTGACAATCGGGGCCGGCGGCCGCTATGATCGTCGGCGAGCCACGCTCGCCGTGCTGCAGGCACGATCGCCTCGAGGACCCCGTGCCATCCCCCGAACCGCAGCGGATCCGCAGCCTGCTGGTCGCCAATCGCGGCGAAATCGCCATCCGTGTCATGCGCGCCGCCAATGAGCTCGGCCTGCGCACCGTGGCCATCTATTCGCAGGAGGATCGCTTCTCCCTGCACCGCACCAAGGCCGACGAGGCCTACCTGGTGGGGGCCGGCCGCGCGCCGGTCGAGGCTTACCTCGACGGGGCCGGCATCCTGCGCATTGCGCGCGAGGCGCAGGTGGACGCCATTCACCCCGGCTACGGCTTTCTCGCGGAGAATCCGCAGTTCGCCAGCGACTGCGCGGCGGCCGGGATCGTGTTCGTGGGGCCGACGCCCGCGACCATGAGCCTGCTGGGCAACAAGGTGGCTGCACGCAAGCTGGCGGTGTCGGCGGGCGTGCCGGTCATGCCCGCCACGGGGCCACTGCCGCAGGACCTCGACGCGTGTGTCGCCCTGGCACACGGCATCGGCTACCCGGTGATGCTCAAGGCCAGCTGGGGCGGTGGCGGCCGCGGCATGCGGGTGATTGCCGATGATGAGCAGCTGCGCGAGCTGTTGCCGCTGGCGCGGCGCGAGGCGCGTGCCGCCTTCGGCAACGACGAGGTGTACCTGGAGAAGCTGGTGCGCCGCGCGCGCCACGTGGAGGTGCAGATACTCGGCGACACCCACGGCAACCTGGTGCACCTGTTCGAGCGCGACTGCAGTGTGCAGCGCCGCAACCAGAAGGTGGTGGAGCGTGCCCCGGCGGTGTTCCTCAGCGACGCGCAGCGCGCGCAGCTGTGCGAGGCGGCGCTGACGCTCGCGCGCGCGGCGCAGTATCACAACGCCGGCACCGTGGAGTTCCTGCAGGACGCCGACAGCGGCAGATTCTGGTTCATCGAGGTCAACCCGCGCATCCAGGTGGAACACACCGTCACCGAGTGCGTGACCGGCATCGACCTGGTGAAGGCGCAGATCCGCATCGCCGGCGGCGCGCGCATCGGCGACCCTGACAGCGGCGTGCCGCAGCAGTCGCAGATCCGCCTGCATGCGCACGCCCTGCAGTGCCGCATCACCAGCGAGGACCCCGAGAACAACTTCATTCCCGACTACGGCAAGATCAGCGCCTACCGCAGCCCGGCGGGCTTCGGCATCCGCCTGGATGCCGGCACCGCCTACACCGGCGCCATCATCACCCGCTCCTATGACTCCCTGCTGGTGAAGGTGACCGCGTGGGCTCCCACGCCCCGGGAGACCATCGCACGCATGCACCGCGCCCTGTGGGAGTTCCGCATCCGTGGCGTGGTCACCAACCTGCGCTTCCTGGACCAGCTGATCACCCATCCGCGCTTCGCCGCCGGCGACTACACCACGCGCTTCATCGACGAGACGCCGGAGCTGTTCAACTGGCCGCGCAAGCGCGACCGTGCCACGCGCATCCTGGCGCACATCGGCGACACCATCGTCAACGGCAGCGCCGAGGTGCGCGACCGGCCACGGCCGCAGCAGTTCGCGCCGGCGCGCCTGCCGCCGCTGCCGCTGCTCAGCCCGCCGCCCCCCGGTACGCGGCAGCTGTTGCAGGAACTGGGTCCTGAGCGCTTCGCGCAGTGGATGCTGCAGCAGCAGCGTGTGCTGCTGACGGATACCACCCTGCGCGACGCGCACCAGTCGCTGCTGGCGACGCGCGTGCGCACGCGCGACATGACGGCGATCGCGCCGCACTACGCCAGCCTGCTGCCGCAGTTGTTCTCGGTGGAATGCTGGGGCGGCGCGACCTTCGACGTCGCCATGCGCTTCCTGCGCGAGGATCCCTGGGACCGACTCGCACGCCTGCGCGAGGCGCTGCCCAACCTGCTGCTGCAGATGCTGCTGCGCTCGGCCAACGCGGTCGGCTACGCCAACTACCCCGACAACGTGGTGCGCTTCTTCGTGCGGCACGCGGCGCAGCGCGGCGTTGATGTGTTCCGCGTGTTCGATTCGCTCAACTGGGTGGAGAACATGCGCGTCGCCATCGACGCGGTGCGCGAGTCCGGCAAGCTGTGCGAGGCGGCCATCTGCTACACCGGCAATCTCGATGATCCGCGCGAGAAGAAGTACACCCTCGACTACTACCTGGGCGTGGCGCGCGAGCTCAAGGCGGCCGGCACGCACGTGCTGGGGATCAAGGACATGGCAGGGCTGCTGCGGCCGCGCGCCGCGCAGCGGCTGGTCAGCGCGCTCAAGGCCGAGATCGGCCTGCCGGTGCATTTCCATACCCATGACACCAGCGGCATCGCCGCCGCCAGCGTGCTGGCGGCAATCGAGGCCGGCGCGGATGCGGTCGACGGGGCCATCGACTCCATGAGCGGCCTGACCTCGCAGCCCAACCTGGGCTCGATCGTGGAGGCGTTGCGTCATGGGCCGCGCGACTCAGGTCTCGATCCCGACCGGCTGCGCCTGATCAGCGGCTACTGGGAGCAGGTGCGGCGTCACTACGGCGCCTTCGAGAGCGATATCCGCTCCGGCGCCTCCGAGGTGTACGTGCACGGCATGCCCGGCGGGCAGTACACCAACCTGCGCGAGCAGGCACGCTCGCTCGGTATAGAAGAGGCGCGCTGGCCGGAGGTGGCCGCCGCTTACGCCGACGTCAACCGCCTGTTCGGCGACATCATCAAGGTGACGCCAACCTCCAAGGTGGTCGGCGACCTGGCGCTGCTCATGGTTACCTCCGGCATCAGTGCCGCGCAGGTGGAAGACCCGGACACGCCGGTGGCCTTTCCGCAGTCCGTGGTGCAGCTGTTCCGCGGCGATCTCGGCCAGCCCCCTGGGGGATTTCCGCCGGCGCTGCAACGCAAGATCCTCAAGGGCGCCGCGCCCCTGACTGGCCGTCCCGGCGCGTCGATGGCGCCGGTCGATCTTGCCGCCGAGCGTGAGCGCATCCAGCAGCACCTGCCGCGCCCGGCGACTGACGACGACCTGGCCTCGTACCTGATGTATCCGCGGGTCTGGCTGGATTACGTGCGCGAGCGGGCGCAGTACGGCGATCCCTCCATCCTGCCCACCCCGGTGTTTTTCTACGGCATGCAGCCGGAACAGGAGATCAGCGTCGACCTGGAGCGCGGCAAGACGCTGATCGTGCGCTACATCGCCTGCAGCGAGCCGCACGAGGACGGCACGCGCACGGTGTTCTTCGAACTCAACGGTCAGCCGCGCTCGGTGCGCGTCCGGGATCGCAGCCAGACGGCGGCGCGGCCGGCAGCGCGCAAGGTGGAGCCGGGCAACCCGCGGCATGTCGGCGCACCGATGCCGGGCGTGGTCGCGAGCGTCACGGCTGCCGCCGGTGCGCGCGTGACCCGCGGCGAGGTGCTGCTGACACTGGAGGCGATGAAAATGGAGACGGCGGTGCGGGCCGAGTCCGACGGCACGGTGGCCGAGGTGCTGGTGCGCGCGGGTCAGCCGGTGGACGTCAAGGACCTGCTGGTAGTGCTGCGGTAGGGAAGCTCGGGTGTGCGGCCCGGAGCGGCGGATCGGCCAACGCCAGCTTTCCGAGTTTCAGTCCTTCGGTCTATCCTGGCGTTTAATGCATTTCCGCCCAGAAATGCAGGGCTGACAGCGCCAGGTCAGCCTGACAATATGCTCCGGACCCGCATCCGCCGAACAGTCATGTCCTGGAGACTCGAGCGACCACGCCGAATTGGCACCTGTCAGGCGCAGATTCTGTAGCGGCGGCTGCCGAGAACCCAGCAGTAGGTCGTGACGCAGATGCTCGATGGAATTCTCACCCAGGCCAGCCGGTAAGCCCCGTGGCGCGCTCCAAGACCGTGCCGCCACCCGCCAACATCACACGCGCCATCGCCGTCCTGCGCGGCCAGCGCGTGATCCTGGATGCCGAACTCGCCGCCCTCTACGGCGTCACCACCAAGCGCCTCAACGAGCAGGTCAAGCGCAACCAGGACAGGTTCCCGGGGGATTTCATGTTCCGGCTCACCGGTGCCGAGACAGCGACCTTGAACCGGTCGCATTTTGCGACCGGTTCCCAGAAGCACCGCGACCCGAGATTTCCGCCGTTCGCCTTCACCGAGCACGGCGCCATCATGGCCGCTACCGTCCTCAACAGCCCCCGCGCCGTCGAGATGAGCCTCTACGTGGTCAGGGCGTTCGTGCAGCTGCGCGAGATTTTGGGTTCCAACAAGGAACTGGCCCGGCGACTCGATCAGCTCGAGGCGCGCATCGAGAAGAAGCTCGCCACCCACGACGAAGCCATCGCCGCCATGCTCTCTGCCATCCGCGAACTCATGAACCCGCCGCCACCGAAGCGCCGAGGCATCGGATTTACCGCCGATCTGACCGATAAGAGCTGACCTGCGCCACCCTGACACGGCAGACACCGGTCTTCCTCGCAGATTCGTGCGCTTAAGGGGCCTCGGGGTGCGCGATTTGAGCTGGATGTCGCATACGCGCGCTTGGCGGTGAAACACCGCAGGTTGCGCGGATAAGCCGCACTGCGAACCTGCTACGCCAGG
Source organism: Pseudomonadota bacterium (assembly GCA_018241445.1). Taxonomy (GTDB): domain Bacteria; phylum Pseudomonadota; class Gammaproteobacteria; order Steroidobacterales; family Steroidobacteraceae; genus 13-2-20CM-66-19. The sequence continues at coordinate 103,194 of JAFEDT010000018.1, forward strand.
TCCTTGAGCGCCACCGAGGGGTCGGCGAGTCGAGCGCTGTCGGGGCGCCCGTGCGCGCCGATCAGCTTGCGCGCCGCGATCTGGTCCTTGGGCGCGTTGACCGTGTCGATGGCGATGAATTCCCCGTCGCGCAGGTAACACACACTGAAGCTGCGCTGCGCCGGCGAGCCGCGCAGCACCGCGGTGTCGTAGCCGGTGCACACGCCCACGATGACCAGCTTCAGGTCGTACTGGTCGGACCAGAACCACGGCAGTTTGTCGTGTGGCGTGACGTCGCCCAGGATGTTCAGCGCCGCGGTGCCGGCCTGCTCGAAGGCGTTGTCCACCGACTCCAGGCGCATGCGGCGGCCGTAGTGGCGGTTGGGATGGTTGGCGCAGTCCCCGGCGGCGTAGATGTTGGGATCCGAAGTGCGGCAGTGCTCGTCGGACAGGATGCCGTTGTCGCAGGCGAGCCCCGCCTCGCGCGCCAGCTGGTCCGCCGGCAGCACGCCCACGCCGACGATCACGACGTCGGCCGGATGCTCGGCGCCGCTGGCGGTGATCACCGAACGCACCCGTCCGGCGTCGCCGCGCAATTCCTGCACCTTCTCGTTGTTGACGATGCGCACGCCATGGCGGGCGTGCTCGGCCTCGTAGAAGGCCGACAGTTCCGGTGAAGTGACGCGGTTCATGACCCGGTCGGCCATCTCGATGACGGTCACTTCCTTGCCCAGCCCCCGCGCGGTGGCGGCGGTCTCCAGCCCGATATAGCCGCCGCCGATCACGACCACGTTGCGGGCGTCGGCCCATTGCGCGCGGATGCGGTCGGCGTCGGCCATGGTGCGCAGGAAGTGCACGCCCGCAAGCTCCACGCCCGGCGCCGGCAGGGGGCGCGGCAGGCTGCCGGTGGCCAGCAGCAGAGCGTCGTAGGGCAGGGTGCTGCCGTCATCCAGCCGCAGCCGTTGCGCGGCGCGCTCGATCTGCACGGCCCGCCGGCCCAGCCAGGTTTTCACCGCGTGGCCGGCGTAGTAGGTCTCGGGACGGATGGCCAGGCGCTCACGTTCCAGGGCGCCGGAGAGATATTTCTTGGACAGGGGCGGGCGCTGGTAGGGCAGAGTGGGCTCCTCACCCACCAGGCTCAACTCTCCCTTGAAACCCTTGCGGCGCAGGACATCCACGGCCTGCACGGCAGCCTGCCCGCCTCCCACGATCACGACATGCTCCACCATGGACTACAGAATAGCCGAAGCGGGCCCGCGCGAAACTCCAGGAGCGCAGCACCAAAACAGGGCAGGGTGCGCCCGCGCCCGCTCCGGCACGGTGCACTGCGCCACCGCCGACGCCCTTCGGCCTGTGGTGGCGGCCCGCCCGGGATTCGACGCCATGGCATGAAAGCTGCAAAATCCGCCCATTGCCCCTGACAAGCTGTCCGACGGAGTCCCCGCATGAAACTGGTTACAGCCATCATCAAGCCCTTCAAGCTCGACGACGTGCGCGCGGCGCTGTCCGACATCGGAGTGTCGGGAATGACGGTGACGGAAGTGAAGGGCTTTGGCCGCCAGCGCGGCCACACCGAGCTGTATCGCGGCGCGGAGTACGTCGTGGACTTCGTGCCCAAGACGCGCATCGAGGTGGCCGTGCGCGGCGACCTGGTGGATCAGGTGGTGGAGGCGATCCTCAAGGCAGCCAAGACCGGCAAGGTCGGTGACGGCAAGATCTTCATCACCGACATCGAGCGGGTGATCCGCATACGCACCGGCGAGACCGACGACGCGGCGTTGTAGTTTCGGGGCTGCGCAGCAGCACTACTCCTGGGTCACGTAGATCGCCATCCCGTGGCCCACCTTGTTGTTCAGGGCCACGGACGTGCCCAGCCCCACCCCGAGCGCGGAGCTCCTCCCGTAGCTGGATGAACCCAGGCCGGTGCCGACCGACCCCGACGGCCGATCACCCATGCCCTGGAACAGGATGCCGTTGGCGCCGAGCTTGGCCGCCTCCGCCTTCAGGCGCTGCATCACCACGTCCGTCATGGCCTGCGCGCCGAAGGTAAACGAGCCACTGCTGGAAGCATCCAGGGTTGCGATCTGCTCGTACTTCGCCGGCGGGCTCAGGTAGACCTTCACCTGGTCGGGTGAGATGGGCGCGCGCGCCTGGCCCACCAGCACATGCGAGGTGGAGGCGCATGCGGCCAGCGCAAGCAGGCAGGCTGCGGGCAGCAGTCGGGGGAGGGCGATGATGCGCATGGGGTCTCCTGCGGGCGCGCCGCGAAGCGCCGGGTGTGTACCGTAGCGCTATTGTCGCTATGCTGCATCCCATGTCACGCGCAATCCGCATCCACAGCCACGGCGGTCCCGAGGTCATGAGTTTCGAGGACTTCACTCCCGGCGCACCCGCAGCCGGAGAGGTGCAGGTCCGGCACACCGCCATCGGGGTCAACTTCATTGACGTATACGACCGCACCGGCCTCTACCCGCAGTCCCTGCCGTCGGGCCTGGGACGCGAGGCCGCGGGTGTCATCGCCGCCCTGGGCCGGGGTGTGCGCGGCTGGCGCGTCGGCGAACGGGTGGCATATGTGTGGTCCTCGCCCGGCGCCTACAGTGAACTGCGCAATGTGCCGGCGGAACGGCTGGTGCGGGTGCCGCGCGGTGTGTCCGACGAACAGGCGGCCGCCCTGATGCTGAAGGGTCTCACGGCGCACTACCTGCTGCGCCGTACCTGCCGCGTCGCGCGTGGCGATCCGATCCTGGTGCACGCCGCCGCCGGCGGGGTCGGACTGATCCTGTGCCAGTGGGGCAGGGCGCTGGGCGCGAAGGTGATCGGTGTCGTGGGCAACGAGGAGAAAGCGAGGCTGGCGCGCGCCAACGGTGCGCGGCAGGTGTTGATTGCCGGCCGCGATGACATCGTCGCGCGCGTGAAGGCGCTGACGGGCGGTGTCGGCGTGCGGGTGGCGTACGACGGCGTCGGCAAGGACACTTTCACTCAGTCGCTCGATTGCCTGCGGCCCCTGGGCATGATGGTCACCTTCGGTAACGCATCCGGGCCGGTGCCTCCGGTCAGTCCGCTGGAACTGTCGCGCCGCGGCTCGCTGTTCCTGACACGCCCGGTGCTGTTCAACTACATCTCGACCCGCGAGCAGCTGGCGGCCGCGGCGCGCGAGCTGTTCGCTGTTGTACGCGCCCGCAAGGTGAAGGTGCGCATCGGCCTGAAGTTGCCGCTGGAGCAGGCCGCCGAAGCCCATCGGGCGCTGGAGTCACGCCACACCACCGGCGCCACGGTGCTGATTCCCTCCTGAGCCACCGATTGCGCCGCCGGGGCGCAGATTTGTTGCCGGCCGCCCGCGGCTCAGCCGTCGCTTGCGGACGCCGTTGAACCGGCCGCTGGGGACGCGGGACACACTGCCATGCGCACCGACCAGCTCGTGTGTGGATCCACCCATCGGCGCGCCCAGCACAGCCTTGAACAGTGCCGCCTCCGGGGCGCAGTATCGGGGCCTGCATCGCCGCACGGGCCACTAGAGCCCGGCCGCGATGGACACGGACGTCCCGGGACCTTCGGGCCAGGGACACGGTGCTTTGCTTTAGGGAGAAACTCAGTGAAGAAACTGCGGGTAGACCGCCGGGCGGCTATGGCCGTTCCGGCCGCGATCCTTTTTGTCCTCCTGGCGCCGCCGCTTGCGAGTGCCGCCAACGCCCCGTCCGATCAGCTCGAGGAAGTGACCGTGACGGGGACCCTGATCCCGCTGCCGGTCAGCGTCGCCAACGCCAATCCGGTGACCGTCATTACGGCGAAAGACCTGGAAACCAAGGGATTCATCTCCGTGGCGGATGCATTGCAGCGTTCCTCCTTCGCAACCGGTGCGGTGCAGGGAGCCCAGTTCGTCGGTGGATTCACCCCCGGCGCGCAGGTCCTGAGCATGTTCGGGCTGGCACCCGGCTATACCAAGACGCTCATGGACGGCCGCGCAATCGCGGATTACCCGGCGCTTTACAACGGCACGGACATCGTCACCGACCTCAGCACCATCCCGACGATCCTGATTGACCGAATCGACATCCTGCCGGGGGGGCAATCCTCCATTTATGGCTCGGACGCCATCGCCGGTGTCGTCAACATCATCCTCAGGAAGAAGCAGGACGGTCTGCAGGCCGATGGGCGCATCGGCTGGACGCAGGATGGCGGCGGCGCGCAGAAGCGTTTCGGGCTGTCCGAGGGGTTCTCGATCGGCAAGCTGGACGTCCTGTTCGGCGGGCAGTACGACAAGATCGATCCGATCTGGGGCTTCCAGCGTTCCAGGACCCGGCAGTACTTCGCCGGCGGAACCTCGCCGCAGACGGCCGAGCGCGACTGGTTGATTCTCGGCTATGACCCCAACACCGGCGGCTTCTCGTATGACTTCCAGGACCCGGTCAACTGCGCCAATGTGGCCGGCCAGTTTGGCGGCACTGTGACCAAGGCCTACCGTGCTTCGCGCAACGGCTACTACTGCGGCACGACGTCGGCAGGCTACTACACCCTCAACAATGGCACCGAGGCGACCCAGGGTTTCCTGCACGCATCCTACGACCTGGCAGGCGGCGCGCAGCTGTTCGGCGACGTGTTGATCAGCCACGCCAACACCCGGTTCAACACCGGAACTGTGCTGTATGACAGCTCCTCCGACGGCAGTCCGTTCAGCTACTACAGCGACCCGAACGTGAACAACGGCCACCTGCTGAATCTGCAGCGGATCTTCTCGCCCGAGGAAGCAGGCAATCTGCGCGGACAAAGCAACAAGGACACCAACAACTCCGTGCGCGCCACTTTCGGCGTGCAGGGGGACTTCGCCACGGCCTGGAAGTACTCCCTGGACATGACCTACACGGAGAACAAGCTCACCGAGGCGACGCACCTGGCCTTCACCAGCGCCATCGAGAACTTCTTCGCCCCCATCTACGGCCCCCTGCTGGGCACGGACGTCGCTACGGGCGCTTCGCTGTACTCACCGGACTACTCGCAGTTCTACCGGCCGATCACGCCGGCCGAGTACGCCAGCTTTACCGGCTACGCCACCAGCTACTCCCGCACCGAGGACAGCCTGGTGCGCGGACAGCTCACCAATTCCTCGCTGTTCGGCCTGCCCGGTGGCGATGCGGGACTGGCGGCGGTAATCGAGGGTGGGCGCCAGGGCTGGAATTACGCGCCGGACCCGCGATTCCTTGACGGAGAGACCTACCTGTACTCGGCCGTGGGTGGCAGCGGACACCGTACGCGTTACGCCGGCTCGCTGGAGCTGCGTCTGCCGGTGCTGCAGACCGTGACAGCGACCGCCTCCGGGCGCTACGACGACTACAAGGTGTCGGACCAGAATGTCGACAAGTTCACTTACAACCTGGGACTGGAGTACCGGCCGCTGAAGCCGCTGCTGCTGCGCGGCCGCTACGGCACCGCCTTCAAGGCCCCGACCCTGGCGGACGAGTTCCAGGGCAAGAGCGGTTACTTCATCACGGGCACGGATTATTACACCTGCGCCAAGGCGGGCTTTGCACCGGGCAATCCGCCCCCGAACGACATTGCCAGTTGCACGCAGTCCGGCATCGGTATCGCTGGTAGCACCCAGGGCAATCCGACCCTGAAGCCCATCAACGCGACGGTTACGGACCTGGGGGTCGTGTGGTCGCCGCTGGCGCGCAGCTCGTTCTCAGTCGACTACTACACCTGGAAGATCCGCGATGAGGTGCAGACGCTGGACAGCGACCAGCTATTGCGCACGGAATCGGCCTGCCGCCTGGGTCAGCTCGATCCCAACTCCCCGACCTGTCAGAACGCGATCGCGGATGTGACTCGTGATCCGACCACCGGGCTGATCGTCAGCATCCTGACTCCCAAGGAGAATCTGGCGAAAGAGACCCTGCACGTGCTGTCGCTGACTGCAAACTACACCTGGGAGGCAGGCAGGGCCGGCAATTTCACCTTCGATGCAGCGTACACGGATGTGCTCAGGCACCGCATCGTGCGCTTCCCCGGTGACCCGGAGATCGATTATCTCAACAGTCCGTTCTACAGCACTGAATTCAAGACGAAGGCCAACCTGGCGGTGAGCTGGGAGTTCGACAAGTTCACCAGCACCGTGTACGCGGAGTACTACGGCAAAACGCCCAACAACGCCGCACAGCTGCAGGTGGAGGGTTACGCGGCACCGCACGCCGGCGACGTCAATCCCTGGACCATCATCAATGCCAGCGTGCAGTACGAAGCGCTGCCGGGTCTGACATTCACCGGCAACGTCAACAACGTCTTCAACCGCTCACCGCCGTACGATGCCACCTTCACCGGCATCGACAACCAGCCGTACAACATCTTCAATTACAACGACTACGGACGGACCTTCTTCCTGGGCGTCAATTACAAGATGCACAAGTAAGGCTTGCGGCCGCGCCGGGATTAAATCCCGGCGTGGCTGCGGGTGAGTGCGCAGCCGCACCCTGTCCGCGCTGGCCGCTGCTGCCCGGTGCTGGGCGATGTGCGCCGATGCCGGGCGCTCAGTCCTCGCCCGCGGCCACCGCCGTTACGGCGCGGGCGCGGGTGGTACGGGTGCTGCGGCTGACGCCCAGCGCACCGCTGCGCACCACCTCCAGCAGGCGCGCGCCGCGCGACAGCTCGGCGATGAAGGCGTTGACCTCGGTTTCGCTCGCGGTCAGCTCCACGATGAAGCCGTCGCTGGCCGGGTCGAGCACACGCCCGCCGCTGCGCACCACCTGGCCGCGCACCGCATCCGCCGCCCCCGCTTCCAGGCGCAGCTTCAGCAGCACCAGTTCGCGCTCCAGGTGCTCGCCGCGCGTCATGTCCAGCACGTTGACCACGTCCACCAGCTTGTTGAGCTGGTTGACGATCTGCTGCATCACCTGGTCGGAACCGCTGGTCACGAGCGTCAGGCGCGACACGGTGGGATCGTCGGTGGGCGCGACCGACAGCGACTCGATGTTGTAGCCGCGCGTGGAGAAGAGCCCGGCGACCCGGGTGAGCGCACCGGCCTCGTTCTGCAGCAGGATGGCGATGATGTGACGCATGAAAATGCAGCGGCTGTGCCGTCCGTCGGGGGTGTGAGGGAGCCATTGAGGATAGCCGATGCAGGCTTTGGATCGGCGGGTTTGCACCCCGAACCCAAGCTGTTACGCTCAATGGTTCCCCTGCACTCCACTACCTGACGACTTTTGCGATTGCCGTTTCCATGAGCGACACAGTCATCCAGCCCCGCCCCACCGGCCATCCGCTTGCCGGCACGCGCATGAGCGGCGCGCGCATGATCATGCAGGTGCTGGCCGACGAGGGCGTCACCGCCATCTTCGGTTATAGCGGCGGCGCCATCCTGCCGACCTACGACGCGGTATTCCTCTATAACGAGCAGTGCGCGCACGAGGGCCAGCGGCAGATTCCCCTGATCGTGCCGGCCAACGAGCAGGGGGCTGCCTTCATGGCCGCAGGCTACGCCCGTGCCACAGGCCAGGTGGGGCTGTGCCTGGTCACTTCCGGTCCGGGCGCGACGAATACTGTTACGCCCGTGCGCGACTGCATGGCTGATTCGGTACCTATTGTAGTGATTTGTGGCCAGGTCTCCACTGCGGCCATCGGAACGGACGCTTTCCAGGAAGCTCCCGTCCCATCCCTCATGGGCTCCGTGGCCAAGCATATCTTCCTGGTCACCGATCCCAACCGCCTGGAAAGCACCATCCGCACGGCTTTCGAGATCGCCCGCACGGGGCGGCCGGGGCCGGTGGTGGTGGACGTTCCCAAGGACGTGCAGAACTGGGAGGGGCTCTTCCGCGGCGAGGGCCTGCTGCCCATTCCCGGTTATCGCCGGCGCATGGACGAGATCTCCCGGGCGACGCTGGAGGCCGGCGAGGCACAACGCTTCTTCGACCTGCTGGGACAGTCGCAGCGCCCGCTGATCTACGCCGGCGGGGGCGTCATCAACGGTGGGGCCGCGGCGGAGCTCGCCGCCTTCGCCCGCGCCTTCGGCATTCCGGTCGTCACCACTCTGATGGGCATCGGGTCCATCGACACCACCGATCCGCTGTCGATGCGCATGCTCGGCATGCACGGCGCCGCCTTCGCCAACTATGCGGTGGAGGACTGTGACTTCCTGGTGGCGGTCGGCGCGCGTTTCGATGACCGCGTGGCCGGGGTGCCGGCGAAGTTCGCACCACAGGCGCGCGCGATTGCGCACCTGGACGTGGACCGGGCCGAGGTGAACAAGGTCAAGCGCGTGCAGTGGAGCCACGTGGGACTGCTGCCCGAGGCGCTGCGCGCGCTTACCGCCCACGGACAGCGGCGCGGGTTCCAGCGCGACTTCGGGCCCTGGCACAAGGAACTGGCGGACCTGAAGCGCGTCTACGCCATGAACTACGACCGTGCCAGCCCGCTGATCCAGCCCTACTACGTGATCGAGGAGATCAACCGCCACACCGGCGGGCGCGCGATCATCACCACCGGCGTCGGTCAGCACCAGATGTGGGCCGCCCAGTACAGTGACTTCGCGGAGCCGCGGCTGTGGCTGACTTCCGGCAGCATGGGCACCATGGGCTTCGGCCTGCCGGCGGCGGTAGGCGCGCAGATCGCCTGCCCGGGCCGGCTGGTCATCGACATCGACGGCGACTCCAGCATCCGCATGAATATCGGCGAGCTGGAAACCGTCACCACCTACGATCTGCCGGTCAAGGTGGTGGTGCTCAACAACTTCGGCGACGGCATGGTAAAGCAGTGGCAGAAGCTGTTCTTCAAGGGACGCCTGTCGGCCAGCGACCGCTCGTTGCACAAGAAGGACTTCATCAGGACCGCCCAGGCCGACGGCTTCCGCTATGCGCAGCGCCTGTCGCGGAAGGAGGACGTGCCGCGCGTCATAGCCGAGTTCCTGGCGTTTCCGGGGCCGGCTTTCCTCGAGGTGATGATCGACCCGGACGCCGGCGTGTATCCCATGGTGGGTCCGGGGCAGAGTTACGACGCGATGATCACCGGCGACCACATCCCCTCGCGCAACAAAGTCGCCATCCGCGCGCCTGACCCCTCGGAAATGTTCTGACGTGGCGGCCCCGTCGATGAAATACCTGCACACCATGGTGCGCGTCACCGACATCGACGCCTCGCTGCGCTTCTATTGCGAGGCGCTCGGCCTGACCGAGCTGTCGCGCCAGGACTATCCGGCGGGCCGCTACACGCTGGTGTTCCTGGCCGCGCCCGGCCAGAGCGACGCCCAGGTGGAGCTGACCCACAACTGGGACCCGCAGAGCTACGGCGGCGGCCGCAACTTCGGTCACCTGGCCTACTCGGTGCCGGACATCTACGCCACCTGCCGGCGGCTGATGCAGCACGGCGTCACCATCCTGCGCCCGCCGCGCGACGGCCGCATGGCCTTCGTGCGCTCGCCGGACAACATTTCCATCGAGCTGCTGCAGCAGGGGACGGCTTTGCCGCCGGCCGAGCCGTGGACGTCGATGCCCAATACCGGCACCTGGTAGGGCGTCCCGGCGGACCATGAAATTCCTGCCGAGCCTGCTGATCGCGGCGCTGTTCGCCACGCTGACCTTCGCCGTGTGGGCGTACCTCAACCGTCCGACGCGCGAACCGCCCTGGCCGGCACAGGTGCAGGGCTTCGCCTTCTCGCCGTTTCGCGCCAACGAGGACCCGACCCACGGCGTGCTGCCCAGCACGGGCGAGATCGACGCCGACCTGCGCCTGCTGGCCGGCAAGGTGCGCGCGGTGCGCAGCTACAGTGTCGAGGGCACGCTGGCGCAGATCCCGGAGCTGGCCGAGAAGTACGGCCTGAACGTCGCAGTGGGCGCGTGGATCGACGATCACCGCGACAAGAACGAAGCGCAGCTGCAGCGCGCGATCGAACTCGCCAACTCGCACGTCAACGTGGTGCGCGTATTCATCGGCAACGAGGTGCTGCTGCGCGGCGAGCTGCCGGTGGAGGAGCTGGAGAAGCTGCTCGACCGTGCGCGCGCCGCCATCGGCCAGCCGGTCGGCACGGCCGAGACCTGGCACACCTGGCTGACGAACCCCGGGCTGGCGCAGCACGTGGATTTCATCGGCGTACACCTGCTGCCGTACTGGGAGGGCGTGCCGGTCGAGCAGGCGGTGGACTATTCGCTGCAGCAGCTGCGGCGCCTGCAGCAGGCCTTCCCTGGCAAACCGATCCTGATCGCGGAGATCGGCTGGCCGAGCCGCGGCCGCACCCACGAGTCGGCGGTGGCTTCCGAGGCCAACGAGGCGCTGTTCCTGCGGCGCTTCCTGGCGCGGGCGCAGAAGGAGCAGCTGACCTACTACATTATGGAGGCCTTCGACCAGCCGTGGAAGGCGTACGGGGAGGGTGCGGTCGGTTCCTACTGGGGCGTGTACGACGTCAACCGACAGCCGAAGTTCGCCTTTACCGCGCCGATCGTGCGCGTGCCGGAGTGGCACATCCTGGCGGCCATCTCGGTGGCGGTGGCGCTGCTGTTGCTGGGCGTGCTGTATCTCAACAGTGACGCGCTGCGCAACCGCGGCCGCAGCTTCCTGGCGCTGGTGGTGTTCGCGGCCACCACGCTGGCGGTGTGGATCATCTACGACTTCACCCAGCAATACATGACGGTCGGCAGCGTGATCTCCGGGGTGCTGCTGCTGCTGGGCATGCTGGGCGTGCTGATGGTGCTGCTGGCCGAGGCGCACGAGTGGGCCGAGGCGCACTGGGTCGCCTATCGCCGCCGCCTGGGCGCGCCGCAGCTCGAGGGCGGCTGGCACCAGCCGAAGGTATCGATCCATGTGCCGGCCTACAACGAGCCGCCGGACATGCTGATCGAGACGCTGGACGCGCTGGCGCGCCTGGATTACCCGGACTACGAGGTCCTGGTGATCGACAACAACACCCGCGACGAGCAGGTGTGGCGGCCGGTGCAGGCGCACTGCGCCACCCTCGGTGAGCGCTTCCGCTTCTTCCACGTGGCGCCGCTGTCGGGTTTCAAGGCCGGCGCGCTCAACTACGCCATCGACCGCACCGCCCCCGATGCGGAGATCATCGCGGTGATCGACAGCGACTACGTGGTGGAGCCGGGCTGGCTGCGCGACCTGACACCGGCGTTCCGCGACCAGCGCATCGCCATCGTACAGGCGCCGCAGGACTACCGCGACGCCGGGCAGAACGCCTTCAAGGCCATGTGCTACGCCGAGTACCGCGGCTTTTTCCACATCGGCATGATCACGCGCAACGAGCGCAACGCCATCATCCAGCACGGCACCATGACCATGGTGCGCCACGCGCAGCTCAGGCAACTGCGCTGGGCGGAGTGGAACATCACCGAGGACGCCGAACTGGGCCTGCGCATCTTCGAGTCGGGCTTCGACGCGAGCTACGTGCCGCTGAGTTACGGGCGCGGCCTGATGCCCGACACCTTCATCGACTTCAAGAAACAGCGCTTCCGCTGGGCCTACGGCGCGATGCAGATCCTCAGGGCGCACGCGCGCACGCTGTTCCTGGAGGGTGGTCCGCTGTCGGCGGGGCAGCGTTATCACTTCATCGCCGGCTGGCTGCCGTGGGTGGCCGACGGCTGCAACCTGCTGTTCAACCTGGCGGCGCTCGGCTGGTCGGCGGCCATGGTGTGGGCGCCGCACCGCATCGATCCGCCGCTGCTGGTGTACTCGGTGCTGCCGCTGTCGCTGTTCACCTTCAAGCTGGCCAAGCTGTTCCACCTGTACCACGTGCGCGTCGGCGCCAACCTGCGCCAGACCCTGGCGGCGGCGGTGGCGGGGCTGGCCCTGACACATACCATCGGCACGGCCGCCATCAAGGGCATGGTCACCCGCAGTGAACCCTTCTTCCGCACACCCAAGGGCGGCCGCACCGCCGGTCTGCTGCATGCGCTGGCGGCGGCGCGCGAGGAGACCCTGATGATGTGTGGGTTGTTGCTGTCGGCCTGGGCGGTGGCCGCGACCCGCACACCGCAGAATGCCGGGCCCGACCGCGCCGCGTGGGTGGTCGTACTCATCATCCAGTCGATACCCTACGCGTCCTCGCTGCTGGTCTCCCTCGCCAGCGCCTTCCCGCTGCCGGCGCGACTGCTGGGGACGAGTTACCGCGCCCGAGCGGGCGCCGCGGGCACGCCGGCCGCATCGGACCGCGCCGACACGGTCGGCTGATGCGCGGCGGGCGTGCGCGGGCGGTCGCCGCCATGCTGGGCGCCGTGGCAACCTTCGCCGGCATGGACGCGTTGCTCAAACGCCTGACCGCGCAGTATCCGGTGATGGAGGTGGCAGCGCTGCGCGGCGCGGTGTCTCTGCCGTTCATGCTGATCCCGGTGGCGCTGCGCGGCAGTTGGCGGGAACTGCGGCCGCGCCGGCCGTCGTTGCACTTGTTGCGCGGCCTGCTGATGCTGTTGACACTCGGCAGCTTCGTGTATGCGCTGAGCAAGCTGTCGCTCGCCAACACCTACGCGGTCTTCATGACCGCGCCCTTGATCATGACGGCGTTGTCGGTGCCGCTGCTGGGGGAGCGGGCCGGCCCGCGGACCTGGGCGGCCATCGCGGCCGGTCTCGCGGGCGTCGTGGTGATGCTGCGCCCCAGCGCATCCGGCTTCGCGAACTGGGCAGTGGCGGTGGCGCTGGTTTCGGCGATCGGCTATTCCTTCAACGCCCTGGCGGTACGCGTGCTGACCCGGACGGAGACCACCGCCTGCGTCGCCGTCTGGTGCATCGCCATCATGACCCTGTTCGCCACGGTGTTCGCCCTGCCTGCCTGGCAGACGGTCTCCCTTGCGCACTGGAAGCCGTTGCTGCTGCTGGGAATCCTGGCCGCGATCGCCCAGCACCTGTTCACCGTTGCCTACCGGGGCGCCCCCGCTTCCGTCGTCGGTCCGCTGGAGTACACGGCGCTGCTGTGGGGGGCGGCCCTGGACTGGGTATTCTGGAGCACGGCGCCCGCCGCGCGGATATTCCTGGGCGGCGGGATCGTCATCGCGGCCGGCCTGTACCTGCTGTGGCAGGAGCGCGGCCATCCGCATCCGCTACCCGCACATCGTGGCGGGTGAGGCGGCGGCGAGGCAGAATGGGGCACTGGACCAAGGAATCGAAACCATGAGCAACGCGGACATCCTCGGACGATTTGTCTGGCACGAACTCTCGACCAGCGACACGGCCGCGGCGGCCGCGTTCTACTCCCGGGTGGTGCCGTGGCGCACCCAGGCTTCGCACGTGCCGGGGTATTCCATCTGGATGGCGGGCCAGACCCAGGTCGGGGGCCTGATGGCCCTGCCGGCGGAGGCCGCGGGCGCACCGGCGCACTGGATGATGTACGTGGGCGCACCGGATACCGACGCGCTGTGTCTGCGCGCCCAGGGACTGGGAGCGCGCGTGCTCAAGACGCCGACGGATATTCCCAATGTCGGGCGCTTCGCCGTCCTGGCCGATCCACAGGGAGCAAGCTTCGCGGTCTTCACGCCCGGCGGCGGTAGCCCGCCGCCCGGGCCAACGCCAGGCACCGGCGCATTCTCCTGGCACGAGCTTGCCACCACCGATCTGCAGGCCGCACTGCGCTTCTACGCTGAGCTGTTTGGCTGGACCCGCGGCCCCGCGCATGACATGGGAGCGCTGGGCATCTACCAGATCTTCCAGCATGCCGGTGAACCGGTAGGCGGCATGTACAACGTCCAGGGTGCCGGGACACCGCCGGCGTGGCTCGCCTACGTGCACGTCGAGGACTGCGCCCGCGCAGTCAATGCCGCAAAGGCAGCGGGCGGTCGCCTGCTGCACGGCCCCGTGGAGGTACCGGGCGGCAGTTGGATCGGCATGTTGCTCGATCCGCAGGGGGCCGCGTTCGCGGTGCAGGAAATGCCGGCGCCGGCGAAAGCCGCGCCGCCTCCGCCCAAGGCCGCGGTGTCTCCGCAGTCCGCGCCGCCTGCGAAGCCCGCGGCGTCGCCAAAGCCCGCGGCGTCGCCAAAGCCCGCGCCTGCCCAGGCACCGGCGAAACCTGTCGCTGTAAGCCCCGCGCGCCGCAAGGCGGCCAAGCCGGGCGGCGGCGCCGCAAAGAAAGCAAAGAAGGCGTCGAAGAAGCCTGCGAAGAGACCAGTGAAGAAGGCTGCGAAGAAATCTGCGAAGAAGTCCGCCAGGAAGCCCGCGAAGAAGGTCGCCCGCAAGCGCGCGAGCAGGAAAGCGCCGCGCCGCCCGTCAGTGCGCAGGGGGCGCCGCGCTCCGGCACGCAAGCGCTGACGCGCCTTAAGGAGCAGGCGGCAGCGGCCCGACCCGGATATTCGCGGGCGCCGACTATTGGTTGGCGGCTTCGGCCGCGGCGCGCTGCTGAGCCGCCTGTTCCGCCGCCGCGTCGAGCTGCTGACGGACGCGGTCTTCCGTCTGTTTTGCCTGTGCGGCCTGCTGTCCCGCGGCGTCGGCGGCAGTCGCAGCGCTCCCGGCTGTTCCCGCCAGCCCGCAGCCAGTGAGCGACCCGGAAAATGCCAGCGCTGTACAGAAGAGGATGGGGTGTTTCATTCCCGGCAATCTACGCCTGTCACCTCCCCTGCAACAGCCGCCCGCCTGCAGGCCGTCCAAAAACAGCCTGCGGCCCGTGGCACTATGCGCCCATGCCAAGGACACCCGCTGCGACTCCCCGGCCCGACGCCCCCGTGCGCGTGCGGCGCGGCTACTTCGATTGCCGCTATGGCCAGCTGCACATGCACCACTCGATGCCCGCCGGAGGCGGCTTCGAGGAGGGCACGACACTGTTGTGTCTGCATGACGCGGAGGGTTCCGGTCGCGTATTTGCCGGACTGATGTCGCGGCTTGGCACCGACCGCTCCACCTACGCCCCCGACCTGCCAGGCTGTGGAGAGTCCGATCCTCCTGCGGCGCCGGTCGCCGCCGCCGAATACGCGGCGGCACTCGGGGATTTCCTGGACACCATGCGGTTGCGGCGCCTGGACTTGCTCGCGTACAACGCGGGCGCGGCACTGGCGGCGGAACTGGCGTTGTCGCGTGCGACCCAGGTACGTCGGGTGGTCTGGGTCAGCGACGGCAGCACCCGTACGCCTGCCAGGCAGGCCGCACAGGCCTGCTGGAGCGGGGAGGTTGCACTGCAGTATCCGCTGCGGGAGCGCCTCGTGCGCCTCTCGCAACCGCTACTGATGCTGCGCGTGCGGGACGAGGCCGGCGCGGCACGGGGTGGCCGCGAGTCGCCCCCGGCCGCCCGCGTGGTGGATTTTCCGCAGGGCAGCAGCGGCCCGATTCTCGCGGGCGAGCTGCCCCAGGCCCTGCAACTCGTCCGGGAGTTCCTGCGCGGCTGACGGCCCCGCGGGACCTGCCAGGCCAGCGCACCCCGGCGCCGTGACCGGCCTTTCCGCGATTTCTCTCACAAAACGTCGCCGCCCCATGCGGCCACCTGCGGTCGGTGGCGTTAGACTTGTAAGATGAATCCGCACGCGGCCTCGCCCGGATCCGTCGATCTGGACACAACCGACCAGCTGCCGGCCCTCGATGCGGCCGCCATCCGCGAGCTGGAGCAGCGCGGCGACTTCACGGGGACGGATACGTGGATGTTGCCGGTGGTGAAAGCGCCGGCTGTGCCCGCGACCCCGGTCGCGCCGGTCGCGGTGCCGGTCCTGCCAGCAGCCCCGGCGGGCCTGAGCCCCATCGAAAGCAGCCTGACGGCGATTGCCGGCAGCCTGCGCGAAACCCGCGCGCAGCTGGCCAGCCGGACGGAGCTTCTGGGCGACCTCGAAAAGTCGCACGAGGCCCTCAAGGCTGCTCACAGCGCAGCGCAAGCGCAGGCCGCCGCGGTGCGACAGGAACTGGAGCAGGCGCGGGCATCGCTCGAAGCCGCGAATGCCCGCGGCACGCAATTGCAGACGGCCCTCGATGAACAGTTGAGTCTCGGGCGCCAGCATGGCGATGAGCTGCAGCAGCAGCGCACCCTGGTTGAGCGGGGGCAGCAGAGCGCCGCGGGCTTGAGTCAGGACCTGCAACAGGAGCGCTCGCGTGGCTTGCGCCTGCTGGAGGCCCTGCAGAATGCGGAAGCGCACCGGCACCTGGCGGCACACGCCCTGGTGGACGTGCGCCACGAGGCAGATGGCCGGCAGTCGGAAGTCGCCAGGCTGTCAGGTGAAGCGGCGCAGCGGGAGGAGCAACTGCGTGCCCGCGAGGCCGAGCTCGCCGCCGTCCGCCAGCAGCTGCAGTCCCTGCAGTCGATATCCGACGGCCACCATCTGCGTGTTGGAGAGCTGGAGGCCGAGCGTGAAAGACTGCGCGGCGAGCTTGCCGCGCTGCGCGCCGAGTTCGACGCGGCGAGAGCTGCGGCCAGTGCCACGGTCGCGCAGCAGCAGGATCACGACAAGCAGCTGGCGCGGGAGCGCGAGCACGCCGCGACGCTGCAGAATGACCTCGCCAGCCTGCGGCAGCGCAGCCGCGAGGCCGAAGAAGAGCTGGGTGCGGCGCGCGCGGAGATGGAGCGTTGGGCCGGGGTGTTGCGCGACGTGCAGGGCGAGCGGGCCAGCCGCGACAGCGAACGTGCGGCGGCGGCGCAGCGCGCGCAGGAGCTGGAACAGCAGGCCGCTCAGCAGCAGCAGACCCTGGAAACGCTGCGGGGCGAGTCGGCCGCCGCGGTGGCGCGCGCCCGGGAGCTCGAAGGGGACCTGCGGGCGGCGGAGGACGCCGTGCACCGGCTGGAGTCCGACGTGCGCGGTCACGATGAGCAGGTGCAGGCGCTGCAGCGCGAGAGCGAGCACTGGCGCGCCCAGGCCAGTGGCCGCCATGCGGTGACGGAACTGCGCCGGGCCGCCGGCGCCTGCACCGGCGAGCCCGGTACCGTCTCCGCGCTGCCCGAGGGGGCGGCACGGCTGCTGATAGGCACCCAGGGCGGCAGCGAGGTCGCACGGCTGCTGGGGCGGCGGACCACCATCGGGCGCACGCCCGACAACGACCTGCAGATCGAGGCCAGCTATATCAGCCGGCATCACGCCGTGATCCTCGCAGGGCCGGCATACACCTATATAGAGGATCTCAACAGCACCAACGGTGTGATGGTCAACGGCCAGCGCATCACGCGCGCCGCGCTCAGCGACGGCGATCGCGTCACCATCGGCCGCACCAGCTTCCGTTTCGCGATCCGCCAGTCCGGCGGCTGAGGTCTGGCGCCGGCATGATCCTGCGGCCGGGCGCGAGATGCTTCGGCGGCGGGCAATGTGTAAAGGATTACACACCCGGGCTACAGGGCATGTTCAGCCAGTCCCGTTTCGACGAGCCGAAATTCCGGCGACACCCGGCCCGCGTGCCTTCACCCGGACTCACGTGAGAAAAACCGGCTAAGCTTGCGCTTGCCTGCACCGGCTCGATTGTTGCGAAGATCCACGTGGCCAGTCCGTATATCGAACGCATTCTCAAGGCGCGCGTCTACGACGTCGCGCAGCAGACCCCCCTGGAAGAGGCGCCCCGCCTGTCGCGCCGCCTGGACAACCACGTTCTGTTCAAGCGCGAGGACCTGCAGCCGGTGTTCTCCTTCAAGCTGCGCGGCGCCTACAACCGCATCGCGCAGCTTTCCCAGGCGCACGCGCAGCGCGGTGTGGTGTGCGCTTCGGCCGGCAACCATGCCCAGGGCGTGGCGCTGGCCGCGCGCCAGCGTGGCATCGGCGCGGTGGTGGTGATGCCGCAGACCACGCCGCAGATCAAGGTGCAGGCGGTGGCGGACCTGGGCGCGGAGGCGGTGCTGCACGGCGATGACTATGACAGCGCCTTCGAACAGGCGCTGGTGCTGGCGCGGGAGCGCGGCCTGACCTTCGTTCATCCCTTCGATGATCCGGACGTGATCGCCGGCCAGGGCACCGTGGCGGTGGAGATCCTGCGCCAGACGGGCGGGCAACTTGATGCCGTATTCGTGCCGGTCGGCGGCGGCGGCCTGATTGCCGGCATGGCCGTGTACCTGAAATACCTGTACCCGGGCGTCAAGGTCATCGGCGTGGAACCCGAGGACGCGGCGGGCATGTACGAGTCGCTCAAGGCGGGGCGGCGCATCACGCTCCCGCGGGTCGGCATCTTCGCTGACGGTGTTGCCGTGCGGCGCGTAGGCGAGGAGACCTTCGCGCTGTGCCGCCAGCACGTGGACGAGATCGTGCTGGTGAGCACCGACGAGATCTGTGCCGCGATCCAGGACGTGTTCGAGGACAACCGCTCCATCGTCGAGCCGGCCGGCGCGCTGGCGGTCGCGGGGCTGAAGAGGTACGCGGCGCGCCTCGGGCTGCGCGGCAAGCGGCTGGTTGCCGTCAACAGCGGCGCCAACATGAACTTCGACCGGCTGCGTCACGTGGCCGAGCGCGCCGATCTGGGCGGGCAGCGCGAGGCGCTGCTGGCCGTCGTGATCCCGGAACATCCGGGCAGCTTCCTGCACTTCTGCGAGGTGCTGGGCCGGCGCAGCGTGACGGAATTCAACTACCGCTACGCCGGTGCGGCGAGTGCGCAGATCTTCTGCGGACTGGCGCTCTCAGGTGGCAGCAGCGAGAAGAATGCGGTGGTGCAGGAGTTGCGCGCGGCCGGCTTCGCGGTGACCGACATGAGCGACGACGAAATGGCCAAGCTGCACGTGCGCTACATGGTCGGCGGCCACGCGGGCGGCATCGAGCACGAGTTGTTGTACCGCTTCGAATTTCCCGAGCGTCCCGGCGCGCTGCTGCGCTTCCTGCAGGCGATCGGCACGCGCTGGAACATCAGCCTGTTCCACTACCGCAATCACGGCTCCGACTACGGGCGGGTGCTGGCCGGCATCCAGGTACCGCCGGCGCAGCGCGAGGACTTCCTGCTGCACCTGCGCGAACTGCACTACGCGTACGTGGAGGAGAGCGCCAACCCGGCCTACCGGATGTTCCTTGGTTGATCGGGCGAATCGCCTGCGGCGACTTCACCGGACCGCGGCTTCGATTCCGACGGCAAAGGGCGCGGCCTTTGCCGGCTGTGCTGCGGGTCAGCGCGATGGCGGATCGGGCGGCGGCTGATCGAGCTGGTGGCTCTCGCTCAGCCATTCGCGCCACACCGCCAGCAGCACCGCCAGGATGACCGGGCCGGCGAACAAACCCACCAGGCCGAAGGCCGCCAGTCCCCCCAGCACGCCGAACAACACCAGCAGGAAGGGAATCTGCGCCTCGCGGCTGATCAGGAAAGGCCGCACGAAGTGGTCGATCCAGCCGATGACCAGCGCGCCCCAGATCCCCAGCGCCACGCCGGCGACGGTATGGCCGTCGAGAATGAGCCACAGGCTCACGCCACCCCACAGTGTCGGTGCGGCAAAGGGAACGATGCCCAGCACGATGGTCAGGCAGGCGAGGAACACCGGCGCGCGGCTGCCGGCCAGCCAGTAACCCAGGCCGGCGAGGATGCCCTGCAGTGCCGCGGCCAGCACCATGCCCGACACCACGGCCTTGACGGTCCGGCCGATGGCGTCGAAGTAGTTGTGCACGCGCGCGCCCAGCACCAGCTCCAGTGCCCTGGCCACCTGGGCTGCCAGGCGGGCGCCGCCGCGGTAGACGAAAAACAGGGTGAGGACTGTGAACGCCAGCTTGACCAGGTTGCGGCTGATGCTGCTCGCCACGTGGGCGACGTTGTTGAATGAGTGGTCGGCGAGACGGCGCAGCTCCTCGCCGAGTGCGTGCGGGTC
This sequence comes from Pseudomonadota bacterium, assembly GCA_018241445.1. Taxonomy (GTDB): domain Bacteria; phylum Pseudomonadota; class Gammaproteobacteria; order Steroidobacterales; family Steroidobacteraceae; genus 13-2-20CM-66-19. The sequence goes on from JAFEDT010000018.1 coordinate 122,803, forward strand.
GCCCGCAAACCGTGCAGCCAGGTCGCGCAGCTGCTCGCCGATCCACGGCAGCTTCAGGATCGCCGGCGGCAGTTGGGCGCCCGCCGCCAGCATCGACTGCAGGTCCTCGTAGGCCCGCAGCAGTTCGATGCGCAGCATCACCGCCAGCCACACCAGCGGCGCAATGACCGCAATGCTGACCACGGCGGTCATCAGCAGCGACGCCAGGGTCACGCGTCCGCCGCAGCGCTGCAGCAGCCGCTGGTAGCTCGACCAGGTGACGTAGCCGAGGATCGCCGCCCACACCAGCGGGATGATGAACGGCTGGATGACCCGCGCCCCCAGCAGACCGAGTCCTGCGAGCAGGGTGGCGGTCAGCAGGCGGCGCAGCCAGGGTGCGGAAACGAAGTCTTCCATGCGTGCCCGATCATGCCACGACTGACTTGACGCCGCCCCCGCAACGCAGGCAGGCTGCGGCGCGCAAGGTGTCTGTTCCTTCGAGGCGGCGGCGCACTGGCTAGGGCCGCGGCCACGAGGGAACGGAAAAACGGGAAGTCCGGTGAGGATTCGTCCAAACCCGGCGCTGCCCCCGCAACGGTAATCGAGATCGGGCGGATCACATCAGCCACTGTGCGTTTCAAGGCGCGCGGGAAGGCGATCCGCTTGCGCAGCTGGCCCCACCAGGGGGTGCTGCAACTCGAGAGTCCGGAGACCGGCCTTGCACATAACCGAAGGGCCGCGGCGGGCGGTGCGGGTTGTGCGGCCGCCGCACAGTTCCTGCTCCCAACCACGGTACCTCGGGCACGGGTGTGTGCTTTTCGAGGAGCTGTCACATGAATCAGCGTTTCTGTCGTGAACCCGCGCCGGCCGGCGTGGCGGGTCCGCGTTTTGTCTCTTCTCCCCGGGTGCAAGGGCTTGCCGCCGGGACACTGATCGCCGCCGTTGCCGGTGTTGCTGTGGCGGCGGACGCCGCCGTGCCCGCATCCGGCGCGGATGCTGCTGCCACGCAATCGCCCGAAACGGTGGTGGTCACCGCCACCCGTGTGGCCACACCGCAGCAGGAGATCGCCAGCAGCCTGACCGTGGTAACGGCCGAGGAAATCGAGGCGCGGCAACTGCGCACCGTCGCCGACGTGCTCAAGGCCGTTCCCGGCGTGAACGTGGTGCAGACCGGCGGTCCCGGTGGCACGACCTCGGTATTCATGCGCGGCACCAACTCCAACCACACCAAGATGCTGATTGACGGCATCGACGTGGGCGATCCCAGCAATTCCACGGGCGCTTTCGACTATGGACAGCTGTTGACCCAGGACATCGAGCGCGTCGAGGTGCTGCGCGGGCCGCAAAGTGGACTGTACGGCTCGGACGCCATCGGCGGCGTGATCAACATCATCACCCGCCGGGGCGCGGGCCCGGCACAGTTCACCGGCTATCTCGAGGGTGGTTCCTTCGCCACCTTCAACCAGGCTGCCGGCATCAGCGGATCGGCGGACGCGTTCCACTACAGCGCCGACGTCAGTCACTTCCACGCCGGTTCCACGCCCGTGACCCCGCTACCGCTGTTGCAGCCGGGCGAGGCCCGCAACAACGACCACGACGACAATCTCAGTGCTTCGACGCGGCTGGGCTACGATCTGACGCCGACACTCGACCTCGGATTGGTGGCGCGCTATTCCGACATCGATCTGCGTACCACCGGTGACAGCTTCGACCCGGTGACCTTCGCCTCCTTCCCGGCACCGCAGCAGACGCAGGCGCGGACGCACTCCTATTTCGGGCGCCTGTTCGCGCACCTGAACTCCTTCGACGGCCTGCTCGATCAGACCTTCGGCGTCGCCGACTCGCACGAACGCACCGAGACCGTGGACCCGCAAAACGGTCTGGCGCGCAACACCGGTGAACGCCGCAAGGCCGACTGGCAGGGGAATCTGCACCTGCAGCCCGGGGAAACGCTGGTGCTGGGCGCGGAGTACCAGCGCGACCAGATCAAGGATCCGCTCTACGCCAGCGACCGCATCGCCTCCGGCTATGTGGAGCTGCAGTCGCACGTATTGCAGTGGTCTTCGGCTGTGAACCTGCGCTACGACGAGCACAACCGCTTCGGCAGCAAGGTGACCTACCGCTTCGCACCGGCATACCAGATCGAGGCCAGCGGTACTGTGCTGAAGGCCTCCATCGGCTCGGGCTTCAAGGCGCCGACGCTGAGCCAGCTGTACCAGGACTTTCCCCAATACTTCTTCTACGCCAATCCCAATCTGAAGCCCGAGACCAGCACCGGCTGGGATGCGGGTTTCGAGCAGCCGCTGACGCCGGCGGTGCGCGTCGGCGCCGTCTGGTATCACAACCGCATCCACGATCTGATCACGGCGCAGTTCGACCCTGTCACTTTCAACACCACCTACGCCAACGTCGGCCGCGCCACCACCGAGGGCCTCGAGAGCTTCGTCACCTGGCAGGCACTCGATGCGCTGGCTTTGCGTGTCGACTACACCTATACGCAGGCGACCGACGATCTGCGCAACAAGGAGCTGCTGCGCCGGCCCCGACACAAGGGCACCGTCGATGCGACCTGGAATGTGACAGCAGCAGTGCGCCTTAGCGCTGATTTGCTGTGGGTGGGAGGTTGGGTCGATATCAGCCGCGACGGGTCGATCCCCGATCTGGCGGCTCCCGGCTACACCACGGTCAATCTCGCTGCAAGCTGGGACGCGAGTGCCCACTGGACGCTGTTCGGCCGCATCGACAATCTCCTGGACCGCCGTTACCAGAACCCAACGGGTTTCCTGCAGCCCGGCTTCGGCGTGTTCGCGGGGGTGAAGACCCGATGGTGATGGGGCGGGTGCCGGTGAAGTGATAGGCTTGGCGGGTATGGAAGGTCCTGCCATCGCCGATCCAACTGTGGCAGCTACTGCGCCGACGGAGAGTGAGCGCACCTGGGGCATGCTGGCGCACCTGGCGGCGCTCGCCGGGCTGGTGCTGCCGCTGCTGGGCAACGTACTCGGCCCGCTGGCCGTGTACCTGACACGCAAGGACCCCTCCGCGTTCGTCAGCGCACACGCGCGCGAGGCGCTCAATTTCAATATCACTGTTTCGCTGGCGTCGATCCTGTGCGGCATCCTGGCGCTGCTGTACATCGGCTTTGCCCTGGGCGTACTGCTGTTCATCGCCTGGCTGGTGCTGACGTTGATTGCGGCAATCCGCGCCAGCGAAGGCGCGCTGTACCACTATCCCGTCACGCTGCGGCTGGTGAAGTAACCGCAGCAGCCACGGCCGCGTTCGGCGCGTGCCGCTGCTGCCCGCGCTCGCAGGACTCCGCGTCGATCGGGGTCGCCGGCAGGCCCGGCGGCGACTCACGCTTTACAGGATGAATGGCTTTACAGGAGGACTGTACGGATATACAGTCATCAGATGCGCCGCACGAGCACGGGCGGCCCGCCGCTGAAAGGCCACGGGGCGCTCTCCAATCCACCGGGCCGCTTCGACCGCACGCAGGTCGAGAGCGTCGATGACGGCTGGTACCTGGAGGAAACACCTGAACATCCTGCTACGACGCTCGAGCCCGAGCGCGCTCGCTCGGTGATCAGCCGCAACGAATCACCCGATATCCCCTTCGAGCAATCCATCAATCCCTACAGGGGATGCGCGCATGCCTGCGTTTACTGCTACGCGCGCCCCAGCCACGCCTACCTCGGCCTGTCGCCCGGCCTGGATTTCGAAACCCGTCTCTTCTACAAGCAGGACGCCGCGGCGCTGTTGGAACGCGAGCTGTCGCACCCCGGCTATGTCGCCAGGCCCATCATGCTGGGCGCCAACACCGATCCCTACCAGCCGGTGGAGCGGCGCATGCGCGTGACGCGCTCACTGTTGGAAGTCTTGCAGCGCACCCGTCACCCGGTGATGGTGACGACCAAGGGAGCGCTGGTGCTGCGCGATGCGGACCTGCTCGCCGACCTGGCACGCGACGGACTGGCCAGCGTGGCGATCAGCATTCCGACTCTGGACGTGGAACTCAAGCGACAGCTGGAACCGCAGGCGGCCTCGCCGCAGGCGCGGCTGCGGGCGATGGCGGCGCTCACGGCTGCCGGAGTGCCGTGCGGCGTGATGGTGGCGCCCATCATCGCGGCACTCACCGGCCATGAGATCGAAGCCATCCTCGAAGCCGCCGCCGCCGCCGGTGCCCGCTGGGCGGGCTACAGCCTGCTGCGCCTGCCCTATGAAGTTAAGGACCTGTTCAAGGAATGGCTCGCCGCGCACTACCCGGAGCGCGCCGCGCACGTCATGTCGCTGGTGCGGGGCATGCGTGGTGGTCGTGAGAACGATCCCGCATTCGGCTCGCGCATGCACGGCACCGGCGCCTACGCGGCCGTGCTGCGCAGCCGTTTCCAGGTCGCCTGCCGCCGGTTGGGCCTGCAGACCGCATCCCACCAGGGGCTTTCCACCGGGCATTTCCGGCCACCGGGCGGGCGGGGCAGTCAGCTCGGGCTGGATTTCACAGAATGAGCGCTGCGTCCGGCGGGCGCGGCTGAACCGGGTGGCATACTGCTGGAGTATCTGGCAGGACCCGCCTGCGCGGAGCGCATATACGGACATGGCAGACGCGGTATCGGACGCGGTTTCCGTGAATCCCGGCCTTGAACTGCGGGGACGTTACGTCCTGCGGGAGCGTATTGGGCGCGGGGGTCACGGCGAGGTCTGGCGCGCCCAGGATCCCCGTCGCGGTGGCGATATCGCCCTGAAGATCCTGCGGCCAGAGGCAGCGCGCATCGAGCGGGCCTGGAGCACCCTGCGGCGTGAACACGAGCTCGCGGGCCTGCTGCACCACCCCTGCGTCCTCAAGGTGTATGCACCGGAGCGCGAATCCGACACGCTGCTGTTGCCGATGGAGCTGGCATCCGGCGGCGACCTGCGTCAGATGCGCGGCATGGATTACCTGCTCACGATGCCGCTGCTGATCGAGGTGGCGCAGGCGCTGGAGCACGCTCACGCACGCGGCGTGGTACATCGTGATCTCAAGCCCGGCAACGTCCTGCTGGATGCGCATGGGCGGGTGAAGGTGGCGGACTTCGGGCTGGCGGGACGCATCGCGGAGCAACCCGAGGCCGGAGCCCGCGGCTGGTCACCGTTCTCGGCGAGTCCCGCGCAATTGCGCGGCGAGCCGCCAATGCCCGCCGACGATATCTACGGCCTGGGTGCGCTGGCATACGAACTGCTGTCGCGTCATCCCCCGCACTATCCCCGGTTTCAGGCGCAGCGTCTCCAGCGCGAGCCCGTGCCCCCGCTGGTACCGGCCACGCCGGTGCCACGGGCCCTGGAGCGTCTCATCCTGCGCATGCTGTCGAAGGATCCCGCGGCGCGCCCGGGCAGTATGCGCGAAGTGGTCGATGCGCTCGATCGGGCACTGAACGACACACTGACTTTCGATTTTGTGCCACCGCCCGCCGAAGCAGTTCACCCACCGCTGAGCGCGGTAGCGGAACCGCCTGCCGCCACACCAGCCGCTGCGCCTGCCGCGGACGCACCGTTCTACGACGTGCCCCCTTCCGCGCTGTACCCGCAAGAAAAGCAGCCGGTCATGAAGGCGGAGGATTCCGCGTTCCCACACGCGGCACCGACGCGGGGCGCGTTGGACGGGGACGCCTTGGCGCGCGAGGTGGGTGCGGTGCGCACGCCCGAAGTCTGGCGCCTGCAGTCGCGGCGGCGCAGCCGTTGGCGCATTGCCGCCATGGCGGCCGCGGTGGTGCTGCCGGTCCTGTTGGTCCTTGGGGCACTGGCATGGCCCGGCCCCGAAGGAATAAATGAACTGCGTGCCCGGCTGGATGGCCGGCCGGGTGTGCGTGAGCTTGCCTCCCGCGTGCAGCGCGCGCGCGCAAGCTTCGATCGTCGCTACACGGCCCTGGAGGCAGGCGGCGCGGCCAGCTGGGACGCCGCGGACCTCGCCGCCGCGCGCACCGCTGCTGCCGAGTCGGCCGGTGCCATGGCCGCCGGCGGACGGGTGGGGCTCGGGATCGCGCAACAGCGGATCATGCGGGCGTCGAAGTTTCTGGACGCCGTGGAGCAGGCGGCGCCGACGGTACCCTCCAGTACGGAGAAGGCTCAGGCGGCGGCGGACCAGGCCTATGCCCAGGCGACGGGAGCGGGATTCGCGGCGCTGACTGCAGGCCGGCTGGACGAGGCGCGCGTCGACTTCCAGCGTGCCCAGGGCCTGCGGCCGCAGGGTGCGGAAGCCGCCGACGGGCTGATGCGGGTGCGCGCGGCCAGCACGCGCAATTTCGCACGGGTGAGCGGGCAGGGTCTGGCTCTGGAGTCGCAGGAGCGCTGGCGCGCGGCCCTGTCGCTTTACAACACCGTCCCGGACGCGGGAGTTGCAACGAAGTTCGCACGCGACGGCCGGCGGCGTGCCACGGCCAGGCTGCACCTGGACGAGGCGCTGCAGTCGATGCTCGACCATCCCGAACGCCTCGCGCCGCCCGCCGCGCGCAAACGGGCGGCCACGGTACTGGAGCAGGCGCGCCAGCAGACCGCGGCCGGCCCGGTGCTGCGCGCGCAGATCGCGCAGCTCACCGCACTGCTGGGCCCCGGAAAGCCCTGAAGACCAACAGTCGGCGCGCGCCGCCCTTGCCAGGCCCTCCGTGATCCGGCTTCGCAGGCCGCTGCGGACGCCTGCTATGCTGCGGCGGCGATGAATGCTGTGGCGACCCGAACGGTGTTGCTCGCCGGCGCGAGCGGCCTAACCGGCAGTCATGTCCTCGACGCGCTGCTCGAGGCGAATGACATCGCGCGCGTGATCGCGGTAACGCGGCGCGCGCTGGGCCGCGAACACCCGCGGCTCGCCAACCGTATCGTGCAGTTCGAGCGCCTCGCTTCGCAGTTGCAGGGCGTGCGCTGCGACGCGGCGCTGTGCTGCCTGGGCACCACGCTGCGCGAGGCGGGCTCGCAGCAGCGCATGCGCGCGGTTGACGTCGATTCGGTGCTGGCCTTCGCCAGCGTCGCGCGTTCGGCCGGCGCCAGGCGTTTCGTGGTGGTATCGAGCGTGGGCGCCGATCCGACCGCACGCAATTTCTACCTGCGCACCAAGGGCGACATGGAGGCCGCGCTCGTCCCGCTGGGCTTCGAGTCCCTGGATATCCTGCAGCCGTCGCTGCTGCTGGGCTGGCGGCAGCGGCCGCGCCCGCTGGAGCTGGTGGCGATGGCAGCACTGCCGCCACTGAACCCCCTGCTGCGCGGACGCTTCAGCGTGTATCGCGCGATCACGGCCCGCGAGCTCGCGGCCGCCATGCTCGGCGCACTGCGCAGCGGTCGCCGCGGTGTGCAGCGTTATACCTGGCCGGGACTCATGGCGCTGGCCAGGGCCGGCAGCACGGGGCGTGCGGCGGGCAAGCCGGCCGCGTCCGGCGGCGGCTGAAAAGCATGCGTGTTGCGGCGGGACTGCTGCTGTGTCTCACCTGCAGCGCCTGCAGCGTGCTGTCAACACAAGTGCGCGCTCCCGACAGTGTTGTTGCGGCTGGCGCCGACGCAACGCCCGCGATCACCGCAGTCACGGGCGCGCACAACGACGGCGATCGGATTGCGCGCGCAGCTGCCGCGGTGATCGGCACCGCGTACCAGTTCGGTGGCGCCGACGGTGGCGGATTCGATTGCAGTGGCCTGGCGGTGTACGCCTACGGCAGCGTCGGAGTTGCCATTCCGCGCACCGCCGCCGGGCAACAGCAGGCCGCACACCCGGTGACGCCGCAGCAGCTTGCCCCCGGGGACCTGGTGTTCTTCCACATGCACGGGTCGGGAGCAGTCGATCACGTCGGGATTTATGCCGGCGACGGGCGCTTCGTGCACGCGCCCCGCGCCGGTGAAGCGGTGCGCTATTCGCGGCTCGACAGCGACTTCTATTCGCGGCATTTCGCCGGCGCAGGACGATTCCCGAGCCCGCCGCAGGACCCGCCATAGGACATAACGGGCGCGCCCGCCGCGCCTGCCTTGCGCCCCGCGCCCTCAAGACCCCACTTGAGAGATCGCGCACAGTTCTGCTGCTTGACTCCAAACCGCGACGCTTTGAGACTTGCGGGCAGTGACAAGGGCAAACCCGTCGAAAGGCGGGGACGCAAAGCCACCGGTCTAAGGGACGGGTTCCTATGACGGCGGAGCTGCCACGGTCGCGACACCATCCCGCTTTGGTGCCGCGAACGACAGCTTCCCCGTCGCGCCAGCGGGCGCGACCTCCCCCTGAGCAGCAGTGGCCGTTGAATTCGGTTCGGGGAAGTTATGGCAGCACCCATTCAGGCTACGCAGGCCACCGCGGGTGGCGAGGCAGCGGGGGATGCAACATCGGCGCCGGCCACCGGGCCGTACGTGTTGAATCTCTGCTCGTCCACCACGCCCATGGCTCTGGCACAGACAGATCTACCGGAGCTCAAGCGCTTCTCGTTTTTCGTGAGCCGTCGTTTCGAGGAGGGGCGCGAGCGCTTCCGGCTGCACATGGGTCATTTCGCCACCCTGGCTGAAGCCGAGGAGTGGCTCGGCGTGGTGCGCGAGATCTATCCGGGCGCGTGGGCAGGGGAGGCACCGGGACGCAAGCTGCGCGAGCGGGCCGCCGCTGCCGCCGCAGCGGCGGAGGCTCAGGCGGCCGTCCCCGTCGCCCGGGAGCGCACGATCGCCGCGCCGGTGCCCGCGACGCCAGTGCTCGCGAATATCCCGGTACTGCAGGCCGCCCCGCCCAGGGTAGTTGCAACACCCGCGGTCGTCACTGCACCTGCCGCCGCTGTCACGGCGCCGCCGCCTTTCCGGCCAGCGCCGGCATTTGCGCCGTCCCCTGCAGCTGCAACCGCGGTGTCGCGTGCGGCTCCCGTGACCCGTCCGGCCGCGACACCCGCGTCCACCGCCGCCCGGCAGTCCTCTGTCGCAGTCGCGACGCGCACGGCCGCCGTGTCCCGCCAGGCCGCGACACCCGCGTCCACCCCCGCCAGGCAGTCCGCTGCTGCTGCGCCGCCAGCCGTCAGCCGCACCGCCTCGACGGTGCAGCCACCGCGCCCCGGGCGCAGGAACAGCCGTCCGGTGTTTGAAGACTCGAACGTGCGCGAGGTTCTCAAGGCGCTCGGCGACGCCAGCGCCACCGGAGAAACGCGGCTGATGCGCGCGCCGCCACCTCCCGCGCCGCGGGCCGCACCGCCGGAGCCCTCGCTTTCCGACACCCAGGTCCTGGCTCTTCTGGAAACGCGGCGCAGCGACGGCGCTCCTGCCGAGCCGGATGCCGCGGCCGCCAGCGTGCCGCTGCTGAAGCCGGACGACACCGGAACACGGCGCGTACTGCGTGAGGCCGTCGGCAGCAGTGCGCCCGTCGCCTTCGCCGTGCAGTTGCAGTGGGCGGTGCAGCCCGTTGAGCTTGGCAAGGTTCCGCCGCTGGCGATCTTCAGCGCCTATACGCTGTACACCATCGAGGGCAGCCGCGAGGGCCGCAAGTGGTACGGACTGCGCCTGGGCTTCTTCAGCGATGCGATCTCCGCCCGGCAGGTGGCGCACTACGTGCGCTCGGAGTTCGGCTCCGTCGCCGTCGTGCCCGTGAGCCCGCACGAGAAAACGCGAGCACTCTGTGGTGACGGCCAGGCGCCTGTACAGGCGCCCGCTGACGGCGATTGCTCACGGCGCGAGGAATTCAAACTGATCGACGACGACACACCGCTGCCGGCTGCGCCAGCGGCATCACCGGCACCCGCGCGGCCCGTGGCAAATCCGCGCGCTGCCCGGACAGCGCGCGCCATGCCGCGGGTGGCCGCTGGCCGCGCCGTCGGGTCTTCGCCTGCTGGCAGGCGCCCAAGGGCTGGCGCAGCGGCCGCGGACTCGGCGACCGCCGCCGCGAGCGGCCGCGGCAAGTCCGTGCGCCGTGCTCCCGGCCGTGTGGGTGCCGGCGAGCGCCGCGGAGTGCAGACCCTGGAGGAGACCCTGGAGATCCTGGGTGCCAGTGAACTGTCCATCGACAACGGCAACGGCGAGATCCTCAATGACAGTGGCGTGCGGCACCTGAAAGTCGAGCAGGTGCAGAAGAACTCGCCGTTCGCGCGGCTGCTGGAGCGCCTGAGCGAGCGCAGCAAGAAGGGCTGATCTCAGGACTTTTTGCCGAACAGCTCGTCCAGCGCGGCGCGCGCCTGGTCGACTTCCGCCGTGTTGGGCGCAACCCAGGCGCCGGGGCGCGGCTTGAAGTGATCGCAGAAGTTGGCGCTGGTCTTGTCGCGCACTTCCTCGGCGGTCGGCTCACGGCAGTGCTTGGCGACGTGTGTATCGTACTCCACACACATGCGGCACACGTGCAGCTCGGCGCGGCACACCCGGCATTCCTCCAGGCGCCGCAGCGGCAGGGTGAACTCGCGCAGTGAGGCACCGCATTTCCAGCACTGCAGATCGTGGGCCATGGCGCTACTCTACCCCGGGCTGCGAAATCGCTCCAAGGCAGGCGGGTGCGCGCCGCTCGGCGAGCCGCGCCAGGGGAGTATGAGCATATGAACGAAGTACTTGATGAGGGCTGCCGTCGGGCCCAGCGCTACCTGGCCGGGATCGACGCGCGTGCGGTGGCGCCGTCTCCTGCGGCACTCGCAGCGCTCAGCATCTTTGACCGGGACATTCCCGATCAATCCTGCGCCGCCGGGACAGTACTGGCCGAGCTGGACGATTATGGGTCACCTGCGACCATGGCCTCGGCCGGCGGGCGTTTCTTCGGCTTCGTGATCGGTGGTGCGCTGCCGGTTACGGTGGCGGCCAGCTGGCTGGCGTCGGCCTGGGATCAGAACGCCGGCCTGGTGGTGACGGCGCCCGCCTGCGCGGCGTTGGAGAGGAGCGCGCTGCGCTGGCTGAAGGACATCCTGCGCCTGCCGACGGCCACCGCCGGGGGCTTCGTTACCAGCGCGACGGCTGCCAATTTCTGTGGACTGGCGGCGGCGCGCCATGCGCTGCTGGCGCGCCTGGCCTGGGATGTTGAAGCGCAGGGGCTGTTTGGCGCACCGCCGCTGACGGTGGTGGTGAGCGAGGAGGTTCACGCCAGCATGCGCAAGGCGCTGGCGATGGTGGGCTTCGGGCGCGAGAGGGTGGTGCGGGTTCCGTGCGATTCCCAGGGGCGCATGCGCGCAGCAGACTTCCCGCAGGTGGACGCGCGCACCATCGTGTGCGTGCAGGCTGGCAACGTGAACACCGGTGGTTTCGACCCGATTGCACAGATCTGTGAGCGCGCCCGCAGCAGCGGCGCGTGGGTGCACGTCGACGGGGCATTCGGCCTGTGGGCCGCCGCCGCACCCGGGCGTGCGCATCTTGCCCGCGGCGTGGAGCTGGCGGACTCCTGGGCGACCGATGCGCACAAGTGGCTCAACGTACCGTACGACAGTGGCCTGGTGCTGACGCGCGATCAGCCGGCGTTGCGCGCGGCCATGTCCGTCGACGGCGCCTATCTCTCCCAGGACGACGATCGTGTTCCATACCAGTACACACCCGACTTCTCGCGCCGCGCGCGTGGCATCGAGGTGTGGGCCGCTTTGCGGCACCTGGGCAGGGCCGGCGTCGCCGACCTGGTCGAGAGGACCTGTCGGTTCGCGCAGCGCTTTGCGGCGGCACTTGCCCAGGCCGGCTACGAGGTTCTCAACGAAGTGGAGCTCAACCAGGTGCTGGTGTCCTTCGGCGATCCGCAGCGCACCCGCAATGTCATCGAACGGATTCAGCGCGAAGGCGTCTGCTGGTGCGGTGGCACCCAGTGGCAGGGCCGCACGGCGATGCGGATCAGTGTCTCCTCCTGGGCCACGACCGCACAGGACGTTGAGCTCAGCATTGCGGCGATATTGCGGGCGGCCGCGGCCGGGTGATTGCCCACGCGCGAGAGCGCGTCTAAGGCTGCGGGCGTTGCACCCGCTCACGCAGGAAGCCCGCCAGCACGCGCGCCGTGTGCGAGCGACCTCGCGGCTGTGCCACCTGCGCAGGCGATCCTGCCGCCACCACCCGTCCGCCCGCGTTGCCGGCCTCCGGCCCCATGTCGATGATCCAGTCCGCCTCGGCCATGACGTCCAGGTTGTGCTCCACCACCACCGCGGAGTTGCCGGCCGCGACCAGGCGGTGCAACACCCGGATGAGCTTCTCGACATCCGCCATGTGCAGGCCCACGGTCGGTTCGTCCAGGACATACAGCGTATGGCGTGACTGCACCCGCGGGCCGCGCGCGGCATCGTCCCGGGTACGCGCCAGCTCGGCGACCAGCTTGATGCGCTGCGCTTCGCCACCCGACAGCGTCGGGCTCGCCTGTCCGAGAGTCAGGTAGCCCAGGCCCACGTCCTGCAGCAGCTTGAGTGCATGATGGACGCGCGGGTGGACGGCGAAGAAGGGCAGCGCAGTGTCCACGCTCATCGCCAGCACGTCCCCGACGCTGGCCTCGCGCCACAGCACCGCCAGCGTGCCGGGATTGAAGCGGCGGCCGCCGCAGACGTCGCACAGCACTTTCACGTCGGGCAGGAAGTTCATCTCGATGGTCTTCACGCCCTGGCCTTCGCAGGCCTCGCAGCGTCCGCCGGCCGTATTGAACGAGAAGCGGCTGATATCGTAGCCGCGCATGCGCGCCTCGGTGGTGCCCGCGTAGATGCGCCGGATGTCGTCCCAGAACCCGATGTAGGTGGCCGGACAGGAGCGCGGCGTCCTGCCGATGGGAGTCTGGTCGACCTCGAGCACGCGGTCGAGCTTCCCGGCGCCACGGATCGCGGCGCAGCCCACGACCTGCTGCGCGCGGCGGTCCTTGCGGGCCCTGCCCGCCGGGCCCCCGGCCAGCAGTCGTTGCAGGTTGGCGTACAGCACGTCACGCGTGACGGTGGACTTGCCCGATCCCGACACGCCGCTGACCACCACCAGCCGCCCGAGCGGGATTTCGATATCGGTCCCACGGATGTTGTGCAGCGTCACGCGCTGCAGCAGCAGCCGCTCGGTAGCCGAGGTCACCGGGCGCTGCGGCCGGGCCGGATGCAGCAGGGGTTGCCGCAGGAAACGGCCGGTGACGGAGCGTGGATTGCGTGTCAGATCGCGCACCGTGCCGGCGCCGACCACTTCGCCCCCCTGCGTGCCCGCACCGGGCCCCAGGTCCAGCACGTAGTCGGCGCGGCGGATGGTGTCCTCGTCGTGTTCCACCACTACCAGGGTGTTGCGGCGGCCGGCGAGCCGCGACAGGGAGTCCAGCAGGATGGCGTTGTCGCGTGGGTGCAGCCCGATGGTCGGCTCGTCCAGCACGTAGCACACGCCCTGCAGGTTGGAGCCGAGCTGCGCCGCCAGGCGGATGCGTTGCGCCTCGCCGCCCGAGAGCGTCGGGGCGGCGCGGTCGAGCTGCAGATAGCTGAGGCCAACGCGTTCCAGGAATGCGAGGCGCGCGCGGATCTCCGCCAGCAGGTCGCGGGCGATCTGGCGCTCGCGGGTATTCAGGCGCAGCTTCTGGAAGAACCGCGCGCTCGCGCCCACCGCGTCACCGGTGAGCGCGGCGATGGAGCGCCCGCGGAAGCGCACGTTGAGCGCGACCGGATTGAGCCGCTGACCGTCACAGGTGTCGCAGGCCTGTGCATCGGCGCCGTACCACTCGTTCCAGCCGCGTTCCTCACCGGACTGCTCGGCCGTGAATCCCTGCAGGCGCACGCCGGTGCCGAAGCAGTCGGTGCACCAGCCGTGCCGTGAGTTGAAAGAGAACAGGCGCGGATCCAGTTCGGCGAAGCTGCGGCCGCAGTGTGGGCAGGCACGGCGCGTGGAGAACACACTGACCCGCGTGCCGCCGTCCGCCAGCACGTGCACCAGCCCCTTGCCGAAATCCAGCGCGCGCGCCAGTGCGGCGCGCAGCGCCGCTTCGTTGCGGGCGGTGACCTCCACCTGTTCCACAGGCAGCTCGATGGTATGTTCGCGAAAGCGCGACAGCCGCGGCCAGGGCGCTACCGGCAGCAGCGCACCGTCCACGCGCAGCTGTCGGAAGCCTTTCTTGCCCGCCCAGCGGGCCAGCTCGGTGTAGTAGCCCTTGCGCGCCACCACCAGCGGCGCGAGCAGTGTTACGCGGCGGCCACGGAAGTCGCGCAGCAGCCGCGCGGCGACCGAGTCGGCACTCTGCGGTTCAATGGCGACATCGCAGTCCGGGCAGTACTGGGTGCCGAGCTTGACGTACAGCAGCCGCAGGAAGTGATAGATCTCCGTGAGGGTCGCGACCGTGCTCTTGCGGCCGCCGCGACTGGTGCGCTGTTCGATTGCCACGGTTGGCGGTATGCCGAAGATCGCGTCCACGTCCGGCCGCGCCGCCGGCTGCACGAACTGGCGGGCATAGGCGTTGAGCGACTCCAGGTAGCGCCGCTGGCCCTCGTTGAACAGGATGTCGAAGGCAAGCGTGGACTTGCCCGAGCCGGACACGCCGGTCACCACCGTGAAGCGCTCGCGCGGAATCTCGACGTCGATGCCCTTGAGGTTGTGTTCGCGGGCCTTGTGGATGACCACTGCGTTCCTGGCGCCGTTGCCGCGCGCGCTGCCTGGGTCGCCGGCGGCCGGCTCTGCCACTGCATCGGGTGTCGCGCGCTGCGCGGCCGATGCGGGCATTGCCGTGCCTGCGGGGGCCGGCGCCAGCGCCGCATCGTAGTCCGCGAGCGCCTGGCCGGTGAACGAGGCGGCAACCGTACGCACCTGCGCCGGCGTACCGGTGGCAACGATGCTGCCGCCGCGTTCGCCGCCCTCCGGTCCCAGGTCGATGATCCAGTCGGCGGCGCGGATCACGTCGAGGTTGTGCTCGATGACCAGCAGCGAGTGTCCCGCCGCCAAAAGTTTGCGGAAGGCCCGCAGCAGCCGGGCGACGTCCTCGAAGTGCAGCCCGGTGGTGGGTTCGTCGAACAGGAACAGCTTGCCGCGGTGCGTGGTGCTGGAGAGCACCGAGGCGGCCTGCGCCAGGTGCCCGGCGAGCTTGAGCCGTTGCGCCTCGCCGCCGGACAGTGTCGGGACCGGCTGCCCGAGCTTCAGATACTCCAGGCCGACGTCCGCCAGCGGCGACAGCCGTGCGGCAACCTCGGGAGTGTCGGCGAAGAAAGCGCGCGCCTGGGTGACGGTCAGCTGCAGCACCTCGGCGATGTTGCAGCGACGCCCGTCGGCGCCCTCGTGCCGGATCTCCAGTACCTCGTCGCGATAGCGCTGGCCGTTGCAGTCGGGGCAGCGCAGGTAGACGTCGGAGAGAAACTGCATTTCCACGTGCTCGAAGCCGTTGCCGCTGCAGGCGGGACAGCGGCCGTTGCCGGAGTTGAAGCTGAAGGTCCCGGCGGTGTAGCGGCGCTCCTGCGCCGCCGGCTCCGCGGCGAACAGCGCGCGGATGGCATCGAATGCGCCGACGTAGCTGGCGGGGTTGGAACGCGTGGTACGGCCGATGGGATTCTGGTCGACCATGACCACGTCGTCAATCAGCTCCGCGCCCGTCAGCGCCGCGAAGCGACCCGGCGCTTCACTGGGCCGGCCCAGGTACTTCAGCAGCGCCGGGTAGAGCACGTCCTCCACCAGCGTCGACTTGCCCGAGCCCGACACGCCGGTCACGCACACCAGGCGCTTCAGTGGAATGCGTACGTCCAGGTTCCTGAGGTTGTGTTCACTGGCGCCCTTGAGTTCCAGCCAGCGGTTGGAACGCGCCTCGGCGACCACCTCGCCCGCCGCTACCGGCGCAACCTTGACTACGGCACGCGAGGGAGCGCACCCCGGGCGCGAGCCGCTCGTGGTGCGTGTCGCCTCACCCTGGGTCATTCCACCATCCGCCACCGTGTCGACCGAGCGTGTACCGGCCAGGTAGCGTCCGGTCAGCGATTGCGGATGCGAGCGGATCTGGCGCGGCGTACCCGCGAACACCACCGTACCGCCGTTTTCCCCGGCGCCGGGGCCCAGGTCCAGGATGCGGTCGGCCTCGAGCATGATCTGCGGATCGTGCTCCACCACGATGAGGGAATTGCCGGCGTCGCGCAGGCGCTTCATTACCCCGATGACCCGTCGCATGTCGCGCGGATGCAGGCCGATCGAGGGCTCGTCGAGCACGAACAGCGTGTTGACCAGCGAGGTGCCGAGCGCCGTGGTCAGGTTGATGCGCTGCACCTCGCCGCCGGAAAGGGTGCGCGACTGCCGGTCCAGGGTCAGGTAACCCAGGCCGACCTCGACCAGGTAGCGCAGGCGGCCGCGCACTTCCGTCAGCAGCAGCTCGGTTGCCTCATCCAGGGGACGCGGCAGTGTCAGGCGCGCACAGAACTCGCTGGCACGCTCCACCGGCAGCAGCATCAGGTCGTGGATGGTGAGGCCCGGCAGGCGCTCCAGCTGTTGCGCCGTCCATTCCACGCCGTTGGGTCTGAATGGCGCCGCATCGGCAAGCACCTCGCGCGCCAGTTCATGGCTGCCCAGGCGCCACAGCAGGGCGTCGCTCTTGAGCCGCGCACCACCGCAGGCCTCGCAGGGCGTGTAGGCACGGTAGCGCGACAGCAGCACCCGCACGTGCATCCGGTAGGCCCGGGTCTCCAGCCAGGCGAAGAAGCGTTTCACCCCGTACCAGACTTTGCGCGTCCACTCACCCTCGCCCTCGATGACCCACGCGCGTGCCGCCGCAGGCAGCTCACGCCACGGCACGTCCAGCGGGATGCCGCGCAGCTTCGCGAACTTCTCCAGGTCCTGCTGACACTCCGCGTAGGACTTCGTCTGCCACGGCTTGATGGCGCCACCGCGCAGCGAGCGGGTCTCATCGGGAATCACCAGGCCATAGTCGATGCCGATGGTGCGCCCGAAGCCGCGGCAGACCTCGCAGGCGCCCAGCGGCGAGTTGAAAGAGAAATGGCTGGGCGCGGCCGCGGAATAGTGAAGATCGCAGTGCGCGCAGTGCAGGTCGCTGGAATAGCGCCAGGTGGCGAGCACGCGCGGCGGATCGCTGTCGTCGACGACGCGCACACCCAGGCGCCCGCGGCCCACCGCCAGCGCCGCTTCCAGGGATTCCCGCAGTCGTGCCTGATCCGCGCCCACGGCGCGCAGGCGGTCCTGCACCACCTCCAGGGTTGGCAGCGCGGCGGGCGCCGCTGGCGCTGTGCGCTTGCGTTTGGCCCGGGCGGCCCTGCCGCCGGGCGCAGGCGCCACCGCGGGCCCACTGGTGGTTACGCCCGCGGGCGCGCCCGTGGACGCCTGGTTGCCCGCGTCGAAGAAACGCGTGTAACCCTGGCGGGCCAGAAGTTCACGTACCTCGGTGGCCGTGAAGTTCTCCGGCACCGGGACCGGGAAGGTGATCAGCAGCCGCGGGTTGTCGGCCGCCGCGGCCCGCGCCAGCAGGTCGTCGCAGATGCTCTGCGCCGTGTCGCGGCGCACCGGCTCGCCGCAGCGCCGGCAATACAGGCTCGCGGCGCGCGCGAACAGCAGCTTCAGGTGGTCGTTCAGCTCCGTCATCGTGCCGACGGTGGAGCGCGAGGTGCGCACCGGGTTGGTCTGGTCGATGGCGATGGCCGGCGGGATGCCCGCGATGGAGTCGACCTGCGGTTTGTCCATGCGGTCCAGGAATTGCCGCGCATAGGGCGAGAAGGTCTCGACATACCGGCGCTGGCCCTCCGCGTACAGGGTGTCGAAGACCAGTGAGGACTTGCCCGAGCCGGACACCCCGGTCACGACGATCAGCTCGTTGAGCGGCAGGTCGAGGTCGAGGTTCTTGAGGTTGTTCTGGCGCGCGCCACGCACGGCGATGGCGTCACGGGAGGCGTCGGTCATTGCCTTGTAAGGAACAGCAGGTTGCGGGGGCAGCCGCTCCAGTCCCAGGGGTGGCGTGCCGGTGGATCAGGGATTGTAGTGGATCATGGATGCGGACGGCGCCCGTTCAAGGGGCCCGCAGCGCCGTCACTGCAATACAGCAGGCGTGACCCCGGTCTACTGTATGGACCGCGCGGCACGGGGCCGCGCAGCTACAATCAGCCCATCTGACCCCGCGGGATCCTGCCCAATGCTCAAGCAGCCGCTTGGTTTCGGTCTCGGACTGCGCACCGATCACTACGAGTCGATCCTGGCGAACTCACCGCCGGTCGACTGGTTCGAGGCGCTCACCGAAAACTACCTGGTGCCCGGCGGCAAGCCGTTGCATTACCTCGATCGCATCCGTGAGCGCTACCCGGTGGTCCTGCACGGCGTGTCGCTGTCTATCGGCAGCACGGCGCCGCTGGACCTGGATTACCTGCGCCAGGTGCGCGCACTGGCGCAGCGCATCGAGCCGCAGTGGATCTCCGATCACCTGTGCTGGACCGGCATTGCCGGCAGCAACACCCACGACCTGCTGCCGTTGCCGTATACCGAGGAGGCGCTGGCGCATGTCGCCGCACGCGTGCGCCAGGTCCAGGAGCTGCTGGGCCGGCGCATCCTGCTGGAAAACGTATCGAGTTATGTCGGATTCAGCGCCTCGCACCTGCAGGAGTGGGAGTTCCTGGCAGAGGTGGCGGTGAGGGCCGACTGCCTGATCCTGCTGGACGTCAACAACATCCACGTCAGTGCGGTGAATCATGGCTTCGACGCGCACCAGTACCTGCGCGCCATTCCGGCCGCACGGGTGCAGCAGATCCACCTTGCCGGCCACGAGGATCACGGCGACTACCTGATCGATACCCACGATCACGCGGTGCCCGACCCGGTGTGGCAGCTGTACGCCGCGGCGCTGCGGCACTGCGGCGCGGTATCCACCATGATCGAGCGCGACGCCAACATCCCGCCGTTGCAGGAGCTGTGCGCGGAACTGCAGCAGGCGCGCGGCCTGGCTGCCGCGGTTCTGGCAGAAGCCGCATGAAGATGCTGCCAGCCCTCCAGCAGGACTTCCAGGAGCACCTGCTGCGCGGCAGCGACGCGGTGCGTGTGCATGTGGTGGGCAGCGAGCGCTTCCCCGTAGAGACACGCCTGGGCATTTACGCGCACGCGTACACGGGCAGGCTCGCCGAGGCGCTGCAGAGCAACTTCCCGGCGCTCGCCGCACTCCTGGGCGAGAGCGACTTTGCCGCGCTGGCGCACTCTTATATAACCGCGAATCCCTCGCGGCACTTCTCCATCCGCTGGTACGGTGAACAGCTGCCGCCATGGCTGGCGAAGCACCCCGACTACCGCGACGCGCCGCTGCTTGCCGAACTGGCCCAGTGGGAGTGGGCCACGGGGCTGGCCTTCGACGCTGCCGACGCCACCGCCCTGACGCACGCCGACCTGGCGGGCATCCCGCAGTCACAGTGGCCGCAACTGCGTCTGCGCTGGCACCCCGCGGTGCAACGGCTCGACCTGCGCTGGAATGTGCCGGCCATCTGGCAGGCATTGACCGGGGAGGGCGAGCGGCCCGAGGCGCAGCTGCAGCCGCGCGCCACGCCCTGGCTGATCTGGCGCGATGGCCTGGTGACTTTCTATCGTTCCCTGTCCACGGTCGAAGCCGGCGCCGTTGATGGTGCGCGCGCCGGCTGGCCCTTCGCGGAAGTCTGCGAACACCTGTGCGCCCACGTGCCGGCGGCCGACGCGGCCGCGCAGGCAGCGGGACTGCTGCGCGGCTGGGTGCAGTCGGGGTTGATCGTGGGAGTGTCGTCGCAGACCACCGCGCCGCCGGCCTGATCCGGTACGGTTCGCCAGGTCACGCGCTTGGATCGATAACCGAAAGCCCGGCAAAGCGCCTGAAGTCCCGGTCGGTCGTGCACACTGCCGCGCCCTGTTCCAGGGCCAGCGCCGCAAGGACCGCATCCGTTACCAGTGGCCCGTGAACGCGGGCCTCTGTGACCAGTTGACGGAAGAGTACCCAGAACCGTTCACCGGGCTCGACGACGATCACTCCCGGGCGCTCGATCAGGGCTGTAACGATGCCACAGGCATCCTCGATCCCGAGTGGCTGGCGTACCGCGCGAGGATTGGTGGCGATGCGCACAAA
Source organism: Pseudomonadota bacterium (assembly GCA_018241445.1). Taxonomy (GTDB): domain Bacteria; phylum Pseudomonadota; class Gammaproteobacteria; order Steroidobacterales; family Steroidobacteraceae; genus 13-2-20CM-66-19. Next base: position 142,673 of record JAFEDT010000018.1, read on the forward strand.
GGCCAGGCTCGTCTGCCAGGGAACACCGACCGGCTCGTCCTCGGCGAGTGCCGCCTCGAGCCAGGCGGCGCAGGCGGCATGATGTGCGGACGCGGAGTCGTAGGCGTAGAGAAGAACGTTCGCGTCGAGCAGCTTCACCGGTGTTCCGGTCCCTCTGCCCGCTCCAGCAGCGTGCCAATGTCATCGTAAGACATCCCGGATGCAGGCCCGCCCAGGTTGCGTGGGTTCACGCGAAATGGGGCGACACCCCTTGCCCGGGTGCGCTGCGCCAGCGAGCGGCGCAGGTGCTGGTTGACGATGACCTTGAACGGCTGCCCGGTGCGCCTTGCCTCAGCCTGCAGGCGCGCAGCCACGTCATCTTCCAGTGTCAGAGTCGTTCGCATCATCGTGATGCTATATATAGAGCATCATGATGTCAATTCATTGCCGACCAGGCATTGCAGGCTAGCCCGCATCCACAGTGGTCGCGTGGGGCGGGGTCTTCGCAAAGGTGAGAAGAAGTAGCAACAAGTAGCAACAGGTGCGAAGCAGTGGCAATTCTTCCCACCGCGGCCGGATCGCGCTGGTGCGCGCACCGTGCGGGAGCCGCAAATGGCGCTGCGCTCCCACCCTCGAGGCGACCTCGGGCGAGGCTCTCAACTCCTGGGCGCGCTACAATCCTTGATTTGACCTCGAGGGAAAACGCTGTGCCCGGCATCTACGACAACGTGCTGGCCATGATCGGCCACACACCGCTGCTGGCGGTGCGCCACCTGGACACCGGGCCGTGCGAGCTGTTCCTCAAGCTCGAGAACCAGAATCCCGGCGGCTCGATCAAGGATCGCGTCGGCCTGTACCTGGTCGAGGCGGCCGAGCGTGCCGGCCATATCCGCCCCGGCGCGACACTGATCGAGGCCACCGCGGGCAACACCGGCCTGGGGCTGGCGCTGGTGGCGGCGCAGAAGGGCTACCGCCTGCGCCTGGTGATTCCCGACAAGATGAGCCAGGAGAAGATCTTCCACCTGCGGGCCATGGGCGCCGAAGTGGTGATGACACGCTCGGATGTCAGCAAGGGTCATCCCGAGTACTACCGCGACCTGGCGGAGCGGCTGGCGCGCGAGACCCCGGGCTCATACTTCGTGAACCAGTTCGGCAATCCCGCCAACGCGCAGGCGCACGAGGAGACCACCGCGCCGGAGATCTGGGAGCAGACACAACAGCGCCTGGATGCGGTAGTGTGCGGCGCCGGCACCGGGGGTACGCTGGCGGGCCTCACAAGATTTTTCTCGCGCACCGCGCCGCAGGTGCAGCTGGTGCTGGCAGACCCGGTGGGATCGGGGCTCGCCCACTACGCCCGCACCGGCAAACTGCCGGAGAAGATGACGCCGTGGCTGGTCGAGGGCATAGGCGGGGACTCCGTGCCGCCCGTGGGCGACTTCTCGCGCGTGGCGGGCACCTTCAGCATTCCCGATGCCGAATCCTTCACCACCTGCCGCGAACTGCTGGCGAAGGAGGGCATCATTGCCGGCACCTCCAGCGGCACGCTGCTGGCGGCGGCGTTGCGCTACTGCCGCGAGCAGCGCGCGCCGCGCCGCGTGGTCACCTTCGTGTGCGACAGCGGCAACAAGTACCTGTCGAAGGTCTACAACGACTACTGGATGCTGGACCAGGGATTCCTGCAGCGCGAGCACCTGGGTGACCTGCGCGACCTCATCCCGCGCCGCCACACCGAGCGCGCGGCCGTGACGGTCAACTCCACCGAGACCGTCATGGCGGCCTACCGGCGCATGAAACTCTACGACGTCTCGCAGGTGCCGGTGATGCGCGACGGCCGCATCGCCGGTATCGTCGACGAGGAGGACATCCTGCTGGAAGTGGTCAGCAACCCCGAGCACTTCAACGAGCCCGTGACGCGCGCCATGGCCAGTCACCTGGTGACCGTGCCGGTGGATGCGCCGGTGGAGCAGCTGCTGGAGATCTTCAAGCGCGGCATGGTGGCCATCGTGGTGCACCAGGGCGAGTTCCAGGGACTGGTCACTCGCATCGACCTGCTCAACTGGCTGCGGAGACGGATGTAATGGCCCCGCAACGCTTCGCCACCCGCACCATCCACGGAGGCCAGCGGCCGGACCCGCTGACTGGCGCGGTGATGCCGCCCATCTACGCCACCTCCACCTATGTGCAGGCGAGCCCCGGCGTGCACCAGGGCTTCGAGTACTCCCGCACCCGCAACCCGACCCGCGATGCGCTGCAGGCCTCGCTCGCCAGCCTGGAGGGTGGGGCGGCGGCCTGCGCCTTCGCCTCCGGCATGGCGGCGACCGCCACGGTGCTGGAGCTGCTGGACTCGGGGGCGCATATCATCGCCATGCACGATCTCTACGGCGGCACCTACCGCCTGCTGGAAAACGTGCGCAAGCGCTCGGCCGGGCTGCAGGTCTCCTTCGTGGACCTGACACAGCCTAAGGCCCTGGAAGCCGCCATCCGCCCGCAGACACGCATGGTGTGGGTCGAGACGCCGACCAATCCGCTGTTGAAGGTGGTGGACCTGGCGGCGGTTGGCGCGGTGGCGCGTGCCCGCGGCCTGCTCGCCGTATGCGACAACACCTTCGCCACCCCTTATATCCAGCGCCCGCTGGAGCTGGGCTTCGACATCGTGGTGCACTCCACCACCAAGTACCTGAACGGCCACTCTGATGCCATCGGTGGCGCCGCCGTGGTGCGTGAGGGGGGCGGCGAGCTGGCGGAGCGCCTGGCCTACCTGCAGAACGCGGTCGGCGGTGTTCCCGGGCCCTTCGATTCATTCCTGACACTGCGCGGCATCAAGACCCTGGCGCTGCGCATGGAGCGGCATTGCGCGAGCGCGCTCGCGGTGGCGCAGTTCCTCGAGGGCCACCCGCAGGTGGAGCGGGTGTACTACCCGGGTCTGGCCAGTCATCCGCAGCACGACCTGGCGCGCCGCCAGATGACGGGTGGCTGTGGCGGCATCGTGACAGCGGTGCTGCGCGGCGGGCTACCGGCGGCACGCCGCACCCTGGAGCGCTGTCACCTGTTCGCGCTGGCCGAGAGCCTGGGCGGTGTCGAGAGCCTGATCGAACTGCCGGCCATCATGACGCACGCCTCGCTGCCGGCGCAGACACGCGCAGCGCTCGGCATCAGCGACGGGCTGATCCGCCTGTCGGTTGGCGTCGAGGACCTGGAGGACCTGCTGGCGGAGCTGCGGCAGGCGCTTGAATAGCGATGAGTGAGGCCCTGCCCATCGTGCTGGTACCGGGGCTGCTGGCCTCGGCACGGTTGTACGCCCCGCAGATCCCGGTTCTGTGGCCCGCAGGCCAGGTCACGGTGGCCGACCACACCCGTGACGACACCATGGCGGGAATTGCGCAGCGCATCCTGGACGGCGCGCCGCCGCGTTTCGCCCTGGTCGGCCTGTCAATGGGCGGTTATATCGCCTTCGAACTGCTGCGCCGCGCGCCGCAGCGTGTGGCGCGGCTGGCGTTGCTCGATACCAGTGCGCGCCCCGATACACCTCAACAAAGCACCGCGCGCCGCGCGCAGATGGCGCTGGCCAACACCGGGCGCCTGGCGGAAGTCGTCGAGGCGCAGTACGGCCGCGCCGTGCACCCTTCACGGCAGAACGACGCGGAACTCAGCGGCATCAACAGGCTGATGGCCGGGGACGTCGGCGTCCCGGCCTTCCTGCGCCAGCAGCAGGCCATCATGGGCCGCGCCGATTCGCGCCCGACACTCCCTGAGATCCGCTGCCCGACGCTGGTGCTGGTGGGCGACAGCGACGCGCTGACGCCGCCGGAACTGGCGGCCGAGATGGCGCAGGGGATCCGGGGCGCGCACCTGGTGACGGTCGCCCGCTGCGGCCACCTCTCCACGCTCGAGCGCCCGGCAGCGGTCAACACCGCGCTGCGCCGCTGGCTGCAGGACGCAGCGTGATGGATGCAGTGTGACGCACGCAGCGCCCGCCCTTGAGTTGTTGTCCCACCCGGACACGCGGATCGGGGCGGTGTGGCGCATCACCGCCCGGGCGCAGCTCACCGACGCCGTCACCCTGGCGTGCCATTTCCAGTTGCAGGGTGATATGGAGCAGTTGCGCATTCCGCATGCCCACGCCGGCCATCGCGCCGACGGACTGTGGCAGCACACCTGCTGCGAAATCTTCCTGGCGCCCGAGGGCGCCGACAGCTACTTCGAGTTCAACTTCTCGCCGGCCATGGACTGGGCTGCCTACCGGTTCGATTCCTGGCGGGCGGGCATGCAACCAGCCAGCCTGACGCAGGCGCCCGGGCTCAACGTGCACCGCGATGCCGCACACCTGGACGTGTCGGCGACGGTGCACCTGGCGGGGCTGGCGGAGTGCGCGCGGGCGCGCAGCCTGCGTGTGGCCCTGACAGCGGTGGTGGAGGATGCCGACGGAACACTGGGCTACTGGGCATTGCGGCATCCTCCGGGCAACCCCGATTTCCATCACCCGGCTGGTTTCATCCACGCGGTTTCCCTCAAGTCATGAGTGAGATTCTCTTCGGCATCGACCGCCTGGCAGCCGATCCGGCGCTGCGTGCGCCGCTCAAGGGCAGGCGGGTGGCGCTGCTGGCGCATCCCGCCTCCGTGACACGCGACCTGCGGCATTCCCTCGATGCCCTGGCCGGGCTGCCGGAGGTGAAGCTGACCGCAGCTCTCGGCCCGCAGCACGGACTGCGCGGTGACAAGCAGGACAACATGGTGGAGTCGGCCGACTTCCATGATCCTGTGTCGGGAATACCGGTATTCAGCCTGTACGGCACAGTGCGCCGTCCCACGCAGGCGATGCTCGATACCTTCGATGTGCTCCTGGTCGACCTGCAGGACCTGGGTTGCCGCATCTACACTTTCATAACGACACTGCGCTACGTACTGGAGGCCTGCGCACGGCACGGCAAGTCTGTGTGGGTACTCGACCGGCCCAACCCCGCGGGCCGTCCCGTCGAAGGACTGACACTGCGCCCCGGTTGGGAGAGCTTCGTCGGCGCCGGTGCGCTGCCGATGCGCCACGGGCTGACCCTGGGTGAGCTGGCGCGCTGGTTCATCGTCACGCTCAAACTTGACGTGGACTGCAAGGTCATCACCATGCAGGGCTGGCAGCCGCAGGCTGCACCCGGCTTTGGCTGGCCGCTGGGCGCACGCACCTGGGTCAACCCCAGTCCGAACGCACCGAACCTGTGGATGGCGCGCGCCTACGCAGGGTCGGTGATGCTCGAAGGCACGACCCTGTCCGAGGGCCGCGGCACCACGCGGCCGCTGGAAGTGCTGGGCGCACCCGACATCGACAGCGTTGCGTTGTTGCAGGCCATGCAGCGCCTGGCGCCGCAGTGGCTCGCGGGTTGCCGCCTGCGGCCGTGCTGGTTCGAACCGACTTTCCACAAGCACACCGGCCGGCTGTGCGCCGGGTTCCAGGTCCATGTGGAAGACGCCGCGTACTACGATCCCGACGCATTCAAACCGTGGCGGCTGTTCGCGCTGGCGTTCAAGGCGCTGCGGCAGCTGCGGCCCGACTACCCGTTGTGGCGCGACTTCCCCTACGAGTACGAGCAGCGGCTGGCCATCGATGTCATCAACGGCGGCGAACTGCTGCGCCAGTGGGTCGATGACCCGCAGGCACTGCCGGCCGATCTCGAGGCGCTCGCCGCCGCCGATGAATCCGCCTGGCAGCTCCAGCGCCAGGCGCTGCTTCTTTACTAGACCCGCTGATCCACTTCACCCGCGAGGAAGCGGGCGAGGTCGGCCTCCGCGGTGCTGGCGGCGACCGCCGTGCCCGCCTCAGGGCTCATCACCGTGCCCCTCGCGCAGCCGGTGCGAATCACCGGCCACCAGGTCGAGCCCGTACACCGCCTTCAGGGCCTTGATCTTCCGCAGCGTCGCGGCCGAGAAGGGCGCCTTGCCCTCGAAAGCGTGCAGCACCACGCCCTCCAGCAGGTCACCGAGAGACAGGTCGAGTTCGGTCGCCAGCGCCTTGAGCACCTTCAGCAGGCGCGTTTCCAGCCGTACGCCGGTCTGGGTGCGGGTCACTTGCTTCATGGCGTTAATGGTACCATGGTACCGAGGTAACGCAAGCACTGGCACGAGCGCTGCATGGGCCGGTCACAGCCGCAGGGCTTGTGCGGGTTCGGGCCTTGAGGGGCGCGGTGGCGGACTTTCTGCTCTAATCTGCGCCCGCTATGGACCCGGCTCCCGACATTTTCGCGTATCGCAGGCACTGGGCGGCGCGCTTTGGCACGGCCCCGTTCCTGCCCATGTCTCGTGCCGAGATGGACACCCTCGGCTGGGACAGCTGCGACATCATCATCGTCACTGGGGACGCGTACGTCGATCATCCGAGCTTCGGGATGGCGATCGTCGGGCGCGTGCTGGAGGCCCAGGGTTTTCGCGTCGGCATCATTGCCCAGCCTGACTGGCACAGCGCCGCGGCGTTCGCGGCGCTGGGGCGGCCCAACCTGTTCTTCGGCATCACCGCCGGCAACATGGACTCGATGGTCAACCGCTATACCGCCGACCGGCGCGTGCGCAGCGATGACGCCTACACGCCGGGCGGGGAGGGTGGCCGCCGGCCCGATCGTTCGGTCATCGTCTACGCGCAGCGTGCGCGCGAAGCCTTCCGCGACGCGCCGATCGTCATCGGCGGCATCGAGGCCTCGCTGCGGCGCATCGCGCACTTCGACTATTGGTCGGAGAAGGTACGCCGCTCGGTGTTGCTGGACGCCAGGGCCGACCTGCTGGTCTACGGCAACGGCGAGCGACAGCTGTGCGAGATCGCCCATCGCCTGGCAGCCGGCGAATCCATCGATCAGTTGACGGACATCCGCGGCACCGCCTTCACCCGCAAGACCGCGGCGGCGGGCTGGGTCGAGATCGACTCCACGCACCTGGATACGCCCGGCCCGCTTGCGCCGGCGGTCGATCCGTACGCGATGGCACCCGCGGGCGGCGCAGCGCCCGGCGCCGCCCCATCTGCAGCCGCACCCACCCCCGCCGCGGGCACCGAGCGCGTCGTGCGCTTCGTGCGGCGCGTGAAGAACACCGAGCGCGCGCGCAGCGTGATCCGCATGCCCTCGCACGAGGCCGTGGCAGCCGACCCGGTGTTGTATGCGCATGCCTCGCGCATCCTGCATATGGAAGCCAACCCGGGCAATGCACGCGCGCTGGTGCAGCGTCACGGTGACACCGACGTTTGGCTCAACCCGCCGCCCATCCCGCTGACAACGAAGGAGATGGATTGGGTGTACGAGCGGGCCTACCACCGCGCACCGCACCCCTCTTATGGGCAGGCCGCAATACCCGCCTGGAAGATGATCCGCTTCTCCGTCGCGATCCAGCGCGGCTGCTTCGGCGGCTGCACCTTCTGTTCCATCACCGAGCACGAGGGGCGCATCATCCAGAGCCGCTCGGAGGAATCGGTCGTGCGCGAGATCGAGGCGGTGCGTGACACGCCCGGCTTCACCGGGGTGATTTCCGATCTCGGCGGTCCGACCGCCAACATGTATCGCCTGGCCTGCCGCAGCCGCGAGATCGAAAGCGCCTGCCGGCGCCCGTCGTGCGTCTACCCGGGCATCTGCCCCAATCTCGACACCGACCACTCACCGCTCATCCGCCTGTATCGCCGCGCGCGTGCGCTGCCGGGCATCAAGAAGGTCCTGATCGCCTCCGGGGTGCGTTATGACCTGGCGATCGAATCCCCCGAGTATGTGAAGGAGCTGGCGCAGCATCACACCGGCGGCTACCTGAAGATCGCGCCCGAGGCGCTGGCCGAGGGGCCGCTGTCGAAGATGATGAAGCCCGGCGTCGCAGCTTACGACCGCTTCAAGGAACTGTTCGACCGCTACTCGAAGGAGGCGGGCAAGGAGCAGTACCTGATCCCCTACTTCATCGCCGCCCATCCGGGCACCTCGGATCAGGACATGCTGGAACTGGCGCTGTGGCTGAAGAAGAACGGCTTCCGCGCCGACCAGGTCCAGGCCTTCCTGCCCGGCCCGATGGCGACTGCAACCGCCATGTATCACTCCGGCAGGAATCCCCTGCGGCGCATCACGCGCACCAGCGAGGAAGTGCTGATCCCGAAGGGACTGAAGGTGCGCCGCCTGCACAAGGCCTTCCTGCGCTATCACGATCCGGCCAACTGGCCGGTGCTGCGCGAGGCGCTGCGCCGCATGGGGCGCGCCGACCTGATCGGCAACGCTCGCCACCACCTCATCCCTGCCTGGCAGCCGGCCGGAACCGGCGGCGGGGAGGGGCAGCGGTCCACGCGCCCCTTCCGCACCCAGCACACCGGATTGCCGCGCACGCCGCGGAGCCGGCCGCCGGGCCGGCGGCATTGAAAGGAAGCGGCGCATGACCTCCTTCACCACCCTGCTGCAACAGGGCAACTCCTGGCTGTTCGTTCCCAGCGCCGTACTGCTCGGCGCGCTGCACGGACTGGAGCCGGGCCACTCCAAGACCATGATGGCGGCCTTCATCGTGGCCATACGCGGTACCGTGGCGCAGGCGGTGTTGCTGGGCCTCGCCGCGACGCTGTCGCACACCGCGGTGGTGTGGGTGGTTGCCCTCGCTGGGCTGCATTTCGGCCGCAACTGGAACAGCGCGACCAGCGAGCCATACTTTCAGCTCGGCTCGGCGGTGCTGATCGTCGTCGTCGGCGCGTGGATGCTGTGGCGCGCGCGGCGCGACAACCTCGCGGCGCAGCTGGCGGAAGACGGCGGGCATGACCACGATCATGGGCACAGCCATGAAGACGGGCACTACCACGGTCACGACCATCACGGGCACGGTCATGCCCACGACTTCGGACAGCAGGAGGACGAGCAGCAGGCCGTGGATCTGCGGCAGGTGACCGGCTTCCAGGATGCCCATGAACTGGCGCACGCCGAGGAGATCCGCCGCCGCTTCGCCAACCGCCAGGTGACGACCGGCCAGCTGGTGCTGTTTGGCCTGACCGGGGGCCTGATTCCCTGTCCGGCATCGATCACCGTGCTGCTGCTGTGCCTGCAGCTGAAGCAGTTCGTGCTGGGCGCGACCCTGGTGCTGTGCTTCAGCATTGGATTGGCGCTGACCATGGTGACCACCGGCACCATCGCGGCGCTCGGGGTCAGGCATGCGGCGCGTCGCTTCAGCGGCTTCGGTACCTTCGCACGCCGGGCGCCATACTTCTCCGGCGCCATGATCCTGCTGGTCGGCCTGTACGTGGGTTACCAGGGCTGGCACGTGCTCGCGAGCTGAAGCTGCGGCGGCGCTTCGGCGCACCGGAACACTGGTGCATTGGCGCGAGGGCATACAGGTGCACTGGCGTGTCGCCCGGTGGCGCGGTGGCGCCTGGATTGCGGATGGCGGCGCGGCAAGAGTAGGGTGCAGGTATGTGTGTCGCATCACGCGGCGGAAATCTTGCACTTGCGGCCACGCTGCTTGCGCTGGTCGTCGCGGCGTCACTGTTGGTCCGGTCCGCCGATGCGGCGGGCGCCGCTGTCCAGCCGCCGCCCCAGGCGCGTCCCGCTTCAGCTGGCACAGCGGTCGTGCTGGAGATCGACGGCGCCATAGGCCCCGCAACTTCGCGCTACATCGTGCAGGGGATCGCGCATGCGCAGCGCCAGGGCGCGGCGCTGGTAATCCTTCAGATCGACACCCCGGGTGGCCTGGACAGCGCCATGCGCGACATCATCCGCGCCATCCTCGCCTCCGAGGTGCCGGTGGTGGGTTTCGTCAGCCCGCCGGGGGCGCGCGCCGCCAGCGCCGGCACCTACATTCTCTATGCCAGCCATGTCGCAGCCATGGCCCCGGCCACCAACCTCGGTGCCGCGACTCCGGTCCCGGTAGGGGGTGCGCCGGAAGCGGCGCCGGTGCCGGGCCCGGCGCAACCGAAAATTCCCGGGGGCGGCGGCAAGCCAGACGACGGCAAGCGAGGCGACGGGAACGGCATCACGCCACCACCGTCCGCGGCTGCCGACGGCAGCGAACCCGCGGACGCCATGGAACGCAAAGTGGTCAACGACGCGGTGGCCTACATCCGCAGTCTGGCCGACCTGCGCGGCCGCAACGGCGACTGGGCGGAAAAGGCCGTGCGGGGCGCGGCCAGCCTGCCGGCGCAGGCGGCACTGCAACAGCGGGTCATCGATGTCATCGCGCGCGACGTGCCGGAGCTGCTGCGCCGTATCGACGGGCGCGAGGTGCACCTGGCGCAGCGTACCGTGAAACTGGCCACGCGCGATCTCACACCCGTCACGCTGCATCCTGACTGGCGTACCCAACTGCTGGCCGTCATAACACATCCCACAGTTGCCTACGGGCTGATGCTGATCGGCATCTGGGGGCTGCTGCTCGAGGGCTATAATCCGGGCGCCGTGCTGCCGGGCGTGGTCGGTTCGATCTGCCTGCTGGTGGCGCTGTTCGCCTTCCAGATCCTGTCGGTGAACTACGCCGGCCTGGCGCTGGTGGCGGTGGGCGTGGGGCTGATCGTGGCGGAGTTTTTCTTTCCAACCTACGGGTCGCTGGGGATCGGTGGACTCATCGCTTTCGTGGTCGGCTCGCTCATCCTGTTCGACAGCGACGTTCCCGGCATGAGCGTGGGACGGCCGCTGATCGCTGGCCTTGCCGCCGTCGGCGCCGTAGTGATCGGCGGCATCGTCTGGCTGGCCGCACGCGCGCAGCGCCGCCCGGTGGCCACGGGAGCTGCGGCCATGGTGGGCGCGAGCGCCGAGGTGGTCGGCGAGTTTGCCGGCAGGGGTCAGGTGCGCTACGGCGGGGAATTGTGGCAGGCCCGCAGCCAGGCGCCGCTGCGCGCCGGGGAGACGGTGCGCATCGTGCGTGTCGAGAACCTGACACTGTGGGTCGAGCCGGGTTGAGGCGCAAGGGAGAAGTTGCATGTCTTTCCTGATGGTCGTGGTGGTGTTGCTGGCGGTGCTGGTCATCAGCGCCCTCAAGGTGCTGAACGAGTACGAGCGCGGCGTGATGTTCACGCTCGGCCGCTTCACCGGCATCAAGGGGCCGGGAATCATCGTGGTGTGGCCGTTCGTGCAGCAGATGCGCCGCGTCGACCTGCGTGTCATCGTGCTCAACGTCCCCAAGCAGGACGTCATCACGCGCGACAACGTTTCGGTGAAGGTCAACGCGGTGGTCTACTTCCGCATCGTCGACCCGGGCAAGGCCATCATCCAGGTCGCCAACGCCTTCGACGCCACCAGCCAGGTGGCGCAGACCACGCTGCGCTCGGTGGTCGGGCAGCACGAGATGGACGATCTGCTGGCGCAGCGTGACAAGCTCAACGTCGACCTGCAGCGTATCCTGGACCAGAGCACCGAGAACTGGGGCATCAAGGTCTCCAACGTCGAGATCAAGGACGTCGACCTGGATGAGACCATGATCCGCGCCATGGCCAAGCAGGCCGAGGCCGAGCGGACCCGCCGCGCCAAGATCATCCATGCCGAGGGCGAGCAGCAGGCGGCGCAGACGCTGGTCGACGCGGCCGCGGCCTTGCAGAAGCAGCCCGCGGCTATCCAACTGCGCTACCTGCAGACGCTGGCGGACATCTCGCACGAAAAGACCCAGATCATCGTCTTCCCGCTGCCGCTGGACCTGATCAAGCCGTTCCTGGGCCGTGAGTAGCTCGCGCTCGCTCGCCGCGGCGGGCGTGCTGCTGGCGCTGGCGACGCTGTGCGGCGCATTGGGGGCACATGGACTGCGCGAGCACCTGACACCACCACACCTGGTGACCTGGGAGACCGCGGTGCGCTACCAGTTTTACAACTCGCTGGGACTGCTGGGCGTCGCCATCGTGCGCGAACGGCGCGACGGCCGCGCGCTGCGCATCGTGGCGACGCTGTTGGTCGTCGGGGTGGTGTTGTTCTGCGGCAGCCTGTACGCGCTGGCGCTGGGTGCGCCACGCTGGCTGGGGGTGTGCACCCCCCTGGGCGGTGTGGCCTGGATCTGCGCCTGGGGAACGTTGGCCTTGGGGGCGCTGCGCGCTGGGCGGCATGGGCCGTAAGCCGTGAATCAACCGGCGATTCGGCTCGCGTGCGGGCAGCGCGTGCGTATCTGGTGAGCGAGCCGTTGCCGGTCGAGGCGGCGCTGCCGCAGCTGCGGGCTGCGCTGGCGGGCGCCGGCGTAGCGGTACTGCAGGCGCCCCCCGGGGCGGGGAAAAGTACGCGCGTACCGCTGGTCCTGCTGGACGAACCCTGGAGTGCGGGCCGGCGGGTCGTGATGCTGGAGCCACGGCGTGTGGCCGCGCGCGCCGTGGCGGCGCGCATGGCGCAGTCCCTCGGCGAGGCGGTGGGCGCTACCGTCGGCTATCGCATGCGCCTGGATACCCGCGTCTCGCGCGCCACGCGCCTGGAGGTGGTCACCGAGGGCGTGCTCACCCGCCTGCTGCAGGAGGATCCGGCGCTCGAGGGCATTGCGGCCGTCATCTTCGATGAGTTTCACGAACGCAGCCTGCAGGCCGACCTGGGGCTGGCGCTGACCCTGGATGCGCGCGCCCAGCTCTCGCCGCGGCTGCGCCTGCTGGTGATGTCGGCGACGCTGGACGGCGGGGCGGTGGCCCGCCTGCTGGGGGACGCACCGCTTATCAGTGCCACCGGCAGGCAGTACCCGGTGGAAGTGCACTATGCCGGCCGCGGCGGGCCCCTGTTGCCGACGCCGGGATTGCGTGCGGCCCCGGCAGTGGAGCCGCGGGTCGCGGCGTTGATCGCACGCGTCCTGCGCGAGGATGAGGGCGACGTGCTGGTATTTCTCCCGGGAGCCCCGGAAATCCGCCGTGTGCAGGCGCTGCTGCAGTCCGGCCCCGCGGCACATTCCGCGCGGGTGCTGCCACTGTACGGCGAGCTGACGGCAGCGCAGCAGGACGCGGCGCTCGCCGCGGACGCCAGCGCCCGCAAGGTGGTCCTGGCCACCAACATCGCCGAAACCAGCCTGACGATCCCCGGTGTCAGGGTGATCGTCGATGCGGGACTGGTGCGCCGCTCGCACTTCGATCCCGTGACCGGCATGAGCCACCTCGCGACCGTGGCCGTGTCCCAGGCTTCCGCCCAGCAGCGCGCGGGGCGAGCCGGTCGCACCGGTCCCGGTGTGTGTTATCGCCTGTGGAGTGAGGGCGCCCAGGCTTCACTGGCGCCGTTTGCCCCACCGGAGATCCTTGCCGCGGACCTGGCGCCGCTGGCCCTGGAACTGGCGGGCTGGGGCACCCGCGACCCGGGTGAACTGCGCTGGCTCGATCCGCCTCCCGCGGCGCCGCTGGCCGCGGCCCGTGGCCTGTTGCAGCGGCTCGGTGCCCTGGATGACGACGGCCGGGTGACGGCACACGGTCGGGAAATGGGGCGGTTCGCGGCCCATCCGCGCATCGCGCACATGCTGCTGCGCGCGCGTGGCGGGGGCCGCGCGGTGTCGCTCGCGGCACGCCTGGCGGCGTTGCTGGGAGAGCGCGACCTGTTGCGCGGCAGCGGGGATGCGGACATCCGCACCCGCCTGGAACGGCTCGACGGGGAGGCGACTGGCGCCGACCGTGCCACTCGTGCCACGCTGGCGCGGGTGCGGCAGTCAGTTCGCGACTTCGAACGGCGTGTTGCCCTGCTGCCGCGCGCTGCCGGGTCCGGCAACAATGCGGACAGTCCCGCGGTGCCCGCCGACCCAGGCGCACTGCTGGCGCTGGCATTCCCGGACCGCATTGCGCGCCGGCGCCCCGGCGAGGAGGGCCGTTACCTGCTGGCCAACGGCCGCGGCGCGGTGTTGACGCTGCCCCAGACGCTGTCGCGCGAGGAGTTCCTGGTCGCGGTGGACGTCGACGATCGCGACCGCGACGCGCGCATCCTGCTCGCTGCACCGCTGGCGCGCGAGCACCTGCAGGAGCTGTTTGCGCGGCGCATCCAGGTCAGCGATTCAGTCGTCTGGAACAGTCGCGAACAGGCGGTGCTGGCGCGCCGGCTCTGGCAGCTCGACGCACTGGTTATCGCCGACAAGCCGCTCGCGCAGATCCCGGGGGACGCGGCGCTCGAAGTCATGTTGCAGGGCGTGGGCGAGATGGGCATCGCGGCGCTGCCCTGGGACCCACCGGCCCGCGATCTGCAGGCGCGCATGCAGTTCGTGCGCGGCCGGGCGCTGCCGGCCGGGGAGGCGCAGGCCTGGCCGGACGTGAGCGATGAGGCGCTGGCACGGGAGCTCGGGCAGTGGCTCGCGCCCTGGCTGCAGGGCCTCACCCGCCGTGATCACCTGGCGCGCCTGCCGCTGCAGCAGGCACTGCGCGCGCGCCTGAGTCCCGCACAGCAGCGCGAGCTGGACCAGTTCGCGCCAGCGACGCTCACCATGCCCACCGGGTCACACATCCGCGTGGACTATGTCGACGAGGGCGGGCCGTCCGTGTCGGTGCGGCTGCAGGAAGTGTTCGGCCTGGCAGAAACGCCGCGGCTGGGGCGCGCGCAGGTGCCAGTGACCTTCAAACTCCTGTCACCCGCGCAGCGGCCGGTGCAGGTCACACGCGACCTGGGCGGATTCTGGCGCGGCAGCTACGCGCAGGTGCGCAAGGAGTTGCGCGGACGTTATCCGAAGCATCATTGGCCGGAGGATCCGCTGACTGCGGCCCCCAGCCGTGGCGCGCGGCGCCGGGGCTGAATTGGTACGAGTTGATCGTCGCCGATCAGCCCCTTGCTGACATTAATCGCCTGAAGTGAGCGGCGTACAGGCCAGTGCAGATTTGGCTGCATTTTGACGCACGCATTCGTCCATAATCCGCCCCGGTAGTTCGGGCCGCGGACGATGCACGGCTCGTCGAATAGAAGTCAGTTACAACAAGGATCAATCCAATGAAGCTGAAGAATCTGATGATTGCCGGCTTGATGGTAGTGGCAGTAATCGGGGCAGCTGGCGCTGCGCAGGCCGAGGACGCGCGCCTGTTTGTTCGTCACGAGGTCGCAGACTATGGAGTCTGGAGAAAGGCATTTGATGCCTTTGCACCGACTGCCAGGAAGGCGGGGGCCATCAATGGCTTCGTGTATCGATCCGCGGATAACGCCAATGACGTGACCGTTACTCACGACTTCCATAGTGTGGCAAAGGCCAAAGCCTTCGCTGCGTTGCCCGAGCTGAAGGCAGCGATGGAGAAGGCGGGTGTGAAGGGCGCACCGCAGATCTGGATCGCGACGAAAAGCATGAAGTAGGTCATTGCGATAGACGGGGCGGCTGGAGAAGCCGAAGCGTCGACGGCCACGCCGCCCTGTCTTTCGACATCGGCTTCCGTGGGCCAGGATTCGCGTATAGTGCGCCCGCACGGCAACCGGGAGCGACTCTCTTGTCCACGGCACTCTCCGCACAGGCGGCGCTCACGGCGCTGCGCACCGGCAATCAGCGTTTTGTGAAGGACCTGCGCGGCGATGCCGGTGCGGCGCGCGCGCGCCGTCTTGAATTGCCGCAGGGGCAGGAGCCGCTGGCGATCATCCTGGGTTGTTCGGATGCCCGGGTGCCCGCGGAAATCGTGTTCGATCAGGGGCTGGGCGACCTGTTCGTGATCCGCGTCGCCGGCAACATCGTGGCGCCGTCACAGGTCGGCAGCGTGGAATTCGCCGCCGAAGCCTTCGGCACGCGCCTGGTGGTGGTGATGGGGCATTCCAACTGCGGCGCCGTGCATGCCACCGTGGAGCAACTGCTGCGGCCCTCCGCCGAACGCTCGCGCAATCTCGCCTCCATCGTCAATCGCATCCGTCCGGCCGTGGCCGGCCTGGTGGAGCGTGGCATGCAGCAGGACCAGGAACAGCTCGAGCGTCAGGCGGTACGCGCCAACATCCGCATGTCGGCGGATCACCTGCGGCACGGTTCCGAGGTGCTGGAACAGCTGATCCACAAGGACGGGCTGATGGTCGTCGGCGCGGAGTATTCGCTGCAGAGCGGCGAGGTGGATTTCTTCGACGTACCCGCGACGGCCTGAGCCGCTGTTTCGCGCAGCCGTGGAACCATCAGTGGCGGTTGCGGCCCGGCGGCATTAAGTGCGCCGGGGCGGGACGCGGCATGAACCGCGTACCCGCCCCGCACACCCCGGGGGAGTTACTTGCTGTCGCTGTGCATCTTCTCCTGGGCGGCGGCGCACTCCGCCTTGGTCATCTCCAGGAAGCCCTTGCCCTTGCAGGAGTTCTGACCCTTGCAGGCATTGGTGGCGGACTTGCAGGCTGACTGTCCCTTGCAGGCGTTGACGCCGGCGCAGTGGCTCTTGGCCTCGGTGCCGGCGGCGGCCGTCGCCACGAAGCCGGCGCTGAAGAGTGCCGCGGCGGCGCTGGCGAGGGCGATGGCGGAAACATTGGCTGAACGCATGTGATTTTCCTCTGGGTGTATTTTGCGGTTGTGCCGGTTCACGCCGGCTGGGATACGAGACCGGCCGGGGCGCCAGAATATCGCAGGCGCGTGAGCAACCAGTCCAGCGAAAGCGGGCCTGCGCCGGCGATGGCCAGCCACAGGAACAGCGCCAGGTACTCGAACTCGTCGAATCCGAGCAGAGTTTCCAGGGAGTCGACCCCGGACCACTTGGCGGCCTTGATGGCGACGATCATGGTGATACCGAGGGCGCCGGCGGAAATGCGCGTCAGCAGCCCCAGCAGCAGGAACAGGCCGCCGAAGAACTCCACGCCGGACACGAATGGCGTGAGGACGTGGGGGAAGGGAATGCCCCAGTCGACGAAGTTGGCGGTGACCTGGGGCAGGTTCTGCAGCTTGCCCCAGCCGCTCCACAGGAAGACCCAGCCCGTGGTCAGCCGCGCGAACAGCGGTCCGAGCCAGTACAGGTGGGCGGCCACACGGCGTGGCCAGGCGATGAACGCATCAAACAGCAGATTGAATGGCGACATGGACGGTGAACCTCGGGTTTGGATCGCTGGCGGGTAGACCCGGGGTGCGCGCCCCTTATTGCAGCGGTGCGATGCGCGGCGGCGCGATACGTTGCAGCGGCACGATATACTGGCCGGACATGGCTGCCCGCCACGCAATAATTCCCCGGCCGACCCGGTCTCACTGAGGCGGGCGGAAAGTCACCATGCCGGAGCCGGGCGCTCTTACCCAGGTGTTCGAAACGCTGCGGCCCGAGCTGGTGCGCTTTGCGCAGTGGCTGGCGCGTGACCGCGCGATTGCCGAGGACGTGGTGCAGGAGGCCCTGCTGCGCGCCTGGCGCTCGCGTGAGGCGCTGCGCGATACCACGGCGCTGCGCGCCTGGCTGCTGACCATCGTCAGGCGCGAGCATGCCCGCCTGTACGAGCGGCGGCGGCTGGAGCTGGTGCCCCTCGCGGATTTACCTGAGGACTGCGTGCCCGATCCTGCGGCCGCAGCGGACGAGGAGTGGCTGGTCCTGCGTACGGCGATCATGAAACTGCCGCTGGAATACCGCGAACCGCTGGTGATGCAGGTCATCGGCGGCTTCTCGACCGCCGAGATCGCCCGCGAGCTGGGGCTGAGTGCTACCGCGGTGCTGACACGCCTGTTCCGGGCGCGCAACCGTCTGCGCGGCATCTGCGGGCTCGGCGAGGCGCCCGACCCGCAAGGCGATGCTGCGGTGCCCGCCGGGAGCCAGCCATGAACTGCACCGAGGCACGTCTGGCGATAGCGGCCGAACCGGCGGCAAGCAGCGCGGAGCTGGAAGAGCACCTGCGTTCCTGTGCGGCGTGCCAGCAGTTCCGCCGCGAGGTGCGCGCGCTGGAGGCTGACATCGCGCGCGCGCTGGCGTTGGGCCCGCCGCTGCCGCGATCCGCGGCGCGCGCCACTCCCGGAGCGTCGCCCGCGCACGCTGCAGGGCCGCTGGCGTCCGCGTCCGCGGCAGCACCGCTGGCCCGGGTAATACCGCTGCCACAGGCAAACAGGAAGACACGGCGCGCACCGGCGTGGCGCCCCTGGGCGATGGCGGCTTCATTGGTGCTGGCGGTGGCGCTGGGCACCGCCCTGTGGCTGGGGCGGCCGGCGGACACACTGGCGCATGACGTCGTGGTGCACGTTCGCGGGGAACCCGACAGCTGGCTGGCAAAGCAACAGGTGAGCGTCGCCGGCATCGATCACGCCCTGCGCGCCAACGGGGTGGAGCTCGGCATCCTCCCGGCGCGCATCACCTACGCGCATAGCTGCTTTTTCCGCGGCCACTACATTCCGCACCTGGTTGTGCAGACCACCAGCGGGCCGGTGACGGTGCTGATCCTGAAACACGAGCAGACCCGCGGCACGCAGCGCTTCAGCGAGCATGGCCTGAGCGGGATCATCGTGCCGGCCGCGCAGTCCGGCAGCATTGCGGTGCTGGCGCAGGATCGCGCGGGTACCGCTGCCGCCGCGGTGGCGCCGGCCGCCGCGCAGATGCAGCGCGAGACGCAGTGGCTGGACTCATCGGTCGGGCAGTGATGATCGGGTCATAGGAGAGTGGCTTCGTGGCCATCAAGCGACGTGATCTGCTGGCGGCAGCCGGCGGACTGTATGCCACCATGCTGAGCGGTCGCGGCCGGGCGGCCGGCAGCGGCGCCATCCCCGCCGCGGTGGCCGGCGCGATTCCCCGCGCACCCGTGGCGCGCGTGCAGACCGTGAAGGACACCTACTTCGGCGAGACCCTGCCCGATCCGTATCGCTGGATGGAGAACGACAAGGATCCCGAGTGGCTGCCGTTCCTCAAGGGCCAGGACGCGCACACCCGCGCCGTGCTTGACGCCATCCCCGGCCGCGAACGGCTGCTGACGCGCATCCGCCAGCTCTCCGGCGACACCGTGATCACCCGCCACGTGGAGCGCCGCGGCAAGCGGCTGTTCTTCGAGCAGCGGCCGGCGGGCAGCGACAACTTCAAGCTGTTCGTACAGGAGGGCGGCGTGCACCGCACGCTGGTCGATCCCACCACCCTGGGCGGCGCCGGCGGCCACATGTCGCTGGACTGGTGGCACGCCTCGCCCGACGGCAGCCATGTCGTCTACGGCCTGTCGAAGAACGGCAGCGAGGACTCTGTGCTGCATGTGCTGCGCACCGCCGATGCCGCCGATCTGCCCGAACGGATACCCGACACGCAGGGTGCTGATCCGCAATGGCTGGATGACGGCAGCGGCTTTTTCTATAACCAGCTGACCGGCGCCCTCGATACCCCCGAGCGTTACCTGGACAGCCAGGCGCGCTTCCATCGGCTCGGCAGCGATCCGCACACTGACCCGATCCTGATGAAACGCGGGCTCGACCCGCGCGTGCAGTACGAGAAGATCCAGGCGCCGGTCATCGCGACCTTCCCGGGCGCGCGGCACGCGCTGCTGGTGCTGGCGGACGTGCGCAGCGAACAGCGGCTGTTGATCGCGCCGCTCGCCGACGTGCTCGCCGGGCGCGCCGCCTGGCAGCCGGTGGCGCAGTTCGAGGACGAAGTCACCGCCGCCGACATCCACGGCGACACTCTCTACCTGCTGGCCAACAAGGGCCACCCGCGCGGCCGGGTGCTGGCAACGCCAGTCGCCGCGCCGTCGCTGGCCACGGCGCGCGAGGTGGTCGCCGAAAGTGCTGCCGTGATCGATGAGCTGGCGCGCGCGCGCGACGGCCTGTACCTCGGCCTGCTCGATGGCGGCATCGCGCGCCTGCAACTCCTGGGCAGCGATGGCCGGCTGCGCGATATCGCGCTGCCCTTCGACGGCACGCTGACTGCGCTCGAGACCAGTGCCGATGCGGACGGTGCGCTGTTTTCCCTGACCGGCTGGCTGACGCCCGCGGACATCTGGTCCGCCGATGCCGCCGGGCGCGTCACCGCGACCGGCCTGACGCCGCGGCCTGCCATCGACGTCAGTGCCTACGAGACGCGCCGGCTGTTCGCCACCGCGAAGGATGGCACCCGGATTCCCTACGCCCTCATCTTCCGCAAGGGCCTGAAGATGGACGGCAGCGCGCCGGTCTGGATCAGCGCCTACGGCTCCTACGGCATCGCCGCCTATACGCCGTCATTCGCCGGCCGCACACTGGCGCTGGTGGATGCCGGGTTCATCGTGGGCTACGCCTACGTGCGCGGCGGCGGCGAATACGGCCGCGACTGGCACAAGGCCGGGCAGCTTGCCAACAAACCCAACACCTGGCGTGACCTGATCGCGGTCTGCGAGGACCTGGTGGCCGCGAAGTACACGGCGCCGTCACGCCTGGCGATCGGCGGCCGCTCTGCCGGCGGCATCACCGTGGGACGCGCCATGACCGAGCGCCCGGAGCTGTTTGCCGCGGTCATTGACGGGGTCGGCTGGTCCAACCCGCTGCGTTACGTGGTGGAGCAGAACGGCTACGGCGAGGAGCCGGAGTGGGGCGCCATCCGCGAGGAGAGCGGCTACCGCGCGCTGAAGAGCATCGACAGCTACCAGGCGGTACGCGGTGGCACGCCCTACCCGGCGGTGCTGCTGACCACCGGTGTCAGCGATCCACGCGTGGCGCCGTTCCACGCGGCCAAGATGGCGGCGCGGCTGCAGGCCGCCAGCAGCTCGCACAAGCCGGTGCTGCTGCGCGTGGATTTCGATGCCGGGCACGGCATGGGCTCCACCCGCGCGCAGCAGGATCGCGAGGCCGCCGATACCTACGCGTTCCTGCTGTGGCAGACCGGGGGGAGTGGCTACCAGCCGCGCGGCTGAGCGCGCGGGCTGGCCGTCAAGCCAGGTTGAGCTGAACACCTGGCCCGCCTGTCGAAATCGCCCGCTGCCGTTCGTATAGGGGGTGACTAACGGCATATCGCCGGGCATTTAGAGGATTCTGGCTGTGCAGCAATATTTACTCAGCGTGTGTTACCCGGCGGGAAGTACCCAACCACAACCCGCGGCACTCAAGGCAATCATGCGGGATGTGGACGAGCTCCAGAGGGAAATGAAAAGCGCCGGGGTCTGGATCTTCAGCGGCGGGCTCCATTCGGCCGCCGCGGCGACCGTAGTGCGCCACCAGGGTCGTGACCTCGTCGTGACGGACGGACCCTTCATTGAAAGCAAGGAGCAGATTGGCGGCATAACGATTATCCAGTGTGCCGACCTCGATGCCGCCCTCGCCTGGGCGCGCAAGTTCGCGCGCGCCGTCACGACGCCCATAGAAGTGCGACCGTTCATGGAGAGTCGCGACTGAGCACCGACGTCGCCGCCATCTTTCGTCGTGAGTACGGGCGGGCAGTCGCGGTTCTCACGCGAGTTCTTGGCGACATTTCACTCGCGGAAGACGCCGTGCAGGATGCGTTCGCCACCGCCCTTGTCTCCTGGCCAAAGCACGGTGTGCCACCCGCACCCGCAGGCTGGATCATCACTACCGCCCGCAATCGCGCCATCGACCGGTTGCGACGCGAAACCGTACGCGGTTTGCGCGAAGCAGGAGCGGTGGCGGAGGCGGATGAGGCCTGCAGCGAGGAGGGGGAGTACGAAATGCGTGATGATCAGCTGCGCCTGATATTCATTTGTTGTCATCCCGCGCTTGGCCGCGAGGCGCAAATCGCGCTCACGCTGCGTCTGCTGGCTGGCCTGTCCACTGCCGAGATTGCGCGCGCCTTCCTGGTTGCAGAATCAACGCTCGCGCAACGCATCACCCGTGCCAAGGCCAAGATCCGCGATGCGCGGATACCGTACCGTGTGCCCGAGCCGCCGGATATTCCAGCGCGACTGGCTGCCGTGCTCGCCGTCGTTTACCTCGTTTTCAACGAGGGCTACCTCGCCACAGGTGGCGAGGAGCTCACGCGTGCGGACCTGAGCGACGAGGCCATCCGCCTCGCGCGCCTCCTGCTCGAGCAGGTGCCCGACGAACCGGAGGTCGCCGGGCTGCTGGCGTTGATGCTGCTGACTGATGCGCGTCGCTCCGCGCGCACCACTGCAGACGGCAAACTCGTGCGCCTCGAAGACCAGGATCGTTCGCTGTGGAATGCGGCAAAACTCGCAGAAGGCCGAGCGCTGCTCGCGCAATGTCTGCGGCGCGATCAACCCGGTCCCTACCAACTGCAAGCGGCGATCAACGCCGTTCACAGCGACGCGCCACAGGCGGGCGCCACGGATTGGAGACAGATACTCGCCATTTACGATCAACTTCTGGCGCTGTCGCCCGGTCCGGTCGTTGCGCTCAATCGGGCCGTTGCTGTGGCGGAAGTGGCTGGACCTGCCTCGGCTTTATCAATCGTCGATGAGCTCGGGCTGCCTCAGTACCATCTTTTTCATGCCGTGCGGGCCGATTTGTTGCGCCGGCTCGGGCGCAACTCCGATGCGGCCTGTGCGTACCGTACAGCGATCGGGCTGTGCGGCAACGCCACGGAACGTGAGTTTCTTGAACAGCAATATCAGAAGATTTCGTCCGGGCCAGGCAGCTGCGCTTAGCCCGCCGCCTTCCGGCGAGCGCTCCGTCGGTGGCATCACCGTGGGAAGCGTCTGGGCTCCACCCGTGCACAGCAGGACCGCGACGCCGCCGATACCTACGCGTTCCTGCTGTGGCAGACCGGGGTGAGTGGTTATCGGCTCGGATGAACGCCCGGCAGCCGTGCCGGCTGTTTATTGGTGAGCGGTGGCGCTCACAGGCGCGGGGCCCTGGGGGGCGGCGTTCGAATTCCACGTGTCGCGGAGCATCAACCACTTCCCGTCTATCCGTTGAAACACGGTCAGGGTCTTTCCGGTCTCGACCGTCGCGCCCGACTTGTCCGTCACCTTATAGGCACTCAGCACGGCATTCTCCGCATAGAGCGCAGCGACGGCCTGGCCATCTCCGGCGTTGTAAGCCGTATACTACGCCGCTCCCTGCGCCCGCAGCGCGCTCTGGTCCGCGGCCGCATCTGGCCCTGACGAGCCGTTCATCCCACGCGCTGGTACGCCGGTCGCTGTGTCAGCCGCTCCAGGTAGGCCTGGAAGACCGGGCGCGGCTCGATGCTCTTCATCATCTGGCCGAAGCCAGGCGACGCCCTCGCCAGTCAGGTTGCAATGTCGATGATCTGGTTCAATGTCTCGCAGGCAAGGTCAAGAGTCTCCTGGGTAACCTGCCTCCAGGGGTGCGGCTTTGCTGCGCGGGCTCGCCAATCGAACGACTTCGGTTGATGGGCGAGAATGTAACTCGAGGCACCCTTAGGGCCGGCGAATCGGATGGCGAACGGATTGGTATCGTTATAGGACGCCGTGGTCATCGGCAGACCGATTACGATGCCGGTGCGTTCGTTGAACTCCCGCGGCGACAGAACCAGCAAAGGATGGACATCCCGCATCTCCCGGCCGGCTTGGGGGTTGCAGTTTATCCAGATCATGTCGCGGCGGGCCGGCACCCAAGCTGATCTGGCGACCATCAAAACACCTCTTTGCCGATGGGGCGAGTCGCCATCGCCTCGCCCCCGTGGCGGGCCGGATCAAATGCGGCGAGTTTTTGCGCAAGGCTCAACTTCGGTTTGCCGGCTCGCCTCACGAGCACGGCGTCATCATCTGTAACGGACAGCTCGACGGGCTGTCCGACAACAAAGCGGGCGGAGCGCGCCAGTGCCGCCGGTATTCGCACGGCGAGACTGTTGCCCCACCGCTGCACCGTCAGTGCCGCGGACTTTGCCATATAGTGTGCCCTCTCGATGTATCAACAAGTATATACATCGATCCCGGATTGTCAACGGATGCCGGTGCCAGGCAGCTGCGGTCGGGATTCAGTCGCGGTCGCTGAAATTCCGGGGTGCCCTCAGGACGCCGCCTTCAGCTGCGCAATGTACCGGCCATTGATCTCCTCGGCGCGCTGGTAGGCCGGCCGCTGCGTCAGCCGCCCCAGGTAGGCCAGGAAGACCGGGCGCGGCTCGATGCTCTTCATCATCTGACCGAAGCGCAGTTGATTACCAAGGTACACATCGGCCGCGCTGAACTGTCTCCCCAGCAGCCACGGGCCGGGAGTCAGCGCTGCTTCAACCACCCGCATGACGTCCTCGTAAGTGCCGTAGCCGAGCGCCGTGGTGCGGCTCACCGGCGGGCGCTCCAGCATGCGATCCATGTGCGCGGGCTCCAGGCAGGCGGCCGCGAAGAACATCCAGCGCAGGTAGCTGCCGCGCACCGGCTCGGTCAACGCCGGCGCCAGCCGTGCCGCCGGGTACGCATCGGCGAGGTAGGCGCAGATGGCCGAGGTCTCCGTGACCACGACGCCCCGATGCACGATCGCCGGCAGTTTGCCCATCGGGTTGACGGCGAGGAATGCAGGCTTCTTGTGCTCGCCGGTGGTGAAGTTCACCAGCTCCACGCGATACGGCGCGCCGGTTTCCTCCAGCATCCACAGGACCGTGCGCGAGCGCGACATGGGGTTGTAGTAGAAGACGACTTCGTCGTTCATGACGGTTACCTGGGGCTGCAATTGACTGGGTCGACTAACGGTCGCTGGCGGCTGTCGGGCGCAGCAGTCAGTCCTGAAGCTC
Organism: Pseudomonadota bacterium; assembly: GCA_018241445.1. Lineage (GTDB taxonomy): Bacteria > Pseudomonadota > Gammaproteobacteria > Steroidobacterales > Steroidobacteraceae > 13-2-20CM-66-19. The sequence goes on from JAFEDT010000018.1 coordinate 166,995, forward strand.
AGTATATTTCCGGTGGTTCCCACGGGCCGACTCAATGGGATATCTCCTGGCGTTGAGTGCAATCTTGTCGCTTGCCGCCGATAGCAGCTCGATTCCAAGTTTGTCGGCCAGACGCACAAGATAGATGAGCACGTCAGCCAGTTCCTCGCGGACCTCGGATAGTTTCTTCGGCGGCAGTGACTTGGATTCCTCTTCCTTGAGCCACTGAAAATGTTCGAGCACCTCGGCAGCTTCGGCGGCCAGCGCCATGGCGAGGTTCTTCGGTGAGTGAAACTGATCCCAATTTCGATCAGATGCGAAGTGTCGCAATTCGTCCCGGAGAATGTCCAAGGTAGGTTGCAAGGTGCCCCCTGTCATGGTCGAAACCGTTCCTCGTTGTGCCACCTCAAGTACTCTCGTGCCGGCCTGCTGGAGTTGTCAGCTGGCTGAACCCGGAGCGGGTGCCCGTGATAGGCGTAATACTCGCGGCCATTGTGCCAGTCCGATTTCAGCCGTGAGCTTACCTCCACTTGCAGGTCAGGCGTTACCGTCACATACCCAAGATCAAACAGCTTGTGGAGATCGGAGCGCAGCAACAGGCCATTTCTCACGAGGTGAGGGCCGTTGTCTGCGTACGGTCTGATGTGTGCCGCCTCAAGTACCGGCAATGTCTTTTCACCGGTGATGGCGCAACGGCGCTCGTACGCTTCGGTGACAAGAACTCTGAATCCTCCCTGTCCGAGTCGGCCCCGCGTCAGGTACTCAGTGCCGTATCTCGTCCGAGGGTCTGGCTCAAGCACATCCAAAGGACAGTACTTCTCAAGGGTCTCGCGGACGGCCACCCAGAGAGTCTGCCCGTCTGCGGCATCCGTATCGAACGTTTTCCCTTGAACTATGTTTGGAGCCCAGCCGGGAGGAGCGGGGACCCATGAGGACCTCGGAAAGAAGAAGGGCTCCGCCAGGATGTTGCAGCCAATCAGAGGATCGAGCGTGTCATCGTTACGGCGATACTGCCGTACACGGGATCGCAGCGCCTCAAAGGAGGGGACGCCATTTTTTTCCGCGAATGCTTCCCAGGCCAGGGACGCAGGTAGTGCGGAATAGCGGACAAAATAGCCCCCGCCGACGATGAAATTGTCGGGACTATGCAGCTTGAAGAGAAAGAGCCCGCCGGGATCGAGGACACGGAACGCCCGCGTGCCGCTCGGCTGCCAGAAATTTGCCTCGTCCGGCTTGCGGTCAGCGAGGAACTGGTACCAGTTCTTGTCGGTAACGCCGACCCAGAATCGCATGCCCTTACCTCAGCCCATTCCGAAAGCTAAGCCTCGTGCTTGTCTAAGAGTATCCGATTGAGTTGGGGTCAATTGTAAACCCGAAAGCATCTGCATTCCCTGCTGGCTGGCGTGAACCACCCGCCGCTCGCCAGGGTAGAGTTCCCCAGTTTCCCCTGGCGGCAAAGTGGTAGCGGACCGAGCTTCACCTCATCTATTGCGAGCGCTTTTTCGCGCTGCGTGTGATATGGGCCCGGTAGGATTGCTCGCGGGCTGGCGCCCGCTCGTCCCTCGCTTGCGCTCGGGACCGCCGGCCCGGAGCGCCGGCGTCCTCGCCGCCGCCGCGGCGGCTCGTCGAACCTGCTTGCTCATTGTCGTAGGTTCGAATCCCTGTCGCCTGCTCCGGCCCTCCGATTTCTATACGCAGCTGCCTGTTTCGATGTCGGAAATGGGCCCGGTAGGATTCGAACCTACGACCAAGGGATTCACTGTGCCCCGGAGTTTCCGCCGGGAGTGGACTATCTCTTCACCCGCGCAAGAAGCGTGAGGGTGCGGGACGCTCCAGCCTGTCATCAAGGGCACTGCAGCCCTCAGGTAGTCTCTGCACCTTCCGCCGGTGTACCGGCGGCTTGGCTCAGGGTTGCCATGGGGACCGCCCCCGAAGGTTTCCCTGAATTCATCCCGTTACACTGCGCGTGTTTCCACGCGCAGGCACCATTGTCGATGAGTCCCCTGCACTAACCGCTGTGCTACAGGCCCGACCGCCGCGGATTGTAGCAGCCGTGCGCCCGGCGCGGCAGCACTTGCGATATCGCGGTGTGACGCTAGCATGTCTGCCCTGCCGTCCGTTGGCAGCCGGCCGCAGCGGCGCTCCAGGAGACCAAGCATGCTGAAGCTCTACTACATGCCCGGCGCCTGCTCGCTGGCATCCAACATCGCCCTGCGTGAGGCCGGCGTGCCCTTCGAACTGGTGAAGGTGGACCGCAAGACCAGGACTGCCGGTGGCAGGGATTACCTGACGATCAACGGCAAGGGCTACGTTCCGGCGCTGCAGCTGGACAGCGGCGAGGTGCTGACGGAGAACATCGCGCTGCTCAGCTACATCGCCGACCGCAATCCGGCCGCGAAGCTGGCGCCTCCTGCGGGCAGCATGGAGCGTTACCGGTTGCTGGAGTGGCTGGCTTTCATCAGCACCGAGATCCACAAGTCCTTCACCCCGTTCTTCAAGCCGGATACGACCGACGCGGCGCGCGAGTCCGCACGCGCCAACCTGACCCTGCGGCTGGGTTGGGCGGACCAGGCGCTCGGTGACAAGCCCTGCCTGATGGGCGGGCAGTACACGGTGGCGGACAGCTACCTGTTCACCATCCTGGGCTGGGCGGTGCACGTCAAATACGACCTGGCGCCCTTTCCGCACCTGCAGGGGCTGCAGGGGCGCGTCGCGTCGCGGCCGCACACCCAGGCGGCGCTCAAGGCGGAAGGACTGCTGAAATAAACAGTGTCGGCGCCAAGCCGCAGCGGCCCTGGGGCCGTTTGCTGCTAACATCGGCGCCCTTCGGCAAGGGTTTGCAAACGCAAGAGGATGCAATGGCTACCAAACTCAGCAAGCAGTTGAAGCGCGAGATCGACGTGGACGGCAAGCCCTACATGATCACCTTGTCCCCGGAGGGCGTGAAACTCACCGAGAAGGGCAAGCGGCTCGGCCCGGAGCACACCTGGAAGGAACTGCTGGGGGTCGAGGCTGGTGGCGCGTCGCCTGCTGGCGGGAGCGGCTTTTCCGGGAGCTGATCGGTCAGCCCGGCTTGAGCGCCCGGATGCCTGGGAGGCCCATGGCAGAGGACAACCTGCGCGAACTGATGAGCCGCCTGCGCCAGCACCTCGCGGCATCGGAGTCGATCGACGACGCGACCCGGGCCAATCTCAGCCAGGTGCTGCACGAAATCGATGCGCGCCTGGGGCCGGGCGAGCCGCCGCCGGCGACGCACCTGCCGAGACTGGAAGCGCTGGCGGTAAGGTTCGAAGCAGGGCATCCGGCCCTGGCCGAAGCGCTGCGCGAAGTGGTCGATGCCCTGGGGAAGGCGGGCCTTTGAAGCTATCAAGCGGCGCGAGAGCGTAGCCAGGCACAGGGATGTGCCCGCCGCCGCAGGTGCTAATACTCGGCCCATCCCTGGGCCTCGCCCCTGCGGGGCCGCCTGCTAACGCCGGCGTTCAAGCCGGCATCCTGCCGGCTTAGTCATCCATAAGGAAACTGCGCAGCTGCTCGCTGCGGCTCGGGTGACGCAGCTTACGCAGCGCCTTGGCCTCGATCTGGCGGATACGCTCGCGCGTCACGTCGAACTGCTTGCCGACCTCTTCCAGCGTGTGGTCGGTGTTCATGTCGATGCCGAAGCGCATGCGCAGCACCTTGGCCTCGCGCGGCGTCAACTGCGCCAGCACGGCGTGCGTGGTCTCGCGCAGCGACTCGGTGGTCGCCTGGTCGATGGGAGAGGCCACCGACTGGTCCTCGATGAAATCCCCCAGGTGTGAGTCCTCATCGTCGCCGATGGGCGTCTCCATCGAGATCGGCTCCTTGGCGATCTTGAGCACCTTGCGCACTTTGTCCTCGGGCATCTCCATGCGCACCGCCAGCTCATCGGGCGTGGGCTCGCGTCCCATCTCCTGCAGCATCTGCCGCGAGATGCGATTCAACTTGTTGATGGTCTCGATCATGTGCACCGGGATGCGGATGGTGCGCGCCTGGTCGGCGATCGAGCGCGTGATGGCCTGGCGGATCCACCAGGTCGCGTAGGTGCTGAACTTGTAGCCGCGGCGGTACTCGAACTTGTCGACCGCCTTCATCAGGCCGATGTTGCCTTCCTGGATCAGGTCCAGGAACTGCAGGCCGCGGTTGGTGTATTTCTTGGCGATGGAGATCACCAGGCGCAGGTTGGCCTCCACCATCTCCTTCTTGGCGCGGCGTGCCTTGGCCTCGCCGATCGACACCTCGCGGTTGACTTCCTTGATGTCGTTGATGGTCAGGTGGTACAGGACCTCCAGCTGCTCCAGCTTCTTCTGGCGCCGCTCGATCTCATCCTTCATCCTGCCCAGCGCGGCCGAGTATTTCTTGCCACCCTTGACGTGCTTTGCCAGCCAGCGCGGATTGGTCTCGTTGCGCGGGAAGGTGGCAATGAAGTCCTTGCGCGGCATGCCGGCGTCGCGCACCGCCACGGCCATGATCTCTTTCTCGAGCTGGCGCACCACCGCCACGTGCGAGCGCAGGTTGGTGATCAGCGCCTCGAACATGCGCGGTGCGAGCCGCAGCTCCATGAACTCGTCCGCCAGTTTCTTGCGCTGGCGCAGTGTCTTCACGTCCTTGGCGCCCAGCTTGGCGATCGAGGCCTGCACCTGTGCGGCCAGGCGTGCGATGGAGGCGAAGCGGGTCGCCGCTTCCACCGGGTCCGGTCCGGTGTCGACGGCTTCTTCCTCGCTGTCGCCGTCCTCCTCGTTCTCCTCTTCGTCACCCTTCTCCGCCGCTGCCGCGACCACTTCCACCTTGGTGGGATTCTGCGGCTGCGCAATGACGTCCGGCGCGTTGGGGTCGATGTAGCCGACGATGATGTCGACCAGGCGGCCCTGGCCCGCCTTGACGGGCTCGTAGGCCTTCAGCAGGTGCTCAAACGTGGGCGGATACAGCGCCAGTGCGCGCCGCACGGTATCCAGTCCTTCCTCGATGCGCTTGGCGATGCGGATCTCGCCCTCGCGCGTCAGCAGCTCCACCGTGCCCATCTCGCGCATGTACATGCGCACGGGGTCGGTGGTGCGGCCGAGTTCCGCGTCCAGCGCCGCCAGTGCCGCGGCGGCCTCCTCGATGGCTTCTTCGTCGGCCGGCGCTGAGGGCTCGGACGCCAGCAACGCCTCGGTGTCCGGTGCCTTCTCGTACACCGGGATACCCATGTCGTTGATGGTGTTGACGATGTCCTCGATCTGCTCGGGATCGACGATCTCGGAGGGCAGGTGGTCGTTCACCTGTGCGTAGGTGAGATAGCCCTGCTCCTTGCCGCGGGCGATCAGCAGCTTCAGCTGCGACTGCCGCTCCTCAGGCATCACGACACGCCGCTCGATGCCCGTGGGAGCGCCGGCAACACGGCGCTCGGCCGCGCGCCGCTGCGCACCGGCCGGGTGGGTTGGTTCGGCGGGCGCGGCGGGCCGGGCTGATGGCGCTGCCCGGCCAGCCGGCGCGGGACGCACCGGTGTTGAGCGGGCCGCCGGCGCAGGGCGGCCAACCGCGGCGGGCTTCTTCGCAGGTGGCGCGGTGCGAGCCTTGTCGCGTGTGGGCGCGGCGTGCTTTTCGGGCGCGCGGGCTGGCTTGGCCGATGCGGGCGCGGGTCGCTTCTTGTGGGCAGTGGGCTTGGGCTTGCGTGTCATGTTGTCGCGGAAAGCTATAGCCTGAGTTACCCCTGATGTGCTGCCGGTACCGGACAGCGCAAGGGCATCAAGGCAAAGGGCGCAATTTTATTTGACTTGAAGCAAATCGCCAAATCGGGCTCAGGCCCCGCCTGGGTTGCCGGCCAGCTTCTTGATAAGTGATTGAAATTCCTTGAGTTCATCCTGGTTCAGCTGGTCTGCCCGGGCTTGCAGGGCGTCAAGCCGCGTGCTCAGCGCCTCGTGGGCCAGTTTGACCAGTGCGGCGCGCAGCTCCGCGGCGGCACCCCCCGCATCCGGTATGACCTCCTCACGGGCCAGGAGTTTGCGCAGGGACTCCTGTTCCTCACGCCCCGCCCAGCGCTCGATCACCTGCGCCGGAATCTGCGCCGGGCGCTCACGCAGGCTGTCCAGCAGCTCGCGCAGCAGTGCTACGCCTGCCTCCGTGGAATCGTCCAGGCCACGGCGTTCGCTTGCCGTGACCTCGGCGGCGATCACCGGGTGGTGCAGCAGGCGTACGATGGCCTGCCTGACCAGGCCGCCACGGCCACCCGATGTGCTGCGGCGCGCGGGCGGCCCGGGGCGCGCCTTCGGCGCCGCGCCACGACCCTCCTCAGCCGCTCCCGCCGTGGAGCCGGACGACTCGCGGGCGTCCCATAACTGTTCCAGCCGCTGCGGCGGCAGACCGACGACCTGCGCCAGCCGCCCCAGCAGCAGTTCGCGGAAGACCCCCGCGGGCAGGCGCGCGAATAGCGGCTGGGCGTTGGCGGCAAAGCGGGCACGTCCGTCGGCATGCTGCAGGTCGCTTTGCTCGGACAACTCGCGCACCAGGTATTCCGACAGCGGCAGCGCCTGTTGCAGCCTGGCGGTGAAGGCTTCGGCGCCTTCCTCCCCGACCAGCGAGTCAGGATCGTGCCCGTCGGGCAGGAACAGGAAGCGCAGCTGGCGGCCCTCGCGCGCCTCGGGCAGCGCCTGTTGCAGGGCGCGCCACGCGGCCGCACGTCCTGCGCGGTCGCCATCGAAGGCGAACACCACCTCGGGGACGACGCGGAACATGCGCCGCAGGTGTTCCGCTGTCGTGGCGGTACCGAGTGTCGCCACCGCGTAGTCGATGCCGGCCTGGTGCAGGCGTACGGCATCCATATAACCCTCAACCACCAGCAGCCGGGTGAGCTGGCGGCGTGCGCGCCGCGTCTCGTACAGGCCGTACAGCTCGCGCCCCTTGTGAAACAGCAGCGTCTCGGGCGAGTTCAGGTACTTGGGCTCACCCGCATCGATGATCCGGCCGCCGAAGGCGATCACCCGCCCGCGTGCATCGCGGATGGGAAACATGATGCGGTCGCGGAAGCGGTCGTAGTAGCGCTCGCCGCCGTGACTGGCGCCGCGTTCGCGCTCCACGATCAGTCCCGCGTCCGTCAGCAGGCGCCGCCCGCTGTCGCTGCCACCGAAGCGCCGCAGCAGGTCGTTCCAGGAGTTGGCCGCATAGCCGATGCCGAACTGCGCGACGGTCGCCTCCGTCAGAGCGCGCCCCTGCACGTAGGCGCGCGCACGCGGCTCCGCCGCCAGGGTGACACGGAAGTGCTCCGCGACCTTTTCCATCAGGGCGTAGAGCGACTCGTCGGCGCGCCGGGCGCCGCTGTCGCCGCCGGCGTCGCGCGGAACCTCCAGGCCGATGCGCTGCGCCAGCTCCTCGACCGCCTCCGGGAACGGCAGGTGGTCGTGCTCCATCAGGAATCCGAGCGCCGTGCCGTGCTTGCCGCAGCCGAAGCAGTGGAAGAACTGCTTGTCGGGACTGACCCAGAACGAAGGGGTCTTCTCGTCGTGGAACGGGCAGCAGGCCTTGTACTCGCGGCCGGCTTTCTTCAGTTGCACGCGCGAGCCGATCACCTCGACGATGTCGGCGCGGGCGATCAGCTCATCGAGGAATTGCTGGGGGATGCGGGCCATGGGCCTTGAGTGGCCGCGCGCCCCGCTTAGGGCGAGGCCGACCGGGCCTTCAGCCGAGTCTGGCCTTGATGCGCGCGCTCACCGCGCCCATGTCGGCGCGCCCCTGGGCCTTGGGCTTCACGGCCGCCATGACCTTGCCCATGTCCTTCACCGAGGCGGCGCCGGTGCTGGCGATTGCCTCGCCGATGAGCGCATCCAGTTCCGCCTCGCTCATCTGTGCCGGCAGGTATTGCTGCAGCACCGCGATCTCGGCGCTCTCGCGCGCCACCAGGTCGGCGCGGCCGCCGCTCTCGAACTGGGTGATGGCCTCGCGGCGCTGCTTGATCATCTTTTCCAGCACCGCGAGCACCTGGGGGTCGTCGAGCGTGATGCGCTCGTCGACTTCGCGCTGTTTGATCGCGGCCAGGGCGAGCCGGATCGTTGCGAGCCGTTCTTTTTCGCCGGCCCGCATCGCGCTCTTCATGTCATCGGTGATGCGATCCCTGAGCGCCATGAGGACTTGATGTCAGCGCGAGCCGCGCGAAGGGTCGCGCGAAACGCGCTTCATGTGGCGCTTGATGGCCGCGGCCTTCTTGCGCTTGCGCTCCTGGGTGGGCTTCTCGTAGAACTCCCGGCGCCGCAGTTCCGTCAGGATGCCGGCCTTCTCGCATGCGCGCTTGAAGCGCCGCAGGGCGGCATCGAAGTACTCGTTCTCGCGGACACGGACGCTCGGCATCGAAACCTCGGATGGGCAGAATTGGGACCGGCCCCCAATCGGGGGCGGGGGATTCTAAAGGAGCGCCGTGGCAAAGGCAAAACGCCTTACAATTCCCTCACCCATGCGCATCCTGGCCCTGGAATCCTCCTGCGACGAGAGTGCCGCCGCGGTGCTGGACGGGGCGCGGGGCCTCCTGGCGCATGAACTCTACAGCCAGGTGGAACTGCATCGCGCCTACGGTGGGGTGGTTCCGGAGCTGGCGTCGCGCGATCACGTGCGGCGCCTGCTGCCGCTGGTGCAGCGGGTGCTGGCAGCCGCGCACACCACCCCCGCGCAGCTGCAGGGGGTGGCCTACACCGCGGGTCCGGGCCTGATCGGCGCCCTGCTTTCGGGGGCCGCACTGGGGCGCAGCCTGGCCTATGCCTGGGGTCTTCCAGCCATCGCCGTGCACCACCTGGAGGGCCACCTGCTGGCGCCGCTGCTGGAGCCGCAACCCCCACCGTTCCCGCACGTCGCCCTGCTGGTGTCCGGGGGCCATACCCTGCTGATCCACGTGCGGGGCATCGGGCGCTACGAGGTGCTGGGGGAGAGCCGCGACGACGCCGCCGGGGAGGCCTTCGACAAGACGGCCAAGCTCCTGGGCCTGCCTTATCCCGGCGGGCCTCAGCTGGCGGAGCTGGCCGCCTCCGGCAGGCCAGGCGCCTGGCGGTTTCCGCGTCCGATGCTGGACCGGCCCGGGCTGGAGTTCAGTTTCTCGGGCCTGAAGACCGCGGTGCGCCTGGTGGTCCAGGGACGGCAGCTGGATGAGGCGGGGCGCGCCGACGTGGCGCGCGGGGTTGAGGACGCGATCGTCGACACCCTGATCGCCAAGGCACTGCGCGCGCTGGAACAGACGGACTGCCACGACCTGGTCGTGTCGGGAGGGGTCAGTGCCAACCGCAGCCTGCGCGAGCGCCTGCGGGCCGCCGCCGCCTCCGCCGGCGCGCGCGTGTACTATCCGCGCATCGAATTCTCCACCGACAACGCCGCGATGATCGCCGTGGCGGGACTGAAACGCCTCGAGGCCGGGCAACATGACACGTTGCAGATCACGGCCCGCGCGCAGTGGCCACTCGCGGCGCTCGCGCCACCCACGGCCGCCGCCACCGAATGACCGACAGCCCATGACCAACAGCCCATGACCAACAGCCCATGACCAACAGCCCATGACCAACAGCCCATGATCGATATACCATGACCGACAGCGCCGGCGACGACCGCATCTTCCTGCGCGGGCTGACCTGCCAGTGCATCATCGGCTTCATCCCGTGGGAGCGGCGCGTGCAGCAGACCGTGGTGCTCGACCTGGAGCTGCCGGTGGACTGCGCGCGCGCCGCGCGCAGTGACGCGGTCGCCGATACCCTCGACTACAAGCGGGTCGCCAAGCGCGTGCAGGCCTTCGTCAGCGCCTCGCAGTACCAGCTGGTGGAGACGCTGGCGCAGGAACTCGCGCGGGTGATCCTCGCGGAGTTCGACGTCCCGTGGGTGCGCATCAGCCTCAACAAGCCCGGCGCCATCCGCAACTCGCGCGACGTCGGCGTCACGATCCGGCGCACGCGCGCCGACCTGGGCCTGCCAGCCGCGGCCGCGCCCTGATGCCGCGGGTTTACGTCGCCGCCGGCAGCAACATCGAGCCGCGGCGCCACCTGGCGCAGGCGCTGCAGGCGCTGGCCCGCGAGTTCCCCGGGCTGTCCACCTCGGAGTGGTACCGCAACCGCGCAGTGGGCTTCGAGGGCGAGGACTTCATCAACCTGGTGGCCGGCTTCGACACCGCTACCCCAGTGCACGAGGTGCTGGCACGCCTGCACGCGATCGAGACGCTGTGCGGCCGGCCGCGCGCCGCGCCGCGCTGGGCACCGCGCAGCATGGACCTGGACGTACTGTTGTATGGCGACCTGGTGTGCGACGAACCGGGCCTGAAGCTGCCGCGCCCGGACCTGGTGAAGCGCGCCTACATGCTCGGGCCACTGGCGGAGCTGGCGCCCCAGGCCATGCATCCGACGTTGCGGCGCACGGTGGGGGAGTTGTGGGCGGCGTTCGACCAGGGCGCGCACCCGCTGCAGCGGGTCGAGCCTTGAGCTCACCAGCCGATGCTGCGGCCGCCGTCGACCGCCAGCACCTGGCCGGTGACGAAGGGCGCTCCAGTGGCGAAAAACAGGCAGGCGCGCGCCACGTCCTGCGGGCTGCCGCTGCGCTTGAGCGCGGTGCGCTCGATGATCTTGCGCTGCAGTTCCCCGTCCAGGCCGCCAGCCGGCCACAGCACCGGCCCCGGCGCGACAGCGTTGACCCTGACCTGCGGGGCGAGTTCGCGCGCCAGCGAGCGGGTCAGCATGATCAGGCCCGCCTTGGCGACGCTGTAGACCGGGTGACGGCGCAGCGGCCGCATGCCGTGGATGTCGGCAAGATTGAGGATCAGTCCGCGGCTGTCCCCGAGGGCGGCGGCGGCGGCCTGCGCCAGGAACAGCGGCGCCTTGAGGTTGGTTCCGATCAGGTCGTCCCAGTCGCGCTCGCCGATTTCGCCGACCGGCGTGGGATAGAAGCTGGAGGCGTTGTTCACCAGCACGTCGAGCCTGCCGAAGGCCGTGGTGGCGCGCGCCACCAGCTGCGGCAGGCCGGCCACGTCCAGCAGGTCGCAGGCGGCACTGAGCGCCGACCCCGGGCGCAGCGTGTTGAGCTCCAGTTCGAGGCTTGCGGCTTCCTGCGCGGAGCTGCGGTAGTGCAGCAGCACGCTTGCGCCCGCGCCGTGCAGGGTGCGGGCCACGGCCGCCCCCACGCGCCGCGCCGCGCCAGTCACCAGCACGGCCTTGCCGGCGAGCGGCGCGCCGGCTGCCCCACCGGGCGCGTCGGTTTGCCCGCCTGGCGTGTCGGATGTCGTGGCCATGGAGCGGGATTATGACCGCATCCGCGCTGCACTCAACGCTGCCGCCGCTGGGGGAGGAGCAACGGCGTCACGCAGCGAAGGTGGCGGCCCTGCTGCACGCCGAAATCGCCCGCCACGGCGGCTGGCTGTCATTCGAGAAATTCATGGAGCTGGCCCTGTACGCGCCCGGCCTCGGCTACTACAGCGCCGGCGCCGTCAAGATCGGCGCGGCCGGTGATTTCGTGACCGCGCCGGAGGTGTCCGACCTGTTCAGCCGCTGCATGGCGCTGCAGTGCGCCCAGGTGTTGGGCGAGACCGGCGGTGACATCCTGGAGCTGGGCGCGGGTACCGGGCGCATGGCGGCCGGGATCCTGGCCGAACTGCACCAGCAGGGGCAGCTGCCGCAGCGCTACCTGATCGTGGAAGTCAGCGCCGATCTGGCGGCGCGCCAGCGTCAGCGCATCGCGCACCTGCCGGCAATCCTGCGTGAGCGGGTGAGCTGGCTCACGCAGTTGCCAGTAGCGTTCACCGGGGTGGTGCTGGCCAACGAAGTGGCCGACGCCTTGCCGTGCCGCCGGGTGCGGCTGCGCGCCGGGCAGTGGCAGGAGCTGGGGGTGAGCAGCGTGGCGGCTGCCACTGCCGCGGGGGTCGCGCCGGATGGCAGCGCCGGTTTCATCGAGTGCGCACGCGCAGCCGACGCCCAGCTGCGCGAGAGCTGCGAGGCCCTGGAGCACGAGCTGCCGCAGCCCCTTCCCGATGACTACGAGACGGAGCTTTGCCCGCGGCTCACGCCGTGGATCGCAGCGCTCTGCGGCGCCCTGGCACGCGGCGCGATCCTGGTGTGCGACTACGGGCTGCCGCGTCGGCACTACTATCACCCGCAACGCGTGCGCGGCACGCTGGTGTGCCACTACCGCCAGCGTGTGCACACGGATCCGTACATCAATCCGGGCGTGCAGGACATCACCGCCTGGGTGGATTTCACGCGCGTTGCCGAAGCGGGCGATGCCGCCGGTATGGCGGTGGCGGGCTTTGTCACCCAGGCCGCCTTCCTGCTGGGCGTGGGGCTGCCACGGCTGATGGAACAGCTAACGGACACGGTGCGGCGCCTGCAGCTCGCGGGCGAGGCGCGCCGGCTGCTGATGCCGGGGGAGATGGGCGAGGCCTTCAAGGTGATGGCGCTCACGCGCGGCTTCGATACGCCGCTGCTGGGCACGACGCAGCAGGATCTGCGGCACCTGCTGTGAGCAGGTCGACCCGTAGGCCACCCGCACAGCATGTTCTCCGCGCGGAAGTGTGTAACAACATACACACCTCTGTCAGAGATCGACCACGACCGCGCGCCCCGACCGCAACCCCGACCGCAACCACGATCGCAACCCCGACCGTCCGCAGCTCCCCCGGCCTATCGCGGCCGCGCTGCGGGTTAAGATATCGTCCCCGCCAACCAGCCACCGCGAGCTACCCGTGTCCGACACCACCAGCACCGTCATCCTCGGCATCATCGAGGGCATCACCGAGTTCCTGCCGATCTCCAGTACCGGGCACCTGCTGATCGCCGAGCGCTGGCTGGGCGCGCGCTCGGAGCTGTTCAACGTGGCCATCCAGGCCGGCGCAATTCTGGCCTTGGTGCTCGTTTACTGGCGGCGGCTTTTGAACCTGCTGACGGGCCTGTCCGACCCGGCCAATCGCGACTATTTCGCGAAGCTGACATTCGCCTTCCTGATCACGGCCGCGGGCGGCTTTCTCGCCACGCGCCTGGGCTGGAAGCTGCCGGAGACGGTGTTACCGATCGCGCTCGCAACGCTGATCGGCGGCGTGCTTATCCTGGCGATCGAGCGCTATGTGGCCGCAAAGCCGCAGAGCGCCACGGTGACCTGGAAGGTGGCGTTCTGGGTTGGCGCCTGCCAGATTCTCGCGGCAGTCTTCCCCGGTACGTCGCGTTCGGCTTCGACGATTTTTGCGGCCATGCTGGCCGGGCTGACGTTGCGCCCGGCGGCCACCGAGTTTGCTTTCCTGGTTGGCATCCCGACCATGTTTGCCGCGACCGGCTACGAGCTGCTGAAAGTGCGCGGCCACAGCGCCGGTGAGGACTGGAACGCCCTGGCGGTGGGATTCATTGTCTCGGGCATAGTGGCCTTCATCGCGGTCAAGTGGCTGCTGCGCTACGTGCAGTCGCACCGCTTCACGATCTTCGCCTGGTACCGGATTGTCGTAGGCGCGGCGCTGCTTGCGCTGGTGGCGGCGGGCAGGCTCGCCTGAGGGCGAAGGCAGTGCCGGTCAGGTGAGGGTGACCGGACGCTGTGCCTTGAAGGTGGCCAGCGCGGCCAGGCGCCGGCGGCGCAGTTCCTCGCCGATCGCGGGACCATCGAGCGCGCCGCGCTCGCCGGGCGTCAGGCTGACCGCCGCGGCCGCGGCCAGCGCCTCACGCAGGTACTGGGCCTGGCGGTAGGGTTCGTGCTCCAGACCGGTGCGCCCGCGCGCGTCCGCTTCGCAGGCCGCAAGCAGCTGCGCGAAGCGCTCGGGACGCCGCAGCGCGTCGCAGTTCTCCAGCAGCGTGAGCACCGTTGCGGGCTTTAGTTCCAGGGCGCGATGCACCAGCGTGTGGTGACGCGCGGTCAGCAGGGCGAGCTCCCGATACGCCTGCGGCACCTTCAGCCGGGCACACAGCGCTTCCAGCGGCGCCACGCCGAGTTCCTCGTGACCGTGATGACTCGGCCAGTGCGCGCGCGGCGTCAGGGCCTTGCCCAGGTCGTGCGTCAGCACCGCGAAGCGCACCGGGACGGGCGCGCCATGCGCCGCAGCCCAGGCGAGTGAGAGCATCACGTGCACGCCGGTATCGATCTCCGGGTGCCACTTCGGCGGCTGCGGCACCCCGAACAGCGCGTCGATTTCCGGGAAGATCACGGCCAGCGCGCCGCAGGCCCGCAGGGTCTCGAAGAACACCTGCGGTTGCGGCGTATCCAGCGCCTTGACGGTTTCCTGCCAGACCCGCTCCGGCACCAGTGCGGCCGCCTCGCCCGCGCGGGTCATCTGCCGCATCAGCGCCAGGGTCTCGGGCGCAACAGTGAAACCCAGCGCTGCGAAGCGCGCGGCAAAGCGCGCCACGCGCAGGATGCGCACCGGATCCTCGACGAAGGCCGGCGACACGTGGCGCAACAGGCGCGCCTGCAGGTCGGCGCGGCCGCCGAAGGGATCGATGAGGGTTCCGTCGCAGTCCTGGGCGATGGCGTTGATGGTCAGGTCGCGGCGCTGCAGATCCTCCTGCAGGGTGACCGACGGCGAGGACTCGGTGGTGAAGCCGCGGTAGCCGGGACCCACCTTGCGCTCCAGGCGCGCCAGTGCGTATTCCTCGTTGGTCTGCGGGTGCAGGTACACCGGGAAGTCGCGGCCCACGCTGCGGTAGCCCGCCGCCAGCAGTTCCGCGGGCTGCGCGCCGACGACCACCCAGTCGCGCTCGCGCACGGGCAGCCCCAACAGCTGGTCCCGTACCGCGCCGCCCACCAGATAGACTTGCATGGTGCGCATGTTAACCGACACCCGCGCCGACAGCCCGAGGCCCGCCGTGCGCCGCCTGCGTCTGCCGGCGCTGCTGCTGATGTGCGCGCCGCTGGCGGGCTGCTACCTGATGCAGGCCGCCAGTGGACAGTGGCAGGTGCTGCGGCGGCGCGTGCCGATCGAGAGCGTGATCATCGATCCGCGAACGCCGGCGCCGCTGCGCCTGAGCCTGGAAAACGCGCGCTCGGCGCGCGAATTCGCCTCGCGGGAGCTGCAGCTGCCGGACAACCGCAGCTACCGCAGCTACGCCGACATCGGGCGGCGCTACGTGGTGTGGTCAGTGGTGGCGGCGCCGGAGTTCTCGGTGAGTCCGCGCCAGTGGTGCTTCCCGGTGGTCGGCTGCGTCGCCTATCGCGGCTATTTCAGCGAGCGCCGCGCGCGGCGGTTTGCCGCGACGCTCAGCGCCGCCGGCGCCGACGTCGTGGTCGAGGGGATCCCGGCGTACTCGACCCTGCAATGGTTCGCCGACCCGGTGCTGTCGACGATGCTGCGCGACGGTGACGACGAAGTGGCGGCGATGATCTTTCACGAACTGGCGCACCAGCTGCTGTACGTGCAGGGCGACGTGCAGTTCAACGAGGCATTCGCCACGGCGGTGGCGCAGGAAGGCATGCGCCGCTGGCTGAGCCGGCAGGGCGCCACGCAGCGCCTGGCACGCTGGCGCCGCGGCGAGCAATTCGAGACCGCCGTGGTGCGCCTGCTGCTGCGGGCCCGTCAGCGCCTGGCGAGTCTGTACGCCAGTGGCCAGCAGCCGCAGCAGATGCGTGAACAGAAGGCCCGGGAGTTTGCCGGGCTGCGCCGCGAACTGGATGAGCTGCAGCGCACCTATCACAGGGAAATATCCGCCGACTGGCTGGCGGCGGGATTCAACAATGCGCGCCTGGCTTCAGTCGCCACTTACTACGACTGTGTGCCGGGTTTCCAACGGCTGCTGGCCGCGAGCGGTGACAACCTGCCGCGCTTCTACGCCGCAGCGCGCGAGCTGGCGCAGCGCTCGCGCGCGCAGCGCCACGCGCAGTTGTGCGGCACTGCACCGGCGGCCCTCGAGGGGGGTGAGGGCCGCCGGCCGGCAGGCACTGCCCGGTGAAGGCAGCGCCGGCTGCTTACGCCGCCTGGATCTCGATGCGGCGCGCCTGCTCCTGCGGGCGCTTCGGGATCGCGAGCTCCAGCACGCCGTTGACGTGCGTGGCCTTGATCGCCTCGGCGTCGGCGCTCTCGGGCAGCGTGAAGCGGCGCAGGAAGCTGCCGCTGGCACGCTCGACGCGCTCGTAGCTGTCGGCCGACTCCTGCTTGCGCGCCTGGCGCTCGCCGCGGATCGTCAGCACGCCCTTCTCGGCGGTGATCTCGATGTTCTTGGCCTCAACGCCCGGCACGTCGGCGGTCACTACGAAGCGGTCGGCTTCCTCGCGCACGTCGACACTCGGGATCCAGCTGACGGTGCCGCTGGCGTCGCTATCGCCCAGCGTACGGTCCAGCTGCCGCTGCACGCGGTTGAAAAGAGCCCACGGCTCGTAACGAAGAATGGTCATGTATGAGTCTCCTGTTGGAAGTTGGAAAGCAGAAGTCGTAAATCCGTAATCGGTTGGTGTATGCAACCTGATGTGGGTGGCGCGCCGCGGGCTTTCAAGGGAGGCCCAGGAAGAAGTTGCCGCGCCGGACGGGTGCGCCGTCTGCAGTTACAGGAACCGCGGCGCCGCGAAATGGGGGCGTGCGCAGGCAGTATCCAGCCTGGCCGCGCGCAGCAGTCATGCGCTGGGGACACCCTTTTTACTTAATGCTGTGGGTAAACCTGTGGGAAAGCTGTGATCCGTGTGCTCACAAGATATAGGGGCCCCTGGCGCGTGCGGCGCGGGCACAGCCAGAAAAAAATTTGCAGGTACGCCACGGCGCACATCTTCATATCTACATGAAAAAAAAGGAAAAAATAGACCTGCCCGGATATCTTACAGAATCTTGACGCCCCCCCAAGTGGTCATTAGGCTTTTGACCCCGACACAAGATCTTGTGTTCGCTTGCCCGAGGGGAGCGAAGCCCAGATCGCGCGGTCGGGGGGGTGATTTCAGGGACCGGCGGCGGCAACCGCAGTCCGGTGCCAGTCAGGCGCGAAGGCTCGTTCCATCCGGGCCCTGCTTTCGCCTCGAGTGGCGTGGTATCCCTGCAAATCCGTTGGACTTAGTTCAGCACCGAATCAATCGGAGCGCCGCGGATTCAATGAACACAGTCGTGAAGATCGAACCCAAAGACATCGACGCCGTTCCCTTCCAGGAAGCGTCGCTCGACATCTGGGACAAGAAGTACCGCCTCACCGCCAAGGACGGCACGCCCATCGACGCGACGATGGACGAGACTTACCAGCGCGTGGCGCGCGCGCTGGCCGAAGCGGAGCGCGAGGAAACGCGCGAGCACTGGTACGAACGCTTCCTGTGGGCGCTGCGCCGCGGCGCCATTCCTGCCGGGCGTGTCACGTCCAACGCCGGCGCGCTGGAGCACAAGCCCGCCACCTCGACCATCAACTGCACGGTGTCGGGGACGATCCGCGATTCGATGGACGACATCCTGAAGAAGGTCTACGAGGCCGGACTGACTTTGCGGGCGGGCTGCGGCATCGGCTATGAGTACTCGACTCTGCGGCCACGCGGCGCGTTCGTGTCGGGCGCGGGCGCATACACTTCGGGCCCCCTGTCCTTCATGGACATCTACGACAAGATGTGTTTCACCATCTCTTCAGCCGGCGGCCGCCGCGGCGCGCAGATGGGCACGTTCGATATCGGCCACCCGGACGCCATGGAGTTCATCCGCGCCAAGCGCGAGAACGGGCGGCTGCGCCAGTTCAACCTGTCGCTGCTGATTACCGACGAATTCATGCAGGCGGTGCGCGAGGACAAGGAGTGGAAGCTCGCCTTCCCCTTGTCGATAAAGGAGTGCGAGGCCGAGCAGCCCGACCTCAAGGATCCTGCGAAAATCGTCTGGCGCGAATGGCCGGTGCACGAAGGCTACGTCGTCAGCGACGAGGGCCTGGTGGCCTGCAAGATCTACAAGACGCTGCCGGCGCGGCGCATGTGGGACGTCATCATGGCGTCGACCTACGACTTCGCCGAGCCGGGGTTCATCCTCATCGACCGCGTCAACGAGATGAACAACAACTGGTGGTGCGAGAACATCCGCGCCACCAACCCATGCGTCACCGCTGATACCCGGTTGCATACCCGTTATGGCCTGGTGCGCATCGGCGATCTGCACGACTCGGGCCTGAATATCCAGGCCACGGTGGACACACGCGCCCTGGGCGAGGGTCCGGGTACGGCAGTGCGTGAAGCGGTGCCGGCGTTCATGACCGCGACATCGGCCGATGTCTATCGTGTGACTACGGCGGACGGTTACGAGATCAAGGCTACCGAGTGGCACGATTTCTACACCACCCGCGGCAAGATCAAGCTGCGCGACCTCAAGCCTGGCGATGAGTTGCTGGTGCAGTCCGGCAAGGGTCAGTTCGGCGGCTGCGGCGAGGAGCAGCTCGGTGTACTGCTGGGTCTCATTACCGGCGACGGGCACTTCACGAATCGCGGGCGAGGCGAGAATTCCGCGGTGATCAATCTCTGGGGCGAGGATCGTGATTATGCCCAGGAAGTTGTTGGATACATCAATTCGCTGATAGCCGGCTGGGCCAATAGGCCGCGCCAGTATCGCGTCAGCGCCGTGACGGTTCCCGAACGCAATCTGATCATGATCCGCTCGGTGATCCTGGCACGGGTGCTGGAGTATTACGGGTTCACAGCGAAAGCCAAGACCCAGGTACCCGAAATCGTGTGGCGCGGCAACGAGGGTTGCGTGCGCGGTTATCTGCGCGGACTGTTCCAGTCCGACGGCACCGTCAACGTCTCGGGTAAGGACGGAACGAGCTGTTCTGTGCGTCTGGCCTCCAGTCAGCCGTCCTTGTTGAAAGACGTACAGATGCTGCTGGCCAACTTTGGCGTCTTCTGCCGGGTGCTGAAGCGGCGTGCCGCAGGTCAGCGGTTGCTACCCGACGGCAAGGGCAGCAGGAAGCTCTACGACTGCAAGGCCGATTACGAGTTGATCATCGATGGCGAGTCACGCGAGCGGTTCATGTCAGAGATAGGCTTCCTCGCCGCCAGCAAGAACGCCAGGTACGAGCAATGGGTGGTCGGCAAGGCTCTGAGGAAGTCCCAGCGCTTCGTCAGTCGCATCGCCGAGATCGTCCATGTTGGTAAGGAAGCGGTGTACGACACCACGCAGCAGGATCACAACACGGTGATCTTCAACGGACTCGTGACTGGACAATGCGGCGAACAGCCGCTTCCGCCCTACGGCTCCTGCCTGCTGGGCTCGGTCAACCTGACGCGCTTCGTCAAGCACCCCTTCGGCGACTTCGCCGAGTTCGACTGGCAGGAATACCGCGAGGTGGTGAAGGTCTTCACCCGCATGCTCGACAACGTGGTGGAGATCAACGGCCTGCCGCTGGCGCAGCAGCGCGACGAGATCACGCGCAAGCGCCGCCACGGCATGGGCTTCCTCGGGCTGGGCAGCACGCTGACGCTGCTGAAGATGAAGTACGGTTCGCCGGAGTCGCTGCAGTTCACCGAGGACGTGTCGCGCGAGATGGCGGTGGCCGGCTGGGAGGCGGCGCTGGAACTGTCACGCGAGAAGGGTCCGGCGCCGATCATGAACGAGGAGTTCACGGTCACCCGCGAGATGCTGCGCAAGCGGCCGGAGATGGCGCGCGACGGCTGGAAGCCGGGCGCGAAGATTCCCGGGCGGCTGCTGCACGCCCGCTACAGCCGCTACATGCAGCGGGTGGCGAAGGTGGCGCCGGAGCTGGCGCACGAGCTGGCCGAGGTGGGCGCGCGCTTCACCCACCACAGCTCCATCGCGCCCACCGGCACCATCTCGCTGTCGCTGGCCAACAATGCCTCCAACGGCATCGAGCCGTCCTTTGCGCATCACTATTTCCGCAACGTGATCCGTCCCGGCAAGAAATCCAAGGAGAAGATCGACGTCTACTCCTTCGAGCTGCTGGCGTATCGCGAGCTGGTCAACCCCAACGCCAGCCAGGGAGCCACCAACGATGCCGAAAAACTGCCGGATTACTTCATCGCCGCCGACGACATCACTCCCCGGGAGCATGTCGACGTGCAGGCGGCGGCCCAGAAGTGGGTCGATTCCTCGATCTCCAAGACGGCCAACGTGCCTACGGACTTTGCTTACGAGAAGTTCAAGGACATCTACCTGTACGCACACGAGCAGGGCCTGAAGGGTTGCACCACCTTCCGCTTCAACCCCGAGGCCTTCCAGGGCGTGCTGGTGAAGGAACAGGACCTCAAGAACACCCTCTACAAGTTCACGCTCGACGACGGCAGCGTCGTGGAGGCGCGTGGCGATGAGGAGATCGAGTACGACGGCGAGTTGCATACCGCCGCGAATCTCTACGACAGCCTCAAGGAAGGCTATTTCGGCAAGTATTGAGCAGGCGCCGGCCCGCTCAGGGCCGCGCTCCGCCGCAGGAATCGACAGTCATGACCATCAAGATCGAAAAGAAAATCGCCAAGTACGCGGTACAGAAGCCCGAGGACAAGGCGGCCGCCGAGGCGCGCGCCAGCGAGGCCCGCTCCGCCAAGGTCATCCGGATGCACGAGAAGCTCGAGCGTCCCGAGGTCCTGATCGGCTCCACCTACAAGATCAAGACCCCGATCTCCGATCACGCCATGTACGTGACCATCAACGACATCGTGTTGAACGAGGGCACCGAGCACGAGCAGCGCCGGCCGTTCGAGGTCTTCATCAACTCGAAGAACCTCGACCATTTCCAGTGGATCGTGGCGCTGACACGCATCATCTCGGCGGTCTTCCGCAAAGGCGGCGACGTCACTTTCCTGGTGGATGAGCTGAAGGCGGTATTCGACCCGCGCGGCGGCTACTGGCAGCCGGGCGGCAAGTTCATGCCTTCGATCATTGCCGAGCTGGGCTATGTGATCGAGAAGCACCTGCAAACCATCGGACTGATGCGCAAGCCGCAGCTCGATCAGCACCAGCAGAAGCTGGTGGACGAGAAGCGCGCCGAGTTCGAGGCGCGCAGCAAGCAGGCCGACGCCTTCGCCAAGTCTCACTTCCCAGAAGGGGCGCAACTGTGCGCCCGCTGCAGCACCGCGGCGGTGGTAATGATGGACGGCTGCATGACCTGCCTGAACTGCGGCGACTCGAAGTGTGGCTGAGGGCTGAGTTTCCTGGTTCCTGACGACAACCGACCGGACCCTTGAGGCAGCGCCTGCGGCTGCCTCTTTCGTTGGGTGGGGTTCGGAATGACTGGTCGTTCTCGTCTGCTCGGAAGTGAGCGGGAAGCGCTGTTGCGCACTTCTTCCTCCCTCTCTCGGCATATTCTTCGGACGCCAATTCCCTGCGCGTGGCGCTAATTCTTAGCCCGGATCCCCATCACCAGTACGCGCAATCGCGGTAGAAACAAGCCCGCTCTCGACCGATAGGCTTCGTATTCCTCAGCAGCGCCTGAAAGTTTGAACCGACTTTCCTCGGTGCGGGCGGCGTAGACGTACATAGCCACCATGCATCCTGCCGTTATGCCCGTCCAGAGGGAAGGCGCGGCCGCGACTCCCGCGACCCAGGTAAGTGTGTATGCGAGGTAGAACGGGTGGCGCACGTATCTGTAGATCCCACTCGTCACTAACGTGCCAGGATCGTCGGGAGAGAACGCCAACGCGAACCTGCGCCCCGCGAGTGAGCGCCTCGCCCAAAAGAACACCAACAGGCCACCCCCATACAGGATCATGGCTGCGGCGAACCGAGGGGTTGTAGGAGTAGAAGCGGCGAGCGCAATGATTTGGACAATGGCAGATATCGTGCCGAGGAGCTGGAGCACCTTCATCCGTGGGGCGACACCGCCCGCACGAGAAAACAGATAGCGTATCGCGTGTGTATAGATTCCGAAGGAGATCAGCGCAAGGCTAACCAGCAGGACCTTCATGGCGTGAGCGCGCGGTCGCCATGAATCGTCTGAAGAGGGCCCCTTCTGAACGCTTGGGCGGCGTACCCGATGTAGGACGTTTGAATGAAGGCACCCGTCTTCGCGTATGTAGCTGCTAGCACCTTGTGCGCCTTGGGTAAGTTGTACCAGGGGACGCCCGGAAACAGATGATGTTCGAGGTGGTAGTTGAGATTACACATTAGGAACGACACAAGGGCATTGGAGGTAGTGGTCCTAGTCCTCGACACGACGCTGCTCTTCTCAGTGCACAGGTGCTCCGCGAGCCCTCTGATATTGGAAAACAGCATTGCCACCTGTACGGGCAGAAGCCAGTACAGGAAGAGCTCAGAAACGCGACCCACAAGAATCGCGATCACGATAACAAGGGAATAAAGCGCCAGCATCGCGGCGTATTCGCGGACAATTCGACGCCGATCTGCGGCACTCGCGATCGAAAGAGCCTTCCAGGGGACGATAAAGATGTACAAGAGCATCCCCACGGCAAACCACGCGTAAAACAGGAACCAGTACTGCCGTGGGGAGCGACAAAGATTGGAGATCTCGTCCTGATCCAGTGACGTGCGGGTGTGTTGATGGTGACTCAGGTGCGCGACCTTGTACGCTGTTCCAGAGAAGAACGCCGGAATGCCGAAAGCAAATGCAGCCCATCGATCAGGGGTAGGTCGGCGGAACAGATTTCTGTGTAGCGCCTCGTGCATCAGGATTGCCATCGCCTGGATGCAAATTCCTATGACAATGATGCAGGCGATCCGAACTGGCCAGATGGGATAGAGGCTCATCAGCGATGCGCTGCCAATCCATAGCGCCGGATATAGGGCGCAGACCCAGTTCCAACGAGGATTGCGCCGATGGAGTGTTCTCAGTACGGACGCCGACTCAGGATCAATTTCATGCAACGAAAGGCGAGCGGTGCCGCTTTTGCAAAGCCCGCTCATAGCTTCGAGTACAACTTGCAGCTGCTCGGCGATTTGCGAGAGTGCTCAGTACAACTCACGATCGGGTCTGGTCTTCGCATTGCCATATGCCCTAAGCTGGGCGGGATGATCGTAAGGCCTCCAGTTCGGCCAACAAGTGAGAGCGCGTGTCGGTTGCTTGGTGAAACCGTTCGGCCATCATCTGGAATAGATTAGACATGAGCGTCAGCGCGAGCGCGGGTTCCTGCTTGGCCAGTTTCTGATACTCAGAGGCAGACAGCACCAGTAGCTTCGATGGGCCAGCAGCACGCACGCTCGCGGACCGCGCGCGGTCCGACAGGAACCCCATCTCGCCAAACACGTCTCCGGGTACAAAACTCCCGACCACGTGATCGACATGTGCTCCATGCCGGACGGCGTCGAAGCTCCCGGAGAGCACTACGAACATGCCGTCGCTGTGATCGCCCTGGCGGAAAACCCAGTGCAACGACTCATAGCTGAGGACATCAAACCTGCGGAGCAATGACGCGATAACCGAGCTCTCCAGTCCCCGGAAAATCGGAGCGGCAGAGGCGTCTTCAGTGCGCACGGCATCGAAGTCCGCGATGTTGAATGCCTCCTCGGACATCAGCCACAAGGGTCGCAGGGCGGCGTACTCAGGGAACTCCCGGGAAAAGAACGCTTGCATCTCTGGGTGCTCACCATACTTCTTGGAGTAGGCAAGGAGCGGTGATCGGATCTCCTCCAGGTAAGAGTTGTTGCCGATGAGCATCACCATCGGAACGACTGAGACACCTCCGGGCGAAAGCTGGAAGTTACAGGAATAGATGCGATATCCAATAGACTGATACAAGCGCAGCAGGTGCGGGCGGCAGACGATGAAGTTGACCAGGTCGCCGCACTGGTACGCGTGCCGAAACGCTGCGGCTGCCAGATGTGCGAGCACCCCAGAGCGCCGGTACTGCTTGAGAACAAGCAGTTTACTCAGCATCGAGATTTGATTGGGGTGCCAGGGCGAAAAGCGCGGAAGGAGCAGGTGCTCCTCATGCTCCAATTCGCCTTTTGCCCGTCGCGTGTAGCGCGCGGTGCCCACCGTCCGGTCACCATCCCGGGCCACGAAGATTGCCGCACCGGCGTCCCAGGGTTCTTCGATCCTGCGTTCATCGGTCGGAGGAAGCTCGGCACGGTGCAATTCTTCGACATACACTTCGTATCGGAGCCTGTAGGCCGCTTCCCGTTCCTCCTGGGTCTCTGCCAGGCTAACCACGATCGGCACTGTTAGGCCTCAGGGACCGCCTGATCATACATCGCGCGGTAGAGTGCCGAGGCCGTGCCCGCCACGTCGATCATGGTGCACCAGTCCACTTCACTGAGGTTGGACTTGCCAAGAACCTCGAAGATTTCCTGGGTATGGCCCACGTCGGTGTCGCCGTGGCCGAAGAAGAACTGCAGTTGATCGTGGCGAAGACTCAACGCCTTGGCGAGTTTCGTCGCGTAGAGCTTTCCGTATCGCGCACCAAACCCCTCCAGGACGCTCGCGATGGCAAGGCGGGCAATGGGGTTCCGCAGCGCGATGTAGTAGTTATAGGCAATGTACGCTGCACAAGCGGGACGCGGTGCGGTTTCACGGGGATCGGAGCCTGCATATCCGGTGGCCTCGAGATCATTCAGAATCCACTGCCAATGGGTCTTTTCCTCGTCGGCGTGATGCAGCAGGTAGTGTCGCGCTTCCCACAGATGCGGCGGTAGCATCGCGCCGGCAAGTGCGAAGGTACCGGGCCCGTTCTGCACCTGGTGAAAGAGCGTCAACAACAAGGCGTGGTATGACGACATGGTGAATGCGCCTTGGTCGAGGATCGTCATGAGGCGGTTGGTCGGGAATTGCTCGACCAGCGCGGTAACCTTTGATTCGAATTCTTGTAGGTTCAAGCGTGACCTCCTATTTGCGCGTCCCGAAAGATCTCATCAGTTCCGTAAACGCCAAGACGGGCCTACTGTTATCAATCGCTCGCGCAATAGGGAGCTTCTGGTAGCTGAGATAGGGCCACATATGGTGCTCATAGTGATACCCATTGTTGTGTGGAAAAAGAAGGTACGCAACCAATGGACTCTGCCAGTGACGATTGGTCGTGTCGCTACTCGTATGCTCACACCAGACCCGCATTCGGCTTACCGCCCAGTAGGCGGTTCCTAGGGAAATGGCCCATATCGCTAGCCGGAACTGCTGATGGGCATAAATCACCGCGGAGATCGTGATGACCCAGAACACAAAGAGGCCCGCCGCATCCCGCACGCTCGTTGGGCGACTGGCCCAAACCAATCTATACAGGCTCGGGATACCGAATCCGAACAAGTCTCCAATAAACATCGCAGCAAATCCGGCGATGCTCATTGGGGAATTGTAAAAGCGCCCGGCACGCAGAGGTAACTCTGGATCTTCCATGCTATTCAACTTCAAGTGATGTTGAATATGAAACCGCCGGTAGCCAGAGACGGTGACAGTTAGTGGATAAAAGAAAATAACGTTGCCAATCGCGTCATTTAACCACTTCGTTTTGGATATGGTGAAATGAGAAGCCTCATGTCCGAGGATCGAGAGCGCGTGCTGATGAACCCCGATCACGAGTATGCAAAATGGCAGAAGCGCAAGGTGATCCGGTGTCGCAAGAACAAGCGCTACCAGCAATATCGTCCAATCAAGCGCTATGTCACGGACAAGCAGCCATACTGAAACGCGCTCTTGCGCTAGCCGCCTCGCACGACGATCTATAGATTCTGATTCTTCGCGCGGTGCGGCGATTGATACGGCATCCATTTCAACCTCGATTACTACCGAAAGTTGAACGGATCAGGCGGGCCAGAAGTATGCCGGCATCCTCAATACCGGAGGTCAGCTGCCTCAGCTCGTCTGCCGTCCACTTACTAGCTCCCAGTGCTTCAAGGAGCTGGTCTCCATGTGGTACGTCGTCGTGCAAGTGCGCCCGCACAAAGCGCGTGCTCGAGTCATTGAGAAACGTTGCCTTGGCAAATATGCGTTGCACGAGCGGGCCAATTTCTTTGCCACTGTTCTCAAGAACGATGGATGCACCGATCCTCCGAAATGGCTCATCCCGGACTAATGACGCGAAATACATGAACCATAGCTTGGCATCCAGGCTAGGCGGTTGCAGCTCGCCGCCGAGATGACGGATGTCCGCCTCCGCCACGCGATGGTGCGTCTCTTCCTCCAGACCAAAGTCTATAAGAAATTTCCTCAATCGAGGCCGGCGAAGCATGGTCTTGTGGGCGGCTACCCCGAGCATTTGCCGGCAGACGTCGTGCACCATATACGCTTGGTCGGACAGATATTGAATGTACGCGTCTTTGGTGATCACTGTTTGGCCCAGTGATTCCTCCAGAGCTTCGCGCACGCGTGTCAAAGCTTTCTTGAGGTCTGGTGCAACCGCGACAGCGCAATTCAAATCGCACCTCGCACTTCAAGCAACTGTCGTATCAAAGAACGCCGCCCAATGATGTAGCCGTCAATGTGCATATATCCGGCTTCGTAGTCACTTTGAATACTGAGTTGCTGGTCCAGTGCTTTCAAGCTGTGGAAAGGAATCCCTGGCCATTGATGATGGACCACATGGTAGCCAATCAAGTGCGGGCCAAACCCCAGCACTTCTCGTTCAAACCAGGAGGCGCGGATATTGCGAGTTTTGGCTGTGAGTACGTCGGGCAGATGAAAGTGCTCCGCAATGCTGCGAAATCGAAGCATGAATGGCAGTGTCGTAAAAAGAGGAACTATCCAAAGCAACAGAAAGGACGTCCACCCAAGCGCAGTGACCCAGAGGGAGATAAACGCGAGTGTGAATATAATGCGGAGCACGGTAGGGTCTGCGAATGCGGCGTCTCCGTTTTTCTGGCCCGGCGTTTCGCCGCGGCTATATCTGGATAGGCGACGCAGGTTGGAAACCACTCCATAGCCGACGAGATCTTTCGTTAGCAGGGCAAATAACTGCCACGACGTTTTTGGAAATGCCCAATCCCTCGGCGCGGTCCTCAGCTTGAACTGTAGATCCGGGTCGTCCGCGGTATTGAGGTGCTTATGGTGTGCCAGATGATTCGCGCGGAATGCGCTCCAGGAAACAAACAAAGGCCATGCGCACAGGCGCCCCAATGTTCTCGAAGCGTTCCACTTCGGCGAGAGGCGCTGATGTAGCGTTTCGTGCATGACGACGGCGATGGCATGCTGCCGTGATCCGATCACTACCCACAGAAGGGGCAACGACCATGGATTTTTCCATATTTGCCAAGTGGCCACGCCTAGCCCTATGACTGCCCAATCGAGAGCGAGCAGCGAAATCAGTCGGCCCGGTCGAACCTGATGCAGACGTCGAAAGGGCACAGAGGGTATGGTCTGCACAGGCGATGGCGCCGCCGGGGGTGGCGTGTGCGAGCGAAAAGGCATCTGCGCTGCCTCGATGTCGGCCGCTTCTTAGTAAGATCTTCTGGCCGTAACTACAATTATGGTACAGCGTCCCGGATACTGACGCTACTACAGGGCTGCAGGCTACAGGGTACAGGCCTGTAGGGTGGTAACAACGGTAAGTACCCGGCCTGAAGAGTGGTTCACAGCCGACAGAGGCCCTTTACCCAAGCATTTCACTGCTGCGGCGTATGCTCAGTCTTGAACAAATCCCGCTGCTCGCGGGGATGTCCCAGGAAACTCTTCGCTGGCTCCAGACGGTCGTCGGCAAGCGCTGTTTCGATCCCGGGGAACCGTTGGTGAGGGCAGGGGAGCCGGGCGAGTGCATCTATCTGATTGCCGATGGCGCTGCCCGGGTGGACCTCCCGGATGCGGGGCCGGGACGCCGACGTGCCGCCTTCCTTGGCCCGGGAGAGTCCATCGGCGAGATTTCGATGCTCACAGGCCTTCCGATCTCCGCAACAGCCGTTGCGATCCGGCGGGTCGCCGCGTTCGCGCTCACCGCCCGCGATTTTTCCGAGCTGATCTCCAGGGAGCCGGCTTTCCACCGCTCACTCTCGATGCTCCTGGCGGAGCGGCTTCGCGCCAGGACTGGGCCGGGATTGCATTCGGGTCGGCCGACGGTCATTGCCTGGGTGGATACGCTGGGGTCTGGCGCGAGCCGGGCGCTTGGTGACCGGGTCGGTGAGTGCATTCAGCGCCTCGTTCCGGCGTCCAGGGTGCGCCAGGTGGACAGCACCACGTTCGTGCACTCCGACGGACAATCCTTTGTCCAGTCACACCATTCCGCGAGTGCGGAAGAGTGCTTCCTGCTTTTGCGCACCGGTGTTGAAACTGCCCCAACGGTTCTTGCAGCCCTCGAGCTGGGTGACCTAGCGTTCATCGTGACCGATGTGCCGGGCGCCTTGCAGGTGCATCGAAAGTTGCCCGAGCCGCTTGTCGAGCAGGAGCTGGTCATCATGGGAGAGCGCGAGCGGGTCCTTGCCGGGCTGCCGCGGTGGCCATTTGTCGCGCCAGAGGTCGAAACCGGTGTGGAGTCACCCGAGGGCTCCCAGGTTGCCGAAGCCATCGCGCGACATGCCACCAACCGGACCGTCGGGGTTGCCATGAGCGTGGGTGCCGCGGCGGGATTGGCGCATTTCGGTGCGCTCGAGGTGCTGCAACGTGCCGGCCTGCCCCTGGACTACCTGTGTGGGTCCAGCATGGGGGGCGTCGCCGCGCTGATGGTGGCCAGGCAGGGCGACGCGCGGGCCGCTTGCAAGGAGGCGAAGGAGATGATCGGCTCGAATGCTGCGGTAAGAGACCTCGCTTGGCTGCCGCGGTCGGCGCTGTATTCCGGGGAGAGAATCAGGCGCATGACCCAGCAGGTTTTCCAGGATCAGTCCTTTCCCCACCTGCACCGCCCCGCGGCGGTCGTGGCTGCGGACGTGGTGGCCAACCGCAGGGTCGTCATCGACAGCGGGGTGGTGTCGCGAGCGCTTCAGGCCACCATTGCCATTCCAGGCCTCTTTCCTCCGGTGCGCGTGGGGGACCAGGTATTGGTCGATGGAGGGATCGTCTCCTGCATTCCAGCCGACCTGCTCACCTGGCGCCGATGCGGCTACCGCGTCGCGATAACAGTGCGCCCGGAGCTGGCGTTTCTGCCGGGTGAAGAGCACCAGGCAGCGGTCAAGCTTGAGTCAGAGATGTCCCGGGTTTTCGGGCTACGGTCGGTGGTGACCGCCTCATGGCGTTTGTTGGGCTGGTGGGACGTGGAGCAACAGGCGCACGGCGCGGATGCGGTGATCAGGATCACTACGCCGCGAGGCGCTGGTTTCAACTTCGACGCGGCGGAGCGACTCGTCGAGTTGGGGCAGGGGGCGGCCACTGAGCAGCTCGATGCGTTGAAAAGCGGATGGAGCCGCGTCTTGCGAGGGGTATAGGTATCGCCACTGAACGCTTGAGAATTTGTATGATGCCGTTGGACATCCTGGCGCGCTGAAAACAAGATGATCGCCGAAAACCGTCCGCCGGTCGCGTCGCGGAACTCTGAAGATCGAGGTTGCGTTACGGCTCCATCTGCGAAACTTGGCGCCGCGCGACTGCTGGACAAGAAGGGGCAAGGTCTATCCCGATGAAGAGGCGTTCCGCGAACGAGCGGGCTGTAGTTACTGTGTTGTTCACCGATATCGTGGGTTCAACCGAGCACGCAGCAACGCTGGGCGACCGTCGGTGGAAGGAACTGCTCCTGCAGCACCACACGCTCGTCCGGGAGCAGCTCAAGCGATTCGGCGGGCACGAGATAGATACCGCGGGAGACGGCTTTCTCGCGAGCTTCGAGGCGCCCGAGAGAGCAGTGCGCTGCGGTTTGGCGGTGAGCCGTGCGGTGAAACCTCTTGGTATCGACATCCGAGCCGGGGTTCACACCGGAGAGCTGGAGGTCATTGGCGAGAAGGTCGGCGGGATCGGGCTGCATACCGGAGCGCGGGTTGCGGGAATCGCCGGTCCCGGGGAAGTGCTCGTATCCAGCACCGTAAAGGATCTGGTCGCCGGCTCAGGGCTGCACTTCCAGGATCGCGGCGTGCATGCGCTGAAAGGGATTCCTGGAGAGTGGCACCTGTTCTTGAGCGAGGATACCGGGGATGAGCCGGTCCCGGAGGACGTTGGAGGAAGGTCCCAAGGGACTCGAAGGGTGGCTTGGGCGATGGGTGCGGTGCTCGTCGCAGGGGTGCTGGCATACCTCGGGGCCACCAAGTTCCGCAGTCCCCTATCGGGCATGTCCTCGCACTCGTCCCCCGTCTCCGCGGTAGAAGCCGCGGGTCGGGTTGGCACGGTCCCGACGTCGTTGACTGCCTCGCCACACTCCATCGCGGTGCTGCCCTTCATCGACCTGAGTGAGAAGCACGATCAGGAATATTTTGCTGAGGGCATGGCAGAGGAGATCCTGAATCTGCTCGCCAAAACCCCCAATCTGCAAGTCATTGGGCGTACCTCATCGTTTCAGTTCAAGGGGAAGCCCGACGATCTGAGAAAGATCGGCGCCATACTCGGCAGCGCCTACATTCTGGAGGGCAGTGTACGACGCTCCGGGGATCACTCACGCGTGACCGCTCAGCTCATTGACTCGCGGGATGGCACGCATCGCTGGTCTGAGACTTACGACCAGAAGATTACCGATGCCATTGCGGTGCAAGACGAGATCGCAAGTGGCGTTGCCCGCGCGCTGCAAGTCGAGGTGCTCCCTCCAGTGCGCATTCGCCCACAGTCGAACGAAGCCTATGACCATTTTCTGCGAGGCCTTCATTTCGGAGACCAATTTGACGAGCGTGGCTTCGGGGCGGCCCGGGCCGAATTTCAGCAGGCGCTGAACCTGGACCCTTCTTTCGCGCCGGCTGCTGAGCGGCTCGCCTTAGTACTCTATGGCATCGCGCAATGGGGCTTTGAGCCTTCTGACAAAGCCTATCCAGAGGCGCGGGCGGCGGCTAAACGGGCCTTGGAACTGGATCCGAAGTCTGTCATTTCTCATGTAGTGCTCGCCTATGTGGAAAGCGAGTACGACTGGAATTGGCTGGCGGCTGAGCGGGAGACGCAGTTCGCGCTCTCTTTAGGGCCGAATGAGCCTCACGCGCTTGACGAAATGGGGCGAATACTGGCCGCGACAGGAAAGCGGGACGAGGGGTTGCGTTTTCTCGATGCAGCACTGGCTGCCGATCCGCTGAATGCCGGTCTGCACATGGTTCGTTTATGGATTTGCCTGAGGATAGGCCGGTTTGCGGAGGCGGAAGTAGGCGGCCGAAGAGCCCTCGAAATAGCACCGACGTACGCCTACGGTCATCTATATCTTGCGGAGGCGCTCGTAGCGCAAGGCAAGAGCGATGCCGCGCTCGCGGAACTCCAGAAGGAAGGTGTCACGGTAGCGAGAGACACCGGGGTCGTGATCGCGTATCAGGCACTGCAGCGTCGAAAGGACGCGATGATGGCCCTTGAGCAGTTAAGAAAAGACGCGGACCCGTGGTTCTACGGACTCGCAGTGGCCAGCGCGGCAGTAGGGAAGACCGATGAGGCCTTCTCGTGGCTGGAGAAGTCAGTCCAGGCGAAGGAATCTGATCTTATCTTTATCAAAGGGGATCCATTTCTGAAGAGCCTGGAGAGAGAGCCACGGTATGCGGCGCTTTTGCGTAAGTTGAACTTACCGATTTGATGGATCCGTGGATCCTGGGGTTGCCAGGGGGCTTGTCGGGGACCGCGAGGTTCATCCTCGATGCGCTTACATTTTGCGTGCACTGTAGAGCAGGGCGCGCAGAGAAACGTCCGCGGCCGCTGGCTAACATACTAGGAATTGCGGTTGACGAGGCGTATTGTATTCACAACAACAAGAACGAGACTCTTGGAAATGACACCTCGCCTGTGTCTTCCCTCGATGGTGTTGGCAATCTTGGCCATGCATTTTTTTATGATCGGCACACATGACTCCCTTCGGTCTGATGACCCGGCGCTATAGGCGGCGCGCATGCCAGACAGGAGATTGATACGAGTATTGTCCATTGATGGTGGCGGCGTCCGCGGTCTCATCCCCGCCACCATTCTCAGTCATTTGGAGCAGGAATTGGGCGCTCGCTGCAGCGACCTTTTCGACTTGATCGCCGGTACATCTACGGGCGGAATTATCGCGCTGGGTCTTACAAAGCCGGCCCGTCCGGGCTCACCTGCGCTCAGTGCGGCTGATCTCGTGGACTTCTACAGGAGTGATTCAAAGCGCATCTTTGGCGAAAAAACAGGAGTGGCGCTGGATCTCCTTAGGCCGCGGTATAACATGGGGCCGATTCGCAGAGTGCTGCGCGAAAAGTTCAGAAAAGTGGAATTGAAGGATGCCGTAACAGACGTTGTGATCACGGCATACAATCTCAGCACGCGAAGTCCGTTCACATTCCGAAGTTGGCATGCTCAGACCCAACGCGATAGAAACTTCCGGATGTGCGATGTTGCACGGGCTACGTCGGCGGCGCCGACCTTCTTCCCGCCGGCAAACATCTCTCCTGTTGGGCTCGCGCGCACTCATCGCGCACAGTTCGTTGATGGTGGTGTATATGCGAACAATCCCGGTGCTCGGGCGCTTGTGGAGGCTATCGCACGCTTTACGGGACCTGGGGAGCTATTTTCGAAAGTGCAGATCATGCTGGTCTCGCTTGGTACGGGCTCCCTGCTAAGAGACTATCCGTATAAGGAAACGCGAAAGTGGGGGTTGGCCAAATGGGCGCGTCCCTTGCTAGATATTGTATTCGATGGGGTTAGCGATCATGTCGATCAGCAACTAACGGTGCTGCTGGATCACACGCAAGGCCTGGGAAGCCTGTATAGGTTCCAGGCCGATCTAACAGAAGCCAGTGACGACATGGACAACACCGATCCGGTGAACCTTCAGAGGTTACACGACACCGCGCTGCGGATTCTGGATCGCAATCAGCGGGAGTTTCGCGAAGTCTGTGAGCGCTTGGCGCGGCATCGATCGGTATCTATTGCCCAGAACGTGGTCGCACACTGATCCCAGTGCCAAGAGGGCCGCATAGCCGGCCTTCGCAGTGGACCGGAATTTCGAGGAGATGCCATATGGCCATCGAACATATCCTGGTGCTGATGCTCGAGAACCGCTCGTTCAACCACATGCTTACCTACTCGGGCATTGCGGGCTTGGCGGGGAATTCGCCGCTGAAGTCCAATCCGGGCCCCAACGGAAGCTTCGTGGCTATGAGTTCTACAGCACCCGATCGGGCGCGTTCAGACCCGGGGCACGAGTTCGAAGACGTCGACTGGCAGATCTATCGATCGCCCCGAGGCGTTTCAGCCGGTGCGAACGCTACGCGGCCGATTACTCTTACCGGCTTTGTGGACAGAAGCGGCCCATCGGCCATGGAGTGCGCATCCCCTGCACGGATACCGGCTTTCACGCATCTCGCGCGCGAGTTCCTGGTTTGTGACCACTGGTTCTCGTCGCTCCCCGGACCCACCTGGCCCAATCGCTTCTTCGTGCATGCGGGATCGTCGGGGGGGCTGGCGAATAGCCCGGGTGACCTGACGACAATCGGTTCCATGACCTTCTCCGATCTCGGGTTCTCCTTCGAGCACGGGACGTTGTTCGATGCGCTGGAGCGCGAGGGGCGCAGCTGGAGGGTTTATCATGGGGATCACTTTCCCCAAGTGTGTGCCATCGACACCTTGCCTTCGGTATTCGTCACAAGTCCTGGCCAGTTCCGATCGCAGAGTGAGTTCGTTGCAGATGCCAACAGCGGCGATTTGCCCCATTACACCTTCATCGAACCTGATTACAGCATCCTCTCGAGCTTTCGCCTCGGGAACAGTCAGCACCCTTCGGGCACTCTTGCTTCCGGCGACGCGCTGATCGCTTCGGTGACCCAGGCGCTGATGAACTCACCGCTCTGGGAGGAATCGCTGCTCTTCATCCTGTATGACGAGCACGGAGGCTTCTACGACCAGATGGAGCCACCTATGGCCCCGCCGCCGGCTGATTTGCCGCTGAATTCCGGTAAGGCGAAGAACGTGCCCACTCCGGAATACCGTTTCGACACCTACGGAATCCGTATCCCAGCGGTTGTCGTATCGCCCTGGGTACCTGCTGGAAAAATCGTGCCCGACGTCCTGGATCACGCTTCCGTGATTCGCACCGTGTTCGATGTGTTCGCGATGAAGGGACACCTGACCGAGCGGGACCGGACTGCAGGGTCGCTTAAGAAGTATTTCCTCGCAGCGCCGCGGACCGTGGTACCCCTGGAATTACCGCAGGCCCCGTCGGTTGAGGCGACCCCTGACGGTCTGGATGGGACCGTCGATACCCCCAGATCATCCGCAATGGAGCTGCCCTACGATGAGGGCGCACTGGCGGGCTTTACCCGCATCGCCGCTTCTGTCGACCACGCACTCAACCAGTACCGCACGGGCATGGACGCCTCGAAATTGGACTCAATTGCTCGGGAAGGGCGGGATCTTACCGAGCCACTCAATCTTCCCGTCACTACGGATCCTCAGGCGCAGCGAAACTACATTGCGAAGGTTGCAGCCAAGGTATCTATCCATCGCCTGAAAGAGCTGACCCCCATGGCAGGTTCTTCTTCGTCAGCAGAGTTTGACGAGCGCTGAAGGACGAATACTTGTTCCCGTCCGGAAGGGCAGAAGAACTTGAACCACCGCGCGATTCCGCCTCCGCCCCTCCGCCTCCCTCACCCACGAGCGCCCAGGAGCTGGAGCGGAAGACGCGAATCGGGGTGGCAGCGTCGACTGTTCCTGGGATCTGGAGCAGGCGCTGAAAACGTTTCAGGGAGACTGCTGTGGCTGCGCCGGCGCAGTCGGCTTGGCTGGAGTTGATGGGCCTCCAGGGGGGAGAGGTGGCTTTGGCGGATCGGGGGATGCAGGGGGATTGGCTGCACTCTTGGCCGAATTCGATACACCATCTGATTTCTTCTGCTCGACGATGCCCGCAATGTAGGGGATTTCCAGACGAATCAGATCCGCAGCCTTCTCCCGAAGATCTCGGCTGGATTCTGCGTAGTGCGTTTGGTCCACTGCGCCGTTCATATATGCGAGGCATAGGGAGAACATGCCATCACGATAGAACTGAACGCCTTGTGTACGAGTGAACAGAGACTGCACGGCGGACTGCAGGGCCTGTGCGAAATTTGCATCTGCTTCAGCACCAGTCTTCTTCGCGGACAATGCAGCGGAGAGATTGTAGGAAAGATTTTCGCCGGCGTCTGGGGAAGGTTCGGCGCAGACACGGTCGTTCGTTACATTCATTAGAACGACACGGCGTTCTGGAGTTGTCGCAAACTGCACGTAGTGATGCTTTCCTTCATCACCCTTTACTCGATCGTCTAGGACGGGATGCCCCTGAGGAGGTGTGAACAATGCACACCCAGACACCAGCAACGAAATGTGCATTAGAGCGAGAGTGTGCCTCATTTGTTGTTTCCTTACTCTTGTAGAGGATCCCCTAGAACCGCCGTACCGGACCGGAATTGTTCGTGCGCGCCTCTTTATGGCGGCGCTTCTTTATCCTTCAGCATTCCATTTGGCCAGCCGCCGATTCCCGACCGACCAGAGCCGTGTTTGGAGACCTGTTCGGTGACACGGACGGCTTCCCAGATGTCAGCCCACTATACATAACACTTGAACAAAATCCCAGACACTACTTGGCTGTAGCTCGATGCGGCGCCCCCTGCGGCATTCCGGGCGGGATGTGCTACTCGATCACTTCGATCAGGCACCTTTGACTTCATCTTGACATTGGGGATATCTAAGCCTCCTCAAGACTAACTCCTAGCGCCCGGAAGGATACGGTGGAGACTCTAGATGCCGCGGTCAGGACACTGAAGCCTCCCGCATCTCAATCCGCTCCGACAATAGCCGGCAGAGGTTGAACAGAAGCTTGCTCGCGACCGCGGGTTCTCCCTTCACCAGCTTCAACAGGGAGGAGCGATCAATGAACGCCACTTCCAGGGGGGACTGTGCGACAACGTCAGCGGATCGAGGGCGCTCCGTAATGACAGCCATCTCGCCGAACACGTCCCCGCGACCCATCGTCCCCAAGACCTGTGCGCGCCCGTTCTCAAGATGCCGACGGACTTCCGCTATCCCCTCAAGGATCAGGAACATTTCCTCCCCAAGCTGCCCCTGCTGAACGATACGTGTCTGTGCCGGAACTTCGAGATGAGTTGCAGTCGAAAGAAAGGTCGCGATCTCGGTCGGCTCAAGTCCATCGAAAAGACTGATTGAAGCGTCATTGATCTTGCGTTCGAGCACCTCGGCAAAGGCAGAGGGGCCAATCGTTACTGGCGATATGAAATGTTGATATTGGGGGAACGTGTCGACAAACCACTTTCCATGAGATGAGTCGATCGGAAAGTCATTGGCCAGCGACGTAAAAGGCGATCCAATCCCTTGCAGATGAGGAATATCGTCAGTCACCAGCACCATAGGCACCTGGAACCCGAGTCCCGGAGCCTCGTAATAGGCGCAGTAGCGACGGTAGCCCATCATCTCGTAAAAGCGCACCAGGTGTGGATTGCAGGAGATGAAGTCGAAGCGCGAGCCAGCGGATCGTCCCAACTGATACGCAAATCGAATCAGGTCCAGGAGACCACGGCTGCCGCGATACGCCGGTAACATCAGCAATCGGCCGGAAAACGCGAAGTGGGACGCAGGGAATTGCGCAAACTTTTCAAGAGCAAGATTTACGTGCCAGGCGGGCGGCACATGCTCGAGTCCATGGAGAAACCGCATTGACCCGATAATCTGCCCGTCGCGCTCGAGACATAGGTGGGTCGCGTGTTCGTCGACAGGATCGATGAGCATGCGGCCTTCGTGATCCGCAATATTGCGATATTTCTTCTGTTCCGAGACAAAGACATCGTAGCGGAACCGATACAGCGATTTCCTGACATCGTCGGTATCGGCAACGTAGGTCTTGAACACTTCAAAGATCCTGGTTCAGGCCGCAAGCCACGTCGTTCGGCCAAGCCGGGCTATGTGCGTGCTGCTTCACAATGATTTACGCCAAAATCCACCGAATGGTCGACGCGGGTAAACGCGGCGTAGATCATCTCGGCGTACAGCTGC
This sequence comes from Pseudomonadota bacterium, assembly GCA_018241445.1. Lineage (GTDB taxonomy): Bacteria > Pseudomonadota > Gammaproteobacteria > Steroidobacterales > Steroidobacteraceae > 13-2-20CM-66-19. The sequence goes on from JAFEDT010000018.1 coordinate 203,747, forward strand.
CCCGTCACGCGCATCGCGTAGATCACCTCATCTGCATCGGCGCGTGTCCGGACCAGCTTCTCGATATACACACTCATGAGCTTGTTGTGTGCAATGTCGACGCTCGTGTGTTCGAGCAGGAACGTCATCGCTTCTCGCGGCACACCAATGGAGCCCAGTACCTGTGCGTAGGTGGCGCCCTGCTGAGTCGGCATGTGTTCCAGAAAATACAGGTAGCCCAGATAACCAACGGCCTGTCGATACTGGATCTGATAAAACGGAAAGGCGGTCAGGGCGGTGGTTGCAGGTAAGGGATTCGAAGTGGGAATCGATGAGATATCCACTCCCAGTGTCCGCAGGTCATCGAGCGCCATCGCGTCATGGCCGATCTCGGACGTCGCGTGCTTGAAGAACATCTTCACGCACTCACGATCGCTGCCCCGGAAGTAGACCGTTGCCTGTGCCTGCAGCTGAGGGTCCTCACGAGCGTAGTGAAAGATTTCCCTGAGCAGTGACTTGTAGTGCTCGATGGTTATATCGCCAGCCCGCATCAATCTCATCGCGCGGGAGTTCGAGAAATCATTCATCGCTTTAAGAAAAGCTTCCTGGATCTCGGCCTGATAGGACATCGCGCTGGTCTCCCGGTGTGCCGGCGGCATTTCTTATTGATCAACCCGGATCGATACCGAATTTCGAACGGTTGCGTGGCTGAAGTACAGCGGCGTCTTGAACGCCAGTCAACTGGGCTTGTGAGGCTTGGAGGTGCGTGCCCGCGGATGTCATTGGGTCATAAATTGACATGATGTCATTACCTGGGCAGAATCCAACCTATGAACCCCCTCGCCGAACGCCGCCAGGAAGAGAAGGAGCGCCGTCGTGCCGATATTCTCGACGCGGCCGAGGAAGTAACCCGCACGGTCGGCTGGGACGAGCTGACCATGGACCAGGTGGCTCGCCGGGTGCGCTTGTCGCGCGCGCTGCTGTACGTCTACTTCCAGGACAAGAGCGACCTGATGTTCGGCATCTGCGAGCGTGGCCTGGTCCTGCTGCGGCAGCGTTTCGAGCAGGCCGCGGCCCGGCATCGAACCGGACTGGACCAGATCACGGCGATCGGGCGGGCCTATATCGCGTTCTCGCAGGAATTTCCCGTATATTTCGACATCATGGCGCGTTGCGAGCTGCGCGAGCGGGACATGGAAAATCCGGCCGCCAACGAAGCCGCCTGCATGGCAACCGGTCAATCGGTGCATGGGTTGATGGTGCAGGTGATTCAGCGGGGCATGACGGACGGGTCGATCCGCTCCGACCTGGGATCGCCCATGGTCGCTGCCATGACCCTGTGGGGCTTCGTACACGGTGTCATCCAGCTGGCGCACGTGAAGGCGAATCTCCTGGCCCACCACGGCGTGGACGGGCGGGCGTTGCTGGAGCAATCGATAACTATGGCGACCCGCTCGCTGGCAGCGCCCGGCTGACCGCCATTTATTTGCCCGTAAATTGACAAGTGTCTAATCGATATACAGGTGGAGTGACAACGGGCACAGGTCGACAAAGACCCGGCGCTGCGGCCGCGTCTCCTTGGCCCATCGCTGCATCGCTGTTCCTGTGCGCCGTCGCCTTCGCGCAGCAGCCGGGGCCTGTCGTACCGGACCCGGCGAGCCTGAGTGCGCAGCGTGAGACCCGCGCGGTCGATGAGGTCATTGACACTTACGTCCGCGAGGGCCTGAAGTCGAACCTGTCGCTCGCGGCCGAGACCCTCGATGTCGAACACGCGCTCGCGGGACTGGACGCAGCCCGTTCCCAGTACGCGCCCATACTCGCTCTCGATGCCCGCTACACCCGCGCCTGGGGTGGCCGCACGCTCGACCTGCCGCTCGGCACGCTGCTGAACCCGGTGTACGGCACGCTGAACGAACTGCTCGTCTCGCAGGGCCGGCCGGCGCCGTTCGTCCCGGTAGGGGATCAGACCATCTACTTCCAGCGCCAGCGCGAACAGGACACGCGGCTGTCGGTACGCCAGCCCCTGTACGCGCCCGCGATCCCTGCGGCCGTGCGTGTGCAGAGGGCGCAGCTCGAAGCGCTGCAGTACGCGCGCCTGGCGCTGGCGCGGCGCCTGAAGCGCGACGTGACGGTCGCCTACCTGGAGTGGCTGCAATCGACGCATGCGGTCGGCATTCAGGAAGCCAGCGTGGCGCTGCTGGAGGAGAACCTGCGCGTCAGCGATTCCCTGTATCGCAATGGCAAGGTCACCCAGGATCAGGTGCTGCGCGCACGCGCGGAACTGCTGGCGGTGCAGCAGCAGTTGAACGACGCCCGTAACGGCGTGAACCGCTCCCGTAGTTATCTCAACTTCCTGCTGAACCGGGATCTGGACACGCCGCTGGAAAGCGCTCGCGCCGACATCGCTGCGGTGCCCGCCACGCCAGATCTCGCGGTGCTGCGCGAGCAGGCTCTCGGCAAGCGGCCCGAGCTGGCGCAGCTGGATCATCAATCCAGCGCCGCACAGGCGCAGATCAGCCTGGCCAACGCCACACGGCTCCCGGGCCTGTCGCTGGGCGTGGATGGCGGCATCGATGACGAGCGCTACCGCTTCGGTGGCGGCAGCAACTACGGCATGGTGTCGCTGCTGCTGCACTGGCAGTTCTTCGACGGCGGTGCGACCGCGGCCGCGGTGCGCGGGGCACGCGCCCAACTGCGCCGCACGGCGGTGGAGCGTGACGAGGCGGCGCAGCAGATCCGGCTGGAGGTAGAGCAGGCCCTCGACGCGCTGGCCACCAGCGCCGATTCCCTCGCCACCGCGCAGGCGCGCGCGAGCGCGGCGCACGCGGCATTCCGCATCGCCAGCCGCAAGCGCGACGAGGGTGTCATCAACCAGGTCGAGTTCATCGACGCGCGCAGCGCGCTCACTGGCGCCGAACTCAATCTCAACCTGACGCGTTTCGAGCTGCTGGCGCGCCGGGCGGAACTGGACTACGCGACCGCCGCGGGCAACCTGCCCCTGGCCGGCATCGGTACGGATGGACCGAGTGCGCACACACAACAGGAGGCTCTGCCGTGACCGCCGACAATCTGCGCGCCGCTTCACTGACGGCGCTGTTTCTGGCCGGGGCGCTTGCCGCCTCCACGCGTCGCAGCCGACATTGGCCAGTTCTACTCGTGGCGTTGCTGCTGGCGAGCTGTTCAGTGCCGGCACCGCCGCAGACGCCGCGCAGCATCCCGGTGCGTATCGCTGTGGCAACCGCGGGACCCGCGGCGCCCCTGATCGCGACCAACGGCGTGATCGCCAACAAGGACGAGGCCCGCCTGTCGTTCAAGGTGTCGGGCGTGATCCGCGCAATCTACGTGGAGCCGGGAGCGCAGGTGCACGCCGGTCAGCGGCTGGCGGAGATCGAGCCGGGGGAGATCAATGCCCAGCTGGATCAGGCGCGTGCGTTGAGCGACAAGGCGCTGCGCGACCTGGCACGCGGCGAGAGGCTGCACGCCGACCAGGTCATCAGCCTGGAGCAGCTCCAGGATCTGCGCACCCAGGCAGCGACGGCGCGCGCTCTGCTCAAGGGCGTGGAATTCAATCGCGGTTACGCCGTCATCACCGCGGCCGGCGACGGGGTGGTGCTGCGCAAGCTGGTGCAGGAACGCGAGCTGGTGCCGGCCGGCACGCCGGTGCTGGTGGTGGGCACTCGCGGGCGGGGCTTCGTGGTGCGCGCAGCCCTTGCCGACCGCGAGCTGGTGCTGCTGCAGCGCGGCGATCCGGTGGAACTGCGCCTGGATGCCTACCCTGGCAGGACACTGCGCGGCGAACTCACCGAGGTCGCCGGCGCGGCGGACGAGAGCACCGGCATGTTCCCTGTCGAAGTGCGGGTGGCCGACCCGCCGCCGGGACTTGCCAGCGGCATGGTCGCGAAGCTGCGCCTGCAGCCGGCTGCGGCACGGGCCGCCACACTGACCCATGTCCCGGTGAGCGCGGTGGTGGAGGGTGACGGCGAGCGCGCCGCGGTCTTTGTGATCGATGGCGAGCACGCTCGGCGGCGCGAGGTGCGTGTGGCGTTCATCGATACCGACAGTGTGGGGCTCTCCGCGGGCCTTGCGCCCGGTGAGCGCGTGGTCACTGAGGGGGCGCTGTACCTCGACGACAACGACCGCGTCGAGATCGTGGCGGGCACCGGCCGTGTGGCCGGGCTTGCCGGCCGCTGAAGGCGCAGCCCGCGCGGGAGCCCAAGCCATGTCCCTGCTGGAATTTCCGATCAGGCGCTACCAGGTCACCCTGGTCGCCCTGTTGTGTCTCACGGCGCTCGGCTGGTTTGCCTTCCGCAGTGTGCCGCGCGAAGAGGACCCGTATTTCAGGATCGCTGGCGCGCAGATTACGGCCGTTTACCCCGGCGCCGACCCGCAGGATCTCGAGCAGCTGGTGGTCAAGCCGATCGAGGACCGGCTGGCGGAACTCGACGACGTCTACAAGATAGACACCACGATCAGCGATGGCCTGGCCTTCACCTACATCGAGTTCAACGCCGGCGCCGATGCCGACGGCAAGTTCGACGAGGTGACGCGTGAAGTCAACGCGCTGCGGCCGACGCTGCCGCCGGAGGCGCAGCAGATCGAGCTGCGCAAGGTGAGTCCGGGGCTGGTCAACATCGTGCAGGTGGCGCTGGTGGCAGCGGACACGCCGTACCCGCAGCTGCAGGAGCAGGCGCGGCAGCTCAAGGACGTCCTCAAGACCGTCCCCGGCATACGCACCGCCGAGAGCTGGGCTTATCCGCAGCGCGAATTGCGGGTGGAGCTCGATCTGCCGCGCATGGCGGAACTCGGGGTGAAGCCGCCGCAGGTGCTGCAGGCGCTGACCAGCGAGAACGCCAACCTGTCGGGCGGCAGTGTCGACGTTGGCAGCCGCAACTTCAGCCTCAAGACCTTCGGTGGCTACCGCGCGCTCGATCAGGTGCGCGATACCGTGGTGCAGGCCAGCGGTGCACGCCTGGTGCAGGTGCGCGACATTGCGAAGGTCAGCTGGTCCACCCAGCAATGGAGCTATGTCGGTCGTTTCAACGGCCAGCGCGCGGTGTTTGTGACCGCCAATCAGAAGGACGGCTACAACATCCTCGAGGTCAGCGCCGCCGTCGATGCCGCGCTGCAACGCTTCGCCCACGACCTGCCGGGCGGTGTTCGCCTGGAGCGCGGCTTCGACCAGTCGCGCAACGTTGCTGCGCGACTCGATCATCTGTATCTGGATCTGGGCATAGCGATCGGTCTGGTGCTGCTGACACTGCTGCCCCTGGGGTTGCGTGCCGCCGGCATCGTCATGGTGGCCATCCCGCTGTCCTTCGCCTTCGGCCTCGCCACGCTGTACTTCATGGGCTATTCGCTCAACCAGATCTCGATCGCCGCCTTCGTGGTGGCGCTGGGGCTGCTGGTCGACGACTCGATCGTGGTCACCGAGAACATCGCGCGACACCTGCGCCAGGGGGCGACACGAACCGCGGCGGCACTCGCCGGTACGCGGCAGATCGCGGTTGCCATCCTCGGCTGTACGGCGGCGCTCGCGTTCGCCTTCCTGCCCCTGATGGCGCTGCCTGGCAACTCCGGCAAGTTCATCCGGGTGTTGCCGCTCACGGTGGTCGCGACCATCGTGGGCTCGCTGCTGGTCGCGCTGTTCATCATTCCTTTCATCGCCAGCCGTGTGCTGGGCGAGCACGAGCACCCGCAGGGCAGCGTGCTCTTGCAGCGTGTGATGGGTGCCATCCACCGCTACTACCGGCCGGCGCTGCACTACTGCCTGGCGCGGCCACGCGCAACGGCGCTGGCTGCCATCGGCGGCGCGCTGCTGCTGTCGGCGCTCCTGGTGCCGGTGATCGGCAGCAGCCTGTTTCCCAAGGCCGAGACGCCGCAGTTCCTGATCACGGTGGAGACGCCCGACGGCTCCAGCCTGGCGGCCACGGATGCGGCGTTGCGCTTCGTGGAACAGCGCCTCAAGCGGCTGCCGCAGGTGCGCAGCTGGTTCGCCAACCTCGGCCACGGCAATCCACGCATCTACTACAACATCATTCCGCGCGGCGATGCGGCCAACTACGCCGAGGTGTTCGTGCAGCTCGATGGCTACGACACCCGCCGCACACCGCGCACGCTCGATGGCCTGCGCGCCGAGTTTGCGCGCTATCCAGGCGCCCACATCTACGTGAAGGAGTTCGTCAACGGCCCGCCGGTCACTGCACCGCTGTCGGTACGGGTCAGCGGTCCGGGTCTCGCCGATCTGCAGCAGCTGGCGTCGCGCGTCGAGCGCGTGATCCAGGGGACTCCCGGGACGCGCGACGTCGACAATCCGCTACGTGTGGCGCGCACCAATCTCAAGCTCGCCGTCGATCCACAGAAGGCCGCGCTGCTGGGCGTGCCGATGGTTGACTTCGAGCGAGCGGTGCGCCTGTCAGTGGCCGGCATCCCGGCCGGAACCTTCAAGGATCCGAGCGGTGAGCAATACGACATCATGGTGCGCTCGCCGGTGGGGCCGCGTGCCGACATCGATTCACTTGAGCAGGTTCGCGTGCCGACCGCCACTGGCGCGCTGCTGCCCGTGTCGCAGCTGGCCCACCTGCAGCTCCAGCCTGCGCCGACCCAGATCCAGCGCTACAACCGCGAGCGTACGGTCACCATCAATGCCGACATCGAGCGCGGCTACAACACCGCCAAGGTGACTGCGGCGGTTGCGCGGCGGCTGGACGCCGTCCCCTGGCCGCGCGGCTACCGCTACGTCCTGGGCGGCGAGGCCGAATCCAGCGCCGAGGCCTTCGGCGGGATCGGCACCGCCATCATCATCGCGGTGTTCGGCATCTTCGCCATCCTGGTGCTGGAGTTCGGCAGCTTCAGGTCCACGCTCATCGTGCTCACGGTGGTGCCGCTGGGCGTGCTGGGCGGCTTGCTGATGCTGTTGCTGAGCGGCAATTCCATCTCATTCACCGCTAGCATCGGATTTATCGCGTTGATCGGCATCGAGATCAAGAACTCGATCCTGTTCGTGGACTTCACCAACCAGCTGCGCGAACAGGGTCTGCCGATCGGGGAGGCGATCGAACAGGCCGGTGAAACCCGTTTCCTGCCCATCCTGCTCACCTCCGCCACCGCCATCGGCGGCCTGCTACCCCTGGCACTGCAGAACGCGGGTCTGTATTCGCCCATGGCCTGGGTGATCATCGGCGGGTTGATCTCCTCCACGCTGCTGGCGCGGCTGGTGACGCCGGTGATGTACCGGCTCATCCCGCCGGCGATTCCGGCCGGGTCGTAGCCGGCAGCAACCACCTTTCCCCGGCTGCCGAAAAAAAACCCCGCCTTGCGGCGGGGTCGTCGGTTGCTTGCTTGTGTGTGGAGAGTCTTTCTTATCGTTATCCGGTTGCGGCGTGGTATCCGGATCCATGGGCTCAACAGGAGCCCTGACCGATCCGCGCTTTCTTGGACATCCCGAGGGGTTGCTTCCTTCCCGTTTCAATCCTGCAGGTACAGACAAAGCAACACCCGTGCCAGCCGAAGCCCGTCTCTCCAGGAGCGGGGTCCGCGCCGCGCTGCAGTGCCGCAACTGTGACGCGGTGCACGCTTTCGTGTGCCTGCGGTCCGTCCTGGGGATCAGCCCGGAGTGTCGGCAGCGGGTTACAGGGGCGCGCCGGACGTCACAGTGTCAAAATGCCCGACAGGTTTGCGGGCACCGGGTTGGGGGCATGAGGCTTTGCGATTTCGTAAGTTATTGAATTTGTTTGTGATGGCAGGGATGCAGAGGGTGTAAATGAGTTCGACATGGGTTCACCGCGGGTCGCCGAGGCCGCCGCGCACGATAGTCCCCTGGTCCCTCTGGATCCTGACCTGCGTACTGGGGCTGTACGGTGGCATCAGCATCGTCCGCGCGCAGGACGCCGCGACGGTATCGCAGTCCGCCGCGCCACTGCCGCCGTCCTCTGCGCCTGCGCCGCAACCCACAGAGCCCATGCCGCTGCCCGGCGGGTCGATGCCGCAGCCCGCGGCGCTGGAGCCGGACGTTCAGTTCTGGATCCGCGTCTACACCCAGATCGACACCAACTCGGGTTTCCTGCACGACCAGTACGCCCTCAGCGTGGTCTACGACACCCTGCATTTCCCGGTGGATGCCACGCCCGTCCAGCGGCAGAAGCAGGTGGACGACGCCAGGGACCGGATCGTGGCGGCGCTCAAGCGCGCCGGCGCAGCCGCCCCGGGTGAGGTGCTGTCGCCGGATGACCGGCGGATCCGTGACCTGTGGGGACCGCAGGCAACCCCTGAGCGGCTGCGGGCGGCGGCCGACAACGTGCGCTTCCAGCTCGGGCAGTCGGATCGTTTCCGGCGCGGCCTGGTGCGCTCGGGAGCCTGGGAGACTCACATCGCCGAGACGCTGGCCAACCTGGGACTGCCGGCGGACCTGGCGGCCCTGCCGCATGTCGAGTCGTCCTTCGATCCGTCGGCGTACTCGAAGGTTGGCGCCGCCGGCCTGTGGCAGTTCATGCGCTCCACCGGCCGCCGCTACATGCGCATCGACAGCGCGGTCGACGATCGCATGGACCCGTTCCGTTCCACCGAAGCGGCGGCGCAGCTGCTGGCCTACAACTACCGGCTGCTGGGCACCTGGCCGCTGGCGCTGACCGCCTACAACTACGGTACCGCCGGCATGCTGCGCGCCAAGGAGGTCATGGGCACGGACGACATCGTGCGCATCGTGCGCGGCTACACCGGCCGCACCTTCGGGTTCGCGTCACGCAACTTCTATGTGTCGTTCCTGGCCGCGCTGGCGATCGACCGCAATCCCGGCAAGTACTTCGGCCCGCTGCAGCGGCAGCCGGAGGAGCGCTTCCAGGAAATCGCGGTGCCGGCCTATGTCTCCATGACGGCGCTGCAGCGGGTGCTCAAGGCTGACGCCGCGCGGCTGCGGCCGCTGAACCCCGCATTGTTGCCGCCGGTGTGGAGCGGTCAGCTTCGTGTGCCGCGTGACTACCGTCTGCGCCTGCCGGACGGGCAGGCCAGGTGGAGCCGCGAGCTGCTGGCGCAGCGGCTGAATCCCGGGGAGATGTTCGCGGCGCAACCCGGGCCGACGCGTTATCGTGTGCAGCGCGGCGACACCCTGGCGCGCGTGGCCGATCGCTTCGGCGTTCCCGCGCAGGCCCTGGCCCGCGCCAATCACCTGCGTGCCAGCTCCCGTCTGCATGTCGGCCGCACGCTCGTCCTGCCGCAGGTGGCCGCCGCGTCGGCGCCGGCGCCGGGGCGCGCCACAGGACCGACCGGGACTGCAAGCATCGCGCCCGCGGCCGTCGCATCCGCGGCCGTCGCACCCGCGGCCGTCGCACCCGCAAGCGTCGCGCCCGAGGAAGCCGAACGCGAGAGTGCCGAGGACGCTGCGGCCGCCGAGCGCGCCGCCGCCGCTGAGCGCGCCGAAAAGCTCGCCGCGACCCGCGGGGCGAAGCGCGGCGCGCCGGCGTCACAGCCGCTGTCGCGCGCCCAGGCCGAGGCCGCCAGTCCCTCGGTGGGCCCGGGCGGCGAAGAACAGCAGAGCGCCGATCCCACCGACTACGAAGTGCACGCGGACGCGATCCGCGTGGCGCCGGAGGAGACCCTGGGGCACTTTGCCGACTGGCTCGGGGTCAGCGCAGCGCGCCTGCGCGACCTGAATCACTTCAAGGCCAGGCGCGCCGTGCTGGTGGGCCAGCGCATCCGGCTGGACTTCCGCCGTGTGTCACGCGAGGAGTTTGAAAAGCGGCGGCGCGACTACCACCGCCAGTTGCAGGCCGATTATTTCGCCGGACATCGCATCGCCGGCACCGAGGTCTACATCGCACGCACCGGGGACTCCCTGTGGACGCTGACACAGAAGCAGGCGCAGGTGCCGCTGTGGCTGCTGCAGCAGTACAACCCCGGCATCGATTTCGCCGATCTGCGTGCCGGCAGCCAGATCGTGATTCCGCGCGTCGCCAACAGCGGTGGCGGTTGACTTGTCGCCGCTGGCCTGTTGCGGTTGTGAAGTGCTTGGCTGCCGCGCGCCCAGCGCCCCCCTATAATCGGTATATGTTCACTGCGCGTATCCGCCCTGTCATCCTGACGTGCCTGCTGTGGCTCGCTGTCGCCGCGACGCCGGCGGCCCTGGCGGGCGAGAGCGCCGTGCCGGACGAAAACCATCCCTCCGCCGCCGGGGCGGCGGAGCCGCAGACGCCAGCGCCCGCGGCACCGCAGTTGCCCGCAGCGCCGCAAATGCCCGTCGCACCGCCAGTGCCCGCAGCACCGCCAATGGCCGCAGCGGCGCCAGTGCCCGTGGCAGCGCCAGTGCCCGCCGCGCCGCCGCCGGCGGGCGAGGCGGCCGCCGGAACGGCGCTCGGCGAGCTGCCGGTCGTGGACCGGGTCGTGGTCCGCAAGGCCGCGCGGCGCATGCTGCTGATGCACGGCGGCAACGTCGTGCGCGAATATCCCATCCGCCTGGGCCTGAACCCCGTGGGCCAGAAGCAGCGCTCCGGGGATTTCCGCACGCCCGAGGGCAGTTATCGCCTGGAGCGGCGCAATCCGCGCAGCGAGTTCTTCCTGTCGATCAAGGTCTCCTATCCGGGCGAGCAGGACATCCGCTACGCGCGCGCGCACCACTGGGACTCCGGCGGTTCGATCATGATTCACGGGCTGCCGAACGTGCTCAAGCACGACGCAGACTACTACCGGCGCATCGACTGGACCGACGGCTGTATTGCCGTGTCGAACGCCGACATGGTGGAGGTGTGGATGTTGACCGCGGACGACACACCCATAGACATCCTGCCGTAGCCAGCATGCGAGCCGACACGAGCGAATTGTGACTGACGAGGCCCCTGATTTCATAACCGCGCGCGTCGGCCCGCGCGGCAGCCTGGAAAACCTGTCGCAGGCGGAGATCGGCAAGCTGCTGGACACCGGCCAGGGCGGCCTGTACCCGCTGTTCCGCCGCTGCGCGCTGGCGGTGCTGAACAGCGGCGCACCCACCGACAACGCCAAGGAGATCTTCGACCGCTACCGCGACTTCGAGATCCGCATCCTGCGCCACGCCTGGGGCGTGAAGCTGCAGATGCAGCATGCCCCGGCGGCCGCCTTCGTCGACGGCCAGATGATCCGCGGCATCAAGGAGCACCTGTTCGCGGTGTTGCGCGACGTGGTGTTCATCTCCAACGAGATCATCGCCAGCGGGCGCTTCGACCTGAGCGATTCCGCCTCCATCACCAACGCCGTGTTCCACGTGCTGCGCAATGCACGCCTGCTGGACCACAAGGCGCGCCCCAACCTGGTGGTGTGCTGGGGCGGGCACTCCATCGACACTACCGAGTACCAGTACACCAAGAACGTCGGCTACCAGCTGGGGCTGCGCGCGCTGGACGTGTGCACCGGCTGCGGCCCCGGCGCCATGAAGGGGCCGATGAAGGGCGCCACCATCGGGCACGCCAAGCAGCGCATCAGCAACGGGCGCTACATCGGCATCACCGAGCCGGGCATCATCGCCGCGGAGCCGCCCAACCCGATCGTTAACCAGCTGGCGATCATGCCCGACATCGAGAAGCGCCTGGAGGCCTTCGTGCGGCTGGCGCACGGCATCGTGGTGTTTCCCGGTGGCGCGGGCACCGCCGAGGAGATCCTGTATCTCATCGGCATCCTGCTGGACCCGGCCAACCGCGAGCAGCCGTTCCCGATCGTGCTCACCGGGCCATCCGGCAGCGCGCCGTACTTCGAGCAGATCCGCCGCTTCATCGGCGCGACGCTGGGCGAGCCGGCGCTGCAGCGCCTGGCTGTGGTGATCGACGATCCGCCGGAAGTGGCGCGCCGCATGGTCGCGGGCATGGACGCGGTGCGCGAGTACCGGCGCCGCAACAGCGATTCCTACAACTTCAACTGGCTGCTGTCGGTCCAGCCGGCGTTCCAGCAGCCCTTTGAAGTCACCCACGCCAGCATGCGCGGCCTGGATCTGCGCGGCGGCCAGCCGCCGCACCAGCTTGCCGCCAGCCTGCGGCGCGCGTTCTCCGGCATCGTCACCGGCAATGTGAAGGAATACGGCATCCACGCCATCGAGCGCCACGGACCGTACGAGCTGTCGGGCGATGCGCGCATCCTCGGGCTGCTGGATGAGCTGCTGGCGGCCTTTGTCGCACAGGGCCGCATGCGTCTGCCCGGCAGCACTTACCACCCGGTATATCGCCTGGTGTGACGCCTGCGGCGATGACATAACGCGCGCGCTCGCGCGGCCTTTTCCGTAATCGCGGGCAAGCTGTGATGCAGCGTCCGCTCGCGGCGACAGTGCCTGTGAACCAGTTCCTGCGGCGCGCTTGCCAAAGCCCGTACGCTGCCCATCAAGCAGCAGGAGCTTTGGTATGAGCTCGAACGATCGGGGCCGGAACGATGTCACGCCGGGACGCAGCGACAGCGCGGTCCCCGCGGCGGTCGGCGGCGGCGCGGACGCCTACGCCAACTGGCTGGACCGCATGCAGCGCTCCCGCGCCCGCCAGGCGGCGATCACCCGCAATCTCTACACCTGGTCCAACTACAAGAACTGGGCCGAGCAGGTGCGCGATTCCTGGAAAGGCGCGGACGGCAGCGCCCCCGTCAAGGGCAAGAAGTAGGCACTCCTAGCCGGCGCCCAGCGCGAGCGCCTGCGGCGGGTCGCCTGACGATGCCCCCTGCGGCGCCGGCCCGGCCTCCTGCGCCGGCGCCCCTGGCTCCTGCGCCTGCGTCCCCGGCTCCTGCGCCTGCGGCGCGGGTGGCGGCTCGAGCCAGCGCACCAGCGGACCCCACTGCTCCACGTCCTCGCTGGCAACGTAGGCCTTCATCTCGTGCACACCGATGCCCAGTTCCGCGGCGCGCACGTAGTTCTGCGAGTCGCGCAGCGTCGTGACGATCGGGATACCCAGGGTATGCAGGAAGCGGATCAGCGACTGGTAGGTGAGGGTGTTGCGCCGCACCCGGTTGGCGATGACGCCCAGGCGATCGTCGTCGCGGCGCACCTTCGCGACCAGCAGCAGGTCGCGGATGGTGTTCGAGCAGGTGTGGATGTCGATGTCCGACGGCAGTACCGGCACGATGATCTTGTCGGCCGACCGGGTCATCTCCGGCAGTTCGTGCGGTTCGAGCGCCGCCGGCGTGTCGACTATGACGTGGGTGGCGTCCTCCGGGATCCTCAGCTGGAAGGCCCGGGTGGTGCGGGTGTCGCGCTCGAAGGCGGCAATCACGCCGATCGGGGCCTGCGTCGGCTTGCGTTTCCTGACCCAGCGCACCGAGGAGCCCTGCGGGTCGTAGTCCATCAGGACCGGGCGTGCCCCCTGCGAGGCGAGGTAGCTGGCCAGGTTGATTGCGATGGTCGTCTTGCCGGACCCGCCCTTGGGGTTCAGGACGACGATGCGCTTCAGCGGCATCATTCAAGCCTACGCACCGCGCCGGGTGACCGCAAGGCGGCCAAAGTGAGTACGAACGCACGCACGCGGGCGCAGTAAAGCGCTACAGTGCCGCCCCCATGGAGGAGTTCTTTCTGCACCTGTGGGACGAGTACGACGACCTGGTCGGCGTGTGTCGCCACGTCGGTGCTGCGGCGCTGGGTGAGCTGTTCGCCGCGACCCCCAGGCTCGCCACCACCGCCGCCACCGCGGCGGCCCTGCTGGCCCTGACCGGGGTCCTCATGCATCTTCCGCACATCGCGGCTTGAAATTTCCGCAAGGATTCCCAAGATCGCTCCCCTGACACCCGGGAGCGATAATGCAGTCCGAATCCGCCGCCGAGCAGACCCAACCCGCCGCAGCCCGCGAGACCCGCGGCTTCCAGGCCGAAGTCCGTCAGCTGCTGCAGTTGATGATCCACTCGCTGTACAGCCACCGCGAGATCTTCCTGCGTGAGCTGATTTCCAACGCCTCGGATGCCTGCGACCGCGTGCGCTTCGCCGCCATCGCCGACAGCGCGCTGCTGCAGGATGACCCGGAACTCGGTATCCGCATCGACGCCGATCCCACGGCCGGCACCGTGACCATCACCGACAACGGCATCGGCATGACGCGGGAAGAGGCGGTCGCCAATCTCGGCACCATCGCCCGCTCGGGCACCGCCGAGGCCTTCCGCGCCCTGTCGGGCGATGACCAGAAGGCCTCGCAACTGATCGGCCAGTTCGGCGTGGGCTTCTACTCCGCCTTCATCGTCGCTGACCGGGTCGAAGTGCGTTCGCGCAAGGCCGGGGCGCCCCCACAGGCCGGGGTGCACTGGGAGTCGGGCGCGGACGGGGAGTTCACCGTGGAAACGGTGCTGCAGGCGGCGCGCGGCACCAGCGTGACCCTGCACCTCAAGGAGGATGCGCGCGAGTTCGCCGACGCCTTTCGCCTGCGCGGACTGATCAGGCGCTATTCCGACCACATCGGTTTTCCGGTGCGCATGCGCAAAGAAGGCGAGGCCTCGCTCGAGTACGAGCCGGTCAACCAGGCAAAGGCCCTGTGGACCCTGCCACGCAGCGAGATCCCGGCCGAGGAGTACAAGCGCTTCTACGAGTACCTGGCGCACGATTCGACCGAACCGCTGGCCTGGAGCCACAACAAGGTCGAGGGCAAGCGCGAGTACACCAGCCTGCTGTACCTGCCGGGACGCGCGCCCTTCGATCTGTGGCAGCGCGAGGCGGCGCGGGGACTCAAGCTGTACGTGCGGCGCGTCTTCATCATGGACGACGCCGAGCAGTTCCTGCCCCTGTACCTGCGTTTCATCAAGGGCGTGGTGGATTCCAGCGACCTGCCGCTGAACGTCTCGCGCGAGATCCTGCAGCAGGAACCGGAGGTCGAGGCCATCCGCAACGGCCTGACCAAACGCGCCCTGGACCTGATCGCGCGGCTGGCGAAGGACGAGCCGGAGAAATACGCGACTTTCTGGCGCGAGTTCGGTGCGGTGCTGAAGGAGGGCGTGGCCCAGGATCCGGCCAATCATCCGGCGCTGCTGCCGCTGCTGCGCTTCAGCAGCACGCACCTGGCGGACGATACGGCTTCAGCCAGCCTGGCGGACTACGTGGCGCGCCTGCAGCCCGGTCAGCAGAAGATCTACTACGTCATCGCCGAATCCCTGGCCGCGGCCCGCGGCAGCCCGGCGATCGAGAAGCTGCGCGAGCGCGGCATCGAGGTGCTGCTGCTGGCCGAGCGCGTCGACTCCTGGGCAATGGGGCAGCTCACGGAATACGAGGGCAGGCAATTCAAGGACGCCAGCCGCGGCGAGCTGGAACTCGGCGCCCTGGCGAGCGCGGCGGACCGGCAGCAGCACGACGCCGACCTCAAGGAGAGCAAGGGCCTGCTCAAGCGCATCAAGGACGCTCTCGGCGAGCGGGTCACGCAGGTAAGCGTGAGTGAGCGGTTGCGCGAATCGCC
The DNA here is from genome assembly GCA_018241445.1 of Pseudomonadota bacterium. Classification (GTDB taxonomy): domain Bacteria; phylum Pseudomonadota; class Gammaproteobacteria; order Steroidobacterales; family Steroidobacteraceae; genus 13-2-20CM-66-19. The sequence goes on from JAFEDT010000018.1 coordinate 219,082, forward strand.
TGCCTGCCTGGTGCTGGGCGAGCACGATCTGCCCGAGCAGCTGCGGCGCATCCTGGTGGCCGCCGGCCAGAAGGCTCCCGACAGCAAGCCCCTGCTGGAGGTCAACGTGTCGCACCCGCTGGTGAAGTACCTGGACGGCATCGCCGCCGGCGACCAGTTCAACGAGCTGGCGCAGTTGTTGTTCGAGCAGGCCGGCCTGGCGGAGGGCAATCCGTTGCCCAACCCACCGGACTACGTGCAGCGGCTGAACCGCCTGCTGGTGCGGCTGGCTGCCGGCGAGGGCGCCGCAGCGCCTGCCGGTGATAGTTCTACAGCGGCTCCGGGCGTAGGGCGCCAGGCTTGAGCGCGATCCTGCGCCCCCCGCTGGCGCAGCGCCTGATGCTGCCGGGCCCTGCGGGCGCCCTGCAGGCATTGGTCGAAACACCCGTAATAGAGGGGCGCGAGGGCGCGGCCGTCACCGACTTCGGCGTCGTCTGCCATCCGCACCCGCTGTACGGCGGAACCCTGGACAACAAGGTGGTCTACACCGTCGCACGCGCCTTCCAGCAGCTCGGCGCGCCCGCCATCCGCTTCAATTTCCGCGGCGTCGGCAGCAGCGCCGGGACGTACGACGAGGGGCGGGGCGAGAGTGAGGACGCGCTGGCGGTGATCGACTACGGACGCCGCACCTGGCCCGGGGCGCGTCTGTGGCTCGGGGGCTTTTCCTTCGGCGGCGCCGTGGCCGCGCGTATCGCCGCCGCGGCGCGCGCCACGCGCCTGGTGATGGTGGCCCCCGGGATCACCAAGATCGACGTCGGCGATATATTGCCGCCGGCCTGCCCGTGGCTGGTGGTGCAGGGCGATCAGGACGAGGTCGTGCCGGCGCAGCTCGTGCTGGACTGGGCGCGCTCGCTGGTGCCGCCGCCGCAGATCAGGGTCATTGCCGGCGCGAGCCATTTCTTCCATGGCCGCATCAACGAATTGCGTACGGCCGTGCTGGATTTCATGCACGGTTTGGCGCACTGACGCCAAAGGGCGACAGGAACCGGCCGCGGCGGCACTGTTAGAATTGGTCTCGATTCCGCGCAAGCTTTCAAGGAGACAGTCATGCACAGGCAGGTATTGACGGCTATTCTCGTGTCCCTGACGCTGCTGGCGGGCTGCGTGCCCGTGCAGCAGGCGGCAACGAGCCCCGACTACCACAAGACCCGCGCGGGTGCCGGCATCGGCGCCGCCGCCGGCGCCGCAATCGGCCTGCTCACGCGCGGGGACAAGTTTCAGAACGCGCTGATCGGCGCCGCTATCGGCGGCGTGGCGGGCGGTGCGATCGGCAACTACCAGGACCGGCAGGAGAAGCAGCTGCGCGCGAGCATGGCGGGAACCGGTGTGGACGTGGTACGCAAGGACGACAACATTACCCTGGACATGCCCGGCGGGGTGACCTTCGCCACCAACAGTTCGGACCTGAACGCCGCCTTCTACCCGGTGCTGGACAAGGTCGCTGCGACCCTGGTGCAGTATGACCAGACCATGGTCGAGGTGGCGGGACACACCGACTCGACCGGCTCGGCGCAGTACAACCAGGCGCTGTCACAGCGGCGCGCCCAGTCGGTGGCCGCCTACCTGATCAACCGCGGAGTGCGGGCGGCCCGGCTGATGACCGTCGGCGACGGCGAGAATCATCCCATCGCCAGCAACGACACCGCTGACGGCCGGGCGCAGAACCGCCGCGTCGAGTTGACCATCGTGCCGGTGGAGAAGAAGGGCTGAGCCGCCGGATCCGCCAGGCGCCGCAGGCGCCTTGGTTGGAGCAGCGGGCAAAAGCCCTTGCCTCAGCATGGCAACGAAGTGCTCGGCTGCAGGCCCTGGGGCTTGCGGCGGGCTTTCGTGCCCCGCCTTTTGCCCGTGGGGTTTCTTTAGTACGGTCCGCCAGAATCGCTTCCTGCGATTCTGGCCAATAAACAAGAAAGCCCGGCAGGATCGCTCCCGCCGGGCTTTTTTGATAGTTCCTGAGGCCTTAGGGAACTTCAGTTCACCATTGCCTTGAGGTTCTTCAGCGGCATCACGCGGACCTTCTTGCTGGCCGGCTTGGCCTTGAACATCATCTTCTCGCCGGTGAAGGGGTTGACGCCTTCACGGGCCTTGGTCGCCGGCTTCTTGACGACCTTCATCTTCAACAGCCCGGGCATGGTGAACAGGCCATTACCCCGCAGGCTCTTCTTGATCACGACGCCCAGCGAATCGAAGACGCTGCCGACCTGCTTGCGGGAAAGTCCCGTGTCCTTGGAAATGTGAGTCAGGACCTCCGACTTCGTCGGTGCGCCACCCTTTTTCGCCATATAGCAAACTCCTGCAGAGATTTTAGTGTTGAGCACGCAGCGGAAAATCGTGCGTACTTGGATTCGGCGCGAAAAATAGCACATGCACACGCATTCGCAAGCGCTTTTTGCACTCACGCGATTGCGAAAGTGCCTTTTTTCTCAGGGTTTGCTAAGTGCGAGGGCCGGGCCGGGTACGAAAGACAGCCACTATCGGCAGCAGTTTCAATCGACAGCAGCTGTTTTCATCTCAGCAGGATCAGCAGTGCCTGGATGGCGATCAGTACCCACAGCGGCGACAGGTCCAGACCCGCGATGGCGGGAATCAGGCGCCGGACCGGGTGCAGCACCGGCTCGCACAGTGCCGTCAGCACCGCCTGCGTCGGCGAATAGCCGCCCGGGGCGATCAGCGACAGCAGTGCATACAGGAAGATGGCGTAGAAATAGGTCCACAGCAGGGTGCGCGCGATCGTAAGCAGCGCCGCGTACGTCCAGGTGAGAGGGTCCGGCAGTCCGGCGCCGCGCAGTGCGTACACGCACCCGACCTCCACCGTTGCCACCAGCAGCACCGCCACCACCGAGGCGGTATCCAGCTTGCCGATCGGGGGCAGCACCCGCCGCAGGGGCAGGATCAGCGGGTTGGTCAGCTTGACGACCGCCTGGCACAGCGGGTTGCGGAAGTCCGCGCGGGTCCACTGCAGCAGCAGCCGCACCAGCACCACGAATAGCGCCAGCGACAACAGGGTGTCGATGATGTAGATGATAGCGCTCATGAACCCGTGCCCTCCGCCAGTTCCCGGCTCCGCTGGGCCGCCGCCGCCATTGCGCGCGCCACCAGGCCGCGCAGGTCGGCCTGCTCGAATGCCGCCAGGGCGGCCGCCGTGGTGCCGCCGGGCGAGGTGACGGCGCGTCGCAACTCGGTCAGATCCACCTCATCCGTCTGGGTCATCAGGCCCGAGCCATGCAAGGTGGCGCGCGCCAGTTGTTGCGCCGCGGCTTGCGGCAGACCCAGCTGTACCGCGGCCGCTGCCATGGCCTCCGCCAGCAGGAAGAAATAGGCCGGGCCGCTGCCGGAGAGCGCCGTCACCACGTCGAGCGCGTCCTCGCTGTCCACCCAGACAGTCTGGCCCACCGCGGCCATGACCTGCTGGGCTGTATTGCGCTGCGACATCGCCACCGTGGGCGCGGCGTACAGCCCGCTGGCGCCGGCACCCAGCAGCGCCGGCCGGTTGGGCATGGCGCGCACCACCGCCAGGCCGCCGCTCCACTGCTGCAGCTGCGCCACGCGGATGCCGGCCGCCACGGAGATCAGCAGCGGCCGTGCTGCTGAGAGTTGCGGCGCGAGCGATGTCAGCAACGTCCGCGCGTCCTGGGGCTTGACGGCCAGCACGACCACCGCGGCGCCAGAGACCGCGGCGCTGCCGTCGGCGCTGGCGGTGATACCCAGTTCGTCCCTGAGAGTGTTGCGCGCGGCCGCCTGGCTCTCGGCGACGCGCAGCTGCTCCGGCCGGGTTCCCGAACGCAACAGGCCGCTGATGAGGGCGCGCCCCATGTTGCCGGCGCCGAGTACGGCGAGATCGCGGAAGCTCATGCGCGGCTATTGTACGGTCCTGGGCCCGAACAGCGCGGTTCCGATGCGCACGATGGTGGCGCCCTCCAGGATCGCGGCCTCGAAGTCCTCGCTCATGCCCATCGACAGCGTATCCAGCGCAAGGCCGGTGGAGTTGAGCTGCTGCTGCAGTTGCCGCAGGTGCGCGAACCAGGCGCGCTGGCGCTGCGGCGCGGACTCCTGCGGCGGCAGGGCCATCAGGCCGCGCAGCTTCAGGCGCGGCAACTGCGCCACCGCCGCGGCCAGCCCCGGCAGTGCAGCCTGCTCCACGCCGCCCTTGCTGTCTTCGCCACCCAACCTGACCTGCAGGCAGACGTTGAGTGGTGAGGCGTGGAAGGGCCGCTGCGCCGACAGGCGCCGGGCGATGTCGAGGCGATCAAGTGCATGCACCCAGGCGAACTGCGCCGCGATCGGCCGGGTCTTGTTGGCCTGGATGCGGCCGATGAAGTGCCAGGTCAGCGGCAGCTGCGTGAGCAGCGGCATCTTCTGCTGCGCCTCCTGCAGGTAGCTCTCGCCGAAGTCATGTACCCCGCAGGCGGCCACCGCGGCCAGCGCGGCGGCGGGTTGGGTCTTGCCGACAGCCAGGAGTGTGACCTGCTGCGCACTTCGGCCGGCGGCCTGCGCGGCCTGTGCAATGCGCGCGCGTATGGCCGCGACCTGCTCGGGCAAATTCTGCGGACCCATTAACATATTTGAACCGTAACCCCTCCGTTATACTTCCCGCAGCGCCAAGGCAAGCGCGCACCTCGTGTGCGGCCTGCTTCCCCGCGCCCGCTTAGGAGACCTCATGGCCGTCGATATCGCGCAACTCCTGGCCTTCGCCGTCAAGAACAAGGCATCGGACCTGCACCTGTCCTCGGGAGTGCCGCCGATGATCCGCGTCGACGGCGACATGAAGCGCATCAACATGCCGCCGCTGTCGCACAAGGAAGTGCACGCCATGGTGTACGACATCATGAACGACAAGCAGCGCAAGGCCTACGAGGAGTTCTTCGAGACCGACTTCTCCTTCGAGATCCCCAAACTGGCGCGCTTCCGCGTCAACGCCTTCAACCAGAACCGCGGCGCCGGCGCGGTGTTCCGCAACATTCCCTCCGTCATTCTCTCACTGGATGACCTGGGTTCGCCCAAGATCTTCCGTGACCTGTGCATGCTGCCGCGCGGGCTGGTGCTGGTGACCGGGCCCACCGGCTCGGGCAAGTCCACCACGCTCGCGGGCATGGTCAACCACTGCAACGACAACCGCCCCGACCACATCATCACCATTGAAGACCCGATCGAGTTCGTGCACGAGTCCAAGCGCTGCCTGGTCAACCAGCGCGAGGTGCACCGCGACACGCTCGGCTTCAGCGAAGCACTGCGCTCGGCGCTGCGCGAGGATCCGGACGTGGTGCTGGTGGGCGAAATGCGCGACCTGGAGACCATCCGCCTGGCACTGACGGCGGCCGAGACCGGCCACCTGGTGTTTGGCACCCTGCACACCAGTTCCGCCGCCAAGACCATCGACCGCATCGTCGACGTGTTCCCCGGCGAGGAGAAGGACATGGTGCGTTCGATGCTGTCGGAGTCGCTGCGCGCGGTGATCTCGCAGACCCTGATGAAGAAGAACGCCGGCGGCCGCGTCGCGGCGCACGAAATCATGATCGGCACTCCCGCGATCCGCAACCTGATCCGCGAGGGCAAGATCGCGCAGATGTATTCCTCCATCCAGACCGGCGGCGCGCAGGGCATGCAGACCCTGGACCAGTGCCTGACGGAGCTGGTGGCCAAGGGCGTGGTCAGCAAGGAAGAGGCGCGCTACAAGGCGCAGAACAAGGACGCGCTCTAGGCGCTTCCGTCCGCAACACCGCAGGTAAACGTCCATGGATCGCGATCAAGCCATCAAGCTGATGCAGGACCTGCTGCGGCGGGTGACCGAAAAGAAGGCCTCGGACCTGTTCATCACCGCGGGGTTTCCCCCCGCCATCAAGGTCGACGGCGAGATCCGCCCGCAAAGCGAGCGGGCGCTGACGAGTGAACAGTCGGCGACGCTGGTGCGCGCCATCATGAACGACCGCCAGACCAAGGAGTTCGACGCCAGCAAGGAATGCAACTTCGCCATCGCGCCGGCCGGCATCGGCCGCTTCCGCGTCAGTGCTTTCGTGCAGCAGGGGGCGGTCGGCTGCGTCATCCGCCTCATCAACGCCAAGATCCCGAGCTTCGAGGAGCTGGACCTGCCGCCGATCCTCAAGGACGTGGTGCTGTCCAAGCGCGGCCTGGTGATCATCGTCGGCGGCACCGGCTCGGGCAAGTCCACCACGCTGGCCGCCATGGTCGGCTATCGCAACGAGAAGACCCGCGGCCACATCGTCACCATCGAGGACCCGGTGGAGTATGTGCACACCCACAAGGGCTGCGTGATCACGCACCGCGAGGTGGGCGTGGACACCGACTCGTGGCACGCGGCGCTCAAGAACACACTGCGCCAGGCGCCGGACGTGATCCTGATCGGCGAGATCCGCGACCGTGACACCATGGAGTACGGCATCCAGTTCTCCGAGACCGGCCACCTGGTGCTGGCCACGCTGCACGCCAACAGCGCCAACCAGGCGCTCGACCGCATCATCAACTTCTTCCCGGACGAGCGCCGCGATCAGCTGCTGATGGACCTGTCGCTCAACATCCGCGCCCTGGTGTCGCAGCGGCTGGTGCCGCGCGAGTCGGGCGCCGGCCGCATTGCCGCCATGGAGATCATGTTGAATTCGCCGCTGATCCAGGACCTGATCTTCAAGGGCGAGGTCGCCAAGATCAAGGAAGTGATGTCGCGCTCCAACCGCCTGGGGATGAAGACCTTCGACCAGGCGCTGTTCGAGCTGTACGAGAGCGGCTACATCTCCTACGAAGACGCGTTGCGCAACGCCGACTCCAAGAACGAGCTGCGGCTGCGCATCAAGCTGGAAGGCAAACGTGAGGCCAAGAACCTCGACGAGGGCGGTGCGCTCAAGATCGTCGAGGAGGAACAGGGGCGCAGTCTGTGAGTACAGCCGTGGCGGATCGCAAAAAGGACGGTGACGATACCGGCGTCAACCCGGCGCTGACGCCGGAGGCGGTGAGCGCGGTGGTCAGCGCGCACCCGACGCTCAACACCAAGCCGCTGTTCAAGCTGATGGTGGAGAAGAAGGCCTCGGACCTGTTCTTCACGCCCAACGCGCCCATCAAGATCAAGATCGAGGGGCAGATCCTGCCGGTCAACAAGCAGGTGCTGACAGCGGAAACCGTGCGCCAGACCGCCTTCGCCATCATGAGCCCGCAGCAGCGCGAACACTTCCTGCAGGAGTGGGAGCTGGACTTCGCGGTCTCGGAACCGGGCCTGGGGCGCTTCCGGGTCAACGTCTTCATGCAGCGCGGCAACCCGGCTATGGTGATGCGCTACATCACCGCCGACATGCCGCGGCTGGACGCGCTGGGCCTGCCGGAGGTGGTCACCGACCTGGTGATGTTGAAGCGCGGCCTGATCCTGATGGTCGGCGCTACCGGCTCCGGCAAGTCGACCACGCTGGCGGCGATGATCAATCACCGCAACGAGAACTCTTCGGACCACATCGTCACCATCGAGGATCCAATCGAGTTCCTGCACACCAACAAGCGCTCGATTCTCAACCAGCGCGAAGTCGGCCTCGACACCCGCAGCTACGCGCGCGCCCTGCGTGGCGTGGTGCGCGCCGCGCCGGACGTGATCCTGATCGGCGAGATCCGCGACAAGGACGGCATGGAGGCGGCCATCAACCTCTCCGGCACCGGCCACCTGGTGCTGGCGACCATGCACGCCAACAACTGCGCCGAGTCGCTGGACCGCATCATCAACATGTTCCCGCGCGAGCAGCACAACCAGATCTTCCTCGACCTGTCGCAGTACCTGCGCGCCATCATGGCGCAGCGCCTGGTGATGGGTAAGGACAACCGCCGCGTAGCCGCGGTCGAAGTCATGATCAACACGCCGCACGTCGCGACGTTGATCAAGAAGGGCGACGTGGTCTCCATCAAGGAGGCCATCGAGGCCAGCAGCGAGCGCGGCACCCAGAGCTTCGACGTAGCGCTGCATGCCCTGTGCAAGAGCGGCCGGGTCGGCCTGGAGCAGGCCCTGGCCGCCGCCGACTCGCGCGCCAATCTGGAGGCCAAGATCAATTTCGGTTAGCCGGGACGGCAGGGATCCGCCGCGGTTCAGGCCATGCTACAGTCCGCGACGGGCGCACGGCTGCAGCACAATAATCAAGAACGATGAGCGACCCGGCAGAATTCACCCATACTTCGGCCTTGTTGGCGCAATGGGCGGGCGGTGACAAGCGGGCGCTCGATGATCTGCTTTCGCACCTGTACCGCGACATCCACGCCATCGCCACACGGCAGCTGCGTTCCGAGCGCGGCCTGACGATCCGCCCCACGGCGCTGGTGCATGAGGTGTACCTGCGTCTCAAGGGCCTCAATGAGCTGCGCTGGAACGACCGGGCGCATTTTCTTTCGATGGCCGCCCGCGTGACACGCCAGGCGCTGGTGGACGAAGCGCGTCGGCGACGCGCCGACAAGCGCAGCGGCGGTGCGCAGGTGACCCTGAACGACGAGAACCTGGGCGGTACCGACACCGCCTTCGACGCGCTGCACGTCGACGACCTGCTGAACGAGCTCAAGGGCTTCGACGAGGTCGCCGCTGAAGTGGTGTCTCTGCGGGTGTTCGGCGGGCTGTCGGTGGAGGAGGTGGCCGAGGTGCTCGCCGTATCCGTGGCCACCGTCCACCGCCGCTGGGCGAGCGGCAAGACCTGGCTGGCGCACGAACTGCTGCCGCCGGCATGAACGTGCACGGCGCGCGCGAGCGGGCCTACCGCATCTTCAGCGCCGCACTCGAGGTGGCGCCCGGGGCTCGCGCCGACTACGTCGCCGCAGAATGCTCCACGGATCAGGCCCTGCATCGGCACGTCCTGCGGCTGCTGGAAATCGCGGCCGCGGACGCGGCCGCCACGGGCGATCTGCTGCACGGCAACCTCGTGTCGCCGCCCGAGCGGGAGGGCACGGAGTGCGGCCACTTCCGCCTGCGGGAGTGCATCGGCGCCGGGGGCATGGGCGCGGTGTACCGCGCCGAGCGCACCGACGGGGTACCGCAGGCCGTGGCGCTCAAGGTTCTCAGCGGCAGCATCAGCGCCGAAGGCCGGGCGCGCTTTCTGGCCGAGGCAAAGTTCCTGGCGCGCCTGGAGCATCCGGCCATTGCGCGCCTGATCGACGTCGGCGTCGGTGATCGCGAGGGGTGGATCGCCATGGAACTGGTGCGCGGCGTGCGCATCACCGATTACTGCGATGCGCACGCCCTGGACCTGCGCGCGCGCCTGCGGCTGCTGGAACAGGTCATCGATGCGGTGGCCAGCGCCCATCGACAGCTGGTCGTGCACCGCGACATCAAACCCAGCAACGTGCTGGTCGCGGATGACGGCCAGCCGAAGCTGATCGACTTCGGCATCGCGGCCGCACTCAGCGACGCCGACGACGATGGCAACGGCGCCAAGGCAGCCGGGGAGCCGCGGCGCCTGTTCACGCCGCACTACGCGGCCCCCGAACAGGTGCGCGGCGAACCCATCACGGTCGCGACCGATGTCTTCGGCCTGGGGGCGCTGGCCTACCGGCTGCTGTGCGGCGCTGATCCTTACGGGCAAGCGCGCGGTCCGCTGACCTACATGCTGGCGGTGACAGCCGGCGCTCCCGAGCTTCCCAGTTGCGCCGCGCAAGCCGGCGGGCGCGACCGGCGGACCGTGGCGGGATTGCGCGGTGACCTGGACGCCATCGTGCTGAAGGCACTGGCGGGCGATCCCTCGCAGCGCTACGCGACCGCTCAGGATCTGCAAGCCGACTGCCGCCGCTTCCTCACCGGGCGGCCGGTGCAGGCGCGCCTGGGCGGCGCGGCGTATCGCCTGGGCAAGTTCGTGCGGCGCCGCGCCGCGGCGCTTGCGGTTGTCGCGCTGTTCAGCGCCGGCCTGCTCACTGCGGGTGTGACCTACCTGCGCCAGCAGCGGCAGATTGCCGTGGCAAACGAGTCGGCGGCCCGGCGCGGCGAGTTTCTCGAGAGACTGCTGAAGTCTTCGGACCCTCGCTACGGACGCCGCGACATCACCGTGGCGGAGCTGCTCGACGGTGCGGTCACAAGCATTGATGAGAGCCTCGGTCACGAGCCGCTGGGCGAGGCGTCCATGCTGGGCCTGATCGCCGATACCAACAGTGAGCTCGGCCGCTACCGCGAGGGGCTGGCCGCCAGCGACCGGCAACTCGAGCTGCTGCAGCACCATGGTGGCAGTGCGCTCGAGCTGGCCAGGGCCCTCACTTCCCGCGGCGAACTGTTGCGGGCGCAGGGGCACTACGCGGAAGCAACGCCGGTACTGCGACGCGCACTCTCGCTGCTCGGGGATCGCCCGGATGTTGCCGCCGACCGTGCCACGGCCCTCACCGAGCTGGGGATGGCGCTCACCAATACCGGCGGGGAACGCGAAGCGGAAGCCCTCTATCGCGAGGCGATCGCGCTGGACCGCGCTGGCGGCGCGCCGCAGCGCATCCTGCTCGGCGGCACGCTCGATGATCTCGCGGTCCTGCTCGGCAACGAGGGTCGCTACCTTGAATCGCGTGACACCGCGCGCGAGGCTTTTTCGCTGCTGAGGCAGGCGCTGCCGGCGGGGAACCCGGACCTGCTGTCGGCGGAACAGACCTACGCGATGTCGGCGCTGAACGTACACGATCCGGCGGCCGCCGAGCCCATGCTGCGCGATATCGCGCAGCGCAGCGCCGCGATCCGGGGGGCCGCGCACCCCGATACGCTGGTCGCGCAGGAGCAGCTGGGCGAGACCCTGACCGATCTGGGTCGGTTGGGGGAGGCGCAGCAGATCCTGCGCCAGAGCGCCACGACGCTGGAGCACACCCTGGGGCAGGAGAACCGCTATGCGACCGGTGCCTGGCTGGGTTTTGCCGTCGCCGCATGCCAGGGCGATACAGCCGGTGCTGCCCCCGCCGCCCCGGAGGGCCTCGCGGCCGCGCAACACGTGGCCGCGGTGCGCGCGCGCAGCCTGCCGGCGCAGGACTGGCATCGTTTTGCGGCCGATGGCGTCGCGGGCCTGTGCCTGGTGCAGTTGCACCGCTACGCCGAGGCCGAACCCCTGCTGGTGCCGGCGGCGGCGGCCCTGGAGAGTACGCGCGGCCGGCATTTCTACCAGACCCAGATCGCGCTGAAGGCGCTGCGCGCGCTATATGCCCGCAGCGGCCGCCCGCTGCAGGCGAGCCAGATCGCGACCCGCATCGACGATTGACTGATAGAAAACCCCGCGGAATTTCGCCTTGCTTCCTTGGGAGAGCCTGCATTCGGCGTAAACCCGGGAGCGCGCACGTGGACAAGAACGAGATTTCGACGGGATTTAGGTCGTGGAACACCGCCCGGGGAAGGTGGCGCGTCGCCGCCGCGCTGCTCCTGACTGCCGCCGCCACTCTCGGCCAGGCCGCGGTGCGGGCCCCCGGCACGGCGTACAGTGTGACGGCGACGGCTCCGCTGGCCTTCGAGCGCAACCTGGGGCAGGCGCCGCGGCAGGTTCAGTACCTCGCGCACGGCGGTCGCTACGCCATCGCGCTCACCCCGCGCGGCGCGCAGTTGTTGCCGGATGTCGGTCAAGCCGCTGCCGGCAGGCTCGAGCTACGTGTACAGGGCGCACCGGCCCAGCCGCAGCCGGTGGCCGAGCGGCCGCTGCCCGGGCGGGTGAACTACCTGATCGGAACTGATCCGTCCCGGTGGCATACAGGCGTCCGGACCTTCGGTGCTGTGCGCTACGCTGGCGTGTATCCGGGCGTTGATCTCCTCTATTACGGCACCGAAGGGCGGCTGGAGTATGACTTCAGCGTAGCGCCCGGCTTCGATCCGCGTATCGTCGGACTCAGCTTCGAGGGCGCACGGTCGATTGCGCTGACCGCTTCTGGCGACCTGACCGTGAGCACCGGCGGCGAAGCGCTCACCTTCCAGCGGCCGGTGGCCTATCAGATGATCGACGGCCGCCGCCGTCCAGTGGTCGTGCGTTACCGGCCCGACGGCCTCGCCGTCGGCTTCAGAGTGGGCCGCTATGACCACGCCCACGCGCTGATCATCGACCCGGTGCTGAACTACTTCAGCTACCTCGGCGGCAGCGACACGGACGTGATTGGCAAGACAGTCCCGTCGGTCAGCGGAACTTCCGGCCAGGCGACGGCGCTCGATGCCGGCGGGGACCTCTACGTCACAGGCACTACCCGCTCGACCAATTTCCCGACGCAGTCTGCGGCGGCCCCCCCTCCGGCCAAGACCTCCGGGCACTACTGGGTGTTCGTCACCAAGTTCGCGCCTGATGGCAAGTCGGTGATCTTCTCCACCTACCTGGGCGGAACCAACGGGGATGACTACGGCTACGGCATTACCGTGGATGCCCACGGCAATGCGTTCGCCGTCGGCCAGACCGGCTCCACCGACTTCCCGACCACCGGTGGCGCCTACCAGCAGATCTGCTCACCGCAGTGGAGCCCGCCGGGCTCGCCGGGCCATCCGGTCTCGGGCTGCGGAGGCGGCAACTATGAGTCCTTCGTCGCGAAGCTGTCGCCCGCCGGCGCGCTGCTCGCTTCGACCTTCCTTGGCGGTACCCACACGCTCTCCGGGGCGACCGCCGTGGCCGTCGACTCCGGCGGCCGGCCGTACGTGGCCGGCACCGCGCTGCCGGGAGAGGACATCCCGGCCGGCACCCCGGGCACCAACCAGGCGGTCGGCTTCCCGACCACCGGCGGCGCCGTCGTCAAGGCCTACCCATATATCGCGGGCGTACCGGTCAATGGCGCGCTGCAGTACGACGCCTACGTGAGCGTGTTCGATCCGGCGCTCGCGACGCTCATCTACTCCACGTTGATCGGCGACGATCGTCCCCAGGACGGCAAGAGCCAGTTCAACTCGCAGGCCAACACGTTCGGCACGACCGTCGCGGTCGATGCCTCGGGCAACTTCTACCTCGGCGGCTATACGGCGGATGCGTACCTGCCGACGACCGCCGGTGCCGTGCAGTCAGACCCGGCGACCTGCGGCGCGTTCACCCCCGGTAATCCGCACTCCCTCGGGGGCAACTGCGGCGTGGTGGGTAAGTTCTCCGCTCTCAGCGCCGGCGCGCCGACCCTGACTTATCTCACCTACTTCGGCGGCGCGGTACCGGGCGGGGCGTGGAATGACCAGATCACCGGCGTTGCCGTCGACGTCGCGGGCGATGCCTACATGGTGGGCTACGCAGACCGGGCGGGGGTTCCCACCACCGCCGGCGCCTACCAGAGTACCTGCAACGGCGGCACGAGCTCGTGCAGCGCGATGTTCGTGTCTGAGCTCAGCCCGGGCGGCTCGATGCTCAAGGCGAGTACCTACTTCGGCTGCGCGGCAAATTGCAGCGGCAATCCCGTGTACACGACCGGCGCCATCGCGCTGGACGCTGCCGACAACGTCTATGTCAATGGCTTCGGCGCCAATGGCCTGCCAGTCGTCAACGGCTTCGCGAGCACCAACACCACTGGTGGGGCGGGACCCTTCGTGGCCGAGTTCGATCCAGGGCTCGCAACCTTGAAGTTCTCGAGTTTCGTGAACGTCGGCAACGGCGGCCAGCACAGCCCGGGAGGTCTGGCGCTGGATGCCATGGGCGCGATTTATGTCGCGGGCAACGTCAACTCCCCGGCAAGCAGCGCCGCAACCCCGGGCGCGTTCCAGAGCGCCTACGGTGGCGGCTCATCCGACGGCTGGGTGGCAAAGATCACGATCACGGCCCCGCCGGCGGCCACCGCCACCAGCCTGGCCGTCGCGCCGACCAGCGCCATGACCGGAGTCTCGGTGACCTTCACTGCTACGGTCACGGAAACGGCCGCGCACGCGGTGCCGACCGGCGGCGTGACCTTCAAGAACGGCGCGACCACGCTTGGATCGGCGTCGCTGAACGGCGCGGGAATCGCGACGTTCTCCTCGTCGACGCTGGCCGCGGGCAACTATTCCGTGACCGCGGTCTACGGCGGGGACGCTAACAATACAGGCTCAACCTCGAGCGCCGTCGCACTGACGGTGACCAGCCCGCCACCCCCGGCGCCCACCGTGAGCCTGTCAGTCTCACCGACCAGCATCACCGTGGGAGCGAGCGCAACGCTGACGTGGTCCTCGCAGAACGCGACTACCTGCACCGCGAGCAACGCGTGGGGTGGGGCGCAGGCAACCTCCGGTACGTTGTCGGTGACGCCAAGCGCCGCCGGTTCCCTGACTTACGCTCTTGCCTGCACCGGTGCCGGCGGCAGTGTCAACGCCTCAGCGGTGCTGACAGTCAACGCTGCTTCTGGCGGTGGCGGTGGCGGTGGTGGGGGCAACCCGCCTCCGTCCGGTCACGGCGGTGGCGGCGCCTTCGATCCGACACTACTGCTGGTCCTGGGTGCGCTGCTGGTCCTGCGACTCACGCTCCGGTCGCGGGCGCTGCCGGGGTCGCGAGTTCGGCGCACGGCGTGACTCGGTACGCATCGCGGCGGCGGGACGCGAGTTCCGCCGCCGCAGCGCATACCAGCGGTCCGCCACCCGCAGACTTTTGATCACTCACCGGCGTGGCATTGCGGGCGCTCAGCCAATGTGTTCGCCAGCGCGGTTTGGCGCCGGTAGTAGGACTTACTACTCATTCATACCCCTTACTACCTATTCCTACTTCTTCATACCCGTGCAAAATCTCGAGCCAGAGGATTCGTTCTGGCCCCGCCAATCGCAGACACTCTCATCGCCTCCGCCTCCGCCCCCGGCACCACCGCCAAAGCCACACCCGCATGCCGCCCGTCGCAAAAATCTGCATCGCCCTGCCGCAGGAAATGCTGGGGTGGATCAAGGAAGCGGTGCAAGGCGGCCGCTATGCCTCCGACAGCGAAGTCGTGCGCGAGGCGCTTCGAGACTGGCACTGGCGTCACCACGCAGCCGGCACGGCTTCTCCTGCAGGCCGGACGCCGGCACACCCCTCGAGTCTGCCCGCCTCACCCGCGGGCCCGCCATCTGCCTCACCGCCGTGCGCACCTTTTGTGCCGCGCCTCACGCAGGCGCAAAGCAACAAGCTCGCGGCCCTGTGTCGTGAGCATTCCGTCCTGCGCCTGGCGTTCTTCGGCGAATCGCTGCGCGCGGACTTCGACATGTCCCGCCGACAGGTCGACATGACCGTCGACTTCGACAAGCCGCAGGCGGAAGAAGACTGCAACCACACTTATCATTCCCTGCAGGCGTCCCTTTCGCTGCTGCTGGGCACAACGGTGAACCTGTTCTCGATGTCGTCGATCTACGGCGGGCCTCTCAGGGCCGCAATCGAGCGCGGACAGCTCGTCGCCTACCAGCGCCCGGGCACGCCGCGCCTGTCCTGGCAGGGCTTGTAAGGGGCCGGGCGGGCGCGGTTCAGGCGATCAGCTCGGCGGGAACACCGTGTAGGCGTCGAACACCGGCCCGTCGACGCACACGCGCTTCATGGCCGGGCCGTCCGGGGTGCTGACGAGCACCGTGCAGCCGGCGCAGCCGCCGACCCCACAGGCCATGAATTCCTCCAGTGACACCTGGCAGGGCAACTGGTAGCGCCGCGCCAGCGCGGCGGTCGCCGCCAGCATCGGCGTCGGACCGCAGGCGTAGATCCCGACTTGCGCCAGCACCGCCGGCGCCAGCTTTGCCAGCCACGCATCCGCCAGCTCCGTGACGAACCCCGGGAAGCAGCCCGGGAAGTCCGAGCGGCTCGCGAGGCGGCTGGCGACGCGCCACTCCTCGAGCAGCGGCATGCAGGCGATGGTGCCGTCGGGAATGCCCGGCACGATGATGGTCGAGGGCCTGGGACGGAACGGGAACGGCACCTCCGATCCCATCAGCACCAGCGGCTGCCACGCGGCGCGCGCGTCGGTGCGCAGCGCCTCGGCGAGGAACACCATCGGCGGGATGCCGACGCCGCCGCCGATGAGCAGCGGGCGCGGGCGCTGCGGATCGGGCGTAAAGGCGCGGCCGATGGGACCCAGTACGCTCAGCTCCTCGCCGACCTTGCGTGCGGCGAGCGCGTGCAGTCCGGGGCCCACGACCTTGTAGAGGATCTCGATCCACCCGGCCTGCGCGTCGGCGCGCATGATCGACAGCGGCCGGCGCATGGGGATGGTGTTGTCGCAGGTCAGGTGCGCAAAGCTCCCGGGTGCGGCGTGCGCCGCGCACCGGGGCGCGGCCAGCCGCAGCACGTACTGTTCCGCGTCGTAGGCCAGGTGCGACAGCACCCGCGCCCTCTCCAGGAAGATCGTGCCGCGCGTCGCGGGGTGCGCCGGTGTGGCCGCGGTCGTGCCCGGCGCGCTCAAGCGGCGGCGCCCCGCGGCGTGAGCACCGTTTCCAGCACCGCCATGCGTACCGCCACGCCATTGCGCACCTGGTCGCGGATCACCGACTGCGGTCCGTCGGCAACCTCGGATTCGATCTCGATGCCGCGGTTCATGGGCTGCGGGTGCATGACGATGGCACCGGTGCGGGCGGCGGCGAGGCGTTCGCGCGTCAGCCCCCAGGCGGCGAAGTACTGCGCCGCATCCGGCAGGTCAGCCTCGCCCATGCGCTCCTTCTGGATGCGCAGCATCATGACCACGTCGGTGCCGGCGAGCGCACTCGTCAGATCCGTGTGGCGCGAGCAGCCGGCGAACTCCGTGGCGTCGGGCATGAGCGCCGCGGGACCGGCGATGCGCAGATCGCGCACGCCGAGCGTGCGCAGCGCGTGCCAGGCGGAGCGCGCCACGCGCGAATGCCGGATGTCCCCGATGATGGCCATCGACAGGCCTTCGAAGCGTCCCTTGCGCTGGCGGATCGTCAGCGCATCGAGCAGCCCCTGCGTGGGGTGCGAGACGTGGGCCTCACCGGCCGACAGCACGCTCACGTGCGGCGCGACGTTGGCGGCGACCGCCTGCGGCACCCCGGCCTCGGCATCCCGGATCACGAAAGCGTCGACCTGCATGGCCTGCAGCGTATAGACCGTATCCAGCATGCTTTCGCCCTTGAGGCGCGAGGACAGCTGCAGCTCCAGGTTCACGACCTGCGCACCCAGGCGCTTTGCCGCCAGCTCGAAGCTGACACGGGTGCGCGTGGAGGGCTCGGTGAACAGGTTGGCGACGGTGTAGCCGGCCAGCGCCGCGCTGCGCGCCGGGCGTTCGCCCACCGGCCGCACGAACCCCTGGGCGCGCTCCAGCAGCTGTTCCAGCTCCGTGCGCGACAGGGACTCCAGGGTCAGCAGGTGGCGCAGCGATCCGTCGGGGCGCCGCTGTGGTGGCCCGTTGCTGCCGGCCGTTGGATTCATCGCCGCCCCCCTTTACCGTTCCCGCTCGCCCGCCAGCCAGCGCTGCAGGATGATCGCCGCCGCCGTGCTGTCGATGTCCTCGCGGCGCACCCGCCGCCGCTGCCGCCCGCTGGCGCGCCGCTCCCGCAGCTGCTCCGCCGCCTCCAGCGAGGAGAAGCGCTCATCGACCAGGTGAACCGGCAGGGCGAAGCGGCGTTCCAGCTCCGCGGCGAACCGCCGCGCCGCAGCGGACATCGCACCTTCGCCGCCGTCGGCATTATACGGAGCGCCGACCACCAGCACCGCAGGTGCGAGGTCGCCTACGGTGCGCGCGACGGCGTTCCAGTCCGGTACGCCTGCATCGGCGACGATCGCCGCGCGCGGCGCCGCGGTGCGTGTCAGGGTGTCACCGGCGGCGACGCCGATGCGGCGGAGCCCGAAATCGAAGGCGAGGACGGTCTGGACCGGGACCCGATGTTCAGCCATGCGCCCGATCAGGCATGGCCGGCTTCCGGGCTGAGGCGCTCCACGTCGATGCCCAGCAGCCGCCAGGCGCCGGCCCAGCGGTCCTCGAAGGGCAGGTCGAATACCACCCGCGGGTCCATGGGAACGCAGGTCCAGGCGTTCTCGCGCAGTTCCCGCTCGAGCTGGCCCGATTCCCAGCCGGCGTAACCGAGGGCGATGAAGGCATCCGAGGGGCCTTCGCCCCTGGCCATTGCCGCCAGCACATCGCGCGAAGTCGTCACCTGGATGCTGTCGGATACCTTGTGAGTGTGATCCCACTCGCCCCCCGGGCGATGCAGTACGAATCCCCGGTCAGTGTTCATCGGGCCGCCGCGCAGCACCGGCTGCTCCGCAATGCTGGTGCTGGAGGGCTCCAGCTTCAGCTGCGACAGCACGTCGGAGAGCTTCATGGGCAGCGGCTTGTTGAGCACGATACCCAGTGCCCCCTTGTCGCTGTGCTCGCAGATCAGGGCCACCGTCTGCACGAAGTTCGGATCCGACAGCTGCGGCATCGCGATCAGGAGGTGGTTGGTCAGGCTGCCCGCCTCGGGCGCCGGTGCGTCGCCGGCTTCACGGCCGGCCGCCTCGTCCGGGGCTGTCGCGGCCGTCCCGGGAGCTTGCGGGCTGTCCTTGGCGGTCATGCATCCAGTATGGGCATGGACCGCGCCAGTCTCAAGGAAGGGTGGAAACAGAGCCGCCGGAGGCGCGGCCACCCGTGAACTCCCATTTATAAGCGAAGCGCAGTACCCGGTACTGGCTCGACAGTTCTGGTGGAAAAGGATCGAAAGGGCTGGCCAGCTTGAGGATGGACAGCGCTGCCTGGTCCAGCTCGGGATTACCGCTGCTGCGGCGGATCAGCGCCCGGTCCAGCTTGCCGTTCGAGTCGATTCCTACCTCCACGACCGGGCTGGCGGCACCGGCGGCGTGGGCAGCGGCCGGGAAGTTCAGGGTGCCGATGCGCTCCACTTTGCGCCGCCAGTTGTCCAGGTAGGGAGCCAGGGCCGCCGCGCGGGTGTCCGGGGTGATCCACAGCTCGTCGCGTTTCGGTCCACGCAGTTGCGCCGGACTGTCCTCGTCGGCGGGCCCCGGCTGCGCGGCATCCGGCGTGTCCACCAGCAGGGGCTTGTCGTGGGATGCAACCGGGCCGGTGCCGGCATCCGCCAGGTACTGAACCTTGGTGTTCCAGGCGGTGCTGGTCAGCACCCGCATGTCGGCGCTGCCGGAGACTTCAGCCTGGCCGCCCAGCGAGTCACCCTCGGGAGTACCGGCGTGCTGCAGCCGCGGCATGGCGGAGGCGCGGTTGTGCGGGGCGACAGCGTCGCGCGTATTGCCGGAGCCGACCTGGGTGCGCTGGGCCAGGTAGGTGGCGGTGGGGTTGCGGTCCGCCTCGGGCAGCTCATCGGAGACCAGCAGCACGGCAAGACCGGGCGCCGAGCCGCGGTCGCCGGCGTGTGCATTGAAGGTGAGTCCCATGATGACCATGCCGTGCAGCAGCGCCACCAGGAACAGCATCGCCAGCAGCCGGTCCCACACCGGGGCCTTGCCCTCGCGCAGCATCAGGGCCCGGCGCGCCATACTTAGCCCATGGGCGAAAATCGCAGGAAGCGATTTTCGCGGACGTCACTCCGATTCCGCCGGTGAAAGGCGCGACTTTCACCGGCTGGGCTGACGCAAGCCCCGGCGCTGCTCATAGGCGCGCCACGATGGAGTCCATCAGCATGCCGCCGATGTCGATCCCGAACTGCCGGTCGAGCTCGCGGATGCCGGTGGGACTGGTGACGTTGATCTCCGTGACGAATCCGCCGATCACGTCCAGCCCCACGAACAGCATGCCGCGCCCGGCCAGCACCGGGCCGATCTGCGCGGCGAGCCAGCGGTCACGCTCGTTGAGCGGCCGCCCCACCCCCCGGGCGCCGGCCGCCAGGTTGCCGCGATGGTCGTGAGCCGCGGGAATGCGCGCGAGGGCATAGGGCACCGGCTCGCCGTCCACCAGCAGCACGCGTGAGTCGCCGGTACTGGCGATATCGGGAATGTAGCGCTGCACCACCGCGAAGCGCCGGCCGTAGTCCGTCAGGGTCTCGAACACGACCCGCGCATTGTGGTCGTCCGCCCTCAGCACGAAGATCGAGCGGCCGCCCATGCCGTCCAGCGGCTTGGCGACGATGTGGCCGTGCTCCCCGAGGAATGCGCCCATGTCGTCCATGTCGCGGGTGATCAGGGTGGGTGCACAGCACTGCGGGAACCAGGCCGTGTAGACCTTTTCGTTCATGTCGCGCAGGCCGCGCGGCTGGTTGACGACCCAGGCGCCCTGTTCCTGCGCCCTCTCCAGCACGTAGGTGCTGTAGATGTACTCGGTGTCGAACGGCGGATCCTTGCGCATCAGGATGCAGTCCAGGGAGCCCAGCGGCTGCACCGCCGGCTCACCCAGGCTGAACCAGCTGGCAGGATCGGGCCGCACCGTCAGCGGGCGCATCCGTCCGAGCGCCACGCCGTCACGCAGGGACAGGTCCCGCTGCTCGAGGTAGGCAAGCTCGAAGCCACGCGCCTGGGCCGCCAGCAGCATGGCCAGGGTGGAGTCCTTCTTGTAGTGGATGGCGGCGATGGGATCCATCACGACGCCCAGACGCTTGGGGGTGTTCATCGGTGGGGATTATGCCCGGTTGCGCGGATCTGTCCCTCTGCCGCCCAAGGGCGGAGGTGCAGCGCGCCTCCGGCCTTCAAAAACGTGACGTGCACGGCATAGCAGGGGGTGTACCGATATGTTAAAACCCCGCTGCGTTGCGACGCAGACGGCAAAAGTCACACCTTTTGCCGGCGTGTGAGGCTGATGTCCGAAAGGGCCGCAGGCCCTTTCCAAATGGATAAGGGAAGGAGTTTCCTGACCGTGACCGGAAGCAACACCAAGCTCCAGGGTCTGAAGGTTCTGGTCATCGACGACAGCAAGACCATCCGCCGCACGGCCGAGACACTGCTCGCCAAGGAGGGTTGCGAGGTCTTCACGGCCATAGACGGCTTCGACGCCCTGGCCAAGATCGCCGACCACCAGCCCGACATCGTGTTCGTGGACATCATGATGCCGCGGCTGGATGGCTACCAGACCTGTTCCCTGATCAAACACAACAAGGTGTTCCGTTCCATCCCGGTGATCATGCTGTCATCCAAGGATGGGCTGTTCGACCGCGCCCGCGGCCGGATCGTCGGCTCCGAGCACTACCTGACCAAACCCTTCACCCGCGACGAGCTGCTGTCGGCGATCGAGACGCACATCGGGAGATGATGGCCATGGCCCTGATTCTGATCGTTGACGACTCGCCGACCGAGCTGCACGTGATGCAGAAGGCGCTCGAGAAGCACGGCTTCCGTACCGCCGCGGCCGCCGACGGCGCCGAGGGCGTGCGCCTGGCGCGCGAGATGAGCCCCGACCTGATCTTCATGGACATCGTCATGCCGGGCATGAACGGTTACCAGGCCACGCGCGCGCTGGCCAACGATCCGCGCACCCGCACCATCCCGGTCGTGATGGTGACCTCCAAGGGCCAGGAGACCGACCGCATCTGGGGTCTGCGCCAGGGCGCGGTCGACTACATGGTGAAGCCGGTGTCCCCGGACCAGCTGGTCGCCAAGGCCCAGGCAACCCTCTCTTCATGACCGGCGCCGCCGACAGCAGCCTCGTCTCGCTGCGGGACCGGCCGTTCGAACTGCTGGCCGAGATGGAGCGCCGTGGACGGGCCGTCTCGGCACAGGTGGGCCAGGAGCCCACCGACGGCCGCGAATGGGTCGGCGTGGCGCTGCGTATGGCCGGCGACCTGTACCTGGTGGCGCGCGAAGAGACGCGCGAGGTCCTGGGCGTGCCGGCCAGCACCACACGGGTGCCGGGCGCCAAGCCGTGGATCAGGGGCCTGGCCAACGTGCGCGGCCAGCTGCTGCCGATCATCGACCTGCGCCACTTCCTGGGCAGCGGCGTGACGCCGGTGACACGCAACACGCGCGTGCTGGTGGTCAACCACCGCGAGATTCCCGCCGGCCTGCTGGTCGACGAGGTGCTGGGATTCCGCCGCTTCGCCGAAGGCGAATTCGGCGCCGAGGCGCCGCCAACCGTGGCGCGCTGCGACCGCTACCTGGCCGGCGCCTTCCGCCGCGGCGCTGAGCAGTGGCCGGTGCTCAGCGTACGCGCGGTGGTCGAGAGCCCCGCATTCGCCGAGGCCGCCGCATGAGCGGCACCGACACTTCCGACAGCGCGCCGCGCCGGCTGGTGTTGTTGCTGGCGGTGGCGCTCGCCGCCGGCGCCGCCAGCGCGGTGGCTGCCTGGGTGTTGCCCGCCGACGGCTTGCTGCGCTGGCTGCCGCTGGTGCTGCTGGTGCTGTGCCTGGCGCTGGCCGCGGGCGCACTGGCCCTGGCGCTGGTCATGCAGCGGCGTGCGCGCCAGCAGCGCGCCTTCGCCGAAGTGCAGCGGCGCGAGAGCGACCGCAACCAGCAGGCGATACTGCGGCTGCTCGATGAACTCTCGAGCCTCGCCGACGGCGACCTGACCGTACAGGCCACCGTCACCGAGGACATCACCGGCGCGATCGCCGATTCCATCAATTACGCGGTCGATGCGTTGCGCGGCCTGGTCGGCACCATCAACGGCTCGGCGATCCAGCTCGACTCCGCGACCCGCCAGACGCAGGCGTTGTCGCAGCACCTGGCCAAGGCGAGCGGCGCGCAGTCCAAGCAGATCTCCTCGGCCACCGAATCCGCCGCCAGCATGGCCGGCTCGGTGGAGGAGGTTTCCGGCAACGCCGAGCGCGCCGCCGACGTGGCGCGCCACTCGGTGGAAGTGGCGCACAAGGGCGGCGATGCCGTGCGCCGCACCATCGACGGCATGAACGCCATCCGCGAGACCATCCAGGAGACCTCCAAGCGCATCAAGCGCCTCGGGGAGAGCTCGCAGGAGATCGGCAACATCGTCGAGCTGATCAACGACATCGCCGAGCAAACCAACATCCTGGCGCTCAACGCCTCGATCCAGTCGTCGATGGCGGGCGAGGCCGGGCGCGGATTTGCGGTGGTGGCGGACGAGGTGCAGCGCCTGGCGGAGCGCGCCGCCAACGCCACCAAGCAGATCGAAGTGCTGGTGCGCACCATCCAGACCGACACCAACGAGGCGGTGGTGTCCATGGAGCGCAGCACCACCGACGTGGTGGGCGGCGCCCTGCTGGCGGAAAACGCCGGCGCCGCACTGGAGGAGATCGAGCAGGTTTCCAACCAGATCGCCAGCCTGGTGCAGAACATCTCCGGCAGCGCCCGCCGCCAGACCGGCGCGGCGCAGAACATCGCCCGCAACATGCAGGTCCTCAAGGAGATCAGCTCGCAGACCGCCGACTCCACCCACGCCACCTCGGCGGCCATCGCCAAGCTGGCGGAGCTGTCCGCCGGCCTGCGCAAGGCCGCCTCCGGCTTCCGCCTGCCCGGCAGCGTCGATCCGGGCGCCAGCGGCAAGGTCCGCAGCCTGGAGGAGGCCACCCTCAACACCGCGCGCGTGCGCCAGATCTCCGCACTGGGCGGCTCCTGAAGCCTCCCGCCCGCAGGACCAGAATCCCTTAGCCCCATGGCAGAAGCCGCATCCCAGACATTCGACCTCGTCGGCCGCGAAATCAACGCCACGCTGCTGGAGGCCCGCAGCGCCATCGAGAGTTATGTCGAGCAGCCCGACAATGCGCAGCTGCTCGAGCGCTGCGCCGCCGACCTGCACCAGGTCCAGGGCGTGCTGCGGCTGCTGGAGATCTACGGCGCGGCCTTGCTGGCGGAGGAGATGGAGCACGTCGCGCAGTACCTGCGCGCCACGCACGCCGAGCGCAAGAGCCAGGCGGAGAGCCTCGATGCCCTGATGCGCGCCATGGTGCAGCTGCCCGGCTACCTGGAACGGGTGCTCGGCGGCGGCCGCGACCTGGCGCTGGTGCTGCTGCCGCTGCTGAACGACCTGCGCGCGGTGCGCGGCGCGCCGCTGCTGTCGGAAGGCACGCTGCTGCTGCTGAACCTCAAGTCCGACATGCAGCCACAGCCGGCGGTGAGCGCCTCCGGGGAGCCCGCGCTCACGGTGGAGCAGTGGTCGCGGCGCCTGCGTGCCCGCTACCAGCTGGGCCTGATCGGCTGGATCCGCGGCGAGCGGGTGGAGCAGAACCTCGAGACCCTGGGGGCGGTGGCGCAGAAGCTGCAGCACATCGCCACCCGCCAGCCGGTGTTCCAGCTGTGGTGGGTGATCGGCGCGGTGATCGAGGCCCTGCGGCAGAACGGGCTGGAGAGCGGGCAGTCGGTCAAGCGGCTGCTGGGCCTGGGTGACCGCGAGATCCGGCGCCTGTACGAGCAGGGCGAGGCGCGCTACGCACAGTCCCCGCCGGTGGAGCTGCTCAACAACCTGCTGTACTACGTCGGCCGTGCCGAGTCTTCCGGGGAGTTGGTGAGCGCGGTGCGCCAGTCCTTCCGCCTCGCCGAGCTGCTGCCGGTGGACGAGAGCGTGGAGCAGGAACGCCAGAACCTGTCCGCTCCATCGGTCAAGCTCATGCAGACCGTTGCGGCGGCGATCCGCGAGGACCTGGACCGCGTCAAGGACACGCTGGACATCTTCGTGCGCCGCGGCTCCTCGCAGCCGCAGGAGCTGGCGCCGCAGGTGGAGCTGCTGCGCAAGATCGGCGACACCCTGGGCGTGCTGGGCCTGGGGGACCTGCGCGCCAGCGTGGTCGCCGAGACCGAGCGGCTGGGCAAGGTTGCCGCCGGTGAACTGCCGGCGGACGAGCCCACCCTGGTGGAGATCGCCGCCACGCTGATCGGCGTGGAGGACCGGCTCGACGGCCGCCTGGTTGGCCTGATCCTGCCGCGCGAACCGGGCGAGCCCGCCGCCGAGATTGATGGTGAGTTCCAGCAGGTGCAGTCGGCGGTACTGCGCGAATGCATCGTCAACCTGGCGCGCGTCAAGGAGGCGGTGACCCAGAGCGTGGGCGGCACCCTGGATGCGGCCGGCCTGGACAGCTGGCAGGACCTGATGCGCGGCATCCAGGCGGGGCTGCTGCTGTTGGGCAAGACCCGCGCGGTGCAGGCCATCGAGGGCATCACCACGCAGTTGAAGCGGGTGATGCAGCCGGGCGTACGGGTCCTGCCGCCCGGGTACATCGACCGCCTGGCGGACGCGATCGTCAGCGTCGAGTACTACATGGAGACGCTGCAGTCCGGCCGCAGCGACCCCTGGTACATGCTGGACAACGCCCAGGCCTGCGTGCAGGCGCTGGAGCAGCAACCCGCCCCCGCGGTCCCGACCGTGCCGCCCCTGGAGGCAGCCGCGTACGAGCGGACCGTGCAGCTCTCACCGGCGGCGTCGGCCATGAGTGCCGCGGTGCCGGCTCCCGATCTTGCAGCGGTGGATGCCGCCGCACCGACCCTGGCGGCAACGCGGCCGCCCCGCCGGGTGGAACTGGCCGAGCATGCGGATCCCGAGCTGCTCAAGCTGTTCATCGAGGAAGCGCACGAAGAGGTGACCCGCGTGCAGCGCTGCTTCCCGCTGTGGGAGCAGAACCCGCTGGAGCAGGGCGAGCTGGTCACGATGCGCCGCTCTTTCCATACCCTCAAGGGCAGCGGGCGCATGGTGGGCGCGCGCGAGCTCGGCGAGTTCGCCTGGGCGATCGAGAACCTGCTGAACCGCATGCTCGACAACACGCTCACCCGCTCGCCCGCCATCCTCGACACCCTGCGCTCCGCCGTGGCGGCGCTGCCGCAACTGGTGGGCCAGCTGGAGCACGGCACGGCGGTGAATGCCGACGTGGCCGGCATCGCCTCGCGCGCTCACGCGCTGGCCGCGGGGCGCGCCGCGCCAACGGCCCCGGGCGCAGCGGCAGCTTCCGAGACGGCCACCCAGACGGCGCTGCGCGAAGCTCCCCCGCAGCACCCACAGCCCCAGTCGCTGCAGCCGCTGGAGTCGCCGCAGCCGCTGCCGCCGCCACCCGCCGCTCCTGAACCAATTCCCCTGCAGGCGGGGACCGCACAGACCGCGAGCGCGGGCGCGCCGCCGGAGCCGGTGCCCGCCGTCGCAGCGCTCGCCCCAGCCGTCGCCGATCCGGCCCGCGAGCTCCTCGCTGATGACACGCTGCGGGACATCTACGCGCGCGAGACCGCGGCGCATATCGCCGCCGTGCGCGCATGGCTCGCGCGCGAGACCGGGCAACCCGAGCCCCACGTACTGCCCGAGGAGGTCTACCGCGCCTGCCACACGCTGTCGGGCAGCTCCAAGATGGCCCAGGCGCGCCACGGCATCCGGCTCGCCGAACCGCTCGACCAGTGGCTGCGCCGCGCGCACGGCAGTGGCGCGGGCCTCGCCGACCCCGATCTCGCGCTGCTCGGGGACTGCATGGCGGCCATGGAGAACGTGGCGACGCACCTGGACGAGTCCACCGGCTACTTTCTGAGTCATTCGCAGCTGCTGCAGCGCATTGCCGGCGCGGATGCGAACCTGGAGTCGCGCATCGCCGCGGCACAGGCCAGCGCCGGCGCGGCGCCGTCCGCGCCCGAGACCCCTGTAGACGAGTCTCCCGACTTCGATCCGGAAGTCGCCGCGATCTTCACCGACGAGGCGACCGAGCTGATCGAGGCCTCCGAGCAGGCGCTGGCCGCCTGGCGCGCCAGGCCCGACAGCGCCGAGGACCGGCTGGGACTGAAGCGCCCGCTGCACACCCTCAAGGGCGGCGCGCGCATGGCGGGCATCATCCCCATGGGGGATCTCAGCCACGAGCTGGAGAGCCTGGTCATGATGACGGAGACCGGCACGGTGAAGGCCGGCGAGCCGCTGTTCGATGCCATCCAGGCGAGCCTCGACGAACTGGCGCGCATGCGCGAGCAGGTCGCCGGCGGCCGCCGCGTGGGACCTGCGCGGGCGCTGATTGCACGACTGCAGGCCCTGGCGAAAGGGGGCGGGGCGGCGCCGGCCGCCGCCGCGCCATCGATCGCCGCCACGCCATCGGTCGCCATCGCGCCATCGCCCGTCGCCGCATCGCCGGTCAGCGCCCCGCCACCGGCAACCGCCGCGCCCGGCCCGGTCCCGACAGCGCCGGTGACACCGCCTCCGGGTGCAGCCGCGCCGCCTGCCGTGACCCCGGCTCCTGCCCGGATCGTCGTCCAGCCTCCCGCCGCGGCCCCCCCGCCGATCCCGGGTCCAACGGCAATCCCGGTGTCCTCGATGGAGGCCCAGTCCGACACCCAGCTCGCGCGGCTCAACGCCGAACTGCGCATGGCGGGCCAGGCGCTCGCGTCTTCATCGGCGCGCAGCAGCGAGCCCGCGCAGCGCGCTGAAGTCGCCGAGGACGCTCCCATCCCCGCCGCGCCCGTGCCCCCGGGACGCGAGCCAGTCTCAGGCGGTGAGCGCCAGGAGATGGCGCGCGTGGACGCGGACCTGCTCGACCAGCTGCTCAACATCTCCGGCGAGGCGAGCATCGCGCGCGCGCGGCTGGAGCAGCAGCTCGGCTCGTTCGATTTCAACCTGGGCGAACTGTCACGCACCGTGACGCGCCTGAAGGAGCAGCTGCGCAGCCTGGAGATCGAGACCGAGGCGCAGATCCTGCACAAGCACGAGGAGGAGGGTCCGCACCGCAGCGAGTTCGACCCGCTGGAGCTGGACCGCTACTCCTCCATTCAACAGTACTCACGCGCGCTCGCGGAGACCGCCAACGACGTCGCCAGCATCCAGCAGCTGCTGGAGAACCAGGCCCGCGACACGCAGAACCTGCTGCAGCAGCAGGCGCGCACCATCACCGAGCTGCAGAACGGGCTGATGCGCACCCGCATGGTGCCGTTCCAGCGTCACGTGCAGCGCTTGGCGCGCATCGTGCGCCAGGCCGCCGCCGACACCGGCAAGCGTGCCGAGCTGGTGGTGGAGGGCGCCGCCGGTGAACTCGACCGCCAGGTGCTCGAGCGCATGTTGCCGCCCTTCGAGCACATGCTGCGCAACGCCGTGGTCCACGGCATCGAGAAACCCGAGGAGCGGGTGCGCAACGGCAAATCCGGCACCGGCCGCATCCTGCTGGAGCTGCACCGCGAGGGCGCGGAAGTCATGGTGCGCCTGAGCGATGACGGCGGCGGCATGAACCTGCGCGCCATCCGCGACAAGGCCGCGGTGCTGGGTATCGTGGGCCCGGGGCAGACCTTGAGCGACGAGGATGCGATGCAGCTCATCCTCGAGCCCGGCTTCTCCACCGCCGGCGCCATCACCCAGCAGGCCGGCCGCGGTGTCGGCATGGACGTGGTGGCCACCGAGATCAAGCGCCTGGGGGGCGCGCTGCACATGGAGACGCGCCCGGGCGAGGGCTCGGTGTTCACCGTGCGGCTGCCGCTGACACTCGCCATCAGCCACGCGCTGGTGGTGCGCACCGACGAGGAGTACTACGCGCTGCCGCTGCCGACCGTCGAGGGCGTGCTGCGCCTGTCGAAGTCGGAGGTCATGGCCCACCTGGGGCGCGACGCCCCGCCCTTCGACTACGGCGGCAACAAGTACCGCTTCCAGCACCTGGCCAGCTTCGTGGGCCTGGCGCCCACCGCGCTGCCGGCGCAGGACGTGACCATACCGGTGGTGCTGGTGCGCGCCGGCGAGCACTCCAGCGGCCTGGTGGCCGACGAGCTCATCGGCAGCCGCGAGATCGTGGTCAAGTCCGTGGGACCGCAGATCTCCGGCATTCGCGGCATCAGCGGCGCCACCATCCTGGGCGACGGCCGCATCGTCATCATCCTGGACATCGGCGCACTGGTGCGGGCCGAGTGGCGGACCCGCGCGGCGCCGCAGCCCGCGCCGGTGGCGAAGGAACGCGGCGACCGCCGCACCTTCGCCATGGTGGTCGACGATTCCATCACCGTGCGCCGCGTGACCCAGCGCCTGCTGGAGCGCAACGGCATGCGCGTCGTGACCGCGCGCGATGGCATGGACGCGGTGGCGCTGCTGGCCGAGCACGTGCCCGACGTCATCCTGCTGGACATCGAGATGCCGCGCATGGACGGCTACGAGGTGGCGGCGCACGTGCGCAACGATCCGCGCCTGAAGGACGTGCCCATCATCATGGTCACCTCGCGCGTCGGCGAGAAGCACCGCGCGCGCGCCATCGAACTGGGCGTCGATGACTACCTGGGCAAGCCCTACCAGGAGGCGCAGCTGCTGGATGCCATCGCGCCGCTGGTGGAGCGGCGCCGCGCCGACCAGCGTTACGCCGGCGGCGCCGCGGGTACTTGAGGGAGAGTCATGGCCGAGCGCGTCGCCGAGATCTACAGCCTGCTGGTGCCGCTGGTCGAGGGGCGGCTGATCATCCCGCGCGCCTGCATCGCCGAGGTCATCGGTTTCACCACCCCTTCGGAGATGACCGGCGCGCCGCCCTGGTACATCGGCACCGTGCCCTGGAACGGCAAGGCCGTGCCCCTGGTGTCCTTCGAGGGCGCCTGCGGCCAGGTCATCCCGCCGGCCGGCGGGCGCACCCGCATCGTGGTGCTGCACGCGCTGGGCACTAAGGTCGAGGGCGGCAATTTCGCGTTGCTGTCTCAGGGTTTCCCGCAGCTGGTGCGCGTCAGCTCCGACGTGGTGCGGCCCGACAATTCGCGGGTGTTCCCGGAACGCTCGCCGGTGATCTGCCAGGTGCGCATGGTCAACGAGACCCCGCTGGTGCCGGACCTGGAGCGCCTCGAAGAGATGATCGCCGAAGAGACCTGCATCGGCGCGTGAGGCCTGGCGGGGCCGTACGGATCACGCCGCATCCACCCACCGGTCGCGTACTGCTGCCATGCGCGAGCCCGCTGCGCACGCCCGCACTGGCCGCTGCCCTGCGAGTCTGGATTAAGTCAACTCGCCCCTTGAGACCGAGCCTGGGACTTGAGCGATGCGGCCGCCACTGGCACGCGTTGCGAAATCCGGAGTAGTCTTCCGGGAAACGTCCGCTGGCGTAGCGGGCACGGAAGCCCGTCGTGGGCTCGTCAACACAATTACGGGGATGAAGAACGATGAACGCTCGCAAATCTTTTTTGACGGCGCTGTCGGCTGCGTGCCTGACTCTCGGGTCGTCGTACTCGGTCCAGGCTGCCGGGGATCATTTCAAGGCGCTGGGACCGGACAAGGGCCAGGCGAACAACGATGATTCGCTGTTCTATCCCAATCAGTACGAAGCGGCGGCAGCCGCACACCCGGATCCCAACGGCCTGGTGCTGTTCTCCCTGTGCCGCCGCGCGCCGTTCAACTCCAGCGGACTGTACGCGCCGCTTGCCGGCGGCAATGTCGATGCGGTCGTGGGTGACACGACCTTCGGGCTGGTGGACGGCACTCAGTGTTATAACCCTCAGAACGAGCAGAACATCGTCATCAACCCGACCAACCCCAACAATATCGTCACTTCCGCCAACGACTATCGTTACGGCTTCCAGCACCAGGTTTACGTGAGCATGGACGGTGGCAACACGTTCGCCAACGTGATCCTGCCGGGCTGGGATATCGCCACCGGCGCCAAAGGGCTGTTCAAGCACGTGCAGGCCGGGGGCGACCCGGCGCTGGCTTTCGGACGGGACGGGACACTGTACTTCGCCGGCCTGGTGTACGACTTCAGCTTTACCAACCGCACCCCGAGCGGCGTCGCGGTGGCTTCTTCCAGCGATGGCGGCGCCACCTGGACCACGCCCGTGATGGTGCACTACGAGGCCGCCACCAACTTCTTCAACGACAAGGAATGGATCGCGGCCGGCGCGGGGGGCGAGGTGTACGTCACCTGGACGCAATTCAACCAGGGGCCGCACGGCGCGGGGTACATCCAATCGCCCATCGTCGGCGCGGTGTCGCACGACCACGGGCAGACCTGGAGCGGCATGATCCCGGTAAGCGACCGGGCCCATCCTTTCGATTCGGGCTCTTCGCCGGCGTATGCTCCTGATGGCACGCTGTACGTAGCGTACGAGGGTAACCAGGCCGGCAATACCAGCAGGGACCAGACCGTGGTGGCGCGCTCCACCGACGGCGGTCTGACCTTCACCAACACGGAAGTCGGGCGGGTGTATGACGATGTCGGCTGCTATCCGCTCAACCAGGCGCAGGGCCGCCAGCGGCTGAGCTTCGAGCAGTTCCGCATCAACGGCTTCCCGTCGCTGGCGATCGACCCCACCACCGGCGGCCTGGCCATCAGCTGGGCGGATGACCAGAACAACGCCGGCTGCGCGAGCGGGGCCACGTCGTTCTCCGGCCTGACAAACAACCAGGTCAAGCTGGTGACCTCGGCTGACGGCAAGACCTGGACGGCTCCCCGGCAGATCACCTCGGGCGCGGACAAGGTGTACTCCGCCGTCGGGGCCAACGGCGGGCGGATCGTGGTCGGCTACTACACCCGCGACTTTTCGCCGGTGCCAACCGCGACCGACCACACCTGCCAGCGAGGTTTCCTGGATACCAACGACCCGGGCTACCCGGCCTCGCCGACGGTGCACTATATCGACCTTAACCCGGTATGCCTGGACTACGCCTTCAGCAGCTCCAGTGACGGCTTCGCGAGCGAAACCCGCGTTTCCTCGCAATCCTCCAATCCGTACGTGCTGTTCTCCGGCAGCTTCATCGGCGACTACACCGGCGTGGCGGTCGATCCGAGCGGCGGGGTGCACAGCGTGTGGACCGACTTCCGCGGCCTGCCCGGAACCACGGCGCCGAACCAGGACACGATCGTCGGTAATAACTGAGGATAGGGCTCGCGCCCGCACGCCAGGACGGCGTGCGGGCGCGAGCCGCGCAGCCGGCGCGCCGGATTTACCGGACCTGTGAGGCATCCCGGCGAACCCCTTCAATATGCTAGGCACGTTTCCGGGTGTGCCGGTAATCCGCTTTGTATCGATGGCAGCCGCCGTCGGCGAGACCCATAAAAGCTGCTGAGTTCTGAGGTGATCCCCTTGGGTGTTGAACCAGCGCGACGGCTCGCAACTCCTTTGGAGTGGGCAACTGATGTTTTTCCCATGGAGGAGCGGGCCGGGCGGCCAGGCTTCATCCGGCGGATATGGCGCACGCGGAGCGTCGCTCTTCCGTCTTTCATTTCCGTTGCTGTGCCAACCTGGCAGATCGTGTTTGTGCAAAGCCACGACGGATCGCAGAGCATAGTCGCACGCGGCCCGGAAACGTTGGCGACCCGGTCCGGTATCCCGAAGGACGCAATAATCTTCGGCATTCAGTTCGAATTGGGAGCGTTCCACCCCAACTATCCCATGGGAAACCTCGTGGACAATGCAGAGTCTCTTCCCGTGGATTCGGATCGCACCTTCTGGCTGAACGGCTCGAGATTCGAGATCCCGACCTTTGAAAACGCCGAGGTGTTCGTCGACCGGCTCGTTCGATCGGGAGGCCTCGTGCAAGATCCCGTCGTCGAGCAGACGCTGCAGTGCAGACCGATATCGCTATCCGACAGATCCATCCAGCGCCGCTTCATTCGCGCAACCGGATTGACCTATGCAGCACTGCGGCAAATGGAACGCGCCGAACGCGCGGCCCGCTTGCTTCGCGGCGGCACTCCGATACTCGATGTGGTAGACAGTCTGGAATATTCCGACCAATCGCATCTGACCCGATCGCTCAAAAGATTTCTCGGTATGACTCCCGCCCGCATCAGCAAGGCCACTGTCTGAGGGCGGGGGGGCTTGTCATCTGCGCCAGGGTCTCGGTAGGGTGCAGTCGCGCAGGCTTTCCCGCGGCGCTGGGCGAGGCCGCTCGATCGCTCAATGTTAAGCGGACAGGTATTTGAGCAGGACGATGCCGGAGCCAAACTCGGTGCATTCTGCGAGTTTGAGCGCGCCACTCCAGTCTTGAGGAAACAGGCGGATCCCGCGCCCAAGAACCGTTGGGAAGATCATGAGGTTGTATTGATCGACCAGGCCGGCGCGCATCAGTGTGTGCAAAAGCATGGCGCTGCCATAAACAATGATATCTCCGCCCGGCGCTGCTTTGAGTTCCCGGACACAGGTCACGACATCCTGGCTGACGATCGTCGAGTTGTTCCAGACCGCGGCCTTCAGCGTCCTCGACACGACGTATTTGGGCATTGCATTGATCCTCTTTGCAAAGCCAGCTTCATCGTTCACCGTCGGCCAGACGGCGGCAAAGGCATCGTAAGTGCGCCGACCCAGTAGCACCGCGTCGCTGTTAAAGAGTTCGGCGCGTTTGAAGGCATCGCCTTTTGGCCCCCGCGAGAACGGCCCAGTCCAGTCGCCCAGGCCGGAACCCTCCATGCCGACCGGATCTTCCAGCACACCATCGAGGGACAAGTATTGCGAGGCGATGATCCTGCTCACGGGAGCCTCCTGCCGGCTGCCTGGTTGACGATGGCGCAAGCGTAGTTTGCAAGGTGACTCGCCTTCTTGAAAAAAAACGACAGCACGAGCACCGGCGGTCCTGAGCACCAGACGGACCGGCCGATGCCGATCCCCTGCCGGCCCGCTTGCAGTAAACTGGTCTGGAGACTAGTCTATGGGGTCATGCTCGAAGGAGTGCCTTTCATGAAGGTCGAAATAGGTGCGTACGAAGCCAAGACCAGGCTCCCGGAGCTGCTGCGCCAGGTCCAGGCGGGCAAGCAGTTCACCATTACCAATCGGGGCAAGGCTATCGCCGACCTGATCCCCAGCCGCGCGCACGCGCCGAAAGACCCCGCGGCGGCGATCGACAAGTTTCTCGCCTTCATGAAGGCGAATCCCGTGCGCGTCAGGGTCGACATCAAGGCCTTGATCGAGGAAGGCCGGGAGTGACGTTCGTTCTTGATGCCTCGGTAACCCTGTCATGGCTGCTGCGGGACGCGGCAACGCGGGATGCTGCGTACGCCTTTGCCGTGCTGAAGGCCCTGCGCGCGGGAACAGCCGCTTCAGTACCGATGACCTGGGGGCTGGAGCTGTCCAACGTGCTGGCACGCGCCGAGGGCAAGGGTCAGCTCACGGAGGCCCAAAGCGAATCGTTTCTCGAGATGCTAGAGGCGACCGCTATCGAGGCGGATTCCGCGACGTACACGCAAGCCCTGACGGACACCCTGCAGCTCGCGCGCCGCCATCGCCTCTCTGCGTACGATGCCTCGTATCTGGAGCTCGCCCTGCGAAGCGCCCTACCCCTGGCGACGCTCGATTCCGACCTGCGCAAGGCCGCCGGCAAGGCGGGCGTAAAGCTCTACAAGCCCGCGTGACCGCCTCGCGCCTGCCCGCTGTCACACCCTCGCCCTCCGGGAACATCCCGGCACTCTTTGCGCCGGATCCCAAGGCGGCACTGCACTTCCTGGAGTTCTTCGCCGTACACAGACGGGACCAATCCCAATGATGCGCAGTGGGCGATGAGGAACCGCACGCCATGGAACGCCTCGAACGCTTCTACAAAATTGACCAGCTGCTTAAAGCCAGCAAGCCGGTGTCGTTTCATCGACTCGAGGACATCCTCGGCGTCTCGCGCGCCACGCTGAAGCGCGATATGGACTACATGCGCGATCGCTTCAACGCGCCCATCGAATACGATCGCGCCGCCAACGGCTATAAATTCGGCGCACCGCGCAACGGACCCAAATACGAACTCCCCGGGCTGTGGTTCAGCGCGTCCGAGGTGTTTGCCCTGCTGACGACCCTGCGCCTGCTCGGTGAGCTGCAGCCCGGCCTGCTGGCGAACCACGTTGCTACGCTGATCACCCGCCTGAAGAAGATCGGGGAGGAGGAGGGCGATCACTCCTGGAAGGAGATCGAGGACCGGATCCGCATCTTCCAGCCGCAGCGGCGCACTGCGGATCCCGCCCAGTTCAGCGTGGTAGCCGCAGGACTGCTGAAGCGGCGGCGGCTTGCAATCCGGCACTACAACCGCGCAGAAGACCGGGTGACGGAGCGCGAAGTGTCGCCGCAGCGCCTCGTCCACTACCGCGATAACTGGTACCTGGATGCGTACTGCCACCTGCGGGAGGGACTGCGCAGTTTTGCCGTGGACGCGATTCAACAGGCGGAGCTGAAGGACACGCGCGCGAAGGAAGTGTCCGCGAAGGAACTCGACGCCTATCTCGCCGCCGGGTTCGGGATCTTCGGGGGCTCGGATCTGAAATGGGCGGCGCTGCGGTTCTCTGCGGCGGCGGCGCGGTGGGTGGCGTCGCAGATCTGGCACCCGGAGCAGCGCCATCGTATCGAGAGCGACGGGCGCTTCGTGCTGGAGGTTCCCTACACCGATGACCGGGAACTGGTGATGGAGATCCTGAGGTTCGGTGCCGATGTCGAGGTGTTGGCGCCGCTGGCGTTGCGCACGAGAGTGGTTGGAATTCTCAGGAATGCCGCCGAAGCCTACAAGTAATTGGCCTATTTGCTGCTCAATGCTCTCCGCATGCGACTCGGTCGCTGCCTGCAATCCAGCACACGCCAGATGATGCAAATATCATGGTCGACCTGGTAGTAAATCGCGTAGGGGAACCGCCGGGCGAGCATGCGATGAAAGCCCCAGATCTTCATGTGGATGCCGGCATATAAAGCCAGTGAGTCGATATCGGCAATCAGCGCATCGACAAAGTAATCGCCCAGTTCCGGCCCGTGTTGAGCGTAGAAGTCTTTGCCGCGCTCAAGATCGCCGAATGCGGACGGTAAGATCCGCAGCTGCATCGACCTACTTTTGGAGTTCGCGCTTCGCCGTCGCCCAGTCCATCGGCTGTTCGCCGCCTGCGTCGTGGCGTTGCTGTGTTTCTTTCAGCGCTTGCTCGTGCCAGTCTGGCGATTCATACCGGTCGCCTTCGCGACCGATAGCGTCCCACAGCTCCTGCAGGGCGCGGAGCTTGTCTTCCCAGGACATACGGTCAAAGACCAGCGTGCTCATGGTGCTTGTAGCCTATCTGGGGAGGTGGACTGCGGCAACTTTCTCATTCGACCGAACGCAGTAACTATAAAAATCAGATTATCAAATGCTTAACAGCAATACTTAACGTAATATTCCCCTTCATCCAGTACTGGCTCACGCCCTGAGCCAGTGCCCCCTCGACAATGGCGCCAACCTGAAAAGAAGGAGAGCGCCATGTCCGTTTCCCTGAGTGCCCACGCCCGCATGCGCATGCAGCAGCGCGGCATTTCGCCCGCGGCCCTGCAGATCCTGTTCGAGCTCGGCGAGGCGTGCCCGGCTCCCGGTGGCGGCGAAGTCGTCTATCTCGATCGTGCCGATCGGGGGGAAGTCGGCCGGCGGGCCCGCTGCATCCGCGGGCGCGATCGCGTCAAGCGCCTCTACGCCGTTACTGACGGGCATGGCACGGTGATCACCGTCGGACACCGTTATCGGCGCATCGCACGGATCTGACTCCTGGAGCATGAACATGAGCATCCAACTGTTGTTTTCGGCATTCCTGGCGGTCGTCGCTGCCTGCGCCATCGGAGTTGCGGTGTGGGCCCTGCTGGCGCTGCGCCGCGTGCGCACCGAGGCCGAGGACTGGCGCACCCGGCATGAGGCGCTGCAACTGGAACTTGCGCGCTCCGGCGCCCAGGTCGGACTCGTGGGACCGCTGGAGAAGGAACGCGACGAGTTGCGCGAGCGCCTCGAGTATCTCGGCACCGAACGATCCCGCCTGGAGACACTCGCGGACCGCGTGCCGGTGCTTGAAGGGGAGCTGAGGGCCGCCAGCGACGAGCTGGTCAACCAGAAGACCTCCAACGCCGCGCTCATGATGCGCCTTTCGGAACAGGCGCAGGCGCACCAGGACAAGGTCGCGGCGCTCACGGAGGTCAACACCGGCATCGAGAACAACCTCAAGGCCATGGCCGCGCAGGTACTGCAGTCCAGCCAGGGTACGTTCCTGGAGCTCGCCAACCAGGCGTTCGAGAAACACAAGGTGGGGGCGGAGGCGGACCTGCAGGCACGCCAGAAAGCGGTGGAGAATCTCCTGACGCCGTTGCAGGAGACGCTCACCGCCTACCGGCAGCAGACTTCCGAGCTGGAGCGCGTCCGCGCCGAGGCCTACGGCGCGCTGTCGGGCGAGCTGCGCTCGGTCGCCGAGACCCAGAACGCCGTGCGCACCGAGACATCGCGACTGGTGCAGGCGCTGCGCGCCTCGCCCAAGACGCGCGGCCGCTGGGGCGAGCACACCCTGCAGAACGTGCTGGAACTGTCGGGACTCACGCCATACTGCGATTTCCTGACCGAGGAGACCTTCGAGCGCCGCGAGGAGCGGGTGCGGCCGGACGTGGTGATCCGCCTGCCGGGCGGGCGCAGCCTGGTGGTGGATGCCAAGACCTCCACTACTGCCTACCTTGACGCCGTGGAAGCCGTCACGGACGACGAGCGCGAGAAGCACCTGGTGCTGCACGCCGCCCAGACCCGCGAGCACATGAAGAAGCTCGCCTCGAAGAGCTACTGGGACGGACTGACGGAAACACCGGACTTCGTGGTCATGTTCATCCCCGGGGAGAACTTCTATTCGGCGGCGGTGGAGCGCGATCCGGCCCTGTTCGAAGACGCCGTCTCTCACCGGGTCATCATCGTCACGCCCTCCACGCTGATCGCGCTCGCCAAGGCGGTGGCCTTCGGCTGGCGGCAGGAGAAGGTGGCCGAGACGGCCCGCCAGGTCCATGAACTGGGCCGTGAGCTGTATCGCAGGATCACGGTGATGGCCGGGCACATCCACGCCTGCGGCGGGTCGCTCAGCAAGTCCGTGAAGTGCTTCAACGAGTTCATCGGCAGCCTGGAGCAGTCTGTGATGCCACAGGTGCGGCGCTTCAATGAACTGGAAGTCGAGGGCGCCGCGGATGAGATCCCGGCCTTGAAACCGGTCGAACTGCAGACGCGGCTGCTGCGCAGCGACCGTGACTTCGCCCCGTCACTGCCCGCCAGCGCCAACGGCGAAGCCGGTTCCCCGGCCACGGCGGCATGAAGGACCCGTGCAGCGCTATAACAACAACATCCTCTACTCCGCCTCGGACCTGGTGACGTTCCTGGGCTGCCGGCACGCCACCGTGCTGGATCGGCGTCGGCTGGATGATCCAGTTCCCGTGGCCACGGACGACGCCTATGCGAAGCTGCTGCAGCAGAAGGGCATCGAGCACGAGCGGCGCTTGCTGGAGCGGTATCGGACCGAAGGCAGGCGCATCGCCGAGATCGCACAGGACGGCTCGCTCGAGGAGCGCACCGCACGCACGCGCGTGGCCATGCAGGAGGGCGCCGGGGTCATCTACCAGGGCGCTTTTCACTCGGGCCGCTGGCACGGCTACGCGGACTTCCTGTTACGGGTGGACGGCGCTTCCGCGCTCGGGGCATACCACTACGAACCGCTGGACACGAAGCTGGCCCACAGCGCCAGGCCGAAACACGTCATGCAGCTCGCGGTGTATGCGGATCTGCTGACCGCCGCCCAGGGCCGCGAGCCGCAGCGCTTCCACGTGCTGCTGGGATCCGGGGAGAGGGTAACCCTGAGAGCGGCGGACTTCCGTTATTACTTCGCCCAGGCCCGCGGGCGCTTCGAGTCGTATGTCACGGCGCTCCCGGCCCAGTCCACAGGCGTCCCCTGCCGGGCCTGTGATTTATGCCGCTGGCGCGATCGCTGTGGAAACGAATGGGAGGCCGCCGATCACCTGAGCCTGGTGGCGAGGATCTCGGGCGCGCAGATCGAGAAGCTCAACGAGTCAGGGGTGCGCACCATGGCGCAGCTCGCCGGACTGGAACCTGACACGAAGATCGCCGGGGTGCGGGCGGAGGTGCTGGGACGCCTCACCGCCCAGGCTCGCCTGCAAACCCACAAGCGCCTGACGGGAGAGAACCAGGTCGAGGTGCTGGCCGCAGAACCGCGCCAGGGCTTCGAGCGCTTGCCGCAACCCGATGACGGCGACCTGTTCTTCGACATGGAGGGAGATCCCCTGCATGAGGAGGGCCTGGAATACCTGTTCGGATTCGTATATCGCGACGGTGACCAGGTGGCGTTCCAGCCGTTCTGGGGCCATACCCGCGCCGGGGAGAAGGCGGCGTTTGAAGCTGCGATGGACTTCATCACCACCCGGCTTGAGAAACATCCGCACGCCCACATCTATCACTACGCAGCCTATGAAGAAACCGCCATCAAGCGGCTGGCAATGCTCCACGGGACGCGGGAGGCCGAAGTCGACAACCTGCTGCGGACCGGCAAGCTCGTCGATCTCTACCGGGTGGTGCGTGAATCCATCCGCGTGTCAGAACCGCGCTATTCGATCAAGAACATCGAGGTGTTCTACCGCGGGCCGCGTGTCGGCGGCGTCAGCACGGCTGATGAGAGTGTGGTGATGTACGAACGGTGGCGCACGATCGGGAAGCCTGAACTCCTCAGGGAAATCGAGGATTACAACCGGATCGATTGCGAGTCGACGCTGCAGCTGCGCGACTGGCTGTTGACCTTGCGGCCGGACGGCGCGCCCTGGCACGGCGACCGGCCACCGGACCCGAAGGAGGAAGAGCGGACCGCGGAGCGCGTGGCGGCGGAACAGCAGACCGCGGAGATGATCGACGCGCTGCGCGACGCACCCGCTACCGAGCAGCCGTTCCGCGAGCTCGTGGGCCACCTGCTGGAGTTTCACAAGCGCGAGGCCAAGCCCGGATGGTGGTTCCAGTTCACCCGCGCCGAGCTGCCGCTCGAGGAACTGATCGAGGATGGCGAATGCCTGGGAGGCCTGGAACGCGACCAGTCGGTACCGGCCTTCCGCGAGAAGCAGTCCATGGTTTACACGTTCAGATTCCCGCCGCAGGACTTCAAGATGCGCAAGGGAAAGCACCCGCGCCGCGCGACAGCGGATCGGGAACCCGCCGGGACGATCTTCGACCTGGATGAAGCTGCCGGACGGATTCAACTCAAGATTGGCGCGAAGGCCCCGCCATTCGAGGATCGCTTCTCGCTGATTCCGCCAGATCCGATCGGCACCGAGCCGCTGCGCGATGCGGTGTATCGCTATGCGCAATCCGTCGTGGCAGGCAACGGGCGCTACGCCGCTGTCACGGCTGCGCTGAAACGCAAATTGCCCCGGATCGCGGGCCTCGTGCCGGGGGCGCGCGTCATTCCGGTCGGCGCCGACACCGTTCCGGGCGCCATTGCCGCGATCGGCAGGATGCAATCCTCTTATCTCCTGGTCCAGGGACCGCCGGGGGCCGGCAAGACCTACCTGTCGGCGCGCGCCATTGTGGCGCTGCTGCGGGAGGGCCGGCGGGTGGCTATCGCCGCCAATTCCCACAAGGCGGTGAACCGGCTGCTGCAGGAGGTCGCACAGCTCGCCGCCCGCGAAGGAGTCGCACTCAAGGGCGTCAAGAAGTGCTCCACGGACGAACACGTGTGCGAAGCCCCGGGCATCGTGAACGTCGATGACAATGACGCGGTCACGGCGGACTTCAACCTGGTCGCCGGGACCGCGTGGCTCTTCGCCCGGCCCGAGCACGACCAGGCGTTCGACCATCTCTTCGTCGATGAGGCCGGGCAGGTGTCGCTCGGTCACCTGGTGGCGATGGGCCTGTGCGCGCGCAACCTGGTGCTGGTGGGGGACCAGATGCAGCTCGGCCAGCCCATCCAGGGCACACATCCGGGCGAATCCGGGCTGTCGGCGCTGGAGTTTCTCCTCAAGGACTATGCCACCATCCCACCGGAGCGGGGCGTGTTCCTGGAGATCACGCGCCGCCTGCACCCGGATGTCTGCCGGTTCATCTCCGAGGCCGTCTATGAAGGCCGATTGCACGCCGATCCTTCCTGCGCCGCCCGGCGCCTGGTTCTCGGGGCGCAGGCGGACCCGGCCCTGAAGGTTAGCGGGATCTCGTGGGTATCGGTGGAGCACCAGGAATGCACGCAGCGCTCGGAGGAGGAAGCCACCCGCATCGCCGCGGTGTTCGAGAGTCTGTTGCACCAGCGCTGGATCGGGGGCGACGGCCGGAAGCGCCCGCTCACCATCGACGACATTCTCGTGGTCAGTCCCTACAACATGCAGGTCAACCTGCTGCAGGGGAAGCTCCCCGCCGGCGCCCGCGTCGGCACGGTCGACAAGTTCCAGGGCCAGGAGGCCGCGGTCGTCGTCGTGTCGATGACGGCCTCGTCCGCCGAGGACGTGCCGCGCGGCATGGAGTTCCTCTACAGCCGCAACCGGCTCAACGTGGCGATCTCCCGCGCGGTGTCGCTCGCGATCGTGGTGGCCTCACCCCGGCTTCTGGAGGCCTCCTGCAGCAGGATCGATCAGATGGCGTTGGTCAACACACTGTGCCACGCGCAGGCCTACGCGCTTGGAGGAACATCCCATGCATGACGCAACCGCCACCCCATCGCAGCAGCCCCAGGCGGTGGCCGAGGTCGACCTGCCCGAGGTGATCGGGCCTCATGAGCGCATTAAACGCAAGGGAACGATCCACGCGCCGCTCAAGAGCGCGCTGCCGAAGTCATGGTTCGAGGCCCCGCTGCGACCCGGCGTGCGCAAGCTCGTCTGCGGCACTTTGCAATGGGGCACGGAGGCGACAGCGCCGCCCAACTACCTCGGCGACTATCGCTTCACGGTGCTGGAGATGCAGCGAGCCGACGGGCACCTGGTATTCGCGCAGATCTGGTCGGAGCCCGACAGCGGCCTGTGCATGGAAGTGGGTCCCGGGGAGCGCTCCGACCCCGCCTTGCAGCATATCGCCGACTCGATGCGCATGGCGCTCCTGGGCCGCGGCTTCGCCATCGGCGGCAACGGCCACAATTTCCGCAAGGAGCTGGCGCTGCAGGCCGCAACGGATATCGACAGTGTCACCAACGAGCTGTGCGCATTGCTGACGGAGGTCCTGGGCTTCGACGGCACGCAGGCCGTGCGCTTCAAGTTCGTGCAGGACAGCTGGCTGTCGGCGGCCCACGTGGTCAGACTCATGACGCCGTCCCTGATGCGCTCCGTGTTGCGGTCCTGGGATCTCAATCCGCGCGAGGCCCCGGATCAACCCGCCAGCCTGCATTGCTGCGAGGGTGACCTTCACTTCCGCGTCCAGCTGATGGCGGAGAAGTCGCCCGGTGCCCGGCAGTTCTGGGAGGTTCATTTCCTGACCGAGCAGCCCGTGCCGCGTGATGCCGCCCAGCCGCTGATAGGACAGGTCAACGGCTCCGCCTACCTGATGAAGGCCTGCGAGGCACAGCCTCAGCACCCGGACCCGTCGAAGACGCTGATCCGCTTCGCGGTCGGGCAGGACCTGAGCGGCGGGGTAACCCTGGAGCACCTCCGCAGCCGCATCCGCGAGTGGCTGCACAACGTCCGCAGGCTGTGCGCGTTTGCCTCCGGGGAGAAGGCCACGTCACCGACGGAGGCGGACGTGCGCCGGCCGGATGGCGCGACACTGCAATGACGGGAAGGCACGCGAGGTTGATTCACGTACTGCGGGTAGCCCTGCTGGCGCTGGCGCTTGGTGGCTGCGTCCATGTCACGTCACGGCCAGGCAGCGCAGCATCCGGGCAGCAGGCAGGAGCGTCTCAGACAACCCGGGTAGTCACCGCCGCAGAGGATCCTGACAATGGCCCCTGCCTGCAGACCTCGCACGATTGTGTCGCATTGAATCCCGACGTATCTCCGGCAACGTTCGCGCGCACCATCTGCGCCGCGGGATACACGAAGTCCGTCCGGCCTTCGTCTGCGTACATGCGGGGCGTCAAGGCAAAGCTGTTGCGCGAGTCCGGGATCGGCGCCTCCCGCATGGGACAGTTCGAGCTCGATCACATCGTGCCGCTGGCGCTCGGCGGTCACCCCTGGCGTCTGTCGAACCTGTGGCTGCAGCCCTGGGATGGTCCGCATGGGGCCGTGAGCAAGGATGGCCTCGAGGTCCGATTGCAACGGATGGTCTGCGCGGGCGAGATCCCCCTGCTCGACGCGCAGGAATGCATCGCCGAGGACTGGGAGGCATGCCAGCGGCGCCTGCCGGATTTCCCCGTGTCAGCGGCCAGCGCACCATGATCAGCGCCACCTGCCGCGTCGAGAGTGGCAGTGCCGGCGAGGACCGGGTGCTGCTGGAACAGCATGATGGACGCACGCTCGCCATCGTGTGCGACGGCGCCGGCAACGGCGGCCAGGGCGGGCGGGCCGCCGATCTTGCGATTGCGGAGCTCAAACGGATGTGGCAGGCCGGGTTTGTCGATTGGGTGCGCGCCCTGCGCAGCGTCGATCAGCTCCTGAAGTCCCAGGCGCAGGGTGGGGAGACCACCTGTGTTGCCGTCCAGATCTCGGACGATGGCGAATTCCGCGGCGCGAGCGTCGGGGATTCCGGCGCCTGGATGTTGCGCGCGACCGGCGCGGTGCAGGACCTGACGGCGCAGCAGGACCGCGCGCGGTTGGGTTCCGGCCAGGCGTACCCGAACCCATTCAAGGCGCAACTGATGGGACGGCTCGTGCTGGCCAGCGACGGCTTGTTGAAGTACGCACGCTCCTCGGACCTGAGGCGTTGCGCCGCCCGTGGTGTGGACGCTCTCGTTGACAGTGTCCGGTTGAAGAGCGGCTCGCTGCCGGACGATGTGGCCGTGATTCTTGTGGAATAAAGAGGGACAGAGAACATGTACCAACCTTCGCCGCCCACCTGCCTGATAGATCCCGGCGCCAACGCCGAAGCCACCCGGCAAATTTTGCGCGCTTCACTCTTTGCGGCAACGAAGCATCGCCTGCAGAAGCGCAAGGACAAGGAGGCCTCGCCTTATATCAACCACCCCATTGCAGTTGCCTGCACGCTGAGCGATGCCGGCTTGTCGTCAGAGCCCGATGTCCTCGTCGCCGCGCTGCTGCACGACACCATCGAAGATACCGCCACAACCCCCGAGGAGCTGGAGAGACACTTCGGCGCCGAAGTCGCGGAAATCGTGCGTGAGGTGACCGATGACAAGAAGTTGCCGAAGGCTGAGCGCAAGCGCCTGCAGATCGACCATGCGGCGCACCTGAGCCGCGCCGCCAAGCTGGTCAAGCTCGCCGACAAGATCTGCAACCTACGGGACGTGGTGGCAAGTCCGCCCGCCGACTGGAAGCTCGCGCGGCGCCGCGAGTATTTCGATTGGGCTAAACAGGTCGTCGACCGCCTGCGCGGCGTTCACCCTGGACTCGAAGCCTTGTTTGACACGGAGTATGCGCGGCGGCCCTGAATTCGCCGGAGGAACTCCGGAGTTGACCAGCCCAGGGAGCGGGGATTCAGGCCAGGACCTCGACGCCGGGTCCGTAGGCCGCCAGTGCGCGATCGGCCGTGATAAATCGCAGCGGAACGCTGAACGCCTGGGCGAGCAGCAGACGGTCGAAGGGATCGGTGTGATGCAGCGGCAGTCGGGCGACCGCGGCGGCGTGTTCGATCAATACCGGGAGCTTGATGAGGCCGCTGTCCTCGATTGCGGCGCTCAAGGCGTCGACGTCGGCGTCGATTTTTCCCAGGCGGGCCTTGATGGCGATTTCCCAGATCGAGACGGCCGAGACATATACGGCCTCAGCCCTGGAGATGAATTTTCTCGCCGGTTGCTTGAGGCGCACATCGCCGCTGACGGTCCACAGGAATATGTGGGTATCGAGCAGCAACCTCATCAGCGACCCTCGAACAGGGCCTGCAGATCTGGTGGCAACGGCGCATCGAAGTCCCTGGCTACCTTGACCGCGCCTTTCAGCAGCCCGAACCGCACCGTACGTTTCGCCTCCTGCAGGCGCGTCAGGCGCGCCACCGGCTTCCCGGCACGGGAAATGAGTACGTCCTCGCCGGCGGCTGCCTGATCGACGAGCTTCGACAGGTGGGTCTTGGCCGCGTAGATATTGATGGAACGTGGGGGCATGAGCTGCACTCCGCACTAGACCAAGTCTAGTCTATGTGGGACCATGATGCAACCGGTGACCTCCCCTGGCATCCGCTGCCCGGCGGCAACAATCCAGGCGTTCACCCAAAGGCTTTGGCAAGCCGGATCGCGAAGTCACGTACCGTGCTGCCGTCCGGCTCGCCGTGCTGCGGATTGAGCTCCGTCACCGTCAGGGCGACAACCCGCGGATCGGTGAGCAGTTCTCCGAGCGCCTCGAACGCGGCGTCCTGGCTCAGGCCGATATTGCGGCCCGTGTTCTCCGACAGGGGAGCGTCCGTGAAATCGATGACATCCACATCGAAGTGCACCAGGATGGCCGTGGCGCGGTCCGCGAAGTGATCGAGCGCCCGCCTGGCTGACTCGACCGGTGAACGCGCCACGTCCGCGA
The DNA here is from genome assembly GCA_018241445.1 of Pseudomonadota bacterium. Lineage (GTDB taxonomy): Bacteria > Pseudomonadota > Gammaproteobacteria > Steroidobacterales > Steroidobacteraceae > 13-2-20CM-66-19. The sequence goes on from JAFEDT010000018.1 coordinate 263,967, forward strand.
GCGGTACGGTGGCGACCCCGGTTTTTTCGATATCGCGGCGCTCGAACGGCGTCGCCTGGTCATCCCGGTATCCCAACACGATCACCTGCGAGGGCTGGAGCATGGGAGGGGTCCCGCTTACGCCCGCCAGTTCCGCAATCGACCCGGGAAGGTTCAGAAGGTGTGCAACCCCCATCCAATCAAGCGCCCCCGGTACGGCGCCGTCCGGCGTGTTCATGTCCGCATGCATGTCGAAGTAGATGAGCCCTATGGGCGCGCCGTGGCGCAAGACCCCCGCTACCGTGCCGATTTCGATCGTGCAGTCTCCCCCGAGCACCAGGGCGAACCGATCCGCGCTTCGGGTTGCGGCAACCCGCTGCGTCACTTCTTCAATGGTGCGCCGTACCTGTTCCGCATTCTGGGCGCGCGGATGCTGCCGGTCCGGACGCCATCGCCAGTAACCTGTGTCGCCCAGATCCTCGACTTCATGCCAGCGTGCCCGCAAAGAGCCCAGCAGGCCTGCGGCGCGCAGCGCTGCCGGCGCGCCTTCCTGGCCGGGCGCGAACGATCCCGCACTCGACGGTGCCCCCAGAACCGACACTTTACGGGGCATCGTTCACCTCCTCAGGCGCCCGCAGGCGAGGGCCGTTGCAGCACGACGATCCGCGCACCCTCGAGCGCATAGCGTGCGTAGCGGAAGTCGCGGATCGACGTAATCCGGCCCTGAATCCATGTCAGCACTACGAAATACAGGGGCCTGCCGGCAGGCTCCTCCGGGTCGAACACGAGCAGCGCCGGCGTTCGATCGACCAGGCCGAGCCCGATCTGCCAGCCGCCCCGGGCGCTGTAGTTCTCGAAGTAGTTGGACACGCGCACTTTGCCTTCGGCCTGGACACGGTTGACCAGGTTGAGCCTGACCTCCTCCGCCAACAGGTCGCGTACGGCATCGAAGTCGCGCGCGTTGAAGCGCTCCGCATAGGTCATCAGCAGCAGGCGTTCCCGGGCATCCAGGTCCGCTACCGGCGAATCGTCCGGCGCGCGGGCGATTTCCTGCAGGCGGGCGCGGCCGCGTTGCAGCGCCGACTTCACCGCCGGCACGCTGCTGCCATTGAACTGTGAGACTTCTTCCAGGGAGTAGCCGAGCACGTCCTTGAAGATCACGACACTGCGCTGCAGGGGTGGCAGGCGCATGAAGGTTCCAAGGCTCGCGAGTGCCGACTCGAGGGGTGCGGTGTGCGTGTCCGGGTCGGCGATCATGTCGGGCTCCTCGTCCGCGCGGCGCTCGTCGAGGCGTGCGCGGCGCCGCAGAAAATCGATCGCGGTGTTGTGCGTCACCCGGATGAGCCAGCGCTCGAGCATCGAGAAGTTGTCGATGTCGGGCGGGGACTCGAGCGTCTTCACCACCGTCTCCTGGACGACATCGTCGCCGTCAACGGCGGACCCGGTCATGCGCGCGGCGTAGCGATGCAGGCGCGGCCGCAATTCAGCCAGCGTGCGCGTGAGCAGCTGGCGCTGCGCATCGGTGACAACAGGAGAGTCGTGGGGGCTCATGACTCTTTAACGTCCTGCGGCGGCTGAAAGAATCGCAGCCTGAAAAATTCTGACTGACCCTGGCGGGAGGCGCCCGTACGGGAGGCGGTGAGCCTGGGAATCTTCACGGCACCGATTCCTTTTGTCCAGCCGCGTCGTTTACACCGTGAAGACGGAGCCGGATCGCCGATCCGCAATGCAACCCGAAGGAACCCCTGCATGGACATCACGAACAAGACGATCCTGATTACCGGGGCCAACCGTGGCATCGGTCTGGCACTGACCGAGGAGGCGCTGCGGCGCGGCGCCGGCCGGGTCTATGCCGGCGTGCGCGGTGACTTCCGCCATCCGTCGGCTCGGGTCACGATGCTCGCCCTCGACGTGACGGATGCGAACCAGGTCGCACGCGCGGCTGCCCAGGTACAGCACCTCGACGTACTCATCAACAACGCCGGCATCGCCGTCTTCGACGACCTGAGCGAACCCAAAGTGCTGCGTCGGCACCTCGAGGTGAACGTCCTCGGGACGGCGCGGGTCACCCAGGCCTTTCTGCCGCACCTCAGGCGCTCCCGGGGCGCCCTGGTCACCAATCTGTCGCTGGCGGCCGTCGCCCCCGTGCCGGCGACTCCCAGCTACTCGGTCTCAAAGGCCGCTGCCGCCAACATGATCCAGTCGTTGCGCGCTCTCCTTGCAGGGGATGGGGTCACGGTGCACGCCGTGTTCATCGGTCCCACCGACACCGACATGAGTCGCGGGATCAAAGTTGCAAAGGCGCCTCCGGCGGTCACGGCGCAGGGCATCTACGATGGTCTGGCGCAAGGACAGGAAGACATCTTCCCGGATCCGATGTCCCGTCCCGTGGCGGAGGGCTGGCGTAACGGGGTGGCGAAGATGCTCGAGAGCCAGTTCCGGGCGTTCTTGCCCGCGCCGAAGGCCGCGTGACCGCGCGGGCCCCAGGAGGAAACAACATGCAAACCCTGGATAAGCAGATTGCCCTGGTCACCGGCGGAAGCCGCGGACTTGGCCTCGGTGTCGTCGAAGCGCTCGTTGCGAGGGGTGCCAGGGTGACCGTGGTGGCGCGCACAACGGGTCCTCTCATGGAGCTGCAGCGCCGCCTCGACGTGACCATTCTGCCTGGTGATGCCGCGCAGCAGGAGTTCGCCGAATCGACGCTGGCGCGGGTGCGACCCTCGGTGCTGGTGCTCAACGCCGGTGCAATACCGGTCATGGCGCCGCTTCACGAACAGACATGGGAGTCATTCAGCGAGAGCTGGAATGCGGACGTCCAGGCAACGTTTCACTGGGTGCGCGCCGCACTGCGACTCCCGTTGGCGCCCGCAAGCCGGGTACTCCTCAGCTCGAGCGGCGCCGCCATCGCCGGCTCGCCGCTGTCCGGGGGCTACGCAGGGGCGAAGCGCACCATCGGGTTCCTGGCGCAATACGCCAACGATGCGGCGAAGAGCCTCGGGCTCGATATCCGCTTCCAGGCATTGCTGCCACGGCAGATCGTCGGTGCGACGGCGCTCGGCCGCACCGCGGTGCAGGCCTACGCCCGGCGGGCCGGGAAAACCACCGAGGAAGTCCTGGCGGGGTTCGGCAAACCGCTCGAACCGCACGATTACGGCGAGCACGTAGCGCACCTGCTGACCCGCTCGCAGTACGAAAGCGCAAGTTCCTTCGGGATCCGTGGCGAGACAGGAATCGAAATCCTGGAGGCTTGACGGGCGCCATTGACTGGGCGAAGTCGATCACGTATTTTACGTGATGATGGCCGCGAAGCACAACATTACCGTAGCGATCGACCCTGCCCTGCTCAAGAAGGCGCGCGCCGTGGCGGCGCGGCGCGGCAGCAGCGTCAGCGCGCTGCTGGCCGAGGAGCTGCGCGAGCTGGTCGACGCGGATCGCAGCTACGATCTCGCACGCCGGCGGGCGCTCGCTCTGTTCTCCCGCGCGCTGCCCCTCGGGGGCCAGCCTCTTGGGCGCGATGACCTTCATGAGCGACGTCATCTTCGTTGATACCAACATTCTGGTATACGCACACGATGCCCAGTCTGGGGTCAAGCGCGAGCGGGCACTTGAAGCGCTGAATTCCCTGTGGGCATCGGGCCTGGGGCGCATGTCGGTCCAGGTGCTACAGGAGTTCTATGTCAACGTGACACGCAAGCTTGCCACGCCGGTCGCACGTTCGACGGCGCGCGAGGTGGTGAGCGCCTACGGCGCGTGGATTCGCACTCCGACCAGTGCCGCCACCGTGGCCCGGGCAGCCGATATCGCCGACATGGCGCAATTGTCATTCTGGGACGCGCTGATCGTAGCCGCTGCCGAGGAAACCGGCGCTACGCTGCTGTACAGCGAGGACCTGAATGCCGGTCAGACAATTGCGGGCGTCAAGGTCGTGAATCCGCTCGCAGGAAGTTGACGCCGGAAATCATTTCCGCCAGCAGGCGGACTTTCAGCGTGGCATCGAGTAACACATCAGCCCGGCAGTTCGCTGGCCGCACTTCAGGCAGCGCAGGCGCTTACGCAGGTCGCCGGGGGTCTGACCCCGGGTCTGTGCCCGCTCGATGACGTCGCGGTCGATGCGCCGCTCGTGACCGCATATCACGCAGACAGCCATCACGACGACTCCCGCAACTGCCAGGTACTCGATCGGGACATCGTCCTCTACCCGCCGGATGTCCAGGTGTCGCGCCATGCGCGAAGGCTAGCGAACCGACCCCGTCGACCAGCAAGCCATCTTTGCCGGCACTGGATGGAATACACTTCCGGTGATGTGCTACTCGGCCCTGGTGCAGGAAGACTGGCGGGCGTATCGCCGTCACCTGGGAGTGGAGATTTCACTTCCCGAGTTTGCCGCCCTGGTCGAGCGGCGACGCCAGGAACCAGCGCGCTATCGCCTGCCGCGCGCCTTCGACCTGGAATTGCGGGACGAACCGGCGATCCGCGATTCGGTGGACCGCTACCGCCAGCAGCAGACCGCGAAACTCGAGGGCGAGGCCTTTACCCAGCGCAAGCGCCTGGCGGACGCCGAACGCAAGCTGGCGGTGAAGGAAACCAGGACCGCGGCCGAATCCCGGCGCATCGCCTCCGGCAAGGTGCAACAGGCGCTGGACAGGCTGTCGCTGTTGAAGGACGACCGCCGGCACGCCGACGACTACCGCATCTTCCCGCGCTCCTGGGCGCCCATCATCCTGGTGCGTGACGGCCGCAAAGTGCTGCAGCCCGCGCGCTACCTGCTGCGACAGCCCGGCGCGCAGTCCTTCATGGACGAGCGGCTCTCCGGCAACTACAACGCTCGCCGCGACAATCTCACGAAGTTCTGGAGAGGGCAGTTCGGCGCCACCCACGCCGTCATGGTCATCCAGTCGTTCTTTGAAAACGTGACCGGCCGGGACGGAAAAAACCAGGTGCTGCATTTCAACCCCGCGCCCGCCGGCCCGATGCTGATCGCCTGCCTGTACTCCGACTGGTCAGACCCCGGGACCGGCGAGCAACTGCTGTCCTTCGCCGCCATCACCGACGAGCCGCCGCCGGAAGTCGCCGCGGCCGGCCACGATCGCATGATCGTCAACCTCAAGCCGCAGAACGTGGACGCCTGGCTGACGCCACAGGGGCGTTCCGTCGCGGAACTGCAGGCAATCCTGGATGACCGGCAGACGCCGTACTACGAGCACAGGATCGCGGCATAGGCGCAATGGCGCGCTGCGCCCGTTTGGCAGCCGCCGGCTGGCGCTACAGATCCCCGAACTCGCGCTGCAGCAGGGCCAGCACCGCCATTGCAGCGGTCTCGGTGCGCAGCACCCGGGGGCCTAAGCGCAGGGGTGTGAAGCCCGCACGCACCGCCGCGTCCTGCTCCTCACTGCTCAACCCGCCCTCCGGCCCGATCAGCACCGTCAGCGCCTGCAGGTCACGCGGCAGGTCGGCAACGCGCGTCTGCGCCGTCGGGGACAGCAGCAGGCGCACTCCCGCACCGGCGGCTCCGGTCGCCGCGGCGCCGTGGGCACCACCGGCGGCGAGGAAGGCCGACAGCGTCACCGGGGCGTCGATCTGTGGCAGCAGGTTGCGGCCGCATTGCTCGCAGGCGCCAATGGCAATGGCCCGCCAGTGCTCGCGGCGCCGCTTCGCCTGCGCCGCATCCAGGCGCACCACGCTGCGCTCGGTGATGACCGGCGTGAGTCGGGTGAGGCCCAGCTCGGTGGCCTTCTGCACCACCAGGTCCATGCGCTCGCCGCGCGAGATGCCCTGCGCGAGGGTGAGGATGAGCGGTGACTCACGCTGCGGCTGCGCCGCGGCGCCAACCTCGACATCCACACTGCCGCCGCCGATGCGCATCAGCGTGCCCGGGTACTCGCTGCCCGAGCCGTTGAAGAGCATCACCGCCGCACCGGCGCGCAGGCGCAGCACCCGCGAGAGGTGATTCGCGGCGCTGCCGGTGAGATTCACAATCGAGCCACCCGTCAGCGCGGCGTCGACATAGACGCGCGTCACGCGCATAACGGCTCCTGGCCCTCGCGGGCGATCAGGGTTGAGTTGGCCGGGTTGGCAGGGTTGGCGCTGGTCATGGCGCAGATTGTAGGATCAGCGGCGTGACTTCAGCATGCGACATAGATCCGGCCACCGGCCTGCTGCGCGCGGTGACCCAGGTGCTGTCACCGCACTGCGATGAGCGGCCCCCGGGCATCACACCAGAACTTCTGGTGATCCACGGCATCAGCCTGCCGCCGGGGGATTTCGGCGGGCCGTGGATCGATCGCCTGTTCACCGGCTGCCTGCCGGTGGACGCGCACCCTTATTTTCGCGAGATCGGGGGCGCGCGCGTTTCGGCGCACGCGCTGATCCGCCGCGACGGCACGCTGGTGCAGTACGTGCCCTTCGGACTGCGCGCCTGGCACGCCGGCGTGTCGAGCTGGCGCGGCCGCACCGCGTGCAACGATTTTTCGATCGGGGTGGAGCTGGAGGGGGCTGACGGGGTGCCGTACCTGGATCCCCAGTACGAGCGGCTCGCCGCGCTTACGCGCGCGCTGCTGCAGTCGTACCCGGTGTTGCGGGAGGAGGGCAGGATCGTCGGTCACGGGGACATCGCCCCCCAGCGGCGCAGCGATCCGTGGGCGACTTTCGACTGGGACAGGTATCGCGCGCTGATCCGCGCTTAGGCTCGCGCCCGTCGGGACGGCGAGCGGGCCGCGGAATCTACGCGGTGGGGCCGGCGGATGCGCGGGGGCGTTTGGTCGAGTGATCGCTCGGCGGCCCGACGAGGCTGGCCCAGGTCAGCCAGCAGAACAGCGCGACTGCCAGGCCCGAGCACAGCAGCAACGCAAATCCCAGTTCCGTGAGTTCCGTGAGTTCCATGAAACCACCCGCCACACTGACCCCTCGAGGCGCAGTGTGCGCGCGGGCTTCCCTGTGGTTCTGCGCGCCAGATCACAGCGCAGCGGGGAATTGCACCCGCCTTCACATAACGAGGCGCCGGTGACGCGTCAGGTCTTGCGGCGCTGGTGGCGCCACAACACTTCGGTACCCTGTTCGTGCCGTGCCAGCACCCGCGCCAGCACGAACAGCAGGTCGGACAGGCGGTTCAGGTAGCGGGTCACTTCGCCCGCCACGGTTTCCAACCGCGCCAGCGTGCACACCCGCCGCTCGGCGCGCCGCGCGATGGTGCGCGCCAGGTGGCACGCGGCCGCCGCCGGCCCGCCCCCGGGCAGGATGAACTCCTTCAGCGGTGGCAGCGCCTCGTTGAACATATCGAGCTCCCGTTCCAGGCGGGCCACCTGCGCGTCGCTGATGGCGCGATGACCCGGGATGCACAGCTCCCCGCCCAGGTCGAACAGTTCGTGCTGCACCTCGATCAGGCAGTCGTTCACCGCCGCCGGCAGCCCGGGCACCGCCAGCAGCACGCCCACGGCGCTGTTCAGCTCATCGACGGTGCCGTAGGCTTCCACGCGCTCGCTGTCCTTGGGCGTGCGGCTGCCATCGCCCAGTCCGGTCGTGCCGTCATCCCCCGTGCGGGTGTAGATCCTGCTCAGACGATTACCCATAGACCCATACTCTAAGCGAACATGGCATCGAAAGAACTCACCGCGGCGCTGGATGCGGCACGCGCCGCCGCCGCCGTCATCCGCGAGCTGTATCAGAAGAACCTCGCGGTGCGCGTCAAGGCGGACGCCTCCCCGGTGACCGAGGCTGACGTGCGTGCCGAGCAGGTCATCCGCAGCATCCTGGGCGCCGCCTTCCCCGACTACGGCTTCTACGGCGAGGAGACCGGCCAGCACCACATGAATGCGCCGGCCGTCTGGCTGGTTGACCCGATCGACGGCACCAAGTCCTTCGTGCGTGAGACGCCGTTCTTCTCCACCCAGATCGCCCTGTTGCGCGAGGGGGAGCTGGTGCTCGGCGTCTCCAGCGCGCCGGCCTGTGACGAGATCGCCTGGGCCGAGCGCGGTGCCGGCGCCTGGCTCAACGATCGGCCGGTACGCGTCAGCAGCGTCGATTCCCTGTCGGAGGCCTTCGTCTCCACCGGCAACCTCAAGACCCTCGCTGGCTCTCCCGGCTGGGCGCGCTTCGGCCAGCTCATCCGCCAGGTCAGTCGCATCCGTGGCTATGGCGACTTCGTCCACTACCACCTGCTGGCGCGCGGTGGCGTGGACGTGGTGATCGAGTCGGACGTCAATATCCTGGACATCGCGGCGCTCACCGTGATCGTGCGCGAGGCCGGCGGCGCCTTCACCGACCTCGACGGCGCGCCGGTCGGCCTGGGTACCACCAGCGTGCTCGCCAGCAACGGGAGGCTGCACCCGGCGGTGCGGGAGGCGCTGGGCCTCACGCGCTGACGCACACGCGCCGCCCCATCGGCCGGATCAGCCTCGGGCCGGATCAGGCTGGCGGCCAGATCCGCCTGTGGGCCAGATCAGACTGTTGGGTGGTGATGTACGTCCACGGGAGGTGTGTATAACTTTACACACTTCCGCGCCGGGCACACATCCGCACCCCGGCCTCTCCACGCCGCGGCCTGCTCCACGCCGCCGCCTGCTCCGCGCCCCCGGGGGACGGTATAGTCGCCTGGGTACACAAGGCAGCGCGGAATGATCACGGTACATCATCTGGGAATCTCGCAATCCGAGCGGGTCGTGTGGCTGTGCGAGGAGCTCGGCATTCCCTACACATTGAAGCGTTACGACCGCGATCCCGCCACAAAGCTCGCACCCGCGGACTACAGGGCACTGCATCCCATGGGGATCGCGCCGGTGATCACCGACGGGGACCTGGTACTGACAGAATCAGGCGCGATCCTGGAATACCTGATCGCCCGCTATGGCGATGGCCGCCTTGCCGTGGCGCCCGCGCGACCGAACTTTGCGGACTATCTCTTCTGGTATCACTTCGCGAACGGCACGCTGATGCCCAGCGCGATGACCGGGATCTTCTCCTCCATGGGCGGACTGGCGGCGGACCATCCCATACTGCGTGTGTTCGGGCAGCGTACCGAGCGCGCTTTCGCGTTGATCGAGCGTCGACTCGACGAAGTGCCTTACTTTGCCGGCGATGAGTTTACGGCCGCCGACATCATGATGGTGTTCCCGCTGACAACCATGCGCGGATTCGTGCCGCGCGATCTCGCCCCGCTGCCGCATTTGCGCGACTATCTCGAACGCATCGGCGCGCGGCCCGGATATCAGCGAGCCATGGCGAAGGGTGATCCGGGCATGACTCCGCTGCTGAGTTAGCACCCGCAGGCGCGGGTCCCCAAACCGGCTGCCCACCTGGCCGGGCGCGCCAGCCCCTCACGCGCTCACGAACACACGCCGCCCCCCGCTGTGGATCTCCACCATCGGTGACTGGTACAGCTCACCCAGGGATTGCGCGGTGAGGGTGGTCGCCGTGGGACCCAGCGACCAGCGCCCGTCGCCTGCCAGCAGCAGGATCCGGTCGGCAAAGCGCGCCGCCAGGGTGGGGTCGTGCAGCGTGGTGATCACGGTGCTGCCCTGGTCCGCCATGGTGCGGAACAGCTTCAGCACCGCCAGCTGATGGTGCGGGTCCAGGTGATTCGTAGGCTCATCCAGCAGCAGGAACTGCGGTTGTTGCGCCAGCAGGGTGGCAACTGCGACGCGCCGCTGCTCTCCGCCCGAGAGCGTGTCGGTGCGCCGCTGCGCGAAGTCCCGCATGCCAACGGCAGCGAGCGCCTCCAGGGCCACCGCCTCGTCCGCGGCGCTTTCCCACTGCCAGGCGGAGAGGTGCGGGTGACGGCCGATCAGGACCGATTCCAGTACCGTGGTGGTGAAGCCGGACTCGATGTCCTGCGGCAGCAGCCCCAGGCGCCGCGCCCGCGTACGCGCCGGCAGGTGCTGCAGGGCCCCGCCCGGATCCAGCGTGACCTCGCCGCCGCTCGCCCCGCGCAGTCCGGCCAGCGTGTGCAGCGTCAGTGTCTTTCCGGAGCCATTGCGGCCCAGCACCGCTACCAGTTCTCCGGGCACGAAGCGGGCGTCGAGTCCCTGGACCAGCACGCGCTCGCCCGCACGGACGTCGAGGCCGTGCGCGGTGAGTGTCGCCGCCTCGCTCATGGGCGCACCCAGCCGATCTCGCGCGCGGTGTCCGGCCCGACCACGACGCTTGAAAGATTGTCCGGCATCCGCCATTCCTGTTCCGACACCGCCATGCGCCCGGCCATGATCTCCGCGCGCTGCTGCGGCCAGCGCGGCTGCTGCTCCGGGTCGGCGAAGCCGGCCGGGTAGAGCGGTGCGCCGCTGCCCGGATCGTACTTGTCGCTGGCCCCCACGGTGTGCAGAAACTCGTGCGCGATGACGATGTTGTTGGTCCCGGTCATCGCGCGTGAGGCAAAGGCGTGGATCACGCCGACCAGTCCCTTCTGCAGCCCGTGCGAGTCGGGCACCTGCGTCAGGGTCGCCGGATCATGGTAGAGCACGAACAGCCGGATACGCGGCGGTGGCCGGCCGTCGATGCGCGGCGCATGTGCGGCAAACCAGCGCAGCTTCAGGCTCCACCAGGCGGCGCCCAACATCCCGGCATCCGGCGCCAGCGCCGGGGGCAGCTCAGCCCCCGGCGGATACAGCTCGATGTGTACCGGTTCGGCGAGCGCCACGCCATAGCGATGCGCCTCGCGCGAGAGGAACTGCTCGATGTCGCCGAAGTCGGCCGGCACAAGGCCGCCGATGTAGTCGCGCGCCTGCGCGCTGCCGTCCGCGTTCAGCGGGTAGATGCCCACCCACAGCGTGTCGTGCCAGCCGCGGGTCGTCGTCCGGTCGCGCCAGGCCTGCAGTGCCACCGCTGCCAGCACCAGCAGCAGCAGCGCGATGCGCAGGTTCTTCCACATGTACCGCTGCCCGGTGGTCGCGGCCGCTAGGGCTGCAGCCGCGTGGCATGCCATGCGCCACCGCGGTACGCGTCCGGCCCGTCGGCCCTAAGGTCCCGCGTCCAGCGGGCACGGTCGTGGATGCGACCCTCACCCTCGACCCACAGCTCCACGGCATCGGCCCACAAGCGGTAACCGCCCCAGTGAGGCGGACGCGGAATCCTGACGGTCACGGCCTGCGGTTCCGGGGCATGGCCCGGGACGGGCGTGCCGAGGCGCTGTGCGGTGGCGGCGACTGACTGCAGCAGCTGCGCACGCGAGGCGACGGGCTCGCTCTGGGCGCTGGCCCAGGCGCCGACGCGGCTCTGCCAGGCGCGCGAGTCGAAGTAGGCATCGCTGTCCGCCGCGGGCGCGAGAGTGACCACACCCTCGATGCGCACCTGGCGGTGCAGCGCGTCCCAGTGCATGACCACGGCGGCTCGCGGGTTGTCCTGCAGCTGCCGGCCCTTGGCCGAGCGGTAGTTGGTGTAGAACACGATGAAGCCCGGATCCGCGACGATGTCCTTGCACAGCACCACCCGCGCCGCGGGCCGCCCGTCGGGTGTGCTGGTGGCCAGCACCATGGCGTTGGGGTTGGGCTGGCGCCGCTCGCGAAAGGCGTGGGCCAGCCAGTCGCTGACCAGGCCCAGGGGTTCGGCGGGCAACGGTTCCGGCAGCAGTTCGGTGGACTGGGTCATGGCGGTGCGATGGTAGGGGGTTTCACGCCCGCCCGACAGGCCACCTGACAGGGCGCTTGCAGGGGCCGGCGCATCCCGTTAGAAGTGACCTACCGGCTCCACCTGCGAGAGCCCGCTGAAGACATTCCATGACCGAAGAGACCATGACGCTCGATGACCTGCGCCGCCGGGTGACCGACATCGACCGGCAGCTCATCGCCCTGGTGGCCGAACGCAAGGCCGTCAGCGAGGAAGTGGCCCGCGTGAAGCGCGCCACCGGGCGGCCGACGCGCGACTACGCGCGCGAGCGCGACGTGATCCTGGGGGTGCGCGCCCTGGCGGCCGAGCGCGGGGTCTCTGCCGACCTGGCCGAGAAACTGCTGCGCCTGCTGATCCGTTCGTCGCTGACCACCCAGGAACAGGCCAGCGTCGCCGCGCGCGGCGCCGGCAGCGGCCGGCGCGCCCTGGTTATCGGCGGCGCCGGCAAGATGGGGGCGTGGTTCGTCAGCTTCCTGGCCTCGCAGGGCTTCACCGTGGAGGTGGCCGACCCGGCCGGCGCACCCGGCTCGCCGGGCTGGGTCGCGGACTGGCGCAGCACCGACCTGCGGCACGACTTCATCGTGCTGGCCACACCGCTTGGCGTCACCGATGCCATGCTGCGCGACCTGGCGCTGCGCCGCCCCCCGGGGGTGATCTTCGACGTCGGTTCGCTGAAGTCGCCGCTGCGCGCGGGCCTGCTGGCGTTGAAGTCGCACGGTTGCGCGGTGACCTCGGTGCATCCCATGTTCGGGCCGGATACCGAGCTGCTCTCCGGCCGTCACGTGATCTTCGTCGACCTGGGTCATGCGCAGGCGCTGGCGGCGGCGCGCGAACTGTTCGCCCCGACGATGGCGGAGCAGGTCGTGATGAGCCTGGACGACCACGACCGTCTGATCGCCTACGTACTGGGGCTGTCGCACGCCCTCAACATCGCCTTCTTCACCGCGCTCGCCGACAGCGGCGAGGCGGCCCCGCGATTGGCGCGCCTGTCAAGCACCACTTTCGATGCGCAGCTCGACGTTGCCAGCGCCGTGGCGCAGGAGAGCCCGGATCTCTACTACGAAATTCAAAGCCTTAACGACTATGGCGCGGAATCGCTGGAGGGCCTGTCGCGCGCGGTCGAACGTCTCAGGACGTCGGTTCTGTCACAGGACAAGGAAACCTTCGTTGCACTGATGCGCCACGGGCGCGAGTATTTCGAGGACAGGCGCAGCGCCAAGGACCAGCGCGCGTAGGGTCATTGAAGGACTCAGGACCATGCGTCGAGCAGCCAGCGGGCCCCCACCCATAGAGCGCGAATCAGCCGTGCACGCCAGCACCCTGGAAGAGGAAAACCGCTTTCTGCGTGCGCGCCTGGCGACGCTGACCGAGGAGGTCGGCCGCAACGATTCGCTGCTGCGCAAGACGCAGGAGCGCGAGCTGGAACTGCTGCGCGCCGGCTCGCTGACCCAGCTGTTCGAGCGCCTGATCGCAGGCCTCGATGCCTCCTACCAGCTCGACGGCGTGGTGCTGGTCCTGAACGACCCGCAGCACGAGACCCGGCACCTGCTCTCCGGCGACGGCGTGACGCCCGAGCCGATCCGCGGCGTGCGCTTCGTGGATGCACTGACCACGCTGGCGCCGCAGCTGGTGCAGCTCGAGCGCCCCTGGCTCGGACCGTTCAGCGAGGCGGACCATGGCATGCTGGTGCCGCCCGGCGTGCGCCCGGGCAGCCTGGCACTGATCCCGCTGCGCCGCCACGACGCCCTCGACGGGGTGCTGGTGTTCTGCAGCTCCGACCCGTTCCGCTTCACCCACGAGCTGGCGAGTGATTTCCTGGCGCACCTGGGCCTGGTGGCGGCCATCTGCGTGGAGAACGCCGTCAACCGCGCGCGCCTGCTGCGCAGCGGGCTCACGGATTTTCTCACCGGCTTCCACAACCGCCGCTACCTGCACGCACGGCTGCGCGAGGAGCTGGCGCGCGCGCAGCGCGCCCGCCAGGGGCTGGTGTGCATGATGATCGACGTCGATCACTTCAAACGCATCAACGACCAGTACGGACACCTGGCCGGCGACAGCGTGCTGCGCGAGGTGGCGCAGCGCATCGACGCGGAGATGCGCGTCAGCGATACCGGCGCGCGCTTCGGCGGCGACGAGTTCGCCATCGTGCTGGCGCAGGCCAGCCTTGCGGACGGCGAGCGCGTGGCGGCGCGAGTGCTGCACGCGGTGCGCCAGGCACCGGTGGTCGTCAACGAGCACACCACCGAGACGATCACCTTGTCGATCGGTGTCGCGGCCGCCGTGCCGGCCCCGGGGGGGTGCGACTACAAGGTGCTGGCCGAGCGCTTGATGGCCGAGGCGGATGCGGCGCTGTATCGCGCCAAGAGTGCCGGGCGCAACCGCATTGCCGCCTCGCCCAACGTCGTCAGCCAGGAACGATGATTGAGCCGGCAGGATGCCGGCTCGAACTGCGCAGCGGCCGCCCTCAGCGCCCGCGGCGCCGCAGCAGCAGCACGAACAGCGGCGCACCGGCCAGCGCCATGATCGCCCCCACCGGCAGCTGCCGCGGGCTGGCGATGGTGCGCGCCAGCAGGTCCGCCGCCGCCAGCAGCGTGCCCCCCGCCAGCGTCGCTGCCGGGGCGACGATGCGGTGATCGCTGCTGCGCAGCGTGAGCCGCACGGCGTGCGGCGTTACCAGGCCCACGAAACCAACCGTGCCGGCGTTGATCACCGCCAGCGCCGTCAGCGTGGCGCAGGCCGCGAACAGCCCCAGGCGCCAGCGGTCCAGCGCCAGTCCCACGGCGCGGGCGCGCAGCTCCCCGGCGGCCAGCACGTTCAGCGGACGCGCCAGCAGCACCGCCACGGCCAGCGCCAGCAGCAGTGTCCCGCCGCTGACCGCGCTGCTGCCGGCCCACTCCAGGTCGCCGGCCAGCCAGAACACCATGCCGCGCACGCTCGCGGAATCCGCGAGCGCCAGCAGCACGCTGACCAGGGCGCCGCAGGCGCTCGCCAGCACCACGCCGGTCAGCAGCAGCCGGGCAGTACCGCCGTCGCGCGCAACCGCGTAGACCAGCGCCACCGCGGCCAGCGCGCCGGCGATGGAGGCGCCCTGCACCAGGGCCGCCGCCGCCCCTGCCATCATGGCCAGCAGGGCGCCGACCGCCGCGCCTCCGGACACACCCAGCACGTAGGGATCGGCCAGCGGATTGCGGTACAGCGCCTGCAGCAGCACCCCGGCGAGCGCCAGCAGGCCGCCGACGCTGAACGCGGCCAGCGTGCGCGGCAGGCGCAGCGCCATCAGCACGCTGTCCCCGCCGCCGCCCGGCAGCAGCGGATGCAGGCCGAAGCCCGAGCTGCCCACCAGCAGCGAGGCGGCAAAGACCAGCACCGCCAGCAGCAGCAGCAGCGCCAGCGGCAGTCTGCGAACCCCTGACATGGGTCGTAGCCTCATCGAAACAGGCTCGCTTGTCTATTTCACTGTGGCAGACTTTCGGCCAACTCATGACCGACCTCATCGATCCGCAGGGCTACCGCGCCAACGTCGGCATCGTGCTGCTGCACGAGCAGCGGGTGTTTCTCGGCCGGCGCACCGGCGGGCGCGGCTGGCAGTTTCCCCAGGGCGGGGTGCGGGTCGGGGAGGAACTGGAACAGGCGCTTTTCCGCGAGCTGGAAGAGGAGATCGGCCTGCCGCAGTCCGAGGTGGAACTGCTGGGCCAGACTCGTGAATGGCTGCCCTACCGGCTGCCGCCGCGCTACGTGCGGCGCAACCAGCAGCCGCTGTGCATCGGGCAGAAGCAACGCTGGTTCCTGCTGCGCCTGCGCCGCGCCGACGCGCCTTTCACGTTCACCCGCACCAGCGAGCCGGAGTTCGATCGCTGGCGCTGGGTGTCATGGTGGGAGCCGGTGCGCGAGGTGATCTACTTCAAGCGCCCTGTCTATGCGCAGGCGCTGGAGCAGCTCGCGCCGCTGGCCTTTGCCGCCGGTGCCCCGCCCCTGCCATCGTGGTGGGACACCATCATGGCGCGTGGGCGCTCCGCCGTGCATCCCGCCTGAGCATGCGTTCCCTGAAGGAACTGCTGGCGGGGCGCGGTGGCGGGTCATCCGCAGGTCCGCTGGTGGTGCGGCGCCATGCGCCGCTGCTGCGCCGCCTGTTGTGGGGCGCGGGCGCGCTGGTGGCGCTGTTTGCCTGTTATGTCATCTACGAACTCGGCCGCTACGACGCCGGCTACGACCGCCAGGCGGCCGCCCAGCAACGCGTCGAGCTGCGCGTGCAGATCGAGCACCTGCAGAACGACAACCGCGGACTGCGCACGCGGCTGGCGGAACTGGAAACCATCCGCGTGGGGCGCGCCAACGAGCAGGCGGAGGTCGCGCGCGAGATGGGCGACCTGCAGGCCCAGGTCAACCGCCAGTCGCATGAACTGGCCTTTCTGCGCGGGGTCGTGGCGCAGGGCGCGGCCACACTCGGTGTGCGCATCGAGCAGTTGCGCATCACAGCCGGCGCGCGCCCCGGGTATTTCACGGTGCACCTGGCGCTGGTGCGCACCGGCCGCACCGATTCCGAGGCCACGGGCACGATCCTGCTCAGCGTGGATGGCGAGACACGCGGCATCCCGCGTACGCTCGACCTGGTGGGCCTCACCTTCGGGCACCAGCGCGAGATCCGCTACGGCTTCCGCTACCTGCAGCACCTGGACCAGGAGATCTCCCTGCCCGCGGGCTTCAATCCCCTGCGGGTGGCGGTGGAGGTGCGGTCCGCGCGGCGCGACCTGCCCGCGTTGTCGCAGTCTTTCCTGTGGAGCGTGGAAGCGGGTCCGTAGGCGTTCGCAGGCGCACACACGGCCGGCGCAATATCGGGTTCCAGCAGAGGTCAGCATGTTTCAACGCGATTCCGGTTCCCGCATCGATACGCTGCTCGACCGCAGCGTCCGTATCCATGGCGACGTCGAGTTCGAGGGTGGCATGCACCTGGACGGGCAGATCGTGGGCCACGTGCGCGAGGTGGGGCAGGGCAACGGCTCGCTGACGGTCAGCGAGACCGGCGCGATCGAAGGTCCGGTGCAGGTGTCCAACGTCGACCTGCACGGCACCGTGCGCGGCGACATCGTCGCCCGCGGCCGGGTGGTGCTCGGGCCCACGGCCCGGGTAGCCGGTGACGTGCACTACGGCGTGATCGAGATGACCCTGGGCGCCCAGATCACCGGCAGCCTGGTGCGGCTGGCAGCCGGGCCGGATGACAAGGCGGCCCCTGCGCCCTGACGCAGGCCCCGACGGCCTGGCGCAGGCCCCGACGGGCTGGCCCACGCTCCACGACCGCCTGGACAAGGGCTTAAGCCGCTCCGGAACGCCTTTTTTGACCTTGCCACGGGTGCCTTCTAGTAGAATTCAGTCATGGATACGACCCTCGAAGCCCCACCGGAGGCCCCGGCGCTGCTGTTCACGGATGCGGCTGCCCGCAAGGTCGCGTCCCTGATCGAAGGCGAGGGCAACCCGCGCCTGATGCTGCGCGTGTTCGTCCAGGGCGGAGGCTGCTCGGGACTGCAGTACGGCTTCGAATTCGACGAGCAGGTCCAGGACGGCGATACCTGCGTGGAGAACCACGGCGTGAAGCTGCTGGTCGACCCGATGAGCGTGCAGTACCTGACCGGGGCGGAAATCGACTACCGCGAAGGCCTGGAGGGCGCGCAGTTCGTGATCCGCAATCCCAACGCAACCACCACCTGCGGTTGCGGCTCCTCCTTCGCCGCCTGACGCGCGCGTGCCAGCGGCAAAGCGCGCCCGGCGAGCCACCAAGTCCCGCTCCATCTCCCGCCCCCCGCCGCCTCGGGGCGCGCGTAGCGTAAGCGGTGTACGCGGTCTGCGCCGTGTGCGCGGCCCGCGCGGTGTGCCGGACGTGCTGGCCGCCGTCGACCTGGGCAGCAACAGCTTCCACATGGTGGTCGCGCGCTACTCGCACGGCCAGCTCATCATCATCGACCGTCTGCGCGAAATGGTACGCCTGGCTGCCGGCGTGGCCGAGAACGGCCGCCTGGACAAGGACATCGCGGCGCGCGCCATCGCCTGCCTGCAGCGCTTCGGGCAGCGCCTGCGTGACATGCGCGCCGACAGCGTGCGCGTGGTTGGGACCAACGCGTTGCGGCTGGCGCACAGCAAGCAGGCCTTCCTGGAGCGCGCGCGCGCCGCGCTCGGGCACCCGATCGAAATCATCTCCGGCATGGAAGAGGCGCGCCTCATCTACTCCGGCATCGCGCACACCATGCCGGACGTGCCGGGGCGGCGCCTGGTGGTGGACATCGGCGGCGGCAGCACCGAGATGATCATCGGCGAGCGCTTCACGCCACTGGAGCTGGAGAGCCTGCAGATGGGTTGCGTCGCGCTCAGCGAGCGCTTCTTCCGCGACGGCCGGATCTCCGCCAAACGCATGGAGCGGGCGCGCCTGGCAGCACGGCTGGAACTGGAGCCAGTGCAGGTGGCGTTCCGCCGCCGCGGCTGGGACCGCGCCGCCGGCAGCTCCGGCAGCGTGCGCGCCATCCAGGAGGCGATCCAAGCCCTCGACCCGGCCGCGCGCGCCATCACCCCCGCGGGCCTGGCCCGTGCCATCGACTACTGTGTCGAGGTCGG
The DNA here is from genome assembly GCA_018241445.1 of Pseudomonadota bacterium. Taxonomy (GTDB): domain Bacteria; phylum Pseudomonadota; class Gammaproteobacteria; order Steroidobacterales; family Steroidobacteraceae; genus 13-2-20CM-66-19. The sequence goes on from JAFEDT010000018.1 coordinate 282,135, forward strand.
CCACATCCGGGAACTGAACCTGGAACCGATCACCGAGGACCGCCGCCCGGTGTTTCCCGGCGGACTTGCGATCCTGGCCGAGGTATTCGCGGTATTGGGCGTGAAGGAGATGCACTTCGCCGAAGGTGCAATGCGCGAGGGGCTGTTGTACGACATGCTCGGGCGGCTGCGGCGCGAGGACGCGCGCGAGCGCACGGTGCGCGCCATGCAGCAGCGCTATCACGTCGACATCGCGCAGGCCGAGCGGGTCGAGACCACGGCGCGTGCCTTTCTGGCGCGCACGCGCGGCCCCTGGCGACTCACGGATCCGCTGGCGGAGCTGGCGCTGAAGTGGGCGGCGCGCCTGCACGAGATCGGACTGGATGTCTCGCACAGCGGCTATCACCGCCACGGCGCCTACCTGCTGGAGAACGCCGACATGCCCGGATTCCCGCGCGAGGAGCAGCGGCTGCTGGCGCGCCTGGTCGGGACGCACCGGCGCAAGCTGGCGCTGGAGGGCGTGGAGGAGCTGATGCCGCCCTGGGATCGCGGCGCCGTGTACCTCATCGTCCTGCTGCGCCTGGCGGTGCTGCTGCACCGCGGCCGCAGCGCCGCGGCGCTGCCCAACATCGGCCTGCGCGCCACGCCGCGCTCGCTCGAGGTGCGACTGCCGTCGCGCTGGCTGCGCGCGCACCCGCTGACCGCCGCGGACCTGCAGCAGGAAGTGGAATATCTGCGCGCCGGGGGAATTCACCTGCGGTTGGGTCGCAGGCGTGGGCGGGCTACGTGATGGGCAGCCTTATAGCGGCACGCCGCTGGCCGGCCCGGCGGCGTAGGCGGCCAGCAGTTCCGACTGCGCGCTGACCCCGGCCTCGCCCGGGCCCGGACGGATGCGCTCGTAGCTGCCGTCGGGCAGCAGCCGCCACGCCTGCAGGTTGTCCTGCAGGCAGAAGCCCAGGTCGCGGCGCAGCCGGGCGGTGTGGCGCGGGTCGCTGATGGGAAAGGCTATCTCGACGCGGCGGAAGAAATTGCGCTCCATCCAGTCCGCACTGGCGCAGAAGATGTCGGGAGTGCCGCCGTTCTCGAACCAGAACACCCGCGAGTGTTCCAGGAAGCGCCCGACGATCGAGCGCACCGTGATGTTTTCCGACACGCCCGGCAGGCCCGGACGCAGGGCGCACACCCCGCGCACGATCAGGTCGATCTTCACCCCGGCGAGCGAGGCGCGGTACAGCGCCTCGATGGCCTGCGCGTCCACCAGCGCGTTCATTTTCGCAATCACGTGCGCCGGGCGTCCGGCGCGGGCGTGTTGCGCCTCGCGCGCCAGTTTCTCCAGCACCATCTCGTGCATGCCGAAGGGCGACTGCGTCAGGCGCTTCAGCCGCGGCGTCTGCGTCAGGCTGGTGAGCTGCAGGAACAGCTCGTGCACGTCGTGGCCGATCTCCTCGTCGCAGGTGAACAGGCCGTAGTCGGTGTAGCTGCGCGCCGCCCGCGGGTGATAGTTCCCGGTGCCGAGGTGGCAGTAGCGGCGGATGCCGCCCGGCTCGCGCCGCACCACCAGCGCCATCTTGGCGTGGGTCTTGTAGCCGACCACGCCGTACATGACGTGCGCGCCGGCCTCCTGCAGCCGGTTGGACAGCTCGATGTTGGCTTCCTCGTCGAAGCGCGCGCGCAACTCGACGATGACGGTGACGTCCTTGCCGGCGTTGGCCGCCGCCACCAGCGCATCCACCAGCGGTGAATCGTGGCCGGCGCGGTACAGCGTCTGCTTGATGGCCAGCACCTGCGGATCGGCTGCCGCCTGGCGGATGAAATCCATCACCGGCGCGAAGCTCTGGTAGGGATGATGCAGCAGCAGGTCGTGCTGGCGGATGGTGGCGAGCAGGTCGGTGGCGCCGATCAGCCGCCGCGGCATGCCCGGGGTGAAGATCGGGTACTTCAGGTCCGGTCGCTGCACCAGGTCGTACATGGCGCTCAGGCGATTGAGGTTCACCGGGCCGTCCACCGGGTAGGTGTCCACGCTGTTGGAGGCGAACTGCGCCTGCAGGAACTTCACCATGTCCTCGGGGCAGTCGCTGGCGGTTTCCAGACGCACCGCGGCGCCGTAGCGGCGATGCGCCAGCTCGCCCTCGAGCGCGCGCCGCAGGTCGTCGATTTCCTCCTCGTCGACGAACAGGTCGCTGTTGCGCGTGACCCGGAACTGGTAGCAGCCCATCACCTGGATGCCCGTGAACAGTTTGTCGACGAACGCCTGCACGATGGTGGTCAGCAGCACACAGCCGCCGGCGCCCGGCCCCGGCAGCGGCACTACGCGTGGCAGCGAGCGCGGCGCCTGCACGATCGCCAGCTCGCTGTCGCGATCGAATGCGTCCTTGCCGGACAGGCGCACGATGAAGTTCAGACTCTTGTTCTGGATGCGCGGGAAGGGACGGGCCGGATCAAGTCCGAGCGGACTCAACACCGGTTCCACCTCGCGTTCGAAGTACTGCTCCAGCCACTGGCGCTGTTCCGCACTCCATTGCGGGGCTTCCAGCAGCGGCACCCCTTCGGCAGCCAGCGCCGGCAGCAGCAGCTCGTTCAGGCAGCGGTACTGCTCGGCGACCAGGCGCGTGGCGCGCTCGTGGATGGCGTCCAGTTGCTGCGGGATCGACAGTCCGTCGGCTGCGGGCGGGGCGCCCCCCAGCTCCTGCAGCTGCTTCAGGCCCGCGACGCGGATCTCGAAGAACTCATCCAGGTTGCTGCAGGAGATGCACAGGAACTTCAGCCGCTCCAGCAGCGGCACCGACTCGTCCAGCGCCTGCGCCAGCACGCGGCGGTTGAACTCCAGGAACGACAGTTCCCGGTTGATATAGTGGTGCGGGGCCTTGAGGTCGGGCGCGTCCATCGCCTGGGCAGGATACCAGCGCCGAGTGCCGCGCTATGTGACAAGAGCAGTCGGTTAGCGCGCCACCAGCATCGGCCCCGCCGGACCGTCCAGGGTCGCCAGCAGCGGCGCGGCCTTGGCCAGAAAGTCCGCACGCCAGCGTGCCTCGATCGGTGTGGCCCCGGGGAGGACCACCGTCTGGGGGTTGCGTGCCACGCCGTTGATCCGGTACTCGTAGTGCAGGTGCGGCCCGGTGGCAAGGCCCGTCATGCCGACGTAGGCGATCACCGCCCCCTGGTCGACGTGGGCGCCCACGCGGATACCGCGCGCAAAGCGCGACAGGTGGCCGTAGACGGTGGTGATGTGGCCCGCATGTTCCAGCTGCACCACGTTGCCGTAGCCGCCCATGCGCCCGGCAAAGCGCACCTTGCCGTCGCCGGCCGCGTGCACCGGCGTGCCGATGGGCGCGGCGTAATCGGTCCCCTTGTGGGCGCGGATCAGGTTCAGGATCGGGTGGTGACGTGCGGAGTTGAAGCGCGAGCTGACCCGGGTGAAATCCACCGGCGCGCGCAGGAACGCCTTGTGCAGGCTCCTGCCGTCCGGGGTGTAGTAATGCGCAGCGCCGCTGGGATCGGCGTAACGCACGGCGCGGTACTCGTGCCCCTGGTTGACGAACTGCGCCGCCTGGATGGGGCCGTCTTTGACGTAAGCGCCATCGCGCCAGATTTCCTGGTAGGTGACGGCGAAGGCGTCCCCGGGCTGCACGTCGAGCACGAAATCGATGTCGTAGCCGAAAATGTCGGCGAGGGCGAGGGCGGTCTGGTCGTTGGCGCCGGCGGCCGCGACGGCCTCGAACAGCGAATGGTCGATGACGCCGTGGACGGTCCGGGTCCGCGTCTCGAGCGCATCCTGCAACACGGCGGCCGTAAGGCCCGAGCCGTTGCGCGAGACCTTGAGCGTCTGGCTCTCGTTCAGGCGCCGCTCCAGGCCGAACAGCTCGCCGTCGCGATGGGTCAGGTGCAGCAGCTCGCCCGGGCGCAGGCGATCCAGCGTCGCGCGCACGCCCGGCAGGTCGCGCAGCGAGGCGAGGTCCTTGAGGCTGAGGCTCAGCCGCCGAAAGATCCCGTCCAGCGTGTCATTGCGGGTCACGATGACATCGATGCGGGACAAGGCCAGCTGGGCGCCAGCCAGGGCCGGATCGCCGGCCAGGCTGGTACGGATCGCCGTAGCGGCCGGGGGGCTGGCCGCAGGGGGGGCCGCAAGGAGGGCTTGGGCGCTGCGGGCGTCCTGTCCTGCCGGCGCCGGGGCGACAGGCTGCACGGCGGCAGACTGCGTGGCGCCAGGCCCCACGGCCCCCGATGGCGGCGGCACGGGGCCTGTCGTTGCGGAGTCCACCGACAGCGCGCCGTGCAGAATCGACCACCCCACCACGGCGCAGGCGGTGGCCTTCAGCCAGAAAGTAATACCCCGAAGTTTCTCTTTGAATAGGGTTGGCAGCGTCATCGTCTACACTTGTCGGACTACGGTCGGGGTCGATAAAAACGCGAAACCTACCGGACACATGACCCTCGGGTCAATCTATGTTAAATGCCGGCGGGTTGATCCACGGGCCGGCCGAAGCCGGGCATGCCTGTAAAGTTACCCGGTGGCAGGCCACGGGGCAGGACGGATTTCACGCGAATGACGATACATTTCGAGGAACAGATCGCAGAGATGGAGCGCGGCGCCGACGAAGTCCTGCTGCTCGATGACCTGAAGAAGAAACTGCGGCGCGGCACGCCGCTGCACATCAAGGCCGGCTTCGACCCGACCGCGCCGGACCTGCACCTGGGGCACACGGTGCTGCTGAACAAGATGCGCCAGTTCCAGCAACTCGGGCACAACGTCACTTTTCTCATCGGCGACTTCACCGGCCTGATCGGCGATCCCACCGGGCGCAACGCCACGCGGCCCGCGCTCACCCCCGCGGAGATCCAGGAGAACGCCCGCACCTATTCCACACAGGTGTTCAAAATCCTGGACCGCGAGCGCACCCGCATCGATTTCAATTCGCGCTGGCTCGCCCCGCTCACCGCCGCCGACATCGTCAAGCTGGCGGCGCACTACACCGTGGCGCGCATGCTGGAGCGCGATGATTTCGCCAGGCGCTACCGCAGTGGCCAGCCGATCTCGATCCACGAATTCCTCTACCCGCTGGCGCAGGGCTACGACTCGGTGATGATGCGCGCCGACGTGGAGCTGGGCGGCACCGACCAGAAGTTCAACCTGCTGGTCGGCCGCACCCTGCAGGAGGCCTACGGCCAGGAGCCGCAGGTGGTCCTGACCATGCCCCTGCTGGAGGGCACGGACGGCGTCAACAAGATGTCGAAGTCTCTCGGCAACTACATCGGTGTGACCGAGGATCCCGACAGCATGTTCGGCAAGCTGATGTCGATCTCCGACACGCTGATGTGGCGTTACTTCCAGCTGCTGTCCTTCCGCCCGCTGAGCGAGATCGACGCGCTGCGGCGTGCGGCGCAGGAGGGGCGCAATCCGCGCGACATCAAGTTCGAGTTGGCGCGGGAGATCACGACGCGCTTTCACGACGCCGCGGCGGCGGCGCGCGCCCAGGCCAACTTCATCGCGCGCGTCAGCGACAAGGCGGTCCCGCAGGACCTGCCGGTCAAGGTCCTGGCGGTCGCGCCCCAGGGGCTGCGCGTCGCCAACCTGCTGAAGGAGGCGGGCCTGGCAGCCAGCACCTCCGAGGGCAACCGCAAGATTGATGAAGGTGCCGTGCGGATCGACGGCGAGCGGGTGGCCGATCGGGCCCTTACCCTCAAGCCCGGGCTTACGCTGGTGGTGCAGGTGGGGTCGAAGCGCTTTGCCAGGGTCAGGCTGGAGCCGCAGACCCCCTGACCGGGCCCAAGGCGCCCGGCCCGCGGGAGGTGGCCCGCGGCGCCTGGCCTGCGGGACCTGGCCTGCGGGACGCAGCCTGCGGCGCCGGCTGACTGGCGGCCGGGCCAGTGCGCCGTAGCTCTGCCTTGAGCTTAGCCTCAGTTTTGCCCGGGCCTTGCCCGGGGGCCGCGAATCGCCGTCGGCTTGAACGGCACGGTACCGGCCCCAGATCAGGACCCGGCGCGGTCGTCGAGCCCGGTTCCCGAGGCTTGCCGTGCAGATGACAATGCGTTGACAAGCCTCGAATCGGGGCTATACTGCGCGCCCCTTGCGAGACCTGGTGCCGCGCGGTGCCGGGAACGAGGGGTGTGGGCCACTGCAACGCAGTTGACGGAATGTAGCTTGCCGCTATACTTCCCGGCCCTTTTTCGGAAAGCCTTTGCGCTGTTCCGTGCTGTTTAAAAGTCTGGCAGGTAATTTGTGTGGGGACTCGCGTCGATGTGCCTTTGGCGCAAAGACCTGAGTGACCAAGATGAAGTCCAGCAGTAAGTTGGAGCCATTTTGGATCCACTCTTTTTGATGATTCTCAAAATCTTCAAGTGAAGAGTTTGATCCTGGCTCAGATTGAACGCTGGCGGCGTGCCTAACACATGCAAGTCGAGCGGTAACAGGTGTAGCAATACATGCTGACGAGCGGCGAACGGGTGAGTAATGCTTCGGAATCTGCCCAATGGTGGGGAATAACCAGCCGAAAGGTTGGCTAATACCGCATAAGTCCTACGGGAGAAAGCAGGGGATCGTAAGACCTTGCGCCGATGGATGAGCCGAAGCCGGATTAGCTAGTTGGTAGGGTAACGGCCTACCAAGGCGACGATCCGTAGCTGGTCTGAGAGGACGACCAGCCACACTGGGACTGAGACACGGCCCAGACTCCTACGGGAGGCAGCAGTGGGGAA
>JAFEDT010000001.1 GCA_018241445.1 Pseudomonadota bacterium
CGCCGCAATTGCGGCGGCGAGGACGCCGGCTCGGCCGGCGGCCCCGCAGCGGAAGCGCAGGGGCGAGCGGCGTGAGCCGCGAGCAATCCCACCCTCTCCGCCAGTTGGCATGAAGGATCGGTAAAACCGCAATGGATCCGGTGAGCATTGCTCGCGGGTGGGCCGATCCTGAGCAGTACGATGGTGGCCCGCACCGGTTTCTCCGCGACGACCAGTCGTGAACCCCGTGAGGGCCGGAAGGCAGCAGCGGCAGCGGCGATGTCGGGTGCCGGAGCCAAGCTGGTGCGGGCCATCTCCAGGAGTACGCGCAGATGAGCTACATGGCGCTGGCGCGCAAGTGGCGGCCGAAGAAGTTCGCAGAACTGATCGGCCAGGAACACGTGCGCCTGGCGCTGGTGAACGCTATCTCCAGCGGCCGCATCCATCACGCATTTCTTTTCACCGGCACGCGCGGCGTCGGCAAGACCACTATCGCCCGCATTTTCGCCAAGTGCCTGAACTGCGAGACCGGGGTCACCGCCGAGCCCTGCGGCGTGTGCGCCGCCTGCCGCGAGATCGACGCCGGGAACTTTCCTGACCTGATCGAGGTGGACGCCGCCTCGCGCACCAAGGTGGACGACACTCGCGAACTGCTCGACAACGTGCAGTACGCGCCGGCCCGGGGCCGTTACAAGGTCTACCTGGTTGACGAAGTCCACATGCTCTCGGCGCATTCCTTCAATGCCCTGCTGAAGACTCTTGAGGAACCGCCGCCGCACGTGAAGTTCCTGTTCGCGACCACCGATCCGCAGAAGCTGCCGGTGACGGTGCTGTCGCGCTGCCTGCAATTCAACCTCAAGCGCCTGCCTGCCGCCCAGATCGTGGCACAGATGCGCTCTATTCTCGCCGCCGAGAAAATCCCCTGCGACGAGCCGGGGCTGGCGCTGGTGGCGCAGGCGGCCGACGGCAGCATGCGCGACGCCCTGTCGCTGCTGGATCAACTCATTGCCTTCGGCGGCGGCGAGGCCGGTGAACAACAGGCGCGCGCCATGCTGGGGACGGTGGCGCGCGATCACGTGGTACGCATCGTGGAGCTGCTGGCGCAGGGCGATCCCGCGCATCTGCTCGATTGCGCCCGGTCGCTGGAGGAATTCTCGCCCGACTACGCGCAGGTACTTGAGGCGCTGGCTGCGCTGCTGGTGCGGGTAGGGTTGAAGCAGGCGGTTGCGGCCTACGAGGGCGACGAACTCTACCCGGTCGAGCTGCTGCAGCGCCTGGCTCAGGCCCTGTCGCCGCAGGACGTACAGCTCTACTACCAGACGGCGATCATGGGACGGCGCGATCTGCCGCTGGCTCCCGATCCGTACAGCGGCTTTTCCATGACACTGCTGCGCATGCTGGCGTTCCGGCCCGCCGGCTCGCAGACCGCGGCAGTGCCACCGCACACCGGGACCGTGCCGCCGCAGACGGCCGCTCGTCCTGGCAGCTCGGGCGCGACTGCCGGTCCGGCGGCAGCGACACCACGGCGCGCCGCCGCGGACGAAGGCGCGCTGACGGTGGAGAACTGGGCCGCGGTCGCCGCATCGCTGGAGCTGACCGGCGCAGCACGTCAACTCGCCAGCCATTGCGTCTTCGTCTCGCGCCAGGGCGCTGTCGTGCAGCTCGCGCTCGATCCGCGCAATCAGATGGTGCGCACCGCTGCCACCGAGGAGAAGCTGGCGCAGGCGCTGTCACGCCGACTCGGGGCGCAGGTGCGGCTCGCCTTCCAGGCGGTGGCGGCGTCAGGTCCCGAGACGCCCGCCCAGGCGCAGCGGCGTGCCGGCGAGCAGGAGCTGGCGGCGGCACGGGCGGCGTTCGAGGCAGATCCTGCAGTGCAGGGCCTGCGCGAACGCTTCGGTGCCAGCGTGCTGCCCGAGACTGTACGTCCGGCAAAACAGTAATGACCCCCTTCCTTCAATCCGGCGCGTGCGCGCCTGACAGGTGACCACCCATGCGAGGCAACATCAACAACCTGATGAAGCAGGCCCAGGCGATGCAGGCCAACATGCAGAAGGCCCAGGCCGAGATCGCCAGCATCGAGGTCATCGGCGAGGCCGGGGGCGGAATGGTGAAGATCACCATGAACGGCCGGCACGAGGTGCGGCGCGTGCAGATCGAGCCTGCGGTGGGCGGTGAGGATCGCGAGATGCTCGAAGACCTGATAGCCGCGGCCGCCAATGACGCGGTCCACAAGGTAGAGGCGCGCGTCCAGGAAAAAATGGCGAGTGTCACCGCGGGCCTGCAGCTGCCGCCGGGTATGAAGCTGCCATTCTAGAATGAAGCACTCGCCGAAGCTGTCGCAGCTCATCGATGCGCTGCGCGTCCTGCCCGGGGTGGGCCCGAAGAGCGCGCAGCGCATGGCATTTCACCTGGTACAGGACGGCCGCGCAGGGGCGCGTTCGCTGGCCTCCGCGCTCGATGCCGCGCTGGAGAAGGTGGGCCGCTGTCAGCGCTGCCGCATGCTCACGGAGGAGCCGCTATGCGTCATCTGCGCTTCCGCCGGGCGCGAGGCCGGGCTGCTGTGCGTGGTGGAATCCCCGGCGGACGTGGTGGCGATTGAGACCTCCGGCGGTTACCGCGGCCGTTATTTCGTACTCATGGGGCACCTGTCACCGCTTGATGGTATCGGGCCGGAGCAGCTCGGGGTGCGCGAACTCGAAGCGCTGCTGGCCGCCGGCGAAGTGCGTGAGATGATTCTGGCAACCAACTCCACGGTCGAGGGCGAGACCACCGCCCACTACCTCGCGGAACTCGCCGCGCGGCGTGGCATCCGGGCCACCCGGATCGCGCATGGTGTGCCTGTGGGCGGGGAGCTGGAGTTCGTGGACGGCGGAACGCTGGCGCACGCGCTCGCAGGCCGGCAGTCGGTGTAGTCGGTCGCGATCGGCCGGCAGGTTGGGATGCTCGGTGCGCGAAGGTGTGTAAGTCGTTACACACCTCTCCGGAGGGAGTCTCCTGCGGGGCGCTACACGGGAGCAGCGAAAGTGTGTATGCCGTTACACACCTCCGCGCCGAGAGCTGCCCGCGCCCACGTCGCCTGCTAATGCCTGCCGCGGCGTCGCGGCTCCAGGTCCTCGCGTAGCCGGCGCAGGCGGCGATAACTCTCATAACGGCGCGGGGCCAGCGAGCCGCCATCCACCGCGGCGCGCACGGCGCAGTCGGGTTCGCGCATGTGGCGGCAGTCGGCGAAGCGGCAGGCCCCGGCGAGGCGCGCCACTTCGGGGAATCCGAGCGTCCGCTCGTCGAGGGCCGCCAGCGCCGGCGCGAAATCGCGCACACCGGGGGAGTCGATCAGGCCGGCACCGGTGGGTAGCGGGAACAGCCGGGCGGCGGTGGTGGTGTGGCGGCCTTCCTCTTCACGCACCAGCGCGCCGATCCCGACCGCGGCCGTTGGCAGCAGGCACTTTACCAGCGAGGACTTGCCGACGCCCGATTGTCCGACCAGGCAGGCGCGCGCGCCTGCGGGGAGCAGGGCGGCCAGGTCATCGATCCCCGCGCCACTGTCCGCCGAGCACAGCACCCGGCCGTACTGCGCGGCCACGTAGGCATCGAGCTGTTCGTGCAGCTGCCGCGGGATATCCAGATCGGCTTTGTTGAGCACCACGGTCGCGGGCAGATCCACGCTGGTGGCCGCCGCCAGGTAGCGGTCGACCACGAACAGGTCCGGCACCGGCAGCGGGGCCAGCACCACCAGTAACCGGGTGAGGTTGGCGGCGACGGGTTCGGCGCCGCCACGGATGTTGGTGCGCCACAGGGTCGCATGTCGCGGGCCGACCGCGAGCACGTGCGCTTCATCGTGGTGCGCGTCGATGCGGTACTGCACCTCGTCGCCGCACACGACTGTCAGGTCGCGGCCGAAGGGTCGCGCCGCCAGCTCGCGCCCGCTGGCGTCCGCCAGCACCAGGTGCCGGCCGTGCGTGGCGATCACCCGCGCGGTGAGGATTTCATGCATACTGCTTCCGGATGACGAGCGCCGATTATCTCATCTGGATCGACCTGGAGATGACGGGCCTGAAGCCCGACTCCGACGCGATCATCGAAATCGCCACCACGGTCACTGACTCCGACCTCAATATCGTGGCCGACGGGCCGGTGCTGGCGATCCACCAGGACGATGCGGTGCTGGCAGGCATGGATGACTGGAACAAGCGCCAGCATGGCGGCTCGGGCCTGCTGGCGCGGGTGCGCAGCAGTCATCTTACGGTGCAGCAGGCGCAGCAACAGACGCTGGATTTCCTGGCGCCACTGGTAAAATCCGGCAGCTCGCCGATGTGCGGCAACAGCATCTGCCAGGACCGTCGCTTCCTCGCCCGCTGGATGCCGGAGCTGGAACGCTTCTTCCACTATCGCAACCTGGACGTCAGCACCGTCAAGGAGCTGGCACGCCGCTGGGCACCGGCCGTGGCGGCGGGCTTCTCCAAGCAGGGCGCCCACCTGGCGCAGGCCGACATCCACGAGTCGATCGGCGAGCTGCGGCACTACCGCGCGCGGCTGTTTGCGTCTGCCTACAGCGCTGCTTCACCATCCTGTGATGCCGGGAGACCAACATGACTGAAGAAGTAAAGATTGCCAATCCGGCGCCGCTGGGCCTGATCGGCTTCGGCCTGACCACGGTGATCCTGAGCCTGATCAACGCCGGCCTGTTGCCGGCCGGCGGCACGGCGGCGGTGCTGCCGCTGGCCTTTGCCTTCGGCGGCCTGATCCAGATGATCGCCGGCATACTGGAGTTCCGCTGCGGCAACACCTTTGGCATGGTGGCTTTCCTCAGTTACGGCGCGTTCTGGTGGTGGTTCTGCCTGTTGGTGCTGCTCGGCAGCAATCACGTGCTGGACCTGTCGGCCGCCGGCACTACCATCGGCGCGACCCTGGTTGGCTGGGGCGTGTTCACGCTCTACATGTGGGTTGCCACCTTCCGCCTGAACAACGCGCTGTGGTGGGTGTTCCTGACCCTGTGGGTGACGTTCTTCCTGCTCGGCTTCGGCGACCTGCTCGGCAACGCGACTCTCAAGGTCGCCGGCGGGTACCTGGGTATCGTGTGCGGCTTGCTGGCCATCTACACCAGCTTCGCGACCGTCACTAATGCGACCTTCAACCGGACGGTACTGCCGCTGGGGCCGCGCTGAGCACAGCGAGGATGCGGCTCATGCGCGCGGGGGCGTCTGCGCCAGGAACAGCCAGGTCTCCACCACCGTATCGGGATTGAGGGAGATACTCTCGATTCCCTGTTCCACCAGCCAGCGTGCCAGGTCCGGATGGTCGGAGGGTCCCTGGCCGCAGATGCCGATGTACTTGCCACGCTCGCGGCAGGCAGCGATTGCCAGTGCCAGCAGCTTGCGCACCGCCGGGTCGCGCTCATCGAACTGCCGCGCAACGATGGCCGAATCACGGTCCAGGCCCAGGGTCAGCTGCGTCATGTCGTTGGAGCCGATGGACATGCCGTCGAAGTACTCCAGGTACTCACCCGCCAGCAGCGCGTTGGTCGGCAGTTCGCACATCATGATCAGCTTCAGGCCCTCGACGCCGCGCGCCAGGCCGTAGCCGGCCAGCAGCTGCGTGACCGCCTGCGCCTCGTGCAGCGTGCGCACGAACGGCACCATCACCTGGACGTTGGACAGGCCCATGAGCTCGCGTACGCGGCGGATGGCGCGGCATTCCAGCTCGAAGCAGGGTCGGAAGGTCTCGTCCACGTACCGCGCGGCGCCGCGAAAGCCGAGCATGGGGTTTTCTTCCGTCGGTTCGTAGCGGCTGCCGCCGATGAGGTTGGCATACTCGTTTGACTTGAAGTCCGACAGGCGAACGATCACGGGCTCGGGAGCGAAGGCCGCGGCAATCTGCGCGATGCCCTCGGCCAGTTTTTCCACGTAGAAGCTGACCGGGTCGGCGTAGCCGGCCATCTGGCCGGCGATCTGCTCGCGGGTGTCGCCGTCGAGCGTTGCATACTCCAGCAGCGCGCGCGGGTGCACGCCAATCATGCGGTTGATGATGAACTCCAGCCGCGCCAGCCCGACGCCGCGGTTGGGAATGGCGGCGAAGTCGAAGGCGCGATCCGGGTTGCCGACGTTCATCATGATCTTCACCGGCGCCGGCGGCAGCGAATCGAGCTCGATCTGCTTGCGCTCGAAGTCCAGCAGTCCCTCGTAGACGTGCCCGGTGTCGCCCTCGGCACACGATACGGTCACCTGCTGGCCTTCGCGGATGTTGCCGGTGGCATCGACGCAGCCCACCACCGCCGGGATACCCAGTTCACGGGCGATGATTGCCGCATGACAGGTGCGGCCGCCGCGGTTGGTCACGATGGCGGCGGCGCGCTTCATCACCGGCTCCCAGTCGGGATCGGTCATGTCGGCGATCAGGACATCGCCGTCCTGTACGCGCGCCATCTCCTTCGGACTCCTGATGACACGCGCCGTGCCGGCGCCGATGCGCTGGCCGATGCTGCGGCCGCTGGCGAGCACGCGCGAGGTGGCCTTGAGCGCGTAGCGCTGGATGCTGCGGCCGGCGCGGCTTTGCACTGTCTCCGGGCGCGCCTGCAGGATGTAGAGCCGGCCGTTTTCGCCGTCCAGCCCCCACTCGATGTCCATCGGGCGGCCGTAGTGCTGCTCGATGATCAACGCCTGGCGTGCCAGGGAGTTGATGGCCTCGTCGTCGAGGGAGAAGCGGCGCCGGTCGGCGCCGGCAACTTCGACGGTGGTGACGCGCTCGGCGGAGCCGGGCGGGCCATAAATCATCTTGATGGCCTTGCCGCCCAGGTTGCGGCGCAGGATGGCATGCCTGCCGGCGCGCAGCGCCGGCTTGTAGACATAGAACTCGTCGGGGTTGACGGCGCCCTGCACCACCGTTTCGCCCAGGCCCCACGAGGAGGTGATGAATACCACGTCGCGGAAGCCCGAGTCGGTGTCGAGCGTGAACATGACCCCGCTGGCGCCGACGTCGCTGCGCACCATGTGCTGCACGCCGGCCGACAGCGCCACTGCGGAATGGTCGAACCCCTGGTGCACGCGGTAGGAGATGGCGCGGTCGTTGAACAGCGAGGCGAACACCTCGTGCATCGCCTGCAGCACCGCGGCTTCGCCGCGCACGTTGAGGAAGGTCTCCTGCTGCCCGGCGAACGAGGCCTCCGGCAGGTCCTCGGCGGTCGCCGAGGAGCGTACCGCGACCGCGATATCGCGCCCGCCACTCATGCTGCGCAACTGCTCGCGCACGGCGGCCTCGCACGCCGGCGGCAGCGGCGTCGCCAGGATCCACTGGCGGATGCGCGCCCCGACCGCGGCCAGGCGTGTGACGTCAGCGACGTCCAGCGCGGCCAGTTCGGTGCGAATGCGCTCATCGAGTCCGTCCTGGCCCAGGAACTCCCGGTAGGCGTGTGCGGTGGTGGCGAAGCCGCCCGGTACCTGCACTCCCGCCTGCGCCAGGGAACTGATCATCTCACCGAGGGAGGCGTTCTTGCCGCCGACGGTCTCGACGTCGCGCATTCCCAGCTGCTCGAACGGAATGACGTATGGGCTCAAGGGCGCTCCTGTCCTGACGGCGCTGAACTCAAGGTGGCTTGCGGCGCCGCGCGCGCGATGGAACACTGCGTGACCTCAAGGGTCACTCGCGCCGCCGCGCCGCCAACGTGAGCCATCGAACTGTCTTCTTCGTCTCCGATCAGACGGGTGTTACTGCGGAAACGCTGGGTCATAGCCTCATGACCCAGTTCGAGGGCCAGGAAATCCGGCCGGTGACTCTGCCATTTGTATCCACCGTTGACAAGGCACACGAGGCCGTCCGTCGCATCAATCGTGCCGCACAGGAGGGCCTGCGGCCTGTGATCTTCAGCACGCTGGTGCAGGATGATCTGCGCGCCGTGGTGATGCAGGCCAACGGGCTGTTCCTCGACCTGTTCTCGGCCTTCGTCGAGCCGCTGGAGCGGGAGCTGAAGACGCGCGCCACGCACCTGTCGGGACGGGCACACGGCATTGCCGATCCGGCCGCCTACACCGCGCGCATCAATGCCACCAACTTCTCGCTGGCAAACGACGACGGCACCGGCGGGGACTACGGGCAGGCCGACGTGATTCTGCTGGGGGTGTCGCGCGTCGGCAAGACGCCGACCTGCGTCTACCTGGCGCTGCAGTACGGGGTGTTTGCGGCCAACTACCCGTTGACGGAGGATGACCTGGAGGCGGGCCGGCTGCCGGCGCGGCTGGAGGGTTTCCGCCGCAAACTGTTTGCGCTGACCATCGGGCCGGACCGGCTGCAGCAGATCCGCCATGAGCGCCGACCCGACAGCCGCTATTCCTCGCGGCAGCAGATACAGTACGAGCTGCGCGCGGCGGAGGCGCTGTTCGCGCGGTACGGCATTCCTTCGCTCGATACCACCGAGTGCTCGATCGAGGAGATTGCCAGCCGGATCCTCAACACTACCGGAATCGAACGGCGGCTGCGTCCTTGATTTTCAGCACGAAAATTGCAAGCCGTCGGCGTTGCATTTTGTGCGCGCCTGATCGCTTGCGATGACGCCTTGCTGAGATATAGTCGCAGTCGTGTTGCACACCGACTGCCGTACCGTTGTTTCCTGGAGCGCCCGCCCGCGCAGCTTCGTGGCGCTGATGGGCCTGTACGAAAGCAACTACATCCGCCTGGGCTGGCTGGCCGGGGATCTGCGCCGCCTGTCCGGCCGGAATTGTTCGCAGCGCGCCGGGGACTGTGAACTCGTTCTCACTGTAACGGAGCAATCCGCCTACACCAGCTGCTTTACGCTCGGCTACCTGCTGTCGCCACAGCGTGCCGCCAGCGCGCAGCCCTGGCCGGATATGCCGGTGCGGGTCTACCACGACGCGCACCTGGTGGAGGCGCAGCCCTGGACGCCGCAGGGCCTGCCGGCCCCGCCGCGGCCGGGTGCGGAGCGTGAACTGCATCAGCGCTGGGCGCGCAACGTGATGTTAAATAAGTGGCTGGAATATTGCGTTGAGCGGGGACATCGCTTCGCGGCGGGACGATAACGGACCGGCCGGTGCGCAGGCGGTGTGTGCCTGCGCCCGGGACCATGAAAGTGCTGCGACAACTGCAATTGGGATTGCTGCGAAGTGACTCGCGGGCGGGCGCCGCTGACGAGGATCATCGCGTCGTCGCGCTGTTCCGTAACCGGGCGGAACTGAAGAAGGCCTATGGCGGGCTGCAGGAAGAGACCTTCCGGCTCAAGGACCTGATCAAGCAGCAGGAAGGCGCCACGCAGCGCGTGCAGGGGCTGCTCAGCTCGCTGGAGGGGCGGCTTGCCAGCACCGAGACCGCCTACGCGGCGCTGGTGTTCTACCAGCTGCGCCGCCTGTGGCAGGACGGCCGGCAACTGATCAGTGATTTCATCGCCGACCTGGCGCGGCGCCAGGAGGAGAGCGAACGGCGCGGCCACCTGGCGCACAGCAACCGGGTGCTGCAGCAGCGACGTCGGGCGGCGCAACAGGAACTGCTGCTCGCCCAGGAGGGACACCAGGCAGCCCAGGCGGCCGTGGCGGCGCTGCATGCCGAGCGTGCTGCGCTGAGGCGGTTGTGGCACTACTTCCGCCGCCGCGCGCTGGAACAGCGGATCGCGGCGGCCCAGGCGGCCCTGGACGCCGCGGCCGCGGCGGAGCAGGCGCGCAGCGCCACGCTGGCGGAGCTGCAGTCGCAGGAAGCGCCGGAGTTTCCGGGGCTGTCGCTGGCGGCGCGGCGCGCCATCAATCTGGCCGCCATCGCCTACGCCGAGGTTCTGTGCCAGCGGCTCGCGGAGCTGAAGGAACCGTTGGTGGAGCTGGCGCGCGAGGCGACCGCGCGCCGTGAGGTCGTGGATGAATACGGCACGCCGCGCGAGTGCGTGCTGCTGATGGGACAGGTCGCACGCGGCCAGCGCCTGTTGCAGGGTCGCAGCGGCCTGGCGCGGCAGATCAGCAGCCGCAGCACACAACTGCAGGGCAGCGTGCGCTATCGTGGCGCCGCGGATTGCACTCCGGTGCCGGATTCCATCGATTCCACGTCGGGTGATGTCATGGCGGCTGCCGCGCAGGGCGGCGGGCCCCGGACCCCCAACGTGCTGG
This sequence comes from Pseudomonadota bacterium, assembly GCA_018241445.1. Taxonomy (GTDB): domain Bacteria; phylum Pseudomonadota; class Gammaproteobacteria; order Steroidobacterales; family Steroidobacteraceae; genus 13-2-20CM-66-19. Next base: position 10,071 of record JAFEDT010000001.1, read on the forward strand.
GCGGGGATACCTGGGACCTGTTCCGGATTCTCCTGCGCTGATTGACCTTTGCCGGCTGGGCCGGCGCAAGCCCCGGGGAAGCGATTTTCGCCCCCGGGGGCCGCTTCAGCCGGGACGCGCCGCCTTCTGCACCACCGTGGCGGGCGGGCTGACCATGTCAGCCATCACCTGGGCGGCCTGGTCCAGCAGCACGTCGACCGGCGGTTCCTTCGACTTGTCCATTTCCTCTACGCTCTTGAAGGGCGCCAGGTTCTTGGCGACCCGCCGGCTGTTCTCGCGCTCCAGGCGCTCGCGGTCCACGCGTGCCCGTTCTGCGCGCCGCACCTTGAGGTTGAGTGACACGCTCTTCAGTTCGCGCTCCGAATCGATGGCGGCGATGTCCGATACCAGCCAGCGATAGTCCGGATCGTGGCGCTCGCGCTGGGTCTGTTCACTCGCCAGCGCAGCCACCGGCGGCAGTGGGGCTGTGTCGGGGCTCGGGCGGAAGGGCACACCCGCGATGCGGTCCCAGGGCAGGGGGGACTCCAGCGCGCTCTCGCCGATGTCCTTGGTATCGATCGGCGAGGCGAAGGCCACGTCCGGCACCACGCCGCGATGCTGGGTGCTCTCGCCGGTGATGCGGTAGAACTTGCCGATGGTCACCGTGAGCTGGCCGCTGCTGTTCTTCTGCGACCAGCGATCCAACGGGATCAGGTTCTGCACCGTACCCTTGCCGAAGGTGGTCTGACCCAGGATCACACCGCGGTGGTAGTCCTGGATGGCGCCGGCAAAGATCTCCGACGCCGAGGCGCTGAGGCGATCGACCAGCACCGCCAGCGGACCGGCGTAGGCCGGACTTTGTTCAGGATCGTCCAGCACCTCGGTGCGTCCGCTCGAGTCGCGCAGCTGCACCACCGGACCGCGATCCACGAACAGGCCCGTGAGGGCGGTAGCCTCCGGGAGGTAGCCGCCGCCATCGTTACGCAGGTCCAGGACCAGCCCGTCGATGTGCTCGCCCTTGAGTTCCTGCAGCAGGCGCGCCACGTCGCGCGTGGTGCTGCGATAGTTCTTGTCGCCGGCATTCTGCGCCGCCACGTCCTCGTAGAAACCGGGCACCGTGATCACGCCGATCTTGAGCGTGTGGCCGTTGCGCACCACGCTCTTGACTTCCTTGTGGGCCGCCTGCGCTTCCAGGGTGACCTTGTTGCGTACGAATTCCAGCACCTTCTCCGGGGTGCCGGGGGCGGCGCCGGCGGGCAGGATCTGCAGGCGCACGCTGGTGCCCGCCTTGCCACGGATCAGCTGCACCACGTCATCGAGGCGCCACCCGATCACGTCGGTGAAGGGGCCGTCGTGGCCCTGGCCGACGCCGGTGATGCGGTCGTTGGTGTTCAGCGTGCCGGCGACGGCCGCAGGTCCGCCCTCCAGCACGTTCATGATGGTCACGTAGTCGTCGATGAGCTGCAACGAGGCGCCGATGCCGTCGTAGTTGAGGCTCATCTGGATGCGGTATTCCTCCGAACTGCGCGGCGAGAAGTAGCTCGAGTGCGGATCGAACGCCCGCGCATAGGCGTTCATCAGGTTCTCGAATACGTCCTCGTTGCTGATCTGGCCGACGCGCTTCAGCACGCGCTCGTAGCGCTTGTGCAGGATGTCGGCGGCCTCCGGCCAGCTCTTGCCGGTCAGCAGCAGCGACAGTGCGTCGTTCTTGACCCGCTTCCTCCACAACTCGTCCATCTGGGCTTCGTTGGCCGGCCAGTCGGCCTTGCTGCGGTCGAACTCGAACGACTCGTCCACGGTCCAGTCGGGCTCGCTCTTCAGCAGCCCCAGGGCGTAGTTGATGCGTTCGCGGTTGCGCTGCTGGAAGCGCGCGAAAATCAGGTAGGCGGGATCGATGTTCCCGGTCCGGATCATGTCATCGAAGTGCAGGTGATAGGCGTTGAACTCCGCGATGTCGCCGGCCGTGAAGTAGCTGTGCTGGCCGTCGAGGAACTCCAGGTAGCGCTGGTAGATGACGGCCGACATGCGGTCGTCGAGCTGCGCGCGGCTGTAGTGCTGCTCCTCCAGGATGCGCCCCACCTTGCGGGCGGTGACGCGCTGCGCGTCGGTGGGGGCGACCGCCCCTGGGGGCAGCAGCTGTGTGCTGGCCGGTGCGCGTACCGAGCCGGTAAGCGCGAGCAGTACCGCCAGCAGGGCGGCGGCGGGGATCCAGCCGGAGGAGCGGCGCAGGAACAGGGGCATCTGGGGAACTCTCGCAGGGTCAGGAGGCTGTTAGAGTAAGGCTAGAGCGTGCGGTTCGCTTTTTGCAAGTACGGTACTCACAATGCGCCCATTGGCCGCCCTGATCGCCATTCTGACCGGTTCTGCCGTGGCATTGACCGCCGGTCTGACGATGACCTGGATGGTCATCCTGCTGATGCCGGCGCAGGAGGCGCGCTTCGCCCCCGAGCAGCCGGCGCTGCTGAAAGCCATCGGCGTGTTCGCGCTGCTGTCGGCGGCCTCCGGACTGAGCTTCTACGGCGAGCAGCGCCACAGGGCCTGGCGGGGGTGGGCGCACCTGGCCACGATCGCGGCATTTGCCCTGGCGGTGTGGGCATACTGGCCACGTTGACTGAACCCGTTGCGGGGATCGCCTGCGCTGTCGGCGACAGGAGACGCGGCCTCACCGGCTGCCGTGCCAGGGCGGCCGCCTGACCCTTCAGGCGCGCTGCCGCCCGGGCAGGGCACGGTACAGCAGCACGAAGCCGCGCAGCAGCAGCAGCAACAGCAGCGGACCCAGCGCCACGCCCCAGAAGACCGGTACGCCCGTACCCAGGCCGCGGAAGAAATCACCCAGCAGGGCCAGCGGTCCGGCATGGGTATCCTGGCCGTGGGTATAGGGGCCCAGCACGCGGCCGCCGACCAGCCAGATGCACAGGGGTACTACCAGCAGTCCCAGCAGCAGCGCGCTCACCGCCAGCAGCAATTCCACACGCAGGCGCCGCCTGGTTGCGGCGTCCTCTTCCTGAGCGTCCGATGCGGTGCCGCTTGCCGTCGTCATCATTCCCTGCAGTCCTCGGGTGTGGCGCGCCATAATAGCCCATGCAGGAAATCAGGGCGGCGGTCGTCGGCGTGGGCTACCTCGGACGGTTCCACGCGCAGAAGTATGCGCAGGCCGCGGACTGTCAACTGGTCGGAGTGGTCGATCCCCGTCCCGAAGTGGCGCAGGCCGTGGCTGCCGAGACCGGCTGCCGCGCCTTCAGCGGGCACCGCGAGCTGCTGGGCGCGGTCGATGCGGTAAGCGTAGTCACGCCGACGCCGGCCCACTATGCGCTGGCGCGCGAGTTTCTCGAGGCGGGCGCGCACGTGCTGGTGGAGAAGCCGATCACCGAGACCGCTGCGGAGGCGCGCGAGCTGATCGAGGTCGCCGCGCGCCACGGCCGCGTGCTGCAGGTCGGACACCTGGAACGCTTCAACGCCGCCATACTGGCGGCCGAGCCGTACCTGCGTGAACCCCGCTTCATCGAGTGTCATCGCCTGGCGCCGTACCGCGAGCGCGGCACGGACGTCAACGTGGTGCTGGACCTGATGATCCACGACATCGACATCGTGCAGACCATCGTCGGCTCCAGTATCGCGACCATCGACGCGGTGGGGACGCCGGTGTTCTCGCCGGAGATCGACATCGCCAACGCGCGTATCCGCTTCGCCAACGGCTGCGTGGCCAACGCCACCGCCTCGCGCGTCAGTCTCAAGACCGAGCGCAAGCTGCGGGTGTTCGAGGACGACGCCTACCTGTCGCTGGACCTGCAGCAGAAGATCCTGACCCTGATCCGCAAGCGCGGCGCCGCGGAGCCGCCCGGACCGCTGCCAGTGGTGATCGAGGAACAGAGCCTGGAGCAGGGGGATGCCCTGCGCGCGGAGATCGAATCCTTCCTGGACTGCATCCGCACCGGCCGGCCGCCGGTGGTTTCCGGCGAAGCGGGCTTGAGGGCGCTGGAGACGGCCATGCGCATCACCGGGCAGGTGAACGCAGCGCTCGCGGCGCAGCGCCGCCCCTGAGGTATTACCGAGACCGCCATGTCCGAAATCACTTCTGCGGTACCCGCGCATCTGCACAGCGCCGCACGTCCCGTGCAGGTGGCGGCCATCCAGATGTCGTGCGAATGGGATGCGCAACGCAACATCGAACGCGCCGAGGCGCTGGTGCGCCGCGCCGCCGCCGGCGGTGCGCAGATCATTCTGCTGCCGGAGCTGTTCGAGTCGCCGTACTTCTGCGTCGAGCAGGACGTGCGGCACCTGCGGCTGGCGAGCAGCGTGCAGGACAACCGCGCGGTCCGGCACTTCAGCGGTATCGCGCGGGAACTCGGGGTGGTGCTGCCGATCAGCTTTTTCGAGCACGCCGGCCCGGCGTACTTCAACTCCATCGCCATCCTGGACGCGGACGGCCGCAACCTGGGGGTTTACCGCAAGTCGCACATCCCCAACGGGCCGGGTTACCAGGAGAAGACCTATTTCTCTCCGGGCGACAGCGGCTTTCGGGTCTGGGACACGCGCTACGCGCGCATCGGCGTCGGTATCTGCTGGGACCAGTGGTTCCCCGAGACCGCGCGCGTGATGGCGTTGATGGGCGCGGAGCTGCTGTTCTTTCCCACCGCCATCGGCAGCGAGCCGCCGCCGGCCCTGCCGGTCAATTCACGCGAGCACTGGCAGCGCACCCAGCAGGGCCACGCCGCCGCCAACCTGACGCCGCTGATCGCCGCCAACCGCTACGGGCTGGAGCGGTCGCTGCAGGACCCGCAGGGGCTGTTTATCCGCTTCTACGGTTCGTCCTTCATTGCCGATGCCACCGGCGCCAAGGTGGCCGAGGCGCCCGAGCAGGGTGATGCGGTGCTCAGCCATAGCTTCGATCTCGCGGCCACAGCTCAGCTGCGCGACAACTGGTTTGTGTTCCGCGACCGCCGCCCGGAGCTGTACGGCGCGCTGACGACGCTGGATGGCGTGAACGGCAGCGGGCGCGGCTGAACGCCCCGGACCGCAGTCTGGTCAGTGCGCCGCTGGCGCGCACCCGAAGGGCAGCCAGGCGTGCATCCAGTGCGCCGCGGGCAGCCATGGGCCAACGAGCGTGAGCACCGCGCTGGCGAGCAGGACCAGGCCGGCGGCGCGGCGCGCACCGGGTGCCTGCGCCCAGCCCGCCAGACGTTGTGCACCGAGCGCGCCGCCGAACATTGCCGGCGCGGTGCCGAGACCGAAGGCGGCCATCGTGGCCGCGGCATCGAGCGCGTCGAGGCGCAGTGCGGCGATCAGCAGCACGGTGTAGACAAACCCGCACGGCATCCAGCCCCAGACCATGCCGAAGGCAAGCGCGCGCGGCAGGCTGGTCACCGGCAGCAGGCGGCGGCCGAGTGGCGCGATTCTTCGCCACATGCCATGGCCGAATCCCGAACCCGGATCGCGCAGGCGGCCGAAGGCGACGAGGGCGCCGAGCAACAGCGCCAGCGCGCTGAGCGCCCGCAGCGCGCGGCGCACCGCCTCGATGTCCAGCAGGGCCAGCAGTCCGCCGAGCAGGCCGCCGACGCACAGGCCGGCGAGCGCATACGACATGATGCGGCCGCCCTGGTAGGCAGCCAGCAGCGACAGGCGGGGCCGGCCATCACCGCGTTTTGCGGAGGCCAGGCCGAGTGCGGCGGTAATGCCGCCGCACATGAGCAGGCAGTGCCCGCTCGCAGCCAGCCCGAGCAACAGCGCGGCGGCAAGGGTGAGACCGCCGCTCATGACTGGTCGTCTATGGATGGTGGCGGCGGGGCCGGCGGCGGGGGCGGCGGCGCGGCGGGGGGCGGGTCATCGAGCAGCGGCAGCAGGCCTGGTGTGTCCAGGTCGTCGAACTGGTCGTTGTCGACCGCCCAGAAAAACGCCACGCCGGCCGCGATCAGCATCACGATCGACACCGGAATCAGCGCCAGCAGGATGTTCATGTCAGAGCCTCGTGCATGAAGCGCGCGGCGCTGCCTGCGCCGCGGCCGGCGCGGCCGATGCGCAGTGCGTTGAGCACCACGACCAGCGAACTCACCGACATGCCCAGCGCGGCCAGCCAGGGCGGCACGAATCCCAACGCGGCGAAGGGTATCGCGGTCAGGTTGTAGCACAGTGCCCAGCGCTGGTTCTGCCGCAGGACGCGCATGGTGTCCGCAGCGAGCGCGCGCGCTTCGGCCAGCGCGCCGAGGCGCGCACCGCGCAACACGATGTCGCTGCTCGCCTGCGCCAGTTCGGCGCCGCCCGCCATCGCCACGGCAATGTCGGCGCCCGCCAGGACCGGGGCATCATTGACACCGTCACCCACGGCAACCACCCGCGCGCCCTGCGCACGCAGGGTGCCAAGGCGTGCGAGCTTGTCGTGCGGACTCTGGCGGGCGCGCCAGCTGCGTATGCGCAGGCGCGCGGCGACCGCGGCCACCCTGGCCGGGGCATCACCGCTGGCGATTTCGACCTCGAGCCCCGCCGCCCGCAATGCGCTGATCGCGCCCGGAGCATCGGCGCGCAGGCGCTCGGCCAGATGGAACGTGGCGATCACCCCGTCGGCGTCTGCGAGCACGACCGCGTCGTCGGGTTCCACGCCCTGAGGGTCGGCACCGAGTGCAAAATCCGCCCGTCCCAGCCGCAGCTTGCGGCCCTCGATACGGCCTTCGATGCCGCACCCGGTCACTTCGCGCGCCTCGCTGACGGGCAGCGCAGGCAGGCCGCCGCCGGCCAGGCTCAGCGCCGCGGCCAGCGGGTGACGGCTGTTGCGCGCGAGGGCCGCGGCGAGGGCCAGCGCGGCGGCGCGCGAGTCCGCACGCACCACGCCGATGCGCTCGAGGGCGAATTCCGGTGAAGTCAGCGTGCCGGTCTTGTCGAAAACGATATGGGTGGCGCCGGCGAGCGCTGCGATGGCATCGGGCCGCACGACCAGTACGCCGCGCCGGGCGAGCACCGCCAGGGCGCGTGTCAGCGCCGCCGGCACGGCGAGCGCCAGTGCGCAGGGGCAGGAGACCACCAGCACGGCCAGGGTGGCGGTGAAGGCACGCGCCGGATCGAGGAAACTCCAGCCGACGGCGGTCAACGCCGCCAGCGCCAGCACGCGTGCAACGAAACCCGCGGCCGCGCGCTCGCCAGCCTCGGCGAGGCGCGGGCGCTCGCTCTGCGCGCGCGCCACCAGCGCCAGGATGCCGGCGAGGACGGTATCGGCGCCCACCTGGGTGACCCGCAGCCGTACCGGTCCCTGTACCACCAGGCTGCCGGCGATCAGCGCCGCCCCCGTGCGCCTGGCGACGGCGACCGCTTCGCCCGACAGCAGGGACTCGTCGACGCGGCAATGCCCGCTTTCGAGGATGCCATCGGCTGGCACGGTGCTCCCCGTGGCAACCTGCACCAGGTCGCCGACGCCGAGCGTGGCGGCTGCGACGCGTTCGCTGCGGCCGCCGGGGAGCAGGCGTTCGGCGATCAGCGGCGTCAGGCGCGCCAGCGCATCGCCCAGATCACCGGCGCGATGCCGCGCGCGCATCTCCAGGTAGCGGCCGACCAGCAGAAAAAAGACGAACATGGAGACCGAGTCGAAGTAGACCTCCGCGCCGCCGCGCAGCGCCTCGAGGAAACTGGCCAGGTAGATCAGGGAGATCGCGAGGGCTACCGGCACGTCCATGCCGGGTCGGCCGGCGCGCAGCGAACGCTGCGCGCCGGCGAAGAACGGCCGCGCCGCATAGAACACCACTGGCGTCGCCACCAGCAGGCCCAGCCAGCGGAACAGGTCGCGGGTAGTGGCGTCCATCCCCTGGAATGCGCCGAGGTACAGCGCGCTTGCGTACATCATCGCCTGCATGGCACCGAAGCCGGCGACCAGCAGCCGCTTCAGAGCGAGTCGCGCCTCGCCGCGGCGCGACTCCTCGAGTGCGGCCCGGTCGAGCGGCAGGCCCTGATACCCCATGCGCGCCAGTGCGGCGAGGATTCCCGGCAGATCGCAGCGTGCCGGATCCCAGCGGATGCGGGCGCGGCGCGCGGCGGCGTTGACCTGCACGCGCGCAACGCCGGGCACGGCGCCGACGGCGCGCTCGATCAGCCAGACACAGGCGCTGCAGTGGATGCCATCGACCAGCAGCATCGCCTCGCACTGCCCGTCAGCCACACTGCGCACCACGTGGCGCGTGAGGTCGGCGCGCTGCCAGTCGGCGGTGTCGACGGCAGCGGCGGCCGGGCGCTGTGCCGGCTGCTCGCGCAGGCGGTAATAGTCGGCGAGCCCGAGGTGCTCGATCCATTCGGCGGCGTTACGGCAGCCGTGGCAGCAAAAGCTGCGCGCCGCCCCGCCGATGTTGGCGCGCGGAGCATCCCCCGCCGGCAGCGGCTCAGTGCAATGCCAACAGCGCTCCGCTGGCATCAGTCATGTCCTGGCGGCGGTCGCGTCAGCGGCACCCTGAGCACCTGTTCGCCGACACCGGGCAGCGGCTGGTCGGCATGGCGCACGCCGAGCACGATCATCCACAGGCAGCCGGCGATGCTTGCCGCCAGCAACGCCGCCGCCAGCCACAGCACGCGCTGGCGGTACCAGGGCGGCGGCGCGTTGGCGGAGCGGGTCATGCGCGCGCGTCAGCGCGCCGCGGTCCGCGCGGCGCCGTGCGACTGGGCATAGATCCAGGCGGCGATCAGGCGCACGTTGCGCTCGCCGAGCCGCTGGCGCCACGCGGGCATCGTGCCGGTGCGGCCGTCCCGGATGGTGCGCTCGAGCGTGGGTATGTCGTCGCCGTACAGGCGTTTGGCGTAGGTGAGGTTGGGCGCGCCGAGCGCCGGATTGCCCTTGCCCTCGGGTCCATGGCAGGCCGTGCAGACCACGAACTTCTCCTTGCCCTGCTCGGCGAGCGCGGGCGTGGCGGAGGGGCCGGACAGGCTCAGGACGTAGTAGGCGAGGTGCTCGATGTCCCGGGCGCTCATCGCGCCACCGAACGGGGGCATGACCCCGGTACGGCCGTCGAGGATGGTCGTCATGATGGTTTGGGCTGTGCCGCCCCACAGCCAGTCGGAGTCCGTCAGGTCGGGTGCGCCGATGGCACGGCCGCCGCGGCCGTCATGGCCGTGACAGGCCGCGCAGTTGTCGACGAACAGACGACGGCCCATGCGGGTCGCCTCGGGCGTGGCCGCGAGTTGTTCGACGCTCATGCCATCGAATTGCTTCAGCACCGGGTCGAGCCTGGCGTCGTTGGCCGCCGTTTCGCGGGCGAGCTGGCCGTGCGCGGTCCAGCCGGTCGTGCCGCGCCAGGCGCCGAAGCCCGGATAGCGCACCAGGTAGCCGAACGCCACGACGAACAGGCTTGCGGAAACCAGGACCCACCACAGCGGCAGCCGGCGCACGCCCTCGCGCAGCGCGCCATGGGCCCACACATGGCCGCTGGTGCCGTCGGCCCGGGTCGGGATCTTCACCACCTGGCCCCACAGGAACAGGAACAGCGTGATGCCGAGGTTCAGCACGACCAGGAACCTGATCCAGTGCGACCAGAAGGCGCTCATGGCTGCTGTTCCTCGTCCTGCATCGGCAGGCGGGCCAGCGCCTCAAACTTCTGCGCGTGGCGGTCGTTCCACACCCAGACCCAGATACCGATGAAGGTCAGCATCATCAGCACGATCAATACCCCGGTGAGATGACCCCACAGTGCGCTCATGGCGTGCCCCCCTGCGCCCTGGCCGCGGGCCCGGCCGGCTCGTTGGCGATGCCAAGGCCCTGCAGGTAGGCGACCAGCGCGTCCATCTCGGTGCGGCCCTGCACCGCGGCGCCCGCCCCACTGATGTCCGCGTCGCTGTAGGGATCCCCGAGCATGCGCAGCACTTTCATCTTGCGGGCGATCAGCTCAGCGTCGATCTTGCCCTGCAGCAGCCACGGATAGCCCGGCATGTTCGACTGCGGCACGACGGCGCGCGGGTTGCGCAGGTGCGCCACGTGCCACTCGTCACTGTACTTGCCGCCGACGCGCGCGAGATCGGGCCCGGTGCGCTTGGAGCCCCACTGGTGCGGACGGTCGTAAACCGATTCCTCGGCGCTCGAGTAGGCGCCGTAGCGTTCGGTCTCGGCGCGCAGGGCGCGGATCATCTGCGTGTGACACAGGTAGCAGCCCTCGCGCACGTAGATGTCGCGGCCAGCCAGGCGCAGCGCATCGTAGGGCCTGACACCGTTGGCCGCCCTGACCTCGTGCGCGCGCATGAACAGCGGCGTGATCTCCGCGAGGCCGCCTATGGAGACCATGATCGCCGTCAGGATGCCGAGCAGGGCGGCATGCTTCTCGATCGTTTCGAAGTACCTGTAGCCACCGGCCATAGTCGTCTCCTTACGCTCTGGCGGGCAGCGGCGCCGGAATCTGATCCGGCTCGGGCTCGGGAATCGGCACCGGGATCGGCTTGATGATGCGCGCGCGCGCGTCGGCGGCCGTGTACCACAGATTCCAGGCCATCACCCACATGCCCAGCCAGATCAGTACACCGCCAAACCAGCGCACGGCATACAGCGGCTTGATGGCAATCAGGCTGTCGATGAAGGGGTAGGTCAGCGAGCCATCGGGATTGGTGGCGCGCCACATCAGGCCCTCGGTGACGCCGGCGGTCCACATCGCCAGGACGTACAGCAGGGTGCCGGACAGGTGCAGCCAGAAGTGCAGCTCCATGCCGCGGCGCGAATGCATCGCCGCCCGGCCGAGCGCCCGCGGCGCCATGGCGTACAGCGAACCGATGGTGATCATCGCGACCCAGCCGAGCGAGCCGGAATGCACGTGCGCGATGGTCCAGTCGGTGTAGTGCGACAGCGAGTTCACCGTCTTGATGGCCATCATCGAACCTTCGAAGGTCGCCGCGGCGTAGAACACCAGCGCGATCACCATGAACTTCGCCGCCGGATCCTCGCGCAGGCGGTGCCACGAGCCGTTGAAGGTGAGCAGGCCGTTGGCGGCCGAGCCCCAGCTCGGCATCAACAGCACCAGCGAGAACGCCATGCCGACCGACTGCACCCAGTCGGGCAGCGCCGTATAGAGCAGGTGATGCGAGCCCGCCCACATGTAGATCGAGATCAGCGCCCAGAAGTTGACGATGGAGAAGCGGTAGCTCCACAGCGGCTGCTGCGCCTGGCGCGGCACGAAGTAATACATCATGCCGAGGAAGCCGGCGGTCAGGAAAAACGCCACTGCGTTATGGCCGTACCACCACTGCACCATGGCATCGACCGCGCCGGAGTAGATCGGGTACGACTTGAAGAGTGACACCGGTATGGCGAGGTTGTTGACGATGTGCAGCAGACCGACGGCGATGATGAAGGCGCCGTAGTACCAGTTGGCCACGTAGATGTGACGGATGCGCCGGCGCGCGAGCGTCGCAAAGAAGACCACGCCGAATGCGACCCAGACGATGGCGATGAGGATGTCGATGAACCATTCCGGCTCGGCATACTCCTTGCTTTGGGTGATGCCCAGGGGCATGGTGGTCATTGCCAGCACGCAGATCAGCTGCCAGCCCCAGAACGTGAATTCCGCGAGCCGGCCGAGCGCGAGGCGGACCTGGCCGGTGCGCTGCACCACGTAGTAGCAGGTGCCCATCAGCGCCGAGCCGCCGAAGGCGAAGATCACGCCGAAGGTGTGATCCGGCCGCAGCCGGCTGAAGGTCAGCCACGGGATATCCAGGTTAAGCGCCGGCCAGGCGAGCTCGGCCGCGGCGTACATGCCGGCCAGCATGCCGATGATGCCCCAGACCGCCGAGGCCAGCAGGAACAGGCGCACGACATGGTCGTTATAAGTCTCGGTATTGGGCATGGACTTTCCCTGCTGCGGCGGCCGCTGGTTATTTCAAGTCCGTCGTACTTTCCGGCGCAGGCAGGTGATTGCCCGAGCGCCCCCCTGTTCGCAGACATGCGCAGCATAACCCCGGCGGGGCGGATTGTGACCTGTGTGCACCGCGCGGCGTATTGCGCCAGCGCAAACCGGGAGTATCGATCAAGTCTTCCTGAGCAGGCCCAGCAACGCGACGCCCGCGAACACCGCACCGGCGTAGAAAGTGAACGACGCGCCAAGCCGATCCCACAGCAGGCCGGCCAGGACACTGGCGATCAGCATGGCGATGCCGCTCACGAGATTGAAGAATCCGAAAGCGGTACCACGAAGATCGGCGGGAGCCGTGTCGGCCACCATCGTCGCCAGCAGGCCTTGCGTCATGCCCATGTGAACTCCCCACAGCCCGACGCCCGCGAGCACCGTCGTCCAGTGATTGTCCATCGCCAGCACCAGGTCGGCCGTAATCAGCACCGCCAGGCCCAGGGCCAGCAGTGCCTGGTGGCTCATGCGGTCGGACAGCTTGCCAAACGGATAGGCCGATGCCGAGTAGACGCCATTCATCACCACCATCACCAGGGGCACCAGCGCGACCGGCATTCCACCCTGTTTGGCTCGCAGGACCAGGAACGCCTCACTGAACCGGGCCAGCGTGAACACGGCGCCTACGCCGACCACCCACCAGTACGCGGCGCTCAATCGCCGGATATTTTCCCGGCGGATCGGGTTGGTGCGCTTCTCGCCGACATGGCGCTCGGGCTCGCGCACCCCGACCAGCAGCAGCGCCACCGCCAGCAGGCCGGGGATGACAGCCACCCAGAACACAGCCCGGAAGTCGTTGGCCCATGACAGCATCAGGGCGGCGGCAGCCAGTGGACCGAGGAAACCACCCACCGTGTCCAGGGACTGGCGCAGGCCGAACGTCGCGCCGCGCACATCCGCAGGGGCGAGGTCTGCGATCAGGGCGTCGCGCGGCGCGCCTCGCACCCCTTTGCCGATCCTGTCGAGTAAACGCGCCGTGAGCACGACACCGGTGGTCGACGCCATGGCCAGCAGTGGCTTGGTCAGGGCACCCAGGGTATAGCCGAACACCGCCAGGCCTTTGCGCCTGCCCAGGTAGTCGCTCAGCACCCCCGAGAACACCTTGACGATCAGGGCCGTGGACTCGGCGAGCCCCTCGATCACGCCAACCACCAGGGCGCTCGCGCCCAGGGTGCCCACCATGAACAGGGGCAACAGGCTCTGGGTCATCTCGGAGGAGATATCCATCAGCATGCTGACGAAGCCGAGCACCCAGACCCCCGCGGGGATCCTGCCGAGGGTTGTCGTTGTTTTTGTCATCGCCGCTGTCGATGCTGGTGTCTGTCGGTCCCCGGCGAAAAAAAACCAACCGGGAACGGTTGGTTCTTTTGCATGGTGGTGGAGGCGGGGGGAATCGAACCCCCGTCCGCAAGTCCTAGACTTCAGGATCTACGTACGTAGCTGACTCTTTGTTTTCTCGCGTCACGCTACCCGAGCAGCAGGGAAGACGCTTCGCCAGCGGACAGTAACTCTTAACGCAACCGGCCTGTCGCACGCCGGAGCGCGATCCTGTGAACGCGTCCCCTGATTCGGTCGCACAGGCACGAGCCGGTCAGAGGTCAGCTGCGTTTAGGCAGCCAGAGCGTAGTTGTCGTCGTTGGCAACTATGATTTGCAGAAGGTTTTACGAGGGCACTGCACCTCGGTACGCCCCTGAAGGTTCGCAACCCACGTCGAAACCGGTCGCCCCCGTCAGGTAACGCCGCCAGCATACCGGAAGCCTGGGCCTCACGGTGGGTGCGGGGCACGCGCGGCGCAGCATTCGTTGGGCAAGTAGTCCTTTTGACCGCAGCTGTTGCGAAACTACAACGAATATCGGGCCTCTGCCTGCGTCATGTAAAATGCCAAAAGGCGATTTGCCTCAAGGGATAATGAAGGAAAACTGCAATGTGGAAGCAACTGTCGCTTCTTTTTGTCGCTACGGCGGCACTGACGGGGATGGCTCGCGCAGACGATTGCAAGTGCGCCCCCGCCGAGCCCAAGGCTGACGTGGAGAACTGGGCGATGCGTGCCCTGGCAGGTTACGCCAAGACCAGCGGCACCTCAGACACGACCAGCGCCAACTTTGTGTTTCGGGCGGCCCACACCGCAGGTGCCTGGAAATTCCTGTTCGGAGCCCAGGGTCTGTACGGTTCGACCAAGAACATCACCAGCGCCCAGGACATTGGCGCCGAGTTCCAGGCCAACTACACCATTTCCGGCAACCTCTACGCATTCGGCGGGGTCAGCTACGACAACAACAAGTTCAGCGGCTTCGCGTACCAGGAGATGATCAATGCCGGTCTCGGGTATCAGATCATCAACAATGCCGACACCAAGCTCAGCGCGCAGGTCGGTATCGGTGACCAGCGGCAGCGACCGGAGACCATTACCCCGAACCCGCTGTACCCGCCGGGGCCGGTCCTGCTGCGCACGCAAGGCGAGGCCACATCGGGCGTGGCGGGCACAGGCGCGCTCAACTTCGAGCACGCGTTCAATCCGTCAACGAAGTTCGTCGCGAATGTGGGGGTGGTATCCAGTTCCGCCAACACCATGACCACGTTTGGTGCCGGACTGCAGGTGAAAATGAGTGACCGCTTCTCGCTCGCGGCGGCCTACCAGCTGGTCACCAACAGCAAGGTGCCGGCCGGCGTCAGCAAGACCAACGGCCTGACAACACTGAACCTGGTGTACGAGCTGAAGAACCCCAAGCTGGCGCCACAGTAGTGGGAGCGGCTCAGCCGCGCCGCAGCAGCCGCGCCTTGTCGCGCGCCCAGTCGCGCTCCTTCTCGGTGGCGCGCTTGTCGTGCTGCTTCTTGCCGCGCGCGAGGCCGACGGCGAGCTTGGCGCGTCCGTTCTTCCAATACAGCTCCAGCGGCACCAGGGTGAAGCCGCGGCGCTCCACGGCCCCGATCAGGCCTGACAGTTCGCTGCGCTTGAGCAGCAGCTTGCGGGTGCGCACCGGGTCGGCGGTGATGTGGGTGGACACCGAGACCAGCGGCGACAGGTGCGCGCCGATCAGGAAGGCCTCGCCACCGCGCAGGTAGACGTAGGCCTCCTGCAGCTGCGCGCGCCCCGCGCGCATGGATTTGACCTCCCAGCCCTGCAGCGCCAGTCCCGCCTCGTAGCGCTCCTCGATGAAGTAGTCGAAGCGCGCCTTGCGGTTCTCGGCGATCAGGCGGCGGGTTTCCTGCGGTTTGGTCATGGGCGCGGGCTAATGGGACAATGCGGGTATGCGGGAGGTCAAGCGTTCGGCGCTCATCAACAGGTCGCCGCGGGAATTGTTCGATCTGATCAACGACATCGAGAGCTACCCGCAGTTCCTGCCGTGGTGCACGCACGCACGGGTATTGTCGCGCTCCCCGCAGCAGATCGTGGCCACCATCGGGCTGCGCCAGCGCTCGCTGCAGGGGGAGTTCACCACCCGCAACACGCTTGAGCCGTTCCGGCGCATCACGATGGAGCTGGAAAAGGGGCCGTTCCGCACCCTGCACGGAGAATGGTTGCTGACACCGGTGGCGCCCGCGGGTTGCCAGGTGGAGCTGACCACGCGCTTCGCCTTCCGCAATCCGCTCACCGCCATGATGTTCGAGTCACTGTTCGCCGGCACGGTGGCCTCGCTGGTGGATGCCTTCGTCGCCCGCGCCCGCTCGCTGCCGCCGCCGCCGCTGGACGCAGCAGCCGCCGGCAGCACGCCTGCGCCACCGTGAAACGCTGCACGGTCGCCTGGGCCACGCCGGCGGCGCAGTTCCTGTGGGAAGTGGAACTGCCGCCGGCCGCCGACATCGGCGCGGCGATCGCTGCTGCGCGGCGACTGGCGGGGGCCGACGCTGCTGCCGCGCAGGTACCTTGGGACGAGGCGCCGGTCGGCATCTTCGGGGAACCCCGCACGCGCGCCGATGGCTGTGCCGACGGCGACCGGATCGAGCTGTACCGGCCACTGCCGCGCGATCCGCGTGAACGGCGGCGGGAACGAGTGCGGCGCCAGCGCCGTTAGGCCAGGGACCGCGAAGGCAACCTCCCTCGAGCAAAAACCACGTTTTTTGCTCGAGGCCGCGCTGGGCCGGGCAGGATGCCCGGATCCAGCGCTATATTTTAGGAAACTTCTCGATGGGGGCGCCCTGTTCCGGGGCCTCCGGGTTCGCCTGCGGCACGTTGTCGCGCTCGAAGCGGGTGACCTTGTCGTCACTGAAGTACACGATCAGGTGCCGCTCCTGCGAGCGGCGCAGGTGGCCGCGCTGGAAGAAATACAGGTAATCCCAGCGATCCTTGTCGAACAGGTCGGGCACCATCGGCGTGCCCAGCAGGTAACGCACCTGGCTGCGGGTCATGCCTACCTGCAGCTTGTCCACGGTCTTGCCCTCGAGGTAATTGCCCTGCTGGATGTTCATCCGGTAGACGCAACCGCCGCACAGGGGCAGCAGCGCGAGAGCGGCCAGGACGAGCAGGGCGGTGCGGAGTAGGCGCATATCAGTCCGTTGGAGGATAATCGCGGCTGCGGATCATACCCGATCGGCGGTGCGCGGCTGCAAGCGCCCGCCAAGGAGAACGCCCCCGTGGAAGGCAAGGACCTGCGCAAGGCCGGCCTGAAGGTCACGCTGCCGCGCCTGAAGATCCTGGAGATCCTCGAGGGCAGCAATACCCGGCACCTTTCGGCCGAGGACATCTATCGCAGCCTGCTGGAGTCCAACGAGGACATCGGGCTGGCCACCGTCTACCGGGTGCTGACGCAGTTCGAGGCTGCGGGCCTGGTGACGCGCCATCATTTCGAGAACGGCATGGCGGTCTTCGAGCTGAACCAGGGTACGCATCACGACCATATCGTGTGTCTGGACTGCGGCCGCGTCGAAGAGTTCGTCGACGGCGGCATAGAGGAACGGCAGACCGCGGTGGCCAGGAAGCTGGGCTTCACCATCCGCGACCACGCCCTGATCATGTACGGCAACTGCAGCCGCGCCAATTGCCCGCACCGCGCGCGCAAGATCAGTTAGATATGCGTCACCGGCGCCGCGCCGCGCCGGGGCGCTGACGCGCGCGGCGTGCGGCCGGGGGAGTGGTGACGGGGGCATCGGGCGCGCGCGCCGCGGCGTCCAGCATTTCCTGGGCGTGTTCGCGGGCGCGCGCGGTGACCTGCACCCCGCCGAGCATGCGGGCCAGTTCCTCGACCCGCTCCGGCGCCGACAGGGTCGTAAGGCTGGTGCGGGTGCTGCGGCCGTCGCTGCTCTTGGTTACACGCAGGTGGTAGTGCGCCTGGCAGGCGACCTGCGGCAGATGGGTGACGCACAGCACCTGCCCGCGCGCGCCCAGCGCACGCAGCTCGCGCCCCACAATCTCCGCCACCGCGCCGCCAATGCCGGCGTCGACCTCGTCGAACACCATGCAGCGCGCCTCCTGGGCCGCGTAAGACACCTGCACTGCCAGCGACAGGCGCGACAGTTCGCCGCCGGAGGCGACCTTGCCGAGCGCGCGCGGTGGTGAGCCGGGATTGGCGCTGACGCGGAACTCGATGGAATCGATGCCGTGCCGGGTTGGGTCCGCGTTGCCGTCCTGGCGCACGTCAGCCTCGAAGCGCCCACCCGCCATGCCGAGGGTCTGCATGCGGGCGCTGATGTCCTCGGAGAGATTGCGCGCCGCCGTCAGCCGCCGCGCCGACAGGTCGCGCGCGCGGTCACGGTAGCTCTGCAGTGCTTCGGCGAGCTCCCGGCGCAGCAGCGCCAGGTCGCCGTCAGCGCGCTCCAGCGCCTGCAGTTCCGCGCCCAGCGCCTGCGTGCGCCCCTGCAGGTCCGCGGCGGCGACCCGGTGCTTGCGCGCCAGTTCCTCGACTGCCGCGAGGCGCCGTTCGACCTGGTCCTGCCGTGAGCCGTCCAGTTCCAGGCCGTCGCGATAACGCTCCAGTTCGCGCGCCGCCTCCCGCACCTGGATGGATGCCTCCTCGAGCAGCGGCAGCACAGCCGCCAGGCGCGGGTCCAGCTCGGCGATACCGCGTAGCGCCTGCTGCGCGCGGCTCACCGCCGCGTGCGCGCTCGTGGGTTCGTTCTCGTACAACTCCCCGAGGGCCGTGTGCACGCCTGCGGCAAGCCGTCCGCGATTGTTCAGGCGCGCGTGCTCCTCGGTGAGTGCGGCGATCTCCCCCGGCTGCAGACCCAGTGCCGCCAGCTCCTGCGCCTGGTAGCGCAGCAGTTCCAGTTTCGCCTCGCGGTCGTGGGCGCGGCTTTCCAGCTCCAGGGTGCGGTTGAGCCGTTCCAGCCAGTCGCGGTGCACGATCCCGACCCGTTCGGTGAGCGGGGTCAGACCACCAAAGGCGTCCAGCAGCTCACGCTGCTCGGCGGCGCGCGTCAGCGACTGGAACTCGTGCTGGCCGTGGATATCGATGAGCAGTGAGCCCGCCTCGCGCAGGGTCTGTACCGGGACCGCCTGCCCGTTGAGGTAGGCGCGCGAACGGCCGTCGCTGCCGACCACACGCCGCAGGATCAGCTCGTCGCTGGAGCTGATGGATTGTTCCTCCAGCCAGCGCGGCAGTTCGCGCGGCGCGTGCGCGAGGTTGAAGCTGCCGGAGACCTCGGCGCGCTCGGCCCCGTGGCGGATGACTTCGGCGCCGGCGCGGCCCCCCGCAAGCAGCTGCAGCGCGTCGACCAGGATGGATTTGCCAGCGCCGGTCTCCCCGGTCAGTACCGTCAGCCCGGAGCGCAGTTCCAGCTCCACCGAATCGATGATCGCGAAGTCGCGGATCTGCAGGTGGGTGAGCATTCAGCGCTCGAAGCTGCCCCGGCCCCAGTGCAGTTTGGAGCGCAGCAGTGTGTAGTAATCGTGGCCGGGAGGATGCAGCAGTGTGATGCGCTCGCCGCTGGTGGTCACCGTCAGGCGGTCGTGCGGCGCCAGCGCCCCCAGCAGCGCGCCGTCGCAGATCACGTGGGCGCGGGTGCCGGGCCGCTCCAGCAGGGTGATTTCTATGCGCGAGTCCGCGCCGACCACGATCGGCCGGTCCGAGAGCGTGTGGGCGCAGATCGGAGCGATTACCAGCGCCGCCAGGCTGGGCTCCAGGATCGGGCCGCCGCAGGAGAGGGCGTAGGCGGTTGAACCGGTGGCGCTGGCCACGATGATCCCGTCACCGTCGTGGGTGTTGACGTAGGTGCCGTTGATGCGCGTCTCGAAGTCCAGGGTGCGGCCGGTGTCGTGCTTCTGCATGACCACGTCGTTGAGCGCGAAAGCCTGCGCGCTCGCGCCGGCGGCGCTGTCCAGGCGCGCGGCCAGCAGGGGCCGTGAGTCCTGCTGCAGCTCCCCGGCGAGCGCCAGGTCGACCGAAGCCAGCATGTCCTGCGGCATCACGTCGGTGAGGAATCCCAGGCGGCCGCGATTCACACCCAGCAGCGGCACGCCGTGGCCGGCAGCCAGCCGGGCCGCGTGCAGCAGGGTGCCGTCCCCACCGATGGCGATCACCAGGTCGGCGCCGGCGGCAAGCTGCGCCTCCGGGAGGCGCGTGACCCGTTCGTCGCGCAGTTGCGCGTCGGCGCTGACGCGCACCCGCACCCCGCGATCCAGCAGGTGCGGCAGCAGCGCCGCGAGACTCTCGGCGATGCGTGGGTCGGCGAACCGGCCTACCAGCGAGCAGCTTCGGGCGGGGAAGGTCATCGGGTCAGCTTTGTAACACGTCAATGCCGCCGCGAGTCAATGACCGCGCTCACAACCGGGCGCCGGCGGCGGCCGGCGGACCCGGATAGGGCGCCCGGGGATGCCCTTGACGGTGGCGGCGCCTGAAAGCTAGCGTGCAAGGCATGACACCGGAGGCTCGGGAAGAGGGCTTGAACGAGCGGGCTTCGCACCTGCTGCGCACCCTCATAGAGAGCTACATCCGCGACGGCCAGCCCGTCGGTTCGCGGGCATTGTCGCGCGACTCGGGGTTGCAACTGAGCTCCGCCACCATCCGCAACGTGATGGCGGACCTGGAGGAGCTGGGCTTCGTCAGCTCGCCGCATACCTCGGCAGGCCGGGTGCCGACCGACAAGGGCTACCGATTCTTCGTCGACACGCTGCTGAAGCTGCAGCCGCTGGACGAGGCCGCCAGTGCCCGCATCCGTCGCCAGTTCGAGGCCAGCCGCGACACCTCCACCGACCTGATCGCGACCGTCTCGCAGCTGCTGTCCAGCGCCACCCAGCTTGCCGGCGTGGTCACGGTGCCGCGCACCCGGCAGGTGGCGGTATCGCAGATCGAGTTCGTGGCGCTGTCGGAGAACCGCGTACTGGTGGTGCTGGTATTCAACGACCGCGAGGTGCAGAACCGCATCATCCAGCTCGAGCGCCACTATTCTCCCGACGAGCTCAAGCGCGCCTCCAGTTATCTCAACGAACAGTTCCGCGGCCGCTCGATGCGCGAGGTGCGCCAGGAGATCCTGCGGCAGCTCTCCGAGACCCACGCGCACATGAACCAGATCATGCTGGAAGCCATCTCGGTGGCGCAGCAGGTGTTCGAAGGGGGTGAGGGTCGGCTGGAGTACGTCATCAAGGGGGAGACCAACCTGATGGGCGTGGCCGAACTGACCAGCATGGAGAAGCTGCGCCGCCTGTTCGAGGCCTTCAACGAGAAGCGCGACTTCCTGCACCTGCTGGACCACAGTCTGAAGGCCGAGGGGGTGCAGATCTTCATCGGCCAGGAGTCCGGCTACCGCATCCTGGATGACTGCAGCGTCGTGACCGCGCCCTATGCCGACGGCGACGGGGTGGTGGGTGTGCTCGGGGTGATCGGGCCCACGCGCATGGCCTACGAAAGGGTCATACCGATCGTCGACCTGACCGCTAAACTACTCGGCGCCGCCTTGAATTCCCGGCGCTGAGCCCTATCGTGGTCGGAGCCCGCAAGCGCAGCCATCGGATAGCGGCCGCGGGCCGGTCCGGCCCGGTGAATTTACGAGAGGTCTTTCCTGCGATGACGGCAAACGAGTCCGCGGCGCCCAGGGCTGCTGCCCCCGATGCGGCTTCCGCACCCGCCGATCCTGAGGGTCTGGCGCAGGCCCTGGCGCAGTGCGAGGAGCGTGCGCGCGCCAGCCACGAGCAGCTGCTGCGCTCGGCCGCCGAGCTGGACAACGTGCGCAAGCGCGCCCAGCGCGACGTCGAGGCGGCGCACCGCTACGCGCTGGAGAAGCTGGCCATCGAGCTGCTGCCGGTGAAGGACAGCCTGGAGCTGGCCGTGCAGAGCGCGGCGACCGCGGATGCCGCCAGTCTGCGCGAGGGGCAGCAGGCCACCCTGCAACTGCTGGCCCGGGCGCTGGAGAAGTTCGGCATTGCCGTCATCGATCCGGCGGGCGAACCCTTCGACCCCACCCGGCATGAGGCCATGATGGCGCGCGAGTCCACCACGGCGGAGCCCAACTCCGTGCTGCAGGTGGTGCAGCCAGGCTACGAGTTGAACGGCCGGCTGCTGCGCCCGGCACGGGTGATCGTCGCCAAGGCGCCGGCCTGAAGGCGAAAATACCCCGGTCGCGGCCTTGAAAGCGCCGGCGGGGACCCCTAAAAAGCAGGGCATCAGCCTTCCACTTCAGATAGAGGACCCTCGGGGAGCACTTTCATGGCCAAGGTAATCGGCATCGATCTGGGTACCACCAACTCCTGTGTGGCAGTGATGGAGGGCGGCAAGCCGCGCGTCATCGAGAACAGCGAGGGCGACCGCACCACCCCGTCGATCGTGGCCTTTACCAAGGACAACGAGGTGCTCGTCGGCCAGCCGGCCAAGCGCCAGGCCGTCACCAATCCGCAGAACACCCTGTTCGCGATCAAGCGGCTGATCGGCCGCAAGTTCGAGGACGAGGTGGTGCAGCGCGACATCGGCATGGTGCCCTACAAGATCACCAAGGCCGACAACGGCGACGCCTGGGTGGAGGTGCAGGGCAAGAAGATGGCGCCGCCGGAGATCTCCGCGCGCGTGCTGATGAAGATGAAGAAAACCGCCGAGGACTACCTGGGCGAGCCCGTGACCGAGGCGGTCGTGACTGTCCCGGCCTACTTCAACGATTCACAGCGGCAGGCCACCAAGGACGCCGGCCGCATCGCTGGCCTTACCGTCAAGCGCATCATCAACGAGCCGACCGCGGCCGCGCTGGCCTACGGCCTGGACAAGAGCGGCGGCGACCGCAAGATCGCCGTCTATGACCTGGGCGGCGGGACCTTCGACGTGTCGGTGATCGAGATTGCCGAGGTCGACGGCGAGCGTCAGTTCGAAGTGCTGTCCACCAACGGGGACACCTTCCTCGGCGGCGAGGACTTCGACCTGCGCATCATCAATTTCCTGGCCGACCAGTTCGAGAAAGAGTCCGGCGTCGACGTGCGCAAGGACCCGCTGGCCATGCAGCGCCTCAAGGAGGCCGCCGAGAAGGGCAAGATCGAGCTGTCCTCCACCCAGCAGACCGACGTCAATCTGCCGTACATCACCGCGGATGCCTCGGGACCTAAGCACCTCAACATCAAGCTGACCCGCGCCAAGCTGGAGTCGCTGGTGGAGGACCTGGTACAAAAGACCGTCGGCCCGTGCCGCACCGCGCTCAAGGACGCCGGGGTTGCGCCCTCGGACATCTCCGAGGTGATCCTGGTCGGCGGACAGACGCGCATGCCGCTGGTGCAGAAGTACGTCAAGGATTTCTTCGGCAAGGAGCCGCGCAAGGACGTCAACCCCGACGAGGCGGTGGCGGTGGGCGCGGCGGTGCAGGGCGGCGTGCTGGCCGGCGAGGTCAAGGACGTGCTGCTGCTGGACGTGACGCCGCTGTCGCTGGGCATCGAGACGCTCGGCGGCATCATGACCAAGCTGATCGAGAAGAACACCACGATTCCGACCAAGGCATCCAACACCTTCTCGACCGCGGACGACAACCAGCCGGCCGTGACCATCCACGTGCTGCAGGGCGAGCGCGAGCGCGCCGCGGACAACAAGTCGCTGGGCAAGTTCGACCTGTCGGACATCCCGCCGGCGCCGCGCGGCATGCCGCAGATCGAGGTGTCCTTCGACATCGACGCCAACGGCATCCTCAACGTGTCGGCGAAGGACAAGGCCACGGGCAAGGAACAGAAGATCGTCATCAAGGCCTCCAGCGGCCTGAACGAGGACGAGATCAAGCGCATGGTGCGCGATGCCGAGGCGCACGCCGAGGAGGACAAGCGCTTCCGCGAGCTGGTGGAGACACGCAACAAGGCGGACGCCCTGATCCATGCCAGCGAGAAGTCGTTGCAGTCCCTGGGCGACAAGGTCGATGGCGCAGAGCGCGCCAAAGTCGAGGGCGCGATTGCCGACCTGCGCACCGCGCTCAAGGGTGATGACCGCGCGATCATCGACCGCAAGGCCGAGGCACTGGGCCAGGCGGCCTCGGGCATCGCCCAGCGCGCCCACAGCACCGAACAGGCTGGCGCCGAGGGTGCCGCGGGTGCTGCCGGCGGGGCGGGCGGCGGCGGGTCGCGGCCGGCTGGCGAGGACGTAGTGGACGCTGAGTTCGAGGAAGTGAAGGACAAGGGACGCAAGACCTCGTAACCACCGTCCACATGTCTAAGCGCGACTACTACAAGGTACTCGAAGTACCCAGATCGGCGAGCGAAGCGGACATCAAGAAGGCGTTCCGGCGCCTGGCGATGAAGTATCACCCCGACCGCAAACCCGGTGACCGGGAGGCGGAGGAGTCCTTCAAGGAGGCGAAGGAAGCCTGCGAGGTGCTGTGCGATCCGCAGCAGCGCGCCGCCTATGACCGTTACGGGCACGAGGGTCTCGCGGCCCGCGGCCGCGGCGGCGGCGATGCCTTCAGCGATATCTTCGGTGAGGTGTTTGGCGACATCTTCGGTGGCGCGCGCCGCGGCTCCCGCCAGCAGGTGTTCCGCGGCGCCGACCTGCGCTACGAACTGGAGCTGGAGCTGCCGCAGGCGGTGTTCGGGCACCAGGTGGAGATAAATGTTGCGCGCCTGAGCGAATGCGACACCTGCCATGGCAGCGGCGCGGCCAAGGGCAGTAAACCCGTCACGTGCGAGACCTGCGACGGAGTGGGCCAGGTGCGGGTGTCGCAGGGATTCTTCCAGTTGCAGCAGACCTGCCCGCGCTGCCGCGGCGCCGGCACGGTGGTGCGCAATCCCTGCGACAAGTGCCTGGGCCAGGGTCGCGTGCGCAGCCAGCGCACGCTATCGGTCAAGGTGCCCGCGGGTGTGGACAGCGGCGATCGCGTGCGCCTGTCGGGCGAGGGCGAGGCCGGCCGCAACGGCGGGCCGCCCGGGGATCTGTACGTGGAGATCCAGGTGCGCGAGCACCCGATATTCACCCGCGAGGCGCAGCACCTGAGCTGCGAGGTGCCCGTGAGCTTCGCCACCGCGGCGCTCGGCGGC
This sequence comes from Pseudomonadota bacterium, assembly GCA_018241445.1. GTDB lineage: Bacteria > Pseudomonadota > Gammaproteobacteria > Steroidobacterales > Steroidobacteraceae > 13-2-20CM-66-19. The sequence goes on from JAFEDT010000001.1 coordinate 34,255, forward strand.
AGCATCGACGTTCCGACCCTGGAGGGCGATGTGTCGCTCAAGGTCCCCGCCGAGACCCAGTCAGGCCGGGTTTTCCGCCTGCGCGACAAGGGCGTCAAGCCGGTGCGCGGGGGCGGGCGCGGGGACCTGTTCTGCCGCGTCGTGATCGAAACGCCGGTGAATCTTACGGGCGCGCAGTGCGATCTGGTGCGCCAGCTCGAGGAATCACTCAAGGCGCACCCCGGCCGGCATGCGCCGCGGGAGAAGGGATTCTTCGAAGGCGTACGGCGCTTCTTCTCGGGCGCAGAGAGCTGAGGTCCCGGTGTCCGGCCCGGTGCGTGCGCTCGTCATCGGTGCCAGCGGGCGCATGGGCCTGACCATGCTGCGCCTGGCGCCGCAGTTCCCGGGTGTGGCCCTGACCGGCGCCCTGGTCGCACCTGGCAGCCCGGCGGTGGGACAGGAGGCCGGAGCGCTCGCCGGCGCCGTACTGCCCGGCCTGCGCTTCAGCGACGACCTGCCCGCGGGGCTGGCGGTAGCGGACGTCGCCATCGATTTCAGCACCGCCGCGGCCACGGCCGGCAATCTCGATGCCTGCCACCGGGCCCGTAAGCCGCTGCTGGTCTGCACCACCGGCTGGCCGCAGGACCTGGGGCCGCGGTTCGACGCCGCGGCGCGCGACATCCCGTTGCTGGTGGCTGCCAATACCAGCCTTGGGGTCACTGTACTGGCGGAGCTGGTGCGCGCGGCTGCCCGGGCACTCCCCGGCGCCTTCGACATCGCCGTAACCGAAGCACACCACCGCCACAAGCGTGATTCCCCCTCCGGCACGGCCCTGGCCCTGCGCCGGGCCGCCGAGGCGGGGCGGGCGGCGGCCGGACTTACGTCCCGGATCGACATTGCCGCGGTGCGAGCCGGTGACATCGTCGGCGATCACACCGTGATCATGGCCGGAGAAGGAGAGGAACTGCTGCTGGGACACCGTGCCGGTGACCGGGCGATCTTTGCCCGGGGTGCCCTGCAGGGGGCCGTCTGGCTCGCCGGGCGCCCGCCCGGCCGTTACCAGATGCGCGATGTTCTTGGCCTTGAAAACAGTGACTTACGGTGACTTCCGCCACCGGCCGCCAGGAGTCGGTAGTGGGGCCGCGCGGCGGAATTTTCCGTGGACACACCGGGCTCAAAACCCGTAAGATTTCCGCCTAATCCGTGTACGGGTTAGTCCAAGCCAAGGCGGGAGGAAGTTCGTCAGTAACTCCTCCCGCTTTGTCTATCTGCACCGCGCGCAGCGCAGTGCAAATTACCCTTGAGAACTCATCCGGCGGAAGGTCTGCGGGCAACAGTCCTGGGGCGCGCGCACGTGCCAGTGCCCGCACCCGCACTTCGCCCGCGGAGGCGGCCTGATGTCAGTTGAAGTTGCCGGGGCGATTTCAACTCAGTGAACGAAGGAGAACACATCACGTGAGCCTGACCGCGGTGCTGGCGCTGTCCGACGGGAGCATATTTCGCGGGCAGTCCATCGGAGCCAGGGGTAACACCACCGGCGAAGTCGTTTTCAACACCGCCATGACGGGTTACCAGGAGATCCTCACCGACCCATCCTATGCCCGCCAGATCGTCACGCTGACCTGTCCCCACATCGGCAACACCGGCACCACTCCCGAGGACATGGAATCGGCGCAGGTCTTTGCCGCGGGCCTGATCATCCGCGACCTGTCATTGCTGCACTCCAGCTGGCGCGCCAACGAGCCGCTGTCGCAGTTCCTGGAGCGCGCGCGCGTCGTGGCGATCGCCGGCATCGACACGCGGCGGCTGACGCGCATCCTGCGCGAGAGCGGTTCGCAATCCGGCTGCATCATGACCGGCGAGAAGGTGGACGAAGCCGCCGCCGTCAAACTTGCCCGCAAGTTCCCGGGCCTGAAGGGCATGGACCTCGCCAGGGTAGTCAGCACCAAGCGCAGCTACCAGTGGAACGAGGGCACGCTGTGGCCGCAATCCGAGCGCGCGCCCGTGCGTTCGCAACAGCGGCTGCACGTGGTTGCCTACGACTTCGGCATCAAGCGCAACATCCTGCGCCTGCTCGCCGACAGCGGCTGCCGCATGACGGTGGTTGCGGCCGAGACGTCCGCCGAGGAGGCCCTGGCGCTGTCGCCCGATGGCATCTTCCTGTCCAACGGGCCCGGCGACCCCGAGCCGTGCGACTACGCGATCAGGGCCACGCAGCAGTTCCTGGCCACGGACCTGCCGGTGTTCGGCATCTGCCTGGGGCACCAGATCCTGGGGCTGGCCGCCGGCGCACGCACGGTGAAAATGAAGCACGGCCATCACGGCGCCAATCACCCGGTGCAGGACCTGGCCACGGGGCGGGTTTTCATCACCAGCCAGAACCACGGGTTCGCGGTCGATGAGGCCACGCTGCCCGAGGGCGTGCAGGCGACGCACCGCTCGCTGTTCGACGGCACGCTGCAGGGGCTGGCCTATAGCGAACGCCCGGTATTCGGCTTCCAGGGGCACCCGGAGGCGAGTCCCGGCCCGCATGACCTGAGACCGCTGTTCGAACGCTTCAATCACCTGATGCTGCGCCGCCTGCAGGCACAGCTGCGCGCCGCCGGCGAGGGTCAGCGGCGCCAGGCCGGGGGGCGCTGATGCCGCGGCGCACCGACCTGCAGAGCATCCTGATCATCGGCGCCGGTCCGATCATCATCGGCCAGGCGTGCGAGTTCGATTACTCCGGTGCGCAGGCCTGCAAGGCGCTGCGTGAGGAGGGTTACCGCGTCATCCTGGTCAACTCCAACCCCGCCACCATCATGACTGACCCGGAGATGGCGGACGCCATCTACATCGAGCCGGTCAACTCGCGCAGCGTGGCGCGCATCATCGAGAAAGAGCGGCCCGACGCACTGCTGCCGACGATGGGCGGCCAGACGGCGCTGAACACCGCGCTCGACCTGGTGCGCGAGGGTGTCCTGGAGAAGTTCGGCGTGGAGCTGATTGCCGCCTCGCGCGAGGCCATCGACATGGCCGAGGATCGCGAGCAGTTCCGCAACGCCATGCGCGAGATCGGGCTGGCGACGCCGCACTCGCAGATCGCGCGCAGCCTGGACGAGGCGCTGGCGATCGCCGGCGAGATCGGCTATCCGGTGGTGGTGCGGCCGTCCTTCACCCTCGGCGGCAGCGGCGGAGGCATCGCCTACAACCGCGAGGAACTGGAGGACATAGTCGCGCGCGGGCTGGACGCCTCGCCGACCGGCGAAGTACTGCTGGAAGAGTCGGTGATCGGCTGGAAAGAATTCGAGATGGAGGTGGTGCGTGACCGCAAGGACAACTGCATCATCATCTGCTCCATCGAGAACCTGGATCCGATGGGGGTGCATACCGGCGACTCCATAACGGTGGCGCCGGCGCTGACGCTGACGGACAAGGAATACCAGCACATGCGCGACGCCTCGATCGCGGTGTTGCGCAAGATCGGCGTGGAAACCGGCGGCTCCAACGTGCAGTTCGCCGTCAACCCGGACGACGGGCGGCTGCTGGTGATCGAGATGAACCCGCGCGTGTCGCGTTCCTCGGCGCTCGCCTCCAAGGCGACCGGCTTCCCGATCGCGAAGGTGGCCGCCAAGCTCGCCGTCGGCTACACGCTGGACGAGCTGCGCAACGACATCACCGGCGGCGCCACCCCGGCCTCGTTCGAGCCCGCCATCGACTACGTGGTCACCAAGATCCCGCGCTTCACCTTCGAGAAATTCCCGGCGGCCAACGATCGCCTGACGACGCAGATGAAGTCGGTCGGCGAGGTGATGGCGATCGGCCGCACCTTCCAGGAGTCGCTGCAGAAGGCGCTGCGGGGGCTGGAGACCGGGCTCGACGGGCTGACGCCACTGCTGGCGGCGCCGGCCGGCGAGGACAGCAGCGAGCGCCTGAGCTACGAACTGCGTTCACCGGGCGCCAACCGCCTGCTGTACGTGGCGGATGCGCTGCGCGCCGGCTGGTCACAACAGCGGGTGCACGAGCTGACGCGCATCGATCCCTGGTTCCTGGCGCAGATCGGCGAGCTGGTGGAGCTGGAGGCGGAGGTGCGCGGCGGGGCCCTGAGCGCCCTCAGCGCGGAGCGCCTGCGCTACCTCAAGCGCAAGGGTTTCTCCGACCATCGCCTTGCGACCCTGGTGGACATGCCGGAGAAGGCGATCCGCGACAAGCGCCACGAACTGAAAGTGCGGCCGGTGTTCAAGCGGGTCGACACCTGTGCAGCGGAGTTTGCCACCTCCACCGCCTACCTGTACTCCACCTACGAGGAGGAGTGCGAGGCGCAGCCCACTGACAGGCGCAAGATCATGATCCTGGGCGGCGGACCCAACCGCATCGGCCAGGGTATCGAGTTCGACTACTGCTGCGTGCACGCGGCGCTGCAGCTGCGCGAGGACGGCTTCGAGACCATCATGGTCAACTGCAATCCGGAGACCGTCTCCACCGACTATGACACCTCCGACCGTCTGTATTTCGAGCCGCTGACGCTGGAAGACGTGCTGGAAGTGCTGGCGGTGGAGAAACCTGAGGGCGTGATCGTACAGTTCGGCGGCCAGACGCCGCTGAAGCTGTCGCGGGCGCTGGAGGCCGCCGGGGCGCCGATCATCGGCACCTCGCCGGATTCCATCGACGTGGCCGAGGACCGCGAGCGCTTCCAGGCCCTGGTCAGGAAGCTCGGGTTGAAGCAGCCGGCCAACGCCACCGCGCGCACCGAGGACACCGCGGTGGCGCTGGCGCGTGAGGTCGGATTTCCGCTGGTGGTGCGCCCCTCGTATGTGCTGGGCGGGCGCGCCATGGAGATTGTCTTCAACGAGGATGACCTGCGCGCCTACATGACCCATGCGGTGCAGGTCTCCAACGACAGCCCGGTGCTGCTCGACCGCTTCCTGGACGTCGCCACCGAGGTGGACGTGGACGCGGTGTGCGACGGCGAGGACGTGCTGATCGGTGGCATCATGGAGCACATCGAGCAGGCGGGCGTGCACTCGGGCGACTCGGGCTGTTCGCTGCCTCCCAACAGCCTCTCGCCGCAGTTGCAGGCGGAACTGCGCGACCAGACGCGGCGGCTGGCGCGGGCGCTCGACGTGGTCGGCCTGATGAACATCCAGTTCGCCATCCAGGGCGGGGTGATCTACGTCCTGGAGGTCAACCCGCGCGCCTCGCGGACGGTGCCGTTCGTCTCCAAGGCCACCGGGCTGCCGCTGGCCAAGATTGCCGCACGGGTGATGAGCGGGCGCAAGCTCAAGCAGCTGGTCGGTGCGGTCGAACGCGTGCCGCCCTACTACTCGGTAAAAGAGGCTGTGTTCCCCTTCGCCAAATTCCCCGATTCCGACCCGATCCTGGGACCGGAAATGAAATCCACCGGCGAGGTGATGGGAACGGGCCGCACCTTCGGTGAGGCATACGCCAAGGCGCAGACCGCCTCGGGCGTCACCCTGCCACGCCGCGGGGTGTGCTTCATCAGCGTGCGTGACCGCGACAAGGGTCCGGCGGTGCAGCTGGCGCAGAAGCTGATCGAGCGTGGCTTCGAGGTGCTGGCTACCGAGGGCACGGCGCGTGCGCTCACCGAGGCGGGGGTTGCCTGCCGCCGCGTCAACAAGGTGCGCGAAGGGCGGCCGCACATCGTCGATATGATCAAGAACGACGAGGTCGATCTGATCGTCAACACCACCGAGGGCAAGCAGGCGATCCGCGAGTCCAATTCCATCCGCCGCGAGGCAGTGCACCGGCGCGTGACGTACTACACTACGCTCAATGCCGGCCTCGCCACCTGCGAGGCGCTCGACCATCTCGATGAGGTCGGGGTCAACCGCCTGCAGGACCTGCACAGGGAAGCATTCGGGACATGAAGCGCACACCCATGACCTTGCGCGGTGCCGAGGCGCTGCGTGCCGAGCTGAAGAAACTGAAGTCCGAGGCGCGGCCCAACATCATCAAGGCCATTGCCGAGGCACGCGGCCATGGTGACCTGTCGGAGAACGCCGAGTATCACGCGGCGCGTGAACAACAGGGCTTCATCGAAGGGCGCATCAAGGAGATCGAGGGCAAGCTGGCCAATGCCGAGGTCATCGATCCGCTCAACCTGCCCCACACCGGCAAAGTGGTGTTCGGGGCCATCGTCGAGCTGCAGGACCAGGCCGGCGATGTGCGGGTGGAATACCAGATCGTGGGCGAGGACGAGGCCGACATCCGCGCGCGGCGCCTGTCAGTGAGCTCGCCGATCGCGCGTGCGCTGGTGGGCAAGGTCGAGGGCGACGTGGTCGAGGTCGCGGCCCCCGGAGGCACGCGTTCCTACGAGATCCTGGTCATCCGGTTCGGGTGAGAGCCGTCAGTACTCGGCCCATCCATGGGCCTCGCCCCTGCGGGGCCGCCGCTGCGCGGCGTTCAAATCGGCATTGCGCTGCGCAGTCCTGCTGCGCGCAAGCCCGGGGCGCACGTCCATGTGCGCCCGCTCGGCGCGGCGAAGCTCCGCTTCGCCTCAAGGCCGCGCCTCGCCCTGCCGATTTAGTCGGGGATGACGATCTTCGGCAGGCCGGGGCGGGCGCGGTACAGCACCGCGATGTTGCCGATACGATGCACCAGGGCGCCGCCGGTACGCCGGGCCAGGTCGGCGAACAGGGCGTCGCGCGCTTCGCGGTCGCCACCGGGACCCTTCACCTTGATGAGTTCGTGATCGTGCAGGGCGCGGGCGGTTTCCTGGGCCACCCCGTCGGTCAGTCCCGCGTTGCCCAGCCATATGACCGGCTTGAGCGGGTGGGCGAGGCCCCGCAGGTGGCGGCGCTGGCGCTCGGACAGCTCCGCGGCCAGCACAGGCGCAGCGCCTGGCGCCCCGGCAGCGCCGGCCACGCCCTTGGCCGCGGCCGAGGCCTTCGGGCGCCCCTGGCGGGCCGGCTGGCGACGGGCTGAGGGCTTTTGTCGCCGCGCGGCGGCGCTCGTGCTGGCGGACCTGGCTCGTTTCATGGCTTCATTGTATGGGGAACCCGGTCGGCTACGGGGGCGATCCGACGGGAATCTTCGCCGGCGAAGGCGCTCTATCTGACAGGATGGGGCCCGGACTGACCTGGAGCCTTGAAGGGGGGCGGCAGCGCCCCGATCAATCCCTCAGGGCTTTGCGGGGCAATTGCTGGTCATGCAGTTTAGCTTGGTGTAGGTTGATGCCGAAGGACGGTAAACCCTTGAACGACTTGACAAAGAACATCCTGCTGTGGGTGGTCATCATCATGGTGCTGCTCGCGGTGTTCAGCCGCTACATGCCCACGGCCGGCCAGCCGCAGGAGATCGCGTACTCGGAGTTCCTGGATGACGTCAAGGCGAACCGGATCGAGTCCGTCGTCATGCAGTCGGAGATGATCTACGGGACCAAGAAGGACCACAGTACCTTCAAGACCCGCAATCCCGAGACCGACTACACGGCGCTCATCGGCAGCCTCTCCAGGGCGGGCGTCCGGATCGAGGCCCGCGAGCCCAAGCAGCCCAACTTCATGGGCCAGTTGCTGCTGCAGATGGCGCCGGCGCTGTTGCTGATCGTGGTATTCGTCTACATGCTGCGCCAGATGCAGGGCGCCTCCGGCGGCCGCGGCGCCATGTCCTTCGGCAAGAGCCGTGCTCGGCTGCTGGGGGAGGACCAGGTCAACGTAACCTTCGCGGACGTGGCCGGGGTGGACGAGGCCAAGCAGGAGGTGGGCGAGATCGTCGACTTCCTCAAGGACCCGGGCAAGTTCCAGAAGCTCGGCGGCAAGATCCCCAAGGGCGTGCTGATGGTTGGTTCACCCGGCACCGGCAAGACCCTGCTGGCGCGCGCCATCGCCGGCGAAGCCAAGGTGCCGTTCTTCACCATTTCCGGTTCTGACTTCGTGGAGATGTTTGTCGGCGTCGGCGCCTCGCGCGTGCGCGACATGTTCGAGCAGGCCAAGAAGCACGCACCCTGCATCATATTCATAGACGAGATCGACGCAGTCGGCCGTCACCGTGGCGCCGGCCTGGGCGGCGGCCACGACGAGCGCGAACAGACACTCAACCAGTTGCTGGTGGAGATGGACGGCTTCGAGGGCAACGAGGGCATCATCGTCATCGCTGCCACCAATCGCCCGGACGTGCTGGATCCGGCGCTGTTGCGGCCGGGCCGCTTCGACCGCCAGGTGGTGGTGCCGCTGCCCGATGTGCGCGGCCGCGAGCAGATCCTGCGGGTGCACATGCGCCGCGTGCCGCTGGCCGATGACGTGAAGCCAGCGCTGATTGCGCGCGGCACACCCGGTTTCTCCGGCGCCGACCTGGCGAACCTGGTGAACGAGGCGGCGCTGTTTGCCGCGCGCGCCAATCACAAGACCGTCAGCATGGAGGAGTTCGAGCGCGCCAAGGACAAGATCTACATGGGCGCGGAACGGCGCTCGATGGTCATGTCGGACCAGGAAAAGAAGATGACGGCCTATCACGAGGCCGGTCATGCCATTGTCGGCTTCCTGGTGCCCGAACATGACCCGGTCTACAAGGTCACGATCATCCCGCGCGGCCGCGCCCTGGGCCTGACCTGGTACCTGCCGGAGGGGGATCGCTACAGCACCAGCCGGCGCGAGCTGGAGAGCCGTATCGCCTCGCTGTTCGGCGGGCGCGTGGCCGAGGAACTGATCTTCGGCGCGGACGGCGTCACGACCGGCGCGTCCAACGACATCGAGCGTGCCACGGAGCTGGCGCGCAACATGGTCACCAAGTGGGGTCTGTCGGACAAGCTCGGCCCGCTGACCTACTCGGAGGACTCCGGCGAGGTGTTCCTGGGCCGCAGCGTCACCCAGCACAAGCAGGTCTCGGACGTCACGGCGCATGCCATCGACGAGGAAGTGCGGCGCGTGATCGAAAACAATTACACCCGCGCCAGGAAATTGCTGGAAGCCAATCTCGACAAGCTGCACACCATGGCCGACGCGCTGATCAAGTATGAGACCATCGACGACGAGCAGTTGAAGGACATCATGGCGGGCCGTGAGCCCAAGCCGCCGGCTGGCTGGGATGACACGCTTTCCAACAAGCCGCCGCAGACCCCGGGCGCGGGCGCTCCCGGGCCGGCGATCCCGGCCGGTCAACACTGAACTTTCCGCCTTTCCTGCAATGCGCGGACCGCAGGCTCGACCTGCGGCGCCCGCAGGTCATGGGCGTCCTCAACGTCACGCCCGATTCCTTTTCTGACGGCGGGCGCTACCTGGACGCCGACGCCGCGGTGCGGCACGCCCTGCGGCTGGTGGAAGAGGGCGCGGCGATCGTCGATGTCGGCGGTGAATCCACGCGCCCCGGGGCGCCACCCGTGGATGAGGATGAGGAGCTGCGCCGCGTCATTCCGGTGATCGAGCGGCTGCGCGGCCGCGCCGATGTGGTCATTTCGGTGGACACCAGCAAGCCGGCGGTGATGCGCGCCGCGCATCGCGCCGGCGCGGGTCTGATCAACGACGTGCGCGCGCTGCAGGAGCCCGGGGCGCTGCCGGCCGCCGCGGCGACCAAGTGTGCGGTGTGCCTCATGCACATGCAGGGCGAGCCGCGTACCATGCAACAGTCACCGCATTACCACGACGTGGTGGCGGAGGTGGGTGAGTTTCTGACGGCCCGCGCCGCGGCGGCGCGCTCTGCCGGGATCCCCGCGGAGCGGATCGCCATCGACCCGGGCTTCGGTTTCGGCAAGACGCTGCAACACAACCTGACACTGCTGCGCGGCCTGCCGCAGCTGGCGGCGCAGGCACCGCTGGTGGCCGGGTTGTCGCGCAAGTCGATGGCGGGCACACTCACCGGCCGGCCGCAGGGCGAGCGCCTGTATGGCAGTGTGGCGCTTGCCGTCATCGCGGTGTTGAACGGAGCACGCATCGTGCGCGCCCACGACGTGGCCGCGACACGTGACGCGCTGGCAGTGGCAGCGGCTGTGCAGGGAGACAGTTAAAAACAATGGCGCGCAAGTACTTCGGAACTGATGGAGTCCGGGGCAGGGTCGGCGAGCACCCCATGACGGTGGATTTCGCCCTGCGGCTGGCCAGCGCTGCCGCAAGGGTGCTGGCGCCCGAAGGCGGCACGGTCCTCATCGGCAAGGACACGCGCCTGTCCGGCTATATGTTCGAGTCGGCGCTGGAGGCTGGTTTCGTCGCCGCCGGTGTGGACGTGATGCTGATCGGCCCCCTGCCGACGCCGGGGATCGCTTACATGACACGCCGTTTCAGTTGCGACTTCGGCGTGGTGATCAGTGCCTCGCACAATCTCTACGACGACAATGGCATCAAATTCTTCGATCGCTCCGGCGGCAAGCTGTCGGATGAACTGGAAGAGCGCATCGAGGCCCAGCTCGAGGCGCCGCCGCTGACACGCGCATCGCGCAGCCTCGGCCGCGCAACGCGCGCCGACCGTTCGCGCACCCATTACCAGGAGTTCTGTGCCTCCACGGTCGGGGGCGAGGACCTCTCGGGCCTGAAGGTGGTGATCGACTGCGCCAACGGCGCGGCCTACAAGGTCGGGCCGCGGATACTCGCTGATCTGGGCGCGGAGATCGTGCCGATCGGCTGTTCCCCCAACGGCCGGAATATCAACGACGGCTGCGGCTCGACGGTGCCGGACCTGCTGCAGCTCACGGTTCCCGGGGTGCGTGCCAACGTCGGCGTGGCGCTGGATGGCGATGGTGACCGGGTGGTTCTGGTGGATCACCTGGGCCGTATCGTTGACGGCGACCAGATACTCTATGTCATGGCGCGCGCGCTGCAGGAGCGCAACGAACTGCGCGGGCCGGTGGTGGGCACGGTAATGAGCAACCTTGGGCTCGAGGTGGCGCTGCGCAGCGCGGGGATCGAGTTCCGCCGCGCCGCCGTGGGCGACCGCTACGTGCTGGCCACGCTGCGCGAGACCGGGGGCATCCTGGGCGGGGAGACCTCCGGACACATCCTGTGCCTGGACAAAACCACCACGGGTGACGGACTGGTCAGCGCCCTGCAGGTGCTGTCGGTCGTCAAGCGCACCGGCCGCAGCCTGGCGGAGCTGGCCTCGGGAATGCGCAAGTTCCCCCAGGTATTGCTGAACGTGAAAGTGGCCCGCCGTTTCGACCCGGCGCAGGTCCCTGCTGTACAGGCGGCCGTTGAACGCATCGAGAAGCGCATGGCCGGGGAGGGGCGCGTGGTATTGCGGCCCTCGGGCACCGAGCCGGTCATCCGCGTCATGGTCGAGGGCCGCGACGAAGCCCCCACCCGCGCCGCCGCGACCGAGCTGGCCGAAGTGGTCAGAAGCGCCGCCCAGGCCTAGCGGAGCGGGCAGCCGGCAGAAGTCCGTCTTTTGCCGGCGGGGCGAGGCTACGGGCCGAAAAAGGGCCGCAGGCCGCTTTTTCCAATGAATAATTCGTTTGCGCGACCCCCCCTGCGTGGCTATCATCCGCCGCCTTTTTCAGCAGGTCGGGGCCGGTATCGGGCCTGAGCAGAGGTGTTCTGAATGCGCCGTCCCATCGTTGCGGGAAACTGGAAGATGCACGGCTCGCGCGCCGAGAACGCGGAGCTGATAGAGAACCTGCTGTCCCACTGCCCGGAGAACCTGCGGGCCGCGTGCGTCGTCTGTCCGCCGTTCGTCTACCTGCAGGAGGCCGCGCGGCTGCTGCGGGGTTCGCCGTTCCTGCTGGGTGGCCAGGACGTATGCGCGGAGAGTCACGGCGCCTTCACTGGCGAAGTCTCAGCCAGCATGCTGAAGGATGTCGGCTGCGAGTACGTGATCGCCGGCCACTCCGAGCGGCGACTGCTGTACCGCGAGAGCGACCAGCTGGTGGCGCGCAAGGTGCACGCCGCCCATGGCAAGGGCTTGCAGCCGATCCTGTGCGTCGGTGAGCAGCTGGCCGATCGCGACGCGGGACGCACCCATGACGTGGTGGCGCGGCAGCTTGATGCAGTGCTGGAGCTGTGCGGCACTGCCTTCCTGGAGCAGGGGGCGGTTGCGTACGAGCCGGTCTGGGCCATCGGCACGGGCCGCAACGCAACACCGGAGCAGGCGCAGGATGTCCACGCCTTCATCCGCACCCGGATCGCCGCCCGGGATGCTAGAATTGCGGCCGCGACCCGCATCCTGTACGGCGGCAGTGTCAAGGCGGGCAACGCGGCGGAGCTCTTCGCGATGGCCGACGTGGACGGTGGTCTGATCGGCGGCGCCTCGCTCAAAGCCGATGAATTCCTGACAATCCTGGCAGCCGCCGATAAGTGTGGGTGAGTCGCCGATGTTGCGTAACATTCTGATCGCTATCCAGCTTCTGTCCTCCTTTGCCATCATCGGACTGGTGCTGCTGCAGCGGGGCAAGGGTGCCGATGCCGGTGCCGGCTTCGGTGCGGGAGCCTCTGGCACCGTGTTCGGCGCCCGGGGGGCAAGCACGGCGCTGTCGCGCGCCACCGCGATATTCGCGGCCGTCTTCATGATCAACAGCCTGTTGCTGGCCTACGTGGGCTCGCATTCGGGCGCCGCCCCCGCGCGCACCATTCTCGACGAAGCTGCAGCACCCGCCAAGAACACGCTGAGCGTGCCGGACGCACCGGGCAACGGCACTGTCCCGGCCAGTGGCGGCGCCCCGGCGAGTGGCGCCGCCCCGGCCAGCGGTGCACCCGCGGACACGACCGCGCCTGCCCCCGTGCCCGCCGGCGGCGGCCCGTCGCCGAATCACTAAATTTTTTGCTTTGCCGACGTGGTGGAATTGGTAGACACACTAGCTTGAGGGGCTAGCGCCGCAAGGCGTGGGAGTTCGAGTCTCCCCGTCGGCACCAAAACAGCGCGCTGCGCTGCTACAATCACGGCAGTGGGGCAGGTCGGGTTTTCGATCTGCCTTTTTTACGGTCCAGGTCCATGCTTGCGAACTACCTGCCGATCCTGATTTTCCTGATCGTTGCCACGGGGTTGGCGACGGTGCTGCTGCTTGCGGGTACCTTCCTGGGCCGCCTGTCCTCGCGCTATCGCGGCGATGCCGCCAAGCTTTCCGCCTACGAATGCGGCTTCGACGCCTTCGAAGACTCGCGCATGAAGTTCGACGTGCGCTACTACCTGGTGGCGATCCTGTTCATCGTGTTCGATCTGGAGATCGCCTTCCTGTTCCCCTGGGCGGTGGCGCTGCGCCGCATCGGGCTGTTCGGCATGGTATCGATGGCCATATTCCTCGCAATACTGGTCGTCGGTTTCATCTACGAGTGGAAGAAGGGGGCGCTGGAATGGGACTAGAGCCGCAGCCGGCCGAGGGCGGCGCGGACGCGCAGGGTTTTGCGCAGCGCGGCTTCCTCACCACCCAGGTCGACAACCTGGTCAACTGGGCGCGCACCGGCTCGCTGTGGCCGATGACCTTCGGCCTGGCCTGCTGCGCGGTGGAGATGATGCACGCCAGCGCCTCGCGCTACGACCTGGACCGCTTTGGCGTCATCTACCGCCCCAGCCCGCGCCAATCCGACGTGATGATCGTGGCGGGCACTCTGGTCAACAAGATGGCCCCGGCGCTGCGCAAGGTGTACGACCAGATGGCCGAGCCGCGCTGGGTCATCTCCATGGGCTCGTGCGCCAATGGCGGCGGTTACTATCATTACTCTTATGCCGTGGTGCGCGGCTGCGACCGCATCGTGCCGGTCGATGTCTATGTGCCCGGCTGCCCGCCGACGGCCGAGGCGCTGGTTTACGGCGTGTTGCAGCTGCAGAAGAAGATCGCGCGCACCCAGTCGGTCGACCGGCGTGCGGCGGCGCCGCCGCCGCGGGCGGGAGCGACCGCCTGATGAGTGCGCCGCCCGACGCCCCGGCTGACACCCCGGCCGACGCCCTGGCCGCACAGATCCAGGCGCAGCTGCCGGGCAGCCTGACGCGCCTGCCGGCGCCACCCGGGGAGCTGGCCTTCGTTCTCAAGGACACGGCAACGCTGCTCACGGTTTGCCGCACGCTGCGCGATGCGCCGCAACTGAAGTTCGAGATGCTGATGGATGTGGCTGGTCTTGACCTGCTGCATTACGGGCGCGAGGACTGGCAGACGGCCGGCGCCACACGCTCGGGCTTCAGCCGCGCGCGCGTGGCGCAGGAAGCCCCCGCCGACCCTTCCGCCCCAGGCCGCTTTGCCGTGGTCTATCAGCTGCTCTCGGTCAGCCACAACCGGCGCCTGCGACTGCGGGCGGTCATCCAGGACAGCGACGAACCGATGATCGACTCGGTGGTGGATGTGTGGGCGAGCGCCAACTGGTTCGAGCGCGAGGCCTTCGACCTGTTCGGCGTCCTGTTCCGCGGCCACCCGGACCTGCGCCGCATCCTGACCGATTACGGCTTCATCGGGCACCCGTTCCGCAAGGACTTCCCGCTGAGCGGCAATGTCGAGGCGCATTTCGACGAACAGCAGCGGCGCGTGGTGTACCGTCCGGTCAGCATCACGCCGCGCGTGCTGGTGCCGAAGGTGATCCGCAGTGATAACCGTTACCAGGCGGCGTTGAAGGCGCCCGAGGTGCCGCGTTGATGGCAAGCGGCGCGCCCATTGCGGAGATCCGCAACTACACCATGAACTTCGGCCCCCAGCACCCGGCCGCGCACGGCGTGCTGCGCCTGGTGCTGGAACTGGACGGCGAGACCATCCAGAAGGCGGACCCGCACATTGGCTTGCTGCACCGGGGCACGGAGAAGCTCGCCGAGTCCAAGCCGTTCAACCAGTCGATCGGCTACATGGACCGGCTGGACTACGTCTCGATGATGTGCAACGAGCACGCCTACGTGCTGGCCATCGAGAAGCTGCTCGGCATGGTGCCGCCCGAGCGCGCCCAGTACATCCGCGTGATGTTCGATGAAGTCACCCGGCTGCTGAACCACCTGATGTGGCTGGGGGCACACGCCCTGGACATCGGCGCCATGACCGTGTTCCTGCTGGCGTTCAAGGAGCGCGAGGAGCTCATGGACGCCTACGAGGCGGTCTCGGGCACGCGCATGCATGCCACCTATTACCGTCCGGGCGGGGTGTACCGCGACCTGCCGGACAGCATGCCGAAGTACCAGGCATCGCGCTGGCGGTCGCAAAAGGATGCGGCGCGCCTGAACGAGGCGCGCTCGGGCAGTCTGCTGGACTTCATCCACGCCTTCACCGAGCGCTTCCCGGCGGCAATCGACGATTACGAGACCCTGCTGACCGACAACCGCATCTGGAAGCAGCGCACCGTCAACATCGGAGTTGTCTCACCGGAACGCGCCATGCAGCTCGGCTTTTCCGGGCCCATGCTGCGCGGTTCGGGCGTCGCATGGGACCTGCGCAAGAAGCAGCCGTACGAGTGCTATGCCCGCATGGACTTCGACATCCCGGTGGGCGTCAACGGTGACTGCTACGACCGTTACCTGGTGCGCGTCGCGGAAATGCGCCAGTCGGTGCGCATCGTGCGCCAGTGCATCGAGTGGCTGCGCGTCAACCCGGGAGCGGTGATGATCGACGACCGCAAGGTCCGCGCGCCGCGCCGCGCCGAGATGAAAGAAGACATGGAAGCGCTGATCCATCACTTCAAGTTCTTCAGCGAGGGCTACGAGGTGCCGGCGGGGGAAACCTACGCGGCGGTGGAGGCCCCCAAGGGGGAATTCGGGGTGTACCTGGTGTCGGACGGCGCCAACAAACCCTACCGTCTCAAGTGCCGCGCGCCGGGCTTTGCGCACCTGGCGGCGCTGGAGGAAATGACCCGCGGCCACATGCTGGCCGACGTCGTGGCCGTCATCGGCACACAGGACATTGTCTTCGGGGAAGTCGACCGTTGAGCAGTGACAGCAGCCCCAGGGCCGCCGCCAGCGGCATGCCCGCGCCGCGCGAGGCGCTTTCGCAGCACACGCGCGCCGCGATCGACCACTGGGTGGCGAAGTTCCCGCCCGGGCGGCAGCGCTCGGCCTGCATTGCCGCGCTACGCGCGGCCCAGGAGCAGAACCAGGGCTTCCTGACTCGCGAGCTGATGGACGGGGTGGCCGACTACCTGGCGCTGCCGCCGATCCAGGTGTACGAGGTGGCGAGCTTCTACTCGATGTTCGAGACCCACCCCTGCGGACGGCATCACGTCAGCATCTGCACCAACATCTCCTGCTGGCTGAACGGCGCGGATGCGCTGGTGGCGCACGCCGAGAAGAAGCTCGGCATCCGCCAGAACCAGAGCACGGCCGACGGGCGCATCTTCCTCAAGCGCGAGGAGGAGTGCCTGGCGGCCTGCACCGGGGCGCCGATGATGATGGTGGATCACGTCTTCCACGAGCACCTGACTCCCGCGGCGCTCGACAAGATCCTGGATGAGCTCAAGTGAACGACCTGGAAGCCAGGTACGCCGACCGCATGAACCTGACGGTGTTCGAGCCGCTGAAGCTCGAGCGCCCGTGGACACTGGCTGCCTACCGCGGCATCGGCGGCTACCAGGTGTGGGAGAGGATCCTGCGCGACAAGCCGGACCGCGGCGCAGTGATCGACCAGGTGAAGGCCTCGGGGCTGCGCGGCCGCGGTGGCGCCGGCTTTCCCACGGGCACCAAGTGGAGCTTCATGCCGCGCAACTCCGCGGTGCAGAAGTACCTGGTGTGCAACTCCGACGAGAGCGAGCCCGGCACCTGCCACGACCGCGACATCCTGCGCTACAACCCGCATTCGGTGATCGAGGGGCTGGCTATCGCCGGCTATGCCACCAACACCACCGTGGCCTACAACTACATCCGCGGGGAGTTCCTGGGCGAACCGGTGCCGCGCTTCGAGGCGGCGCTCGCGGAGGCCTACGAGGCCGGCCTGCTCGGCAGTAACATCAAGGGCAGCGGGGTCGACTTCGACCTGCACACCTATGTGGGCGCCGGCGCCTACATCTGCGGCGAGGAAACCGCGCTGCTGGAGTCGCTGGAGGGTAAGCCCGGCCGGCCGCGCTTCAAGCCGCCGTTCCCGGCCAACTTCGGCGTCTACGGCGCACCGACCACCATCAACAACACCCTGAGCTATGCCTCGGTGCCGACCATCCTGCGCAAGGGGCCGGAATGGTTCGCGGGCCTGGGCCCGGCGAACTCCGGCGGCACCATGATTTTCTCGATGTCCGGGCACCTGGAGCGCCCGCGCAACATCGAGCTGCCGCTCGGCGTGCCGTTCGCGGACCTGCTGGCCCTGTGCGGCGGAGTACGCGGCGGGCGCAAGCTGAAAGCGGTGATCCCGGGCGGCGTGTCGGTGCCGGTGGTGCCCGGGGAGGTCATGCTCAGGACCAACATGGACTACGACTCGGTCAAGGCGGCGGGCTCCGCGCTCGGCACCGGCGCGGCCATCGTCATGGACGAGACCACCTGCATGGTGAGTGCGCTCGAGCGTATTTCGCGCTTCTACTACGCGGAGTCCTGCGGCCAGTGCACGCCGTGCCGCGAGGGTACCGGCTGGATGAACCGCCTGCTGCAGCGCATGCGCGCGGGCCAGGCGCGGCGCGAGGAACTGGGGCTGCTGCTGGATGTAGCCAACCGCATCGAGGGTCACACCATCTGCGCCTTCGGCGATGCCGCGGCCTGGCCGGTGCAGAGCTTCCTCAGGCATTACCGGCACGAGTTCGAGTACATGATCGATCACGGCGGACGCAGCCTGGTCAGCGAGCAACTGGGACTGACGAGCCATGGCTGACGATCTGGTCAACATCGAGATCGACGGCGTGCCGGTCAAGGCGCGCAAGGGCGACATGATCATCCGCGCCACCGACGCCAACGGCGTCTACGTGCCGCGCTTCTGCTACCACGAGAAGCTCAAGGTGGCCGCCAACTGCCGCATGTGCCTGGTGGAGGTGGAGAAGGCGCCCAAGCCCATGCCCGCCTGCGCCACCCCGGTGGCCGAGGGCATGAAGGTTTTCACCAGATCGGCCAAGGCCATCGGCGCGCAGCGCGCCGTCATGGAGTTCCTGCTGATCAACCATCCGCTCGACTGCCCGATCTGCGACCAGGGCGGGGAGTGCGAGCTGCAGGATCTGGCGCTGGGCTTTGGCCGGGATGTGTCGCGCTACACCGAGGGCAAGCGCGCCGTCGAGGATCAGAACCTGGGACCGTTGATCGCCACCGACATGACGCGCTGCATCCAGTGCACGCGCTGCATCCGCTTCACCCAGGAGATTGCCGGCATCCAGGAGCTGGGCCTGATCGGGCGCAGCGAGCACGAGACCGTGCGTTCCTACATAGAGAGCACCGTCAACCACGAACTGTCGGGCAATGTCATCGACCTGTGCCCGGTCGGCGCGCTGGTGTCCAAGCCGTACCGCTTCAGCGCGCGCGCCTGGGAGATGACCGCGGCGCCGCTGGTTGCGCCGCATGACCCGGTGGGAACCAACATCTACGCACACGTGCTGCGCGGCAGGGTGATGCGCGTGGCGCCACGCGAGAACGAGGCCATCAACGAGACCTGGATCGCCGACCGCGAGCGCTTCAGCTACGAGGGGATCTACAGCCCGGAGCGGCTGACGGCGCCGCTGGTACGGCGCGGGTCGGAGTGGGTCGAGACCGACTGGGAGACCGCGCTGCAGGCGGCGGCCGAAGGCCTGAGGGCGCGCGCCGAGGAGCTCGGTGTGCTGATCAGTCCCTCGAGCACGGTGGAGGAAGCCTGGCTGGCGGCGCGCCTGGCTCGCGGCCTGAACAGCGCCAATATCGATCACCGCCTGCGGCAGCGCGACTTCCGTGACCAGGCAGCCGACCCGCCGTATCCGGGCCTGGGTATGGCGCTGGCGCAGGTGGAGGCGCTCGATGGCCTGCTGGTCATCGGCAGCCACCTGCGGCGCGAGGCGCCGCTGCTGGCACACCGGGTGCGCAAGGCGGCGCTGCGCGGCGCACAGGTCGCAATGCTCAATCCGGGCAGCTTCGTGCACCTGTTTCCCGTCAGGGCGGAGCGGGTTGCCGCAACTGCTGCGCTTGCCGCCGAACTGGCAGCCGTACTGGCCGCAGCCGCGCAGGCGGCCGGGGCCAGCGTGCCACAGCACCTGGCCGCGGCGGTGGGCGCGGCCCAGGTAGGTGATGCGCACCGCGCCCTGGCGGCGGTCCTGGCGAATGGGCAACAGCGCGCTGTCTGGCTGGGGGCGCTCGCCGGCCGTCATCCGGCGTTTGCCGACGTGCGTGCGCTCGCGGCTGGCCTGGCGCAGGTCACCGGCGCGCGGCTGGGCCGCATCACCGAGGGCGCCAACGCCGCGGGGGCATACCTGGCGGGGGCGGTGCCGCATCGCGAGGCCGGTGGCCGCGCCGCGGCGCACGTGGGATTGACGGCGGCGCAGATGCTGCACGAGCCGCTACGCGCCTACCTGCTGTGCGGCGGGGTGGAACCCGGCGCCGATACCCCGGGACCGGAAGGTCTGCGCACGCTGTCGCGCGCGCAGTTCGTGGTGGGGGTCACGCCGTTCGCGGGCGAGGAGGTCAGGGCGGTGGCGCACGTGCTGCTGCCGATGGGCACCTTCGCCGAATCCTCCGGCACCTACGTCAACTGCGAGGGCCAGTGGCAGAGCTTCGGCGGAGCAGCCCAGCCGGTGGGCGCCTCGCGCCCGGGCTGGAAAATCCTGCGCGTGCTGGGCAACCTGCTGGGACTGCAGGGCTTCGAGTACCAGTCCTCCGAGGACGTGCTGGCGGATGTGCGCCGGGCCTGCGAGGCCGTGCAGAGCGCCGGCTACCAGGGCAGGCACGCGGCCGGCACCACGGCTGCGGCCGAGAGCGTGACCGACATTCCCATGTACCAGGGCGATGCGCTGCTGCGCCGCGCCCCGTCGCTGCAGCGCACGCGTGAGGGCCGCACCGCGGCCGTGACCTACTGACGGCAGCCGATGATCAACCTCGCCACCCTCTGGTCATCGCTGCCCGACTACGCGCGTGCCACGGTATGGATCCTGGTCATCACGGTGGTGCTAATCGTGCTGGTCGCGCTGCTGACCCTGTGGGAACGCAAGGTCATCGGCTGGATGCAGCTGCGCCGCGGTCCCAACCGGGTGCGCATCTTCGGTCTGCTGCCCGGCATCGGCCAGCCCTTCGCCGACGTGTTCAAGCTGCTGTTCAAGGAAGTGGTGGTGCCGGCGAACGCCAACAAGCTGCTGTTCCGCCTGGCACCGATGATCGCGCTGATCCCGGCCTTTGCCGCCTGGGCGGTGATCCCGCTGTCGCCCGAGGTGGTGGTGTCGAAGGCGGACGCGGGCCTGCTGTATCTGCTGTCGCTGACCTCGCTGGGGGTGTACGGCATCATCATTGCCGGCTGGGCCGCCAACTCCAAGTATGCCTTCCTCGGCGCCATGCGCTCGGCGGCGCAGATGGTGGCCTACGAGATCGCCATGGGATTCGCGCTGGTGGGAGTGCTGATGGCCAGCGGCAGCATGAACCTCGGCACCATCGTCAACACCCAGCAGGGCGGGGTGCTGGCATGGAACTGGTTCTGGCTGTTTCCGCTGCTGGTGGTGTACTTCATCTCCGGCGTGGCGGAGACCAACCGCGCGCCTTTCGACGTCGCCGAGGGCGAGTCGGAGATCGTCGCCGGCTTCCACGTGGAGTACTCGGGGATCGGCTTCGCGCTTTTCTTCCTGGCCGAATACGCCAACATGATCCTGATCGCCACGCTGACCGCCGTGTTCTTCTTTGGCGGCTGGCGCGCGCCCTTCGAGGGCTGGCCTGGCCTGGGCGGCACCCTGCTGGGCGCGCCCAGCTTCCTGTGGCTGTTCGCCAAGGTGTTCGCGCTGGTATTCCTGTTCCTGTGGTTCCGCGCCACCTTCCCGCGCTATCGCTACGACCAGATCATGCGCCTGGGATGGAAGACCCTGATCCCGGTGACGCTGGTGTGGATCGGGGTGGAGATGCTGATGGCGAACTGGCACATCGGGCCGTGGGCGCGGGCCTGGTTTCACTGACGGGACGGGATGACAGGTGAATCCGCTCAAGACGCTGTTGCTGCCGGAACTGCTCAAGGGCATGTGGGTGACCCGCCGCACGCTGTTCGAGAAGAAGTTCACGCTCAACTATCCGGAGGAGAAGACTCCGCAGTCGCCGCGCTTCCGCGGCCTGCACGCACTGCGCCGCTATCCCAACGGCCAGGAGCGCTGCATTGCCTGCAAGCTGTGCGAGGCGGTCTGCCCGGCGGTGTGCATCACCATTGATTCCGAGGTGTCGGCCGACGGCACACGGCGTACCAGCCGTTACGACATCGACCTGTTCAAGTGCATCTATTGTGGCTTCTGCGAGGAGGCCTGCCCGGTGGACGCCATCGTGCTGACCCGCATCCATGAGTACCACATGGAGCGGCGCGGCGAGAACATCATGAGCAAGGACAAGCTGCTCGCGGTCGGGGATCGCTACGAGGCCATGATCAGCGCCGACCGGGCCGCGGACGCGCCCTACCGCTGAAGGAGCCGGCTATGCTGATCGAGGGCCTTTATTTCCTGTTCGCCGCCATCCTGGTGCTGGCCGCGCTCGGGGTGATCCTGGCGCGCAACCCGGTGTACTCGGCGCTGCTGCTGGTGCTGTGCTTCTTCACCTCCGCCGCCATCTGGCTGCTGCTGGAGGCGGAGTTCCTGGCGGTGGTGCTGGTGCTGGTCTACGTGGGGGCGGTGATGGTGCTGTTCCTGTTCGTGGTCATGATGCTCGACATCAACCTGGCGGAGCTGCGCCACGGCTTCACCCGTTTCGCCGCACTCGGGGTGGTGACGGCGCTGGCGGTTATCGTGGAGATCGCCGGAGTGGTGTGGGTGCGCGGCTTCGGGCTCGACCTGGCGGCGGGCGCCGCGTCGCAGCCAGCCGGCTACAGCAACACCCTGGAGCTGGGTACGCTGCTGTACACGCGCTACGCCTATCCTTTCGAGCTGGCAGCCATGCTGCTGCTGGTGGCGATCGTGGCCGCCATCACCCTGACCATGCGCCGCCGGCCGGGCCTGAAGCAGCAGGACGTGAGCGCACAGGTGGCGACGCGCGCCGCCGACCGCGTGCGCCTGGTGCGCATGGACGCGGATACAAAACAATGATCAGCCTTGCCCACCTGCTGACGCTGTCGGCGATCCTGTTCGCGGTCGCGGTCGCGGGCATCTTCCTCAACCGCAAGAACGTGATCCTGCTGCTGATGTGCGTGGAGCTGGTGCTGCTGGCGGCCAACTTCAACTTCATCGCCTTCGCACGCTACCTGGGCGACCTGCAGGGCCAGGTGTTCGTGTTCTTCATTCTCACCGTGGCAGCCGCCGAGGCCGCGATCGGGCTCGCGATCCTGGTGGTGCTGTTCCGCGAGCGGCGCAGCATCAACGTCGAAGACCTGGACACCCTGAAAGGCTGACCCGCACCCGTGAACCCAACCGAACTCATTGCCATCCCGCTGCTGCCGCTGGCCGCGGCGCTGATCGCCGGACTGTGCGGCCGCTGGATCGGCCGCGCCGGCGCCCACAGTGTCACCTGCCTGGCGGTGGCGGCCGCCTGCGCGCTGTCGCTGCACGTGCTGTGGCAGCTGGTGTGGGGCGGCGTGCCGTCCTTCGAGGGCACGGTATACACCTGGCTGGTCAGCGACGGGGTGGGCATGCAGGTCGGCTTCCTGGTGGACCGGCTGACCGCGCTGATGATGGCGGTGGTGACCTTCGTATCGCTGTGCGTGCATATCTACACCATCGGCTACATGCGCGACGATCCGGGCTACACACGCTTCTTCAGTTACATCTCGCTGTTCACCTTCTCCATGCTGATGCTGGTGATGTCGAACAACTTCATGCAGCTGTTCTTCGGCTGGGAGGCGGTCGGCGTGGTGTCCTACCTGCTGATCGGCTTCTGGTACCAGCGCGAGAGCGCGATCTTCGCCAACCTCAAGGCCTTCCTGGTCAACCGCGTCGGCGACTTCGGCTTCGTGCTCGGTATCGCCGGCATCGTCTATTACACCCACTCGCTCGACTACCCGGTGGCCTTCGCAGCCGCGCCACGCATGGCGCAGGCCATGCTGCCGTTCACCGCGCACACCAGTGTGCCGGCGCTGACCTTGATCTGCATCTGCCTGTTCGTGGGCGCCATGGGTAAGTCGGCGCAGGTGCCGTTGCACGTATGGCTGCCGGATTCGATGGAGGGCCCGACGCCCATCTCGGCACTGATCCACGCCGCCACCATGGTGACCGCCGGCATCTTCATGGTGGCGCGCATGTCGCCGCTGTTCGAATACTCCGATACGGCGCTTTCGCTGGTGCTGGTGATCGGCGCCACCACGGCCTTCTTCATGGGCCTGCTGGGCGTGGTCAACAACGACATCAAGCGGGTGATTGCCTACTCGACGCTCTCGCAGCTCGGCTACATGACGGTCGCGCTGGGGGCCTCGGCCTATGGCGCCGGCATTTTCCATCTCATGACGCACGCCTTCTTCAAGGCGCTGCTGTTCCTGGCGGCCGGCTCGGTGATCATCGGCATGCACCACGAGCAGGACATGCGCCGCATGGGCGGCCTGGCGAAGTACATGCCCATCACCGCCGTCACCTGCTGGATCGGCGCGCTGGCCCTGATCGGCACGCCGCTGTTTTCCGGTTTCTATTCCAAGGATGCCATCATCGAGGCGGTGCACGAGTCGCACCGCTATGGGGCCGGCTACGCCTACTGGTGCGTGCTGCTGGGGGTATTCATCACGGCGCTCTACACCTTCCGCATGCTGTTCATGACCTTCCATGGGGCGGAGCGCTTCCGCCAGGCGCAGCACCACGCCGCGGACGGTGCCCACGACCGCCATGGCGATCACGGGCATGAACATGAGCCGCATGAGAGCCCGGCCGTGGTGTGGGTGCCGCTGGTGGCGCTGGCGATTCCCTCGGTCCTCATCGGTGCGCTGACGGTGGCGCCGGTGCTGCACGGCACGTTCTTCGGCGGGGCGATCTTTACGCGCGGTGCACAAGCCGCCCATGCGGCCGGCGAGGGTGTGAGCGCCGTGCGCCTCGCCCTCGAGGGTCTGGCGGCGCCGCCGTTCTGGCTGGCGCTCGCCGGTGTCGTGACTGCCTGGCTGTTCTTCCTGCGGTCGCCGTCGCTGGCCGATGCCGCGGGACGCCGCCTGCACGCCCTGCGCACGCTGCTGGTCAACAAGTACTACTTCGACTGGTTCAACGAGCACGTGATCGCAGCCCTGACGCGCGCGCTCGGCACCGTGCTGTGGAAGGGCGGGGACCAGGTGTTGATCGATGGTGTCCTGGTCAACGGCACGGCACAGGCCGTCAGCCGCCTGGGCAGTGCGACCCGCCGGCTGCAGAACGGCTACCTGTACTCCTATGCCTTCTGGATGATGATCGGGCTCGCGGTGCTGCTGGGCTGGTTCCTGGCCCACGCCTGATGCGACCTTAAGTCAGAAAGCCAAGCGCATGCACTGCTGCCTGTTATCGATCCTGATCTGGATGCCAATCGCCGCCGGGGCCCTGATCCTGCTGCTCGGCGATGCGCGGCCCGCCGTGACGCGCTGGCTGGCCCTGATCGCGGCCCTGGCGGCGCTGGTGTTGTCGCTGCCGCTGTGGAGCGGCTTCGATGTGACGGGCGCGGCCATGCAGTTTCCGGAGAAGCTGCCGTGGATCCCGCGCTTCTCGGCCTGGTACGCGCTCGGGGTCGACGGCATCTCGATGCCGCTGATCGTGCTGACCACCTTCATGACCGTGCCGGTGGTGATCGCCGCCTGGACGGTGATCGAGAAGCGTCCGGCGCAGTACTACGCCGCCTTCCTGATCATGGAGGGGCTGATGGTCGGGGTGTTCTCGGCCACCGACGCGCTGCTGTTCTATTTCTTCTGGGAAGCGATGTTGATCCCGATGTTCCTGATCATCGGGGTGTGGGGCGGGCCACGGCGCGTCTATGCGACGCTGAAGTTCTTCCTGTACACCTTCCTGGGCTCCGTGTTCATGCTGGTGGCCCTTATTTACATGTACGTAAAGGCCGGGGACTACGCCATCGCCAGCTTCCAGGCCCTGCCGTTGTCACTGGCCGAGCAGCGCTGGATCTTCGCGGCCTTCTTCCTGGCCTTTGCCGTCAAGGTGCCGATGTGGCCGGTGCATACGTGGCTGCCGGATGCGCATGTCGAGGCGCCGACCGGCGGCTCGGTGATCCTGGCGGCCATCATGCTGAAGATGGGTGGCTACGGCTTTCTGCGCTTCAGCCTGCCTATAACCCCTGACGCCAGCCGCGAACTGGACCTGGTGATGATCGCGCTGTCGCTGATCGCCGTGGTGTACATCGGGCTGGTGGCGCTGATGCAGCAGGACATGAAGAAGCTCATCGCCTACTCCTCGATCGCGCACATGGGCTTCGTGACGCTCGGCGCCTTTGTCATCTATGCGATCGTGGCTGCCACCGGCAGCCGGGTCGGCGCCGGCATGGCGCTCGACGGCGCGATGGTGCAGATGATCTCGCACGGACTGATCTCAGGCAGCCTGTTCCTGTGCGTCGGTGTCCTGTACGACCGGCTGCACAGCCGCCAGATCGCCGACTACGGCGGGGTGGTCAATGTCATGCCGGTGTTCGCGGTCTTCATGGTGTTGTTTGCCCTCGCCAACACGGGCCTGCCGGGAACTTCGGGCTTCGTGGGCGAGTTCCTGGTCATCATTGCCACTTTCCGCGCCAGCTTCTGGTACGCATTCTTCGCCGCCGTGACCCTGGTAACCGGTGCCGCCTATACGCTGTGGCTGGTGAAGCGAGTGGTGTTCGGGCCGGTGACCAGTCCGCGGGTCGCGGCGCTCAAGGATCTGAATCCGCGCGAGTTCGTGGTGTTGGGCATGCTGGCGGTGCTGGTGATTGGCGTGGGGGTGTGGCCGGCGCCACTGCTGAGAGTCATGCAACCCACCATCCGGCACCTCGTCACCCTGGCTCTGGCGAGCAAGCTATGATCACCCTGTCCCTGCAGAGCCTCGTGCCGGCGATTGCGGAAATCTGGCTGGTGGTGGCGGTGTGCCTGATCCTGCTGGCGGACTCCTTTGCCGGCGCGCGCCGGCGCAGCCTGACACCGACCCTGACGCTGCTGGCGCTGGCCGTCGGCGCGGCACTTACGGTGCGCTACGGCTTCACCGGCGCACATGTGACGCTGTTCGATGGCATGTACGTCTCCGACAGGCTGGCGGTGGTGCTCAAGCTCGCCGGATTCCTGATCGTGGCGGTGGTGTTGCTGTACTCGCGCGGCTACCTGGAGCGCCGCGGCATCCTGCGCGGGGAATACTACGTGCTCGCCCTCACGGCGCTGCTGGGCATTTTCGTGCTGATATCGGCCGGCAACCTGCTGACGGTGTACCTGGGGGTGGAGCTGCTGGCGCTGTCGGTTTACGCCATGGTGGCCTTCGACCGTGAGTCCGGCGTGGCAGCCGAGTCGGCGATGAAGTACTTTGTGCTGGGGGCGATCGCCTCCGGCACGCTGCTGTACGGCATGTCGCTGCTGTACGGCCTGACGGGCACGCTGGATCTGGGGCTGCTGGCGCAGCGCCTGGAAACCGCCGGCCCGGGGGTCATCCTGGCGCTGGCCTTCGTGGTGGCCGCGGTGGCCTTCAAGCTCGGTGCCGTGCCCTTCCACATGTGGCTGCCGGACGTGTACGAGGGCGCTCCCACCAGCGTGACACTGTTCATCGGCACCGTGCCCAAAATAGCCTACTTCGCGCTGGCCTTCCGCCTGCTGGCGGAGGGGCTGGCCGGGACGACGGCACAGTGGACGCAGATGCTGGCGCCGCTGGCGGTGCTGACGCTGGTGGTGGGTAACTGCGTGGCGATCGTGCAGTCGAACCTGAAGCGCATGCTGGCCTATTCCACCATCGCCAACGTCGGCTTCATCCTGCTCGGCTTCGTCGCCGGCACGCCCGCAGGTTACGCTGCGGCGCTCTATTACGTGCTGGTGTACGTGTTGACCAGCCTCGGCTCCTTCGGCGTGATCCTGCTGGCCGGTTCACGCGGCTTCGAGGCCGACCGCATGGACGACTACCGTGGCCTGTCGCGCCGCGACCCGCTGTTGGCCGGCGCGATGATGATGCTGATGTTCTCCACCGCGGGTGTGCCACCCTTCGTGGGCTTCTGGGCCAAGCTGCGCATCTTCCAGGTGCTGTGGGAGACGCATCACCTGTGGCTGGTGCTGATCGCGGCGGCAACGTCGGTGGTCGGCGCCTACTACACCCTGCGGGTCATCAAGCTGATGTACTTCGACGAGCCGGTGGAGGCGCCCGCCGGCGAGCCTGCACCCGGGGTGCGGCTGGTGCTGGGAGTGAATGCAGCCCTGGTGCTGGCGCTGGGACTGATTCCCGGGCCGCTGCTGGATCTGTGCGCGCGGCTGATCCACTGAAGCGACAGCCCGCCCCGGCGCGCAACAGACCGGTGGCAATCGGGTTCGGCAAGAAGCGACGGAGACGTTCATGAGAAGCAAAGTGAAGACGGCGATTGCGGCTGCGCTGGTTGTGGCAGGTGGCGCGGTGGCTGCGGCGACCGCGGCTGCCGCAACCGCCAGCGCGGCTCAGGCGGACAAGGCCGACCTGGCATCCAATTCTGTGGCGCGCGCGCTGCTGCAGCAGCTGATCGACATCGACACCACTGACGCGCACGGTAACGTGACGACGGCAGCGCAGGCCATGGCGCAGCGCTTCCGCGCCGCCGGTTTCCCGGAGCAGGACGTGGTCATCGCCGGGGGAGCCAACCCGAAGAAGCAGAACGTGGTGATCCGCCTGCATGGCAGCGGAGCCCACAAGCCGGTGCTGCTGATCGGGCACCTGGACGTGGTGGATGCGCGGCGCGAGGACTGGACCTCCGATCCGTTCAAGCTGATCGAGAAGGACGGTTATTTCTACGGGCGCGGCACCCAGGACATGAAGGACGGCGATGCCATCATGGCGGCCACCCTGTTGCGTATGAAACAGGAGGGCTTCCGCCCGGCGCGCGACATCATCCTGGCGCTGACCGCGGACGAGGAGGGCGGCTGCTGCAACGGGGTGGACTGGCTGCTGAAGAACCGCCATGAGCTGGTGGACGCAGAGTTCGTGCTCAACCACGACGGCGCCTCGGTGATGTCCGAGCACGGCGTGCCGCAGGTCTTCGAGCTGGGCGCAACCGAGAAGGTATATGCCGACTACCAGCTGGTGGTGACCAACCGTGGCGGCCACAGCTCCCTGCCGCGGCCGGACAATGCGATCTACCAGCTCGCGGCCGGGCTGATGCGGGTGCAGGCCTACAAGTTCCCGTTCGAGCTGAACAACGTGACCCGCGCCTACTTCGAGAGCATGGCGAAACTGGATCCGCAGCGTGCCGCCGACTTCCGGGCCATCCTCACGACACCGCCCGATGAGGGGGCGATCGCACGGCTGTCGCAGGACCCGACCATGGGTTCGATCATGCGCACCACCTGCGTGGCAACGCGCCTGGCGGGCGGCCATGGCAACAACGCGCTGCCGCAGCGTGCCGAGGCCAACATCAACTGCCGCATCCTGCCCGGGCACTCCCCGGAGAAAGTACGCCAGCAACTGATCCGGGTGCTGAACGACAAGGATATAGCGGTGCGCTTCGTCGCCGACAATGGCACGGTCACCGACACGGCGCCGGACCGGGAAGGCTACCCGCCGCCGCCGCTGAAGCCCGAAGTCATGAAGCCGCTGGAGGCCGTGGTGAAGCAGATGTGGCCCGGGCTTGCGATCGTGCCGACCATGTCCGCCGGCGCCTCCGACAGCATCTACACTGCAGCCATGGGGATCCCGAGCTACGGCATCGCAGGCGTGGCGATCGACCGCGACGACCTGCGCATGCACGGGCGCGATGAGCGGGTGGGCGTGGCCTCGTTCGACCGGGGCAACGAGTTCTTCTACAGGTACCTGAAGGCGGTTACCGCGCGGTAATCGATGAACCGGCGTTGACCAATGAGTCGGCGACGGGGTAGTGACCCAACGGGGTGGGCGCAGGTGTTCTCCGCGCGACAGTGTGTAACGAAATACACACTTCGTGCCGGGGGCTCCTGATTATGTGCCCTGCCTGGCAAACCTGGGATAGCGGGCTATCGCGTTAGCGCGAAGAGCGCTTCGATATCGCGAGCGCCGCGATCAGGACGATCGCGATGTTCAGCACCCACCACAGCATCTGACTGTGGATGCCTTTGCGGCCGTTGTCGTTCGCGGCCGCAGTGGTGCTTTTCGCGGCGGAAGCTGCTGCTGGCGTGGTGTCGGCCCGTGGCGGTGCCGGCGCGGCCCCGGCCGGCCGCGCCGCTGCGCCGGAGAGGCTGCCGTCGAGCACCTCGCGAATGCCGTCGTGGGTTGCCTGGACCTGTAAGGGAGCGTCCAGCCTGGCCCCCGCCGGCAGGGGCACAACCCAGGAGCCGTCGCCGCGCGCCACCGGTGTGAGCGCCCTGCCGCCCAGCGAGGCGGTCAGTTCGCTGACCGCCAGCGGTGCAGTGTCGTTGCCGCGGCGCAGGCGCAGTACCACGCTGTCGGCGCCGCGGCTGCCTTCAAGCACGGCGTCGGCGGAGTGCGCCATGGGGGTGAAGACGGGGGAGTCGGCCGCTGCGCTGGCCGCACCCGCAGTCCAGGCCAGCAACAGCCCCAACAGGCCGTTGCAGGCCGCTGCATGCCAGTTCTGACCCCCCGCAGGCCGGGTTGTGAACGGCAAGCGCTGATCTGTCCTGTCGGGTCTGCGCATTGGTTTAGGCGGCTTTTGCGGTTGCGTGGGCTGCGGGCCCCCAAGCTTACTCCGGCGGATCTCTTGTCGCCGGGGGAGCCAGGGCCAGCGCTTCCTCCAGGCGGGCCACCCCGGTGATGAAGCCACGGCGTTCCGCCGGGCTGAGGCGGGCCAGCAGTGCCCGCTCGCGGGCCAGGGCGAGCGGCACGAGTTGCGCATACAGCGCGCGTCCGGCCCGGCTCAGGCGCAGGTGCTGCTCGCGCCGGTCGCGCACACCCGTGATGCGCTCCAGCAACCCACGGCGCAGCAGTGACACGATGGCGCGGCTGACGCGGGTCTTGTGCATGCGCGTGCTGGCGGCGATGTACTGCGCGGTGCAGTCCGGGGATTCACCGATGGTGGCGATCACGCGCCACTCGGGAATCTCCAGGCCGAAGCGCTCGCGGTAGATGTCCGCCAGGTGCTGGCTGACGCCAACCGCCAGGCGGTTGAGGCGGAAGGGGATGAAGGCGTTCAGCCGCAGTACCGCGCGGCGATCTCGTGGGCCCAAGACCGGACTCCGTGGAAACAGTTGCGTTCGCAACCGATTGTGCCACATCATTGCCTGCATGAGCACCACGGCAACGACGGGCGGCTATATGCCGGGTTTCGGCAATCATTTCGCCACCGAGGCCCTGCCTGGCGCCTTGCCCGAGGGACGCAACTCGCCGCAGCGCTGTGCCTACGGGCTGTATGCCGAGCAGTTCTCCGGCACGGCCTTCACCGCGCCGCGACACACCAACCGCCGCAGCTGGCTGTATCGCATCCGTCCGGCGGTCGCCCACGGTCCGTTCCGTCCCGTCGAAGCGGGCCTGCTGCGCAGCCGTTTTGACGAAGTCCCCTGTCCTCCGGACCAGCTGCGCTGGGACGCGCCACCGCTGCCGTCGGCCCCGACCGACTTCGTGGCCGGCCTCATGACGGTGGGTGGCAGCGGAACACCAGACTCGCTCAGCGGCTGCGCCATCCACTGGTACGCGGCGAGTGCCTCGATGCGGCGCTTCTTCTACGACGCCGATGGCGAGCTGCTGATCGTGCCGCAGCAGGGACGGCTGCTCATCGCCACCGAGCTGGGCCTGCTTACGGTGGAGCCGCTGCAGATCGCGGTGATCCCGCGCGGGTTGCGTTTCAGGGTGGAACTGCCCGACGGCACGGCGCGCGGCTACGTGTGTGAGAACTTCGGCGCGCCGCTGCGGCTGCCGGAGCTGGGCCCGATCGGTTCCAACGGGCTCGCCAACCCGCGCGACTTCCAGACGCCGGTGGCCCGCTACGAGGACCAGGCCGGCAGCTTCGAACTGGTAGCCAGGCTGGACGGCCGGCTGTGGGCCGCCGACATCGACCACTCGCCGCTGGACGTGGTCGCGTGGCACGGCAACAACGCGCCGTACCGCTATGACCTGCGCCGCTTCAACACCATCGGATCGATCAGTTTCGACCACCCCGATCCGTCGATCTTCGTGGTGCTGCAGTCGCCGAGCGATACACCCGGGGTCGGCGCGCTCGACTTCGCGATCTTTCCGCCGCGCTGGCTGGTGGCGCAGGACACTTTCCGTCCGCCCTGGTTCCATCGCAATATCGCGAGCGAGTTCATGGGGCTGATTCACGGCGTCTACGACGCCAAGGCGGAGGGCTTTGTGCCCGGCGGGGCGTCGCTGCACAACTGCATGAGCGGCCATGGACCGGACGCGGAGACCTTCGCCAAGGCCAGCCGTGCCGATACCCGGCATCCGCAGCAAATCGCCGATACCATGGCCTTCATGTTCGAGACCCGCGCGCTGATCCGACCGACGCGCTTTGCGCTGGAAAGCCCGTTGCTGCAACGGGATTACTGGCGCTCATGGGCGGGACTGGCGCGCCACTTCGATCCCGGCGCGAGCGGCCGCGGCGCATGACGGAACTCAACGGCACCCATGACCCGGCGCTGCGCAGCTGGGTGGCCTCGGCCAACGTTGCAGACAACGATTTTCCGATCCAGAACCTGCCGTTCGGCGTGTTCCGGCGTGCCGGCACTGGTGAGGCCTTCCGCGGCGGCGTCGCCATCGGCGCCGAAGTGCTGGATCTCGGGGCGCTGCGGCAGGGCGGGCTGGTGGAGGGCCTGGCAGGGGAGGCGCTCGCTGCCTGCGCGCGGCCGGCACTCAATGACTTCATGGCGCTTGGCAACGCGACGGCGGGAGCCCTGCGTGCCGCGCTGTCGGGTTTGCTGCGCGCCGGTTCGTCGCACGAGGCGCGGCTGCGCCAGCTGCTGGTGCCGCAGTCGGCGGCGGAATACGACGTGCCGGCGCGCGTCGGGGATTTCACCGACTTCTATTCCTCCATCCACCATGCCACGGCGGTGGGGCGCTTGTTCCGGCCCGACAATCCGCTGCTCCCCAACTTCAAGTGGGTGCCGATCGCTTACCACGGACGCGCATCTTCGATCCGGGTCTCCGGCTTCGCATTCCGCCGCCCACAGGGGCAGCTGATGCCGCCTGCTGCCGCACAGCCGCAGTTGGGGCCCAGCCGCCGCCTGGACTATGAGCTGGAAATCGGAGCCTTCGTCGGCCGCGGCAACGCACTGGGCGAGCCGATACCCCTGGCTCGCGCGGAGGAGCACCTGTTCGGCCTGTGCCTGCTGAATGACTGGTCGGCGCGCGACATCCAGGCCTGGGAATATCAGCCCCTCGGCCCGTTCCTGGCGAAGAATTTCCTCACCACGGTTTCACCGTGGGTGGTGACGCGCGAGGCGCTGGCGCCGTTCCGTGTGCCCTGGACGCGGCCGGCCGCCGAACCGGCGCCGCTGGACTACCTGGACGGCGCCCTGGTACGCGCAGGCGGCGCATTCGACATGCACCTTACGGTCTGGCTGCGCAGCGCGCGCATGCGCACCGCCGGCACCAGCGCCGTGCGTTTGTCGCATTCCAACTTCCGCGACTGCTGGTGGACGGTGGCGCAGATGCTGACGCATCACACCGTAAATGGCTGCAACCTCGCCAGCGGTGACCTGCTGGGCAGCGGCACGCAATCCGGCCCGGCGCCGCAAGAGGCGGGCTCGCTGCTGGAGTTGACCGCTGGCGGCAAGCAGCCGCTGGTCCTGCCGGACGGGGAGAGCCGTACCTTCCTGGCGGACGGCGACAGTGTCAGCATCCGCGGCTGGTGCGAGCGCGAGGGCTTCGTGCGCATCGGCTTCGGCGAGGCGGAAGGCACCGTCCTGCCGTGAAGAACTATCGCTATTACGACCTGATCCTGGGCGCCTACGTGTGCGTGCTGCTGTGCGCGAACCTGATCGGGCCGGCCAAGGTCTCCACCGTGTCGCTGCCGCTCGTGGGCCCGATCACCTTCATGGCCGGGGTACTGTTCTTTCCGATCTCCTACCTGTTTGGCGACATCCTGACGGAGGTCTACGGCTACGCGCGCGACCGGCGCGTGGTGTGGAGCGGTTTCGCGGCGCTGCTGTTCGCGGCAGTCATGGCGACGGTCATCGTGCACTTGCCGCCGGCGGATTTCTGGCGCAGCAAGCAGAGTGCGGTGCAGGAGATATTCGGCAACACGCCGCGCATCGTCTGCGCCTCCATCGTCGCCTTCTGGTCCGGCTCCTTCGTCAACAGTTACGTGTTGGCAAAAATGAAAGTCTGGACACAGGGGCGCTGGCTGTGGAGCCGGATCATCGGCTCGACCCTGTGCGGGGAGCTGGTCGACTCGGGTCTGTTCTACACGATCGCCTTTGCAGGCCTGTGGACGACGCAGGAGCTGCTGCAGGTTGCCACCACCCAGTATGTGCTGAAGTCGGGCTGGGAAGTGCTGGCGACGCCGCTTACCTACCGGATCGTCGGGTTCCTGAAGCGCGCGGAGCGCGAGGACTACTACGACCACGACACCAACTTCACCCCTTTCTCTCTCAAGACCTGAGGCCTGAATCAGGGGCCAGCTGACAAAAGGCGGGGGCTGCGCACCCCCGCCATGCTCTGTCAGCTTGCAGCAGCGATTACCTGCCGATCTGCTTGCTGACCTGGTTCTCCTGCTGGTTCAGCGCGCGCTGCTCGGCCCTGGTCACGTGGCCGCCGTTGGTGCGGGCCATGGTGCGCTCTTCCTGGCGGATCGCATGGTCATCACGGTGCAGGGTAGCGGCCTGAGCACGGCTCATCTCGCCTTCCTTCACTTCCTGGTGAATGCGGCGGTTCTGGTTCGCCAGCCGGTTGTTGACCTGCTCGCGGCGCGGGTGGTGCTTCTGCCAGCGCGTATCGTGGTCGCCGGCCAGGGCGGTTGCGCTCACGGCGCCCAGCGCGATCGTGGCGGCGGCGGTGATCAGGACGCTACGGTACTTCGACATGACGACTCTCCCTTTCAGGGGTTGGTTGTGACCGGCCGTGCCGGCTTGGTGCGATGAACGGAACCGGGGGCGCTGGGTGCACGTCGTGACGGAAAGTTAACCAGTCAGGCGCCTGTCAACCTTATGTCGTCTCGGACGCTGTGGGTTGATGAGGGATGGCCCCCATGGGAAGGCCCCGCTTCCGGGCCTGAACCGTACATGAATCAGCCGGCCAGCCAGGTGATGCAGTTCCCAGGCAGCCCGGCTGCCGACTTGAACGGTGAGGCAACACGGGAGTCTAATGACTGCGAAGGAGAGCGCCGTGAACAGTAAATCGGGTGCGAGGCGCGTGGTGGCCCTGGGTCTGCTTGGGGCCATGCTCGCGGTCACGTTGCCGGTCCAGGCCCAACACCACGGGGGTGGCGGGGGCGGCGGTGGGTTTGGCGGAGGCCATTCGATGGGCGGTGGCGGCGGCCACTCCATGGGTGGCGGCGGCCACTCCATGGGTGGCGGTGGACACTTCACGGGCGGCGGCCGCGCGATCAGCGGTGCGGTTCGCTCGGGTGGCGGATCCTTTGCGGGCCACTTCGCGGGTGGCGGCCGGGCCGTCGGCTACGGTGGCCGCGCTTTTGCCGGACAGCGCTTCTCCGGGGCTCCCTACTCACCGGTGCATGGCGGCTTTGCCGCCGGCGCGGAACGGCGCGGAGTCGGCGTGGTCGGCCGGTCCGGTGGCGGCAGTGCTTACTGGGGCCGCGGCGGCACCTACAGCTCCGGCGCCTACTGGGGCGGGGGTTACTGGCGCGGCGGTTACTGGCCACGCTGTTATTACGGTCCGGGCATTTCCTGGTTTCTGCCGGTACTGCCGTTCGGCTTCAGCACATTCTGGTGGGGCGGCTTCCCCTATTACTACTGGAACAACGTCTATTACACCTGGAATCCGGGATATAACGGCTACGTCGTAACCGACCCGCCGCCCGTGGCCGACGGCAGCGGCAGCGCCTATCCCGGGGATGCCAACGGCGACTACAGCGGCGACTACAGTGATTCCGATGAAGCGCCACCGCCGCAGGCTGACGGGGTGGCGCCGGGACCGGACGTCTATGCCTATCCCCGCAATGGCCAGAGTGACAGCCAGGCGCAGACCGACCGCTATCAGTGCCACAGCTGGGCGGTGACCACGACGGGCTTCGACCCGACCCGGCCCTCGCAGCAGGCCAGCGGCAGTCTGTCGGCCTATCGGCGTGCGCTGATCGCCTGTCTCGACGCACGCGGCTACAGCGCGCGGTGACGCGCGCTGGCGCGCCGACCCATGGCGCCGTGTTCCTGTTCGATGTCGACAACACCCTGCTCGACAACGATGCGGTCCAGGCTGACCTCAGCGCCTGCCTGACGCGCGAGTTGGGTACAGCGTGCCGCGATCGTTACTGGACGATATATGAGGCCCTGCGCCAGGAGCTGGGCTACGCCGATTACCTGGGTGCCCTGCAGCGCTACCGGCTGGAACATGTGGACGAGCCCGAGCTGCTGCGGGTGTCGTCGTTCCTGATCGACTATCCCTTCGCGCAGCGCGTCTATCCCGGCAGCATGCAGGCGCTGGCGCGCTGCAGTGCGCTCGGGCCCACCGTGATCCTGTCAGACGGCGACGTGGTGTTTCAGCCGCGCAAGATACAGCGCTCGGGCCTGTGGGACGCCGTGCAGGGCAGGGTGCTGATCTATCTGCACAAGGAACTGATGCTCGACGCCGTTGCGCGCCGCTATCCGGCGCAACGCTACGTCATGGTGGACGACAAGGTGCGCATTCTCGCGGCGATGAAGGCCGCCTGGGGAGCGAAGCTGACCACGGTGTTCGTTCGCCAGGGGCACTATGCGCTGGATCAGAAGGAAGTGGCGCGCTGGCCGGCCCCGGATGTCTGTGTGGAAGCGATCGCCGATCTCGCCCGCTGCGATCAGCGCTGACGGGCGCGCAAAGGTGTACCCTTCACCGTGATGTCCACCGAACAACCCTGGCTCGACGGCCTGCGCGAGAGCAGCTCCGCACTGCAGGGTGTGCTGTCGGCAATACTGGAGGCCGAGCGCCGCCTGGCGCTGCCCGCATCCCCGATGGAGCGGCTGAAGCAGATCACCACCAGCCCTGAGTGGGCCTGGCTGCAGCCCCTGTACCGCCTGATTGCCGACGTCGATCACGCGCTGGGCTATAAGCAGGGAGTGCCGGCGAGTGAAAGCGCGGCAATCGGCGCCCATGCCCGCGAACTGCTGACCGGGGTGGCGGGGCCGGGTGAGGAATTGTCCGCAGAAGCCTCGGCCTTCGTGCAGCACTACCGGGGGCTACTGCAGGGCGATCCGGCGGTCGCAATGGCGCACGCGGCGGCGCTGCGCGTGTTACGCACACTGCCGATCGAAGCCGCGAACGAGTCCGAGCGCCTGCACGCGCGTCACCAGTGGAACGAGCGGCGTCAGTTCCTGCGCATGGGTTCGCGCGGCAAGGGATCGTCGTGAGACCCTACGAGGGTTGCGCTCCCCGCGGACTCGTACCCCGCAGCCGTATCTGCAGTTCCCGGCGGCCGTAGTCGATCACCAGGACGTCGAAGGAACCCAGCAGGTCCATACCCAGGGTCAGGGTCGGCGTATCGGTCATGTGCCAGCGCTGGAACAGGTACATGTCGCCGAAGGTGACGCGTATCCCGCTGATGGTCAGACCGCCCATTGTGATGTCGGGTGAAGGCATGATGTCGCCCTTCTGCACGTCCAGGGTCACGCCGATCACCTCGCTCTGCACCGCGTCGCGCGGCGGGTGGCGCATCAGCGCCTCGCGCAGGGCGAGGTTGCCGATCGTACCCTGGGCGCCGGTGTCGATGATCGCCCTGGCGTCCACGTGGCCCACGCGGACATCCGCCACCAGCAGGCCGCCGCGTGTGAGATGCAGTGGCACGGTGCCGAAGCCGCGCGGCGCCCGCTCGGAACGAGATCGCGCAATCTCCAGATAATCGCGGGTGAAGTCGGCGTAGATGCGCTTGCCCGCCAGGCCGTCGATTCCCAGCACGCCCTGCGCCCCGCCGAACACATCCGCGAGGACCGGGAGCTCCCTCGGTCCCATGGCGACGTCACCGACCTCCATGCTGCTTACGCGCACGATCGGAACGATCGCGGTTCCCGTGAAGCCCGTGACACGCACGTCGCTGTCGGGGGAGGCGGCTGTGCCGAGTGCCTGCGCGGTCGAGGCGGTGATGGCAGAGCGGTTGGCCCCGGTGTCCAGCACCAGCCGGTACGGACCCTTGCCGCCGATCAGCACCGGCGCCCAGATCCTCCCTATGCGGTCACGGCGCGTGGGTGCGACGTAGCGCGGCTCGGCCGCCTGGACCACGACTTCGGTGAGCGCCTCAGGAGTGAGGGCCGGTGTCGCGGCAGGTGTCGCAACACCGGGTGCCGCAGCCGGCACGCCGGCCGGCACGTTGGCCCCCAGGGGGACCGACAGGAGAGTCCCGAGATACCCGGACGCCAGGGCCAGGCGACGGTGATGCATGGCAGCAGTAGAGCACCGCCGGGCTGCCTGTGCCAGCCCCAGGGTGCTGGTGCAAGCCGCCTCCGGGACGTGAGGCGATATGCGTAATAATAGAGGCATTATTTAGCGAATAATGCTTGTATGGCTATAATTCAAAGTTTATTCTCGTAGTAGAAGTGCCTTCGCACAGGGGAAATGACGTGTCGAAAAAGATGACTCTCGGCCTGGTGGCGAGCTGCTCCTTACTTTCCATTGGCGCCCTGGCGGCGGAGTCGGACACGGCCCCGGCCAGCAGCGGGGCGCTGGAGGAGATCACCGTAACGGCACAGCGCGTCGAGCAGAACCTGCAGACAACGCCGGTGGCGGTCACTGCTCTCACGGGCGCGTTTCTGCAGAAGTTCGATCTCAACCGCGTCACCTCGCTGGAGGAGGCTGCGCCCAATCTCAACTTCAACAGCGGCACGGGCGGCAGCAGCACCCAGGTCAGCGCGTTCATCCGCGGCATCGGCCAGTACGACTTCCTGCTCACCCTGGATCCGGCCGTGGGCCTGTACGTCGATGGCGTCTACCTGGCGCGCACCTTCGGCACCAACCTGGAGCTGAACGACATCGAGCGCACGGAGGTGCTGCGAGGCCCGCAGGGTACCCTGTTCGGCAAGAACAACATCGGCGGCGCCATCAACATCACCACCCGAACCCCCACTGGCAGCGGCCGCACCGATCTGCGCGCCTCGGTGGGCAACTTTGAATCCTACGCGCTGGACCTGTACACCGACCTGCGGCTCACCGATCAGCTGGCACTGGGCGTATCACTGATGGGACGGCGCTCCGACGGCTGGCAGGACCGGCCCCTGGACCGCAACGGCGGCAAGGAGAACCGCTATGGCGGACGCTTCACGCTGAGCTGGAGCGCCAGCGACACGTTCACCTCGCGCTTGAGCGCGGAGTTCTCCGCCCAGGCGCAGCCCAGCAGCCCGAACGTCATGATCAAGTACGATCCCAGCCAGCTGGTGGCGCCGTTCCTGCCGCTGTTCAACGCCTTCGTATCACCTGCCAACCCCTGTTGCACGCCACCGACCAATATCGACCGCAGTGGCGCGCAGGGGCCGCTGGTGCGCGATGACCTGCACGGCCAGGGGCTCACCTGGATCAACGACTGGCGCCTGGCGGGCGACGTGCACCTGAAGTCGATCAGCGCCTACCGTTACATGCACGCGCAGTTCGGCCGTGACGGCGACAATTCCGCGCTCAACTACAGCGGCGATGTGCACGACGAGCATGACACCCAGCTCAGCCAGGAGCTGCAGGCGAGCGGCGCCTGGGACCGGGTCAAGTGGGTCGGGGGCCTGTACTACCTGCAGGAGCGCACCCGCGACCAGACCCAGCTGGTGACAGCCCAGGGGTTGTTCCAGGCGCTGTCGGCACTGGCGCCAATCATCAATCTCGCCAACCCCAACGACCCGCTGACGCAGCTGTACCTGTTCCGCTACGCGCTGGACTTCAACCTGGATTTCGACAACCGCCAGCGCACCCGGGACTATGCCGCCTATCTCAACGGCGAGTACGCCTTCAACGACCGGCTGTCGCTGCAGGCGGGCGGGCGCTACACGGACGAGAGCAAGGACTTCTCGCAGTTCGTGCAGAACGATGCCGGCACGTCGATCTTCCTGCCCGTGAATCCGATCACCGGAGTGACGGACACCAGCGATCCGACCGTGCCCAGTCCGGCCTGCAGCAGCCTGCAGGACGTGGGACGGCTGTTCAGCTGCCGCACCAGCTCCAGGGAGTTCTCGCCCCGCCTGAGCCTGAACATGAAATGGAGCGATGACCTGTTCCAGTATCTGCAGTGGAGCCGCGGCTTTCGCAGCGGTGGCCTGAGTGGCCGCCCGACCAACAAGGCGCAGATCCAGGACTACAAGCCCGAGCACCTCGACAGTACCGAGCTGGGCTTCAAGGCGCTGCTGGCGCAGCGGCGCGTGCGCCTGAATACCGCGCTGTTCTACGACAAGTACAAGGACATCCAGGTCACCCTGAGCCAGGGCACGACGGTGCTGATCACCAACGCGGCCAGGGCCACCGTGTACGGCGTGGAAAGTGACCTGGAGGCGGCGCTCACCGACCGCTGGACGCTGCAGGGGAGCCTGGGTTACCTGCACAACCAGTACGACGAGTGGCACGACACCCTCGGCGACTACACCAACCGCAAGCTGCAGAACGCACCGCAATGGACCGCCAACCTGGCGAGTAGCTATGACTGGCGCATCGCCAACGGCGCGGGCATCCGCGCCCGGGCCAACGTCGCCTTCCAGAGCTGGATGTACCTGGATGCGCAGAACAGCCCGGTGCTGCGCTCACCCTCGCGCACGCTGCTGGATGCGGGACTGTTCTACCTCGCGCCGGGCGACACCTGGGAGCTGGGCGTAGAAGGCAAGAACCTCACCGACCGGCGGGTGCTGACATCCGGATTCAACGCACTGCAGTTCTTCGGCTACGCGGAAGGCACCTACAATCCGCCGCGCCGCTGGTGGCTGACATTCCGCTATCACCTGAACTGACGGACGAGCCTGTGACATCTTCGCGCGTTGTGCTGGTGACGGGAGCCAGCCGCGGCATCGGCCGCGGCACGGCGGTGGCACTGGCGGCGCCCGGCACCACGGTATACGTGACCGGACGCACCACCCGCGGCGGCTCGGCGCCGCTGCCGGGCACCGTCCACCAAACGGCCGCCGAGGTGAGCCGCCGCGGGGCCAGGGGCGTGGCGGTGGCCTGCGATCATCGGGACGATGCGCAGGTGGCCGCGCTGTTCGAGCGCATCGCCGCCGAGCAGGGTGGGCGACTGGACCTGCTGGTCAACAATGCCACGGCCATACCGGATGAACTGGTGAAGCCGGGAGGGTTCTGGGAGAAGCCGCTCGCCATGCAGGCGATCCTGGATGTTGGGTTGCGCTCCCACTACGTTGCCAGCTGGCATGCAGCCCGGCTGATGGTGCCCAGGCGCTCGGGCCTCATCGTCATGGTGTCCTCGCCCGGGGCGCGTTGCTATATGCACGGGCCGGCCTACGGCGCCGGCAAGGCGGGCGTGGACAAGATGGCCGCCGACATGGCCGTGGATCTCAGGAAGCACGGTGTGGCCGCGATATCGCTGTGGGCGGCGCTCACCCTGACCGAGCGCTCGCAGCTGGCGATGCAGCAGCACCCGGGCGAGTACGACGCCTACATGGCCAACGCCGTGCACATGGAATTCATGGGGCGCCTGCTGGACGCCCTGCTGCGCGATCCAGCGCTGCCCGGGCGCTCCGGCGTGACCCGCTACGCGGCCGACCTGGCCGCAGAGTTGGGCGTACGCGACCTCGACGGCCGCCAGCCGCAGTCCGATCGGGCGATGCTCGGCGAGCCGGCGCAGGTGTCCGGTGCGGTGATCGGCGGCTGATTGCCGCAGGAGCGATCTCGATGAGCGAGCTGGATGAACTGCGCCGACGGGTGCAGCGGCTGGAGGACCTGGAGGCCATACGCCGCCTCAAGGCGCGCTACCTGACGGCCTGCGATTCGCAGGATCCCGAGAGCGCCAAGAACTGCTTTGCGCCCGGCAAGGTGCGCATCGACATGGGTCACGTGGGCGTGTGCCACGACCGCGAGGACTGGGCCAATATCTATCGCAGCTTCGGCTGCCAGCCGTTCATCCTCGACATGCACCACGGCGCCAACGAGGAGATCGAACTCATCGACGACAGCCACGCCAGGGCGCTGTGGGCCCTCGATTATCGCAACTTCAACCTGCAGGCCAGGACGGTGCTGTTCGTCAGCCTCATCTATCACGACGAGTATGCCAGGCTCGACGGCGCCTGGAAGATCACCGCCAGCCGCTCGGAGTTCAAGACTGCACTGCTGTGCAGTTTTGCCGACGGTAAGCTGACCCCGATCCTGGCCGACCGCTCGGCGGCGGCTGCCATGAGTTACGCTGCCGACGAGCGCGCGGCAAAATAGGAAATGGTATGGACGCCTCCCACTTCAAGGTTGAGGTGAACAGGTGAGGAAGTGGACCCTCCGGGCCGACGGCATCAAAGTGCCAAGGTGGAAGGTGTTCAGTCTTCACAGGCAACCGGAGGGTCCGACATGAATCGTATCGTGGTTGGAGTGGATATCGCAAAGCGAGTGTTTCAGCTGCATTGGGTGGAAGCGGCGACGGGGGAGATTGTGTCGTTGCAGCTGAGGCGGGAGAAGTTCTTGGAGCATTTTGGCAATCGTGCGAGCTGTGTGATTGGCATGGAGGCGTGCGGCGGATCGCAGCATTGGGCGCGTGAGCTTCAGAAGCTGGGCCACGAAGTCAAATTGCTGTCGGCACGGATGGTCAAGCCGTTTGTGGTTGGCAACAAGAACGACGTGGCCGATGCGCGCGGGATCTGGATGGCGGTGCAGCAGCCAGGGATCAAGGCGGTGGCGATCAAGAGTGAGGCGCAGCAGGGGGTGCTGGCACTGCACCGGATGCGCGAGCAGTTGGTGAAGTTCCGTACTGCACAGATCAATGGGTTGCGTGGGTTGGTGATGGAGTACGGTGAGGTGATGCCGCAGGGCCGTGCCGGGATCAAGCGAGACATCCCCGGTGCCTTGGGACGATTGGCGCAGCGGTTACCGGCAATGGTGATCGACACTTTGCGCGAGCAGTATGCACGCCTGGGTGAGCTCGATGAGCAAATCAGCCAGATCGAGCGGCGTTTACGACACTGGCGGAGTGAGGACGCGGCGACTCGGCGCATTGCGGCGATCCCTGGGGTGGGGCTGCTGAGCGCGACCGCTGCCATTGCGACAATGGGCGATGCGAAAGCCTTCAAATCGGGGCGCGAGTTTGCGGCCTGGCTCGGGTTGGTGCCGCGGCAAACCGGCACCGGTGGCCGAGTGCGGCTACTGGGGATTAGCAAGCGCGGTGACAAATATCTGCGCACGTTGCTGATCCATGGCGCTCGATCGGTGCTGACGCACAGCAAATCGCCGCCCGTGTGGTTGAGCGAATTACTGAAGCGACGGCCAAAGAACGTGGCCGTTGTGGCGATGGCGAACAAGATGGCACGCACGATCTGGGCGCTGACGGCCCACGAGCGGGCGTATCAATCCGGGTACGTGAGTCAGCCTGCATAGACCGAACTCATGATCATAAACCGTTAACAGAGGAGGAACGCCAAAGGTTGCGCAAGGATCAAAACGTGTGATGGGAAACAGGTCAGACCGTGACCCACCAAGCCTGCATGCGTGTTCGAGCTAACGAGCTCTTAAAGGAAATGAGGCGTGGGTCAGCGCAATCCATCAGGGCCCGCGGGCTTCGGCCTGCACAACAGGCCGGATATAAACCTGCAGCCTTATCTGTCAGCTCGTCACACCGGAAAATCCTTGCCATCGGGAGGCGTCCATATAAATGCACACATGAGCGAGATGGTGGTTCACAGCATCCCCGGCAGTCCCTTCGGACGCGCCGTACTGCTGACCCTGGAGGAGAAACACGCGCCCTATCGCCTGGCGCCGGTGGCTCCCGGGCAGCACCGCTCTGCCGAACATCTCGCCCGGCACCCGTTCG
This sequence comes from Pseudomonadota bacterium, assembly GCA_018241445.1. Lineage (GTDB taxonomy): Bacteria > Pseudomonadota > Gammaproteobacteria > Steroidobacterales > Steroidobacteraceae > 13-2-20CM-66-19. The sequence continues at coordinate 77,152 of JAFEDT010000001.1, forward strand.
GTCGCGTGCCGGTGCTGGAGCATGACGCGTTCTGTCTGTATGAGACCCAGGCGATCCTGCGCTACCTGGACCGCGTGCTGCCCGAGCCAGCCCTGACGCCCGCCGATCCGCGGGCGGCCGCGCGGATGGATCAGCTGATGAGCGTAAACGACTGGTACCTGTTCCAGGGCGTCAACAATGTCATCACCTTCCAGCGCCTGATCGCGCCGCGATTGCTGGGGCGGGCGCCCGATGAGGCCGCGATCGCCGCCGCACTTCCCGCGGCGCACCGGGTGATCGACGAGCTGGCCGCCAAACTCGGCGATCAGCCCTGGTTCGCCGGCAGCGCACTCTCGCTTGCGGACCTGCTGCTCGCGCCACAGCTCGACTTCCTGCAGGCGACGCCCGAGTGGCCGCAGCTTCGGGCCGGCCACGCCAGGCTGCAGGGCTGGCTGGACCGGATGACCAGCCGCGCCAGCATGATCGCGACCACGTGGGAGCGGGTTACGGCCATGGCGGCAGCGGCCAGCGGCGGCGTCGCGAATCGCCCCGCCGCGGCGAGCGCCTGACCGGCCTGACGCAGGACGGGACTGCGGCCGAGCCGCGCCGGGCCTTCAGGACGCCTTCTTCTCGAACTGCTGCTCCTCGGTGCTGCCCGCCAGGGCGGTGATGGAGGAGTTGCCGCCGCTGATCGCCTGGGTCACGGCATCGAAGTAGCCGGCGCCGACCTCGCGCTGATGCTTGGTGGCGGTGTAGCCGGCGCTCTCGGCCGCGAACTCCGCCTGCTGCAGCGCCACGTAGGCGCTCATCTGCTGCGCCCGGTAGCCGCGCGCCAGGTCGAACATCGAGTAGTTGAGGGCATGGAAGCCCGCCAGCGTGATGAACTGGAAGCGGTAGCCCATCGCTCCCAGCTCGCGCTGGAACTTCGCGATGGTGGCATCGTCCAGCTTGCGCTTCCAGTTGAAGGACGGCGAGCAGTTGTAGGCCAGCAGCTTGCCCGGGAAGCGCGCGTGGACCCCTTCCGCAAACTCGCGTGCTTCCTGCAGGTCCGGCTTGGCGGTCTCGCACCACACCAGGTCCGCATAGGGGGCGTAGGCGAGCCCGCGGGCGATCGCCTGCTTCAGGCCGTTCTTCACGCAGAAGAACCCCTCGGAGGTGCGGCCTCTGGCGGCGTCGATGAAGGGCCGGTCGCGCTCATCGACGTCGGAAGTGAGCAGGTTGGCTCCCTCGGCGTCGGTGCGCGCCACCAGCACCGTCGGCACGTTGCAGACATCCGCCGCCAGGCGCGCCGCGATCAGCTTGTTGATGGCCTCCTGCGTCGGCACCAGCACCTTGCCGCCCATGTGCCCGCATTTCTTGGCCGACGACAGCTGGTCCTCGAAGTGCACGCCGGCCGCGCCCGCCTCGATCATCTGCTTCATCAGCTCGAAGGCGTTCAGCACGCCGCCAAAACCGGCCTCGGCATCCGCCACGATCGGCTTCAGCCAGTCGATGGAGTCGTCCCCTTCCGCGTGATGGATCTGGTCGGCGCGGCGCAGGGTGTTGTTGATGCGCCGGACCACGGCCGGCACGGAGTCGGCGGGATACAACGACTGGTCCGGGTACATCTCGCCGGACAGGTTGGCATCCCCCGCCACCTGCCAGCCTGACAGGTAGATGGCGTCCAGCCCGGCCTTGACCTGCTGCATCGCCTGGTTACCGGTGAGTGCGCCGAGCGCATTGACGAACGGCTTGTCGTTGAGATAGCGCCACAGCTTCTCGGCCGTCAGGCGCGCGATCGAATACTCCACCGCGATCGTGCCGCGCAACCGCAGCACTTCCGCCGCCTCATAGCCACGCTGTACTCCGCGCCAGCGCGGGCTGTCGGCCCAGAGGCGGCGCAGTTCCTCGGCACCAGGCAGGGTTCGGGTGGGGTCCATCTTGAGTCCTCTCGCTGCTTGCGTTGAATCGGGAGTGGGAGCCGGGTGCGCGGCTGCGGTCAGCTCAACAGCTCGTAAGCCGGCAGGGTGAGGAACTCGTCGAAGGTCTCGCTCCTCGTCATCTGTTCGAACAGCCGCGCCGCCGTCGGGAACACGCCGTGCGTCAGGCGCGAGGCGCCCACCTCGGCGTGGATGCGTTCCAGTTCGTCGTTCATCAGCCGCTCGAAGCGGCCGGCGGTGATCGGCTGGCCATCGCTGGTGCGCGCGCCGTGGTGCAGCCACTGCCACAGCTGGGCGCGGCAGATTTCCGCAGTCGCCGCGTCCTCCATCAGGTGATACAGGGGTACGCAACCGTTGCCGCCGAGCCAGGCCTCCAGGTACTGCACGCCGACGCGGATGCAGCCGCGCACGCCGCCCTCGGTGATCTCGCCCTGCGGCACGCTCAGCAGATCCTGGGGCGTGACGTTGACGTCCTGGCGCAGCACCGCCAGCTGGTTCGGACCTTTCATCACCGCATCGAAAGCCTCCAGCGCGATCGGCGCCAGGCCCGGATGAGCGATCCAGGTGCCGTCGTGCCCGGCGTGCGCCTCACGCAGCTTGTCGGCCCGCACGCGCGCCATCGCCGCAGCATTGGCGGCAGCATCGTCGCGGATCGGGATCTGCGCCGCCATGCCACCCATGGCGTGGGCACCGCGCCGATGGCAGGTGCGGATCAGCAGATCCACGTAGGACTTGAGGAAGTGCCGGTCCATGGTGACGCTGGCGCGATCGGGCAGCAGGAAGTCCGGACGCTGACGGAATTTCTTGATGAAACTGAATATGTAATCCCAGCGCCCGCAGTTCAGGCCAGCGCTGTGCTCGCGCAGTTCAAACAGGATCTCGTCCATCTCGAATGCCGCCAGGATGGTCTCGATCAGGACCGTGGCCTTGATGGTGCCGCGCGGCATGCCGAGCGCCTCCTGGGCGGCCACGAACACGTCGTTCCACAGCCGCGCCTCCAGGTGGCTCTCCATCTTCGGCAGGTAGAAGTACGGGCCCGTGCCGCGGCGCGCCAGCGCCTCGTGGTTGTTGGCGAGGTACAGGGCAAAATCGAACAGCGCGCCGCTGACCTGCTCGCCGTTGATGCGCACGTGCTTTTCCGGCAGGTGCCACCCGCGCGGTCGCACGATGAGGGTGGCCGTGCGCGGTGCCAGGCGGTACTGGCGCGAACTGGCCGGATCGGTGTACTCGATGGTGCCGCGCACCGCATCGGCAAGGTTGACCTGGCCGTGAATCATGTTCCGCCAGGTGGGCGAGCAGGAATCCTCGAAGTCCGCCATGAAGCACTTCACGGGCGCATTCAGGGCATTGATGACCATCTTGCGATCGACCGGGCCGGTGATCTCCACCCGCCGGTCGGTCAGGTCCGCCGGGACCGGTGCGACGCGCCACTCGGCGGCGCGCTGCTGCGCGGTCGCATCGGGGAACCGCGGCAGCTCGCCCGCATCGAGCCGCTGCTGGCGCTGCACGCGCGCCTGCAGCAGCTCCAGCCGCCGCGGGTTGAAGCGGCGGTGCAGGCTCGCGAGCAGTTGCAGCGCCAGCGGCGTCAGCACCTCGCCGCCGCGCGGGACGCGCGATCCGAGGATCTCCACCGCCGGTCCCGTAGTCTCACGGGCATGGATCTGGCCATGGCTCGCTGCATTCATGGCCCCGAGCATACCGGCCCGGTTGATGAAAATTGACTGTGAAAACTTCACAGTGTTAATTTCACAACCATGGGCAGCCTGCTACGCAAGGGACACTTCCTGGGGGCCAAGTTACGTTCAGTGCGCAAGCGGCACGGCCTGACGCTGGAGGAACTGTCGGTGCGCTGCATCCAGCGGAACCCGCAGATCGCGCCCTCGGTTTCGTACCTCAGCATGATCGAGAGCGGCAAGCGCACCCCCTCCTCCGATCTGCTGTCGCTGCTGGCAACGGTGTTTCAGCGCAGCCCGGGGTGGTTCCTGGACGAGGCAGCGGAACTTGAACCCTCCGTGACCGCCTCCGGCGGTGGCCCGGCGCGCATCCCGCTGGAGCCCGCCTTCCTGTTCTCGCGCGAGTTGCTGCAGACCGCGATCCCGGAGCTGCTGGCGCAGACCGGCACCAGCGGGCGGCAGTTCGCGCACCTGCTGATTCGCTCGCACCAGGAGCTGTCGCGCAACGACTTCCCGGACCTGGAGCGTGCCGCCGAGCAGGTGGGCGAGCGCCGCTTTCCCCTGTCGGCGCAGGACCTGACGCGCCTGTGCAAGCGGCACGGCCTGGAGATCCGCTGGTTCGAGCGCAAGCCGGTACTGGCGCGCGACAAGGACCGCGAAGTGCGCAGCATGGTGCGCTCGTTCTTCGAGCCGCCCGGCATCATCTACGCCAACCGCGCCCTGCAGGCCGACCCGGCGCGGCTGAAATTCGACCTTGCCGCCCACATCGCGCACCAGGTGCTGCACGCGGGCGACGGCCTGAAGTCCCCGCACGCCACCGGCGGGGAAATGGGCGGCAGCCCGGAAGGGGGCTCGGCGGCGGGGATGAATGCGCAGGACGTGCTGCACGCCTGGCGCGACTTCGAGTGCAGCTTCTTTGCCGGCGCGCTGCTGGCGCCGCGCGTGCCCTTCCGCCGCTTCCTGGCGCGCGAGCGCTACCGGGTTGAGGCCGGCGCGAAACTTGAGCTCACACCGGCGGTCGTCATGCGCCGCATGACCAAGGTCTCGCCCTACCCCTGGTGGCATTTTTTCGACGCCTATCCACCAGGGTACCTGCGCGCGGTCTACCGCGGCAACGGCATCCCGCTGCCGTGGGGCAACATGGCGCAGGCCAGCGACCCCTGCCCCAACTGGGCGGTGTTCCGCATGATCGACGGCGCCCACGGCAGCAGCGGCTCGCAGATCTCGGTGCTGCGTGACGGCGCGCGCTCGCTGCTGTACTGCTGCCACTCGCTGCGCGTACATGACATGGCGGGCAACCCGCACGTGCTGTCGGTGGGCGTGGACCTGGCGCCGGCGCTGACCGCCAACGGCGTGGATCCGCAACCGGTCATCGACTCGATCTTCCAGGAATGCGTGCAGCGCCGCGGCGCCGGCCGCATCCCGCCGCAGGCGGCCCGCCAGCTGGACGCCGTCGCCAGCGTGCTCAACATCGCCTGGATCGGCGATGCGCTCGCCGGGCCCGCGCGCATCATCTGTCCGCGCAGCAACCACTGTCCCCGCCCGGAGCGCTGCGAGGGCGCACACGTGTCGCGGGCGCGCGAGATCGCCGATGTGCGCCAGGAGATCCTGGGGCGCTGATCCGGGCACTGGCCGAGCTCTACCGTTGCCCATGTCACGCCGTGGCCGCTCCTTGCCACCAGACCATTATCGGACTATATTAAGTCCGGTCCTTGGCGATTGGAGCTTGCGATGCGTTACTCCGCCCAGATCAAGCCGATCAGCTATCTCAAGGCCAACGCGGCCGAGGTCCTGCAAGAGCTGGCGGAGCAGCGCAGGCCGCTGGTGATCACGCAAAACGGGGAAGCCAGGGCCGTGATCCAGGATGTTGCCTCCTACGAAGAGACCCAGGAGACTCTGGCGCTCCTCAAAATCCTGGCGCTCGGGAACCAGCAGGTTGAGCAGGGCGATGTCAGGCCGATTGCGGATGTCGTAAAGCGCCTGCGATCTCGCCGGCGGTAATCGATGCGTTTCGAGGTACTGCTCACGGAGGACGCGGAGCGCGATCTCGAGGATATCTACACCTACATTGCCCACTACGATTCGCCGCGCAATGCTGATCACGTCCTCGATCGGCTTTTGCAGGTTGCCGAAAGCCTCACCACATCTCCTGACCGCGGACAGCAGCCACGGGAGCTGAGCGCTCTCGGAATACGCGAGTACCGGCAGATTTTTTTCAAGTCCTATCGCGTCATATACCGGCAGGTCGCTCACCGGATCCTGATTTACCTGATCGCCGACGACAGACGCGACATGCAATCACTGCTGGCGCGACGACTGCTCACCCGGTAGAAACCCATGAGCAGACTCGAATCAGCCACGACCGAGGATCACTTGAGAAGGCGCAAGGAATGCGCCGCGAGCGCCTGGCTGACCGCACTCGGCAGCGCATTCCTGCTTGGTCCAGCCCTCCTGTCAGGCGGGGGTGGCTTGTTGCAGGCCGCAGCCGCGAATCCGGTAGCGGTGGATCCCGCCGCAGAGACGCGCGAAGTCGAGGCCTGGCGCGCGCGGCGCGCCGCCTCCCTGACCAGCGAGAATGGCTGGCTCACGCTGGTGGGGCTGTTCTGGTTCAAGCCGGGCGCCAACAGTTTCGGCAGCGCCGCCGGCAACGCGCTGCGGCTGGAAAACCCGGCACTCGCCTCACACGCGGGCACCTTCACGGTCAGCGGCAGGGAGGTGCGCTTCCACGCGCTGAGCGCCTCAGGCATAACGCACGACGGCCAGCCGGTTGATACCTTGCTGCTGGCCTCGGATGCCACCGGGACGCCTACGGTACTGGCCAGTGGTTCGCTGCGCTTCTACGTCATCGAGCGCGCCGGCCATCTCGGGGTACGTGTGCGCGATCTCGACAATCCGCATCGCCGGCAGTTTCGCGGACTCGACTACTTCCCCGTCAGCACCGAATGGGCGGTGCAGGCGCGCTTCGAACCCTACCAGCCGCCGCGCAGCATCCGCATCGTGAACATTCTCGGCATGGAGGAGGACATGCCCTCGCCCGGCGCGCTGGTGTTCATGCGCGACGGGAAGGAGTGGCGACTGGATGCCGTGCAGGAGGAGCCGGGCGCGCAGGAACTGTTCGTCATGTTCCAGGACGCCACCAGTGGCCATGACACCTACGGCGGCGGACGCTTCATGTACATCCCGCTGCCGCGCGACGGCGTGGCGCAGCTTGACTTCAACAAGGCTTTCAATCCGCCCTGCGCCCTCAACGACTTCGCCACCTGTCCGCTGCCGCCGCTGCAGAATCGCCTGGCGCTGCGGATCGACGCGGGCGAGAAGACCTACATGCAGCTGCGGCTCAGTCGATGAAAATGCTCGCCGGGTGCTCCAGGTAACTCTTGATTGCCTGGATCAAAGCCGCGGCGTCGTAGCCATCGACAAAACGGTGATCAAACGACGATGACAGGTTCATCGTCAGCCGTATCGCGATAGCGCCGTCGATCACCAGCGGGCGCTCGATGGTGCGGTTGACGCCAATGATGCCAACTTCCGGCGCGTTGATGATCGGCGTACTGGCGATGCCGCCGAGCTTGCCCAGGCTGGTAATGGTGATGGTGGAACCCGTCAGTTCTTCGCGGGTTGCCTTGTTGGTTCGCGCCGCCTCGCTCACACGGCGCATCTCGGCCGCCAGGTCCCGCAGCCCGCGGGCCTGCGCGTCCCTGACCACCGGCACCTTGAGGCCATCGGGCGTCTGCGTCGCCACCCCGAGATGCACGGCGCCGCGGCGCACGATCACGCCCCGCTCGGCGTCATAATGAGCATTGCACTGCGGGAATTGCCGCAGCGCGCGAATCAACGCCATCGCCAGGAACGGCAGGTAGGTGAGCCCCGGGGTGCCGCGCGGCTGCTGGCCGTTGAGATGACGGCGCAGGGACTCCAGTTCCGTTATGTCGAGTTCCTCGACGTAGGCAAAGTGCGGGATGTTGCGCTTGGCCTCGCTCATGCGCTGGGCGATCAGCCGGCGCAGGCCAATGACCTTGATCTCCTGGTCGGCCGGCACCGTTGAATTTCGCGCCGCCGGTGCAATGTTCACGGCGCGCGCCGCGGTCTGCGGCGCAGCGCTGCCTGAGGCCAGGTAGGCATCCAGATCACCGCGCACGATCCGGCCGTTGGGGCCGCTGCCGCTGAGCTGCTGCAGATTTACACCCGCTTCGTGTGCACGGCGACGGATCGCCGGCGAGGTGGCCACGCGCGTGGCGCGAGGCTCCGCGGCGGCTGCCGTTGCCGTGCCATTGGCACGCGCCGAGCCCGCTGCAGCCGGCGCCGGGGCTACCCCGACCGCGGGTGCAGTGGCGGGCGGCGCCGCAGCGACCCTGGCGGCGGAGGATGGCGTTGGCGCGGACGCTGCCGCCGCGGCTGGCGGCGCCCCCGCGGACGCGCCGGTGTCCAGCACGATCAGCTCGGCCCCGACGGCCACCATGTCGCCGGCCGTGCCGGTGGTGGAGACCACCCGCCCGCTCACCGGTGAGGGCAGCTCCACCGCGGCCTTCTCCGTCATCACTTCGACGATGACGTCGTCCTCCTGCACCGTGTCACCTGGCTTGACGCGCCAGCCGACGATCTCCGCGGACACCGTGCCCTCGCCCAGGTCCGGCAGCTTGAAAACGAAATTGCTCATCAGGCTGCCTCCATCACCTGCCGCAGGGCCGCGGCGATGCGCGCCGGGCCAGGGAAATATTCCCACTCGAAGGCGTGTGGATAGGGGGTATCCCAGCCGGCCACGCGCAGTACCGGCGCTTCCAGATTCCAGAAGCAGTGCTCCTGCACCGTCGCCACCAGCTCGCCGCCGAAACCAGCGAAGCGCGTGGCCTCGTGCACCACGATGCAACGGCCGGTGCGGCAGACCGAGTTGCACAGCGTGTCGGTATCCAGCGGCGCCATGGTGCGCACGTCGATGATCTCGGCGTCCACCCCGGCGAGCTGCACTGCTGCCTGCGCGACGTGCACCATCGTGCCGTAGGTCAGCACCGTCACGTCGCTGCCCGGGCGCACCACCTCGGCGCGGCCCAGCGGCACCTGGTAGTGGCCCTCGGGCACCTCGCCGCGCGCATGCGCACTCCAGGGCACCGCGGGCTTGTGTGGATCGCCGTCGAAGGGCCCGTTGTAGATACGCTTGGGCTCGAAGAACACCACCGGGTCTTCACCCTCGATGGCGCTTATCAGCAGTCCCTTGGCATCGTAGGGATTGGAAGGCATGACCACCTTGATGCCGGAGACATGCGCAAACAGCGCCTCGGGACTCTGCGAGTGCGTCTGCCCGCCGCGGATGCCGCCACCGCAGGGCGTGCGCACGATGACCGGCGCGCTGAACTCCCCGGCCGAGCGGTAGCGCAGGCGCGCCAGCTCGCTGACGATCTGGTCGTAACCGGGATAGATGTAGTCGGCGAACTGGATCTCGGCCACGGGTTTCAGGCCATTGACCGCCATGCCGATCGCGGTGGCGATGATGCCGCCCTCGGCGATGGGCGTGTCGAGCACCCGCTGCTCGCCGTACTTGCGCTGCAGGCCGTCAGTAGCGCGGAACACGCCGCCGAAGTAGCCGACGTCCTCGCCCATCACGACCACGCGCGTATCGCGCTCCATCATCACGTCCATGGCGGAGTTGAGCGCCTGGACCATGTTCATGCGCGCCATGTCAGCCCCCCGCAGGGACGCCGCTGGCGGGGGCCGGCGCCGCCGCAGCCTGGGCCGCCAGCAGCCTCCGCAGCTCCTCGCGCTGACGCTGCAGATGCGGTGGAACCTCCTGCAGCACGTCGTCGAACATCGTCAGCGGGTCGAGCCGCGGCTCACTGGTGAGCGTGCCGAAGGTCTGGGCGTCGCGCCAGGCCGCCGTGACCTGCGCCTCGAGCTCCTGCTCGAGACGGGTCTGGCGTTCCTCGGACCATTCACCCAGGCCGATGAGGTGCTGCTTCAGCCGCGTCACCGGATCGCCCAGCGGCCAGGCACGCCACTCGTCACGCGGACGGTAGCGCGACGGATCGTCACTGGTGGAGTGCGCGGCGGCACGGTAGGTCACGTGCTCGATCAGGGTGGCGCCGCCACTCTGGCGGGCGCGCTGCGCCGCCCACTGTGTCACTGCGTACACGGCCAGGAAATCGTTGCCGTCCACGCGGATGCCGGGAATGCCGTAGCCGGGACCGCGCTGCGCGAAGGTGCGGCTCTCGCCGCCGGCGAAGCCCTGGAAGGTGGAAATCGCCCACTGGTTGTTGACCAGGTTGAGGATCACCGGCGCCTGGTAGACCGCCGCGAAGGTCATGGCGTAGTGAAAATCCGCCTCGGCGCTGGAACCCTCGCCGATCCAGGTGGCGGCCAGATGATCCTCGCCTTTGATGGCGGCGGCCATCGCCCAGCCCACCGCCTGGGGAAACTGGGTGGCGAGATTGCCGGAAATCGAGAAGATGTTGCCCTTGGCCCAGTGATACATGACCGGCAGCTGGCGCCCCTTGCACATATCGCGTGTGTTGGACAGGCACTGGCACATCAGGTCGACCAGGTCGCGCCCGCGCACCATGTACAGGCCCTGCTGCCGGTAGGATGGAAACAGCATGTCGCCGGGCCGCAGCGCCATGCCCGCGCCGACGGCAACCGCTTCCTCGCCCGTGGACTTGATGTAGAAGGAAATGCGCCCCTGACGCTGGATCTTCTGCATGCGATCGTCGAACAGGCGGGTCAGCAGCATGTGGCGCAGCGCCACCTGCAGTTCGGCCGGCTCCAGATGCGGATCCCACGGGCCGGTGGCGCGCTGCTCGTCATCCAGCACCCGCACCAGCTGCGAGGAGAGCTGTTCCATGTCACGCGCCGCCGCGGTCGTCTCCGGGCGCGGCACCGCGCCCGCGGGCGAGATCTGCACGTAGCTGAAATCCGGCTCCTGGCCCGGCCGGGCCGGTGGCGCGGGCACGTGCAGGCGTGACCGTAGGGTCATGGGTTGCCTCGAACTGCGGAAGTTGGGCAGGATTGTAGTCGCCTCACCGGGGTAACACTACGCATGAAGCCCAAAGCCACCTTTCGCGGGGTCGTGCTGCACAGCACGGCCCCTGTACAGCCGCGCCCCGCGGCCACCGCGCCGCCGGCCGGCCCGCCGCGCGTGCGTGTCGGGCGTGAAGTGGCCGGGCGCGGCGGCAAGGGCGTCTCGGTCATCAGCGGACTGCCGCTGTCCGCCGCGGCCCTGGAAGAGCTGGCGACGCGGCTGAAGAAGCTGTGTGGCGCGGGCGGCGCAGTGCGTGGCGCGGTGATCGAGATCCAGGGGGAACACCGTGACCGGCTGGTGGCGGAGCTGACCCGCCTGGGCTACCCGGCACGCCGCTCGGGGGGCTGACGGCCCTTGCCTGATTGCGGCGCACGGACGAATATGGCGGCAGGGATCATCAGGTGCCGCGGCGGGGAACACAGTGTCCAATCAAGAGCAACACACCCAACGGTCCTCCAATGGCGACGCGCTGCTGTTTGCGCGCAACTTCTTCCGGCATCCGCGCATGCTGGGCTCGATCGTGCCCAGTTCGCGCTTCCTCATCAAACAGCTTCTGCAGCCAATCGACTGGCAACGCGCCGGGGTGATCGTCGAGTACGGCCCGGGCGTCGGCACCATCACCGCGGAACTGCTGCGCCACATGCGCGCCGATGCCACCCTGATTGCGATCGAGATGAACCCGGACTTCGTCGCCTACCTGAAGCGCACCATTGCCGATCCGCGGCTGCAGGTGGTGGAAGGCTCGGCGGTGGACGTGGCGGAGATCCTGCGGCACTGCGGGCAGACGCGCGCCGATTACATCATCTCGGGCATCCCTTTCAGCACCATCGACGCGCCGTTGCGCGAGCGCATCTTGCGCAACACGCACGACGCCCTGCAAAGCCGCGGCGCTTTCCTGGTGTACCAGTTCTCCAGCCGGGTGTTCCAGGATCTGAAGCGCATCTTCGCCTACGTCGGGCGGGGCTTTCAGCCCCTCAACGTGCTGCCGGCGCACCTGTTCATCTGTTCTACCGGCTGAATTCGCCCGCCCGCAGTGTGCGCAGCAACTGCTCGCCGAAGTAACCGGGCGGAATGGTCCCCTGGCGGATGAACTCCAGGTGGAACTGCTGCGGCGAGTAGCGCGACCCCAATTCCTGCTGCGCCCGCCTGCGCAGTGACAGGATCTGCTCCTTACCCAGCCGGTAGGTGATTGCCTGCGTGGGCCAGCGGGCATAACGTCCCACCGCCCCCAGCGCGTTATGACAGCTCGCCTGCTTGGCGGGCAGCTGCAGCGCCGCGCTGTCCTGGCAAGAGCCCGGCAGGAAATCCACGACCTCGGAGAACAGCGTCACGGCATCGTCGAAGGACAGACGGCCGGTGTGCAGCCCGGTGTCGATGCGCACGCGCAGATCGCGATACAGCTTGCCACGCAACTGGTAGAGGTGTTCCTCGGGGGTGTAGAAGCCGGACGGAGCCCGCGGCTGCGGCTCGGCCAGCAGCGCCTCCGAATACAGCGCCCAGCCTTCGGCGGCCAGCGAGTCCTGCCACATCGAGGAGGAATCCTCCACCGCCCCCGGGGTCAGCCAGCGCACCGGGGATATCTGCCCGCGGAAGCGCGTCAGGACCTTGTAGTACCAGTCGTGCCCGGGGAAGCCCTCGTGCGCCGCCAGGTCCGCCATGGCCGCGTAGTTGTGTTCCTCGCGCAGTTGCGCCACGTCGTCGCCGGTCGGCGTGACATAGAAGCGGCCCACCCCGCTGCTCTTGAATGGCGGCGCCGGGTAGTAAGCCGCGCCCTCGATCGAGGCCCGCAGCGGCGGCGGCGTTATGGTGACATCCAGGCGGTACTGGGCCGGCACATCGAACAGCCCGGTGCGGCGCGCGTAGTCGACCAGCCGCTCGCCCACGCGACGATAGCCCTCGACCATTGCGGCATCGGTCGTCGGCGCATTCTCGCTGACCTGGGTGAACACCTGGCGCACCGTGGCGGCGCCGTCAGCGGAGTGCGCCCAGTTGTGCGTGGCGGCGATACGCCTCGCCAGGGCTATCATCTCGGCGCGGGTGCGCTCGACGGCCGGCCAGGACGATTCGTACAGCTGTGCGGCGCTGGAGTTGATGCGCAGGTTGTTGTGCAGGGCCCAGTCGTACTCCTGGCTGCCGGCAGCATAGCGGTCGGCGCGGAATTCGCTCTTGAGGGCGTCACGTCCGGGCCGCTCTGGTGCACCCTCGAAGAAAGTCGCGGCCACGAAGTCGCGCAGGCGCCGATAGGCCGCGGCCGCATCGTTGCCGGCGGCCTGCAACTCGCCCACCAGGGCGTCGTGATGGGCGGCGCCGATGTTCGCCGCCGCCAGTTGCGGCAGCGTGTGCGCGAAGTATTCGGCATCCGCCTGTGTGCTCTGCAGCCCGTAATCGATCAGCACGCGCCAGTCGGGTGTGTTGTGTGCCGCGACGCCGTCGCTGAGCTGCCGCTGGGCGACGGCCAGGTAGGCTGGTACCGCGCGCGCGCGCGCAATCACGGCCTGCCATTCGGCGTCGGTGCCCAGTTCCTGCCCCTGGGTCGCCGTCATTCCCTGGATCTGCCAGTCAACGCCGCGGAAAGGTTCATCGACGTAGGAATCCAGGGAGCGCTGCGGGTAGTGGCGCACGCGATGCGCATGCAGCATGAAGGCGATATCGGCCAGGGCGACCGAGCGGTCAATGCGCCGCGGCGGCGACAGGCGCGCCGGCGCCAGCGCCGCGAACCGGTGGCGGAAATCCTCCAGCCGCGCGTCTTCCTCCTGCACCGCGGCCGGCGAGTAGTCGCGCAGGCTGCCGTCGATGCCGGCGAGCTGTGGATCGAAGGCCGAGCCCCCCAGGTAGGTTGCCACCACCGGGTACTGCTGCAGCACGTAGGTCACAAACTCGTGCTCCAGGGCGGCGAAGCGCCCGTCCGCCTCGTGCTGCAACGGCAGCGGGGTTGCCACCGGCGGGCGCGCCGCTGCGCCTGAGGCCGCTCCCAGGCCCAGCAATGCAACTGCAAGCAACAGGCGGGGCGATCTGGCAATTTTGTTCACGATCGATCCTTGTAGCGGGCCCTTGCCGGGCAGCGATGGCGGGCAAGCATAACAGGCCGTGAATGTCGGCCCCGCCAAGCCCGGCCACGGGTGGCCGGCGGTTTGACACTGGCGGCCGGGTGCGCCGATGCTGCCGGCCATGGCCACCGCATTACAGCCCCAGGCAGAGCGCCTGTCGGCCCAGGAACGACAGCGCTATCAGCGCCACCTGACGCTGACGGAAATCGGCACCACGGGCCAGCTGAAGCTGCGCGGCGCACGCGTGCTGATCGTGGGCGCCGGGGGCCTCGGCTCGCCGGCCGCCCTGTACCTGGCGGCTGCCGGCTGCGGCACCATCGGCCTCGTCGACTGTGACCGCGTCGAACTTTCCAACCTGCAGCGGCAGCTGCTGTTTGAAACCTCCGACGTCGGCGCGCCCAAGGCAACGGCCGGTGCGGCCCGCCTCCAGGCCATCAATCCCGATATCCGCATTCACGGTCATGCGCTCGAGCTCGACGCCGATAACGTGCGTATCCTCGTGGCGGACTACGACCTGGTGCTGGACGGCAGTGACCGGCTGTCGACCCGCTACCTGGTCAACGACGCCTGCGTGATCCTGCGCCGGCCACTGGTGACCGCGGCCATCCACCGCTTCGAGGGCCAGGTCATGACCTGTCTGCCGGGGCACAGCGCCTGCTACCGCTGCGCCTTCCCGCAGCTGCCCGACGGCGCGGTGGGCAGTTGCGCGCAGGCCGGGGTCCTGGGCGTCCTGCCGGGCGTACTGGGCACCCTGCAGGCCACCGAGGCAATCAAGCTGATCACCGGCATCGGAGACCCGCTCGCCGGCCGCCTGCTGACCTACGACGCGCTCGAGCTGCGATTCTCGGAATTCCAGGTGCCGCGCCGCGCGGATTGCGCTGTCTGCGGCGACCATCCCGTCATCACGGCGGCGACCTTCGCCACCGCCTGCGCAACTGCCCCGGGAGACTCCATGACCCACGATCCAACGCCCGCCGCGCTGCGGCGCCTGTCCGCCGCGGACCTGCATGCCCTGCTGCAGGCCGCATCCGCGCCGCAACTGGTGGACGTGCGCGAACCGGTTGAGTTTGCGGCCGGGCACCTGGCCGGATCAGTCAACATCCCGCTGGCGCAGTTGCCGCGCCGCCTGGGCGAGGTCGACGCGCAGCGTCAGCCAGTCTTCATCTGCCGGGTCGGCGGCCGCAGCATGGCGGCCTGCGGGATTGCGTTGCAGGCGGGCATCGCCTCCCCGGGCAACCTGGAGGGAGGCATGCTGGCCTGGGCGGCGCAGATCGACCCGTCGCTGCAAGTGCTCTGATACCTCAGCCGGGCGCACAGCGGGAGTTGGCGAAGGACGGTTTGTGGTCCGCCGCCGCCGGCGCGAGGCTGATGCGCTCCTGCAGCAGTCGCATGGCGGTTGCCGGGTCGTCGACAAACTCGAACAGCTTCAGATCCTCCGCGGCGATGGTGCCGTGGCGCACCAGCGCGTCGAAGTTGATCACTTCACGCCAGTACTGCGAGCCATACAGCAATACCGGTATCGAACGGTCGAGCTTGCGGGTCTGCGCCAGGGTCAGGATCTCGAACAGCTCGTCGAAGGTGCCGAAGCCCCCGGGGAAAGCCACCAGCGCGTGCGCCAGGTGTGCAAACCACAGCTTGCGCATGAAGAAGTAGTGGAACTCGAAGCACAGCTGCGGTGTGATGTAGTCGTTGGGATGCTGCTCCTGGGGCAGCGAAATATTCAGGCCGATGCTGCGCCCACCCGCGAGCGCGGCGCCGCGGTTGGCGGCCTCCATGATTCCCGGCCCGCCGCCGGAACACACCACCAGCGGCGTGCCTGGCAGCGACTGGCTCCACTGTGTGACCTGGCGCGCCAGCTCAGTGGCCTCCTGGACGTAGCGCCCCATGGGGCCTGAGGCGCGCAGCCGCGCAGACCCGAAAAACACCACAGTCGCCTGGACCCCGGCAGCCGTGAAGGTGCGCAGCGGCGCCAGGTACTCGGCGATCATGCGGATCGGCCGGCCCTCCTCCGAAGTCATGAAGGCGGGATCGCGATAGGCCAGCGGGGGTGTCGTCGTCATGAGTGCGGGCGTCCTTGTGTTGGCGGGGCGCGGCTCGTCATCGCGGGCACGCGCAGGGGCATGAACCCTGTCAGACTGCCATCATGCAGTCGCCTGCACAACGAACGCGACGCCCCATCTGCCGCGGCGCGCGCCGCCAACGTGTGGCGCGGCTGTGGGCAACGCTGGCCGCGTGCGCAGTTGCGTACGCCTTCTGCGGCACCGCGGGCGCAGCCGGCGACGACCCGACCTCGAGCGACGCCCTGCCCCCCCTGGATGCCGGCACTTCGCTGCTGGTGGTCGCACCGCACCCGGACGACGAGATCCTCTGCTGCGCAGGCATCATGCAGCGCGTACTCGCCGCGGGCGGCCGGGTGAACGTGGTGTGGATCACCAGCGGTGACGGCTCGGAACTGTCACTGCTGTTCGCACAGCACAGCATTCTGCCAACGCGGACCGCCAGCCGCACACTGGGCGCGCGCCGCATGGCAGAAGCGCGCCGCGCCACGGCGCTGCTGGGCGTCGCGCCCCAGGCGCAGTGGTTCCTGGGTTACCCGGACGGCGCACTCCTGTCGGTGCTGCAACAGCAGGACCGGCGCATGCCCGCGACCTCGTACTTCACCGACGCGGCCGCGGTGCCCTATCCGGACGCGCTGGCGCCCGGTCACGCCTACCTGCGCGCCAACCTGATCGCGGATTTCGCCGCGGTGCTGGAGCGCGCCCAGCCGACCCTGGTGCTCGCTCCCAGCACGCGTGACACGCACCCGGACCATCGCGCGGCGGGGCTGCTCACCGCGGCAGCAGCGGCAGATGGCCAGCGCTGGCAGCTACGCTACTGGATCGTGCACGGTGGCGAGGGTTGGCCGTCGCCGCGGGGGCTGCACCCGGGCCTGCCGCTCACGACAGCGCCGCGCCTGGCCGGCGATACCCCGGCCGACCTGGTACTCAGCCCGCAGGAAGAGGACCGCAAGCTGCTGGCGCTGCGCTGCCACGTCACGCAGATGCAGTTCCTGGCGCCGTTCCTGCTGTCTTTCGTGCGCACCACGGAACTGTTTTACAGGTAGGCGACCTGCCGCCGAGGGCTCTCGTGCGCCGGAGCCGCTCACGCGCCAGTTCGCTGCCGGGCCCTCCCGATCGCGTACGCCAGCACCCCACCCAGGATCACCGCGGCGGTCACACCTGCCACCTTGAGGGTCGCCAGCGCCGGATCTGGCTCATTGGGTGGCGGCACGAACCCGAGCACGATCGAGAACGCCGTGGTGGCTACGCCGAGCACTGCAAGGAGGACGACTGTCACCCTCCCGCCCGGGATGCGGATTTCGCCGCTCACCGGTGCGCCCGCGGAGAGCCTGATCGCCGCGCCAAACAGCAGCAGGAACGGCAGCATCGAAGCTACGACCATCATCTCGATGAGAACGTTATAGGCGCCGCGCACCGACGTCCCGCTCTGCCCCAGGACAACCAGTAACGCGACAATGATCGCCTGTATCCAGATGGCAGCGGTAACAACCCGCTGCGGGGCTGCGGCCCGTGCGGCCTGCCACGTCAACGGTATGCGCGCGAGAGCCCCGATCCACAGGCAGACGCTCCCGGCACAATCGAGCACAATACAGACCGCGCCGAGCGGGATGAGCCACGACAAGCCCAGCCGCGAGGCAGCACCTCTTACCGCCTCCATCACTCCGTACACACCGCTGGCGTGCTCCGCCGGGATCGCGAGCAGGATGCTCGCCGTGCCCAACATGTAGATAGCCGTAATCATCGGCGCCGCCAGCACGAAAGCCCGCGGTATGGTGCGGTGCGGGTCACGGATCTCGCCTCGCATGAAGGACACCGCCTCGGGACCCGTCCAGCAAAAGGCCAGCGTCGTCCAGAAGATGACGTCGGCGAGGCGGAACGTGGGCACGGCGGCGTGACGATTGATCGGCGTGGCGGATCCGAACCGCCACCAGCTGCCCAGCGCCAGTGTCACCAGCAGCAGCGCCCCCACCCAGCGGCCAACCGCTCCCGCGTTGTTCAGCCACCTGGCAACCACCAGGCCCCGCAGGTTGAGTACTACGGCAAGCGCGAGCAGGGTGAACGAGAAACCGATAAACCAGGCCGGTGTGACGCTTGCC
Source organism: Pseudomonadota bacterium (assembly GCA_018241445.1). Taxonomy (GTDB): domain Bacteria; phylum Pseudomonadota; class Gammaproteobacteria; order Steroidobacterales; family Steroidobacteraceae; genus 13-2-20CM-66-19. The sequence goes on from JAFEDT010000001.1 coordinate 94,932, forward strand.
GCATCGATGCCGGCCGAAGCGAGGCGCGCACTCCCGGCCGCGAAATACAGCTTCGCCGGGAGGTACACTACCGTACCGGCCCAGTAAGTCCACCCGGTCAGAAAGCCGGTGAACGGCCCGAAAGCGCGCTCGCTCCAGGCGAACATGCCGCCGTCATCAGGATAGCGCGCCGCGAGATACACCACTGACACCGACAGAGGAAGAAAAAACGCGAGCCCCCCTGCCACCCACATGGCGAGCGAGCTCGGCCCGGTCGCAGCGGCGACCGCGGTCCACTGCAGCGCCGAGCCGGCGGTGACCAGGAACAGTGTGGTATCCCTGAGTCCGAGCGCACGTGTTGGTTGCGCAGATGATGAGCTCATCGGCCCCCGGCGGTCTTATTGGCTGATGATACCGGAGGCCGGCCCGAACCATCGACCCGGGGCGGTGCTGCGGCGCATCAGCCGGATGCGGCGCCACTTGAGGCGGTTCAATGCCGCCAGCGGTCCAGGGCGCGGTCGATCGCGCCGGCGATGTTCTCGCGCAACCGGTCCACCCAGGCGCGCTGGCGCCAGTGATGCCGGTTCATCGCCCGCGAGCTGCCGATGTCTCGGCTGAAGATCGCGGCGGCGGCGGCGCTGACACCCGCATCGTCGATCTCCTGGTTGGCCTCCAGGTTCCAGCGGAAGCTCCAGCGGTCCAGGTTGCTGGAGCCAACCGACAGCCAGTCATCACACAGCACCAGCTTGGCGTGCAGCATGCGCGGCTGGTACTCGAAGATCTGCACGCCGCTGCGCAACATCTTGCCGTAGAAGCGCCGTGACGCCTGGCGCACCCACGGGTGATCGGTGCGCGCACCCGGCAGCAGCAGCCGCACGTCCACGCCGCGGCGCGCGGCGCTGCGCAGGGCGCGGCGGAAGCGCCGCGACGGCACGAAGTAGGCACTCATGATCCACACGCGCTGCGCGGCGGCTTCGATGCGCTGCACGACACTGTTGGCGAGTCGCGAGTGCGCACGGGCTTCGCTGAGGATGGCGCGGCCGAGCGCGCCGCCGCTGGCGGCAAGCGCGAGCGCTTCGGGCAGGTCGGGCAGGTCGGGCAGCGCACCACAGCGCCGCCAGGTGGCGAGGAAAGCTTCCTGCCAGTCCGCCAGCACCGGGCCTTCGATGCTCACCATGAAATCATGCCAGCGGCCGCCGGCTGTGAAGGTGCCAAAATCGTCGGTGAGCCCCACTCCGCCGACGAAGGCCACACGGCCGTCGCACACCAGCAGTTTGCGGTGATCGCGCATCAGGTTGGAGAAGCGCCGCACCAGTCGCAGCGGATTGTAGAAGCGCAGTTCAACCCCGGCCGCAAGCAGCCTGCGCCGGTCGGCGCGCGACAGTCCCATGGCGCCGAAGGCATCCAACAGCAGGCACACGCGCACGCCGCGCTGTACCGCGGCGGCAAATGCCTCAATGAACTGCGTCGCGACCGCCCCGGACTCCACCAGATACATCTCCAGCAGCACGCAGTGCTGGGCCACCTCGATTGCGCGCAGCATCGCGGGGAAGTAGCCGGCGCCATCCTCCAGCAGCACGAAGCGGTTGCCCGCGCGCCACGGCGCGGGGACCACCCCGACTGCTGCCCCCTGTTGCTGTCCGGCCATTTGCCAACAATGGACGACTGCCCGGGCCGGCGCCACCCGCCTGCGCCCGCGACCGGGCGTGCGTTATCATGTACGGCAGGGGGCAGCCATGGCGGAAGTCGAGATACACGCAGGTCACCACGAAATCGATGCCTTCGGCAAACGCGTGGGCATACTGGTGGGCATGCTGGGCATCGCGCTGGCGGCGGTCACCATCGGCGCCCACCGCGCCCACACGGCGGCCGTCATGTCGCGCACCGAGGCCAACGACCAATGGTCCTTCTACCAGGCCAAGAAGGAGCGCGAACATCTGCTGGAAGTGAGCGCGCTGCTGGCGGAAAACCTCAGCAACGAACCGGCGCGGGTCCAGGGCATGGTGGCGAAGTTCCGCAGCGATCGCGAGCGCTACCTGGCGGAGGCGCAGCAGATCCAGCGCGAGGCGCGTGCGCTCGAGGCGGAGTGCCTGCACCAGGAACTGCGCGCGCTGCGCCTGGACATGAGCGAGGGCTTTCTCGAACTCGGACTGGTGCTGTCGTCGCTGTACTTCCTGGCGCAGCGACGTTTCTTCCCGGCGCTGGGCGGCAGCGCCGGGGTGCTGGGCCTGCTGCTGGCCTGCTGGGGATTCCTGAGCTGAGGCGTGGATTGCGGCGCTCAGCCGCCGCCCGCAGCACACGCCTGGATGCGCCGTTCGACGAAGCGGCGTTCGGCGGGATTGCGCGCCTGCCGCAGTGCCGCCTGGAAGTGCGGCATGGCCTGGGCGGACCGCCCGCAGCGCAGCTCCATCTCGCCCATTGCCGATGACAGGAACGGATAGTCCGCCAGACGCTCGCGGTCCGCGATCTCCTGCAGCGCGTCCAGGCCGCGCTGCGGGCCATGGGCCTGCGCAATGGCGATGGCGCGGTTGAGCGCCACCACCGGCGAGGGTGAGATCGACATCAGGGCATCGTACAGGGCGATGACGCCGCGCCAGTCCGTCTCCGCGAAAGTCGGCGCCGCGACGTGCAGCGAGGCGATGGCGGCCTCGACGTGGTAAGGCGTGACGACCTCACCGCTGGCCGACCGTTCCAGCAGCCCGCAGCCCTCGGCGATCAGGCTGTGATCCCAGCGCGAGCGATCCTGGTCCGCGAGCGCCAGCAACTCGCCGCCGGCATCCAGCCGGCCCGGCAGGCGCGCCGCGTTGAAAGCCATGAGCGCAGCCAGCGCGTGGCTTGTCGTTGTGGCAGCCAGCGGATGTTCGAGCAGCAGCGCGGTCAGCCGGCGCGCTTCCGCGCAAAGTTCCGCGTTCACCGCGACCTCGGGCGAGGCCCCGTGGTACCCCTCGTTGAACAGCAGGTACAGCGCGCGTTGCACGGCCGGCAGGCGCGCGTGAAAGTCGCGCACCGACGCGACGTTGAACAGTGCCCGCGATTGCGCCAGCGTTTTGCGCGCACGCGTCAGCCGTTTCTCCATCGCGGCGTGCGTGTTGATGAATGCCGCGGCCACCTCGTCGACACTGAAGCCGCACAGGATGTGCAGGATCAGGGCAGCCTGGGCGATCTCGGGCAACTGCGGATGACAGCAGGAGAACATCATGCGCAGCAGGTCGTCGCGCACCTCGTGCGGCGCGAACAGCTCTTCCAGGGTCACCCCGAGCGTCCATTCGCTCTGCAGCGCCGCCACCACGCCGGCGGCGGAGCGCTGCGCCGTGCGGTCACGGCGCAACCCGTCCATCGCGCAGTTCCTGGCGGTGGCCATGAGCCAGGCCGCCGGGTCCTGGGGTGTGCCCCGGAAGGGCCACACCTCCAGAGCCCGGCAGAAGGCCTCCTGCACCACATCCTCCGCCAGGCGCAGGTTGCGCAGGCCGAGTACCCGCACCAGCGTCGCGGTGATCCGCCCGGCTTCGTGCCGGAAGAGATGCTCGACGGGCGGTTCCATCGGTGAAGTGGCCTTGCTGCGCCCGGTTGCCTGCTGGCGGCGGCTCAACTGCTCAACTTGACGACAGGCCGGACCTCCACCTTGCCGCCACGCTCGATGATGGGGCAGTCCCGGGCCAGTTCAGCCGCCGCGGCCAGATCCCTCGCCTTGATCAGGGTGTAGCCGCCGATCACGTCCTTCGCCTCCGCGAACGGGCCGTCGGTGACCACCTTGCCCACCAGCTTGCCGCTGCGATCCAGCGGCTGGCCTCGATCCACAATGTGGTCCTTCTGCGCCAACTGTTTGAACCACGCCGCCCATTGGGGCAGGACCTGCTGCATCTGCTCGGGGGAGGCGGGACGATCACCGTTGCGATAGAGAAATACGAACTCGTTCATGATGGGGACTCCTGTTGATCGATGTACCGGCTGGTCCGCGCCTGCCGCCCGGTGCCTTGCCCGCACCGCCACGCCCGACTGCGTCCCAGTGCGCATAGGACGTCCGACGGCCGTCCCGCCAGACAACTTTCCGCCATCCCTGCGCCTTTGCGCGCAGCGCGTCAATGCGCCTGCGCGCGCGGGGTCAGCAGCCCGGCCAGCAGGTAGAACACCAGGAACCACGCCAGGCTGCGGGTCAGGAACACGTCCAGGGTGCGATAGATCGTCGGCGCCGCCAGGTAGTGTTCCACTGCCTGCACGGCGCCCACCAGCAGCGCCGCCGCGGTGAGCAGCAGCAGCAGCGGCCGCACGCCGGGCGCCGCGTCGCCGCCCGCCGCCTGCCCCGCCGGTGACGGCAGCCTCAGGTACCACCACAGCATCACCGCCAGCCCCGCGACTGAACTCGCATACTGCAGCAGGCGGTACAGCGGCAGCTGGAACGGACCCACCGCGAGCGCCGTGGCAAGAACCGGAACATGCTGGACGATCCAGCCGAAGCCGTGGGTCGCGGAATCCCACGCGACGTGCGTCCAGGCGCCAATGACGATCGCTGGCGCCGCCAGCAACCACGGCACCACCCCCGATCGAAAGGGTTCCACCGCCTGCAGGCACAGCGCGTGGGCCCGGTGCGGCAGCAGCGCGGTCAGGGGCCGCCGCAGGAACACGGCGGCCAGCAGGAGCAGGTAGCCCAGCGCGAGGCACACTGTCCAGACGCCGGTGAGACTGTGGGTCTCGGGCATGGTCAGCCCCAGCCGTCCGGGCAGGAAGTGCGGCGCGTCGGGCACCATGGCGCCGATGATCAGTGGCGCGATATGCAGGTGCGTCCAGCGGCGCAGCGGCAGTACCGCGGCGGGATGTGCCAGCGTGAACGGCATGGCCGCGGCCCCCTATCGAGGCGTCGCCGGCCGGGCCGTCACGGCGATGTGCGCGTCGCGTCCGATCCACGTCCCGCCGTGACGCCAGGTCAGGTCGATCGTGCTTCCTGAGCGCAGCGGCGCGGCGTCTATGTCGAGCACCTGCACGCCCAGGGGATGGGCGCGGGTCTCCTGCTCGCGGACGTTGCGCCAGCCATCCGTGCCCCAGCGCACGACCGCCGCTTCCTTCAGCACCACGGTCAGCGCACAGCCTTCCGGCAGTTGTGAGGCCGGCGCGGCTTCGCTCCACACGATGCGCGTCAACGCTGGCCGCGTTCCCTGGTAACGATCCCAGACGGCCTCGGGCCGATCGAACGGGCGGCGCAACAGGCGTGAGGCGGCCAGCTTCAGGTATTCCGCGTGCGCCCACACCAGCGGCATGGCAGACCCGCTGGGCCGCCCTGGCGCCAGGCCGCGCGCCGGAATCGCGGCGCTGTCCCAGATCTGCTCGGGCAACATGCCGCCGTTGGACGCCATGCGCGCCATCGCCGCCAGGTAAGGCAGCACGTCCTCGCCGCGGCACAGGGCATAGTGACCGCGTTCCCCGGTCAACAGCGGCCAGGGACGCCCGCGGCCGGTGCCGTCATAGGCCCGTCCGTCCTCGTGCTCGCCGTAGCCGTCCTCGTTGTAGCGATGCCAACAGGGGCCGGAGGGCGTATCGACCTTCAGCAGCGCGTCGGCCACCTTGACCGTGCCGGCGACTATCGGATCGTCGGCACGGCGCAGGCCGAAGCGCACCAGCTGCAGGAAATCCAGGCTCACCTGCTCGGATGCCGGCAACTGCGGGTCGATCTCGCGGTTCCTGATGGGCAGGCGCTGTTCCTCGGGCGTGCAACGGTCCTGGGAGATCGCCTGGCGCGGCGCCTCGCGCACGTAGTAGCCCGGTACGCCGTACTGCTTCGCCAGTGGACGATCGCACGCGACAGTCCAGTCCTCGAGGCGCGCATTCCAGTAATCGGCGACTGCCAGCGCCAGCTCACCCGCAGCCGGCGCCAGCAGGCGCGCGCCCGCCACCAGCGCGGCAATGCACACCCCGACGGTGAAGGTGTTGATGCCCGCGTCCTCCTCCCAGCGGTCCTGGTCGCTGGCCGGTCCCTGCAGCACCAGGAAGGCGAGCGCCCGCTGCACCATGGCGGCAACCTCGGTGCCATGCAGGGCGCCACGTTCTTCGAGCGCCGCCGCCAGCAGCACCGGAAAGGCGGTCTCATCGAGCTGGATTGCCGACCAGTGCTCGTGGCCGCCCAGCCATTGGTTCTGAAACCAATGTCCGTCGGCATTCTGGGTGGCGACCAGGTAGCGCAGCGTGTTGCGCGCCTCATTCAGCGCACCGACCGCCAACAGGGCACCGGCGCTCTCTACCAGGTCGCGCGGCCACACCAGGTGATAGCCCTCGCGCTCGTCGCGGGTGTTGCCCCACGGGACGCTGAGTGAGGCCACCATCGCACCGGGATAGGTTTTGTCCTGGTGTGTCCGCAGCACCATCATCGAGGTGGTCACCTGCGCGGCGCACAACTGCGGCAATGACTCACGCAAAGCGGCGCCACCCAGGGCGTCATGCCAGCGAGTCCAGCCGGTCATCTGCCGTTCCCAGGACAGATCGAAGGGCGCCGCCAGGGCGGTGACAGCCAGTGTGGCGGCAGCCTGCGCCGTGCTGGCAAAGGCCAGGCCCAGCACCGACTGGCGCGGCAGTTCACCGATCAGAGCCACGTTGCCGGGCCCCGCCGACTGGTACTGTGCGGTGAACTTCGCGTTGCGGGAAAAATCCTGCCAGCCATCGCTGGCGCCGACAATGCCGGCGCTGGCGCGCCCGATGGCGTCGCCCTGCTGCGCGGTGGCGGCCAGCAGCGCCAATGCGAAAGGTCCCTGCTGCGCCCACAGCACCTGCCGGCCGCGCAGCGACTCCACCCCCGCGAGATTGCCATTGCCGGTGCCGCCCATGTGCGGGGCAAGCAGCACGTAGGGCCGCAATGCCGGATCGCCCTGCAGCGACACCTCCACCAGCAGCACGTCGCGGTGCAGGCACGGCACGATGCGCAGTATCAGCTCGAAGCGCTCGTGGTGATGCACCACGCGCACGGCCGGCGAGCCCGGCGCCGCCAGCTCCAGCGTGTAGCGCCACAGTCGCTTGACCTCCACCCAGAAGCCCGCATCGTCGGCGACGATGAAGCCCAGGTCGCGGATCTGCGGCAGGTCGACGCGCGGATAGTAGACCTCGTTGAGTATGCCGGCGCCGAGCGTGAACCACAGGCGCGAGGCGCCGAGCGAGCACCCCACCATGTCCTTGGCGCTGCTGCACCAGGTGGGCGGCAGGCCCGGCGCACCCGGCGCATCGCTCACCGCCGTGCGCCCCGCGGCGGCGCACTCACCGAACCGGGGAGCGTCACGGGATAGCGGCCGGAGCGCCACAGGCGCACCCCGCCGGTGAAGGCGTTCAAGTTGGTGCCGAGCCTGACCCAGGACGGCAGCCGCTTCATGCGCGCGGCGTTGCCTCCGCCCAGCACTACGTAGTCAGGCTCGAGCGCGGCCCGCAGTTCCCCGACCACCTCGAGCACCGCCTTGCGCCATTTGCGGTTGCCGTGGCGCTGGCGCGCACGCTCCCCGACATGGCCCTCGAAGCTGATCCCGCGACGCCACGGCAGGTGCGCAATCTCCGTCGGCTCAACCACGCCATCGATGATCAACGTGGCGCCCAGACCGGTGCCCAGCCCGAGAAACAGCATGCGCCCGCCGCGATAGCTGCCGATCGCCTGCATGGCCGCATCATTGACGATCCGCACCGGTTTGCCCAAAGCGCGCGCGAAGTCGAAGCCGACCCAGCCGCCGCCGAGATTGTGCGGTTCGCGCGCAATCCGGCCGCGGAACACCATGCCGGGATAGCCCAGCGACACCACGTCGTAGCCGCCCGCTGGCAGCAGCGTGCGGATGCCCTGCAACAGTTGCGCCGGGGTCAGCCGCGCTCCGGACTCGAAGCGGCTGACCGCACCGCGCGCATCGATGCGCAGCTTCACGTGGCTGCCGCCGATATCGGCCACCAGCACGCGCTGTGGGGCTTGCTTCTGCGCCTTGTTGTTGCCGGCCACGTGCTTCCTTTCGGCCCGCAGGCCCTTCAGAACAGGCCGGTGATGCGGCCCTGCGCATCGACGTCGATGGCATCCGCCGCCGGCACCTTCGGCAGGCCCGGCATGGTCATGATGTCACCGCAGATCATGATGATGAACTCCGCGCCGGCTGCCAGCCGGACCTCGCGGATATTGACACTGTGATGGGTCGGTGCGCCGCGCAGCTTCGGATCGGTGGAAAACGAGTACTGGGTCTTGGCGACGCACACGGGGTAATGGCCGTAGCCGGCCTCCTGCAGCTGCCGGATACGCGCCCGCACGCGGGTGTCGGCGGTGATGTCGGCGGCGTGGTAGATGCGGGTGGCGATCAGCTTCATCTTCTCCCACAGCCCCACGTCATCGCCGTACACGTAGCGGAACTGCGAAGGCTGCTGACACAGGCGCACCACCTCCTGCGCCAGCTCCAGTGCGCCACGCCCGCCCTGGGCGTAATGGCTGGCCGGAATGACGCGCACGCCGTGCGGGGCCACCCGGTCGATCAGCAGCTGAGTCTCGCGCTCGCTGTCCTCGGCGCGCCGGTTGATGGCGACCACGCACGGCAGGCCGTAGCGGTTGACGACGTTGTCGATATGGCGCTCCAGGTTGACCACGCCCTTCTCCAGCGCCGCCAGGTTCTCCTGCGCCAGGTCGGGCAGGTCCACGCCGCCGTGGTACTTCAGTGCCCGGATGGTGGCCACGACCACCGCGGCAGCGGGGGTCAGGCCGGCCTTGCGGCACTTGATGTCGACGAACTTCTCCGCGCCCAGGTCGGCGCCGAAGCCGGCCTCGGTCACCACGTAGTCCGCCAGCTTCAACGCAGTGCGCGTGGCGATGACGGAGTTGCAGCCGTGGGCGATGTTGGCAAACGGACCGCCGTGCACGAAGGCCGGGTTGTTCTCCAGCGTCTGCACCAGGTTCGGCGCCAGTGCGTTCTTCAGCAGCGCCGTCATGGCGCCGTGCGCCTTCAGGTCGCGCGCGCGGATCGCGCCGCCGTCGGCGCGGTAGCCAACCACGATGTTCCCGAGGCGCTCCTTCAGGTCGGTGAGGCTTACGGCGAGGCACAGGATGGCCATGACTTCGGAGGCCACCACGATGTCGAAGCCGTCCTCACGCGGCACGCCGTTGCCGGTGCCGCCCAGTCCAACCACGATCTGGCGCAGCGCCCGGTCATTGACGTCGACCACCCGCCGCCACGCCACCCGGCGCACGTCGAAGCCCAGCTGGTTGCCGTGGTAGATGTGGTTGTCGATCAGGCCCGCCAGCAGGTTGTTGGCCAGCGCAATGGCCGCGAAATCGCCGGTGAAGTGGAGATTGATGTCCTCCATCGGCACGACCTGCGCGTAGCCGCCGCCGGCGGCGCCGCCCTTCATGCCGAACACCGGCCCGAGGGCCGGTTCGCGCAGGCACACCATGGTTCGTTTGCCGAGCCGGTTGAGCGCATCGCCGAGCCCGACGGTGGTGGTGGTCTTGCCCTCCCCCGCAGGCGTTGGCGATATCGCCGTCACCAGCACCAGGCGGCCATCGGGGCGATCGTGCAGGCTGGCGGCGTAGTCCAGCGATACTTTCGCCTTGTAGCGCCCGTAGGGTTCCAGGCAGTCCTCGGGGAGCCCCAGGCGCTCGAGCGCCAGTGGCAGGATCGGACGCAGGCTGGCCTGCTGCGCGATCTCGATGTTGCTCAGGTTGGCGGCGGCGCCGCGCGGCGGGGGGGTGTGCATGTGTACCGATGCTACCAGAGACTTTCCAGGCGCTGCGCGCCACTCCTCACCGGGTTCGCAGGAAGCGAACCCGGTACATGAGCCAGGAAAAGATCAGGAGAGGGCTGCGTGCCGGTTACAATCGCCCCCCAATGTTGTGGCTCAAGGCCTTGCACGTGAGCTTCGTGGTGACCTGGTTCGCCGGCCTGTTCTATCTGCCGCGCCTGTTCGTCTACCATGCCGACTGCCGCGACGCGCCCGGTCTTGAGCGCTTCGTGGTCATGGAGCGGCGCCTGTTCTTCATCATGTCACTCGGCGCGCTGCTGGCAATGCTGTTCGGCCTGTCCATGATCGTGCAGGCGCCGCAGTACCTGGGGCTGGGCTGGATGCGCGCCAAGCTGCTGCTGGTCGCGCTGCTGTTCGCCTACCACTACGGCTGCTGGCGGCTGATGCTCGCCCTGCGTGCCGGACGGGCGCGCCCGGCGCGCTGGTACCGGATCTACAACGAGGTTCCGGCGCTGCTGCTGCTGGCGATCGTGATACTGGCGGTCGTCAAGCCGGGCGACTGAGCTGCCTCACCAGATCCTCACCCGCTGCGCCGGGGCAATGTACAGCTTGTCGCCGGGTTGCACGCCGAAGGCGGAATACCACTCGTCGACGTTCGGTACCGAACCGTTGACCCGGAAGTTGTCGGGGCTGTGGACGTCCGACAACACCTGCTCGCGCAAGTAACCGTCGCGGAACTTGGTGCGCCACACCTGCGCCCAGGACATGAAGAACCGTTGATCCCCCGTCAGGCCGTCCAGCACCGGCGCCGGCTTGCCGTGCAGGCTCATGTGATAGGCCGCGAGCGCCATGTTGAGGCCGCCCAGGTCGCCGATGTTCTCGCCGAGATTGCTGGCGCCGTTGACCTTCAGTCCCGGCAGCGCCTCGAAGCCGGAGAACTCGGTGACCAGGCGCTTGGTGCGCGCGCTGAACTCCTTATCGTCCGCCGGCGTCCACCAGTCGTGCATCGCCCCGTTCGGGCCGAACTTGCGTCCCTGGTCGTCGAAACCGTGTCCGATCTCATGGCCTATCACCGCGCCGATGCCGCCGTAGTTGACGGCGTCGTCCGCGTTGGGGTCGAAGAACGGCGGCTGCAGTATGGCGGCCGGAAACTCGATGCTGTTGTTGGTGGGGATGTATTCGGCGTTGATGGTCTGCGGTGTCAGGCCCCACTCGGCGCGATCGACCGGCTTGTCCAGGCGCGCGACCTGGTAGTCCCAGTCCCACTGCGCAGCGCGCCGGGCATTGCCGAGCGGGTCGTCGCGGCGCACCTCCAGGCTGCTGTAGTCCTTCCACTTGTCGGGATAGCCGACCTTGGGCGTGAAGGCCGCGAGCTTGGCCAGCGCGCGTTCGCGTGTCGGCGGGGTCATCCACGGCAGCGCCTGCAGCCGCGCCGCCAGCGCCGCGCGCAGGTTGGCCACCAGCTGCTGCACCCTGGCCTTGGATTCGGCGGGGAAATACCCGGCCACGTACAGCCGGCCCACCGCCTCGCCCATCGCACCGTTAACCGCGTCGACACCGCGCTTCCAGCGCTCGCGCTGCTGCGGCTGCTCGCGCAGTGCCTGGCCGTAGAAAGCGAAGCGCGCCTCGTCGAAGCGCTTCGGCAGGTACGCGGCGTTGCTGTCCAGGTAGTGGAAAGTGAGGAAGTCGCGCAGCACCGGCAGCGGCGTCGCGCCAAACAGCGCCGCCAGGTCGCGCACCGCCGTCAGCTCGTTCAGCACGAAATCCTGCCGCTTGCCGAGCTGTTGCGCCGCGAAGAACGCCTCCCAGGGAAATCCCGGGGCATAACCGAGCACCTGGGCCCGCGTGCGCGGGTTGTAGACAGCCTGCAGGTCGCGGCGCTTCTCGATCGGCCACTGCACTTTCGATGCCGCGGTTTCGAAGTCCATCACCGCGCGCGCCCGCGCGGCAGCGTCCTGCACGCCGGCCAGTGACAGCATGTGCGCGACGTACTCCACGTACTTCGCGCGCAGGTTCGCAAGTTTCGGATCGTCCTTCAGGTAGTAGTCGCGGTCGGGCAGCCCGAGCGTCGATTCACTGACGAACACGCCGTAGCGGTCAGGATCCTTGAAATCCGCGACGATCTGCGTATCGAACAGCGAAGCGTACCCCAGGGTGCCGAACAGCCGCGCAATGTCCGCGCGCGATGACGCCGCCGCAATGCGCTGCAGCCCAGGTTGGGCCGGCGCGAGCCCGCGCGCCTCGATGCCGTCCTGGTCCATGAAGGCGGCGTAGTAGTCGCCGATCTGCTGTTGCGCGGTGCCATGGGCGGCGCCGGCGCTGGCGGCCTGTTCAATGATGGAGTGCACCCGCTGCTTGGAGAGCTCGTCGAGCTTGTGGAATGCGCCGTAGCTGGCGCGGTCGGGCGGAATCTGGAAAGTGTCGATCCAGGTGCCGTTGGCGTAAGTGAAAAAGTCATCGCCCGGCCGCACGCGCAGGTTGCGCGCACCCAGGTCCAGGCCAATATCGCCGATCTGCGCCTTGCCGGCAGCGCCACCGGCGGCCAGCGGCGCGATGGCGGCGCCTTGCCCATCGGTGGCGGAACTCTGCGCTGCGAACGCGGTGCTACAGGCGGCGGCGGTCACGATCACGGCATTCCAGAGCAGGTGTTTCATATAAGGTGCCCGGATTGATTGCGGCAGGATGCCGGGCGCGCATCATATGCCCGCCCCGGTCGGCGCAGCGAAGCCGCGGAAAACGCTTCGTCGACGTCGGCGCTCGCCTGGTCGCGACCGCGGCCAGCAGCGGCGTGCGCCGCGGCTCGAGCGGTCAGTTCTCCCAGACCCGCACCAACCCCCGCCAGTCGCGCGGCGGACCGGGCTGAGGCGCGCCCGGTGTCGCCTCGGTGCCCAGATACAGGAAGCCGACGATCGCCTCACTGTCTTCGAACCCCAGGGCGCGCTTCACCTCATTGTCGTAGGTTGCCGCGCCGGTCTTCCACACCCCCGCGAAACCCAGCGCGTCCGCCGCCAGCAGCAGGCCATGCGCCGCGGCGCCGGCCGACAGCAGCTGTTCCACCTGCGGTATCTTGCGCTGCGCAGGATCGATCTTCGCCGCCACCACCACGATCAGCGGCGCACGAAACGCCTTGTGCCGTTCCCGCTGCAGCGCCTCCGGCGGCGTCCCGGGATGCGCACGCCGCAGGTATTGCGCCAGCAGTTCCCCGAAGCGCTCGCGCGCCGCCCCGCGGATGACCAGGAAGCGCCACGGACGCAGCGCGCCATGATCCGGCGCGCGCACGGCACTGGCGAACATCAGTTCCAGGGCGCCCGCGTCGGGACCCGGTTCAGTCAGCGAGCGGCCCGAGCGACGCTGCAGCAGTGCATCTATGGCTTGCATGCAGGTATTGTCGCAGACTTCGCTCATGCGAAGGTCGTGGCACAGGTGATTGCTGAAGAGTTACGCGACCCCGTGGCGGGGATGACGGACGCGCAGGCGCTGGCAGCCATCCGCGCCGCGGTACGCACGGTGCCTGACTACCCCAGGCCCGGCATCCTGTACCGCGACATAACCACGCTGCTGGCGGACCGGCGCGCCTTCCATGCAGCGGTGGAACTGCTGGCGCGCCCGTGGCTGACGCGTGGCATCAGCGCGGTCGCCGGCATCGAGGCACGCGGGTTCATCTGGGGTGGCGCCCTGGCCCAGCGGCTGGCCGCCGGCTTCGTGCCGATCCGCAAGAAGGGCAAGTTGCCGCGCGCCGCGCTGCGTATCCGCTACCAGCTGGAATACGGCACCGACGAGCTGGAAGTGCACGCCGACGCCGTCGACCCTGGAGCAAAAGTCCTGCTGGTGGATGACCTGTTGGCCACCGGCGGCACTTCGGCGGCCGCCATTGACCTCATGCAAAAGTTGCAGGCACAGGTCTGCGCCGCCTGCTTCGTCATCGAGCTGACCGGGCTTGCGGGCGCGTCGCGACTGCGCGAACTGCGCGTGCCGGTGCAGACGCTGGTTTCATTCTGAAGGCGAGTCGCGCCTGGGCCGGTCACCCGGCGCGCACGGTGCAGGGGACCATCGGGTCGCATTCAACTGCGGTTCACATATAAATCCTTAATAATCAATGTGTTGGCGTGAACATTATATTGCGGTCATATCCGCACTTCAGGCAGGGAGGGCAGGGATAATGTGCGCGCTTCGCAATTCCCCGGGCATGAAGGCCGGGATGAAGCATCGCAGCGCTAACCCTTTCACTTTCGGAGAGTACATCGATGTTCAAGTCCCTCCTGCCCGTCGTTGCCCTGGCCCTGATCGCCGGCCCGGTTTTCGCAGCTGATGCCCCGGCCGCCGCTCCGGCCGCCGCCGAGCAGCCCGCTGCTCCGGCCAAGCACGCCAAGAAGCATCACCATCATCACCATCACAAGGCTGCCAAGGCCGACTCCGCGGACACCGCTCCGGCCAAGTAAGGTCCTGCACGGAGTGACCTGACTGCACGAGGGCCCCATCCGCGAGGATGGGGCCCTCGTCGTTATTGCCGCGGGCGAAGACACTTGCAGTGCGGCCCGATCGGGTTCAAATTCCCCTCGTGGACTCAGGACAACAGGTCGCCATACACAACGCGCTGCAGGCCGTACACCGCACCGTTGCGGGCATGACTTTCTCCAGTTGCGACCTGCAGGACGTGGATGAGGCAATCGACCGTGTGGAGGAACAACTCCACGCCCGCCACCCCAACCTGGCGCTGGTCTGCCAGTTCCTCAATTCCATCGCGCGCAGCCTGCGTGCCCAGCCCGAGGCGCGCGACACCTGCCTGATGATCGAGAGCGCCATCGGCAGGGCCGGGATGCCCAGCACCTGGCAGTCGGGAATCTGACCCGTATCTGATAACGTCAGCGGCGATGTCCGTCACGCCGCTCTCCCAGAGCCTGATCCTGCTGGCAGCCAGCGTGCTGCTGCTGGTCGTGGTGCGGCGCCTGGCGTTGCCCACCAGCCTGGCGTACTTCCTGGTCGGACTGGCTCTCGGTCCACACGCGCTCGGCGCCGTGTCCGATTCCGGAACGACGCGCCTGCTGGCGGACCTCGGCGTCGCCTTCCTGCTGTTCACCCTCGGACTGGAATTCTCGCTGCCGCGCATGCTCGCCATGCGGCGCGAGGTGCTGGGCCTGGGTACAGCGCAGGTCGGGGCCACCGCCGCGGTGTTTGCAGCACTCGCCTGGTTCGCCGGCGTGCAGGGCCCGACGATCGTGGTGGTGGGCGGCGCCGCCGCCATGTCATCCACGGCAATCGTGCTGCAGCAGCTCACGCAACGCGCCGAGCTCAATCGCACCCACGGCCGGCTGGCGTTCGCAATGCTGCTGTTCCAGGACCTCGCCTTCGTGCCGTTCCTGGCACTGGCGAGTGCGCTGGCGGCCGGCGCCCAGCACTACACCCTGCCCGAGACGGTGGCGGCGGCGCTCGGCGCCATCCTGGCGATCGCCGCGGTGCTGGCGGCCGGACACTGGCTGCTGCGGCCGCTGTTCCACGAGATCGCCCGCAGCCGCCTGCGCGAACTGTTCACACTTACCGTGCTGCTGGTGGTGCTGTCCTCGGCCTGGGTGTCGCACCTGGCGGGCCTGTCGTTCGCGCTCGGCGCGTTTCTCGCCGGAATGATGCTGGCGGAGACCGAGTATCGCCACCAGATCGAGTCGGCGATCCGGCCCTTCCGCGACATGCTGCTGGGCCTGTTCTTCGTCTCGGTCGGCATGCTGCTCGACGTGCACGTGCTCAGCCAGCCACGGCAGCTGGGGCTGGCGCTGCTGCTGACGCTGGCGCTGATCACCCTCAAGGCGGCGATCGCCGCCGGCGTCACGCTGCCGTACGCCGGCTATTCCGCGTTCAAGGCGCTGCGTACCGGCCTGGTCATGTCCATCGGCGGGGAATTCGGCATCGCCCTGTGCACCATCCTGCTGCAGGCGGGCCTGCTGACCCAACAGCTGGGCGAGCCGCTGCTGGTGGCCATCGCGCTGTCCATGCTCGCCAGCCCCCTGCTCCTGGACAACAACAAGCGCATCGCCCGGCTGCTGCTGCGCGAGCGCGGCCCGCTGCACACGGCGCTGCAGCGCGAGGACGCCGCCACCGATGCCATCGGGAAGCGCGAACACGTCATCCTGTGCGGTTTCGGCCGCGTGGGCCAGAACGTGGCGCGGGTGCTGGAGGCGCAGGGCTTCGAATACATCGCGCTCGACCTGGACCCGGCGCGTATCCGCGCCGCGCGCCAGGCGGGCGACCCGGTGATCTTCGGGGATTCCGCCGACGAGGAGATGCTCACGCGCGCCGGCCTGCCAACCGCCAGCGTGGTGGTGATCAGCTTTTCCGACCCGGCCACTTCCATCGGGATCCTGCGCTCCGTCCGCCGCCTGCGGCCGCAGGTCCCGGTGCTGGTACGCACCGCCGATGACGCGCGCATAGCGGAGCTGCGCGCGGCGGGCGCCACCGACGTGGTACCGGAGACCTTCGAGGCCAGCCTGATGCTGGTCTCGCACGTCCTGATGTTGCTGCGGGTGCCGGTCGGGCGGGTGCTGCGCACCATCGGTGATATCCGCAGCAACCGTTACGCGGTGTTGCGCGGCATCGTGCGCGCCGGCGACGGCGCCACCCCCGAGACGGCGGACGGCGCGCGCGAGGATGTCAGGTCGGTGGTGGTACCTCCTGGCGCCTGGGCCGTGGGCCGCACCCTGGGCGAGGTGCGCAGCCGCGGGGTGGAAGCAACCTTCGGCGGCATCCGCCGCCAGGGGATTCTCGGCCGCCAGCCCGGCGATGAGGCACGGCTGCGCGACGGCGATATCGTGGTTCTCTACGGCCCGCCGGAGGCGCTGGAACACGCCGAGTCGGTGCTGCTGGCGGGTTAGCCACGGCTACAATGCGTCCATGGATCGCAGCGACATCCACTTCCCCGCCCATCACGAACCCCTGCGCGACGACGTGCATGCGCTGGGCGTGCTGCTCGGGGAAATCCTGGACGAACAGGGCGGACACGAACTGTTCGACCTGGTGGAACAGGACCGCGTCACCGCCATCCGTGCCCGCGGCGGTTCACAGCAGGCGCGTGCGCAGATGGCGGCCGGCCTGCGCGAGCGGCCCGCGGCGATGGCGCGCGAGGTGGCACTCGCGTTTGCCGCCTGGTTCCGCGCGGTCAACATCGCCGAGCGGGTGCATCGCATCCGGCGGCGCCGCATGTACTTCCTCAAGGACAGCCAGCGCCCGCAGCCCGGCGGGGTCGAGGACGCGATCCGCGCCCTGCACGCCCGGGGGCTGACACTGCAGCAGGCACTGGACCTGATCGGCAGCCTGTCCATCGAGCCGGTGTTTGCACCGCACTCCACCGAGGCCAGCCGCCGCACGCTGCTGCGCAAGCAGCAGCGGGTTGCGCAGCGCCTGATGGAACGGCTGGATCCCAGCATGACGCCGGAGGAGGCCCGCAACGTCTGGCACGAGATCCGCATGGAGCTGACCACCGCGTGGCAGACCGAGGAGCTGCCGCGCGCACGCCTGACCGTGGCCGACGAGCGCGAGCAGATCCTGTATTACCTGGTGGAGATCCTGTACCGCGCCGTGCCGGCCTTCTACGAAGAGATCGCCCAGGCGCTCGGGCGGGTATACGGGACGCCGGCCGAGGACATCACCGTGCCGTCGATCCTGCACTTCGGCTCCTGGGCCGGCGGGGACATGGACGGCAACCCGGACGTGCACGCCAAGACGCTGCGCGAAACCCTGGCCCGCCAGCAGCAGGTCATCGTCAACAGCTATTTCGAGGAGTGCCAGGAGCTGGCGCAGCGCCTGTCGCAGAGCGCCAGCCGTGTCGGCGCCTCGGCGGCGCTGGTGCAGCAGATAGACCAGTACACTACCCTGCTGCCCGGGGCGCGGGCGATCACGCCGTCGCGGCACGACCGCATGCCCTACCGGGTATTCCTGGCGCAGGTGAGCGAGCGGCTGCGCGGCGTCTTCGAGGGCCGCGCCAGCGGCTATGAGAACGCGCAGCAGTTCCGCGACGACATCGCCCTGATCGCCGCCAGTCTCAAGGCCAACCGCGGCGCCAACGCCGGGCTGACCTATGTCGAGCGCCTGCTGCGGCGCATCGACACCTTCGGCTTTCACCTGGCGACGCTCGACGTGCGCGAGCACGCCAGCGTTCTGCACTCGGTGATCGCGCAGGGCACGGACGACCCGCTGTGGCAGTCTCGCCCGGCGCACGAACGGCACGA
Source organism: Pseudomonadota bacterium (assembly GCA_018241445.1). Classification (GTDB taxonomy): domain Bacteria; phylum Pseudomonadota; class Gammaproteobacteria; order Steroidobacterales; family Steroidobacteraceae; genus 13-2-20CM-66-19. The sequence goes on from JAFEDT010000001.1 coordinate 112,793, forward strand.
ACTGCTGACCCAGGCCCTGCAGCACGACCGCGGCCCGGCGGTGGAACTGGACGCACTGGGCAAGCGCAACCTCGCGGTCTTCGACGCCATCCTGCGCGGGCGGCACCGCTACGGCCCGCAGTCGATAGGCTACTTCATCATCAGTGACGCGCGCGGCGCCGACGACGTGCTGGCGGCGCTGCTGGTCGCGCGCTGGGCTTCGGCCTACGACCGGCACACCGGCCAGGTGGCGCTGGACATTGCTCCGCAGTTCGAGTCGGAACAGGCGCTGGCCGGCTGTGCGCAGATCATGCGGGAACTGCTGAACGACCCGCTGTACCGCGCACACCTGGAGAGCCGCGGCCGGCGCCAGGGGGTGCTGATCGGATATTCCGACAGCAACAAGGAGGCAGGCCCGTGCGCCTCGCGCGTGCTCATCCACCGCGCACAGCATGAGCTGACGCAGGTGCTCGGTGGCGCCGGCGGGCGGCACGTGCTGTTCCACGCGCGCGGCGGCAGCCCGGCACGCGGCGGCGGCCGCATCGACGCGCTGGTGCGCGCCGCGCCGGCGGGCGCCGTCGACGGCGTACTGCGCATCCGCGAACAGGGCACCACCATCACCCAGGGCTACGGGCTGCAGCCGATCGCCATGCGCACACTGGAGCGCGCCTTCAACGCGCTCAGCCTGGGCACGGCGGCGGTGCGCCACGGCGATCTGCCCCCCGACAGCGGTGCGCAACTGCAGGTCGCGGCGTTGCTGCAGGAGAGCAGCCGCGAAGCCTACCGCGGCCTGGTGTACGGGGAACCGCGCTTCTACGAGTTCTTCTGCGCCGTCACTCCCATCGACGTCATCGAGCGCATGCAGATCGGGTCGCGCCCGGTGCACCGCGCCGACAACGGCGGCGTCGACGCGCTGCTGCCGGCACCGTGGGTATTCGCCTGGACGCAGACCCGCTACATGCTGCCCGGCTGGTACGGCGCCGGCACCGCGCTGGCGGCGGCCGTGGCCCGCTTCGGCCTGGCGCGGCTGCAAGACACCTGTGCCGGCTGGTTCTTCCTGCGCAACCTGATCGATGACATCGAGACCAGCCTGGCGCGCGCCGACATGGACATCGCCGCGTACTACGATGAGCTGAGTCCCGCGCCGCTGCGGCCGCTCGCGGCGCGCATCCGCGCCGAGTTCGCGCTGGCGCGGCAGCAGGTGCTGGCCATCAAGGGCAGCCGCGACCTGCTGGACTCCGATCCGACCCTGCAGCGCGCCATCGCGCTGCGCAACCCCTACGTGGATCCCATGAACCTGATGCAGGTGGACCTGTTGCGCCGCTGGCGCGAGCGCGGGCGCGAGGACCGTGAGCTGTTCGCCGCGCTGCTGGCAAGTGTCGGCGGCATCGCCCAGGGCCTGCAGAGCACCGGTTGAGCATGACACAGACAACCCTCACCATCCGTCCCGCCACCGGCGCCGACGTGCCGCAGATCCTCGCCTTCATCCGCGACCTGGCGCGCTACGAGCGGCTGGAACACGAAGTGCGCGCCACCGAGGCGCAACTGGAGGCGACCCTGTTCGGCCCGAAACGGTATGCGGAGGTGATCCTGGCATGCCTCGGCGAAGAGCCGGTCGGCTTCGCGCTGTTCTTCCACAACTATTCGACCTTCCTGGCGAGGCCCGGCATCTACCTGGAGGATCTGTTCGTACGCGAGGCGGCGCGCGGTCTCGGCGTGGGCGCCGCGCTGCTGGCGTGGCTGGCCCGTACCGCACTGGAACGCGGCTGCGGGCGCCTGGAGTGGTCGGTGCTGGACTGGAATACGCCTGCGATCGGTTTCTACCGCAGGCTGGGCGCGGTGGCGCAGGATGAGTGGACCACCTGGCGCGTGACCGGCGCGGCGCTGGAGGAACTAGCCGGGGGCAGGCGCCAGCCATGAGTCCGCCCCGAGAGAGTGTGTATACATATACACACTTCCAGCGGATGTAGGGAAACTCCCGGCGCGCAGGCGCGGCGATCCATCGGCCCGGCCGGACTACCCCATCAACACCGTGGTGTCGTAGCTCTCGAATCCCTGGATGGCGCGCGCGTAGGCGTTGAACACCAGCCGCTCGGCGACCTTGTCGGCCCGCGGCGCCAGCAGCATGCGCAGCACCACGTCGTCCGCCGGGCGCGTCGCGTCTTCCGCCAGCAACTGCTCGATCACCCGCGTCAGGCGGTGATACAGCTCGTTGACGAAGCGCAGGTGGGCGCCGTCGTGAACCTGTTCGTTGCCGGGACCGTAGGTGGCGCGCGCCTCCTCGGCCAGCTCGTGCATGAACAGGTTGAGCAGCCGCGCCTTGTCGATCAGGCGCAGCTCGGCGTAAAACTCGATCTCGGAGTTGAGGTTCATGCCGGCGTCCTCAGGAGACCCTTCAGTTTACCGGGAAGAAGTCGATCGGCTTGGTCGTCGTCATCGGCGCCACGTCCTTCGCCTCGAAGCGCAGCAAACGCACCAAGGCGACGATCTTGCGCTCCAGCTCCGGGTCCTTCAACTCGCTCGAGACCACCCGGCACATGGTGACTTCGCCGGAGGGCGCGATGGTCAGCTCCAGCACCATCTTGCCCTGCAGTTCGGCGTTGTCGCGCAGCGCACGCGCATACAGGCTGTAGATCCGTCCCTTGTTGCGGTCGAAGACCAGCTCGATTTCCTCGCGCGAGCGCCCGGCCTTGCCGCCACCGCTGCCGCTGGCGGCCGGGCCACGGCTGTTGAGGCCTGAGCCGGCCACTGCCGAGGTCACCGCGGTGGCGTTGTGCCCGGTGAGCGAGCCGGCGCCACTGCCGAAGCCGCGGCTGGTATCCGCCGAGGTGATGCCACCGCTCCCCACGCCCACCTTCGAGGTGATCAGCGAGCGCTCGGCATGCGTGTCGGCGCCCACCGCGCCGGAAAGGTTGCGGGTCTGCTGCGGGGCCTGGTCGATGATCTCGCGCAGGTCGGCGAGCTGATCCTTCACCTGGTTCAACTGCTTCTGCGCCTTGTCGCGAGCCTGCTGGCGCTGGTCAACGGGCACGGGCCGCACCGCCACCGGCTTCTGCTGGGGCTTGGGACGTTCGACCTGCGGCTTCGGAGGTGGCGGCGGCGGGGGCTTGGGTTGTTCCTCGATCATCACCCGCGCCAGGCGCTCGGGAACCGCCTCACCGACCTGCTGGGCGGGGCGCGGCAGCAGGGGGAACAGGATGCCGAGCAGCACCAGCGCCACCAGCAGGGCGATCAGGATGCGGCGGAAGCGCTCGCTGGACTCCGGGTCCCCCTCCCACGGCAGCTCGAATTCGCGGAAATACGGAGCGATGACCATGGTTGTCAGCCCCGCACCTGGCCCGCGGCGACCGGCTTCTCCTTCTGGATGACCGCGAGCGAGATGCGCCCGTAGTCAGCGTCCGTGCAGGTCGCCATCACGCGCTTGATCACGTCGTAGGGCAGCGACTTGTCGGCCATGATGGTGATCTCGCGCTGCGCCAGGTCACGTTCACTCAGTTCCTTGCCCACCAGCAGCGGCCGCTTCAGCGCCGCGCGCAGCGGCGCCACCAGCGCGGCGGGCGAGTTGTGGATGCTGGCCACGGTGGCGACGAACTCGCCCTGCACGAACAGGTCGCTGGGCGTGATCATGACCACCACCGAGTGCTTCGGCGCGGTCGTGGCAATCGACTGCGGAATCTGGATGCCCTTGGAGTTCTGGATGACCTCCACCTCGGTGGAGTACACCAGCAGAAACGCCACCATCACCGACAGAATGTCGATCAGCGGGATCAGGTTGAGTTGCGCATCGGCACGGTTGCGCAGGTGGTGCAGCGCCATGCGCCGCGCGCGGTTGGACATGCTCATCGGTGAACTCCAGCGCCAGCTGCCGCCGCGGCGGTGCGCACGGGGCTGGCTGCGGGCGCCGCATTCGCAACCGGCGTAGCGGCGGCGCCGGGCGCGGTGGCCGGCGCGTCGCCAATGGAGATGTCGGGGAACAGCTCCGCCTGCACTGTGGCCATGCCCTGCCCCACCTCGAACACCCGCACCCGGTCCATCACCTGCACCAGGGTGTCGTAGGGCGTATCGGGCTCCAGCAGAATGGTGGCGTCGGTCTTCTCGGGAAACTTCGCCTTGACGCGCTTCAGGTACTCCGTCAGACCGTCGTAGTCATAGCCGGACGCCTTGCTGGGAAACTGCGCCAGGGTGCCGCTGTTGCGATCCGACACGTCCAGCAGGTCCTTGCGCACGATGACCTCCAGCTGCAGGCCCGGCGGCGGCTCGCGAAACTCCGTCTGGGAGGCCGGCAGGTTCAACTGCAGGATCACGGTGCGCGAGAACACCGCCGTCATCAGCAGGAAGGTCACCAGCACGGTGAAGATGTCGATCATCGGCACCAGCAGCAATTCCGCGGGCTTGCGCGCGTGGCGCTCCAGCTTGCGGTTTTGGTAAGAACGGCGCATGCGGTCCCTTCAGGGGATCGGATTTAAGGGGACAGCAGGCTCAGGCGGCGGCCGGCGCCATCGGCGGCGTCTGCCGCTCGGTGATGGCGTTGAGGAACTTGACCGAGGCCATCTCCAGGCTGTCGATCAGCTCGGTGGTCTTGGTCTGCAGCCAGGCATGGATGAACAGCAGCGGCACCGCGGTCATCAGGCCGAAGGCGGTGCAGTTCATGGCCACCGAGATGCTGGCGGACAGCAGGTTGGCCTTCTCGGCCGGGTTGACGGTCGCCACCGCGGCGAACGCGCGGATCAGGCCCATGACGGTGCCGAGCAGGCCGAGCAAAGTCGCCAGGTTGGCGAAAGTAGCCAGGTAGTGGGTGCGCTTTTCCAGTCGCGGCACCACCTCCATCAGGCTCTCCTCCATGGCCTTCTCGATGTCGTCGCGCCGCCGCGCCGACTGGATGCGTGCCAGGCCGTAGTTGAGGATGTGCCCGATTGCAGACTCCGACTTCGAGGTCGTCTGCGCCACCTGGCGGAAGTTGCCCTGGGCCAGCAGCGGCACGATCTCGTTCCACAGCGTACGGTTGCGCGCCGCGGTATGCGTCAGATAGATGTAGCGTTCGATGGCGATCGCCAGACCCACCACGAACACGATAGCGATGGGGTACATGAACTCCCCGCCGCCCTGGAAGAACCGAACGATGTGATCCCACAAGCCCATCTGAAGTCTCCTCGTCTCGTTACATCTGGCGGAGTCTGCCGCCAAAACTGAATGACATAAGGCCAAAAAGCTGCGACAGCGCTCTCATTCCCTCAGGTTCGTGCGTGGGGCGCGTCACGGCTTCACCGCCGGGGCCTGGCCGGCGCCGCCGCTCGGGACCGCATCCGGCTGCAGTGCATCGTAATAGCGGTTCTCGCGCCGGAACACGTCGCGGTCCAGGGGCTGCAGCACCTCATCCAGCAGGCTGTTGGGGGGCCGGCCCAGCAGGTCGCCCAGGTCCGAGTGCCGCCACGGCACGATGAACAGGACCTTCGGCAGTTCGCGGTTGCCCGAGATCTCCATGGTATCCAGCGCCATGTGCTCGGCAGCCTTCTTGCCCTTTGCCCCCCGGGCACCCGCCGGCTTTGCGGCCGTGGTGCGCGATGTCGCGCCTGGCGCGTTATCGCCGGCCGACGCTGCTGTCGCATCCGCCGGGGCCGCGGCCGGCTTCCCGGGCGCGGGGGTTGCACTGGTGTCGACGGCCGGTTCCAGCTGATCGGGGCGTGGATCCGTTGACGGCGTTACAGGCGTGGCAGGCTGCGCGCGCGGGGGCTGTTGCGCCCACGCCAATGCGCCATACAGCATCAATGCCGCGGCGAGTGTCAATGTGCGCATCAGGTTCCTCCCGGCGCGGGCTTGCCGGCCTCGGGTGCGTTGGCTGGCGCGGCTGCGGGCGCGTTCGTTGGCGCGGGCGCGGGGGCAGGTGCGGGTGCCGGCCCGCCCGCGGGAGACTCGCCCGCTGCCGGTGCAGCTGATGCAGGCGCCGTGGCAGGCGCGGCTGCATCGCCTGCGGGTGCGGTGGAATCCGTAGTGCGGCGCACCGGCGGCATGCCCAGCCGCTGACGCAATTCCGCGATCCAGCCGCTGACCGGTTTGTCCTCGCCGGTGATCTTGCGGTACTCCTCGAAGGCGGCCAGTGCGCGGTTGGGATCCTGCAGGTACAGGTCGTGCAGCACACCGGCATCACGCCATGCCGGCGCGTACTGCGCGTCGAGCGCGATGGCCTGCTCGTAGGACTGCGCCGCGTCCTTGAATTCCCCGCGCAGGCGCTGCGTTACACCCAGCTCCGTCCAGGCGAGCGCGCCGGGCCCTGGGGTCGCGGGCGCGGGCGGGGCTGCCGCAGCCGGCGCGGCGGCTGGGGACGGCGTTGGTGTTTGAGCGGGCGCGGCGACGGCGGGCGCCCCTGTGATCGCCTTGAGCGCCTTCTCCGCCTGCTCCAGCTGGCCCGCGCGGCGCTGCACGAGCGCCGCGTTCACGACGGCGGCGTCGGGGCCGCTGACAGACTGCAGCTGCAGCTCGCTCTTGCCGTAGCGCGCCGGCTTCAGTTCCGCCAGCGCCTGGAAGCTCTTCTGCACCCACTCGTCGAACACCCCGTCGCGCGTGCGTGCGGTGTTGAGCTCGTGCATCTTGATGGCCTGTTCCTCGAAGGGAAACACCTGCTCCTCCAGCAGCGAGTTGTATTCCTCCAGCTCCGTGCCGTGCAGCTTCGCCGGGCGCTCGGACGCCAGCAGGTCCTTTGACAGCGTGCGGTACAGTTCCGCCATCTCGAAGGTCGCCGCGGTCGTGACCTCCGCGACGTTGTAATCCGCGGCGCGCCGGTAGCCGTCCATGGCCTTCTCCAGCGCGGCGCGCTTGGCCACCAGGCTCTTCTTCAGCGGCGCCGTCAGCCGCACCGCGCGGAAGGCATCGCGCGCCGGCTGCGCCAGCGCCAGTTGCGCCCTGGCCGCCAGGTAGTGGCTGCGCGCGGAAGCCGCGCCGCCAGCGTCGCCGTCGGCACGCACGATCTCCCCGTACCAGCGGTCGCGCCGCGCCGTATCGCCGGCCTTGTCCGCATAGTCGGCAAGGCGCGCGCGCGCTTCCTGCGCATCCGCCAGCGGCGCGGGGTTGGCGGCCACGAACTTCTCCAGCATGCCGGCGGCGTGCACCGTGTCGCCGGCCTTGGCGTACAGGTCGGCGGACTGCAGCAGCGCCTCGCGCTGCACGGCGTGATCTTCGGCCGGGTTGGCGGCGATGCGCTCGAATTCGGCTGCCGCCTCACCCGGGCGGTTGGCCGCCGAGTAGGCCACGGCCAGCTTGCGCGTCACCTCCGGCTGCAGTGCGTGCTGCGGGAAGGACCGACGGAAGTCCTCCAGCGCGGGAATCGCCCGGTCCCACTGCTTGAGCGTGATCAGCGTGGCGGCGGCGTCGTACTCGGCGTTGGCGCGGATCTTCGAATCGGGCGCCACGCGCGTCACGCGCAGGAAGTCGTCGACGGCGCCGGCGGCATCGCCGGCCTTCTGCCGCGCCTCGCCCTGCTTGTAGACGCTGGCGGCCAGGCGCTCGGTCAGGTCGGCACGCATCTTGTCGTCCGTGCCGGCCAGGTCGCGCGCATGCTGGAAGGCGGGTTCCGCCTGCGCATAATCGCCGGCATCAAAGTCCGTCTGGGCGATGATGGTCCAGCCGATGCGCTGTTTGGCCATATCCACCGGCGGCTGGCGCGCCAGCAGCAACTGCGCCGCGGTGACGGCGCGGCTGTGGTCGCCGGCGGCAAACAGGTCCTCGGCGGCGCGCGTCAGAACACCGGCGCTGTCGGGATGCTCGGGAAAAGTGCGTGCGAACTTCATGCCGGCGTCTGTGGCGCGCAGGTGCCAGGCCGCCTTCTGCGCACCGTCCAGGTCCGCCTCCCCCTTCTGGTACGACACCAGCCCCGCGTAGGCGGCAGCGGCGGACTTGTCGTTCTTCGGGTAGTCGTAGGCGGTGCGGGCGTACTCCGCCGCCGCATCGCCGTACTGGTGGCTGGCGTAGAGAACCTCGGCGAGCAGGTAGTTGGTTGCAGCCGAGTCCGGATCGTCGGGAAATGACTTGAGGTAGCCGCGATACCAGCGCGCCGCCTCCTGGTAATCGGCAACGCGCCCGCTCTTCTGCGCGTTGGCGTGGAAGTAGGTGGCGACGTCCTTGAGGTTGGTCTTGAGCGCCTGCAGCACCTGCGGGTGCTCGGCGCGCTTGCGGGTCTTCCAGTACGGCGAGTCGAGATTGTAGTGTTCGACGAACTCGTGCTTGCCATCCAGCACCAGGTCGCTGAATCCGCCCTTGCCGTAGGCCTCGATGGCCGCCATGTCCAGTTCGGGGGCGTGATCGCTGTAGGGGTCGCGCGCGACGTAGGCGCGATAGGCGGCGGCGGCGTCCTGGTAGCGCTTCTTCTCCACGTACAGGTCGCCCAGCCGCGCATACAGCAGCCACTCCCAGGGGCGCGCGCCCAGTTGCCGCAGGTACTGCTCCAGCGACCCGGCGCCCTCGTTGTAGGAGAAGGCGATGCTCATCGTGCCCAGGGTGTCCTCCACCAGTTCGCGGTCGCCGCGCCGCAGGCTCGTCAGCGGCACGGCGGTGGCCGCGCTGTCGCCAAGCTTGGCATCCAGCACCCGGCCGAACGGCTGCAGGCTCTCCAGCGTCTGCGACTGCTTGAACAGTGACCAGCCCTGCTTGTACAGGCTCTGCAGGTAGTAGCCGGAAGTGCGGCCGTGGCTGACCACCGCCGCGTAGGCGCCCTGCGCCTCCGCGTAGCGTTTGGCGCTGAACAGCAGCTCGCCGCGGCGGAACTGCACCTCGGCGATCTGCGCAGTGCCGGGATACTGCTGCACGATCCGGTCGTAGGTGGCCAGCGCCGGCGCCGGCTGTGCCGTGGTCTCGTAGGCCCGCGCCAGCTGGTACAGCACCTGGTCGTTGCGCCGGTAGTCGGGGTAGACCTTCAGCAGCGTCGTGTACAGCCTGATGGCCTCTGCGGCCTGCAGATCCTCGACGCTGACTTCCTGTTCCAGGCGCTGCAGCTCACCGGCGTCCAGGTTGAGGTCGCCCAGGCGCCGCATTGCTTCCGCACGCAGCTTCGGATCGGTCTTCTGCAACTCCAGGAAGCGCCGGTAGTTCTCCATGGCGCGCTGGGTGCTGGCGGCGGCGGGCGTATCGCGATGCACCTCGACCTGGCGCGTGCTGATATCACCCACCGTCGGGGCGGTCTTGTCCTGGGCATTTGCACCGGCCGCAGCGCCCAGGCACAGCACGCTGACCAGGCACAGCCCGGCGTACGGCCCGGATGCCCGCCCGCCCGCCACCCGGCGAGGGCTGCGCGCCGCACTCATCGCGGCAGCTCCGGCGCGGGCTGCGGCGCAGGCGCGGACGCCGGCTCCGGCGCAGGTGGTCGTGGAGCGTCTGCGGCCGGCGCGGCTTCGGGCGCGTCACTGCCCTTCTGCTGCGGACCGGACGCGGCGGGCCGTGGCGCTGCGCCATGCGCGGCGCGGTCGTACATGTCCGCCAGCGCATAGCGCGCCTGCACCTGGTAGGCCGCCAGCCGCTCCTTCTGCTGCTGCAGCTCCCCGACCGCGATCCCCGCCAGGTAGGCGCCCTGGCGCTGCTGCGCCGCGGCGAGGCGTGTCTGCAGGGCGCCGATCCGCTGCCGTAACGCCGCGATGCGCGCGGCGAATTCACCGTTGTTCAGCGGCACGTTCTTGCGGGCCCGCTGCACCCGGATCCAGCGGCTCTGCGCCTCCCGCAGGGCGACCCCGATGTCCTTCAGGCCGCGCTGCGCCTGCCACAGGCGCGCGCCGAAGGCCTCATCGAGCCGGTAGTACTGCACACCCTTCAGCAGCCCCAGGCGCTCGTGCAGCCCGGCCGCATCGGGACTGTCCGTGGTGGTGGCCAGCGCCCCCTCCAGCCGCTGCGTGCGCGCCCACTGATCGCGCTCCTCGGCGGTGCCCAGCGCCGCCACGTCATGCCGCGCGCGGATGTCACTCAGCTCGTTCTCCAGCGCGACCTCGCGCTCCTGCAGGTGTTCGACCGCGCCGGAGGCCAGCAGGGCGTCGGCGCGCGGCAGCCGTTCGGCGTAGGCGCGCTCGCGGGTGTCGATCATGTCGGCGAACGCGTCCATGCTCTCGTCCCAGTGGCCGAGCATGCCGCTCAGGTAGTCCAGGTCGCGGTAGTTTTTCAGCCCCTCCTGGAAATCATGGCCCGCCATGATGGTGTACAGGTACCGCGACTCGGGCGCGTCGGGCAGCTGGTGCAGCTGCCAGAACCAGCCATGACGGGTGTCCTCGTCATTCCTGAGCACGTTGGCGAGCAGCTCGCCGCGACGCAGGCGCACGATGGCCGCGTCCAGGCGCGCGTTCTCGGCGTCGAAGGAGCTCACCGCGTTCTCGTAGTAGGTCGCGGACTGGGCGTTGGCGTTGAGTTTGCCGAAGGCGTAAGGCACGGCCAGGAAGGACTCCTGGACCGCGGCATCCAGCACATTGCGCGAGCGCAGCTCCATCCACGGCGCCAGGGCGCCGTGGTAGTCCCCGAGTGCCGCATCGGCCCAGCCGGTGCCAAGCAGTGCCCGGTTGGAATAGGGTCCGTTCAGCCGCACCCGCGCCAGTGCAACACGTGCCTCGCGCGGCTGGTTGGCCTGCAGCTGCGCGAAGCCCAACGCCAGGTTGGCGCGGTCGCGCAGGGCCTCCATCTCCGCGCTGTCGGCCTCCATGGTGCCGACCGCCGTCAGGAACTGCGACGCCTCGGGCAGGCGCTGCGATCGCACCAGCGCCACACCGAGGTTGAAGCGCGCGTAGGCCGACCAGACCGCGCCGCCGCGCCAGCGTGACAGCAGCTGGATCGCCTCATCGAAGTGCCCCTGGTGGATCAGCACGTTGCCCGTCAGCAGTTCGCGCTGCGCCTCCATGTTCGGCGACATGCGGCCGTTGATCTTCTGCAGGGCGCCCAGGGCACGATCGAGATAGCCGCGTGCATACCAGACCTGCGCCAGGTAGAACCAGGCACGGTTGCGCACGCCGGTGGGCACTTCGTTGTTGAGCAGCGCCTGGAAGCGCTCGCCCGCCTCGTTGTGCATACCCAGGCTCAGGTACAGGCCGCCGGCCAGCAGGTGCGCCTCGTCGGCCTCGTGGGGGAAGCGCTGCCACTGGTCATAGGCCAGCAGGCGCGTGAGGGCCTCGAAATCGCGATCCTGGTAGAAATAGAACAGCACGTCGCCGTAGTGCAGATCGCGGATGTGCGTGACCGCCAGCTTCTCCGGGTCGTGCATGCGCGCCACCGCCGGCTGCAGCAGTGGCAACAGCAGGCAGCCGAGAACCAGCAGCAGGCGCAGGCGCGCTACGGACAACGGGCTACTCCCAGTCCTTGATCGCGAATTCCGGCTGCAGCTTGCGCTGCCGGTCGTCGATCTTCAGCTCCAGGTACTTGGCGCCCACGCCCTTCTCGAACTTCAGCGAGGCGCCGCGCTGGTAAGCGCGGTCGTTCGGCCCCTTGCCGTTGAAGAAGGCCACCAGCTCGTGCGGACCCACCTTGAGGTTGCCGAGGTACAGGCGCTGTACGCCGCCCTTCAACAGGGCCTCGACCTCGCGCGGGGTGTAGAGGTAGTTGATGACCTCCTTGTTGTCCATCTTCAGCTGCACCGAATCGAGTGCGAAGAACTCGCCGACGTCGACCGACAGGAACACGGCCACCTGGGTGTTGGCGGGAAACAGCAGCTCCTCCTCCAGCACGAACAGGTCACGGTTAAGATCCACCGCGTCCTTCTTCAACGACTGGATGTCGGTATCCAGGCTGCGCGTGTCGGTTGCCGGTGCAGCCGCCGTGGGTGCGGCCCCTGCTGAGCCGGTGGTCGCGGCAGGTTGAGCGGCAACGGCGGCCGGCGAGGCAGCCGGCTGCGTGGCAGCCGCCGGTGGGGCGGCGGCGCGGGTGGCTAACGGGACGGACAGCAACAGGCAGATCGCCAGGACCGCGCCGCCGGCGGCAGGACGCCGCGGTGACGGAAAACGTGGCGAGGGTGCAGTGTGTGGCATGAGGTATCCGCTCACTCATTCAGCAGGGCGCGCAGCTCCTGCAGGTAAAGGTGCTCACTGGCGGCGCTGTAGTCGCGCAGCACGTGTCGTATGACGCCGTTGCGGTCGATCAGCACCGTCATCGGCAGATTGTCCACCTGGTAGTCGCGGCCCACATCCTTGGCCGGATCCAGCAGCATCGCGAAGCGCACGCCAGTCGAACGGGCGAAGTCGCGCGCGCGCTGCGGCTCGTCATCGACCGCCACACCGCACAGCACCAGGCCGGCGGAAGCGTAGGTGACGAGACTGCGGTCCAGTGCCGCCAGCTGCTGGCGGCACGAAGCGCAACGGCTGCTCCAGAAACTGACCACCACGACCTGGCCACGATGCTCGGACAGCCGCAGGTTCGAGCCGTTGACGGCGTGCAGCACGAAGTCCGGTGCTTCCCTGCCGATCAGGCCATACGGGGTCTGCGCCGGCAAGCCACGCTGCACGACCAGCAGCAGCAACGGCGCGAGCAGCAGGCGCGCGGACATCCGCCGGCCGGTACGGCGTCCCACGCGAACGGGTGCGTGCGTAGTTGCGGGGCTGGGCCCGTGCAATCGGAATACCCTTTCGCCGCGGCAAGCAGCGAATTCCATCGATCGCGGCAGCGCAAAGCCTACACGATGGGGTTGAAGGCCGTAAGTGCCGCCAGGTTCGCGCCCAGGCCCTGCGAGGGGAAATACCCGGCGGTAGCGAACTGCGCGTCGATCCCCATGAGCCCCATGTAGTTCAGGATGACCAGTTCCACGAGCTGGTTGACTGAGTTGGCCGCCGGGCTGGACGTGCTCACCACGGCGCCGTCGGAGCTGAAATAGCCGATCTGCTGACCGGCGGCACCGTTGCGCAACGTCGGCCGCCCCTTGGGGCTGAAGACGAGGCAGAAGGTCGAGGAAACCGAGGAGTTGTCGCCCTGCCAGCCGAGCTTGCCGCGCCCGCCGGTGCTGTTGTCAGGCATGCCGGTCGAGGTCAGCGAGCCGTCGCTGAAGACATAGATCATGATCGGCGTGTTGAGGCGGCGCGCGTATTCCAGCACCGCGCCGATCATCTGGCCGGCCTTGAAGTTGCGCATCTCGCCGGTGGCGCGGGTGCCGTCGTGGTAGTCGTAGCCGCCCATGGCGATGGTGCCGGCGCCCGCGAAGCCGTTGAGCACCAGCTTCATGACCGTCGCGGTCTTCTGCACGTCGGAATCGTTGAAGTCCGCCGCGGTGAAGATGGGGGCGGAGCCGCCCGTGATGTTGGTGTCCTGGGTCGGATCCAGCGCCGCCGGGTCGCCGAACTTCGCAGCCGTATGCGCCGACTTCACGTAGGCGCAGCGCACCTGGTTCTTGAGCGCCGCGTCAGCCGTTGCATCGGTGTACAACTGCACCCCGGGGGTACTGCCGGCCGGCACCGACAGTGCGCCAGTGAATGCCGCGGTGTCGCCCGCGCCCGACTGCAGTGCGCTGCCGGAGGTGATACGGGTCTGCGACTCCAGTACCGCAACCGACAGTGCATCGACCTGTCCGCCCGGCGGCACCGGCACCAGCGCGATGGAGTCGGAGGGCTGGCTGATGGTGGTCGGCTGCAAGGCAGGGTCGATCATCATCATGGGCGCCATCGAGTTGCCGCCGGAGACCGAGGATTCGGTGCCGATCAGGGTCAGCAGCAGGCCCTGGGCGCCAGCGCGCGCGATACCGTACATCGGGTTGTGCGGATTGCTCTGGGTGTCGTTCTGCGACATCGCGCAGAACACCGCACCGTTGGTGCCGGCAGCCGTGGCCGCCGTCGCCTTGGTCATGATGCCGCGCTTGATGGCGCCGTCGGCGTGCCACAGCAGGCCGAGCGAGGCGTCGATGTTGGCGGCGGAAGTCGGCACCATGTTGCCCGGTACCCCGAGCTTGCCGTAGCCGGCGGTGGACAGGAAGTTGGATTGTCCGCCCTGCACGCCCACCAGCGCCTCCGAACCCACCAGGTTCGCGCCCCCGGCGAGGTCGAAGCAGATGAAGGGCAGTTTGCCGAAGGCCGCGGGAACATTGCATTGATCAGAGGTCAGCAAGGCCTGGATGTCCGGGGACAGCGCGATCGGGCCGGCGGCCTCGGCGCGGCTGGCCTTGAGGAGCGCCCCCAGCCAGGCGGGCGCCATCACCATCGCCGGCGCGGATACCAGGCCCGCGCCCAGCATCTGTCGCCGGGTCACCGGCCGCGCATGATTCTCGTGCAGCAGCGGCTCACCGAGGGCGTGCGGCCGCGGGGGTTTCTTTTGGATGAACATGTTGAGTCTCCAGGTCCTCTACTGCAGCGTCACGGCTGCGCTGCCCAGCACCGCGGTGCAGGCGGCGGTGGTCGCCTGCAGCACCGTGGCGCCCGAGAATCCACTCAAGGTCGGGATGCGCTGCAGCAGCGCGTCGACCTCGCCGGTGATTGCCGTGCTGGTCGCAGGCGATGCGCCGCCGAGAGAGTTGCCCGCCAGGGCGTTGCCCACCTGGGCGCGATTGGCGGCAGTGCCGAAGTACGAGGAAGCGCTGCTACCCAGGTTGGCGGAGAAGCCGCTGCCGAAGAAGGCGTCGGTCAGCGACGGGGTCTTCAACATTTCCGAGCAATAGGCCTTGGCGAGCTGCGAGATCGCGGTCTGATGCGAGGGCACGAAGGCGGCGATCGACGCCGCGGCCGGCATGGACTGCTGGGAGCTGGCGTACAGGGCCGACACCACCGCATCGGTGACCGGCACACCCGTAATGCGCGACAGCGAGTTGTCGATGCGCTCGAAGGTGGCGATACCGAAGTCGGGCTGCGGCGTGGCGCTGGGCGCCGGCGCCGTGGTGACGACCGGGGGCTCCACCCAGGCGTGCACATGCGAGCCGATCTGGTCGAAGGACAGGAAGAACAGGTCGTTGTCGGGTCCGAGGGTCACAGGCACAACGGTGCCCATCGGCGAGAGCAACTGGCCGTTGGCGGCGGTGTAGGCGGATCCGCCGACGCTGGCGCTGACGCTGGTGTATGCCTGACCGGCCGGCGCGAGCACGCCGTTGACCCCGAGGCGTATGCCGCTGATCTGCAGATTGGAGGGGACGATCGCCTTCGGATCCAGGCTGATGAACTTCGGCTGGTCGAACAGGTAGGTCCAGGTGTCGTACTGGCTCGCCTGGAAGAGGATGTAGGACTGCGACACCCCCGTCAGGGCGCTGACACCGAACAGCAGGTAGTACTTCTCGCCGACGCCGGCGGCAAAGTTCTGCTGGATCTGCGCCGCTGTCAGGGCGCGATTGTGGATGGCGACGAACTTTATGACGCCCTGCCACGGCCGCTGCCCGGTGGTCTCGTTGCCCAGGATCAGCGCGAAGGTGCTGTCCCAGTTGGCCAGCGTGCCGCCCTTGGCCGGATCGACGTCGCCGGTGAAATTGCCGTTGATGTACAGCTTCTGTCCGTTCACAGGGTCGTAGGTGAGCACCAGGTGCTGCAGCGCCGCCTGCGCCGCCCCGCCGCCGGTTGCGGTGATCAGCGGTGGCGCGCCATTGGTGTCGGTAGTGCTGCTGCGCGTACGCAGCTCGTACTGGGTGGCGGCCTGCCCGAGGGTGGCGTTGCGTGTGGTGTTGCTGCCGGAGTAACTGACGATGTAGGCGTTGGTCTGGGTCACGTTGGCCGGTGCCGCCCAGGCCTCGATGGAATATTCCCCGGACGACTGGATCATCGCCGCCAGCTTCTGGCTGGCGGCTGTGGACGCCTGCGCGCGCCCGGCGGCGACGTTACCTTGCATCGGTCCGATGTTGATGCCCCAGCCGCCCACCCAGGCGTAGTTGCCCGAGAGTTGCAGGTCGGCCTCGGGACTGACGCCGCTGGTGTCGTAGGCGACGTTGCCGTTGCCGGTCTGGAACATGTACTTGGCCACTAGGTTGGCCTCATAGCGGGCACCGCCGGCGGCGATCGTGCCCTGCTTCAGGGTCAGGGCGTTGGACACGATCAGCGACGGATCCACCGGAGTGGGCGTGATGCCACCGGCGAATGCGTTGATCGCAGTCAGCATCGCCTGCGAGCTGTAGGCGCAGTCCGGCTGTCCACCCGAAGACGCCGCCCAGCAGTGATGAAACTCGTCGTGCAAGCGCTGGTAGAAGCGCGACAGGGTGGGCGTCACCAGGTTGATCTTCGGCTGCGCGGCAGCGTAGGCCTCGTCGACGCTGGCGCTCGCGAAGTAGGGTTGCTGCGCGGTGGCGGAACTCGGCTGGTGACAACCGGAGCAGTGCGCCGTCAGCAACGGATAGATGGTCGCCCCGAAGCTCGCGGAGCTGGAAGGGAACTGCTTGCCGCCGCCGGGGGTCTGCACCGGTGGCGCCACCAGCTGCACCTTGGTGGTGGAGGCCGAGCCGCCGCCGATCCAGGCCTGGATCCACACCAGCAGCGTCGAGGCGCAGGCCTTGGGGTCGGCGACCCAGCAGTTATGGCCGCCGCCGACCTTCAGCACCATCGGCGACTGGTCAGGCTGGGTCAGGTTGACCAGCGGACCGGCCGCCTGGTAGGCGAGATTCACGTCGTCAGAGCGCGCGAACATCGGCGACTGTCCGCCCTCGTGGTGGCAGCCGCCGCAACGGTTGGCGACGCGGATGTTCTCCCACAGGTTGACCTTGAAGGACTGCACGTCGGCATTGACCGGCGCCGGCCCGGTGTAGGCGTTGGCGGTGCTGCTGGGCGGGGTCGAGACCTGGTTGACCGAAGTGCCCGCGCCGCCGCCGCAGGCGGCGAGCAGCGTGCACAGCAGGGCCGGCAGCAGCGCCAGCGGGCGCGCGGCAGGGCGGGACAGCAGCAGCGGCAGTTCACCGTTCATCTGACTAGCTCCCTTTACTGACCCGGGCAGGCGGCGGCGGACTGTTCGAACACCTGCTTGAGGTGGTAGCCGCTTGAGATGAAGCTCGCCTTGATGTTGCCGACCGCCGCCTGGTCCGCCTGAGTCGGGGCGCGGAAACACACGGCGGTGAACACCTTGGTCACCTGGCACTGCGCAAAAGCATCGCTGCTCGCCAGCTCCGCGCCGAGGGACTTTGCTCCCATGCCGCTACCACCGCCGTTGTTCGGCCAACCCAGTGAGGCGTTGATGCCAGCCCGCCAGCGGTTGGACCAGGAGTTGTCGGGCGTCACGTAGCCGAAGGGGAAGTTGGTGGCGTTGATGAAGTACTTGGGCTGGACGTGGCCGGCCGTGTACTGCAACTGACCTGCCGTGGCATCGAAGTTGTAGTAAGCGAAGGCCTGCGCCATCGGGTCCATGCCCGTATGGCAGCCGGCGCAGTTGTTGAGGAACAGCCGGCTGTCGCCGCCCGGCGAGCGGGCCACGTCCTGGCGGATGCGATCGGCCGGCCGCGTGGTATCCATCACCGTCTCCATGTCGTGGCAGAGGTGATTGATCATGGTGAAGCGGAACATGGCGCGGTTGGTGCCGTTGATGAAGAACGCGGCGGCGGCGGCGCGCGTGGTGATCAGGCCCGCGGTCGCCTCCACCGGGATGCCATAGGTGCCCGACTGGGTGGTCTGCACCAGGGCGGCCTTGAGGTTGACGGCATTTGTCTCGGCGGCGGCGTAGTGGTTGTTGTTGGCCGGCGATGGCGCCGGCAAACCGCCCGCGCCCGGCCCGGTCACGGTATAGAGGATGTCGGCGGACAGGGCGGTGTTGAAGGACACGTCGTCGCGCACCATGCCGATCACGGTGGCGGCGTAGTCGTTGAAGGGTGCAAATACGGTCTGGTCGCGGTTCGTCCAGGGAATGACCAGGTTCTTCACCGTCACGTTGTAGAAAGATGGCGCGCTGGTGGCGTACTGGTGCGCCACGTTGGCCAGTGTCTGGCTGCCGGCCGGGCAGCTGGTTCCGCTGCAACCGGCACTGATGGCGCTCGCCATCGCGGTGAGCGTCGTCGCATCGGGCGGCGTGCCGGCGATGCGCTCGTAGATGCGCCGCGCCTGCTCATTCGGACCGGCGCTGGCGAAGCACGCGTACTGCAGCAGCAGCACGGCGCAGCACACGGTGCGTGCGGCGTTCGCTGACCGGTGGAAGCCGGTTGTCATGTCGTTCATCGACGGCGCGCTCCCTGGTAATTCGCGGCCATAGTACGCAGGCCTGCAAGCACTGCGGAATGTCTCAGGCACCCGACGTCGCCGGGCGCCGACAGCTTGCGATCCACCCGCGCGCTGCGGCCCAATGCGCGCGGAACTGCGAGCCCGGTCACAGCGGCCGCCGTGCGCCGCGGGTTACTTGGGCGCCTTGAGGTCTGAACTTAAAGGCCGGCCGGCGCAGCGTGGAATCCAGACTACGGCCTGTGGCGGGCGCGGCCCGTGATGCAGTTGGCGATACCGGGATATGTCATCTGGGCAACGCGGAACTACGTTACATTCCATGTATATGAGTCAACGGCACGGACATCGACACGGTCATCGATATGACGCCGGCGGCGCGGCCCGCGGGTTGCGCGCGGTGGCACTGGCGCTGCTGGCTGGCGCCAGCCTTGGCGCCTGCAGCGGCGGCGGCAGCGTAAACATAAGCAACAGCCAGGTGGCCGATCCGGCCACGGTCGACTTCCCGATCTTCTACGTGAAGCGCGCGCTGCCGAAGGACAACGCCGGCAACTTCATCCAGGACGACCTGCGGGTGATGCGCGACATCGGCCCGGCGGCGGACCTGTACATGCGTGCCAGCGCCTCCCCCAGCGCAATCGAAACCAACATCACCGCGCGCCTGACCAAGGGGCAGGTGTGGGACGTGAAGGACGTCGATACCTCCGCCGATGGCAAGCGCGTGATCTTCGCCATGCGCGGCCCGCTGACACCCAACCAGGAGACCAAGCAACCGCCGTCGTGGCGCATGTACGAGTACGTGATCGCCACCGACACCCTGCAGCCGGTCATCGACCCGTCCGCCGACCCCGACCCGCTGACGGTCAACGACGTCTCACCCCACTTCCTGCCGGACGGGCGCATCGTCTTTTCCACCACGCGCCAGAGCCAGTCGCAGGGCATCCTGCTGGATGAGGGCAAGCCGCAGTTCTCCTACCAGGAGGAAACGCGCAACGAGCCCGCGTTCGTGCTGGAGGTCTACAACCCTTCGGGGTTCAACGCCGACGGCACCAAGATGCACCAGATCTCCTTCAACCAGAGCCACGACCGCGACGCCACGGTGCTGGCCAACGGACGGGTGCTGTGGACCCGCTGGGATCACGCGCCTGGCAAGGACGCGATGAGCCTGTACTCCGCCAATCCGGACGGCACCGACCTGGAGCTGTACTACGGCGCCAACAGCCATGACACCGGCACCAACGGCACGGTGGTGGAGTTCGCCCATCCGCGGCAGATGCAGGACGGCCGCATCATGGCGATCGCCCGCCAGTACACCGGCGTCGACGACGGCGGCGACCTGGTGATCATCGACGGCGCCCATTTCGTGGAGAACACGCAACTGCTGGCGGGCGTCAGCGGCGTCAGCGGTACGGCGCAGAGTTCGGCCACCGGCTTTACCGTCACGACGGTTCCCGGCCCGTCCAGCGGCGGACGCTTCAGCTCCGCCTACCCCCTGCAGGATGGCACCGGGCGCATCCTGGTGAGCTGGAGTGAGTGCCGGCTGATGAACGGCACTACCATTGTGCCGTGCAGCAGCGCCAACCTCAACGCGGCGAATCCGGTGACCGCCCCGCCGCTTTACAGCGTGTGGATGCTCACGCCCGCCACCAACACACTGCAGCCCATCCTGCAGCCGGTTGAGGGCGTCATGATCAGCGACGTCGCGGTCGCCCAGCCACGCACCCTGCCGAACATCATCCTGGACAAGGTGGCCGGAGTGGACCTCAGCCAGGACTTCGTCAACGCCGGTGTTGGCGTGCTCGACATCCGCAGTGTCTACGACTTCGATGGCGTCGACACCACCCCGGCGGGCATCGCGACGATGGCCGATTCCGTGCGTACGCCCCCGGACAGCCGGCCAGCGCGTTTCATCCGCCTGGAGAAGGCGGTGTCGATCCCCGACCGCGATGTGGTCAAACTCTCGGACGCCGCCTTCGGCGCCAGCGACTACATGATGGAGATCCTGGGTTACGCCCCCATCGAGCCGGACGGCTCGGTGCGCATCCAGGTGCCGGCGAACGTCGCGGTGCGGCTGTCGGTGCTGGACGCGAACGCGCGCCGCACCACCGCCCCCCAGGGCGTATGGCTGCAGGCCAGGCCGGGCGAGGTCGTCACCTGCAATGGCTGTCACCAGCCGGCGAATGCCGGCCGCCCGATCTCCCACGGCCGCAGCGGCCTGTTCGCCCCCGCCTGGGCGGGGGCGGCCACCGCCGGGGTGGCGTTCCCGCACACCATGTCGGGCGCCGGTGCGTTCGTGCCGCAGCAGGCAGGTGAGACCATGGCACAGGCACGCATGGCGGTGAGCTGCGCCAGTGACAAGTGCGCACAGATGCAGCCCTCGCTCAACGTTCTCTACACGGATGTCTGGACCGATCCGGCCGCGGCGGTGCCCGGCACACCGGTGAGCCTGCGCTACGACGACAACACGCAGTTCATGACGCCCATGCCCGCGACGGCCGCCTGCGTGACCGCCTGGAGCGCCAACTGCCGCACCATCATCAACTACCCGCAGCACATCCAGCCGCTGTGGGACCTGCCACGCCCGCCACCGCCAGGCAGCCCGGCCGGCACGGCCAGTCACACCTGCACCCAGGGCGGCTGCCACAGTCCGACCAATGCGGCCGGCGCGGCGCAGGAGCCGGCCGGACACCTGGACCTGACCAGCTCGGCCTCAGCCGACGTACCGCAGGAGCTGACCTCGTACCGGGAGCTGCTGTTCGCGCACAACACCGTTATCATGGGGGTGTCGAACTCCTTCGGTCCGTACATGAATGCCGGGGCCGCCAACGGCGCCCTGTCAGCCCAGTTCCTGGCGCGGTTCGCCCCGGGATCCGGCAGCACGCATGCACTCTGGCTGAATCCGGCGGAGCTTCGCCTGCTGTCGGAGTGGCTGGATATTGGCGCGCAGTACTTCAACAACCCGTTTGACCCGGCCGTACCGGTCAACTGAGATTGCCGCGGGGGCGGTGCGTCCAGGGCCGTGGCTGCTGCCGGTCCTGTTTGCCCTGGGGCTCACCCTGCTGCCGAGCGCGCCTGCCGGGTCGCGCGAGCACCTGCAGCTGTTCGTCACCGCGCCCTACCTGGAACTGCATACCGGGCCCGGCCGCGGCTACCCGGTGTTCAGTGTCGTGGCGCGCGACGGCAGCGTCGACGTACTGTTCCGCCGTACCGACTGGTTCAAGGTGCGCACCGAGCGCGGCGTGGAGGGCTGGGCATCGCTGGCGGACATGCAGAAAACCGTGTTGGCCGACGGCTCGACCTTCCATTTCGACCTGGGCGACCGCGCCGGCTTCACCTCGCATCGTTTTGAGATGGGCATGTTCGCCGGCGAGTACGGGGGCGCGACCCTGGTATCGGGATACGGTGCGGTATCCTTGAACCCGCAACTGCAGGTGGAGGCGGCGGTGGGCCAGTTCCTCGGCCGCTACTCCAACGGGGTGACCGGCGACATCGGGCTCACGCACGTGGTGATGCCCGAAGCGCGCTGGTCGCCGCTTTTGATGCTGGGGGTCGGACTGGTGCACACGGAGCCGAAGGCCACGCTGGTGCAGGCGGCCAACCGCACCGAGCAGACCGCCTATGTCGGCGGCGGAGTGCGCTACTACCTGACGCGGCGCTTCTTCGTGCGCGCCGAGTACAAGAGCCACTACGTGTTCACCAAGCGCAACGAAAACGAGGACGCAGGCGAATGGAAACTCGGCTTCGCATTCTTCTTCTGACCGCGGTGCTGGTGGGGCTCCCCGGCTGCGCCACGGTGCGCGGCTGGTTCCACCACGCGGGCACGGCCGGTGACGGCACGGGCGCCGACAGCGGCGCGATCCCGCCCGATGACAGCACGCCGCCGCGGGTGATCGAGCCGGACGTGGCGCGCCGCAAGATCGAGGTGCCACGCATCAAAAGCAGCAACATCGAGCTGGGCCTCAACTACGGCATGCTGTCGATCGAGGACTTCGGCACCAACCCCTCCTACGGCTTGAGCGCCGCCTACCACGTCACCGAGGATTTCTTCTTCCAGGCCGACGTCGGCCGCTCGCGCGCCGGCCGCACCAGCTTCGAGACCCTGGGCGGCAATGTGCAGCTGCTTTCCCGGTCTGAGAGGCGCTTCACGTATTACGATCTGTCACTGGGCTACAACTTCCTGCCGGGCGAGGCCTTCGTCGGTCGCGGCTTCGCCATGACGAGCGCTTTCTACCTCCTCGGCGGCATCGGCTCCACCGACTTCGCCGGGGACAAGAAGTTCACGGTGAACTTCGGCGCCGGCTACCGCGTCGTACCGGTAGACTGGCTGGCGGTGCATATCACGGTACAGGACCGGGTGTTCCAGTCCAGCCTGCTCGGCACCAACAAGCTCACCAACAACATCGAGGCGCGCCTGGCGACGACCGTCTTCTTCTAGAGGTATCAGTCATGAAGAGCCGTATCGCAACCCTCGCCGCCGCCGTGCTGCTGACGCTGCCGCAACTGGCCAGCTCCGCCGCCAGCGGCGAGCCGGCGCCGGCATTCACCCTGCCCGCGCGCGGCGGCAGCCAGATCAACCTCGCCCAGTACCGCGGCCAGGTGGTGATGATCAACTTCTGGGCCAGCTGGTGCGGCCCCTGCCGGCAGGAAATGCCCCTCTTGGAGAGCATCTACCGCCAGTACAGCAAGCTCGGATTCACGCTGCTGGGCGTCAACGTCGAGCCGGACTCGGCCGCGGCCGAGCAGTGGCTGAAGCAGACGCCGGTCAGCTTTCCGATCCTGTTCGACCGCGACAGCAAGGTCAGCAGGCTGTACGACGTGTCCGGCATGCCCAGCACGGTGATCATCGACCGCGCCGGCCGGCTGCGCGTGGTGCACCACGGCTACAAACCGGGTGACGAGAACGAGTACCTGGACGGGGTGCGCCGCCTGGTGCGCGAACCATGAAGCCGCGCACGTGCTGGACGCTGGCCGCGGCGCTGCTGCTCTCCGGCTGCGCCATGCCGCAGCCGTGGGTCAAGCCCTACGAGCGTGAACACTTCGCCGACCCGATAATGTCTTTCAGCCGCGACCCGGTGTCCACGGTCTACCTGGATCACGTGCTGGAGTCGCGCGAGGGCGCACGGGGCGCGACCGGCTCGGTCGGTGGCGGGTGCGGATGCAACTGACCGTCCCGGTACTGACACCCTTCACGCGCACGCTGCTGCTGCTGTGCGTGATCGCCGCCCCGGCCTTGAGCGGCGTGCTGCCCGAGGACCGCGCCGACGTGCTGTACCACAGCTATGACGGCGGCGGCATCAGCATCAACGGACCCTCGGTGCTGGTGCGCAAGAAGGTCGGGGACAACCTGTCGCTGTCGGCCAACTACTACGAGGACATGATCTCCGGGGCGTCGATCGACGTGAAACTGTCCGCCAGCCCCTACAAGGAAAACCGCCGCCAGTGGAGCGGCAGCGTCGACTACCTGCACGGCAAGTCCACCTACAGCATGGGCGCGATCACCAGCAAGGAGCCGGACTACAAGGCCAACACCACCTGGTACTCCGTCAGCCAGGACATGTTCGGCGACCTGACCACCCTGACCCTGGGCTATCGCCGCGGCTGGGACCAGGTCTACCGCGACATCAAGAACGCGGGCGGGGCGATCGTCAACGATCCCACCTTTCACCAGCGCGCCGATCACCGCGGTTATTCGCTGTCGCTGTCGCAGATCCTGACGCGCAACGCCATCCTGGCCTTCAACTACGAACTGCTGACCGACCAGGGTTACCTCGCCAACCCCTACCGCAAGATCCGCTACCTGTCACCCGGCGCGGGCAACGGCTTCACGCTGGCCGACCAGATCTATCCCAACACCCGCACCAGCAACGCCACGTCCCTGCAGCTCAACTATTACCTGCCTTGGCGCGCCGCCCTCACCGGCAAGTACCGCTACTTCCACGACACCTGGGGCATTGGCGCCAACACCGTGGAGCTCGACTACACCCATCCGTGGAAGCGCCCGATCGCACTGCTGTGGGGCGGCAACCTGACCCTGGACGGCAGCCTGCGCTACTACCGTCAGCGGCACGCCGACTTCTACAGTGACCTGTTTCCGCGCGCCGACTACCAGAACTTCATGGCGCGCGACCGCGAGCTGGCCGCTTTCTACAGCTTCACGGTCGGGGGCGGCGCCTCGCTGGAGTTTCCGCGCCTCTCGTGGGCGCCGTGGTTCCAGAAGAGCAGCCTGAACGTGCACTACGACCGCCTCATGATCCACTACGGCGACTTCCGCAACGCGCTGGATGCCGGCCAGTACGGTGCCGGCAACGAGCCGCTGTACACCCTGAACGCCAATATCTTCCAGGCCTTCGTATCGATCTGGTTCTGATCGGCCGGCCTTAGGCCCTGATGCGCGCTGCGTTTGCAGGGCGCATGGGCAGCGGCGCGCGACTGCGTTAAGCTGCAGAACCGGCTGTCCACCGGCGCAGCGTAGCTGTCGCCAGGCAGCGACATGGATGAGGGGATCCGATCATGCGTAATTCCAGTTTTCTCTGCGCCCTGGTCTGCGGCCTGTCCTTGGCGGCGGGCGCCAGCGCCGCTCATGCACAGGCGCGCGAAGAAGGCCGGCTGCTGACCGCGGGCGAAGTACTGACCGAGTTGCGCGCCTCGCCGGACGTGGGCATTCCCGACCGTCTGCTGGAGCGCGCCTACGGCATCGCGGTCATCCCCGACCTGACCAAGGTCGCGTTCTTCGCCGGCGGCCGCCACGGGCGCGGCGTCATGACGGTGCGCGACAAGCAGGGCAGGTTCAGCAACCCGGTCTTCATCAGCATGACCGGCGGCAGCTTCGGCTGGCAGTGGGGCGTGCAGTCGGCCGACATCGTGCTGGTGTTCACCACACCCAAGGGCATCCAGGGCATCAACGGCGGCAAGGTGACGCTCGGCGCGGATGCTTCGGTGGCGGCCGGGCCCGTCGGCCGGCAGGCCTCGGCGGCGACCGATCCCACCTTCAAATCAGAGGTGTATTCCTACTCGCGCAGCCGCGGCGTCTTCGCAGGCATCGCACTCGACGGCACCGTCATCAGCATCGACGATGACGCCAACGAGGCCTTCTATCACAAGCCCGGCGTGACGGCCGCCGACATCATGTCCGGCAGTGTCACGACCAGCGACGACACCGCGCACCGCTTCCTCGCCGCAGTGGCCAGCAGCACTGGCACCGAGCGCACCGCTTCGGCCGAGCCGGTGCCCCCGCCGCAGAGCACCACCCCGGTGACGGCACCGCCGCCGGTGGGAGGTGGCGCACAGTCGTTTCCGCTGGCCGATCCGCATCCCGGCCAGGAGCCGAAGTAAAGCCGCTCAACGCGGCGCCCCGGTCGCGCCCGCTGCCGCTGCCTGGGTCTGCAGTGCCGCCCCTGGCGGCGGCAGCTTGCTGCGGTACTCCCGCCGCAGCAGCAGGTAGCTGGTAAGCGCCTGCAACAATGTCGTCGCCACGGACAGCAGCCAGATATTGATCAGGGTAAAGCCGGGCAGGTGTGACCACAGCAGCAGCGGCACCACGTAAGTCAGCAGCCGCGATCCCGAGGACAGCAGCGACGGCCAGGTGTTTCCCAGCGCCTGGAACATCCCGGAACAGCTGAAGATGAAGCCCGAGGCGACGAAATTCCAGGAGATGATCCGCAGGTACGGTACGGCCACGGCGATCACCGCCGGCTCGGCGGTGAAGGGGCGCACGAAGACCTCCGGCCGCCACTGACACAACAGGGTAAGCGCCAGCATCAGCATGCTGCTCAGCCTCACCGCCGCACTGAAAGTGCCGCGCACGCGCTCGAACTGCCTGGCGCCGACATTCTGTCCGGCCACGGGCGTGGTCGCGAATGCAAGCGCCATCACGGGCAGGAACAGCGCCTGCACGACGCGCCCGCCGATCCCGAATCCGGCCTGCGCGACCGGGCCGAACGGCCGGATCACCCAGTAGATGACGCTCAGGATGATGAACATCATGAAGAACTCACCGCCCGCCGGCAGGCCGACGTTGAGGATGCGCCGGATGACCGGCAGCTGTGGCCGCCATTGCCGGACGTCGAGCTTCACGTAGTGTTCCAGGCGTGCGAAGTAAGCCCACAGGCACAGCACGCCGAAGGCAATCGCGATGCTGCTGGCCCAGCCGGCGCCGGCGACACCGAACGCATGTCCCGTCCCCCAGCCGGCAATCAGCACCGGCGCCAGCACCGCATTCAGGATTACCGTCAGCATCTGCACAATCATGGTGGGCTGGGCAATACCGGTGCCGCGCAAAGCCGATCCGAGCGCCACTAGGGCGAACTGCAGCGCCAAACCGGGTGTGTAGGCGCGCAGGTAGGCAATGCCGGCCGCCGCCGCGGCCGGATCGGCGGCGAGGGAGCGCACGAACGGTGCGCTGAGCGCCAGGCCCGCGATCAGCGTGACGCCGCCGCAAACGGCCGACAGCAGCACCGACTGATTGAACACCAGGTTGGCGTCGGCCTGGTCCTTGCGCCCCACCGCGTGCGCCACGAGCGCAACTGTGCCGACGCCGAGCATCTGGGTCAGTGCCAGGATCACAAAACTGGCGGTGCCCGCGCTGCTGACACCGGCGATCGCCGCATCCCCAAGCCGTGACACGAAATACAGGTCGATCAGGAAGTACAGTGTCTGGAACAGCATCCCCACGGCTATGGGTACGGCCATCTCCACCAGGCAACGCAGCAGGGAACCCTGTGTCAGATCCTTCATGCCGCCGGCCCGCGCTTGCGCCACCTGCGCCAGTCGCGCTCGAGCGCCTCGCACATGCGCTGCGCCGACTTGTACAGCCATGCGGGCTTGCGACGCTCGAGGTCGGCGAGGATGCGCCGCCGCTGGTTCGCGCTGCCCAGGTGGATGTTGGCGGTCTCCCATCCCATCATCCATAACAGGCGCTGCTCGTCGTGGCCGCGGGGCAGGCTCGCAAGTTCGATGCGGCTGCAGTCCGGCGCCAGGCGCCGCACCAGCCACTCGCCGCGCACGGCCGTGAACGGATCGGGCACGCGCAGCGCGGTCCTCAGCATCTGCGCATAACGCACCGGGGCTGTGCGTCTGCCGCGGGCCCATTGCCACGCGGAGGTCGTCAGCGCTTTTGCCTCGCGCGCCACCATGCCGCCGCGCCAGTCCGCCAGAACCACGACGCGGGGCCGGCCGAGACTGCCGAGGCCTGCCTGGCGATGCACGAAGCGCGCCTTCATTCCCTGCTGTGGCAGCGCAGCCAGCAGCAGTTGCCGCACGTGCCGGTCCATCCCCGGCCCGTACGCGGGCCGCGCGCGCAGGCGATCCCAGAAGGGATGCTGGTCCTTGAGCCGGGCGACCGCGAGATCTCGCAACCAGCGGTAACGCTCCGCCAGCACCACCTGCCCCCCGCCCGCCTCCATTGCCTCGCGATAGCCCTCCAGCAGTTTGCTGCAGGCGACGCGCCCGGAGAGCCTCAGGTCCGACTCCTCGATCGCCAGCAGGGCGCTCGCGGCCAGCCGCACCAGGTCCTGCGTGTAGGGCAGGACTGTGACCTCGTCGAAGTCGTTGATACCCCACGCCAGCCGCCCCTCGGCGTCGCGCCAGGTGCCGAAGTTTTCCACGTGCAGGTCACCCACCGCGAGCACGGCAGGTGCGCGCGCCAGCTCGTCACAGGCGTCGGGCCACAACTGCGCCCAGCGATAGAAAGTGGCCCGCAGGAATGAAAAGGGATTCTCGGCCATCAGGCGGTGCTTGGCGGCGAGGTCGGCGTGCAGCAGGTGCATCCGGCCGCCCAGCCAGTGCTCGTAGGCCGCAGTCGCCTGGCGGATTTCCATGACCTGACATTAAAGGAGACCGCGGGCGGCTGTCATGCCGCAGCGTACCCGGGGGTACCTTGCATCGGGCCGACATTGCCTTGCGGCGGCCCCCTGTTGTCGAAACGCGACGAAGAGACCGAGGAGCACCGGGCGGACTGCCGGGTGCGGTAATACGAGGGAACGCTGCCGTGGACCGCGGCGCACCGCTATGACCCTATCGCGGGCGATCGTGGTAGATTCCCCACATGGGGGTAGAAGCTGCCGCAGAACCGGTGGGCACCCTGCAGCTGGCAGTCGCGCACGCGACCCGCCTGCTGCAGCAGGACCCGCGCCTCGCCGCCGAGCAGGCGGATGAGATCCTGAAGGCCGTGCCCGCCGAGCCGCGCGCGCGGCTGGTGCTGGGCGCTGCCCGGCGACTCACCGGCGACCCCGAGGCGGCGCTGCGGATCCTGGAACCCCTGGCCGCCGAGCAGCCCCGCGCAGCACCGGTGTTTCTGGAGCTGGGCACCGCGCTGGGAGAGGCAGGCCGGGGCGCGGAGGCGGTGAATGCACTGCGTCACGCAGTGCAACTGCAACCCTCTTCCCCGGACGGCTGGCGCCTGCTGGCCGACCAGCTCGATGCCAGCGGCGACAGCGCCGCCGCCGACGATGCGCGGGCACGGTACCTGAAGGCCGCGACCCGCGATCCGCATCTGCTGGAAGCCGCGGCGGCGCTGGTAGAAAACAATCTGCCCGTCGCCGATGCGAAACTGCGCGCGCACCTGGCGGGCCACCCCACTGACGTCGCCGCCCTGCGCATGCTGGCGGAGGTGGCCGGGAGGCTGCGACGCTACCAGGACGCGCAGGAACTGCTGGAGCGCTGCCTGACGCTGGCTCCCAGCTTCGACATGGCTCGGTACAACTACGCGTCGGTGCTGGTGCGCCAGGGTAACGCCGCGCCGGCACTGGAGCAGGTACAGCGTCTGCTGGCGCGCGAGCCGCGCAATCCCGCCTACCGCTTCCTGCAGGCCGCGGCACTCGCCAACGTCGGCGACTACGCGGAGTCGATCGAGGTCTATCAGCGGGTACTGAAGGAATACCCCCAGCAGCCGAAGATCTGGATGAGCCTGGGCCACTCCCTGCGCACTGCCGGCCGCGGCGCGGAGGCGATCGAGGCCTACCGGCACGCCATTGCGCTGGATCCGAAGCTGGGCGAAGCCTGGTGGAGCCTGGCCAACCTCAAGACCTTCCGTTTCACGGACGCGGACGTCGCAGCGCTGCGCGCGGCGCTTGAACGCCAGGATCTGGACAACGACTCGCGGCTGCATTTCGAGTTCACGCTCGGCAAGGCGCTGGAGGACCGGGCGCAGTACGCCGAGTCCTTTGAACACTATGTTGCGGGCAATGACCTGCGCCGGGCCGAGCATCCCTACAGCGCGCAGGCGACCAAGGCCTACGTGGACCGCAGCCTGCAGATCTACACGGCCGGATTCTTCGCCGACAGGTCAACCATTGGCGTCACGGCACCGGACCCGATCTTCATCGTCGGCCTGCCGCGCGCCGGCTCGACGCTGCTGGAGCAGATCCTCGCCAGTCACTCGCAGGTCGAGGGCATCATGGAGCTGCCGCAACTGCCGCAGATCGCGCGCGACATCGCGCGCGCCGAGGGCCCGGACGAGGATTTCGCCGGAAAGCTGGCACGCCTCGAGCCCGCGCGGCTGCGGGAACTGGGCGAGCGCTACCTGTGCGAAACCCGGCCCCTGCGGCGTACCGACGCGCCGTTCTTCATCGACAAGATGCCGAACAACTGCTTCTACGTCGGCCTCATCCACCTGATCCTGCCCAACGCGAAGATCATCGACGCGCGCCGCCACCCGCTGGCCTGCGGTTTCTCCTGCTTCAAGCAGCACTTCGCCCGCGGCCAGAACTTCACCTATTCACTGGCGGACCTGGGCAGCGACTACCGCGACTACGTGCGATTCATGGCGCACTTCGAGCGCATCCTTCCGGGGCGCGTGCTGCGGGTGCACTACGAGGACATGGTCGAGGACACCAGCGCCGGGGTGCGCCGCCTGCTGGAGCATTGCGGCCTGCCCTTCGAGGAGTCCTGCCTGCAGTTCCACGAGAACGAGCGCGCAGTGCGCACGGCCAGCTCCGAACAGGTGCGCCGCCCGATCTTCCGTGAGGGCCTGGACCACTGGCGCCACTACGAGCCGTGGCTCGGCCCGTTACGCGACGCCCTGGGTTCGGTACTCGAACATTACCCACAGGTCCCGCCGGACCTGTGAAGCCTGTTTGCATCTGGCCGCAAAGGCCTTAGAGTCAAGCTTCGTACATAAAGGGGAGTAATCATGACGCGCAGTCGCCGCCGCAAACTCAACCGCCTCCAGCAGCCCCAGCGCCACCGCCTGGTGCGCGTGGGCCTGCCGGTGGCATCCACCCTGCTGGCATCGCTGCCCTGGACGATGGCGCAGGCCCAGGAGGCCGCTGCCGGTGGTGGCCTGCAGGAGGTCGTGGTCACGGCGCAGAAGCGCGTGGAGAACCTGCAGGACGTGCCGGTCTCGGTGCAGGTGCTGGACAACGCCAAACTGCAGCAGCTGAACATCGTCAACGTCGACGACTACGTGAAGTACTCACCCAGCATCTCCTATTCGCGCGGCAACGGCCAGGGCAGCAGCGGTGCGCCGGGTCAGTCCCACATCTACATCCGCGGCGTCAACAACGGCGGCGACGGCAACCATTCCGGTTCGCAGCCCTCGGTGGGCACCTACCTGGATGAGCAGCCGATCACCACCATCGACGGCACACCCGAGGTACACCTGTACGACATCCAGCGCATCGAGGTGCTGGAAGGTCCGCAGGGCACCCTGTATGGCGCCAGTTCCGAGGCCGGCACGGTGCGCATCATCACCAACAAGCCCGACGTGTCGAAGCTTTACGGCAACATCGCCGTCAGCGGCAACCAGGTCCAGCACGGCGGCATCGGCTGGACGGCCGAGGGCTTCATCAACGTGCCGATCACCTCCAACGCCGCCATCCGCCTGGTCGCCTGGGCGCAGCGCGACGCCGGCTACATCGACAATGTCATGGGCAACAGCGCGATCGGCTGCATCGTCAACGGCATCCGTACCTTCCCGGCATGGAGCGGAAATAGCAGCAATAACCCGGGCTGCCCGCCGGTAGGGGTCGTCGGCGCCGGCGCCATCACGGCGCAGCCGTGGGTCAAGAACGACTACAACACCGTGGACACCCGCGGCGGCCGCGCGGCACTGAAGCTCGACCTGGGGGACAACTGGACCGTGACTCCCACCGCAATGGCGCAGGAGGTCAAGACCGAGGGTTTCTTCGGCTATGACCCCAGCATCGGCGATCTGCAGGTCACCCACTTCGGGCCGGAGAATACCCGGGACTCCTGGTCCTCGCTCGCCATGACGGTCGAGGGCAAGATGAGCGACTTCGACCTGGTGTACACGGGTGGCTTCATGAAGCGCACCAACCACACCCTGGCGGAATACAGCGACTACTCGCTGTTCTACGACCGCGTGTTCGGCTCCGGCGCCTCCTGGACCGGCAACAACAAGCAGATAATCATGCCGCAGGAGTTCGTCATCGGCGGCGGCTACTTCGAGAAGTGGAACCAGGAGCTGCGGTTGAGCACGCCGCAGAAATACCCGGTCCGCGCCACGGTCGGCGGCTTCCTGCAGCGGCAACTGCACAACATCGTGCAGCAGTACACCATGCCGGGCTACGGCTGGACACACGTCACCAGTGACCCGGGCGTGCCTGGCAATCCCGCCGGTTTCTCGGACTACTACTCCATCCCGAACCTGCCCAACACCATCTGGCTGACGGATGAGCAGCGCGTCGACCGCGACAAGGCGCTGTTCGCCCAGATTGATTGGGACGTGCTGTCCAACGTGACCCTGACCGGCGGCTTCCGCCAGTACTGGTACGACAACTCGCTGGTGGGGTTCTACGGCTACAGCGCCAACTTCTCGCCCAATCATTACAACCCGGACGGGACAGTCAAGAAGTACGGTACCGGCGCGGCGAACTGCTTCGCGCCGGCCTACACCAAGAATTCTCCCTGCACCGACCTGGACCGCTCCATCAGCGGTTCTGGCAATGTGCCTAAACTGACGGTGACCTGGAAGGTCACGCCGGACAAGATGGTGTATGCCACCTGGTCCAAGGGCTTCCGGCCGGGCGGCGTGAATCGTGTCAGCACGGCGATCAAGGGACTCGCCGGCCAGCCGTACCAGCCCGATTACCTCAAGAACTACGAGATCGGCTGGAAGACCACCTGGCTGAACCACCGGCTGCGCTGGAACGGGGCGCTGTTCTGGGAGGACTGGCAGAACTTCCAGTTCGGCTTCCTGGTGCCGCCCTCCATCACCTCCATCACCAATGCCGGCAATGCGCGCATCAAGGGACTGGAGAACGACCTGACCTTTGCCGCCACGGACCGGCTGACCGTCAGCGCAAACTTCACCTGGCTGCAGGCGCAGATGAGAAGCTATTTCTGCGCACACACGCTGGACATCAGCGGGCCGGCCTGCGTGAACGACCCGCCCATCGGCGCGCCTTTCCTTGCGGGCGGAACCTACTCGGGTCCGCTGGTCGCCCCGGGCGCCGACCTGCCGCAGGTGCCGAAGTTCAAGGGCAATATCGTGGCGCGCTACGTGTTCCCGGAGATTTCCGGCTGGGAGCCGTTCGGCCAGGCGTCCCTGATGTACCAGTCGAAGGTTGCACCCAACCTCAAGCAGAACGAGGCCGAGGTGATCGGCTTCCAGCCGGCCTACGGCCTGCTGGACCTGTCCGGCGGGGCGACCTACAACGGGCTGGAAGTGACCGCGTACATCAGCAACGTCGCCGACCGGCGCGCGCAGCTGACCCGCTTTGCGGCCATCAGCCCCAACAACGACAACGAGATCTACGTCGTGCCCGCGCAGCCGCGTACCTTCGGGTTGCGGGTGTCGAAGAACTTCTGACGCTGATCTGACCTTATGGCGCGCGACCGCCGGGGCCCTGGCCCCGGCGGTCAGGCCCGGACGCGAGGCCCACCATCCGGGAGATAGGCAGCGGGCGCGCAATTGCGGCACAGTGCGCCTGCGGCTTTCCTTCGGACGACAGACTTGAGCGACGCACTCACTGCGCAACGACTGCGCGAGCACAGCGGCACCGCCATGGGGGTGCTGGTGGCCATCAGCGCCTGCCACATGATGAACGACATGATCCAGTCGCTGCTGCCGGCGCTGTATCCCATGTTGAAAGATTCCTATGCCCTCACCTTCGGCCAGATCGGCCTGCTGACCTTCACGTTCCAGTTCACCGCCTCGTTGCTGCAGCCGCTCATCGGCGCCTGGGCGGACCGCAGCCCACGGCCCTACTCCCTCGCCGCCGGCATGGGCATCACGCTGTGCGGGCTGCTGTTGCTTGCGTTCGCGGGCTCCTACGCGCTGCTGTTGTGCGCGGCGGCGCTCATTGGCACCGGTTCCTCGGTATTCCACCCGGAATCCTCGCGCGTGGCGCGCATGGCCTCGGGGGGCGCGCACGGCCTGGCGCAGTCGATCTTCCAGGTCGGCGGCAATATCGGTTCCTCCACCGGCCCGCTGCTGGCGGCATTCATCGTGCTGCCGCACGGCCAGTGGACCGTGGCCTGGTTCAGCGCCGTGGCGCTGCTGGCCATGTTCGTGCTGATGCACGTGGGCCGCTGGTATAGCACCCATGGCATGCAGCGGCTGGCGCAGGGCGCCCGGCACGCCGTTGCGGCACCGCGCCGCCAGGTGATAGTGGCGCTGGCGGTGCTCCTGGGATTGATCTTCTCCAAGTACTTCTACCTGGCCAGCCTGTCGAGTTACTACACCTTCTATCTCATCGAGCACTTCCACGTTTCCGTGCGCAGCTCGCAGCTGCACCTGTTCCTGTTCCTGGCGGCGGTCGCCGCCGGCGGCCTGATAGGCGGACCGCTGGGCGATCGGCTGGGCAGCAAGTTCATCATCTGGGCGTCCATCCTCGGGGTGCTGCCCTTCTCGCTGCTGCTGCCGCACGCCAACCTGTTGTGGACCGCAATCCTGACGGTGCCGATCGGCCTGATCCTGGCCTCCGCTTTCCCGGCCATCATCGTCTATGCCCAGGAACTGCTGCCGGGACGCACCGGCGCCGTGTCGGGCCTGTTCTACGGCCTCGCCTTCGGCATGGGCAGCGTGGGCGCCGCGGTGCTCGGCGTGCTGGCCGACCATGTCGGCATCGTAACGGTGTACCGCCTCTGCGCGTTCCTGCCGGCGATCGGCATACTGGCCGCCCTGCTGCCGGACGTGCACAAGCCAACATCCCGGCCCGCCGCAGCGATTCCGGCATGAAGCTGCTGACGGGGGCCCTGCTCGATGAACTGACGGCCCGGGCACAGGCGAGCCCGCGGTCACGCGCGCACCACAATATCCACGCCACACCCGAGGACCCGGTGCAGCGCTTCGTAGTCGTGGCGCAGGGGGCGTCGTACTTCAGGCCCCACCGGCACACGGTACGCTCGGAACTGGCCGTGGTCGTGCGCGGCAGCGCGGAAGTCATCACCTTCGACGGTGAAGGCAGGGTGACGGCGCGCTACCCGGCGGGCGGCGAGAACCTCGCCTGGGAGACCCCGCCGAACACCTGGCACACGGTGCTGCCGGGAGCTGCGGGCGTGGCTTTCGTGGAAATCAAGCAGGGCCCCTACGATCCGGCCACCGCGGCGGAATTCGCTCCCTGGGCACCGGTTGAGGGTGGCGCGGAAGTGGGCGACTTCCAGGCCTGGCTGCGCGCGGCACGGCCCGGAGATGTTGCGCCGCGCCGATAGCCGCGCGCCGGCTGGCCCGATGAATCCCCGTGCAAGTCAGCTGCGCCGCGCCGGTACGGGCACCTCCTGCGCGCGCAGATGCGCACCCAGTTCACTCCCCTTCATCGCCGACTGCAGGTAGCCAAAGCTTCCCGGACCCTGTACTTCGCGGACAGCGACAGCGAGCGCGCCCATCGCCGCACGGTACAGCGAGGTCGACAGACTGATGCGCCGCACACCCGCGGCCGCCAACTCCGCCACCGTGAACGCCTGGCCGGGCATGCCCACCATGTAGTTCACCGGGCGATCGAGGCTCGCGCACACGGTGCGCACGGCAGCGAGGTCCGGCAGCCCTGGCGCAAACAGCACATCGGCGCCGGCACGCTGAAAGGCCTCGAGCCGTCGCAGGGTGTCGTCCAGGTCCGCGCGGCCGTGCAGGAAGTTCTCGGCACGCGCGGTCAGCGTGAACGGGAAAGGCAGGGCCCTTGCGGCCGCGACCGCCGCGGCGATGCGCTCCACGGCGAGTCCCAAGTCGTAGACCGGGTGCGCGCCATCGCCTGAGGCATCCTCGATGGAGGCACCCACCAGCCCTGCCTCGGCGGCCAGCCGGATGGTCTGCGCCACGATGGCCGGATCGTCGCCGAAACCATTTTCCAGGTCGGCGGAGACGGGGCAGCCGCTGGCGGCGACGATGATGCGCGCGTTGGCGAGCGCCTCCTCGCGGGTGATCTGGCCGTCGAGCCGGCCCAGGGTCGCCGCGCAGGCGGCACTGGAGGTCGCCAGCGCCGGGATTCCCATACCCGACAACACCGCCGCGGAACCCCCGTCCCAGGCGTTGGCGATGATGAAGGGTTGCGGCGCGGTATGCAGCTCGCGGAAGCGTTGAGCGCGGGCGTATTGGATGGACTGGGACTGGGTCATGGGGCTTCCTCCTTTGCGCCTGGGCGCCGGCCGCCTCGGATGCGGACTCTGGCACACTCGGCGGCCATGGAGCTATCCGGCATTTCAGGCACCTTGCGGCGCGGCGGACGCCCGTTCAACGCCGAGATACGGGCGCCGCTGCTGCCGGTGCTTCTGGCAGTGCTCGCTCTGCCGGGCCCCATCCGGGCTGCGGCGATCGCCGCATCGGCGGCGGCATCCGCTCCTCACGCGCAATGCCGGCGCGACAGCGCCACCGCGCCGGCGCTGCAACGCCTGGGCACAGCGCTCGCGTCCGGCCGCTTCGTCGCCTATACGCCCACCACGCTGCAGGTCGTCAATGGACGCACCACCCAGGCCGATCCTGCGAGCATTCGCGCCGACCTTGCGGTATTGCGCGAACGTTTCGACGCCCTGATCACCTACACTGCCCTGAACGGCGCCCAGGCCATACCGGCGATCGCGGCCCAACTGCAGTATCGCGCCCTGATCATCGGCGTGTGGAATCCCCTCGACCCGGCAGAGGTTGCCGCCGCGATCGAGGCCGCGCGCCGCTACCC
The DNA here is from genome assembly GCA_018241445.1 of Pseudomonadota bacterium. GTDB lineage: Bacteria > Pseudomonadota > Gammaproteobacteria > Steroidobacterales > Steroidobacteraceae > 13-2-20CM-66-19. Next base: position 148,872 of record JAFEDT010000001.1, read on the forward strand.
GCATCTCGTCGCCGGCATCTCCCTGGGCAATGAAACCCTGTTGTTCGGCCGCGCGAGCGTCGCGCAGCTCGAGGATGTGATCGCCGGCCTGCGTGCGCGCCTGCCCGGTCTGCCGCTGTCGACCACCGAGCCCTTCCATCTCTTCCTGGCCGGGGGCGCCGGCGCGCCGCTGTTGCCGCAGCTCGACTTCCTGCTGATCAACGTACACCCGCTGTTCCAGTCCTGGTTCCGTGGCGCTCCGCAGGGCACCGGGGTGCAGTTCGTGGTGAATGTCGGCAGGCAGATTGCAGAGCGCTTCTGCGGACCGATCCTGGTAAAAGAGACCGGCGAGCCATCGGGGCCTGCGGGGAGTGGCTTCACACCGCAGCGGCAAGCTGGCTTCTACCGCCTGCTACGGCAGCAGTTCCGCAGCACGCCGCAAAGTGCGTTCGCGTACTTCACCGCCTTCGATGCGCCCTGGCGTGCTGCGGAGGCTTCAGCGGCCGCACACCCCGAGGAATCCTTCTGGGGCCTCTATGACGAGCGCCGGGTTCCCAAGCCCGCGGCACTGGACCTGCCACCGCTCACTTTACCGCCAGCTCGACGTTGACCTGGGGCCCGCCCTGCGGCTTCGGAGGCGCGTTCACGATGAACACGCGCCCCGGATCGATGGCGCCGCCGCCCAGCAAGGCATCCTGGATCGACTGTGCGCGCTGCCTGCCCAGTGCTTCCAGGTCCGCATCCGTCGCCGGGGCCTGGTCGATCAACGCCTGCGTCAGCTCGCCGATGGCGGCCTCGTAGGGCAGTGTCTCCTTGCGCTTCGCCTCCTGCACTGCCTGGGCGGATGCGGGCAGCGGCGCATCCTTGCCCAGTTCGGCACGGAACTCCTCCAGCAGCAGGCGGTAGTGCTCGGCCGGGTCCTCGGGCAAGGCCCGCGCCGGGGCCACTCCGGTGCCCTGCCTGCCGCGCTTGCCGGACTTGCCCTGGCCGCCGGCGCGCTGCAGCAGGCGCTGCTGCAGCCGCTGCGCCGCCAGCGCCGGCCCATCCACTGGCACCGACCAGACAATCGGCACGTCGAGTTTCAGTTGCGGACGTTCCTGCAGCGCCTTGATCAGCGACGCCGCCTGGTCCTGACCGGGCTTGTCCAGCACGCCGCTGCCGGCGGCAAAGCTGATGATATTGACGTGCTCGCCGCCGCCGAACAGATGTCCGAGCAGTGCGAAGGGCGCGGTGGCCGCCTTGACGATCAGGTTGACGAACATCTTCCAGATGATCGGCCCGATGCGGAAGGTCGGATCGTCCAGCGTGCCTTTCATGGGCAGATCCAGGTCGATCACGCCGTCGCGGTCCTTCAGCAGGGCCACCGCGATCTTCAGCGGCAGATGCACCGCGTCGGGACTCTCCACCCGGTCCCCGAGCTGCAACTGGTCGACGACGAAGTGCTGTTTGGCGTCCAGCTTGCGCTGGTCGACCTTGTAGGTCACGTCGACGGACAGCTTGCCCTTGTCGATCTTGTAGCCGGCGAAATGCCCGGAGTAGGGATTGACGATGGTCAGATCGACGTCCTTGAACCCCATGGTGATGTCGGTATACAGCGCGGCCGACAGCAGGTTGACGTCGCCGTCGATATTCACCGGTGCGTAGCGGTCGATCTTGCCGGTCAATGCCACCTTCGCGCGCGAGCGCGGATCGGAGTTGAGCCCGGTGATAGTGCCCGCGAGGCTCTGGATGCCGACGGAGAAGCTCGGCTTGATCCACTCGTCGGTGTAGTTCGCAGATCCGTTGACGATGCGCACCACGGCGATGGAGGTCGCCAGGGTGGGCGACTGCGCAGTTGCCTTTGCTTCTGCAGGTGTGGCGTGAGCGGGCTGCCCGTCTGCCGACTGCTGTGAAACCCCGTGAGTGGCAGCCGCCGTGGCCGCCTTGTCGCCCCGTGGCGCTGCCGCCGTGGCGCCCGGCGCAGTGAGCACCTTGCTGACGTTCACCGTGCGATCGGGTGCGATGACCATGCGCACGTAGGGCTCGCGCGCCGTGACGCTGGCAACCTTCACGCTCTGGGGACGGGAGCGGTAATGCGCACCGGCGATGCGCAGCTCCCGCCACTTGATGAAGTCCTGCCGCAGTGCATTGTCCACCGTGCGCAGGTCGGCGATGCTGCAGTCGCCCGCGGCATCCAGCAGGCCGTCGGCGTGCCGCTCCACGCTGAGCTTCGCGCCCAGGCTGCCGCTGAGCAGTGTCAGCGCGGTGTAGCGTGACAGGTAGGGCTGTACCACCGGCAGCGCGACCGAGCTCGCCTCCACCTGTGCCCGCACCGCGCCGCTGTCCGGCGTGACCCGCCCGTGCACCACGAGCTTGCCGGAGGAGTTGATCGCGGTGTTGAGTACCAGGTCGACGCTGTTGCCGGGCGAGTTGTTGAAACCGGTGACTTCAAGGTCGAGAGGATCGAATGTCACGGCCACCGCGGGCTTCACCTGCCGGTCCTCGGCCGCGACTTTCAGGTGACTGATACGGATGTCGGCTGCGGACACCCGCCAGGCAGCCGCCGGTCCAGCGGCCGCAGTTGCGGCGACGGGAACCGCAGCAGTTCCTGAGGCTGTGGTCGCAGGTGGCGTCGCCGGGACCCCGGCACCGGCTGGCGCGGTGAGGCCGCCCTTCGAGGGTGGCCCCGCGAGATCGAACAGGTTCAGTCGGCCCTGCTCGTCCATCCACGCATGGATCTCCCCACCGGTCAGCCGCACCGGGCCCACCTCGACGCTGCGCCGCTGCAGATCGAGCCGCGTATCGCCCACCTCGATGCGCTCGAGGCGCAGGTAGTCCTGTGCGGCAGCGCGGGGCCGCAGCGCCAGCGCGGAAATGAAGGTGTCGCGCACGTTCAGCAGCAGGCCGAGCGGACCGGGGCCCGCGGTGAGCTGGTAGTCGCCTTTGAGGCCGATCCGCCCGCTGGCCAGGTCGAATGGCAGGCTGCCCGCGAGATAACTGCCTATGGTGGCGGCGCGCAGGTCGGCAATCTCGAACTTGCCCTGCGAGGCCAGCGGCGCAAGCTGCAGCGCACCGTTCCAGTTGAAGCGCTCCCCCTGCGCCGAGGCCGCCGACAGGGTGTACGCATTATCACTGCCGGCGAGGGTGCTGAAGTCCCGCAGTTCAAATGCGATGGGCGCCAGGCGCGCAGCAAAAGCCGGAGTACGTGTGCGGTCCCGAAATTCCGCCGAGCCCGCCGTCACCGCGAACTGCTGGATGAACAGCCGCAGCGGCGCAGCGGGCTTGCGCGCCGGCGGCTGCGGCGGGAAGCCCTTGCCGAGGTCGGCGAGGTTCAATGCGCCGCCTGGACGCAGTACCGCGCGCACATAAGGACCCTGCAACCGGATCTCCCGGAAGCTCGGCCCGCGGCGCCACAGGCTGCGGTGTTGCAGATCGACGTGCAGGCGCTGGAAAGCGAGCATTGGAGCGCCATCCGCGTCCGGCAACACCGCCTGCGTGACGTCGAGGGTCAGCGTGAAAGGATTGAAGTGGATCTCGCCCAGCTGCAGCGTGCGACCGTAGTGCTGGCGCACGAAGTCCATGGCGGCGCTGCGGGCGAAGTGCGGAACGGCCAGGAATCCGGCGGCCGCGTAGGCACCCAGCAGCAGCGCCACGGCGGCAAGCGCGATCAGGTAGCGCCGGTAGCGGACCATGATGGCCGCTATCGTAGCATCGCCGCGGCGTGTATCAGCCCGCTGCCGGAATTGTGCGGCCGGGCAGGACCGGCGGGCGCCCGCAAGCGCAGGGACCCGCTGTCAGTCAGGCGTCAGCCCTGATCAATCGTCGTGATCGTGCCCATGCCCGTGCCAATGTCCACGGCCGTGATCGTGGCCCTGGTCATCGTCATCGTCGCCGTGGTGCCGGTAGCCGGGTTCGCGCACGAAGTACACCGGGCGGTTGCAGGCATTGTATTCGTGACAGTGCTTGCGCCAGTGCTTGATATGGCCCGGGGGCGCATAGATGTACATCGGCTCCATGGGCGGTGCACCGATGTACGCCGGCACCGCGTACACCGGTTGCGGGCTGACCAGCGGCGGCGGCGGCGCGTTGCCGAACACCACCTGGCCATAGACCCCCGGCACGATCTGGCCGGTGATGACGCCATTCACGCTGACAGTCTGCGCCACCGTCAGGGGGACGAAGGCACTGCAGGCAAGGCTCGCCAGGATCATCGGTATCGCTTTCACGGCACTCTCCTCGTCGGGATCGCTGCGGTGGCGCAACTATGCCCGCCCGCGCGCCACCATGACACCCGTTTGCCGCTGAACGGGGGCTGAAATGTGACGCAGGGCGCATTCGCCGGCACCCGGGAATCGCTGTGGCAGGCGGATGCCCTGCGCTGGCCCGGCGCTGTGGCCCGACTCGAGCGCGGATACGCGCTGGCTGACCTACAGCATCTGGTAGCCGACCCCGCGCAGGGTCTTGAACAGGGGCGCTCCCGGTGTGGTGTCGAGTTTGGCACGCAGGCGGCTCATGTAGACATCCAGCAGGCTCGCCTCGTTGGCGTGATCCGAGGACCAGCACTTCTCGCAGATCAGCTCGCGCGTGAGGATGCGCCCCGGGTTCTGCATGAACAGCTCCAGCAGGGCAAATTCGCGGTTGGTCAGGTCAACCGCCCGGCCGTCCTGGTGCACGCTGTGCCCGGTCAGATCAAGGCGTATGCCGCGGTGTTCGATCACGGCTTCCTTGACCGCTGACTGGCGCCGCAGCAGTGAGCGCAGGCGCGCCAGCAGTTCCTCCAGGCTGAATGGCTTGGGCAGGTAATCGTCGGCCCCCAGGTCCAGGCCGTTGATCCGGTCCTGCACTGTGTCGCGTGCGCTCAGGATCAACACCGGCTCATTGAAGCCGGCCTTGCGCCACTGGCGCAGCAACTCCAGGCCGTCGCCATCCGGCAGCCCAAGGTCGAGCACGATTGCGCCGTAACTGGCCTCGCTCAGGGCGTCGCGCGCCTCAGCGCATGACCGCACCCAGGTGGTGGTGTATGAGTGCTCGCGCAGCGCCTTCTCGAGGAACGCCCCGATGCGGCCCTGATCTTCCACGATGAGGATCCTCATCGTCACCGATCTTACCGCCCTGCGCGGCTGCCCGTCACTGCTCTGAAGGCTGCGCCACCAGCCACTCGTCGGCCACGGCGCGCCAGCCGCAGGTCCACCCGCGGAGCGGGTGGATCCGCGCGGCTCACTGCTGCCGGGGCGGGCTCCACCCCTTGGCAAAGGAGCTCTTGCCGTCCGTATAGGTGGTCCATATCGCATGCGTCTGCGGGTCCACCGCAACGTTCTTGGCGGTGGCTGCGGTGATGAGTTCCCCCATTGGCTCCAGCTTGCCGGCGGCCGCGTGCAGCACCGACATCCGGCCACCGGCTGCGCAATACAACAGGCTGCCGGCTTCATCGAATGCGATCTGATCGACCCCGGAGGCGATGTCCGCACTGGCCGTCCGGGCGCCGGTATGAGTGTCGATGGCGACCAGCTTGCCCTTGCCGCCCGCCGCGTAGATCTGGTGGGTGACCCGATTCAGTGCCAGTCCATGCGGCAGGGTTGCAGGCGCGGTTGACCACTGTGCGATCACCTTGTCCGAGTTGGGATCGATCACCGCCACCACATCCTTGTCCTTGATGTTGAGATAGATGCGGTCGGCATCCGGGTCATACGCCATGTACTCCGGCACCCCGGGGATGGCCACGGTTGCGACAATCCTCGCAGTGGCCGGGTCGATGACCCACACATCGTTGCCCTCGTCATGGGTGGCGTAGAGGCGGTGATTCCTCGGCTCGTAGATGATCGCATCCGTCGGCCCGGGCATCTTGATCGTCTTAAGAACCCTCAACGTGGCCGCATCCAGCACCGTCACCCGCTGCTCTTCCTGCACACTGACAAAGTAATGCCGGGAGTCGGTGTCCACCGCGGTGTCGACGGCTGCTCCCGCCTTGACTCGCCTGATCAGCGTGTGCTTCGTCAGATCGAAGAAGTCAGACGTACCGTCCTTCTCGTGCGCGCCCAGCAGGCGGTGCCGTTGACTGTCGACCTGCAGGAAGTCGAACTTGCCGGCAGAGTGTGGCACCTCGATCGTTGCGACGACCGGCCAGGCAAGCGGCTGTTCCGCCGCGTAGGCGCCGGCAGTGGCAGCAATTCCAAGTAGCAGCGGTGTGATGCAGCGGATCAGGTCCTTCATGATGGTTACCGTTGGGTTGGGTTGAGGGTATGGTCAGTTTCGGATCGGCATCTGCCTGGGTCGCGCCCGTTCAGAACCGTGCCGTGACGCCCGCGAACAGGTAACGGCCCAGCGAGTCGTACATGCCGGCCGCCATGTTGCCGTTGACCAGCTGCGGACTGGCGACCAGGCCGATCACCGGCGGTTGCTTGTCGGTCAGGTTGTTGATACCCACGCGGACATTCAGGTGCTCGCCAACATCCATGCCGGCGTCGAAGTCCAGGTAGTCATAGGCGGGTATGTGCGAGTCCGCTGGGAATACAAGGGTCGGGTCGGCGACCCCCGAGCGGTTGTTGGTGTACTCCGAATCCATCTTGCCGATATGGCGCCAGTTCAGCGACAATTCCAGAGCGTGCGCCGTGTGCCAGGTGGCGCGCAGGCGATGGCGCCAGCGCGGTACCGGCGAGGTGGGTCCGTTGCCCGAGCAATTGAATCCGTACAGCCCGGTGCAATCGAATTGCGTGCTGGCCGGATTGAGGAGGATCGGGTTGTCGATGGCGTAGCTGCCGGTGAAGCTGAACGTCAGGCTCTGCGCCTGCGCCAGGTTGAGCGCGTAGCGCCCCTCGAAGTCGACGCCGCTGGTTCCGAAAGAGCCGGTGTTGGTCTGGGTGCTGAGCACGTGCCCAGCATTCGGTCCGCTGCCGGAAAGCGAGCCGTCGGCGCCGCGCTGGATCAGCGAACAGTACACCGGAGCGTTGGTGTTGAGGCAGGTGGCCAGCGTGTAACTGATGCCAGCGTTGCCGAGGAAACCCTTTATCTTGATATGCCAGTAGTCGACGCTCAACAGGATGTTCTTCGCCGGCGTAAACACTAGCCCATAGGTGTAGGAATCGGCAATTTCTGGCCGGAGGTTCGGATTGCCGCCGGTCAGCACGTTGATGTTGCCGTTGGGAATGTTGCCGTACTGGGCGGCGCTGACACCTGAATTGGCGCACTGCGCGGCGCTGGCGGTGGGAGTCGGCCCGGCGCACGGATCGAGCTGCGACGACTGGCCGACGCTCTGTGACTTGAAGAGTTCATAGGCGTTGGGCGCGCGCACCGCACGGCTCACACTGCCGCGTGCGCGCACCAGTTCAGTTGGTTCCCACTCCAGGCCGATGCCGTAGGCGTTGACGTTGCCCTGGGGGGTGTAGTGCGCATAGCGGTCGCTGAGGCTCACAACCAGGTCCTCGACCCCCGGCTTCTCCTGCACCAGCGGCGCCTTCACCTCGGCGAAGATCTCGCTCACGTGAAAGCTGCCGGTGGCGTGCGGCGAGCCGTTGACGGCAGAAGTGACCAGCAGGTCGCCATAGGCGGCGTCGGCCGCGTAATGCACGGTCTCGCGGCGATGCTCCGCGCCCACCGCGACCGACACTCCCTTCTGGGCGAAGGGACTCACCACGCCGTAGGGTTTCAGATCCCCGACCAGTTGTCCCGTGACGATGGTGCGCTCGGCGTAGCCGGACTGATGAGCGCCGGCGGTGACATAGCGCAGCGCCGCGGGAGTGACCCCACCCGGCGACCAGATGTTGTAGGGCACGCAGCCCGGATCGGTGCCATCGACAACCGACTGGCAGGTGGGCACGCCGCCCACGCCGACCACGTTGAGCGCGTTGGCGAGCCGACCGGCGGAGAAGTCGTTGGCGGGTGTCTCGGTCTGCTGCACCCGGCTATAGACGGCGTCGGCGTCGTAGGTCCACGGCTCGGACAGTTCGCCCTTGATCCCCAGGACCACTCGATAGGAGTTGTGGCGGAACTCATCCGTGCGCGGGCCACCCTCGACGTTGCGGCGCCCGATGTTCACCAGCGCGGTGCCGCTGGCGCCGCCCGGACACAGGGCCGCAAGCTCGCCGGCAGAGAGCTGCGGGTCGGCGCAGTTGATGGTGTATTGCGTGGACGGCAGCGTCTGGGTCAGCGGAACGTTGGGGTTGTAGGGACTGGGTATGTCGGTGGCGGTGGGCTCGTAGTGCACGGTGGTGGAGTCGCGCATGTACTGCGCCTCACTGTAAAGCTGCGCGTGCTCCCCCAGCGTCAATGAGGCAAACAGCCCGGCGTTGTAGCGGGTATCGGGCCGCTGCAGGTCCTGCCAACTCGCCGGGTTGTAATAATCCGAGGGCCAAGCCAGCGGCCGGACAGCGCCGCCGGCCCCGATGGTAAACGGCGTGCCGGCGCCGCCGTTGGGGACAAACTGCCCGGTAGCGGTGGAGTTGTCGAGCAGGCACTGGAACGAATTGCCGACCTCGACCAGGGTGCAGGCGCTGTAGTCACGCCGTGCTCCCGTCACTTCCTGGGTGTGACGGAAGCCGGCGTAGGCCTGTACGTGACCCCTGCCACCCAGAAAGTCACCGCCCCAGATGAAGGACGCGTCGATATTGCGGCCGTCATAGCCGGAGCCGGTCCGAGAGGCCACGCCGCCGGCGAGTGCGATGCTCTGCAGGTCGGAGCGGTCATTGCTGCCGCGATAGACACCACCCTCGATGTCGGCCTTGAAGCCCTTGAAATTCGTGTCCAGAATGAAGTTGACGACGCCCGCCACGGCATCCGAGCCGTAGACGGCGGAAGCGCCGCCGGTGAGCACTTCGACCCGCTTGATGAGTGCGGTCGGAATGGTGTTCAGGTCCGCGGACGGGTTGATCGGATCGCCAGGCGCCGTGCGGCGCCCGTTCACCAGCACCAGAGTACGGAACGCGCCGATGCCGCGCAGGTCGGCGGTGGCCGTGCCGGTGAGCGGCGCCACCGAGGCGCCGTTCGCTCCCAGGGTCAGTCCGGAATTGACCTGCGGCAGGCTGTTGAGAAACTCCTCCGCTCGGGGCGTGCCCTGGTGCGCCAGCTCCTCGCTGTCGATCACCACGACCGGACTCGGGCTCGAGGTGTTGGCAGTGCCGAGTCGTGAGCCGGTGACGACCACTTCCATCACCTGGTCGCCGGGCTCGGCCGCCCACAGTCGGCCGGTGCTGGCCACGAAGCACGCCAGTACCCACGCGCCTGCGGCGTAGCGGCGCGATTTGCTGCCCGGCACGCCAAGCGCGGCGGCGTTGCGCCATACCGTCACAACATCGGACATGATTCCCCCTCCCGGATCGGATGCCAGTGTGCGTTGTGGTACGGACCCTACGCCGCGAACCTGAACACAGCCTAAATAACACGAGGATTTTGCTCGCGTGCGGTCGCGCTGCCGGCGGCCTGGTTCAGAATCGGTCAGCTACCAGGTGCGGCGGCGGTGCCTGATGCGACAGCAGGGACAGTTGCCTGGCTGTCCAGTCGCACGTAGCGCTGCGCCAGCGCCGGCACCACCACCAGGTTCAGCAGTGTCGAGGTCAGTAATCCCCCCAGCACCGTCACGGCCATCGGCCCTTCGATTTCCTGCCCAGGGCGATTCATTCCCAGCGCCAGCGGGGCGAGTCCCAGCGCCGTGACGGCGGCCGTCATCAGGATCGGGATCAGGCGCTCGTTGGCGCCGCGCAGCACCAGCGCCGGACTCCATTTTTCGCCCTCGACTTCCACCAGGTGCTCGTAGTGCGCCAGCAGCAGGATCGCATTGCGCGCACTGACGCCGAACACCGTGACCAGGCCGACGACCGTACCCAGCGAGATCCCGACGCCCGTCAGGGCGATCGCGGCCACGCTGCCAATGAGACTGAACGGCAGGTTGGCCAGCACCAGGTAACTGTTGATCCGCCATTTGAATGACAGGAACAGGATGACCAGAATGAGCGCCAGCGCCAACGCCGAGTACAGCACCAGTTCATTGCGTGTCTGGCGCTCGGCGGCCGCGGTGCCGGCGAACTCCAGGTACACGTTGCGCGGCAGGACAACCTGCGCGGCGAGGGTGCGCTGCGCGTCCTGCACGATCCCCTGCAGTGAGCCGCCACTGGTGTTGAAGGTGACCGTAACCAGCCGCTGGCCGCCGTCGTGCTGGATGCTGTAACGATCCTGCGAAACCGCAAGGTGCGTGACCTGCGACAGGGGTACGGGACCTGAGGCACTGGGAATCATCAGCGACTGAAGCGCTTCCGGGTGGTGGCGCCAGGACTGCGGCAGCAGCACGTCCACGGCCACGGTGCGATTGCCCTGGAAAGTCTGCCCGACCTGCGTGCCGGCGTACGCGGTCTCGACGGTGTCGAGTACGTCCTGCACCTTCAGCCCGGTGGCGGCGAGCGCCGCAGCGTCGGTGCGGATGGCGATCGTCGGCGTACCGTCCTCGCGCTTGAACTGCAGATCCACGATCCCCTTCACCTTCGCCAGTGCGGCCACCACCTTGCTGCCGGTGGCATCCAGGGCGTCGAGGTCAGAGCCGAATATCTTGACTGCCACCTGCGCGGTCTCGCCGCTGAGGCTCTCGCTGATGCGATCGCCCAGGAAGGTCACCACTTCGCCCTGGATACCGGGGTAGTGAGTCAGGATCTGGCGCAGCGCATCCTGGGCCGCGGCCTGATCCACGCTCGCCCCGGGCTTCAGTTCGACATGGAACTCGCTGCGGTGCGGCCCCCAGGTGTCTTCACCGAGTTCTGCGCGACCCACCTGCTGCTCGATCGTCTGCACGTACGGCAGCGCCAGCACGTCGGCGCTGATGCGCCGTCCGACTGCCAGCATCTCATCGAGCGAGGTGCCGGGAATGGAGCTGGACACCTGCAGGACGAAGTGGCCCTCGCGGAAATCCGGCATGAACGTGCCGCCGAGGAACGGCAGCGCCACGCCCGCGGCGAGCACCAGCACACCGAGCACCAGCATCGTAGCGGCGAGGTGCCGGGTCACCCGCTCCACCACCGAGGACTGCCAGGCCTTCAGTCGCAGCAGCCAGCCGCTCTCCGGCCCCTCGTGATGGCGGCGCAGGAACAGCGCGCACATCGCCGGCGTGGCGGTCAGGGCCACCACGAGGGAGGCCAGCACTGCGAAAATGAAGGCCAGCGCGAGCGGTCCCACGAAACGTCCCTGCACGCTGCTGGTGAACAGCTCCGGCAGGAACACCGCGATCACCACCGCGGTGGCGTAGATGACCGGCCCGCGCACCTCGAGCGAGGCCTCGAGCACGATGTCCAGGCGCGGCAGCGGCGAGGCCAGGCGCGCATTCTCGCGCAGGCGCCGCAGGATGTTCTCGATGCCGATGATGGCGTCGTCCACCAGCACGCCGAGCGCGACGGCGAACCCGCCCAGGGTCATGGTGTTGAGCGTGAGTCCCATGTGCTCCAGTACCGCCACGGCCGCCAGCAGCGACAGCGGGATGGCGGTGAAGGCGATCAGTGCCGCGCGCCAGTCGCGCAGGAACAGGTACAGCACCGCCAGGATCAGAACCGCGGCCAACACCAGCGACTGCTGCAGGTTACCCAAGGCGCGCTCGATGAAAGTCGCCGGCCGTTGCAGTGCCGGGTAGACCACGATGCCCTGCGCCTTGAGCGTCGGGGCCAGCGCGCCCAGGGCCTGCTCCACCGCCTTGGTGGTGGCCAGGGTGTTCGCGCCGTACTGACTGGCGAGCGAAAGCATGATTCCGGGCTTGCCCATGACCAGCGCATCGCCGGAGCGCAATGCCGGCGCCATCTTCACCTCCGCCACGTCACGCAACAGGATGGGCGTGCTGTTACGTACCGTAACGACGGCGGATGCGAGCGCCGCCAGGTCGGGCGCCGGCGTGGGCGAGGTGATCAGCACGCGCTGTGCGGCCAGGTCGATGAATCCGGCGCCGCGCAGCGGCAGGGCGGCGCGCGCCGCGTCCGCCACTTCACTCACCGTGATGCCGTAACTGGTCAGACGCTTCATGTCCGGCAGGATCTGGATCTGCCGCACCTCACCGCCAAAGACCAGAACGTGCGCGACACCGGGCACGGCCAGCAGCCTGGGCTTCACGACCCAGTCGGCGACGTCGCGCAACGTGAAGGCGTCGACCTTGTCCGACAGCAGACCGATCTTGAGCAGGTCCATCGTGCTGGACACCAGCGGTGACAGTTTCGGTGGCCCTACGCCCGCCGGCAGACTGCTGCCCAGTTCGGAGACGCGCTCCGAGATGCCCTGGCGCGCCACGTGCACGTCCACGTTGCGCGCGAAGGTGATGGTCACGACCGACAGCCCGGGGATGGATTCGGAGCGCATCGTCGCCAGCCCCGCGGCGCCGTTGACGGCATTCTCGATCGGGCGGGTCACGAGCTCCTCGACCTGCTGGGGCGCAAACCCGGGCGCCTCGGTCTGGATGTCGACCTGCGAGGGCACGAACTCCGGAAACACGTCCAGCGGCGCCTGCCAGGCACCCCAGGCGCCCAGCGCCAGGGCCAGCGCCGAAAGTGCAGTTACCGAACCGAAGTGCCGCACGCACAGTGCGACCAGTGCTCGCATCATGGTGGCCGCCCCGCGTCAGTCGGCCGCGCCGGTGGCGGGGTTGGTTTCGCGTGCCAGCAGCAGTCCGGCAGCGGTCACGACCACCTTCGCCCCGGGCGCGATGCCCGCTTTGACGAAGTAGCCGGAGTCGGTTGGCATGCCAGTATCGATCGGCGTGCGGGCGAACACGCCGGGCCTGGTCTCGACGTAGCACCAGTACTGTCCGGCGCTGATGACCGCGGCGGCGAAAGGCACGATGACCCCGGTTTGCGGCGCGCCCGTCGGGGCGTGCGCCACCAATCGCTCACCATCGACGGCATCGCCCCCCTTGAGGATGGCGAACAGGCTGCGGCCCGGTAACGCCGGGTCGGCGGGGGCGCTCCAAACCGCAAGCGACTGCGCACTGCGTCCACCCTGTTCCTCGCCCAGGTGGGTAAAGCGCAACCGCGTCGGCGCCGCGGCGTCCAACACGCCAATTGCGAACGTCACGCGCGCCAGGTGCGTGGTGCCGTTGGCAAGAGACACCAGCGCGGGGCTGTAATAATTATCCTTCCAGGGCGCCTGGCTGCCGAAGGTCGCGGCCACGCGCCGCTTCGCCAGCAGCAGCGCCGCCTGGTCGGCTGCGGCCTGGCGCTGGGCGCTCTCCTGCGCCTCCACCGGCATGGCGCCCGGCGTACCGGCCAGGCGCTGCACGCGCGCCAGCGCGGCGCGGCTCTGACGTTCCACAGCAGCCGCGGTGGCCAGGTCCGCGACCGCCTGTGCAATGGCCTCGCGTGCCGTCACGACGGCGTAGCCCGTGGTCTCCGGCGCGTGGCTGGCGGCCCCGACCGCCTGCGTGGTGATGCCGGCCTTCTCGATCTCCTCCGGCTTGAGGGTCACGCCCTCCTCGTCAGCCCCCTTGTCCTTCGCGTCCGATGTGCCCGCGTCCGCCTTGTCGCCGGCAGTGGCGGCGGGCGGGCCGTCCTTCGCATCGGCCGCGGGCGCGGCGCCGCGACTGCAGCCAGCCCCCGCCAGCAACAGCGCGCACAGCAGGCCCAGTCCGGTCACTGTGCAAGTGAGGCGGGAGGAGACAACGTTCGATTTCATGGATCGGTCTTTCATGGCTTGCAGCCTTCAGGAGCGGGCGGCGGCGGCATCCCAACCGCCCCCGAGCGCCTTGCACAGCCCGATCAGGGCTTGCAGCCTGGCCAGCCGGTACTGGGTGTATTGATCGCGTGCTGCATAGAGCGTGCGCTGCGCTTCGAGCAGGGTCAGGAAGTCGCCGGCGCCTTCGTGGTAACGCAACTGTGCGCCTTCAAAGGCGCGCTCGCTCTCAGACACACTGCCCTGCTGCGCATCCGCGGCGGCACGCAACTGATCGATGGCCGACAGCGCTTTCTCGACGTCGACCAGCGAGGCCACGATCGCGCCGCGATAGGCGGCCAGCAACTCCTGCTCGCGCCCCACGGCTTCGTCGCGCTGCGCCTGCAGCCGGCCGTGGTTGAAGATGGGTTGCACCAGGCTGGCCGTCAGGGCGAAGGACGGACCGACCCCCGGAATGGTCAGCACCGTGGCGGGCAGGGCAGGATTCTGCAGACCGGCTCCGGCTGTGAGGCTGAGGCTGGGAAACATGGCTGCCCGCGCCGCGGCGACACTGGCGCTGGACGCACGCAGATTGGCCTCGGCCATGAAGATGTCGGGACGGCGCGTGAGCAGCGCCGACGGCAGGCCCGGCGCCACGGCCGGCTCCCTGAGCGGATCCAGCGACTGGCCCGAGACGGTGAATTCCTCCGGGGCCCGCCCGAGCAACAGCGCCAGCGCCGCGCGGGCCTGGGACTCCTGCAGCTGCAGGTCGGAAACTGCGATCTGCGCCGCATGGACCGCCGCGCGCTGGGCGGCGACCTCGACCGGGCTGCCCACGCCGGCCTCGAAGCGCGCCTGCACCGCCTCCAGGATCTTCGTGGCGGCCTCGTGATTGGAGCGCGCCAGGGTCAGCCGCTCACGCAGCGCCAGCACCTGGAAGTACTGGTCCGCCACCCCGCCCAGCACCGTGAGCGCCACCGTATCGCGTTCGACGCGCGCCGAGTCCGCCTGCAGACTGGCCGCGGTGGCGGTCGCGCGGTTCTTGCCCCAGAAGTCGACCTCGTAGCTGGCGGACACCATGGCTGACCAGTCGGTCTCGTGGCCGGAACCCTGGCCGGAATGTCCAGACAGGAAGCTCGCGTTGCCCACCCCGTCCACCGCCGGCAGGATGGCCGCGCCGGCCTGGCGGGCGCGCGCATCGGCCTGGAGGATCCGGGCCCGTGCGGCCGCGATGTCCCAGTTGTTGCGAACAGCCTGCTCGACGAAGGAATCCAGCTCCTCGCTGCCGAAGCTGCGGTACCAGTCCTGGGCAGGCCAGGCCCCGCCCTGCACCCCCGCAGACGAGTATGCGGCCGGTATCGCCACTGGCGCCGGTGCTCGTGCCGGCTGCACCGCGCAGCCCGCGACGAGCGCCGTGGCCAGCACCAGCAGCGCCTGCGGCGCCGCGGCGACCGGCACGCGGGATGTGAGAACAGGTCTGAGCACGAGTTGACGGCCCCCTTTCGAGGGGCACAAAGCTAGCACGCGATCCTGAATCCAATCCAAATGCGGCGGGCCGCGCCTATCAACGATCCAGGCAAGGTCGCTTCGGATCGAAACGCCAATCCGCGACCAGATAGCGCATTGCGAGCGCGTCGTCGCGCGCGCCGCCGCCCACGCTGTTGTAGAGGGCATGGGCCTTGTCCACCTGCTCGAAATCAAGTTCCAGGCCGAGGCCGGGCCGTTCGGGAACCTTGACGCGTCCGCCGTCGATCCTCAGCGGCTCGCGGGTCAGGCGCTGCCCGTCCTGCCAGATCCAATGCGTGTCGATGGCGGTGATCCGGCCGGGTGCCGCGGCGGCGACCTGCGTGAACATCGCCAGCGAGATGTCGAAATGATTGTTGGAATGCGAACCCCAGGTCAGTCCCCAGTCCCGGCACATTTGCGCGACGCGCACCGATCCCGCCATGGTCCAGAAATGCGGGTCGGCCAGTGGAATATCGACGGCGTGCAGCTGGATGGCGTGTCCCATCTCCCGCCAGTCGGTCGCCACCATATTGGTTGCGGTCGGCATGCCGGTCGCACGGCGAAACTCCGCGAGGATCTCACGGCCGGAATAACCGTGCTCGGCGCCGCACGGATCTTCGGCATAGGCGAGAATTCCCTGCTGCCCGCGGCACAATTTCAGCGCCTGGTCCAGCGACCACGCGCCATTTGGATCCAGGGTTATGCGCGCCCCCGGGAAGCGTTGCGCCAGTGCCGTGACTGCTTCCATCTCGCGCTCACCGGCGAACACTCCGCCTTTGAGCTTGAAGTCCCTGAAGCCGTAGCGGGCGTGCGCCGCTTCCGCCAGAGCCACCACCGCTGCCGGGCTCAACGCCGCCTCGTTGCGCAGGCGCAGCCACGGGTCGTTCTGCCGCGGCTCGCTGCGATAATCGAGGTCGGTTTTGCGGCGATCACCGATGAAGAACAGGTATGCGAGCATCTCCACGCTGTCGCGCTGCTGACCCTCGCCGAGCAACGCCGCAACCGGGACCTCGAGAAACTGCCCGAGCAGGTCCAGCATTGCCGCTTCCAGCGCCGTCACCGCGTGCACGGTGATGCGCAAATCAAAGGTCTGCAGGCCGCGCCCGCCCGAGTCCCGGTCCGCGAAACTCCGCCCCACCCTGCCAAGCACCGTCCGGTATGCGCCGATGCTCTGGCCGACGACCAATGCCACGGCATCCTCCAGGGTTTTACGGATGCCCTCGCCTCCGGGCACCTCGCCCACACCCGTGTGTCCGGCGTTATCCGTGAGAATCACCAGGGTGCGGGTGAAATAGGGTCCGTGTGCGCCGCTCAGGTTCAACAACATGCTGTCCTGTCCCGCCACCGGGACGACCTGCATCGCGACGATGACCGGCACGTCCCGCGGTGCCGGCGCGGCTACGGCACCGGGCGCGGATTTCAAGGTCATGTCAGGAGTTCCTTTTGCGGGGGCGTGCCCTGTTGACCGTCCGCACGCCCGAGTTCTATGCGCTCGATGGGACCGACGATCAACAAGTAACTGATGACCGCGGCAACGGCGTTGGCGCCGACGAAAACCAATGCCCCGGCGAACGAGCCGCTGCCGGCGACGATGTACCCGATCACGATCGGCGTGGTGATGGCAGCCATATTACCAAAAGTGTTGAACAGTGCCCCGCTCACACCCGCGATTTCCTTCGGCGAGGTGTCGGCCACCACGGCCCAGCCGAGCGCGCCGATGCCCTTGCCGAAGAAAGCCAGTGACATGACGACGACCACCAGCGCATCGGTTTTGATGTAGTTGCAGCCGATCATGCAGGTCGACAGCAGCATGCCGGCCACGATGGGAATTTTGCGCGCCGCGGTGAGCGTGTAGCCGCGCCTGAGCAGCGCATCGGAGAATATTCCGCCCAGCACGCCGCCGGCGAAGCCGCAGACGGCGGGCAGCGACGCGACAAAACCGGCCTTTAGAATCGACATGCCGCGCTGCTCGACCAGATAGATCGGAAACCAGGTAAGAAAAAAATACGTGAGCGTCGTGATGCAGTACTGGCCGATGTAGACGCCCACCAGCATGCGGGTGCTCAGAAGTCTTTTGATATCGGCCCAGAATCGCGGGTTGCGCTGCCCGCCGGGCTGATGGTCCATGTCGACCAGGGCGCCGCCGCGCGCGATGAAATCGATCTCCGCGCGGCTGGCACGCGGATGCTGTCGCGGGCTGTATATGGTTCTCAGCCACAGCACGAAAACGGCGAGCCCGAGCCCGCCCAAGGTGTAGAACACATAGCGCCAGCCGAAGCGATGGGTTATCCAGCCCTCCAACGGCAGGAAAATGACCGTGGCGAAATACTGGGCGGAATTGAACACCGCGGCCGCGGTGCCACGCTCCGCCGTCGGAAACCAGGCGGCCACGATGCGGCTGTTTCCGGGAAATGCGGGCGCCTCGGCCATGCCGACCAGCAGGCGCAGCGTGAACAGCGCCAGCACGACGGCGCCGCCGGTCAGCAAACCGACGGTTCCCTGCAGCAGGGTGAACAGCGACCATAGCAGGATACTGGCGGCGTAAACGCGCCGCGAGCCGAATCGATCCAGCAGCCACCCGCCCGGGATCTGCGCTGCAACGTAGGACCAGCCGAACGCCGAGAAGATATAACCCAGCGTCACTGCGTTGAGACCGAGTTCCGAATGCAGCGCGGCGCCCGTTATGGACAGGCTGGCGCGATCGGCGTAGCCGATCGTGGTCGCGACGAACAGCATGCACAGGATCGTGTAGCGGACCCGAGTGCGGGCGGGGCCGGCCGGTACAGCATGATCTTCCATCGTTTCCCGCATCGCCCTGCCATCCTAAGGCGCGCGCCGGTCCTCTCGTCAGTGTTTGCCAAGGACGCCGTCGAGCCGGCGCCACAATCCGAGCGGGTTGGCATCCTCGAGCGCGGCAGGCAGCAAGGAAGCCGGCAGGTCCTGATAGCAGACAGGACGCAGAAAGCGGCGCACGGCGAGCGTGCCGACCGAGGTGGAGCGACCGTCGGAGGTTGCTGGATAAGGGCCTCCATGCACCATCGCATGACTGACTTCCACGCCGGTGGGAAAGCCGTTCACCAGGATACGGCCCACCTTGCGCTCCAGAATGGGCAGCAGGCGCCGCGCCAGCGGCAGGTCTGCCGGGTCCATCTGCAGGGTCGCGGTGAGCTGACCCTGCAGGCGTTCCGCCACCTCGCACAGTTCGGCGAGGTCCTTGCAGCGGATCAGCAGCGACGCCGCACCGAATATTTCTTCGTGAAGCGCCGCATCGGCCAGAAATGCAGCGCCGTCGGCGGCGAACAGGGCAGCGCTGCCTTGATTGGCGCCCGTGCCCGGCTTGCCACGGGCGATGGGTCTGACGTCCGCATGCAAACCCATTTTTCTTACGCCCGCCTCGAAAGCACCGTGAATGCCCTTGGTCAGCATGGTCGCCGCGGGCGAGTCGCTCATTGCCGCGGAGGCGTGCGCAATGAACTGCGCCAGGTCAGGCCCGTCGATAGCGAGCACCAACCCCGGATTGGTGCAGAACTGTCCCGCACCCAGCGTCACCGAAGCGACGAATGCCTTGCCGATGGCGGCCGCCCGTGCGTGCAGCGCGGCGGGCAGCAGATAGACCGGATTGATGCTGCTCATCTCGGCATAAACCGGAATGGGCTCGCGCCGTTGCGCCGCGATCGCCATGAGCGCCGTGCCGCCGGAGCGCGACCCGGTGAAGCCCACCGCCTTGATCCGCGGATCCGCCACGAGCGCCGACCCGATGTCGGCGCCGCTGCCAAACAGCAGTGAGAATACTCCTTCGGGCAGGTTGCACTCGGCCACGGCGCGCTGCACCGCGCGGCCGACGAGCTCCGAGGTGCCGAGGTGAGCGTTGTGGGCCTTCACCACCACCGGGCAGCCGGCGGCGAGCGCCGAAGCGGTGTCGCCGCCCGCCACGGAAAAAGCCAGCGGAAAATTGCTGGCGCCGAACACCGCCACCGGACCGACCGCGATGTGGCGTTGCCGCAGATCGGGGCGCGGCAGCGGCTTGCGGTCCGGCATGGCGGGATCGATGCGTGCTTCCACGAAACTGCCTTCACGCACCGTTGCGGCGAACAAGCGCAATTGGCCTACGGTGCGGCCGCGCTCGCCTTCCAGGCGCGCACGGCTCAGGCCGGTTTCGGCCATGGCACGTTCGATCAATTCCTCGCCGCAGTCCAGAATGCGAGCGGCGATGGTGTCGAGAAATGCGGCACGCACGCCGTGCGTCGTCTCGCGATACCCGTCGAAGGCAAGCCGCGCCAGTTCGCAGGCGCGCGACACCGTGTCGCGATCGCCGCCGCCGAAAGCCGGCGGCAATGAGCCACCGGTCGCCGGATCGTACGCATGGAACTCCCCGGCGGTGCCACGCACACCGGCCTGGCCGATCAGCATGTCTCCAGTCAGCGGCATGTCAACTCCCTCAGCGGCGACCAGCGATCAAGCCGCCAAGTTCGTCCATCTCGGCCGGGTTCAGGTCCAGCAGCGGCGGACGGACCGGACCGCAATCGCGCCCGACCAGCTTCATGCCCGCTTTGACGATGGAGACGGCATAGCCCTTGCTGCGATTGCGGATATCGACATACGGCAGCACGAAGTCCCGCAAGCCGGCATACACCGCCGCATGGTCGCGGCGGCGCACCGCCGCATAGAATTCGAGCGCGAACCGCGGCAGGAAATTGTAGATCGCGGAGGAGTACGTATTGACGCCCATCTCCAGGTACGGCAATGCGAAAGTCTCCGCCGTGGGCAGCCCCCCCAGATAGGTCAGGCGATCCCCGATGCGGGCGTAGATGCGCGTCATCATCTCGATGTCGCCCACGCCATCCTTGAACCCGACCAGGTTGGGGCAGCGGTCACACAGGCGCGCCAGCGTGAGATCATCGATCCGCGCATTGCCGCGGCTGTAGAAAATCACACCGAGCCGGGTGGCCTTACAGATCGCCTCGACGTGAGCGGCGATGCCTTGGCGCTCGCACTCGGTCAGATACGGAGGCAGAACCAGCAGCCCGTCGGCGCCCGCGCTTTCCGCGCTGCGCGCCAACTCCATGGCAATCGCCGTCCCATAGCCGCAGGGCGCCAGCAGCGGCAGGCGCTTGTTTGCTTCCGCCACCGCTATCTGCACCGCGGCGGCGACCTCGCCGGGCGTGAGCGAAAAGAACTCCCCCGTACCCCCGGCAACGAACAGGCCCGCCGGGCCGTTGCTGCATGCCCAGGCGATGTTGTCACGATAGCCCGCGGGGTCGAACCTCCCGTCGGCGTGAAAGTTGGTCACAGGAAAGGAGAGAAGGCCCTTGCCGAGCGCGCCAGCCATCTCGATGGGAGTCATTCCAGTCATTGCGGCTTCTTCTGGGTGATTGCGGTTCGCACAAAATTCTAAGTCCCTAATACATACTGGTCTAACGCAATTCGTGCATTGATTGATACCCGTCGCGCATCGATTGTCAGCGAATCCGATCCACGGCCTGCAGCAGGCCGCGGATATAACCGTAGGCAAACGCGAACGACTCCAGGTGCCCGTCGGCGGCCGCGCCGCCGCGGTGGTTAGGGGCCGGCGCCGCGCCGTTGCGCGGCACTTCTACCAGCGGCACGTGATCGGGCATCAGCATGCCTTCGTAGCCCACCTGCTTGTAGGTCAGGACGGCCCGCAGCATGTCGACGTCGCCTTCATCCGGGAAAGTTTCGACGAAACGGTCGCGGTGGCCGCGGATGTTCCTGAAGTGAACATTGAATATCTTGCGCCGCGTGCCGAAGTAGCGGATTACATCGAAGATCTCCCGCGCCGGATCGGCCAGGTCCTCGCTGATGGTGCCCTGGCAGAAATTCAGGCCGTGCCAGGGACTCTCGTGGATGGAGATAAAGCGCTTGAGGCCATCCACCGTCCCCAGCACGCGATTGACGCCACGGTAGCCGCGGGCCGGAACGCCCGGATCCTGGGGATGACAGGCGATGCGGATCCTGTATTCATCGGCAACCGGCACCACGCGTTCCAGGAAATAGGTGATGCGCTCCCAGAAAGTATCCGCATCCACCACGCCGGCGCGGGTCCGCGGCTCATCGGGCGGCGCCTTGCTCAAATCCCAGCCGCTGTACAGCGCATCTCCCCTGCCCTGCGCCTGCAGGTTGCGCAGCACACCCAGAATACTCATGTTGTATTTGACGGCCGGGATGCCGGCGCGGGCGCAGTTGCGTATCAGGTTCTGGAAGTCCTCGATGTCACGGTCACGTTGCGGGCTGTCCCCCAGCACGATGGCCGGGTGCGCCTCCTGGTCCACCAGCGAGGACTGCAGCAATACGCTGTCAGTCATGTCGACGCTGATGCCGTACTTGCCGGCCAGCTCGCGTAGCTGGACCAATTCGGACACCGTCGGACACAGGCGCGCAGGATCGGAGATCCCGGGACTGCCACAGATATTGCGCACGCCGTAGCGGGCCAGGAAGGCGAAGTGCTGCGCGTTGGATGGGCCGCTCTGACACCCCAGCTTCAACCCATGGGGCCTGCCCTCATGTGATGCCGTCGCGGCAGCAGCCGGCGACACGCCGACAACAGTGGCAGCGCCGACAGCGGTGCCAACAGCACCGGCAGCGCCAACGGCACCTGAAAGCCGCAGAAAATCACGCCTGGCGATGCGCTGGCTCACCGGTCCGCTCTGAATACCAGCAGTCGGAAGGTGCCCGGTTTGGGCCGCCGCCGCCCGCCTTGCGCGCCGCCCTCGAAGTCCGCGGTCGGCAGGTACACCGTATGCGTGGAAGGGTCGACAGTCATGGTCCGGGCACCTTCATGAGTGGCGACGGTCTGGACAATTTCATACTTGCCCGGCGATGTTTCACGCACAACGACCAGTGTTCCATCGCCCGTGCTGGTGAAGATCTCGCCAGCGTCGATTTTCACGGCATCGACACCCTTGCCGATCGGCAGGTTCGCCAGGACCTTGCCGCTGGTCGTGTCCATCACCAGAAGTTTCTGCGGTCCGCGACAACCTATGAAGATGCGGCCGGTCTTGGCATCGAGCGCCATTCCGACCGGATTGCCTCCGGGGGCCACTGGCCAGTTCGCCACCACGGCACGCTTCTTGAGGTCGACCACGGCCACCTCATTGGTTGTCATGAGGTTTATGTAGACCCGTCCCCTGGTATCCGCCGCCAGAAATTCCGGCTCGCCGTGCAGCGCGGCGACTGTATCGGGTTTGCCCTTGTGGGGATCGATGTCCGGCCGGAAGGACAGCAAGGTTTTGCCACGCCCCGACACGGCTAACACCAGATTGTCCGTGGAATCGTAAATAATGCCGTCGACATCCGGCATGGCGGGCAGGCGCCCCAGGACCGCATACGTGGCGAGATCGAAAACCACGATGCTCCCCTTGCCGCCGCCGTCACTGATGAATCCTCTGCCTGCTGCAGGCACCAGGGCCACGCCGTGCGCTTCCTGCTGCCCGGGAATGTCCGCAATCAATGCACCAGTCTGTCCATTGACCACCATGGTGTGGGTGCTGCGGGCAACGAACAGGCGATGGCTTTCGGGTTCCGCCGACAGATAATCCCAGGCCCCGGGCCCCTTCAGATCGAATGTCCTGACCTGATGCCAACCCTGAGCTGCTGCCGGCAGCGGCGTGGCCGCAGCAACGGCCAGGGCGGCCAGAATGGGTACGATTGTCTTGTTCAAAATGGCTCCTCCGTCAATAGCGCTTGCAGCCGGCTGCCGGGTGCTTACGCCACGTCAATCCTGAACACGTAGCCGCCAGTCGGACTGTTTTCAGGGGGAAAATCCGCGTGTTGAAATGCCGGAACGTCGATGGAATAACCCGGATGCTCTCCGGCATCCACGCCATATAGCTGGCCGGCGTGGATGGCAATGTCGTGCAGATCGGCCTCGCCCTGCGGCAGCATGACAATGTCGACAAGCCGGCCGGTTTTTATTTCGTACTTCACCACTCCGGCCGAGTAGCCTTTGTAATCATATGTGCCCGGCCGTTGTGCACCACACACCTGCCAGATATGGCCGTCGTCGTACTCTATGCCATGCAGGCGCGGGAAAAGTTGTGTTTCCCGGAACATATGCTCGACTTGCCAGGTCGTGGGATCGATTTTCATCAAACAGCCCAGGCGATCAGCCGCCAGCCACAACTTGCCATTTTCCCAGGCATTGCCATGCGAACTGCCGCCGTCCTCAGCAGTGCCGAATGGGATCTGCCGCCGGCTGATCTGTCGACGGGTCTTGATGTCGGTCTGGAATACGCCGTCGATCGGTGGATTGGGATGGCTGAACTGTGCCGCGCCTTCGCACGCGCTCCAGATGCAGCCGTCGCCCACGGTCATGCCGGTGCAATCCCGGGTGTTCTGATAAACCGTATCGAGCAGCCTGCCCTTGAAGTCGAGCAACCATACTGCCTCCTCGAGACCGTCATGACGCTGTTCGGCGATCCAGAAACCTCTGCCCTGCGGATCAGTGGCAATGGCGTTGGGATAGCCTGGCGGTGTCAGAAACAGCTTGGTGATGGCCGCCTTGCGGATCGGCGGAATCCTGGTGGCCGCGGCCGCCTCCATTGATTTCACCGTGCGGCCCAACGCATCCGTGCCCGGCTTGCGGCCGGCAACAGCTTCCTCCACGGGATGCTTCAGCGCACCCGCCAGCGCCGGCGCCAGACCCAGGCCGATCGCACCAACACCCGCGCAGCCGAGGAATTCGCGTTTGTTGATGAGCTTCATGCTGACTCCTGAACAGATTGCAGCAATCCGCGGATGTAGCCATAACAAAAGGCGAAGTTTTGCCGTTCAGAGCCCGGCGGCCCGAATGGCACATGGTCGGGCACCAACAGGCCGTCATAACCCACATCACGGTAGGCCCTGATCGCCCTGGCCATGTCCACCGAACCCTCATCCGGGAAGATCTCGACGAGCACATCGTCCCGCCCGCCGCGTACATTGCGGAAGTGAACCAGGAATATCTTCTTGCGCTCCCCGAACCAGCGAATCACCTCGTATATCTGCTGCCCCGGGTTGCGCAGATCCTCTGAAATCGTCCCCTGGCAGAAGGCCAGACCGTGGTAGGGACTTTCCTGGATACCGACAAACCTCTGCAGTCCCTCGACCGTGCCGAGCACGCGGGGCACGCCGTGATAGCCGCCCGGCGGCACGCCGGGGTCTTCAGGGTGCAGAGCCATTCGAACCTTGTATTGGTTGGCGACCGGCACGACTCGCTCGAGAAAATAGCCGATCCTTTCCCACAGATCGTCGGCGGTTATGCGCCCGAGCTGCCTGAAGTACTCGACCTGGTCATAGGGCGCTGTATGAATCTCGGCCTCGCCGATCGCCGCGGACGGGTCCCATATGGTCATCAGCGGACTGCCCTGCATCTCGCTCAGACGCCACCGATGATTAAGACTGTCACCCCGCCCGGTAACGACGGCACTGCGCAGGATGGGCATCAACGCCAGGTTGTATTTGAGCGCGGGGATACCCGCGGCGGCGCAATTTTTCAGGAGCGTCTGGAACGCCTCGATCTCCTGATCGCGGCCCTCGCGCCCGAGAATGATGTTGGACGGCTTGCCGCCCGAGCTCATGAACCGGGCGCTGGTCATATCGACACTGAGACCGTGCTTCTCTGCGAGAGCACGCAAGGCCACAAGTTCATCGACCGTGGCATACAACCTGGAGGGATCTGACTGTATCGGTTGTGCCACGACATTGGCTACACCGTAGCGCGCCAGGAAGGCGAAGTGTTCATCGGAGGTTGGAGCGCTCTGGCAGCCGAGCCTCATGCCGGTGCCGTGGCGATTCGCCGCCGACGCTGGCGATGATGGCGGCACCGCCCCCACCGCGGGTGTTGGCGCCGCTGCCACCGACGCCAGACCGGCTGCGACCAGGCCAGTGCCCGATGCCCTGATGAAACCACGGCGACTGATTGGGCTCATCATTTTCCTATGCTCGGGCCAGGCATCGGGTGGATGCAGGTTTGCTGTGCCCGATGCCGGCTGTGTCATCACGGAATCAGGCGGCCTCGTCAGTGGGGGGTGGCCCTCGGCCACCCCCACTGTTTGCCCGTGCCCTCAGTCGAACTTGACTTTCAGGTTGACGTGATAGGTCCTGCCCACGGTGTCATAGGTGGCAGCATCAGTGATATCACCCCAGCCTGCAATGAGGGGCGGCTTCTTGTCCGCCAGGTTGGTGAGCCCGGCCGAGACTTCGATTCGCGATGTCGCATGCCAGGTCGCATCGAAATCGAAATAGTTGAAGGCAGATATTCCCGGATCACCGCTATCCGGTCCATTCAGGTAGTTCTTCTGCGTGCCGAGATAGCGCCAGCGCAGCGCCGCCGATACCGGCCCGTTGCTGTACCCAAGGGTGGTGTTGGCCTTCCACCTGGGATGCGACAGGTCCGAAAGACTCGACCCGTTGGCGGAAAACGCCGTCAGCGTATCACCGAAGGCTCCGGCGTAGTCCACCGTGGGAATCCCGGGCACGCCCGCGACCACCAGTGAGTGCAGGTAGGTAATGTACGACTGCAGGGTGATCTTGCCAGCCCGCTCCGGCAGGCCGAGGCTGCTCAGGTCGAAGCCCCAGTGCCCGTCGACATCCACGCCATCCGTGGTGAACGCGCCGATGTTCTCCGAGAACTGATTGGCCACCGATACATAGCCCGTGCTCGGATCACGTTGGATCTGCTGGCAATAGAAATTGTCCACCGCGTAACCCGGATTGCCGCCGGAGCCATTGAAGCAGTTCGTCATGATCGTCTGGGCACTCACGCCTGCAATCGCGCCATTGAGCTTGATATGGAAATAGTCCACCGACACGCCCAGCTCACGGGCCATCGGCGCTTCGAAATGTGGAGTCAGCACGAAGCCGAGCGAGTAGGTGTTGGCCACTTCGGGTTTCAACCCCAGGTTGCCGTCGAGCACGCCGGGCACGTCGACCAGGCTTGGCAGAAAGCTGCCGAGGAACGCCGCCGGTACTCCCTGTGCCTGGCACAGCGCCACCACCTGCGCCGCGTTTGCTCCGGCGCGGTACGGGCTGTTGAAGGCGCATGGGTCGGATGAAATGGCGGCACCAGCGCGAATCCTCGGGTTGTACAGCTCCTGGAGGCTGGGTGCGCGGATCGCACGGTCGAAGCCACCCCGGAACATGAAGGCGCTGTTGAACCGCCAGTGCAGGTCTGCCTTCCAGGTGTTGGCGCCGCCGAACAGGTCGTATTGCGAATGGCGTCCCGCCACATCCAATGACACCTCCTTGGCAAAGGGCTTGTCCGTCAGCAGCGGCGCGCTCAGCTCCAGGTAGACCTCGCGGACATTCTGGGAGCCACTGGAGGAACCCACCAGGTCGAACGTGCTTGCGATCTGCTCCGGCGGATACGGTGCCGGTATCGCATTTGTCGCAGGTGACAGGAAGGGACTGGCAACGAAGTCGAAGCTCTCGCCGCGGTAGTCGGCACCCGCTGCGAACTTGAGGTCACCCTGCGGCAGCTTGAACAGCGTGCCGGTCAGGTCTGCTTCCATGTACTTCTGCTGCATGCGATTGGTGTTTCTGGGACTGTTGCTCGCATATTCCACGCACGCCGCACTCATCGGCTGGTCGCCCAACGGGTTCCAGGCATAGCCCTGGCAGGTCTGGCCGTTCGCCGCGATATAATTAGCCGTGCCGTACATCATGGTGTCGAGCGCCAGGAAGTTGTCGTTTCCATGCTCGACGTTTTCATACTGACTCTCGCCGAACGACCCGAACACATTCCAGGCCAGGTCGGTCGAGCCGATGCCACCCTTCAAACCGCCGGTGACCTGGTAGTTGGTGTACTTGAAGGTCTGGGAGGTCTGCCCGAACGGGGCCAGCAGCACCGAGAGTTGCAACGGGCCGTTGCCCGGGGGAGTTACGCCATCGAGGCTGGTGCGCGCGGCGAGCAATGATTGCAGCGCCGGGTTGCCGAGCACATACGGATTGTTGAGCGGCACATACAGGGGAGTCGATTCGGAGGTGCGATCGTAAGAGCGCACGTCATGCGCATTGGATCTCATGAAATTCAGCTGCCCGTACGCCTGGATGCTGTCGGTCAGGTTGTATGTGAGTCGCGAGAACACGTTGATGCGGTTCGACGGAACCTGGATCAGGCGGGTCGCCGCTCCAAGGGCCCGTACCTCAGTGCAATCCGGCGAGATGAAGCGGCCCTGGTATGGACTGCCAGCCGCTCGTGGGGGATCGAGCGGCAGCTTGTAGTTCTGCACGCAGTTTTCAGGCGATTGCGTGGTGAAAATGGATCCATCGTGGTTGAAGCCGATCCAGCCGTCGTAGTTGCCGCTGCTGTCGCCGACGAGGGGGTGGGTGCCCGGGTACTGGGCGAGCAGCGCGTTGACCGCCCCCACCGGAATATTGCCCCCGAACAAGCCGGCGTTGAAGGCCTGCCCGGCAGAATAGCTGGGGTAGTTGTCTTCCTTGTGTGTAAACAGGTCCCGATCCCAGCCGTTGATGAGTGCGCGCTCGTTGTATTCCAGGTCGACGACCGCGTTGCCGCGGTGGTCAGCGAAGTTCCCGCCCATGAGCATACTGATGCTGGTCTGTGCGCCATCCCCGTGGGTGCTGGCGCCGTGCTGGTAGGAGAGCTCCACGCCCTGGAAGTGCTGGCGTAGCTGGAAGTTGACCACCCCCGCCATGGCATCCGAACCGTAGACAGCCGAGGCGCCGCCGGTGATCACCTGCACGCCTTCGAGCAACGCCATCGGGATTTGGTTCAGGTCGACCGAGCCGTTGGGATTGGTCGGCACGAGGCGCTGGCCATCGACCAGCACCAGCGTGCGCTGGGGGCCGAGTCCCCGCAGATCGGAATAGGATTGCCCACCGGTGAAACCGGTCGCGCCCTGCACGTCGCCGGTAATGGTCTGTCCCTGCGACGCGGCAAATTGCGGCATTTGCGCCAGTGCCGTATCCAGCGAGGTCTGACCGACCGCGGCGATCTGCGCAGCCCCTATCGAGACCAGCGGGGTGTCCGAGGTTTCGCTTGCCCTCCTGATGCGGCTGCCAGTTACGACCACTTCCGCAATGGCCGACGAAGTGTTGGCGGCAGTTGTTTCCGCTGGACCGCTGGCGCCGGTGGCATTCGGTCCAGTGGCGGCAGCCTGTTGCGCAGTCGCGGATACGGCCCAACCGGCCAACGCCAAACCCAGAACAGCAGTGAGTGCAGGCACGAGAACGTGCCGTTGAGACAAATTCATCATGCGATCTCCCCCTCAGGCGCGTAGGAACTGCCCATTGAAGGTGAGTCTAGGAAGTGCCATCATTTAAGTCCAAGCCAATATTGGCATCGATCAATTCAGGTTTTAAATCGATGTTCGAACTCAACCAGCTGCGTTGCTTCACCACAGTTGCCGAGGAGTTGCACTTCGGCCGCGCCGCTGTCCGGCTGCACATGACTCAGCCGCCCCTCAGCCGCCAGATGCAACTGCTGGAGCAGCGGTTGGGAGTCACATTATTCGCGCGAACCAGTCGCAGCGTCCGCCTGACGAGCGCGGGGCGTAGTTTTCTGGCTGATGCCAGGCAGATACTGCGCCTGGCGGAAAACGCAACACTCGCCGTGCAACGCGCAGCCCGGGGAGAGTCCGGCAGCGTGACGATAGGCTTCACGGCCGCCTCGGGCTATGGAGTGATGCCAGGAATGATTGCGCAGTGCCGGGCGCGAGTGCCAGACGTCGAAGTCAATCTGAGGGAGATGGTTACGACCGAGCAGATCGAGGCGCTCTCTGTAGGAACGCTCGACCTGGCGCTGCTTCGGCCGCATGCCTCGCTCACGGAGTTCGAATCCATACGCCTGGTCAGGGAGCCATTGATGGCGGCCCTGCCCGCTGCGCATCCATTGGCCCGCAGGCGGACGCTGGCATTGAGTGACTTCGAGGGGGCCGCCTTCGTCATGTACTCGCCGATCGAGGCGCGGTATTTTCACGACCTGGTGACGGGCGTCTTTGCCACCGCGGGCGTCAAGCCCGAGTACACGCAGTACACCAGCCAGATCCATTCGATTCTCGCGCTGGTGGCTGCCGGGCTCGGCGCGGCGCTGGTCCCGGCGGCGGCCACGAACCTGCACTTCGAGCGCGTAGTATTCCGGGAAGTCCGCAAGATGCGCTCGATGCGACCGGTGGAGCTGTACATCGCGTGGAAACCCGACAACGACAACCCGGCGCGGCAGAAAGTCGTCGAAGCCTGTCTGGAGTACACCCGCTCGGCCGTGACCGTAACAGCGGCAATTCCTACCTCGCGCGCAGGCACCCACCATGACCCATGAATTCTCTCCCACCCGTCGGGGCGCATTGACGGGGATGGCCGCCGCGGTGGGGGCGTCCGTGGCGCCCTCCACCGCGCTGGCCGGCAGGCAGCGCCAGACGGCACGCCGCGCGGCGGGCTCACCGGACGTACTGGTGGTGGGCGCCGGTGTGTTCGGCGCCTGGACCGCGTGGCACCTGCTGCACCTTGGCAAACGAGTACTGCTCGTGGATGCGTGGGACCCGGCACACTCCCGCGCCTCCTCCGGCGGGGAGTCGCGCATGCATCGCACCGCCTATGGCCCCGATGCGCTTTACAGCCGCTCCGCCTGGGAGTCGCTGGCGGACTGGCGCTGGCTGTCGGCGCGTGCGGGCCTGCCGGTCTTTCATCCGACCGGCGTACTGTTCATGAGCAGCCGCGTCGAACCCTATTTCACACAGTCGCAGCAAGTGCACCGCGCGCTGGGCATCCCACTGCAGGTCCTGGATCGCCAGGGGTTGCAGGCGCGCTACCCGATGATCGACTTCGCCGGGATCGAAGTGGCGCTGTTCGAGCCGGGGCGCGGAGCGCTGATGGCGCGCCGCGGCGTCGAGACCCTGGTGGCGCAGTTCGTTGCGGCGGGCGGTGAGTATCGGCGCCTGGCCATACGCCCCCCCGCGACGGCCGAAAAGTTCGAGGCGGTGGTTGCCGCGGCCGGCGAGCGGCTGCATGCCGGTCAATTCGTGTTCGCCTGCGGCCCGTGGCTGCCCAAGGTTTTCCCGGATCTATTGGGCGAACGCATTTTCCCGACACGGCAGGAAGCGTTCTTCATCTCCACGCCGCCAGGCGACAGTCGCTTCGGTCCCGCGAGCCTCCCGGGCTGGGCCGACTTCAACGGGGGCGACGTCTATTACGGATTTCCCGACCTGGAAGGACGGGGCTTCAAGATCGCGCACGACCGGCATGGGCCGGCGTTCGATCCGGACAGCGGCGACCGCATCGCCTCGGCCGGGGGACTGCAGGACGTGCGCGCCTTCATGCGCCGCCGCTTCCCCGATCTTGCCGGGCGTCCCTTGAACGAGTCGCGCGTCTGCCAGTACGAGAACAGTTCCAACGGCGATTTCCTAATCGACCGGCACCCGTCGTGGCAGAATGTCTGGTTGCTCGGCGCCGGGTCAGGCCATGGGTTCAAACATGGGCCCGCGGTCGGGCGCTATGCCGCGCGGCGCATCACCGGCACGCTGCCCACCGCGGACATCGAACCGCGATTCAGCCTGGCAAGCAAGCAGACCCAACAGCACCGCAGCGTGATCTGAACCGTCATGAACAGCTACACCGCCACCCCCCGCACCCGGGTCCGCCGCCTTCCCAAGCGCGCGGTCTACGACAAAGCCCAGGTTCACGCGATCCTGGACGAAGGCGTCGTGTGCCACATGGGATTCAGCCACCAGAATCTGCCCTACGTCATTCCGACCCTATACGGCCGTGTCGGGGACACTCTCTATATGCATGGCTCGGGAGCCAGCCGTACGCTCAAGACCATGGCCGAGGGCATCGACGTCTGCGTGACCGTCACCCTGCTGGACGCGTACGTGCTGGCGCGCTCGGCCTTTCATCACTCCATGAACTACCGCTCGGTGGTGGTGCTCGGCCGTGCGCGGCCGGTGCGGGAAGAAGGACCGAAGCTGGCCGCGTTGCAGGCAATCACGGACCATATCGTGCCTGGACGGTGGGACGAAGTCCGCGGCCCCAATGCGCTGGAAATGAAGCAGACCCTGGTACTGGAGCTGCCCCTTACGGAAGTGTCCGCCAAGGTGCGCACCGGGCCGCCGGTGGATGACGAGGAGGACTACGCGCTGCCAGTGTGGGCCGGAATCGTGCCGGTACACAGCACCGTGACACAGTCGATCCCTGACGAGCGGCTGCTTGCGGGCGCGCCGCAGTTCGACGTAAGGCGCCTTGCCCGGCGCGCGCGGGCGACACCCTGACGAACCGCCAGCCCCGAGCTTTTGCATGTCACCCGGGCACGGCCGCGCCTTCCTCAGGCAAACGAGTACAGGCACTCCACGAACGAAGCCACCGCACCATCGAGCCCCTGCACTTTCGGGTTGGTGGAGTCGATGAGGTAGTACTCGTCCGGCGCATGGGCGCCGGTTCCGTGGCCGAGGCCAAACCCCAGCGCCGGCAGGTTGAGCGGCGCCCCGGTGAACCGGTACCCCGGCCAGGAACCCGCGCTGCGCGGCAGTACCTGCGGCTGGTAACCCAGGCGGCGGTAGGTGGCGAGTATGCCCCTGGCCAACATGCTGTCAGGATCGGTCTGGGTGGGGTCATAGCCGCCACTCATGTTGACTTCGATATCGCCGAAGCCCTGTTTGCGCAGATGCGCCCTGAGCTTTGCAAGCGTGTCGGCTGCCGTCATGTCGGGGACCAGCCGCATGTCGATCTTCGCCACCGCACGGTGCGGCAGCACGGTCTTCCCGCCAGGACCGGTGTAGCCGCCCACCAATCCCTCGATGTTGATCGTCGGCTGCGAATACAGTCGCAGCAGCGCCTCTTCCCAGCCAAGGTCGTGCACCCAGTGCTGTACGCCCAGCTCCCTTTTCATGAGCTCCTGCGGGACCGAAGCGGCGTAGCGCCGGACCATCTGCTGCTGCGCCGGCGAGAGGGGCCGGGCCAGGGCAGAAAAGCCCTCGACTGCCGGCGTATGACCATCCTTTTCCACCAGCGTATTGAGCGCTGCGCACCAGGCGCCCCTCGAGCGGCGGCGAGCTCCATTCCGCGGGGACGAACTGCTTCACGTCGTACATGAAGTAGACCCCGAGCGTGGTGCGCGCCCCCGCATCCAGATGTCCGAACACGCCGGGCTTGCCCGAAGTCGGGATCAGGCGTACGTCGGTGCACCCGGCGCCGCGGGCCAGCTGCGCCATATGCTCGGCACCCTGCGGATAATTCCTGCCTTCGGCGGCGATGGAGGGCAGCGCAATCCACTCCTGCAGACGCTGCAGATTCTGTGCGTGCATCCGCGGCACCTGGGCCAGCACCGCCGCTTTGTCCGCGCTGTTGCCGGGAACCGCCGGCACTTGCGGGGCCGCAGCCGTCGCCACCACCCCCGCAACTGTCAGCCGCACGAAGTCACGCCGATTGAATTCCCGTGTCGCGTTTCCTGACATATCAGTCTCCAGTGCGAATGATTGCTAGCAGCGCACGCGCAGATTTTTCGGGTCGTACAGCGGCGCCAGCGAGGCGCGCGCCGCAACGCGGCGCTCGGCGATCTCGATCTCGAAGCGGCTGCCGGCGAGATTCCGTGTGGCGGTGGCGTCGAGCCCGGTGACGTAGCCGAGCCCGACCGCCGCACCCAGCGTGTGAGCGTACATGCCGGAGGTGACGTAGCCGACACGCTCACCGTCGCGGTAGATCGGTTCGTTGTGATGAACGAACACCTGCGGATCCTCCAGCAGGAACTGCAGCAAGCGCCGCTGCGGGGGCCCCTTGGCACGGGCCTCAAGCAGCGCCTCACGGCCGATGAAGCCGCCCTCCTTGTCCCAGGCACAGGTGAAGGCGAGGCCTGCTTCAAGCGGCGTATCGTCCGGGCCGATGTCGTGCGACCAGTCGCGGTAGGCCTTCTCGATGCGCAGCGAGTTCAGCGCGTGGTAGCCGCAGTGCGTAAGTCCGTGGCGTGCGCCGGTTGCGATGAGCTGGTCGTAGACCGGCAGGGTGAAGGGCGCCGGCACATACAGCTCCCAGCCGAGCTCACCGACGTAGGTGAGGCGGATCGCCAGCACCGTCTGGTAGCCGATGCGTATCTCGCGGGCGGTGGCGAATGGGAACCCGTCGTTGCTGAAGTCATCCGGGGACAGCTCGCTCAGCAGTGCCCGTGAGCGTGGACCCTGTACGTTCAACATGGCGTAGGCGCCGGTGACGTCCGTTACCACGCAGCAGGCGTCCTCGGGTGTGTGGCGGCGGATCCAGGCCTCGACGTGAGTCTGGGTGAAGCCGGCGGTGAGCACCAGGAAGCGGTCCGCCGCCAGGCGGGTTACCGTCAGGTCGGCCTCGATGCCGCCGCGGGTGTTGAGGAATTGCGTGTAGACGCAGCGCCCCGGGGATACGTCCACGTTGGCGGTGGCGATGCGATTCAGGACGCGCGCCGCGTCCCTGCCCTGCACCAGCAGCTTGGAAAACGCCGACTGTTCGATGACTCCCACGGCCTCGCGCACCGCGCGGTGTTCGGCCGCGTGGTTGGCGAACCAGTTCGGCCGACCCCAGGTGTACTGGTACTCGGGCTTTTCGTCCGGCTGCGCGTACCAGTTCGGCCGCTCCCAGCCCGCGGATTCGCCGAAGCAGGCACCGGCGGCCGCAAGCCGGTCGTGCAGTACGCTCTTCTTTACGTTGCGCGCGCTGCGCCACTGGCGGAACGGCCAGTGGTCCTGGTAGCCGATACCCAGCGCTTCCACGGTGCGATCGGCGAGATACCGATCGTTGTCCTGCCACGCGTGGGCGCGCGCCAGGTTGACCGACCAGACATCCATTGGCGGATGGCCGTCCACGATCCAGCGCGCCATGACATTGCCGACGCCGCCGCCAGAGAGGATGCCCAGCGAGTTGAAGCCGGCCGCGACGAAAAAATTCCTGAGGTTGGGGGCCTCGCCCATCAGGTAGTTGTGGTCGGGCGTAAACGACTCGGGGCCGCAGAACAGCAGCTTCACGCCGGTATCCAGCAGTATGGGGACGCGGCGCATGGCGGCCTCGATGTAGGGCGCCATGCGATCCCAGTCCGGCGGGATGTCGGTGAAGCTGAAGTCCTCCGGGATGCCCTGCAGGCCCCAGGGTTTTGCCTCGGCCTCGAACAGGCCGACCATGAGCTTCCCCGCCTCTTCGCGGATGTAGGCCGAGCGCCCCGGATCGCGCAGGATCGGCAGCTTCGGATGCACCCCGGCGACGGGCTCGGAGATCAGGTAGTAATGTTCCGCCGCCTGCAGGGGTACGTTGACTCCGGCCAGCCGACCGACCTGGCGCGCCCACATGCCCGCACAGTTGACGACGTACTCTGCCTCCACATCACCCAGCGCGGTAGTCACGCCGCTCACCCGGCCCCGATCGCTGCGGATGCCGGTGACCGGTACGTTCTCGATGAGGCGTGCGCCGCCGGCGCGCGCGCCGCGCGCCAGCGCCTGGGTGACATCGGTAGGATTGGCGCGCGCGTCGTTGGGAAAGTAGAACGCGGCCGCGAGGTCGCTGACGTCGGCCAGCGGCCAGTGCGACTTCACTTCGGCCGGGCTGATCTCGTGCGCTTCGACGCCGAAGCCGCGCGCCATGGCGAGTCCGCGGCGCATCTCGTGC
Organism: Pseudomonadota bacterium; assembly: GCA_018241445.1. GTDB lineage: Bacteria > Pseudomonadota > Gammaproteobacteria > Steroidobacterales > Steroidobacteraceae > 13-2-20CM-66-19. The sequence continues at coordinate 183,501 of JAFEDT010000001.1, forward strand.
GCCTTGTCGGGCGTCATGGCGAGCTGGATCGAGCCGCAGTCGATGATGCCGGTCGACTGTCCGGTTTCGGCCTCGAGCCGGCGGTACAGCTCCTGGGTGTACCTGGCGAGCCGTGTCTGCGTTTCGGTGTCGCGCAGGGTCGTCAGCAGGCCGGCGGCATGCCAGGTGGTGCCGCTGGTCAGTTGTTTGCGTTCCAGCAGCAGCACGTCACGCCAGCCCAGCTGCACCAGGTGGTAGGCAATCGAGCAGCCGGTCACGCCGCCACCGATGATCACGACGCGGGCGCGTGACGGCAGGGCAAGAGAAGAAGTCATCGTTGTGTCTCTCCATGCCGCTCCTGTGCTTCCTGCACGGCGGGCGTACTCCAGCCGGACTTCACGCTCCACCAGAAGAACAGCAGTGCCACGGCCGCCACCACCGCCAGGTCCCAGCCCCACCTCAGGTAGTCATGTCCGCCGAATCGGGCGCTGCCCGCCCAGGAGACGCAGGCGATGGCCGGCAGGTAGGCAATCAGCCACCAGGCAGCGCGCAGCTGCCGCGCAAAGTCGCTCCACCCCTTGCGGGACTCATAGAACAGGTAGACGGGCAACGCGACCGCGACCAGTAACAGCACCTTCCCCGTCAGGGGCCAGCGGGCCCAGTAGAGCAGTTCGGTCGCGAACACGAAGGCCACGGCGGCAACCACCGGCAATGCCGCCACCTTGAGTGGCCGCGCGGCGCCGGCGGCCGTGCGGCGCAGCGTCATCACGCTGGTCGGCCCGGTGAGGTAGGAGATGATGTTGGCCACGGAGATCACCGCGGCGAGCGCGCCCCAGCCGCGGAAGAAGAACAGGAACAGGAACGAGACTGCCAGGTTGAACCACATCGCCGGCCGCGGCACCCCGTATACCGGGTGCAGGCGGCCGAGTATCCGCGGCAGCGTGCCGTTGCGCTGCATGCCGTAGATCATGCGCGCTGTGGTCGCCGTGTAGGTGATGCCGGTGCCGCTGGGACTCACGAATGCGTCCGCGTACAGCAAAATCGCCAGCCAGTGAAGATTCACGATCAGCGCGAGCTGCGCGAAGGGCGAGCGGAAATCCAGGCCGTGCCAACCGACCCTGGCAAGCAGGTCCGGCGGCACCGCGCCCAGGTAGGCGATCTGCAGGGTGACGTAGATGACGGCAGCAATGGCGATCGAGCCGAGCACCGCGAAGGGAATGCTGCGCGCCGGGTTGCGCGCCTCGCCCGCCAGGTTCACCGGGCTCTGAAAGCCGTTGTAGCTGAACACGATGCCCGCGGTGGCGACCGCGGTCAGGATACCCGCCAGGTTCTCGACGCCCACGCCCGCCTGGGCGGGCACGCTGAAGTTCTGCGGATGAAAGCCGGCGGCGATCAGCGCCACCCCGGTCAGCGCGGGCACCACCAGCTTGAAGAGGGTGATCGCCGCGTTGGAACGGGCAAACAGCTGCACGCTCCAGAAGTTCAGCAGGAAGTAGACGATCACCAGCGCGGCGGCGATGGCGAGGCCGGGCGGTGTCAGTTCGCCGTGCCCGCCGGGCATTTGCACGAACAGGCCCTGCGCCCAGGGCCACGGCCAGGAGGCCATGTACTGCACCGACGCCTCCGCCTCCACCGGAATGGGCGAGACGATCGAGATCCAGTTCGACCAGGCGGCGATGAAGCCGACCAGCGAGCCGTGCGAGTAGTGCGCGTAGCGCACCATGCCCCCTGACTCCGGGAACATGGCGCCGAGCTCGGCGTAGGTCAGGGCGATGGTGGTGATGACCACCGCGCCGATGACCCAGGCCCACACCGCACCCGGACCTGCAAGGCCGGCGGCCCGCCACGCGCCGAACAGCCAGCCGGAGCCGATGATGGAGCCCAGGCCGGTGAACATCAGCGCGATCGGCCCCACCTGCCGGCGGATTGATGCGGGGGCGCTCACTGCCCTCTCCCGCCGGCGGTGCCGACCCGGGGAGGACACGGTGCAATTGGGCGGGCGCGGTGCAGCGGACTCACCGCGTCAGCCCGCTTGCAGCCGGTCCAGGGACTCCAGTGCTTGCCTGCCGAACCGCTTCGCGAGACGACGCACCAGATTGAAGTCAAGGGAGTCCCCGCTGGCCGCGATCGCACGCGCGGCATCAACCAAGTCCATCGGTCCGCCGGCAAAGGCTTTCATTGCGATGAAGTCCTCGCGCCCGATGAACTTCAATGTCCTTCCCTGAAACGGAACATCGATCGCCCGCGAGAACGCCTGCGGATCCAATCCCTTCAGCCCTGTCAACAAGTCGACGCGATTTCCAAACCGGTCAATAACCCTCAGCAGGCCGGCAATGGGATCCTCCATGTCCCCGGGTGACAGCTCCGCCTGGAAACCGGCCGCGGTCAGCGCATTCCCCAGATTTCTGGCTTCGCGCAGGCCCAGGGACAGCACCACATCGGCGTCCATGCTCGCTCTCACAGCTCCATGAACGGAGGCCGCCAGGGCGCCCACTACGGCGTACTGTAGGTTCTGGCTTACCAGCAGGTCGGTGACGTCCAGCAGGAGCAGCGCGGACTCACCAGAACGGGTCGCTCTCATGACACCGGTTGCGCCTGGCCGTCGCGCAACTTCTGGCCAGCCTCGTACAGCTCCATGACCAGCCGATTGTGCGCGAGGAAGGCAGCCACGCGCTCCCCCGGACTGAGCCGCTGCGTGGCTTCGATCAGCGCCCGTTCGGCATCCGTTGCAACCCGCGACTCCATAGCAAGGAGTCTAGCGGAGCAGCGCCGCGGCGGATATCGGGGGCGTTCGCGGCAAGCGAACGCCCCCTCTATCGGGACGGTCAGATCAACTTACGGATTGCCCGGAGTCCGCGGCAGGCCGGCGGGCTTGAAGCGCCGCAGACCGAAGAGCTTGCGCACATCCGGGCTGCCGTTGCCGTAGATGTAGTCATAGTTCGCGCTGGGCTGGCCGCCATTCCAGTAGCCATCGTTGCCGGGAATACCCCGGTGGAAGAACTGCAGCGGCTCCGGCGCGTCGACTCCACCGGTCAGGGTCTGGAGCGCAGCCCGAGCATAGATGAAGTAGTTGGCATTGCCGATGCGGTGACGCTTGCCGAGCTGCTGCTCGAACAGCGCCAGCGCACCAACGAACTCCGGCGAGGAAACGGAGGTGCCGATCACGCCGTAGTAGCCGCCGCCGAGGCCGACACCATATGCCACCACTGCGGCGCTGTCGTCGTTACCGCAGCTCGACGCCAGGCCTAACGGGCAGCCACCGACCTGCATACCCACGTCCGGCACCGTGCGCCAGTGATTGGAGCCGGTGTTGGCCAGGTACTGGTACAGCGGCTTGCCGAACACCGAGCTGATACCGCCGCCAGCACCCCAGACCCCCCCGGAAACGTCCTGGCCGAGTCCAAAGGGATCGTAGGGGACCTCCGGGTCGGCAAAGGCGCTCTCGCGGACATAGGTGGAGTCGAGGCTGCCCGCCGTGTTGACCGTTATCAGGTTGCCGCCGCCAACCGCTGTTACAGCCGGATCGGAGGCCGGCGTGCTGACCCCGGGCACGAAGGTCGGGCTGGCGCCTGGCGTACCGTAGTCGGGCGTCGGGCATATCAGGCCACCCTGGTCGCCGGAGCTGGCCACGAAGGTAATCCCCTGCGCATTGCCCTGGGCAAAGATCTCATGGTACTGCTGCAGGATATAGGTGTAGTCCGTGCCACCGTTATAGGCCGCCGTGTACTCGAGCTCGCAGCCGCCGAACGACGAGTTCACGATGTCGTAGGTGTTGTTGTCTACGATGTACGTGTAGCCGTCCATGATGTGGGCGTCGGACAGGTCCGGGATGCTGACCAGCGTGACGTTGGCGCCGGGAGCGCCCCCGAGCACCTGTTGCACGTCGAGGCTGGCCTCGAAGGATCCGCCGCCATTTTCGACACCGCCTCCATCCACCAGCACGGTCGTCACCGACGGGGCCGGCAGGCCGGTGATGTCCGTGAACTTCTCGTGATTGAAAGCCGCCGGCACGTCGTCGGGGAAGATCAGGTCCGCCATCAGCACCGCCACGTTCACACCCGTGCCGTCCACCTTGTGACTGTAGGCCGGATAGTCATACGCCTGCTTCAGGTCGTCGAACCAGTAGGGCCCCGTCGGACCGTAGCGGTTGTCCACGGACATCTCGGCAACATGCCCGGTCACACGCATGTGCGGGCGGTGTTCCGGCAGGCGTTCAAGCCCGATGACCTGCGCGTTGAGCGCAGCCAGCTCGCTCGGCAGCTGCGGCGTGCCCCGGGCGACAAAGTGCTGATGCCCGTTCACGGTACGCTTGTCGAGGCCGACCCTGAAGGCATTGGCGACAGAGGCAGCGGGACCGCGCACGCGCATGCCGTGGGCATCGCTGCGGACGATCGTGAAGCCATGGGAGACAAGCGCCGAGCGGGCGGACTCGAGGTCGGCCACCGTGGGACTGAAGCGCTGCCGGAACTGCTCGGGTGTCAGCCATTTCTGATAGTTGGGCGACTTCGAGTCATGCAGATCGGCCACCAGCGCGTCAAGCTGCTGCGGGTGCCGCAGCGGCAGACGCACGCTGAACTCGACCGAGTCCGTGGCCGCGGCGGCCCGCAGCGCCGAGGTGGCCGCGGGCGGTCCGCCCGGACGTGGAGCCGTGATGGCCGATTGGGAAGCGAAGGCAAGCGCCAGCGCGACGCCGGCGTGCACTAGATGCGTGGTTTTCATTAGTATCCCCTGATTGTTGTCATCGCCACATCACTGGCGAATGGGGTAATAGTAGGACAAAAAGAGGTCCGCAAGCCCGTTTTTGGCGGACTGCGAGGCGGCCTGAGCATGGCGAACTTCCCAAAATAAACCCGCGGGGTCGCGGATATGACTCTGACCGTGCGGATGTGTAGTCCGCTACACACCTCAGCCTCGTAAACCTCATGCCCTGCGGGCGGCCAGCGTCACCCATGACGGCTTCGCGAGATGCCCCAGCCGAGTGGCAGCGGCATACGCGCCGGCTGCCACTGGCGCGGATGACCCGAACTGGTTGAGAATCGGCCCATGGACCTGCGGACCGCTCGCCATCACCGAAGAGGGTAAGAGTATGCGCATCCTGACCGCCGTATGTGCCGGACTGTCCGCCGCCCTGTGCGGTTGCGTCGTGACATCAGAGCCGTATGCCTCGCAGCAGCAGCCCTACCAGGAACAGCCGCCCTACGACGATTCAGACGAGATCACTCAGCCACCCCCGCCGCTGCCGGTATACGAGCAGCCGCCATGTCCGGTGGACGGGTACATCTGGACGCCCGGTGTGTGGCGGTGGTCGCCGGCGGGCTACTACTGGATACCCGGAACCTGGATTGAGCCGCCGGCGGTGGGGCTGCTGTGGACTCCCGGCTTCTGGGGACTGGTCGGCGTGAGCTACGTATTCCACCCCGGGTACTGGGGGCCGCGGGTGGGCTTCTACGGGGGAATCAACTACGGCCACGGTTACTTCGGCTCCGGATACGACGGTGGCCGCTGGGTCGACAACAGGTTCCATTACAACACCGCGGTCACCAACGTCAACGTGACCAACATACACAATACCTACAATCAGACGGTCATCAATAACGTCACGAACGTCACCAACATCACGCGCGTCAGCTATTCAGGGGGTGCCGGAGGCGCGCGTGCCGTACCGAACGCGGCGGAACGCGTCGCGGCACGCGATGCACACGTGCCGCCGACGGCGGTGCAGGTGCAGAATCTGATGGCCGCGCGCGCCAATCCGCAGCTCGCCGCAACCCACAACCAGGGACACCCGCCGATTGCGGCCACCGCACATGCGGGCGTAATCACAGGCCCGGGCGTGGTGGCGGCCAGGCCCGGCGGCCCTGCCTGGCGGCCACAGCAGCCGCCGACTGCCCGGGTGACGCAGGCCACCCCGTTCGTTCACGCGCGCGATGTCGCGACCCCGCAAGCGCCACGCGCCGCGTCGGAGTCGGCGGCCGACCAGGCCTACGCGCGACAGCAGGGCGAACTGCGGGCGCGCCAGGAGCAGGAACGCCGGGCGCTGACCCTCCAGCAGGAGCAGGAGCACAACAGGCTGCCGGCGCAGCCCGTGCACGACCAGAGGGCCTACGCGGCCATGGAGCGGCAGCACGAGGCGCAGACGTCGCAGATGGTGCAACGGCATCGGCAGGAGCGGGAGCGGGAGCGGGAGCAGGCAACGCACGGCGGGCCGGCACAGCGTTAGTCTGAAGCGCGCTGCGAGCCGGGGCGCCTACTGCGAGAACACCACGCCGTGCGCGACGGCCGAGCCGGTCCAGCCGTGCGGCCATTCACGATTGTCGAAATCGAACCCGGGTTGGCCGCGATCGTCGTGGAAGCCCGGATCGATGCCGATCGCGCCGGTGTCGGGATTGAAGTTGAGCATGAACAGGCGATTCTCCCCATACCCGGTCACGGCCAGCCGGTGGGTCTTGGCGTCGTAACCGGTCCAGTGGGGGAATATCGCTGAATCGAGCCTGGCGCGGGCGACTTCGACCGGGTGAGCGCCATCCTTGATGTCCAGCACCACGATCGCGTGCACGATCCGCACGCTTTGAATCAGGTAATGCGAAACGATGCTGGGTACGCCGCAGAAGGAGCCCGGGAACTGCCAGACCAGTTTCGAGCGCGGATGCTCGCTCGCAATGCCGGTGACCCGCTCGATCCCGCAGCCGGTCGTTTGCACGTAGACCGCCCCGTCCGGCCCGCGGCGGGCCTCCTCGGGATTGATTTCGCCGTAGCGGCCGGCAGGGGCATCGAAGTCATTCGTCGACAGGCGCTTGAGGTCGTGCAGCCGGAAAACCTGGTAGGTGTGCCCGGTCCTGTCCTCGTCGCGCATCGAGGAGTTGGTCACCAGCACCCGGTCGATGTCGGGCAAAGGCAGCAGGCTGTATGCCATCAACAAGTCATCGGGGCGGGCCGGATCGGCAGTTGAAGCCGACCGCACCGCCCGGCCGTCGTTGTCGATTTCAACCAGGCCACCGTGTACGCCGGGCTGGGCGCCCACGTCAGACATGGGCATCGCCACAGCCTGGCCGGGATCGGTCTTGCCATCCGGGCCGTGTTGCAGGTGGCCCTCGACCTGGAAGCTTGCCAGCACGTGGCCGTTGGGCAGCCGCAGAAACGAATGCGGATGGCTGAAGCCGGCCAGATCCCCAAACTGCGCGTGCACGCGCGGATGCAAGGGATCGCGCAGGTCGAACACGACGGTCCTGCCTGCCTTGTGATCATTGGCGAACAGCAGGCCGCCGGGAGGCATCCAGTACTCGGTGTGGTGCACCTGGCGAGTGCGTATGCCGGAGGCGGCCGAGGCCAGCAGCTTGCCGTAGCCGGGCGATGCCGGATCGGCGTCGATCACTGCGATGAAATCCTCGCCATTCCCCGCCGGATCGCCGGCCCAGGCGAAAATATAGTGCCCCGGGGCCGCCGCACTCGCCGCGCTCGCCGCGCCCGTGGCGAACAGGAGCGCGGTCGCCCATGCGCCCGCCAGCCGCAATTTCATCGCAACCCCCTGTCATTTGAACGGCCAAGCTCAAGTGACCGCGCGAGCCACGCTAACACGCAGCGTACGACCGCGCCAGGCGGTGGGCAGCCCTGGGGTTAAACCAACTGCATCCGGGTTGCGGTAAGCTGCTCTGACCCCTGGAGCCGGCACCAACATGAATGACGCGCGTACGGGTCAACCCGTTACTACAGGCAGTCCTGAGGCTGCAGAACAGTATCGGCTGGCCGTTGATCTCATCCTGGGGTCTGAGTCGGGTGCAGCAGAAGCCCTCGATCGAGCTCTGGCGGCGGACAACAATTTCGCGCTTGCCCTGGCCGCGCGCCACATGCTTGCCAAGGACGCCAGGTCCGCAGACGCCGATGCCTTCAAAGCACGCGCGCTCGCGGCCGCGGAAACCGCGCGGCGGTGGGAGCGATCCCACATCCTCGCGCTCTTCGCTCTCCTCGAGGACCCCTATGCCAACCTTGCCGCGACCGAGGCCTACGTCGCCGGCAATCCCGGCGACCTGCTGGTCGTCTCGCAATTGTGTGGTTACCTGATCTTCTATGGCGGGGCGAGCAAACTCGAGCGGGTCCTGGCCATCATGGAATCCACTGATGCCTGTTTACATGATGACTGGGCATGTCTCGCGCGCCTCGGGTTTGCGGCCAGTGAGGCCGGCGATCGGACCCGCGGCCGTGCACTGATCGAGCGCGCCCTGCGGCAGCGGCCCCAGGCACTGTACGTCATCCACGGCTATGCTCATGTATTGCACGATCAGGGCAAGCCTGAAGAGTCGCGGGACTTGCTGGGCAACTGGCTGGACGAACACCGCCGCGACGCAGAAGGCGGCACCATGTGTGGCCACGTTCAGTGGCACCTGGCGCTGGCGGAGTGGCAGTTGGGGCTGAGCCAACAGGCGTGGCAGCGCTACGAACGCTACTGCGCGCCCGAGACCACTCGCTGCGGCCCGGTGCTGACCCTGGCCGATTGCGGCGGCTTTCTGTTGCGAGAATATCTGCGCACAGCCACCCCCCGTCCGGTCTCGGCCGCCGTCTGTGCATTGTCCGATCGCTTCAGCTCCATGATTTCGCACCCGTTCATAGCGCTGCACCTTGCCGGTATCCAGGCATCGGCCGGCGATCTCGCGGCGCTGGAGCGCAGCAGGTCGGCGATTACCGCGAGGGAACCCAGTGAACAGACGCGTCTCTCCCTGCAACTGGTCGATGCTGTCGGCCAATTTGCCAGGGGGCGCTACGCACAGGCGGCCGAATCATTGAGATCGGTATCGACTGATCAGCGCATCAGCATCGGGGGAAGCCGTGTCGAGCGCATCCTGATCGATCTGCTGGAGGCCCGGGCCGTTGAGCTGGCCGCGTAGCGCGCAGTTCTGCGAGGAAGATCCGCTGACGCCTACCCCAACAGTCCCGTAGCCCAGCGCGCAAGACACGGTGCGGCGCCTCGACTGCAGTAACGACCTTGAGCGGTTGCACCGCAGAAACCCGCCGCTGATAATGATTCACCAGATGAGAGTGGCTTTCACCGGCGTCACTTGCCTGCCGGAGCCCCTGGGACCTGCTCGGCGCAACAATTTAATGGCTTGACGACTGTCCGCAATCCCAGTGAGGAGCAATCGATGAACAAGCTCGTTCCTATCGCCGTCGCTTCGGGCCTTGCGGTGATCCTGGCCGGCCCTGCGTCGGCGTCGGGCCGCCGTAACGAGGCGGTATTTCATGCCGCCGAGACAAACCGGGCCGGGGCGCTGGATTTGCTGAAAACCATCGTCGACATCGATTCCGGATCGGGAGATGTGACGGGAGGGGAGCGGGTGGAACACGAGCTCGCACCGCGCCTGGAGGCGATCGGCGCACGGCTCGAATATCATCCGGCGGAGGCGCGCGGGCTCGCGCCGAATCTCGTGGCCGTCCTTCGGGGCAAAGGCACAGCGAGAATCCTGATCATCGCTCACATCGACACCGTGTTCGGGCCGGGCACGGTCGCGAAACGCGGCTTCTCCGTCGCGGGCGATCGAGCGCACGGCCCTGGCGTCGGCGATGAGAAGGGCGGCGGCGTCAACGCAGTCACGGCTCTGAAGATTCTTCATGACCTGCGGTTCGATAAATTCGCAACCATCACGCTGCTGCTGGACTCCAGCGAGGAACTCGGCTCTCCGGGGTCCACGGAGCTGATCAAGTCGCTCGCCAGGCAAAGCGACGTCGAATTCAACATGGAGCCGGGGGATCCCCCGGATGCGGTTACCGTATGGCGCAAGGGATCGGGCGACATCAGGATTCACGTGCAGGGGCGCGCAGCTCACGCGGGCATGGCGCCCGAGGCGGGCCGCAACGCGGCGGTCGAACTCGTAAATCAACTGAACAGGATTCAAGCGGAATTACCGCACTCGGGCAGCGGCACCACGGTCAATCTCACCGTGCTGAAGGCCGACGGCAGGACCAACATCATTCCCGACTCGGCGGAGGCGATTCTGGATGTTCGGGTGCGCAAGCTCGAGGATTTCGCCACGGTTTTGCACCAGATCCAGGGGTGGGCTGCCCATACCGCCACGCCCGATACGGTGGTGACGGCGGCGGCGGACGGGGCGACCTATCCGCCGCTCATCGAGGGCCCTGACGTTCATGCCCTGGGCCTGCAAGCCCAGCGCATCTATGCGGAGCTCGGCAAGAACCTGGCGCTGTCGGGAAATGGTGGAGCTTCGGAATCCGCGGTGGTGAATTCGGTGGGCGTTCCGGCGCTCGACGGGCTCGGCTACGTGGGAGGCGATTTTCATACGGATCATGAATGGATCGACCTCGCGAGCGTGACGCCGCGCCTCTACCTCTTCACCCGGCTCCTGATGGAGACGAGCGGCGCAAACCCGCGGCGAGCCGCGGACGTTGGGCATTTCAACTGATTGAGGCACACCAGACGGTGCGCATGCGCCAGACGGAGCCCGCGAATACGCGCATCACGGCCGCCGGAGCATTTCCATCTTGTCGAAAACGTCAATCGAATGGCTGTTGCTGCAGCTTGCGGGCAGCGCCCCAGGATGCTCACGCCGGAATGCGAAAATCGGCGGTCCATTGCAACTGGGTACGCGCCTTTTCGGTTGCAACGTGAATATTCGGCTCCGCGATGTTGAAAGCGCCGGATTGACCGTGATCTACAGCCAGCAGCGCGGCCAATGCCGCAGCGTCCACGTGTATTGGCATGGTGGCGGAACTCGACGGTCTGGCAGCATGGGTTCCAGGGCCGTAAAGTTGACCGTAGCGCAGCACGACGCCCTCAAGGGGCGGTGATTTCAATGTCCGATCTTCAAGCGCAATAATGCCGCGAATGGTAATCCCGCGATCGCCTTGCGCCTCGGTATCAGGCGGATCGCTCTCCGCATGAGGTTCCGACCCCGGTGCGTACGCCCACGCTATGCTCTGCGCCACCAGGCGACGCACACCGGTCGCTATGGCGCAGCGGACGAGATTTCGCGTCCCTTCCTCGCGAACCCGGGCATTGCGGACGATCGCATTACCCATCTTATTTGGATCGAGATCCTTCGGAAGATCGGTAAGCTGATGGATCACGATATCTGGCCATGCAGATTCGAATGCGCGGGACAATGCCGGGGCGTCGAAAACATCGACCACCATTGCAGCTGCACCGAGCACACGCAGCTCGTTCGCCCTCGCCTCCGATCGGGTTGTCCCGACCACGTAATGGCCCGCGCCGAGCAAAAGTGGCGTCAGGCGCCGGCCAATAGCGCCGGAGGCGCCGGCAAGAAATATCCTGTTGCCCATCGTCGTCGCAGCCAGTGCGTGTTGGTGAGCAGTTCAGCCTCAGGCGACCCGGCAGATCTATCCGCCTACCCCTTCTCTCCCATCTGTCCCGCGGTCTTGAAGGGCACCCCACATCCTCCGACCCCGCAATAGCCGTCGGGATTCTTCGCCAGGTACTGCTGGTGATAGTCCTCGGCGTAATAGAAGGTCGGTGCGCTGCGTATCTCGGTCGTGATGGCGCCGATGCGCGCCGCCGTCAGCCGCCGCTGGTAGGCAGCGCGTGACGCCTCGGCCGCGGCGCGCTGTGCATCGCTGCCGACGTAGATCGTCGAGCGGTACTGGGTGCCCAGGTCGTTGCCCTGGCGCATGCCCTGGGTTGGATCGTGGTGCTCCCAGAACACCTGCAGCAGGTCCTCGTAGTCCACCTGCCGTGGGTCGTAGAACACGCGGACCACTTCGGCGTGACCGGTCTGTCCGCTGCAGACCTCCTGGTAGGTCGGATTGGGCGTAAAGCCGCCGGCATAACCCACGGCGGTCGAGTAGACCCCGGGCAGCTGCCAGAACAGGCGTTCCGCTCCCCAGAAACAGCCCATGCCGAACACCGCCTCCTGCAGACCCGCCGGAAACGGCGGGACGATGCGGTGCCCGTTGACGAAGTGCGTCTGCGGAACCGGCATCGCAGCGGCACGCCCGGGCAGCGCGTCAGCGGCATCAGGGAGGGTTGATTTGCGCTGGGAAGACAGGCCCATTTCGGCTCCTTCGGCTCAAGGGACGCGAAAGCGGTTACTGGTGGTGGCGACGCCCCAAATCAATGGGTAAGCTTGCGCGCGCATGGGAATCAGTCAACCCCAGAATCTCACGACCCCGCCGCTGGAAAAGCTGCGGCCATACGGCATCCGGGTCAGCCTGGACCCGCTCGACCCGTTCCGCAAGGTCCTGGGGCCGGAGTGGCAGCGCCAGCACTGGTACCCGACCCGCTCAGAGCGCGACGCCGCCATCGCGGAAATGAGCCGCCGCCACGAGTACTCGCGCAGCGGTGACAAGCCGCTCCTGGTCTACGAGAAGATCGAGAACCTGGCCGAGAGCCGCGGCCTGTAGGCCAATTCAAAAACTGCGGCCCAGGAACAGGTAGAACGCCTGATCGCCGTGCTGGTCGAAGCCGCTGGCCAGGTATACCGGACCCAGCAGTGTATCCAGGCCGAGGAAGATGCTCGCATCCTTGCGCAGGTTGGAGAAGCGCGCATCCACCCGGTTCTGCCAGACGTTGCCGGCCTCCAGCGACAGCCCGATGTAGGTCGGCAGGTCGAAGTACCCCGGCCCGCCGCGGCCGATCTGGCGGTAGTAAAGGGCGCGCGCGATGCCGAAATCCGGCCCGTTGAGCGAGTCGGCGCGCAGGCCGGACAGGTTCAGGAACCCCCCGAGCGGGAACAGCAGGTTGATGTCGGTCACATTGGCCTGCAGCGTCGCCCCGCTCGAAGCCGAGAACACCAGCGTGTCGCGCCCGAAGGTGTGCGCCGCGACGTAATTGGCGGTGACCTGGTCGGTCGGCTGCTGTATGCCGCTCACGCTGCGACGGGCGATCCATTGCACCACCGCCTGCTGGCCGCGGTGCGGGAAGTTGACGTCGTCCAGCCGGTCGTAGGTCAGGCGCACGAAAAAGTCCCGGGTATCGAATGGCCCGTAGGCCGGCCGGTTGAGCCGCGAGTCGTCCGGGTCGCCGACCCGCAGGCGGTAGTGACCCTGCTCGCGCTGCACGCCCACCCGCACCTCGCCCCAGTTGCCGAACTGCCGGCCGAAGTCCACCCCGTAGGTGAACAGGTGCTCGCGATACACCGCCAGCAATGACTGATCCAGCACGATGTCCACGTCGCGGGACGTGTCGGCGGCGTGCGGCATCGCAAACCAGGGCGAGAAGGCGGCAAGCGGCATGAAGACCTCGGAAGCCACCCGCGTGACGTTGCCGATCTGCAGGTCCGTCACCCACTCGCCGGAATTGCGTGTCAGGTCGCTCATCACGAAACGGACGGCGGCGTCGTAGGTGGAGTTTCCCTGGAAGTCATCCTGCAGTGACAGCCCGAAACGCATGTAGTTGGGCCCGACGGCGCTGGGATGTGCGTCGATCTGCAGGCCATAGCGCGCGGGCTCGCCGACGGGACGGTAATCGAGGGTATCCAGCCCGCCGCGGGCATACAGCGTCGTGACCCGGCGGTCGAGCTGGCGCGCGTCCAGCGCGTGGCCGACCATGTCCTGGAACTGCCCGGCGACGGCCTGGCCGCGGCTGTTGCTGCCCGGCGCGGCGGCGACAAAGTCAATCCGCGACGGCGGCGATCGGCCCGCCTCGCGCCGCAGCGCGTAACGCTGCATGTCCGCGTCGCTGACGCTGAGCGCGCTGAGCCGCGGCGCCATGGCGCGCGCCGCGGCGGCACCGGCCGCAATCACGCGCGCCACTCCGCCGAAATCAAAGGACGAGGCGTTGCCGAGCGCCGGACGAATGAGAATGTCACGGGGCCCAAGGGTCGCCAGCTGGCGCTGCGAGTTCTGCCGGATCAGGATCGCCAGCATCTGGTTGGAGATCGCCGGTGCACTGTCGAGCTGCCGGCGCCCCTGCAGCGGCGCGCCGACGTCAACCACGATCACCAGGTCGACGCCCATGGCGCGCGCGATGTCCACCGGTACGTTGTCGGCGATTCCACCGTCCACCAGCAGGTGTCCGTCCCGCTCCACCGGGGAGAAGACGCCCGGGGCAGACAGGCTGGCGCGCATGGCGGTGGTGAGATCGCCGGACTTCAGGATCACCGGATCACCGCTCTCCAGATCGGTCGCCACCGCCCGGAACGGCGTCGGCAGCTCATCGAAGTCCTGCAGCTGCGCCACGGGCAGGGTCAGGCGCCGCAGGATCTGTGTGAGCTTCTGCCCCTGGATCAGCCCACGCGGCAGCGCCACCCGCCCGCCGCGCAGGCCCAGCGGGAATTTCACCAGGAAGGTCTCATCCTCCTCCTTGCGGCGCAGGTTGAGATCCTGGCGCGGCGGCCGGTCGCGGAAGGCATCCTGCCAGTTGATCGAGGTCATGATGCCCTCGACGTCGCGCGCCGACAGTCCGCTGGCGTACAGGCCGCCCACGACCGCACCCATGCTGGTACCGGCGATCGCATCCACCGGTATCCGCAACTGCTCCAGCACGCGCAGTACGCCGATGTGCGCCGCCCCGCGGGCGCCGCCGCCGGAAAGCACCAGGCCGATCCGCGGGCGCGCGCCGGGCGTGGCGGCTGGCGATGCAGACTGCACGAGCGCCGCGGTACCGGCGGCCGCCGACTCGGGCTGGCTGGCGGCTGGCGCTACGACGCCCGTCGTCTGGCCGCCGATGGCAACGGCCACGCGGCCACCCTGCGCGGCGGCACTGCCGTACGCGAGAGCATGCGTTGCAAGCAACATACCCAGTGCTCCGCCAGGGAGCGCGACCACCCGCTTGAATTTCACGGCCGGGAGAATAGCGCACGTCGGCGCGGCGAGGGCGCGGCCGCGACCGTACCTCGGGATCCTTCACGGCGCCGGGCCTGCGCATCAGGGATAATCGGCCGGTGAGAGCACCCAACCCTTTGCGTGCGCGCCGTGGCCCCCACCCCCTGGCCGGGCTGCTGCCGGTCATCTGTGCCTGGACGGCGACGGCGTCAGCGCAGTCACTGTCCGCCAGCGACTGGGGCTACTACGGCGGCGACGCCTTCGGCCAGCACTTCTCCAGCCTCGATCAGATCAACCGCGCCAACGTCTCCCGGCTGCAGCTGGCCTGGACCTATCACACGGGGGAGTACGGCAGCAATTTCGCCGCTTCCGACAAGCTCACCTTCGAAGCGACACCAGTGCTGGGCTTCGGCTCGCTGTACCTGACCACCGGCACCAACATCATCATCGCCCTGGATCCCCTGACCGGCAGCGAACGCTGGCGCCACGACCCGCACACCAGCCGCACGCGCCACTATGCAGAAGCCAGTTCGCGCGGCGTCGCCCTGTGGCAGAGCACAGAGCGCGGCGCGAACGGACCGTGCCAGCGACGCGTCTTCAGCGGCACGCTGGATGCGCGGCTGCTGGCGCTGGATGCCGATACCGGCCGGCCGTGCGGGGACTTCGGTGCCGGCGGCGAGATCGATCTGACCCACGGCCTGCGTATCCGCGACCGCGGCGACTACCTGGTGACCTCACCGCCCGCGGTATTCGGCAACCTGGTGATCGTGGGCTCGGCCATCGGCGACAACCGGGCGACCGACGTGGAACGCGGCGTGATCCGGGCCTTCGAGGCACACACCGGCGTCCTCGTCTGGTCCTTCGATCCGCTGCCGGACTCCCCGGCGCACCCCGCCGCCGCCGGCTGGGACATGGCACAGGCCGCCCGCACCGGGGCCGGCAACGCCTGGGGTGTCATGACGGTGGACGTCGAGCATGGCCTGGTGTTCGTTCCCACCGGCTCCGCCAGCCCGGACTTTTATGGCGGGGAACGGCTTGGCGACGACCGCTTTGCGGACACCTTGCTGGCCCTGGATGCGCGCACCGGCAAGCCAGTGTGGCACCAGCAGCTGGTGCACCACGACCTGTGGGACTTCGATCTCGCCGCGCAGCCGGTGCTGGGAGACGTGGAGATCCACGGCAATCCCGTGGCTGCCGTGATCCAGGCAACCAAGACCGGAATGCTGTACGTGTTCGAGCGCACCCGCGGACAGGCGCTGTTCCCGGTCATCGAGCGGCATGTGCCTGCCAGTCACGTGCCCGGAGAGCGCGCCTCCGCCACGCAGCCCTTCTCGACCCTGCCGGCACTGGTGCCGCAGGAACCGGTGCGCCCCGAGGACGCCTGGGGACTTACCTTCTGGGATCGCGGCAAGTGCCGCGACCTGATCGCGAGCCTGCGCAACGAGGGCATATTCACACCACCGGACACCCGCGGCACCCTGCTGATGCCAGGCTATGCCGGCGGCGTGAACTGGGGCGGGCTGGCCTACGACGAGCGGCGTGGCCGGGTCATCGCGGCCGTCAATCACCTGCCGATGGTGGTCACACTGATTCCCCGCCGTGACTTCGCCCAGGCGGCGCGCGACCCTGTCTTCAAACAATCGGAGTTTGCCCCTCAAACCGGCACGCCGTATGGCGTGCGGCGCGAACCCCTGCTCTCGCCCCTGGGCCTGCCGTGCACGCCGCCGCCGTGGGGCACGCTGGTCAGCGTCGACCTGCGCCACCAGCGCATCGTGTGGCAGGTTCCGCTGGGCTCCACGGCGGGACGTACGCCCTGGTTCGTGCCGGACCGCACCTTCGGCATGCCCAACATGGGAGGCCCGATCGCGACCGCCGGTGACCTGGTGTTCGTCGCGGCCGCCACTGACAGCAGGCTGCGTGCCTTCGACATCGAGACCGGCCGCGAACTGTGGCAGTACAAGCTGCCGGCCGGCGGCCAGGCGACCCCGATGACCTTCCGAGCCGGCCCGCAGCACCAGCAATTCCTGCTGATCAGCGCCGGCGGGCATCCGCGGCTTGGCACGCCGCGCGGGGACGCACTGCTGGCATTTGCCCTGCCACTGGCAAACCTCCCGGTACAATCGGCCTCCCCGCCTGCCGCGCACACGCCTCGCCCATGACCTACCTGATTCTGTCCGTCCTGATCCAGGCCGCCTTCATCGTGCACGTGATCAAGACGGGGCGTAACACACTGTGGATCTGGGTGCTGATCATTCCCGGACTCGCCCTGGCAGGCATCGCGGCATACCTCGCGGTGGAAGTGATTCCAGAGCTGTTACGCAGCCGCACCGCGCAACGCACTGCCCGCGGCATCAGGAAGGTCATGGACCCGGAAGCCCAACTGCGCCGTTACGCCGGCGAGGCGCAGTTGGGGAGCAACGTCGCGAGCCGCCAGCGCTACGCCGCGGAACTGATTCGTCACCAACGCTTCGACGAGGCGATCGCCCAATACCGCGGCGCCCTGAGCGGCCTGTACGAACATGACCCGGATCTCATGCTGGGACTGGCGCAGGCGCAGTTCGGCAAGGGTGATGCGCATGCGACCCGGCTGACACTGGAGGACCTGATCGCCCGCAACCCTCAATACCGCTCACCTGCGGGCCACCTGCTGTACGCGCGCGCACTGGCGGCCGACGGCGACACCGACAAGGCGCTGGAGGAATACGCGGTGGCCGCGCCCGCCTTCCCGGGGGCGGAGGCTTCAGTGCGCTACGCGCAGCTGCTGCAGTCGCTGGGCAAGGGCACTGACGCGAAGCGCGTGGCGCGGGATCTCATCGAGCAGTCGCGCATCGCACCGGCGCACTACCGGCGCGCGCAGCGGGAATGGCTGGAGGCGGCGCAGAAACTTCTGTAGGTTTATCGGCAAAAGTCGCGGGACGCAATTTTCACGGACCGGGCTGCCTGCGTGGAACCGGGTGGCGTGGAACCGGGCGGCGTAGTAGGCCGTGGCGCGGAAGTGTGTAAAGGTATACACACCTCCGGCGCGCATGCATCACCGCCCGGCCGACGATTCAGCGCAATCCCCGCGGGATCTGCTGCGTGATGCAGTGGATATTGCCGCCGCCCAGCAGGATCTCCCGTCCCGGCACGCCCACTACCCGCCGCCCGGGAAACAGCAGCTTCAGGCGCTGCGCGGCCAGCCGGTCGGTGCGCGGATCGAGCAGCGGCATCACGATGCCGCCGTTGGCGATGTAGAAATTGACGTAGGTCGCCGCGAGGCGCTCGCCCGGCGGTCGGGCCTTCGTTCCGGGCCGCGGCACAATGCCCGCCGCCTCGCGCCGGCTCAGGTGCATCGGCCCCGGACTGGGCAGCCGCGCGACCCTGAGGCGCCGGCCGCGCGCATCGCGCGCATCGTTGAGGCGCTCCCAGGCATCCTGGGAGCTGGCGTACTGCGGATCGCGCCTGTTGGTGGTCCAGGTCAGGCAGACTTCACCGGGCCGCACGAAGCAGGCCAGGTCGTCAATGTGCCCGCCGGTCTCGTCGTTGTACAGACCCAGGCCCAGCCAGATGACCGTGCGCACCCCGAGATACACCCGCAGGGCATCCTCGATATCGGCGCGGGCCAGGTGTGGGTTGCGGTTGGGATTGAGCAGACATTGCTCGGTGACCAGCGCCGTCCCCTGCCCGTCCACGTGCAGTGCCCCGCCCTCCATCACCAGCGGCGCGCGGTAGCGGTCCAGTCGCTCGATTTCCAGTACCTTGGAGGCGACCAGGTCATCCTGGTCCCATGGAAAATACAGGCCGCCGTCGAGTCCACCCCAGGCGTTGAAGCGCCAGTCCACACCGCGTACCACGCCCGCGGAGTCGATGACGCAGGTCGGGCCGACGTCGCGCATCCAGGCGTCGTCGTGCGCCATCTCCACCACCCGCACGCCCCCGGGCAGCAGCGCACGCGCGCTGCTGTAATGGGCAGTGGATACGCCGACCGTGACGGGCTCGAACTGCGCGATCGCGGCGGCGACGCGCGCGAAGGCCAGTTGCGCCGGGCGCGCCGCCTCGCGCCAGTTGTCGGCGCGCTCCGGCCACAACATCCAGCAGCCGGCGTGCGGCTCGTACTCCGCCGGCATGCGAAAGCCGTCGGTGGCGGGCGCCCCGGTGAGCAGCCGTGTCATCGCCGCAGCCGGCTGTGCCTGAACCCGTAAATGCCGTAGATCGACATGCCGATGATGGTCCATACGAGCAGCCGCACCCACGTGCCGTTGGACAGCGTCAGTGTAAGGCCGCAGCACACCACGAAGCCCAGCGTGCAGGTGACCGGCGCCCATGGCACGCGGAACGGCCGGTGCACGTCGGGGCGCGTGCGCCGCAGCACCAGCACGCCGAGGCACACCACGCCGAAGGCCAGCAGGATGCCGATGGAAACCAGGTCGGCCAGCACCTCGAGCGGGAAGATGGCCGCGATGAGGGCCGCTCCCAGCCCGGTGATGATGGTCGAGACATGCGGCGTCTTGAAGCGCGGATGGCAGCGCGCCATCGAATCCGGCAGCAGCCCGTCGTCGGCCATCGACAGCAGGATGCGCGGCTGCCCGAGCAGGGAGGTGAGGATCACGGAGGTCATGCCGACAATGACCCCGACCTTCACCGGCCACGACAGCCATGCGAGCTGCGGGTGACGGTCAATGGCCACCGCCACCGGGGCAGCCACGTTGAGCTCATGGAAGGGCACCAGGCCGACCAGGACGCTCGACATGGCGATGTACAGCACCGCCGAGATCGCCAGCGCGCCGAGAATGCCCAGCGGCAGGTCACGCTGCGGATTGCGCGCCTCCAGCGCCATCGTGGACGCCGTATCGAAACCCACGTAGGAGAAGAAGATGATGCCCGCGCCCTGCAGCACGCCGCTTATGCCGAAGTGGCCGAAGTGGCCGGTGTTGGGCGGGATGTAGGGATGGAAGTTGGCGGGATCGACGTATTTCAGTCCCGCAATCACCACGATGACGATGATGGCGACCTTGAGGGTCACCATGAGGGTGTTGGCGCGCGCGGACTCGCTCACGCCGACGTACAGCACCCAGGTCATGGCCAGTACGATCAGCGCCGCCGGCAGGTTGATCAGCGCGCCGCTGCGCACCAGGTGTTCGTGCGCGTCCAGGCGCAGCGGCGCGTTCACCAGCGCGGCCGGCAGGTGGATGTGCGCGTCACCGAGCAGGTTGACCACGTAGGCAGACCAGCTCACGGCCACCGTGGAGGCGGAGATGGCATATTCCAGCAGCAGGTTCCAGCCGATGAACCAGGCCAGCGCCTCCCCGAGGGTCGCATAGGTGTAGCGGTAGGCGCTGCCCGGCACCGGCAGGAATGCTGCAAACTCCGAGTAGCACAGCGCCGCCAGCATGCTGCCGAAGGCGGCGATCAGCAGCGACAGGGTGATGGCGGGCCCGGACTGGGTGGCCGCCACCTGGCCGGTCAACACGAAAATGCCGGTGCCGATGGTGGCGCCGAGGCCGATGGAGGTGAGCGCCCAGGGCCCCAGCACCTGCTTCAGGCGGCTGGCGCCGGCGCTCTCCTGTGGGTCCACCGGGCGCACCGCGCACAACTGCTTGAGCAGCGAGCGTCCGCCTTCCCCCGCACCTTTATTATTCATTTGCCATAGGACCTTAGCCTGCAGCGACCGGCGTGCCGCCTCGCGGCCAGTCTCTCACAGCCGCCGACGGCCGTGGCAGGGGGATGGCTGTGCTAGCATTGCGCGCCCCGCCCGTGCCCCAGGGTGCGGCTTTTCCCCCAAGGAGCCCAGCATGTCCACGGCTGCAGCCGCCAGAATCACCCCGCCCGCCCAGGGAGAGAAGATCACCATCCGCGACGGCAAGCTCGCCGTACCGGACAATCCGATCATCCCCTTCATCGAGGGCGACGGCACCGGGCCGGATATCTGGCGGGCCAGCGTGCGCGTGCTGGATGCGGCCGTGGCGCGCGCCTACGGCGGCAAGCGCCGCATCAGCTGGATGGAGGTCTACGCGGGCGAGAAGTCCAACAAGCTGCTGAACACCTGGCTGCCCGATGAGACCGTGGCCGCCTGCCGCGAGTACCTGGTGTCCATCAAGGGCCCGCTCACGACGCCGGTGGGCGGCGGTATCCGCTCGCTCAACGTCGCGCTGCGCCAGCTGCTGGACCTGTACGTATGCCTGCGCCCGGTGCGCTGGTTCAAGGGCGTCCCCTCACCGGTCAAGCGGCCCGAGAAGGTCGACATGGTGATCTTCCGCGAGAACACCGAGGACATCTACACCGGGATCGAGTTCGAGGCCGGCAGCGCCGAGGTGAAGAAGTTCATGGAGCTGCTGAAGCAGAACTTCCCCAAGTCCTACGCCAGGATCCGTTTCCCGGAAAACTGCGGCATCGGACTGAAGCCGGTTTCGAAGGAAGGGTCCGAGCGGCTGATTCGCGCGGCCATCGAGTACGCCATCGTCAACAAGCGCAAGAGCCTGACGCTGGTGCACAAGGGCAACATCCAGAAGTTCACCGAAGGCGCCTTCCGCAACTGGGGCTACCAGCTTGCCGAACGCGAATTCGCCGCCCAGACCTACACCTGGGACCAATGGGAGCGCACCAAGGCGGCCAGGGGCGAGAAGGAAGCGAACGCCGAGCAGGATGCCGCCCGCAAGGCCGGCCGCGTCATCGTCAAGGACGCCATCGCCGACATCACCCTGCAGCAGGTGCTGACCCGGCCGGACGAGTTCGACGTCATTGCCACCACCAACCTGAACGGCGATTACCTGTCCGACGCACTGGCGGCGCAGGTCGGCGGTATCGGTATCGCCCCGGGCGGCAACATCAACTACCTGACCGGACACGCGGTATTCGAAGCCACCCACGGCACCGCGCCCAAGTACGCCAACCTCGACAAGGTCAACCCGGGATCGGTGATCCTCTCGGGCGAGATGATGTTCCGCTACATGGGCTGGGTGGAAGCCGCGGACGCGATCATCACCGCCATGGACAGAACCATCGCCCAGAAGACGGTCACCTATGACTTCGCGCGCCTGATGGAGGGCGCGACCGAAGTAGCGACCAGCGCCTTCGGCGACGCGCTGATCCGCAACCTGCAGGCCTGAGGCCTTCCGGTGCCGACGGCCCGCGACTGTGCCCGGCACATCGCGGCCGCGTTCGCGCGCTACAACGCGGAATTCCGCGCCATCACACGGCGCGCGCCGCAGCGCTTCGACACGCGTGACTGGAAGGGCAGCCAGCAGGATGCCGTCGAGCGCATCGAGCTGTACGACCGCTTCGTCGGCCAGACGGTCGCGGAAGTGCAGACGCTGCTGGGCGAGGACTCCCACGAGCGCGCGCTGTGGCGCCGGATCCACGACGAGTTCGCGACGCTGATCGTCGACCTGCCCGACCCGGAATTCACCAAGACATTCTTCAGCTCCATCAGCCGGCGCCTGTTCGGTACCGTCGGCGTGGCCCCCGACATCGAGTTCGTGGCTACCGACCTGGATCCGCTGGCCGACATCCACAGCGCCGTCGGCACCAATACCTATCCCGACCACGGCTCACTGCCGCTGCTGTTCGAAGACCTGCTCGGCGACCTGCAGCTGTATTCGCCGTGGCAGGACCTGGATCGCAGCATCGCCCACGTCACCGCTGAAGTGCGCGCCTGTCTGCAGAGCCGCAACGAGCGGCGCGGCCTGGAGCGGGTGGAAGTGATCCGGCCGGTGTTCTACCAGATCTCGCGCGCCTACATCGTCGGACGGATCATCGGGCGCGGCTTCATGCTGCCGCTGGTGATTGCACTGCGCAACGGCGACGGCGGCGTGCGCGTGGATGCGGTGCTGCTGAATGAGGACGATGTCAGTATCGTCTTCAGCTTCACCCGCTCCTACTTCCATGCCGACCTGGAGCGGGTGGCGGAGGCGGTGCTGTTCCTGCGATCGATCATGCCGAAGAAGCCGGTGAGCGAGCTGTTCACCGTGCTGGGCCGGGCCAAGCAGGGCAAGACCGAACGCTACCGCGAGCTGATGCGCAGCATGCAACAGACCGACGACCTGTTCGTACACGCCGCCGGCGAGCGCGGACTGGTGATGGTGTGCTTCACCCTGCCCTCCTTCGACGTGGTGTTCAAGGTGATACGCGAGCGCTTTGCCTACCCCAAGACCGTGCTGCGCGAGGAAGTGCTGGAGAAGTACCGCATGGTGTTCGTCCACGACCGCGCCGGCCGGCTGGTGGACGCGCAGGAGTACCGCCGGCTGCGCTTCCCGCGCGCGCGCTTCGCCGCGGAGCTGCTGCAGGAACTGCACAGCGAGACCACGCAGAGCGTGCACGAGGACGGCGCGGACCTGGTATTCGATCACCTGTACATCGAGCGGCGCATGACGCCGCTCAACCTGTACCTGCGCGAGGCGACTGCGGCGGATGCCGAGCGCGCGGTGCTGGACTACGGGCAGTGCATCCGTGACCTGGCGCGCACCAACATCTTTCCCGGCGACCTGCTGCTGAAGAACTTCGGCGTCACGCGCCACGGCCGCGTGATCTTCTATGACTACGACGAGCTGTGCCGGGTCACCGACTGCCACTTCCGCGACCTGCCGCAGGCGCGCGATGAGGACGACGAGACGCGGGCGGAGGCCTGGTACTACGTCGGCGACAACGACGTGTTCCCGGAGTCGTTCCTCAATTTCCTGTCCTTCGACGACGCGCAGCGCGCGGCGCTGCTGCGGGTGCACGCGGAGATCTTCAGCGCCGCCTACTGGCGCGGCATCCAGCAGCGCCTGCGCGAGGGCGACATGATGGAGGTGCTGCCCTACAACCCCTATCGCGTCAGGGTGGCCAGCAGCATTGTTTAAGGCGCTGGCGGCGGCCATTGCGCGGCGCCGCCCTGCTGCGTCCAAGCCCCGGGTGCACGTCCCTGTGCAGCCGCCCGGTGGCGGGGTACATCCCTGTACCTGGCTTGAGATTCACACGGGAATGGCAACCTGTTCAGATGCGGGCGCTGCGCTCCGCCGGCGCCGGGGCAGGCAGTGGCGCCCGTACGCGGGCATCGCGACCCAGCGCCTGCTGCAGCCGCTTGTTGGCGAAATCCCAGTTCACCAGCTCCTCCAGGAACCCCGTGACGTAGGCCGAGCGGCGGTTCTGGTGGTCCAGGTAGTAGGCGTGCTCCCACAGGTCCAGGCCGAGCAGTGCATGATCGCCCCGCACCAGCGGCGTACCGGCGTTGGAGGTCGCGACGATGCGCAGCTCCTGCCCGCGCAGCACCAGCCACAGCCAGCCGCTGCCGAAATGCTCCGCCGCCGCGGCGCGGAATTGCCGCACGAACTGATCGTGGCCGCCGAAGTGCGCGCCGATCCACTCAGCAAGAGCGCCACGGGCGGCTCCGCCACCCCGGGGCGCCATGGAGCGCCAGAACAGGTCGTGGTTCCAGACCTCGGCGGCCAGGCGATACACCGCGTGCTGCGCGGGATTGCGTTCGGTCACCCGGATCAGTTCCTCGAGCGGCAGCTCCGCGATCGGTGTGCCGCGTGTGAGTGTCACCAGACGGTCATGGCAGACACGCTGGTGCCGCAGGAAGTGAAACACCACGGTGTCGCGGGACATGGCGGGTTCCAGATCCGCGAAGCCGTACGGCATGACGGGCGCCTCGACGTTCATGAAGACTTCCTTTCCTGCACTCTCGGCAGCGGTGATCGTCAGACTGGTCCTGTAATGACCGCACCGACCCCGCCGCAGTTCCGACGGCGCGGCATTTGTCACCACTTTCATACCGGCGCCGACGCAGGCGCCGCGCAAACCCGGGCGCAGGCCGACTGGCAGACTGACGCGCGGCCTGCCGCTGCGCGGGGAGTGGCGCTTCAGTGCGAGGACTGCAGGGTACGGACCAGGATGTCGCGGGCCAGCGGCACCGGTTCCGCCTGGGCCAGGTTGGTCAGCAACAGTACCGTGAGCTTGCTGCGCGGATCGCGCTCGATGGCCGTGCGAAAGCCCTGCCACGAGCCGTCGAACTCCATCACTTCACGCCCGCCGAGCTTCAGGTAATCCCACACGAAGGCGTGGTCGGTCGGCTTGCCCGCGATGCGGGTGCGCGCACTGAGCAGCTCCCACGAGGCGGGTGACAACAGCGCGCCCTTGTCCATGGCGGCGATCCACTTCGCCCAGTCCTCGAGCGACAGGTACAGGCTGCCGTCCCCTGTGGCGTTCAGCGCCGCGGAGGCAAAGTCCTGGTTGCGCAGGCCGTGCGCCGTGCGCAGGTAACCCTGGGCGCGATGCGGCACGATCTGCGAGTCGCTGATGATGCGCGCGGTTCGCATTCCCAGCGGCCGGAATATCTCGCGCGCCAGGAAATCGCCGTAGAACATGCCGGTTACACGGGTGATCAGGATCCCGGCGAGGATGTAGCCGGTGTTGCTGTACTTCCAGCGCGTGCCGGGAGCATAGCTGAGCGGATACGACTGGAGCTTCGCGACCAGTTCGGCGTCGCTGTACTCGCGACGCAGATCGAAGATCTCGCCCCCGTCCTCCTCGGAGTCGTGCAGACCGGAGGTGTGGTCCAGGAGCTGGCGTACCCGGATGCCCGCCCAGGAGGACGGCGCGCCCGGGAAGTACTTCGTGATGGGGTCATCCAGGGATACCTTGCCGCGCTCCACCAGCAGCAGCACCGCGGCAGCTGTGAACACCTTGCCAAGGGACCCGCTCTCGAACATGGTCTCGCGGCTGACCGGGACGTCCAGCTCAACGTTAGCCAGGCCCCAGGTGCCAAAGCGCAGCGGCGCCCCATCGCGCATGACCAGCAGCGCCGCCCCCGGAATCTGCTCGCGCACGAGCGCGGCGCGGATCTGCTGGTCGGTGGCGTCGTCGGTCTGCCGGGTAGCGCTCGCGGCGGCCACGGCGGGCAGCGCGGGCGCGGCGGGCGCGCGCACGGGTGCTGCCCCCAGGAAAGCGGCGGCCACCCATGTCGCCAGGAGCGGCAGCGTCGAGCGGATCACCCCGCCCGAGCGGGGCCGGCCGGCCTGGTCATCCCCGCCGTCCCGGCCGTTGGGGATCGCATGGTGCGGCACTCCCGGACTCCGTTCATTGAATAGGTTATTGCAATGATATAGGAACCGCCCTAGGCTGGAAGCCTTAAGGGGGTGGCCCTGACCGCTTGGGCCACTGCGGTATTCATTTATACGGTTCTTTAGGGGGAAGGTCATGGGAGGTTCTCGGTCCAAGGTGCGCCGGATGGCGCGGATGTGGCCGCTTGCCGGTATCGCCTGCCTGGCACCGGCGATCAGCCTGGCGGCGGACGCCGATCAGGGCCCTCAGCGCGACAAGTCCGGCGATTCGCTGCAGACGGTGGTGGTGACCGGGTCCTACCTGCGCCGCACCGACAGCGAAACCCCCTCGCCGGTGCAGGTCATCAGCACCGAGGACATCGAGAAGAGCGGGCACTTGACTCTTTCGGACGTCATCCGCAGCGTCTCCGGCGACAGCAGCGGCTCCCTCACCCAGAACTTCAGCGGCGCCCTGGCTGGCGGCGCGAGCGGTATCTCGCTGCGCGGCCTGACGCTGGACGCCACCCTGGTGCTGGTGGACGGCCACCGCATGGCGCCCTATCCACTGGCGGATGACGGCCAGCGGCCGTTCGTGGATCTCTCGTCCCTGCCGATGTCGATGGTGGACCGTGTCGAGGTCCTGAAAGACGGCGCATCCGCGACGTACGGGTCCGATGCCATCGCAGGTGTGGTCAACGTCATCCTCAAACCCCAGTTCAAGGGATTCCAGCTGGACGCCAATCTCGGCAGCTCGTACAAGGCCGACGGACTGACCCAGCGGATTTCCGCGATGTACGGCTTCGGCGACCTGGACCAGGATGGGCACAATGTCTATTTCAACGCCGAGTACCGCCACCAGGCCTCCATCAGCCAGGCGGACCGCGGCTCGTACCTGAGCAACCTCGACCTCACGCAGTACGGCGGACCGGACCGCCGCGGCGGCGTGGTGCAGCAGGGCTGGCCCAACGACGGCACCTTCACCGTTCCTGGCATGGTGGCGCCGCAGACCGCGGTGCAGAACGGCGACGCCAACGCCGGTTACTACCAGCTGCCCGGCTGCGCTGCACAGAATCTGTTGCCAAGCCCCGATGGGGGCCTCACCCCCGGGGGCTGCGTCTGGGACATCAACAAGTACAACAAGATCCAGCCGCGCACGGCCGGATTGAACCTGTCGGGCAAATGGACCCAGAACCTGAGCGAGCACTGGCGCAACGCACTGACCGTCTCGTACTTCAACTCGCAGGCCGAGCAGTATCGCCAGTCCGACAATTACAGCACCGGGCCGGTGACCATCCCCTACACCTGGGTCGGTTCGCGCGGTGTACTGGTGGATCAGACCGATCCCAATAACACCAACATGGTGCTCCCGCCCACCAGCCTGGACAATCCCTTCAACCCCAACAGTCCATACTTCGCCGCGGCGCAGGCCTTCTACACGGCCCGGGGCGCCAACTTCGCCAGCTACGTCGGCTCACCGGCACTGCTGTACGCAGTACTGACCGACTTCCCGGACCAGCAGATCAAATTCAACACCGACGTGATCCGCATTGCCGAGGACCTGACCGGCAAGGCCGCCGGCTGGGACCTGAGCCTGGCGGCCGGCTACGTGCGCGATGCGACCCGCTCCACCTACATCGGCTTCATCCGCAACAGCCTGCTGGGGGCGGCGCTCGCCAGCAACAGCTATCGGGTCGGCGCCAACGCCGGCCTCAACTCGCCGGCACTGTATGCGGCGCTGGCGCCCGAGACCCATGACACGGCCACCTCCGAACTGGGCTACCTGTCGGCGACGGCCACCCGCAGCCTGTTCAACCTGCCGGGCGGACCGGCCGGCCTGGCGGCCGGTGCGGAGGTGCGCTACCTGCGCGCCAACAATCCGGGTGAGCCCTACGCCCCCGAGGGCGACATCATCATGGATGGCAGCTTCTACGCGCGCGGCTCGCAGACCATCTCGGCGGCCTACGTGGAATTCAACGCGCCGCTGCTGAACAGCCTGGAGCTGGACGTCGCCGGAAGAGTGGATCACTACAACACTCCCAGCACCTCGTTCACGCCCAAGTTCGGCTTGAAGTGGACGCCGCTGCCGCAGCTGGCGATCCGTGGCACCTACGCGCAGGGCTTCCGCGCTCCCGGCATCGCCGAGGCGGGCAACAGCGGCACGGGTTCTGCCACCACCGCGCCGTCGGATCCGCTGCGCTGCCCCTTCACCGGCAAGCCCTCCGATTGCGGCGCCGGCTTTGCGGCGACCCTGAGCGTCGCCAACCCGAACCTGAAGCCGGAGAGGTCGCGCAGCTTCACCATGGGTGTAGTGGTCGAGCCGGTCAAGCATGTCAACCTGACATTCGACTATTACAACATCCGCCGCGACAACGAGATCGTGCCCGCGCCGCTGGGCCTGGAAGCGCCGGTGCGCGGCGTACAGCAGCCTGGCACGACCTACCCCGGGCCGATCATCTACTACCCGCAGCCCTACGTGAACGCCGCGTTCTCGCTGACCACGGGCTACGACGCCGCGCTGCACATCGAGATCCCGCTGCAGCGCTTCGGCAAACTCACCTTCGGGCTGGACGGCAACTACGTCATCTCCAACAACCAGACCTTCATCGATCCCATCAACGGCAACTCCACCTACCGCTACGCCGGCACCACAGGCCCGACGGCGGTCGGCGGCGCCACCGGCACACCCAAGGCGCGCGGCATCCTCAACATCGACTGGACTCGCGGGCCGCTGTCGCTTGGCACGAACATCAACTACCGTGCGCCGATGAAGGGCATAGACGAATCGAACGGTATCGATCCCAACACCGGCACCTACGACTGCCTGCAACTTGCCGGCGGCGCGAATCCCCCCAGCAGTTGCTGGATCGCCTCGTTCACCTACGCGGACGTGTACGGCCAGTACCAGCTCAACGAGCATCTGCAGCTGACAGGTACGGTAACCAACGTCACCAACCGCCTGCCGCCGCTGAACACCGTCACCTACGGCGGATTCAACTACAACCCGTCCTTCGACCAGGCGGGCGCGGTCGGGCGGTTCTTCGAGCTGGGCTTCAGTTACAAGCACTGACAGCGGGCGGACGCGATGAAGAGAGGCACTGCAGTACCGGCCCGGCTGGCGGCGGCGGTGGCGGCTGTTCCGATGGCAGTGCTGGCCGCATCCCTGTGTCTGGCGGGCGCCGCCGTCGCAGCGGGACAGCCGCAATCCGCCGCCGCGCAGGAAGCCGCGGCGCGGGCGGCAACCGCTACGGTCAGCGTGGACCTGCGCCAGGCGCCGCGCGGCATCTTCAAGGTGCACCTGAGCCTGCCGGTGACCGCCGGGCCGCTGACGCTGGTCTATCCGAAGTGGCTGCCGGGCCGGCACGGTCCGGCGGGTCCCATCACCAACCTGGCCGGCCCGGTCTTCTCGCACGGCGGCAGCACGCTGTCCTGGCGGCGCGACGCCGAGGACATGTACGCCTTCCATCTCGACATCCCAGCCGGCGTGTCCACTATCGATGCCGACTTCGAGGTGCTGACGGCGCTGCGGCCCGACGGCCTGGTGAACGGGCTGGAGGCGCCGCGCACGGCAACCGAGGCGCTCGCCATCCTGGAGTGGCACCAGGTAGTTCTGTACCCGGCCAACACAGCGAGCGACGATCTGCGTTACCAGGCGCAGGTGCTGCTGCCGCAGGGCTGGCAGTACGCCACGGCCCTGCGGCGCGCTGTCGCGGCGCGCTCGAGCGGCACAGCGGCCGATGGTGAGCTGAGCTTCGAGCCGACGTCGCTGACCACGCTGGTGGACTCCACGCTGATCGCCGGCCGCTACATGCACCATTACGAGCTCGGTGGCGATCCCGAGGTACGGCTGCACGTGGCGGCCGACGGACCGGCGGCGCTGAACCTCACCGGGCCGGTGTTGCAGCACTACCGCAACCTGGTGCGCGAGGCGCGGGCGCTGTTCGGCGGGACGCACTACCGGCACTACGATTTTCTCTACGTGCTCACCGACCAGATCATGCCCGACGGGCTGGAGCACCATGAGTCGAGCGACAACCGCTCGCCCTACCGCACTTTCCTCGACGACGATCTGCGGCGCGCCGAGGCCAACCTGCTGCCGCACGAGTACGCGCACTCCTGGAACGGCAAGTACCGCCGCCCGGCGGACCTGGCCACGCGCAACTACCAGGACCCGATGCACACCGATCTGCTGTGGGTCTACGAGGGGCTGACCGAATATCTTGGTGACGTGCTGGCGGCGCGCAGCGGACTCATGAGCGCGGAGGAATTCCGCGGCGAACTGGCGCAGGACCTGGCGGGCCAGGACACGCACCACGCGCGCACCTGGCGCAACCTGCAGGACACCACCGACGCCGCGCAGCTGCTGTACGTGCAGCCGCGCGACTGGGCGGCGCGGCTGCGACGCCAGGAGGACTTCTACCACGAGTCGGCACTGCTGTGGCTGGAGGCCGATACGCTGATCCGCCGCCTGTCGGGGGGCAAGCGCAGCCTGGATGACTTCTGCCGCAGCTTCTACGGCGGTACCACAGTGCCCGCGGTGGTGGGTTACGACTTTGCGGCCCTGGTGAGCGCGCTCAACGCGGTGCAACCCTACGACTGGGCCGGCTTCTGGCACGAGCGGCTCACGCGCCACCGCGACCAGGCGCCGGCCGAGGGCATCGAGGCCTCCGGCTGGCGCCTGCAGTACACCGCGGCCGAGGGTGTCATGTCACGCGCCCACGAGGCCGACGATGGGGACCTTGACGCGCGCTTTTCGCTGGGCTTCCTGGTCGGTGACGGCAACGCCGACATCGAAGACGTCATACCCGGCTCACCCGCCGACACGGCGGGCCTGGCCCCGGGCGATCGCATGATCGCCGTCAACGATCGCAAGTGGTCGAAGGACGAACTGCGTGATGCCATCGCCGCCACGGCCAGCGGCGCCGACAGCGTGCGCTTGCTGGTGATGCGTGGCGACATCGTGCGCGGCTTCGAGCTGCGCTACCGCGGCGGGCCGCGTTATCCCGGACTGGTGAGGATCGCCGGCAAGGCCGACGTGCTGGATGCGATCGCCACCGCGCGCACCCAGGGCGCCGGCGCACCCCGGCAGACTCATTGACCCGCCCTCGCCCCGGCCCCGCGGTGGTGCCGGGGCATTCGGGCAACCACTGTCTGGTTAAAGATTAGAAGATTATAATGACTTTACCGCCGTACAGATCCGGAGGCGGCACGACTATCACAGGGAGTCACCATGACGATGCAGTATCTGCGGGGCGCTGCGCCAGTTACGACGGCGCTCGCAATGATTTCGGCCCTTGCGGCCCTTCCGGCCAACCGGGCCATTGCCGATGAGCCGGCGGCCGGCAGTGCCCCCACGGCACTGGCCGAGATCGTGGTCACGGCGCAGAAGCGCTCGCAGAACCTGCAGGACGTGCCGCTGAGCATCGCGGCCTTCGACAACCGCTCGCTGCAGGAGACCGGGGTACAGGACTTCAACGACCTGGCCGCGCGCGTGCCGGGCGTGGCCCTGAACTCCGCCGGCCCCGGCCGCAGCAGCTACTCCATCCGCGGCATCGCTTCCATCGGCGGCAACGCGCCCACCACCGGCGTCTACGTGGACGAGACGCCCATCCTGCCCTCCGGCGGCGACGGCGCCAACGCCTCCATCGATCCGGATCTGTACGACCTGGCGCGGGTGGAGGTGCTGCGCGGCCCGCAGGGCACGCTGTACGGCTCCAGTTCCATGGGCGGCACGATCCGGCTCATCACCAACCAACCCGAGCTCGCCCGCAGCGAAGGCAGCGTGCACGCGGAAGGCTCCTACACCGAGCATGGCTCGGGCAACGTACGGCTGGACGGCATGGTCAACCTGCCGCTGATCCAGGACCGCGTGGCGCTGCGCCTGGTGGGCACCTACAAGAACTACAGCGGCTTCATCGACCGCGAGGTCGGTGTATGGGCGCCGCAGCCGGCGGACTACAGCTCGTCGGTCCCCAACCCCCCGCCCTACCCCGTCTCCCCGGCGGCACCGACGCGCATTGTGCGCAACGTCAACACCGAGGAGCGCTACAGCCTGCGCGCGGTGATGAAGATCGCGGTCAGCGACACGCTCACCGTCACCCCCTCCGTGTGGATGCAACGGCTGAACATGGGCGCGCCACCGGACTTCGACGTCGTTACCGGGCAGTCGTCCGGGTCGCTGGTGCAGCGCCGGCCCTTCGACGTCTCCGAGGCCTATCACGACCGCTTCACGCTGGCCAACCTGACGGTCAACGACCAGCTCAGTTTCGGCAGCCTCGTATCCTCGACCTCCTACATGCACCGCACGGTCTACACGCCTGACGATGAGACCGAGGCGCTGGAGCTGGCCTACCCGCAGGGCCGGTTCGTGGCCAATTCATACGCGCCAACGGTGACCACGCGCGAGTTCACCGAGGAACTGCGGCTGAACATCGCCCCGCAGGGCTCGCCGTTCTCCGGCGTGGTCGGCGCCTATTACAACGACAGCAACCGCCACTACAGTGTCTGGTACAACATCCCCGGCTACGACGCGCTGTTCCGCGGCTCACCCACCTCGCTGTTCCTGTTCGGCCCGGGTCCGCTGGATGACGTCAACTATTCGCAGCACGGCGACTACTCACCACGCCAGGAGGCGGCGTTCGCGGAAGGCAACTACGACCTGACACAGAAGCTGAAACTGACCGCGGGCCTGCGCTGGTACCGCATGCAGTACGACACCATCCGCAACGAGGACGGCCTGTCGAACGGCGGACCCTCGATCTCCACCGGCTCCGCCGTCAACACCGGCGTCAACCCCAAGCTGTCGCTGTCCTACCAGTTCGAGCATGACGTGCTGGCTTACGCCACCGCCTCGCGCGGCGTGCGCCCCGGTGGCACCAACACCAGTGATCTTGCCGCCAAGGGCTGCGGCCAGGACTACGGCCCGTACCAGCCCGACAGCCTGTGGAACTACGAACTCGGCGGCAAGACGCGCTGGCTCGATGGCAGGCTTACCGCCAACGGCGCGGTGTACTACATCAAATGGAAGGACGTGCAGCAGGGCGAGACGCTGCCCTGCTCCTATCAGATCACCCAGAACGCAGGCGCCGCCAACGTGACCGGCGCGGAGCTGGAACTGCAGGCGCAGATCACCCCGGCGCTGCAGGTGAGCGCCGGCGCCGGCTATACCCACGCCGTGCTGGCCGAGGATGCGCCCAATCTCGGCGGCTTCAAGGGGCAGCAGCTGCAGAACGTGCCCCGCTGGAACGGCGGCGCCAGCGTGCGCTATGCCTTCGGCCTCGCCAGCTACCGCGCCTTCGTGCGCGCCGACTACCAGTATGTCGGAGAATCGTTCCCTGACTTCGCCCGCAGCGATCCGGCCACTTTTCAGCGCGCCTATTCGCTCACCGACCTGCGCGCCGGGGTCACGGTGCACGACTGGGAGCTGGACCTGTTCATGGACAACGCCTTCGACAAGCAGGCGTACCTGTCGCGGTTCATCTCCGACAACTACGATGCCGCCAGCCGTTCGCGCATGTTCACCAACCGGCCGCGCACCGTCGGCCTGTCGGTGCAGCGCAGCTTCTGACCATGCCCGACCGCACAGCAGCCCGTAGCAACGACCGGCCGCGCGCACAGGGCGGCTTCGGCCTGGGCGACGCGCTGGTGCTGGGCCTGTCGGGTTCCGGTCCGGCGCAGACGCTGGCGGTGAGCCTCGCCAGCCTGGTCGCCGTCAGTGGCACCGGCAGCGTGTTGCCGGTGCTGCTGTGTTTCATCCCCATGCTGGGCATCGCCATCGGCTACCAGCGGCTCAACCGCTGGGATCCGGACTCAGGAGCGACCTTCACCTGGGTGGGACGCACCTTCCATCCGTGGCTCGGTTTCATGGCCGGCTGGATGATCCTGCTCTACTACACCCTCGGTACCAGCAGCCTGACCATACCGGCCGGCACCTACACGCTGGAGCTGCTCGCGCCCCGGTGGGTCGATCATCCGCTGGCGGTGGCCTGCGCGGGAGGCGCCTGGAACATCGCGGTGTGCCTGCTGGCCCTGCAGGGCCTGAAGGTGGCAGCCCGCTTCGAGTGGGTCATCGTCATCTTCCAGTACCTGGTGCTGCTGGCCGTCGCGGCCGCCGGGGTGTGGGCGCTGGCGCATGCCGGCACCGCGGTGGCCTTCTCCCGCGAATGGTTCACGCTCCAGGGTGCGGGCGGCCTGCGTGGACTCACCGGCGGCATCGTGATCGCCTGCTTCATGTATTCCGGCTGGGACGCCGCCATCTACGTCAACGAGGAATCCACCGACCGCGTCAACAACCCCGGCCGCGCGGCGATTGCCAGTGTCGTCATCCTGGCCGTGGCCTACGCCTTCTGCGTGCTGGGCTACCAGGCCGTGCTTCCCGCAGCGCAGCTGCAAAGTCACGCCGGCAACGCGCTGGCGGTGATCGCCACCCGCCTGCTCGGCAGACCCTGGGGCACATTGATGAGCCTCGCCGTGCTGACCGGCACGCTCGCCACACTGCAGGCGGCCGTCATCAGCGCGGCGCGGGTCAGCTTCTCCATGGCGCGCGAACGTGTGATGCCCCGCGTGCTGCTGCGCACCGATCCGCACAGCGGCAACCCGCGGATGGCGACCGCGATCATGGGATCGCTCAACCTGGTGCTGCTGGCACTGGTGCTGAGCAGCGGCAGCATCGCCAGCGCGCTGAACAACATCGCCAACAGCCTGGGGCTGATCGCCATCCTGTTCTACGCCCTGACCGGCGCAGCCGCGGTATGGCAGGGCCGCGCGCTGCTGTCGCGCTCGGCGGGAGACCTGGTGCTCGGCGGGCTGCTGCCCGCGGGCGGTGTGCTGTTCCTCGCCTGGGTGGCGATCGAATCGGTGCGCAATGGCGCCACCTCGCCCGCCGTGCTCGCCTGGGGCGCCGGCTCGCTTGCGGTCGGGGCCGTCATCACCACGCTCCTGCATTTATCCGGACGCGGCGGATTTCATCGCCGCCCGGACACATCAGTCTCACAGCCAGAAGGAAGCCGATCGTGAGCCTCAGCTATCACAACCCGCAACGCACCGCGCGCAGCGCTGCCTTGTACCCGAAGGCCTGCGAGGTCATCCCCGCCGGCGTCAACAGCACCGCGCGCGCACGTTTCTCCGGCTGGGATCCCTACCCGCTGTTCATCGATCACGGCACCGGTGCGCACCTGTTCGACGTCGACGGCAACCGCTACGTCGACTACCTGCTCGGCCTGGGGCCGATGCTGCTCGGACACCGCCCGCCCGGGGTCACCGCCGCGGTAGTCAGGGCCATCCAGGAGCGCGGCACGGTGTTCGCGCTGCCGACCGAGGACGAGGCGCGACTTGCCCACCTGATCATCGACTCCATCCCGAGCGTGGAGCAGGTGCGCCTGTGCAACACCGGGACCGAGGCGGTGATCTATGCCCTGCGACTGGCCCGCACCTTCACCGGCCGGCAGAAGATCATCCGCTTCGAGGGCATGTACCACGGTTTCGCCGACGGGGTGTACTGGAGCAAACACCCGGACCTGCGCGAAGCGGGCCCCGACGACCGCCCGGTGCCGGTTCCGCAGGGGCCCGGCATTCCGGCCTGCATCGGCGAGCAACTGATCATCCTGCCGTGGAACGACGTCGGGGCGCTGCGCGCCGCCATCGAGCGCGAGGGCGACAACATTGCCGCGGTGCTCACCGAGGCGGTCATGTGCAACACCGGCTGCATCCTTCCCGAGCCGGGCTACCTGGAGGCGATGCGCGAGCTCACCGCCGCGCGCGGCATCCTGTTGATCTTCGACGAGGTCATCACCGGATTCCGGCTGCACCTGGCCGGTGCGCAGGGCCGCTACAACATCCGGCCCGACCTGTCGGTGTTCGCCAAGGGCCTGGGAGGCGGCTTCCCGGTAGCGGCGCTCGGCGGCCGCAAGGACATCATGTCCCTCGCCGCCGACGGCACGGTATCGATCGCCGGCACCTATACCGCCAACACCATCGCGGTGGCTGCGGCGCTGGCAGCCCTTGAGGAGCTGCGTGCCCCGCAGATGTACCAGCAGCTCAATACCCGCTGCGAGCGGCTGTACTCGGGGCTGGAGCAGATCTTCCAGGATGCACGCATGCCCGCCTACGTGGTCGGCGTGGGCCCGGTCATGCAGGTGTGGTTTGCCGAGCGCGCCATCCGCAATTACCGCGACGCCATCCGCCACGCCAGCCACACCCGCTTCCGGCGCTGGTGGGAGGGCATGCTGAACCGGGGTGTACTCTTCCACCCCCATGCCTTCGAAAACCTGTTCGTGTCCTTCGCCCACTCGGATGACGACGTCGCCGCCACGCTGGACGCGGCGAAAGCCACGGTGGCGGACATGAAGGCGCATGGCTGAACGCGGCGACAGCCTCACACTGGGCCTGGATCTGGGCACCTCGGCGCTCAAAGCCGTGGTGGCCGATGCGGATGGCCGCGTACTGGCAACCGCCAGCGCGCCCTTCGACACGCTCAGCGATGTGCCCGGCCAGGCGGAACAGAATCCCGCCGACTGGCTGCGCGCCGCGCGTGTCGCCCTTGCGGAGCTGGACGCACTGCTGGATGGCAAGGAGCCGCGGTGGCGCAGGCGCGTGGCAGCCATCGGGCTTGCCGGACAGCTGCCCACGTTGGTGGTGCTGGGCAAGAGCGGCGCGCTCGGCAACGCCTTCACCTGGAAAGACACGCGGGCGGATGCCCTGGCGGCGCAGGTCCTGGGCGACAACCGCCGCACCCTCTACCGCCGCACCGGCATGCCGATCGACGGCCGCTACCTGGGACCGATGTTCCGTCAGCACTGGGGCGCACGCAGCGGCGAGGCGCGCTGGGTGCTGGGCGCGAAGGACTATCTGTGCCACGCGCTCACCGGCGAGCATGTCACCGATCCCTCCACCGCCGCGGGCTACGGCGTCTTTGACCTGGCGCAGGGCGCTTTCGACGAGCGGTTGTGCGAGCCCTGGGGCCTGCGGCCGGATATGTTGCCGCAGATACGGCCAGCGCATTCTCATGCCGGGACCTTGAGCCGTGCGGGCGCCGCGTTGCTCGGGCTGCGCCCCGGGCTGCCGGTCACGGTCGGCGCGGCGGATTCAGTCGCCGGCGCCTATGCCATGGCGCAGCTGCGCGAGGGCACGGCCTGCGTCGCCATGGGTTCCAGCACCATCATCCTCGATGCAGTACACGAGCTGCGCCTGGATCCCGCGCAGCGTTACCTGCTGACGCCGCACGTGGAGCCGGGCTGGTACGGGCGCGAGATGGACCTGTTGGCCACCGGCACGGGCTACGACTGGCTGAGCAGCCTGTTCCGGTGGACTGCCCCTGGCGAGCTGGACTCCCACGCCGCGCAATCGGTGCCGGGAGCGCAGGGGCTGACGTTCACGCCCTACCTCGCCGGCGGCGAGCAGGGCGCATTGTGGGATCCGACGCTGCGCGGCACGCTGTCGGGACTGACACTGCGCCATGGCCGCGAAGACATCGCGCGCGCCTTCCTCGAGGGTGTGGGATTCGAGATGCGCCGCTGCCTGGAGGTGCTGGCTGAGGCCACCCCGGTGCACGAGGTCGTGCTGGCAGGACACCTGACGGAGATCCCGTCCAGCCTGCAACTGCTGGCAGACATCCTCGACCGTCCGATCCGGCCGTACCCGCCCCTGTCAGCGGCGGCGCTCGGCGCCGCAATGGGCGCATTTGCCAGCCTGACACCCGCAGCCACAGTGCGACCACACATCGATGCCACCTGGCCGCAGCCGGTGCGGCCGGGAGAGCAGAGTGGGGTGTATCGCGGGTTGTACCGGGAGTATCTGGCGGCAAGCGCGGGGTGAGGTCGCCGCCGAGGCGTCGAACCCTCAGGCCAGCTCCACCGCCTCCACCGCAAACGCCGGCGCCGCGGCCAGGCGGAAGGCGAAGGACTTCGCCACGAACACCAGGCGGAAGCGGTCGATCGGTTCGCGGCGCGCCGAGTAGCTGACGCCTGACACCTCTACCACCCACTCGAAGTTCAGCAGTCCCAGCAGTTCCTCCTCGCGCGTATCCGCGGGACGCGACACCAACTGCTGTTCCTCGCGCGATTCCTTCATTCCGTACTCGCGCTCCAGCAACTCGTACAGCGAGCCGCTGTCGCGGCCGGAGCGGAAGTGGCCGCCCAGATTCGGCGCCAGCAGCTTCGGGATCACGGCGGACTCCAGGATCAGGGGCCGCCGGTTCAGCAGCCGCAGGCGCGACAGCTCCCAGACGCTCGCTCCCGCCTGCAGCGCGAGCGCCTTGCTCTCCTCGGCGCTGGCCTCGCGGGCGGTGCATGCGAGTACGCGTGTCGTGAGCTTCGAGTGCGCATCCAGGTGCAGGCCGTTGCGCAGGCTGCCCATGCGGGTCGTTTCGGCCCGCAGCCGCGAGCGGGCCACGAAGGTGCCGCGCCCCTGTTCGCGCCGCACCACGCCCTGGTTGGCCAGTTCCTGCAGTGCCCGGCGCACGGTCACCAGGCTGACGCCGGCCAGCACCGCGAGCTTCGCCTCCGGCGGCAGTTGCGCATCCTCCTGCAGGCGGTTCTCGTCGATGTACTGCAGGATGAAGGCGATGGTTTTTTCGTAGAGCGCGCGCATCTGCCCCTGGTTGCCGGCCCGATCCCTTATTAGGTCATTATAGGGACTTCCGGGGCGGCGGGATCGGGCCCACCGCCGCCAAATCGCGGGGGAGTGCGGCACGCACGGGCCTGCCAAGGGACCAGGGTGGCGCCGCAGAGCCGCCGGCCAGGCTTCAGCCTCCCCCGGATCCTGCGGCCGCCTCGAGTCCCTGGCTGATATCCGCCAGCAGGTCCTGCGGGTCCTCCAGCCCGATCGACAGGCGGATGGTCCCGGGCGTGATCGCAGAGACAGCGCGTTCTTCAGGGTTCAGATCGCGGTTGCCCATCAGCTGCGGCGTCAGGATCAGCGACTCGGTCGATCCCAGGCTGGCGGTCAACGCAAACAGCTGCAGCGCGTCCGCGAAGCGCCTGCCTGCGGCCTCGCCCCCCTTCAGGTCGAAGCTGACGATGGTGCCCGCCTCCTGCATCTGCCGCATGGCGAGCGCGTGCTGCGGGTGCGAAGGCAGCCCCGGGTAGTGCACGCGTTCCACGGCAGCATGCCCTTCCAGGAACTGCGCCACGCGCAGCGCCGTGGCGGCCTGGGTGCGGTAGCGCACGAAGTAGGTCTTCATGCCGCGCAGGATCAGGAATGCCGCGTGCGGGTCGAGCGTGCCGCCCAGGACCCCGAAGTCGGTGCGCATGCCGCGGATCAGCTCGGCCCGGCCGATCACCGCCCCGCCCATGACGTCGCCAGCGCCGGAGGCGTACTTGGTCAGGCTGTGCACGAACACATCCACGTCGAAGCCGCCATGCTGGTGAAAGCCGGCGAAAGTGTTGTCCATCACCAGCAGCGCGCCGGCCGCGTGTGCCAGGCGCGCCAGCTGCGCGATGTCCGCCACCCGGGTGACGGGATTGGTGGGGCTCTCGAAGAACACCAGCCGGGCGTGCTGGCGTGCCAGAGCGCGCTCCACGCCGGGCAGGTCTTCGATCGACAACAGCGTATGCGTGACGCCGAAGCGCGCCAGCAGGCGGCGGATGAAGTAACGGCTGGGGTTGTAGGTCTCCACGAAGCAGATGACGTGATCGCCCTGCTTCGTGAGCGCCAGCAGCGCCTGCGAGACCGCCGCCGCACCCGAGGCCGTCACCAGGCAGTCCTCGCGCCCCTGCAGCTGCGCCAGCAGCAGCTCCAGCTGCCGAGTCGTCGGGTTGGAGGCGCGCGAGTAAAAAAACCCGGGCCGTTCCCCGCGCAGGTAGCGCTCGGTCTCCTCCAGGGAGTCGAACTCGAACTTGACGCTCTGGTAGATCGGCGCCACCAGTGCGTGGTTGCCCGGGGGCAGCTCCACCGGTGGCGGGTGATTGACGCGGGTATTGTCTTTCATCGGCGGGCGAACTCCCGGAGCCGCGCGGCGGCGGCGTCCAGCGTCTCATCGCGCTTGGCGATGCACAGGCGCACGAAGGAAAGCGGCTGCGGCTCCTCGTAGAAGGGCGACAACGGTATGGTCGCGACCCGCGCGCGGGTCAGCAGGTCTTCCGCGAACTGCAGGTCGGAGCTGCCCGGTACCACGGCACCGAAGTCCAGCAGCTGGAAGAAAGTACCCTGCGCCGGCGGCAGGGCGAAACCGCTGCCGGCGAGCGCCGCGCGCAGGCGGTCGCGCTTGCCCTGGAAGAATCCCGCGAGCCGCGCACCGCAGTCCGGCCGCTCGCCCAGGTACGCGGCAATGGCATGCTGCAGCGGATGGGCGATGCTGAAAGTGTTGAACTGGTGCACCTTGCGCAGCTCCGCGGTGAGCGGCGGCGGCGCCACGGCGTAGCCGACCCGCAGGCCGGTCGCGTGCAGGGTCTTGCCGAATGAGAACACCGCCACCGACCGCCGCGCGAGCCCCGGGTGCGCCAGCGCACTGTGGTGCAGCTTGCCGTCGAACACCACGTGTTCATAGACCTCATCCGACAGCACCGTCAAGTCGTGGCGTTGCGCCAGTTCCGCCAGCGCGTCGAGGTCGGCGCGCGCGCTCACCGTGCAGGCCGGATTGTGCGGACTGTTGATCAGTACCAGGCGCGTGCGCGGTGTAATCGCGGCGCGCACCCGGTCCCAGTCATAGTGGAAGCCCGGCTGCTGCAGCGGCAGGCGCAGGCACCGCCCACCCGCCAGTCGTACCGCCGGCTGGTAGGAGTCGTACGCCGGATCGAACGCGATCACCTCGTCGCCGGGGCCCACCAGCGCCTGGATGGCCGAGTAGATGGCCTCCGTCGCTCCCAGCGTAACGGTGATCGCATCCACCGGGTCGACCGCGACGCCGTAGCTGCCGTGAAGCTTGGCCGCAATCCTCTCGCGCAGGGATAGCAGCCCCTCCATCGGGGCGTACTGGTTGTGCCCGGCGCGCATCGACTCGCCCACCAGCTCGGCCAGGCGCGGATCGATGTCATAGTCGGGAAAGCCCTGGCCCAGGTTCAGCGCGTCGAGCTCGCGCGCACGGCGCGACATGATCGTGAAGATCGTGGTGCCAACCTCGGGCAGCTTGCTGCGCACCGCGCCTGCCCCCTCAATCGCCGGCTTCGGCCGCGGCCAGGGCCGCGCCGATCACCCCGGCCTGCCCGGTGAAATGCGCCGCCTTCAGCTGCACCGGGGAACTCAGCAACGGCGCGAACTCCGCAAATCGCTCGCTGACGGCGCCGCCGAGGATGAACACATCCGGCCAGAACAGCTGCTGCATGGCGTGCAGGTAGTCGTTGACACGCGCGGCCCAGGCGGGGAAGTCGAGGTTCTGCGCCGTGCGCACCCGCGCCGACGCCCACTTTTCC
This sequence comes from Pseudomonadota bacterium, assembly GCA_018241445.1. GTDB lineage: Bacteria > Pseudomonadota > Gammaproteobacteria > Steroidobacterales > Steroidobacteraceae > 13-2-20CM-66-19. The sequence goes on from JAFEDT010000001.1 coordinate 224,542, forward strand.
GCATCCGCGCCCCGCAGCTCCATGTGGCCGAACTCCGTGTTCGGCAACAGATGACCATCGTGGAACACCGCCGAACCGATCCCGGTGCCGAACGTCAGCATGATAACCGTGCCACGCAGCCCCCGGCCGGCGCCCCAACGCACCTCCGCCAGGCCGGCGGCGTCGGCGTCGTTCAGGACCACCACCTTGCGCCCGAGCGCCTGGCTGGTGAGCGCCACGGCATCGACCCCGATCCAGGACGGATCGATGTTGGCGGCCGTGTACACCCTGCCGTCCTTGATGACCGACGGCAGCGTGACTCCGACGCGCGGCGCCACGTCCGGCAAGCTCCGCGCAAGCTGCGCCAGGACGGGCAGCAGCGCAGCAGGCGTGGTCGGCCGCGGGGTCGGCACCGACAGCATCCCCCCTTGCAGCGCGCCGCCACGGGTGTCCAGTCGTCCGGCCTTGACCGACGAGCCCCCGACATCTATCCCCAGCACGTCCGTCGGCACAGCCCGCCCCTACTGGTTGGACGCGGCCGCGAGCTGCAGGTCGCGCTCGCGGCGCTGCTCGCGCCGCCGCATCCACACTGTTGATGCGACGATGCCGATGGCGACCACCAATACCATGATGGTGGCGAGGGCGTTCACGTCCGGCGTCACTCCCAGGCGCACCTTGGAAAAGATCACCATCGGCAGCGTGCTGGAGCCGGGGCCGGCGACGAACTGGGTGATCACCAGGTCATCCCACGACAGCGTGAACGACAGCAGCCACCCGGAGGCGATCGCCGGCAGGATCAGCGGCAGGGTGACGCGCAGGAACACCGTCAGCGGGCGTGCGCCCAGGTCCATGGCCGCCTCCTCCAGCGATTCATCGAAGCCGGTCAGGCGCGACTGCACGACCACCGTGACATAGGCCATGCAGAAGGTGATGTGTGCCAGCGTAATGGTCACCGGGCCCGCACCGTGCGGCCAGCCGATCAGGTGCTCCAGCGCCACGAACAGCAGCAGCAGCGACAGCCCGGTGATGACCTCGGGCATGACCAGGGGAGCGGCGGTCATGCCGGCCAGCAGGGTACGGCCGCGGAAGGGACCGAAGCGCGCCAGCGCCATGCCCGCCAGTGTGCCCAGCACCACCGCGCAGGTGGCGGAGATGAAGGCAACGCGCAGCGACAGCCAGGCGGCTCCCAGTATCTGGCCGTTGTGCAGTAACTCTCCGTACCAGCGCAGTGTCGGCGAACGCGCCGCGTCCCACACGGTCACCAGGCGTGAATAATTGAACGAGAAGACGATCATCGACAGGATCGGCACGTACAGGAACACAAGGCCGAGCACCAGCATGCTGCGTGAGAACACGAGGCGCGAGGACTTCATGGCGTCTCACCCGCTTCCGCCTCGACTTCGCGCCGCTGGTAACGCTGGAACAGCAGTATCGGCACCACCAGCAGCAGCAGCATCAGGATCGCGACCGCGCTGGCCACAGGCCAGTCCCGGTTCTCGAAAAACTCGTCCGTCAACACGCGGCCGATCATGAGCTGGTCGGTTCGCCCCAGCAGTGTCGGGATGACGTATTCCCCGACCGCCGGTATGAACACCAGCAGTGATCCGGCGACTATGCCGGGCACGGCCAGCGGCAGGGTGATGCGCAGGAAGGCCCGCCACGGCGGCGCCCCCAGGTCCGCGGCGGCCTCCAGCAGCGTGATGTCGTGCTTCTCCAGGTTGGCGTACAGCGGCAGGATCATGAACGGCAGGTAGGAATAGACGATACCGATGTAAACGGCAAAGTCGGTCTGCATCATCACCAACGGCTCGTGAATGATTCCCAACGTCAGCAGTACGTTGTTTATCACCCCATTGGTGTTGAGCAGGCCGATCCAGGCGTAGACACGCAGCAGGAACGAGGTCCAGAACGGCAGCACGACCAGCATCAGCAGCACCGGGCGCGTCGCATCGCTGGCGCGCGCGATCGCGTAGGCCATCGGCAGCCCCAGCAGCAGGCACAGCAGAGTCGATACCGCCGCCACCTTCAGCGAATACAGGTAGGAGCTGATATACAGCGGGTCGGTGAACAGGAAAGCGTAGGCCGAAGTGTGCAGCTCCAGCGACGGCCGCCCATGATGCCAGGCAATGAGCGGCGTGTAGGGCGGGATCGCCAGGCGCACCTCCGAGAAGGAGACGCGGAAGACGATCAGAAACGGCACCAGGAACAGCAGCAGCAGCCACAGTGTCGGGATGCCGGCAACCAGCCGCCGTCCGGAAGTGCGTGTCAGACGCATACTATTCCGACAGCACCACCGGGCTGCTGTCGTGCCAGGAGAGCCAGACCCGCTCCTCGCGCGCGATCGGCCGCTCGCCGCCACGTTCGGTGTTGGGCAGCGTCACGCGCAGCGTACGGCCGGAATCGATCTGCACCAGGTAGATAGAGACGTCGCCCATGTAGGCGATTTCGCGCACCGTACCGGCCACCGCGTTCTGCCCGCCGGACTCCTGCGGCGCCTCGCGGCTGATGTTGATCTTCTCCGGCCGGATGGCGGTCCACACCGTGCCGTTGACGAGCGCACGTGGCGCCTGGCCGGCCCGCACCGTGCAGCCCAGGTCGTCGCACTCGATCTGCAGCGGGCCAGCGCCGGCCCCGGCGCCACGCACGCGCCCCTCGAACAGGTTGACCGAGCCGATGAAGTCAGCCACGAAGCGCGTGGCGGGCGACTCGTAGATATCGCTCGGAGTGCCGATCTGTACGATCCGCCCATGGTTCATGACCCCGAGGCGGGTGCCCAGCGTCATCGCCTCCTCCTGGTCGTGCGTCACGACGATGAAGGTCACCCCGAGGCGCTGCTGGATGTTCAGCAGCTCGAACTGGGTGTGCTCGCGCAGCTTCCGGTCAAGCGCCGCCAGCGGCTCATCCAGCAGCAGCAGCTTGGGCCGCTTCACCAGGGCACGTGCCAGTGCCACACGCTGGCGCTGGCCGCCGGAGAGCTGGTGCGGTTTGCGCGCACCCAGGCCGCCCATGCGCACGATCTCCAGGATTTCCGCGACCTGGCGCCGGATCTCCTCGCGGCCGCGACCTTCCTGCTCCAGCCCGAAGGCTACGTTCTTCTCCACGCTCATGTGCGGGAACAGCGCGTACGACTGGAACATCATGTTGACTGGCCGCTCGTAGGGCGGAATGGTGCTCATGTCCACCCCGTCTATCCAGATACTGCCTGAGGTCGGCTTTTCGAAACCCGCCAGCATGCGCAGCAGGGTGGTCTTGCCCGACCCGGAGCCGCCCAGCAGGCAGAAGATCTCGCCGCGGCGGATGTCGAGCGATACGTCATCGACCGCGGTGAAGTCGCCGAAGCGCTTGGTGAGGTGGACCACGCGCACGTAGGCGGACGGGTCGTGGGCGGCGGCGGGCGGTGGGCCGGCAACGGGTTGTGGGCTGTTCATCGAGGCTTGGGTCGGGCTCACTGGTTGGTCTTGAAGCGTGTCCAGGCGCGGGTCAGCAAACGCTGGTAGGCGGCATCGCGCGGCGGTTCGGGGACCAGGGTCGCGCGCACCGCCGGCGGCGGGTAGATGCCGGGATCGTCACGCACCGCGGGATCCAGTGGCTGCAGATCCACGCGCACGCTGTTGGGGTACTTGAGGTAATTGGAATTGCGCGCCGCGATCTGCGGCCGCAGCAGGAAATTGAGAAACAGGTGCGCGTTGCGCACATGTGGTGCGTCGGCGGGTATGGCAAAAGTGTCGTAGTTGACGATGGTGCCCTGGCGCGGCAGCCGATAGACGATATCGATACCCTTGCTCGCCTCCACGGCGCGGTCGTGGGCCTGCTTGACATCCCCGGACCAGCCGAGCGCCAGACACAGGTCGCCGTTGGCCAGATCATTGATGTAACGCGAAGAACTGAGATAGCGCACGTAGGGGCGAATTGCCTTCAAGGCCTGCTCGGCCGCCTGCAGGTCCTGCGGTGAGCTGCTGCGCGGATCGCGCCCCAGGTAGATCAGTGTGTCCGCCACCACTTCCGAGGGCGTATCCAGCACCGACACACCGCAGTCCGCAAAGCGCGCCACCACTTTGGGATCGAAGATCATGCGCCAGTCGCCCACCGGCGCGTCCGGCATGCGCGCCTTGACCGCCGCGGCGTTGTAGCCGATGCCGGAAGTGATCCACATGTAGTCGATGGCGTACTGGTTGCCGGGATCGTAGGAAGCCAGCTTGGCGGCCACGTCAGGATCGACGTTCTTCAGGTTGGGAATCAGCGACTTGTCCAGCTTCTGGTAGATCTCGGCCTGGATCTGGCGCTGCAGGAACGGCCCGGACGGCGCCACCAGGTCGTAGTTGGTGTGGCCGGTCAGCAGCTTGGTCTCGAGAATTTCGTTGGAGTCGAACACGTCGTAGTTGACGTGGATGCCCGTCTCTTTCTGGAACTGCGCGATGACCGAGGGCTCGATGTAGTCCGACCAGTTGTAGACGTTGAGGATTTTCTCGGCGGCGGTGGCCGGATCTGGCTGGGCCGGACCGCGCGCGCAGCCGGCGAGCGCCGCCACGAGCCACACCAGGACTGCGCCGAGCAGCAGGGGGTGGAAAGGGGCAGCTCGCGCAGGGGTGGTCACTGCCCCTCTTATATATCAGCCGGACAGGGCTGAGAAGGCGCGGCGGCGGCGGGCGAGGGATGCGCCCGGTCCTCGGCGCGCGCGCTCAGACATTCAGCAGCAGGTGCTCGCGCTCCCACGAGCTGATCACCTGCAGGAACACCTCGTACTCGGCCTCCTTCACCAGGGTGAAGGCCTCCACGAAGGACTCGCCGAGCACCTTCACCAGCGGGTCGCAGTCGCGCAGGCTGCGTAGCGCCTCGTCCAGCGAGCGCGGCAGGCCGAAGGGCAGGTCGTGGGCGCTGCCGACAATGGGATCGGAAGGCTGCACCCCCTCGACCATTCCCAGGTACCCGCAGGCGAGCGAGGCAGCGAGCGCGATGTAGGGATTGGCGTCCGCCCCGCCGACGCGATTCTCGACGCGGCGCGCCTGTGCGTCCGACATCGGCACGCGCAGGCCCGCGGTGCGGTTGTCGTAACCCCAATGGACGTTGATCGGCGCCGACAGGTAGCGCGTCAGGCGGCGGTAGGAGTTGACGTTGGCAGCGAACAGCGCCATCGCCGCCGGCAGGTACTTCTGCAGCCCGCCGATGTGCGCGAAGAACAGCGCCGAGGGTGTGCCGTCCGGGTTGCTGAAGATGTTCTTGCGGCTCTTGATGTCCACCACGCTCTGGTGGATGTGCATGGCGCTGCCGGGCTCCTTGGCGTGCGGCTTGGCCATGAAGGTCGCGTACATCTTGTGGCGCAGCGCTGCCTCGCGGGCGGTGCGCTTGAACAGGAACGCCTGGTCGGCGAGATCGAGCGGATTGCCGTGCAGCAGGTTGATCTCCATCTGCGCCGGCCCGTCCTCGTGGATCAGGGTATCGATCTCGATGTCCTGGTCTTCGCAGAACTGGTAGATGTCGTCGAAGTATGGGTCGAACTCGTTGACCGCCGCGATGGAGTAGGACTGCCGCCCCGGCTCCGAGCGGCCCGAACGGCCCACCGGCGGCTTGAGCGGATAATCGGCGTCCTTGTTCTGCTCCACCAGGTAGAACTCAAGCTCCGGGGCCACCACCGCTTCCCAGCCGCGCTGCGCGTACAACTCCAGGATATTGCGCAGCACGGTTCGCGGCGCCATGGCGACGCGCCGGCCGTCGGAGTAGAAGCAGTCGTGAATTACCTGCGCGGTCGGCTCCGCCGCCCACGGCACGCGGCGCACGGTCTTGGGATCGGCCTTGAGGACAATGTCGATCTCCGCCGGGCTCATGGCGGTGCCGGTCTCCGGCGGGTAGTCGCCGGTGACGGTCTGCAGGAACACGCTCTCCGGCAGGCGCATGCCGCCATCTTCGGCAAACTTCTCCGCTGGCATGATCTTGCCGCGCGCGATGCCCGCCATGTCGGGGATGATCGCCTCGACCTCCGAAATGCCGTGATCGCGAAAGAACTGCTGGATCTCACTGACCATGGGACACGCCTCTCACTTGTTCTGCGCCCGCTCGCGGCCCGCCCGCCCGAAGGCGGCGAACAGCGCGCTTGAAAACGGGTTGCTCATGGCCTGCCACTCCGGGTGCCACTGCACGGCGAGCGCGAAACTGCGGGCGCCGCGCACCCGGAAGGCCTCCACCACGCCATCGGGCGCGCGCGCCTCGACGATGAGTTCCGGCCCGAGCCGGTTCACCCCCTGGCTGTGCAGGGAGTTGACGGTGATGCGGTCGACCCCAGCCAGGCCGCGCAGCACCCCGCCCGGCTCCAGCACCACCTCATGCGCCGGCCCGTACTGGACGTCCAGCGGCTGACTGGTGTCGTCCCGGTGATCCAGATGGCCCGGCACCTCGTGCAGCTTCTGGTGCAGGGTGCCACCGAAGACCACGTTCATCTCCTGGAAGCCGCGGCAGATCCCGAGCACAGGTACCCCCGCCTGCACCGCGCGGCGCATGAGCGGCAGGGTGGTGGCATCGCGCGCCGCATCGTGGAGCGTGCCCGGATCGCTCGGCGGGCCGGCGTAGTGGCGCGGCTCGACGTTCGAGGGGCTGCCGGTAAAGAGAATGCCGTCCAGCCCGGCCAGCAGTCCGTCAAATCCCAATTCGTCCGCCAGAGAAGGGATGAGCAGGGGCAGGCCGCCCGCCGCTTCGAGAATCGCCCGGGCGTACTTCTCCCCCACCATATGGAAAGGGTGATGGCCGACCATGCGGCGGTCGGCCGGGATACCGATGACTGGGCGGGCGGATGCCATGGGGGCCGCCGGTGGGTGTCCAGGATATTAAACGTTCCCGACCGGCTGTATCTCCAGATTTGACGCCTATTAGACCACAGGTCGCAGTCCGCAGGGCGGACTTGCGTCCCGTTACATAATCCCATGAATGGCCTCATGTCGGCCTCCACTCAGCCCGGCAGGCCTGGCGCGCAACCCCTGAAATCACGCCATGGAGGCATTTGCCGGCTCGGCGTCCCGGGGGCTATCCTCCCAGCGCCCCACTCGCGGGGCTGTCAATATCCTAAACACCCGGCCCCGGCACCACCATGGCACGTCTCGCCTACCCCGCCTCCTATTACGCCGCCACGGCCGTTGGCGCCCCGGAACGCGCACCGCTGCCGGGTGGCACCGACTGCGACGTGTGCGTGGTCGGCGCGGGCATTGCGGGCTGCTCCACTGCGCTGCACCTGGGCGAGGCGGGTTACCGGGTGGTGGTGCTGGAGGAAAACCGCGTCGGCTGGGGCGCCTCCGGGCGCAGTGGCGCCCAGGCCCTCGTGGGAATTGCTGCCGGCCAGAGCAAGCTGGAGCGCCTGGTCGGAGCCGCGGACGCGCGCGCCGTCTGGGACGTGTCGGTGGAAGGACTGACTCTGATGCGCGAGCTGATTGCGCGCTTCAAGATCGGCTGCGACTGGGTCGATGGGTCGCTGCTGACGGCGCTGAAAGCGCGGCATGTCCGGGACCTGCTGGCGGAGCGCGATGAATTGCAGCAGAAGTACCGGTACGGCAGCGTGCGCTACGTGCCGCGCGAGGAACTGCGCGCCATGCTCGCCAGCGAGCGTTACCTGGGCGGCCTGTACGACAGCAACAGCGGGCACCTGCACTCGCTCAACTACTCCCTCGGGCTCGCCGCGGCGGCGGAATCGCTCGGGGTGCGCATCTTCGAGGGCACGCGCGCCGCCGGTTTCACCACCGCGGGCGACGGCACCGTGCGCATCCGCACCGCCACGGGCGAAGTCAGGGCGCGCCACCTGGTGCTGTGCGGCAATGTCTACCTGGGAGCCACCGCCCCGAGCCTGGCCTCGCGGATCATGGGTGTTGCCACCTACATCGTAGCGACCCGGCCGCTGGGGCAGGAGCGCGCCACTTCCCTGATCGCCAGCAATGCCGCCGTCAGTGACATGAACTGGGTGCTGGATTACTTCCGCCGCACTGCCGATCACCGCCTGCTCTTTGGCGGACGGGTCAACTACTCGGGGCTGAGGTCCTTCGATGCGCCGGCGGCCACGCGCGCGCGCATGCTGCGGGTGTTCCCGCAGCTCGCGGATGCGCAGATCGAGTATTCCTGGGGCGGCGATGTGGACATATCCCTCAACCGCGCCCCGGATTTCGGCCGGCTGGCACCCGATGTCTACTACCTGCAGGGGTTTTCGGGTCACGGCATTGCACTGACCGGCATTGCCGGCAAGCTGGTCGCGCAGGCGATCGCCGGCACGGCGGAGAAGTTCGACGTGTTCGCCCGTATCCCGCATCACGCGTTCCCGGGCGGGATTGCGCTGCGCCGGCCGGCGCTGGTGCTGGCGATGCTGTATTACAGGCTGAAGGACCTGCTGTAGGCGCTCCCCTGCCACCGCGCGCGCACGGACCGGGGCTGGGTGACCGTCCACCGCCCGCGCGTTCCTCTTCCCTCACGTCGCGGCAGGCGTGTCGTACCGGTAGGCAGTGAGCTGCGCCGACGGGCGTGCGGCAAATTCCCGTGTGAACCGGACCAGCGACCGATACGGCGCGACCGGCAGCGTATCGCGGAACACGAGATGTTCCACCAGGCAGAAGAGCGTCACCTCGAACAGGCTGAGGTCGCGCTGCGCTGGCATGGCGTGCAACATGCCTGCCAGGTTCTCATCCAGCCAGCGCAACGCACCTTCGAAGCCTGCGCGGCCCTTCTGGAAGTAGATGTTGTCAGCCGGCAGCTTCCCGACCAGGGTGCCGAAGACCAGCTGCACCTGCGCTGCCATCCCGTGCCACACCATCTCCTGCGCGTTGCGCGACAGATCGTCGCGAAGCTCCTCCGGCCACACGATGCGCCGCCGCGAGCCCCCTAGTTCCTGCAGCGCGCGGCAGATGTTCTGCGCGCCGAACACCAGCGAGCCCGCCCGCCGCAACGTCGGCAGCTTCAGCGCCGGATTGCCGGCATATATGGCCGGGTCGACCTCTGTCATGTCGTGGATGGGCACCAGCTCGAACGGCACGGCGAGCTCGTGCGCGAAAATGAGTGGGACTCGCGTGAACAGCGAGCTGCTGCGGCCAATGATCTGCACGGATTCCAATTGGACCCTCCTCGCCGGCGGGTACCGGCACTGCAGCAGCGGCTGCGCGCCCGCACCGCGGCAGCGGCCACGCGCTGTCAGTCACCGCCCAGAATCTTCTCCAGGTAGATCGCTCCCGGCAACGGGTTGTCGTAGTAGGCGCCAATCTCGCGGAAATCCAGCTCGCGATAGAGCGCCAGCGCCGCCGTCATGTGCGCCAGCGTGTCCAGTCTCATGCGTTCATAGCCCGAGCGCGCGGCGCGCTCGATCAGTGACTGCGCCAGAGCGCGCCCCACACCGTAGCTGCGAGCCAGGGGCCTGACCCACAGGCGCTTCATTTCCACGCAACCCTCCTGTAGCGGGCGCATGGCCACGCAGCCGGCCGGCTGGTCCGCCACGAATGCCAGCAGCAGGGCGCCGCGCGGCGGCGCGTAGGCACCCGGCAGGGCGGCGATCTCGGCATCGAAGCCCTGGAAGCACAGATCCAGGTTGAGCCATGACGCATACTCGAGGAACAGCTCGCGTACCAGGGCGATGCACTGCGGCTCGTGCCCATCGACGATGCGCACTTCCCTCTGGCAGGCCTGGGTTCGGGCGGGTGGAGTCATGCTGCATCCCTTGGCAGAATCGCGGCCATGTACGCCGAGATGCGATTCTACCGAATGACCATTCTGGCGCTGTGGCTCGCCTGGGCACTGTACTGGGCGGTGGCGGCATTCGGCACCAAGGTGACCCAGCGGCGCGAGCCCTGGGGCAGCCGGCTCGCCTACGCGCTGCCGTTGCTGGTAGCGGGTGCCATGCTGTTCGGCCGATGGCCCTGGCTATCGCAACGGCTGTGGGCGCCGGCCTGGTGGACCTGCTGGAGCGGGGTGGCGCTGACCGCGGCGGGCCTGGGCTTCGCCTGCTGGGCGCGCGTGCACCTGGGCCGCAACTGGAGCGGTGCTGTCACGGTAAAGCGGGAGCACGAACTGATCCGCAGCGGCCCCTACGGGCTGGTGCGGCACCCGATCTACACCGGTCTGATCGCCGCGGTGGCCGGGACCGCGCTATGCTCCGGAACCACGCGCGCAGCAGTCGCCTGCCTCATCATCATCGCCGCCTTCCTCTACAAGGCGCGCGCCGAGGAGCGCTTCATGCGCGATACCTTCCCCGGCAGCTACCCGGATTACAGTGACAGGGTGCCGATGCTGGTGCCGTTCACAGCATCTCGGCGATCTGCACCGCGTTGAGCGCGGCCCCCTTGAGCAGCTGGTCCCCGGCCACGTACAGCGACACGGAGTGCCCGCTGGGGTCGCTGATGTCGCTGCGGATGCGCCCCACCAGGATCGGGTCGTGGCCCGAGGCATCCTGCGGCATCGGGAAGTAATTGCGCTCCACGTCGTCCACCAGCTGCACGCCCGGCGCCCGGCGCAGCAGTTCGCGCACCTCGGCGGCGGAGATGGGCCGCTCGCATTCGATCGTGATGGCCATGGAATGCGCGCGCAGCACCGGCACCCGCACGCAGGTGGCGGACACCCGGATGTCCGGATCGGCAAAGATCTTGCGGGTCTCGTTGATGACCTTGGTTTCCTCGTCGTTGTAGCCGGTGGCCGGATCCACCGCGGTGTTGTGGCTGAAAGTGTTGAAGGCGTAAGGATGCGGCAGCACCTTCTGCTGGTAAGGCCGGCCCTCGAGGTAGGCGCGGGTGGACTCGCGCAGTTCCTCCATGGCGGCCGCTCCGGCGCCGGAGGCCGCCTGGTAGGTGGCCATCTGCAGGCGCCGGATGCGGTTCACCTGGTGAATCGGCCACAGCGGCGTGATGGAAATGATGGCGCAGCAGTTGGGATTGGCGATGATCCCATGGTGAGTGCGCGCCGCCTGCGCATTGATTTCCGGCACCACCAGCGGCACCTGCGGGTCCATGCGGAATGCCGAGGAGTTGTCCACCACCGTGGCGCCCGCCTTCACGGCGAGCGGCGCAAAGCGTTTCGAGGTGCCGCCGCCAGCGGAAAACAGCGCGATGTCGACGCCCTGGAAGCTGTCTTCCTTCAGCTCCCGCACCGGCAACTGCCGGCCGGCGAACGGCAGGGTCTTGCCCGCCGAGCGTGCGGAGGCCAGCAGCCGCAACTCCGATAATGGGAAGCGGCGCTGCTCCAGGCAGCGGATCAGCTCCACACCCACGGCGCCGGTAGCCCCGACAATCGCCACCACGGGGGCGGACCGGGAAGAACGCTCTGACATCTCACACTCCAGTTCTCGATCGGATCAGGCAATCAGGGACGCCAGAAACGCGAAGGCCCCGTCGGTTGTCCGGCGGGGCCTCCTGGGATTCTCTGCAGCTTCGTGACCTCAGCGCGCAGCACTCCCCGGGGCCCCGACGGGCTTGGTGGTAATCGTGCGCTTGTCACCGGCGATGAACATCGTTCGGAAACGGTACCTGAGGGACCCTGGCTTGTAAAGAACGTGTAGCGCGGCTACAAAAGCAGGAGATTGTCCCGGCGCGCATTCCTGACGGACGCCAGGCTGACGCCGGCATCGAATGTCACCAGCCTGCCCCCGCGGTGAACCGCCAGGGCGAGCAGGTATTGATCGCAGAGCCGCGTAATAGCAACCCAATGGTTGCATCTTTCCCAGCTCCCGGGTAAATTGTCACGCAACCCGGAGGTTGCCAATGGACGATCGCATCGAGAAACGCGTCGAGCTCAAGGCCCCGGTATCGCGGGTGTGGCGCGCCATCACCGACCACCGCGAGTTCGGCACGTGGTTTGGCGTCAACATGGAGACGCCGTTCATCGCCGGCCGTCCGGCCGTGGGGCAGATCACATACCCCGGCTACGAGCACCTGCGCATGGAAGTGCAGGTCGTGAAGATCGAGCCGGAGCATCTGTTCAGCTTCACCTGGCATCCCTACGCGCACGACCTCAAGGCCGACTACTCCGGCGAGACGCCAACCCTGGTGGAATTCCGCCTGCAGCAATCCGCTGCCGGCACGCTGCTCATCGTCACCGAAAGCGGCTTCAGCAAGATCCCGGCACAGCGCCGCGCCGAAGCCTTTCGCATGAACGACGGTGGCTGGGCCGAGCAGATGCGGAACATCGAACGACATGTCGCGCAGCACCCCTGAGGGCGCTGCGCGGCGCCGCCAACACGCGGAGCTGTTCGCCGCCCTGGGAGACGCAACACGGCTGGCGCTGGTGACGACCCTGGCGGCGGGCGAGCCGCGCTCCATCGCGCAGCTCACCGCCCATTCGCGGGTGACGCGGCAGGCCATCACCAAGCACCTGCGCGTGCTGGAACGCGCAGGCCTGGTGCACTGCCAGCGCGCCGGCCGCGAGAGCCGCTACCGCTTCGACCCGCAACCCATGGACGAGATGCGCGCCTGGCTGGATCGCGTATCGGCGCAGTGGGACACGCTGCTGGCGCGCCTCAAGGCGCTGGTCGAGGAGTAGCGGCACGGCGGCGGGCGCGCTTCCCGCCGGCGATTCCGGCTCCGGTCTCGCGCGCCAGCAGCGCGCGCTTGCGTTCCACGCCCCAGGCATATCCCGACAGTGAACCGTCGCTGCGCACCACGCGATGGCAGGGAATGGCGACCGCGATGTTGTTGGCGGCGCAGGCTCCAGCCACCGCACGCACCGACCCGGGGGCACCGATGCGCCGCGCGATCTGCGCATAGCTCGCCGTGCTGCCCGCCGGGATCCTTGCCAACGCACGCCACACGCGCTGCTGAAAGGCCGTGCCGCGCACATCCAGCGGCAGGTCCACGCCCAGGCCAGGCGCCTCCACCAGGGCCACGATGCGCGACACCACCCGTTCGTACTGTGCGTCGGCGCCGATCAGGTTGGCGCGCGGAAAACGGTCCTGCAGCTCGCGCAGCAGCGCCTGGGGGTCCTGCCCCAACAGCACGGCGGCGACGCCCTTGCTGCTCGAGGCCACCAGCACCGCGCCCAGCGACGACTCGCCGACTGCAAAACGGATGTCCTCGTTGACACCCCCGGCACGATAGCGACTCGGGGTCATGCCCAGCATGGGTGTCGACTGCGCGTAGAAACGTCCGCTGGAGTTGAAGCCCGCTGCATAGATGGAATCGGTGACGCGGCCGCCGCGCGCCAGCTCCTGCCGCACCCGCGCCGCGCGGCGCGCCGCCGCGTACTGCCGGGGCGTCAGCCCGGTGGACTGTCTGAAGAGGCGGTGGAAGTGCCCGGGGCTCAGCTGCGCCCGCCGCGCCAGGTCAGCCAGTGAAGGTTCCTGCGCACTGTCTTCCAGCAGCCGGCACGCGCGCTCGATCAATGCCGCACGCACCTCACCCGCCGACGGACCCTCGGGGTTGCAGCGCCGGCAGGGCCTGAATCCGGTCGCGCGCGCGGAGGCCAGCGTATCGTGCAGCTGCACGTTGCGTGGGTCGGCCCGGCGCGAGGGGCAGGACGGCCGGCAATACACGCGCGTCGTCCGCACCGAATACCACAGCGAGCCATCGGCGCTGCGGTCGCGCGCCACGATGCGCTGCCAGCGTGGATCGGTGGTGACCGCACTGTCGGTCTTGCGCCCACGGCGGGCAGGGCTCGCGGGGGGATTCATGCCTGCACTCGCGGCAGCACTGGTTGCGATACTCGCCGGGACATCCGACACCACGGTACTCATGGGGCACTCCAATATACATGCGCGCGGCCAGCGCGGATGGTGCGCAGCATGCGCCGGTACCCGCCCGGCGACACTCCGGCGCTTGCGATCAAACTCGCGGGCGCAGTTCGTAGCAGCGATGGATGCGCGGATTGCGGGCAAAGTCCTGCGGCAGGGTGGCCGCCGACAGATCGGTCACCTGGAAGCGTGTGCCGATCTCATCGGCCAGCCGGAAGCGCTGCGCGTTGGTCGAGAACACGATCAGCCCATCCGGCGCCAGCAACCGGGCACAGGCATCCAGCAGCGCCGGGTGGTCGCGCTGGGTGTCCAGCACCCCGGACATGCGTGCCGAGTTGGAAAACGTGGGTGGGTCGAGGAACACCAGGTCATAGCGCGCCGCTCCCTGCCCGGCTTCCTCCAGCCAGGCGATGCAGTCGGCCTGGATGAACTCGTGTTGCGGGTCCGCCAGGCCGTTCAGCGCCAGGTTGCGCTGCGCCCACGCAAGGTACGGCCTGGACATGTCCACCGTGGCGCTCGAGCGCGCACCGCCGGCGGCCGCGTACACCGTCGCGCTGCCGGTGTAGCCGAACAGGTTCAGAAACCGCTTGCCGGCGCTCGCCGCACGCAGCCGCGCGCGTGTCAGGCGGTGGTCCAGGAACAGGCCGGTGTCCAGGTAGTCCTCGAGATTGACCCGGAACTTAAGTCCCCCCTCGGCTACCACCAGGAACTCGCGCTGTTCATCGCGCCGGTCGTACTGGTCGCTGCCGCGCATGCGCTTGCGCGTGCGCAGCCGGATGCGTTCGGGTGCGACCCCCGTCGCCCCGGGCAGGCTGGCGAGCACCTCGCCGCGCCGCCGCCGCACCGCCTCGGCCTCGATCTGCGCCGGGGCCGCGTACTCCTGCACGTACAGCCAGGATTCCTGCGGCTCCACGGTCTGGTACAGGTCGATGGCGAAGGCATACTCGGGCATGTCGGCGTCGTACAGCCGGTAGCAGCTGACCTGTTCGCGCTGCGCCCAGCCGCGCAGCCGCTTGATGTTCTTGCCGAGCCGGTTGCTGAACATCTGCGCGCCGGCCGTGTCCTTCAGGTGCGCGGTGCCCTTGCCGAGCGTGCCGGGCGAGCGCTCGCTCGCGGCATCGACACGGATGCGCAGCAGGCGGCACTCGAGAGCGCCGTTCCACATTGCATGGGTCCGCCAGGCGCGCAGCCCCAGTTCCATGCCCAGCTCCGGCGCCGTGATGATCGCGACGCTCCACTGCGCAAAGTGCGCACGCAGTACCTGGCCCAGCTCACGGTGCAGGGCGCGCGCCGCTTCGCGATCCTCGAGCCTCACGCCGTACGGCGGATTGGTGCACAGCAGCCCGGCGGGCGGCGCTCGTGCGGGGTCCGCGCGGTCCGCAGGGTCCGCGGGCGCGGCGGTAGCGGGATCTTGCGCCGCGGCGGGCGCCACGGCGTCATCCAGCGACCTCACTTCGAACGCGATGCAGGGCTTCACGCCCGCGCGGCCGGCGTTTTCCTGCGCGGCACGGATCGCGCGCGCATCACAATCCGAGCCGTGGACAGGTGCGATCCGGCCAGATGCGCCGGCGGCGGCGCGCTGCCGTGCCTCACCGACCAGCCGCGTCCACAGCGCGGCATCGTGGCCGCGCCAGCCGCTGAAGCCGAAGTAGCTGCGCAGCAGCCCCGGAGCGTGGTCGGTCGCCATCAGAGCCGCCTCGATGCAGAACGTGCCCGAGCCGCACATCGGATCCAGGAACGGAACTCCACGCAGCGCCAGTTGCGGCCATCCGGCGCGCAGCAGCACGCCGGCGGCGACGTTCTCCTTCAGTGGCGCCTCGCCCGTGCCACCGCGGTAGCCGCGCCGGTGCAGGCTGTCGCCCGACAGGTCCAGCGACAGGGTGATGTGCGGGCCCTGCGCATGGGCGTGGACGCGTACGTCCGGGCGCTCCGGGGCGATGTCGGGACGTGCGCCGGTCGCCTCCCGCAAGGTATCGACGATGCCGTCCTTGACCTTCAGCGCACCGAAGTGGCTGTGGGTGATGGCCGGGTGCCGGCCGCTGAATTCGCAGGCCAGTGTGGCACCGGGCGCCAGGTGTGCAGTCCAGTCGACGCGACGTACGCCGGTGTAGAAGGCGGCCGCGTCGGCGGCCTCGAAGCGCGCCAGTTCCAGAAAAACGCGGTTGGCCACGCGCGACCACAGGCAGGCACGGTAGCCCGCCTCCAGCGATCCCTCGAAGGCAACTCCAGTGGCGCGCTCGCGCACACCCGTCGCGCCGCAGGACACCAGCTCGGCAGCCAGCAGGTCGGCACATCCCCGCGGTGCGCTGGCCAGGAACCGCAGGCCGGGGGCGCTCATGGCGGCGGGCGCCGCCCGCAGCCGGGTCTCACGACAAGTCGAGCCAGGTCGTCTTCAGCTCGGTGTATTTCTCCAGCGCGTGCAGCGACTTGTCGCGTCCGATACCGGACTGCTTGAAGCCGCCGAACGGCACTGTGATGTCGTCGGCGTCGTAGCAGTTGATGAACACGGTGCCGGCGCGCACGGCGCGCGCTACGCGGTGGGCGGTCGTGACGTCACGCGTCCACACCGCCGCGGCGAGCCCATAGATCACGTCGTTGGCGATCTCGATCGCCTCATCCACGGTCTTGAAGGTGACGGCGGCCAGCACCGGCCCGAAGATCTCCTCACGTGCGATGGTCATGCCGGGTTTGACGCCCTCGAACACCGTCGGCTCCACGAAGTATCCGCCGCTGTCCTTGCGCACCTGCGACCCGCCGAAGCGCACGGTGGCGCCATCGCGCCGGCCGGTATCGATATAACCCATGACCCGCTTCAACTGCACCTCATCGACGATCGCGCCCAGGGTGGTGTCGGGGTCCAGCGGGTCGCCGGGCTGCAGGTTGCGGCTGACGGCCTGTACTTTCTCCAGCACCGCGTCGCGGATGCCCTCCTGCAGCAGCAGGCGTGAACCTGCCGAGCACACCTCGCCCTGGTTGCCGAAGATGGCCCAGGCCGCAGCGGTGGCCGCCTTGTCCAGGTCCGGGTAGTCGGCCATGACGATGTTGGGGGACTTGCCGCCACACTCCAGCGAAACGCGCTTGAGGTTCGACTGGCCGGCGTACTGCATCACCAGCCGGCCGGTGGCGGTCGAGCCCGTAAAGGCGATGCAGTCGACGTCCATGTGCAGCGCCAAGGCCTTGCCGGCCGTCTGGCCGAATCCAGGCACCACGTTGAGCACACCCGGCGGAACACCGGCCTCGATGGCCAGTTCCGCCACCCGCAGCGCCGTCAACGGCGACTTCTCCGAGGGCTTGAGCACCAGTGAGTTGCCAGCGGCCAGGACCGGGGCGAACTTCCACGCCGCCATCAGCAGCGGGTAGTTCCACGGCACAATGGCGCCGACCACACCGAGCGGTTCGCGGGTGATGGTCGCCAGCGCATTCGGTCCCGTCGGCGCAATCTCGTCGTAGACCTTGTCGATGGCCTCGGCATACCAACGCAGGCAGCCGGCGGCCCCGGGTATGTCGATCTTCAGGCTGTCGCTGATGGGCTTGCCCATGTCGAGCGTCTCGGTCAGCGCCAGTTCCTCGGCGTGGGTGTCGATCAGGTCGGCAAAGCGCAGCAGGATTTTCTTGCGCCGCGCCGGCGCCAGCCCGGCCCAGCTACCCTTGCGGAATACCGCGCGCGCACCTGCCACCGCCCGGTCGATGTCGGCCTGGTCGCCGGCGGCGACACTCGCGAGCACCTTGCCGGTGGCGGGGTTGACGGTGTCGAACGTGGCGCCGGAGGCGGCGGCAACATACCGCCCGTCGATGAAAGCCTGGGTGCGCAGCTTCAGGCTGCGCGCGCGCTCATGCCAGGAGGGGTTGCGGGACTGGGTATCAGGTTGTGCGTTCATGTCGGGTCCTCACGGAATCGGCAACAGAAACCGGCAGTGGCCTGTTTCGGGCCCGGGCCGGTCAGAAAGTCGGCGGGGTGCAGGCGCTGATGATCTCACACGGCTCGCGCCCGGTATTGCGGAAGCGATGCGGGATCTGACTGGCAAAATAATACGCCTCGCCGGGCCCCAGCACGCGGCTGGCGCCCCCAACAGTGACCTCGAGCCGGCCGCGGATCACGACGCCGCCCTCCTCGCCGCGATGCGCCAGCATGTCATCACCGGTCGCGGCGCCCGGCGCGTAGCGCTCATGCAGCAGCGTGAGCTGGCGACCCTGCCGCTGCGCTGCCACCAGACGCAGGGAAACGTCCGCACTGCCCAGCTCAACCAGGTCGGAGGCCGTATAAAAAGGCTGCGGGGCCGCGCCCAGGTCCAGGGTGAAGAACTCCGCCAGCGACATCGGCACACCGTCCAGCACTTTCTTCAGGGAGCCGACCGAGGGGCTGACCCGGTTCTGCTCGATGAGGGAGATCAGCCCGTTGGTGACGCCGGCCCGCCGCGCCAGTTCGCGCTGGGATAGTCCGAAGGTATTACGTACGCTGCGCAGGCGCGCGCCGACATCGATACTCATGATGTCTATAATAATAGACAAATTGCGCCGAGACCAGCTCATATTGGCATCAGGTGTCGACTTTATTTATCATTTCCCGCCCACCCACCCCTAAACCTTCGGACTTTCGGAAATCCCCCATGACGACCGCAAGCGCATCGCTGTCCCGCTCCGACCTGGAAGCGTTCTGGCTGCCCTTCACGCCCAACCGCCAGTTCAAGGCCAATCCGCGCATCCTGACCCGGGCCAGCGGCATGTTTTACTGGACCGCTGATGGGCGCGAGATCCTCGACGGCGTCGCCGGCTTGTGGTGCGTGAACGCCGGCCACGGGCGCGCGCAGATCACCGAGGCGGTCAGCCGGCAGCTGCAGGTGCTCGACTACGCGCCGCCCTTCCAGATGGGACACCCGCCGGCCTTCCAGCTCGCCAACGAGCTGGTGAAGGTCGCACCCAAAGGGATGGATCATGTGTTCTTCACCAACTCGGGATCCGAGTCGGTGGATACGGCCCTGAAGATCGCGCTCGCCTGGCACCGGGCCCGCGGCGAGGGCACGCGCACACGTCTGATCGGCCGCGAGCGCGGCTATCACGGTGTCGGCTTCGGCGGCATCTCCGTCGGTGGCATCAGCCCCAATCGCAAGGTCTGGTCCGCCAACCTGATCCCCGGCGTGGATCACCTGCCGCATACCCACGATCTGAAAAAGAACGCCTTCTCACGCGGCCAGCCCGAGCATGGTGCGCACCTGGCGGACGACCTGGAGCGCATCGTGGCGCTGCACGATCCTTCCAACATCGCCGCCGTCATCATCGAGCCGATCGCCGGATCCGCCGGCGTGCTCATCCCGCCGCGCGGCTACCTGAAGCGCGTGCGCGAGATCTGCGACAAGTACGGGATCCTGCTGATCCTGGACGAGGTGATCACCGGCTTCGGCCGTACCGGATCCGCCTTCGGCGCCGAGGAGTTCGACGTGCGCGCCGACATCATCACCCTGGCCAAGGGCCTCACCAACGGCTGCATCCCCATGGGGGCGGTACTGGTGAACAAGGCCGTGCACGAGGCCTTCATGCAGGGCCCCGACGGCATCGAGCTGTTCCACGGGTATACCTACTCCGCCCACCCGGCTGCCTGCGCGGCGGGCCTGGCGACGCTGGACATCTACCGCAGCGAGGGCCTGCTGACCCGCGCGGGTCAGCTGGCGAAATACTGGGAGGATGCGGCCCATGCGCTGCGCGGCCTGCCGCACGTGATCGACGTGCGCAACTACGGCCTGATCCTGGGACTGGAGCTGGAGTCGATACCGGGCAAGGTGGGCGCCCGCGCCTACGACGTCTACCTGAAGTGCTTCGAGCGCGGCGCGCTGGTGCGCCAGACAGCCGACATCATCGCACTGTCGCCGCCTTTGATCGTGGAGAAGCCGCAGATCGACCGGCTGTTCGAGACCCTGGCAACCGCGCTGCGCGCGGCAGCCTGAACAAGGGCGTGGCTGCACTCCCGGCCGCGACCGGTTCCGATCCTTGCGGGCGTGGCGGCGGCCGCCGGGCTTCATTGAACGAGAGGTATGGGGCTCGCATGAAGATCGGCACCCTGGATGTCGGCCTGCCCGGCAAGCACGCTGATGTATTGCCGCAGCGCCTTCTCTTCGACTGCGGCGCGCAGTCTGCCCGCGATGTCGCTGTGCACCACGTCGAATGGCAGCCGCTGTCCTGGAACGCGGTGATCGATCGCCACGATGTGGAAGCCGTGACGGCTCCTGACCAATTCCCGCAGCACGCCGGTCGGTCCGGGTCTGAAGATCGCCGCCTCGAACTCCGGCACCATGTCACCACGGCCGATCTGCCCAAGATTGCCCCCATGCTGGCCGGAAGGGCAATTCGAAGTCTCGGCAGCCACGTCCGCGAAGCGCTGCGGTTCACGCAATAACCCGTTCAGTGTCTGCTCGGCACGATCCCGGATCCCGGGGACAGGCACCGCCGGCGTCACCTGGAACAGGATGTGGCGGACATGCACCAGCTCGCCGCTGGTGAAGTCCTGTGGGTGCGCGTCATAGTAGCGCCGGCATTCCTCTTCGGTCGGAGTGGGCGTGGCAACCTCGCGCGCCAGCAATTCCTCAATCGCCTGTTCGATGGCGGCGTCCGCGGTCGATGCCTCATCCAGCAGGCCCACTGCGACTGCCCGCTGCCTCAGCAGCTCGCGTGCGGCGGTAAGTTCGTCGCTGGCCTCGGGTAGCGGACTCACCTGCACGCCATTGACCGCAACACTCATGAGCGCACCGGCTCCTTGGCGCGTGACTGCGGCGCGCGGACTATCTGGTAGGGCCGAAAGAGATAAGCCAGCGCTCCGGCGCCGCTCCAGATGTGAATCATCCGCGTAAACGGGGAAATCAGGAAGATCGTGAAGCCGAGAAAGATGTGCAGCTTGTACGTCAGGGGTACGCTCGCCATGACCGCGGCGGCCGCGCCATTGAACGTGACCACGCCCTTGACGTAGGTCGTCAGCGTCTCGAACAGCGCCCCGTCCATGTGGAAAGCAGACAGGGGTACGGTGAGCAGCCCGAGCGCGAGCTGCAGCCACAGCATGAGCACCACCACGATGTCCCATTTGCGGCTGTTGAGCCGGATCCGGGGGTCGGCCAGGCGGCGCACCATCAGGATGCTCAGTCCGATGATGGCAATGAGCCCGGCAATGCCGCCGACGACCATCGCGAGCAATTGATGCGTCGTCGGAGTGAGAAACGGATCGACCGCCCAATGCGGGGCGAGAAAGCCCGCGAAGTGGCCGACGATCACGACCAGTACGCCAACGTGAAAGAGGTTCGACCCAAGCCGCAACTGGCCCGTGCGCAACATCTGGGAAGAATCGCTCTTCCAGGTATAGGGCTCACGATCGTAGCGGATGAGACTGCCGACCAGGAGAACGGTCAGGCAGATATAGGGGTAGACGCCGAACAGCAGCGTGTTCACGTAAGCCGCGGATGGCATGGTTTCCTCCTCCTCTAGGCAGCCGGCGGTTTCGGGGCGTTGGCAGCCGTCTGTGGCGCGCCCGCAAAGGCCGGCTCTTCGGCCCAGTCGCGATCCAGCGGTTCGTCCCGCTCCTTCACCGCCGGCACCCTGGTGGCGTCGATCGGCTTCTCCCCGGCAATGACCAGCAAGGCCTGCAGGACGGCCGCGTAGCCGCTGCCCCGCGCCAGCAAGGCTGTGCCGATATTGGCCAGGATGTGCGCGCAGTCCGCGAGCATCGCCCGGGCTTCAGTCAGATTGCGGCAGCTCAGGTACTCCAGCAGCACTGGCAGGTAATCCGGCAGCTCGCGCGCCGAGAGTTCGAACCCGCCGCGCTCGTAGAGCTGTTTGAGTTCGACCATGGCTTCGCCACGATCGCGGCTGTCGCCGTGCAGATGCTCAAAGAGATGTAATGACAGCGCCCGGCCGCGATCGAAGAGGTCGACATAGCGCTCCTCGGCTTCCAGCAGGTCGCCACGACCGAGCTCGGCGGTGAGGTCCAGGAGCCCGCGCCGCTCACTCGCTCCCAGGGTTGTCGCGTCGCCTATGACAGCGGCAATTTCCGGCAATGCCAGTCGCAGCTGCGCCGATGGATAGGACAACAGTGCACTCAGGGCTCTGAACAGGAGCACAGTCGCCTCCTCAGGTGTCGACGAGCCGGATCGGTATGACCTTGCGCCGGCCCATCTTGCCACCGAACAGCGTCGGGCGCGGCGCCCCGGAGTCGCAGCCATTGCCAAAGGTGAAGCCGCAAGCCCCCTTCAGGCCATAGGCGTCCTCCGCCTGTTCGCGATGGCTGGTTGGAATCACAAACCGGTCCTCGTAATTGGCGATCGACAGATAACGATGCATGTCCTCGACCTGCGCCACCGTCAGGCCGGCCTGCGCCAGCACACCCAGCCCATCGCCGTCGCGCAGCTGGCGCTGCCGGAAATAGACCCGCATGGCGAGCATACGCTCGAGCGCGGACACGATCGGCGCCTCCGCGCCGGCCGTCAGGAGATTGGCCAGATAGCGAACCGGTATGCGCAGGGAGCGCACGTCCGGAATCTCGCCCACGCTGTCGATCGCCCCCGCATTGGCGTGCGACTGGATCGGTGACAGCGGCGGCACGTACCACACCATCGGCAGGGTCCGGTATTCCGGATGAAGCGGGAAGGCAATCTTCCACTCCACCGCCATCTTGTAGGTCGGCGAGCGCTTTGCCGCCTCGATCCATGCCTCCGGCACACCATCGGCGCGCGCCTGGGCGGCAATGGCCGGATCGTTGGGGTCCTTGAAGAGCCCGAGCTGGGCCTGGTAGAGATCCTTTTCATCTTCCACGGCCGCCGCGCGCTCTATGCCGTCGGCGTCATAGAGAAGCACGCCGAGGTAGCGGATGCGCCCGACACAGGTCTCGGAGCACACCGTCGGCTGGCCCGCTTCGATCCGCGGGTAGCAGAAAATGCATTTCTCGGCCTTGCCCGAGGTCCAGTTGTAGTAGATCTTCTTGTAGGGGCAGCCCGACACACACATGCGCCAGCCGCGACACTTGTCCTGGTCGATGAGCACGATGCCGTCTTCCTCGCGCTTATAGATCGATCCCGACGGGCAGGAGGCCACGCAGCTCGGATTCAGGCAATGTTCGCAAAGCCGCGGCAGGTACATCATGAAGGTGTTTTCGAATTGCCCATAGATGTCCTTTTGCACGGCCTCGAAGTTGTAGTCCTGCGAACGCCTGGCGAATTCACCGCCGAGAATCTCCTCCCAGTTCGGTCCCCACTCGATCTTGTCCATGGGGCGGCCGGTGATCAGGGACAGCGGCCGTGCGACCGGCGTCGTCGGCAACTCCGGCGCCTTCTGCAGATGCTCGTAGTCGAAAGTGAAAGGCTCGTAGTAGTCGTCGATCTCGGGCAGGTGCGGGTTGGCAAATATTTTTGTCAGGATTGCCAGTCGGCCACCCTGCCTGGGTACGAGCTGGCCGCTCTTCCTGCGTTGCCAGCCGCCGCGCCAGCGATCCTGGTTCTCCCAGTCCTTGGGATAACCGATGCCCGGCTTGGTCTCGACATTGTTGAACCACGCGTATTCCATGCCCTGGCGCGAGGTCCACACGTTCTTGCAGGTGACCGAACAGGTGTGGCAGCCGATGCATTTATCGAGGTTGAGCACCATGGCAATCTGCGCACGGATCTTCATGCGACCGCCTCCTTGTCTGCCCGATCGACGGGATTCGAGTGATCGAGCCAGTCGATCCTGTTGAGCTTGCGCACGATGACGAATTCGTCGCGATTGGACCCGACGGTACCGTAATAGTTGAAGCCGTAGGAGAGCTGCGCATAGCCGCCCACCATGTGCGTGGGCTTCAACAGCGTGCGCGTCACCGAGTTGTGAATACCCCCGCGCAGGCCGGTGATCTGCGAGCCCGGCACGTTCACGATCTTCTCCTGCGCGTGGTACATGAGGCACATGCCCGCGTGCACGCGCTGACTCACGACCGCCCGCGCCGCGATCGCGCCATTCACGTTGAACAGCTCGATCCAGTCGTTGTCGACGATCCCGGCCTGCCTGGCATCGGACTCCGACAGCCAGACAATCGGGCCGCCGCGCGACAGGGTCAGCATGAGGAGATTGTCGGTATAAGTGGAGTGGATGCCCCATTTCTGATGAGGGGTGATGAAGTTGAGAACGATCTCCTTCTCCCCATTGGGGTGCGTGCCGAGCATCTGCCCGACGGTGCGCGTATCGACGGGCGGCCGATATACGGCCAGGCTTTCGCCGAAATCCCGGAACCAGCGGTGGTCCTGGTAGAACTGCTGGCGTCCAGTGAGCGTCCGCCATGGTATGAGCTCATGCACGTTGGTGTAGCCCGCGGTGTAGCTGACGTGCTCGCTCTCGATCCCGGACCAGGTGGGTGATGAGATGATCTTGCGCGGCTGCGCCTGGATATCGCGAAAGCGGATCTTCTCATCCTCGCGCATGGCGGCCAGGTGCGTATGAACGCGACCGGTTACCTTGCCCAGCGCCTGCCACGCCTTGACCGCCACCTCACCGTTGGTTTCGGGCGCGAGATAAAGGACCACCTCCGCCGCATCGATGTCGGTCTCGATTCGCGGCCGTCCCTGAGTCGGGCCGCCGTCGTTGACGCGATAATTCAGTTCACCGAGACCCCTGACTTCCTGCTCGGTGTTCCAGGTGATGCCCTTGCCGCCGTTGCCGAGCCTGTCGGCAAGCGGCCCGAGCGCGGTAAAGCGCCGATAGGTGTTGGGATAATCCCGCTCCACCTCAGTGATCTGCGGGGCGGTGATACCCGGCAGCAGTTCGCACTCGCCCTTGCTCCAGTCGTGGACCTCGAAGGGCTGTGCCAGCTCGGCGGCCGTGTCGTGCTGGATCGGCGTCAGCACCACGTCGCGCTCGACGCCAAGATGACCTGGCGCAAGCTCCGAGAAACGGCGTGCGATCGCCTTGTACGTCTCCCAATCGCTGCGCGCTTCCCACACCGGGTCGACGGCTGCGGACAGCGGATGAATGAAGGGATGCATGTCCGAGGTGTTGAGATCGTTCTTCTCGTACCAGGTCGCCGTGGGCAGCACCACGTCCGAGTAAAGACAGCTGGTCGACATGCGAAAATCCAGGGTCACCACCAGATCGAGCTTGCCCTCCGGCGCCGGGTCGTGCCAGGCAACCTCCTCGGGTTTGTTGCCGCCCATCTCGCCGAGGTCTTTGCCCTGCAGCCCGTGACGCGTGCCCAGGAAATGCTTGAGGAAGTACTCGTGACCCTTGCCGGAGGAGCCGAACAGGTTCGAGCGCCAGATGAACAGATTGCGCGGGAAATTGGCAGGGTTGTCAGGATCTTCACAGGCCATCCTGAGGGAACCGGACTTGAGCCCCGCGATCACGTGATCCCGGCAGTTGACGCCGGCGCGCTCGGCTGCGGCGGCGATGGTCAACGGATTGACCGCGAGTTGTGGCGCGGAAGGCAACCACCCCATGCGCTCAGCTTTGACGTTGAGATCGATCAGACTGCCGCGATAAGGCGCCGGATCGGCCAGCGGGGACAACAGCTCGCTGACGGCCAGCCGCTCGTAGCGCCATTGGTCACTGTGCGCGTAGAAGAACGAAGTGCCGTTCATGTGACGCGGCGGTCGCACCCAGTCCAGCGCGAAGGCCAGCATCGTCCAGCCGGTCTGTGGCCGAAGCTTCTCCTGGCCTACGTAATGCGCCCAGCCACCGCCGGAGACACCGACCGTGCCGCACATCATCAGCATATTGATGATGCTGCGATAGCCCATGTCCTGGTGGTACCAGTGGTTCATACCCGCGCCGATGATGACCATCGCACGACCCGCCGTCTTCTCGGCGGTTTCGGCAAAGCCGCGCGCTACCGCAATTGCCTTTTCGGCGGCCACGCCGGTGATTGGCTCCTGCCAGGCAGGGGTATAGGGCAGGTTGTCACCAAAGTCCCTGGCGCCGGCACCGCCCAGGCCCCGATCGAGGCCGTAATTGGCACACAGCAGGTCAAAAACCGTCGCTACGCATGCTTCGCCGTCGGCCACGGCGATCCTGCGGACCGGGACGTTGCGTAGCAGCACATCGCCGCCCTGATCGTTCGCCGGAAAATGCTGGTGCGGCTTACCGCCAAAATAAGGGAAAGCGACCGCAGCGACGTCGTCGCGCCGATCGATCAGGCTCAGCGCCAGCTGCACTTCGGCACCGGTTTCACCGTCCCTGGCTTCGAGATTCCAGCGCCCCGTCGGCTCGCCCTCGCGCGGCCAGCGATAGCCGATCGCACCCTGCGGCACGACGAGCGCGCCGTCGCTGTGCGAGCAGGCGACGGTCTTCCACGCGGCGCGATCGGATTGCGGCGCCCCGCGTAAGTCGCTGTGGCGCAGATACCGCTCTGGAACCCAGCGCTCGCCGTCGCGACGCAGCCGCACCAGCATCGGCATGTCGGTATAGCGCCGGCAATAGTCCTGGAAATACGCAACCTGCCGGTCGAGGAAAAATTCCCGCAGGATCACATGCCCCATTGCCATCGCCAGCGCCGCGTCAGTCCCCTGCTTGGGATGCAGCCACAGATCGGAGAGCTTGGCGACCTCGGCGTAGTCGGGCGTGATGGCCACGACCTTGGTGCCGTTGTAGCGCGCCTCGACAAAGAAGTGCGCGTCGGGTGTGCGCGTCTGCGGCACGTTCGAGCCCCAGGCAATGATGTAGGCGGAGTTGTACCAATCGGCGGATTCCGGCACGTCGGTCTGCTCGCCCCAGGTCTGCGGGCTCGAAGGCGGCAGGTCGCAGTACCAGTCATAGAACGACAGCAGCGTTGCTCCAATGAGGCTGAGGTAGCGCGCCCCGGATGCGTAGGAGACCATCGACATGGCCGGGATTGGCGAGAACCCCACCACGCGATCCGGCCCGAAGGTCTTGATGGTGTGGACGTTCGCGGCGGCGATGATCTCGCACGCTTCCTCCCAGGTGGCGCGCACGAAGCCGCCGCGGCCGCGCGCGGACTTGTAGAGCTTCGTCGTCTGAGCATCGCCCGTGATCGCAGCCCAGGCCTCGACAGGTCCGAGGTTCCTGCGCGCCTCGCGCCAGGCCTTGATCAGTCGCCCGCGGATGAGGGGGTATTTGATACGGCTGGCGCTGTAGAGGTACCAGCTGTAGGAGGCTCCCCGCGAACAACCCCGTGGCTCGTGATTGGGCATTCCCGGGCGAGTGCGCGGGTAGTCCGTTTGCTGCGTCTCCCAGGTAACGACGCCGCTCTTCACATAGATTTTCCAGCTGCACGAGCCGGTGCAGTTCACGCCATGCGTTGAGCGTACGATCTTGTCGTGCTGCCAGCGCTGTCGATAACCTTCCTCCCACAGGCGGTCTTCGTCGCGCACTTCGCCATGACCATCGGCGAAGGACTCGCGCCGCCGCGAAAGATAGCTCAGGCGTTCCAGAAACTGGCTCATCGTGCCGCTCCTTGATTCAGCTATCGCAATCCGCCGGCGGCAACTTCTTCCGCGGGCTCGCCCATAACCGGCGCGCGCCGCACCCCGGTGAGATAGTTGAGAATCAGCGATACCCAGGTGATCCCGTACAGCAGCATGAAACAGCTCGAGTTCACCCCGAGCCAATCGAGGATTGCGCCAAACATGATCGGCAGCAGGAACCCCCCCAGGCCGCCGGCCATGCCGACGATGCCCGAGACCGCGCCCATCCGCTCCGGAAAATCATCGGCAACGAATTTGAAGGTCGATGCCATGCCGCAGGCAAACGCAGCGCCGAGCACCATCAGCAAACCGGTGAAGAACCAGGGCGGCAGTGCTATACCGAAGCTCGCCGGACCCCTGATGGTATGTACGACGAAGTCGGTCCTGGGGTAGGACAGCAGGAACAGGGCGATCCAGGCGGCCCACTGCACCCACCAGGTGACCCTGTGGGCGCCGTAGCGGTCGGAGAGCCAGCCGCCGACCGCCCGCAAGGTCCCGCCCGGCAGCGAAAAGCAGGCGGCGAGCAGCGAGGCCTGGGCTATCGAGAACCCGTATTCGCTCTTGAAGTACTGCGGCATCCAGACCGAGAGCGCCGTAAAACCACCAAACACGATCGAATAATATTGGCAGTACTTCCAGACGCGCGGATCACGCAAGACCGCCAATTCCTGCCGGATCGAGCGCGGTTTGCCCGCACCCGCTCCCGGGTCGGGCGCGGAGAAGATCCAGAAGAGCGCCGCCGTGACCAGCAAGACCACCGCGTAGACTCTCGGCACCGCCTGCCAGCCGTAATGACTCACCAGGAAAGGGGCAACGAACATGTTGAGGGCCGCCCCGGTAGTGCCGGCGCCGAAGAAACCCATGGCAAACCCGCGTTTTTCCTGCGGGAAGAAACGCGCCACATAGGGCGTACCCACCGAGAAGGCGGCGCCCACCAGCCCAAGCGCCAGTCCGAGCAGCAGAAACTGCCACAGCGACGTCGCGTAGGAGGAGATCCACAGCGGAACCGCGCTGCCCACGAGCAGCAGCAGCATGATGATCCGCCCGCCGAACCGATCGGTCCAGATGCCGAGCGGCAGCCGGAACAGTGCGCCGCTCAGAACCGGCGTCGCCGTGAGCAGCCCGAGCTGCGTCAATGTCAGATCAAGCTGGGCGCGGATAGGAATGCCGGTGACCCCGAACATCGTCCAGACCGCGAAACAAGCGGTGAATGCCCAGGTCGTAACGAACAGAACCGGGAGATTTCCGGACCTTGGCACCCCGACCTCTGGCATCCCCACTTGGTGTCGGCGCCGCCGGGCGCCGCGGCAAACAGGCTTCTGGTCTTGCTGTTTCACGCAAGGCCATGCAGCAAGGCACCGAAGTATCGCGCGCAGCGTGCCCTGCTTCAAGGCACCTTCAGCGTGCATCGTCAGGATAGCGTTTTGCGACTGCCCGCGTACTGCGTGTTTTGCGTATGGCAGGGAGCCCGCACATCTGCCGGGCACACCGACTATTGGTCGCGGGCTCCCATGAGACTTGGCATTGACGCCAGGCAGATCCGCGAAGATCGCTGGGAGAGTCCGGTGCCCCCTGTACGATCCCGCGCCGCGGACTCAAGGCCCGCGGCGAGTACTTGATTTACGCAGGCGCGGACAGTCGCGGCCTGCGCAGGCTCAGGCGTGCGGCTGCTGCCGGTCGCGGCGCAGGTGCGCCATGATCATCCAGGCCAGCACGGCCACAACGATGACGCTGCCGACCAGCATTTCCATTTCCGGCAGACTGAATGCACTTCCGCGCGAGGCGGTGATGGTAATGGGATCCACGGTACTCTCCAGCCCCGTGCATCGGGGCTAAAACACACGGCGCACAGGGTGCGCGCGCGCCGCACGGCGGTGAAGCGCGCTGACGCAAATCTGCGACGCAGTGCTGCGGAACGGGCTGTTATGTCAGATCAATGGGGCCGCAGTAGCATCATCAGGCCGAAAATGCCGTCGGGGGGCCAATCGCCAGCCGGGCTAACAACCAGGGCCAGCGAAAGGGCCACGGCACCCTGTCTAATCGGCATGAAGAACTCCCGCGAGGAGTCAGGTATGGGTCGCAATTGGCCACTGGTCGATCTTCAGCCCGGGTACCGCAGCAAAATGTTTCACGTTGTTGGTCACGAGCGTCGCCTGTTCCGCGACGGCGTGGCTGGCAATGAGCAGATCCATATTGCCGATTGGAGTGCCCCGGCTCTCCAGGGCTGTGCGAATTCTGGCGTAATGGAGGCTCGCGGAATCCGTCCAATCAAGGATAGTCACGCGAGCAAGGTAGGCCTCGACCAGATCCGCGAGCTCCGCCCGTCCCGCCCTTACTGCGCCGAAGCGCAGCTCGGCGGCGGTCATCACAGAGACGCACAACTGCTCTGCGTGCCGCTGGAAGCGCTCGGCAATGGACGCTGGCCTCCTGCGAATGACGTAGCTCGAGATGTCCGTATCGAGCATCAGCAGCATCACAGAGGTTCACGCTCCTGCGGGGGCCGGTCGTTCCGCAACGACAGGAACTCATCCGGGACTGATACGTCGAGCGCAAAGAATGAGGGCCAATCGGGCCGCACCGGCGAGAGCAGGATACTGTCCCCCTGCTTGCGGACCTGTACTTCCTTCACCTTCTCCGGAAACTTCAAGTCCTGCGGCAACCGTACGGCCTGATTGCGTCCGTTACGGAAAATCGCGGCACGCCGACGGACTGTGCCGGGCGACGACGCCGCGGCGCGCGGGTTCTTAGCACCTGATTTGCGGCGGGTGATCACGGGGCGCTTCATAGGCTGTTTTCACACGGAATTTGAACTCAGCATATGCGCGGCATATGTCAATGTCAATCTACCCGGTGCGCGATCATGTCATCTCAAGGGTGTTCCTCGAAGATCGCGTACACCTTGGCGCAGTCCTCCACCACCTCCCAGGTTCCTGCGAATCCGGCCGGCACGACGAAGGCATCGCCGGCGCCGAAGCTGCGGCGGCTGCCGCTGGTGCTCTCGATGATCACGCGCCCGGCGGTCATCACGCACAGTTCGTTCTCGGTATAACGCACGCGCCATTTGCCGCGGGTCGCGGACCAGCGCCCGGCAAAAAACTGCTGGCTGCCGTCGCTGAAGAAGTTGCGCAGCTGCAGCTGCGGCGTGCCGCTGACCAGCCGGTCGGGCTCGGGTGTGGAAAGCTCGGCCGCGACCGCGCCATCCAGGGAAACGATTTCGATGCTCATCGGCACAGTGTCGCGCAGATGCGCGCTCCAGGAAACCCTGGCCCGGGGCGGCGCCCCGGCTGCGGCCGCCCGCCCCGACACGGCGGGCGGCCACTGGCGGCTGGCTGTCATCCAGCCGCAGTCGCGGTGGTCAATCACGATGCGCAACCTCGCCGCCGTGCGGCAGCTCGACGCGTACGCTGACGCGGCGCTCCAAGGCGTAACCGTCTGAATCGCCGTCAGCCACGCCGGACTCGGCGTTGCCGTGTGCCTCCACGACGATGCGCCCGGCCGGCACACCCGCCGCAGCCAGCGCCTCCGCCACGTTCTGCGCGCGGCGCAGTGACAGTGCCTGGTTGTAGTCGGCGGGACCGCGCGGATCGGCGTAGCCGGCCACGCGCACCACGCCGTCCGGCATGCCCGCCACCAGCGCACCGAGCTGCATCAGTGGCGCGTAGTCGCGCGGCTGTACATGATCGTCCGCGCTGCGAAAACTGACATCCATCCCCAGTCGGTCTGTTTGGCGCAAGGTACTATCCAGATGTGCCACAGTCTGGCCCAGACGCTCGCCCTGCGCCTGCGACTGGGCCAGTGAGGCGTCCAGCCGCGTCAGCGAATGCGCCAGGCGGGCGCTTGCGCTGCGGGTGTCATCCAGATCCTGCGTCAAGGCGGCAGCCGACTGCTGCTGTCGGTGATAGCGATCGCCAAGCCACGCACCGGTCCCGGCACCGACCAGGGCTCCGATCGGCCCTCCGGCCAGCGCCCCCACCGCGAAGCCGCTTACGACCCCGATGTTTTCCTGTCGGGACGGGCGCGCGGCCGGCGCGCCTTGCGCATCGCCCGCGCGTGCCGGCAGTCCCGCGCAGGCGAGCGCGCAACCGATTGCACCCCCGACGAGCGTGCTCCTGTGACCCTTCAAGCTGGTATTCATGGCGTTCCTTTCACCTGGTGGCCGCCTCGAGCAGGCGTGGTTTTCGAACGCCTGTAGTTTCCGCGCGCTACACGGTCGCGGCCGTGGCGCAATCCGGGCACGGCGGCGAAGATTCCGGGCGGAACATGGCAGCCCGGCCGCGAGCCGGGGCCGACAGAGGATGGAAGCGGCCAGCCGCGCGCTCAGCGCGGCGCAGGGTCCGCTGGCGGCGAGGCGGCCGCCTGCACCACTGCTCCCACCAGGCGCAGCAGGCGCGAACCGCGCGGATAACCGACGTACTGTGTCAGGAACGTGGTCATGGCCTGCAACTGGCGCTCACTCAGCTCGCCGCGTTTGAGCGCCGCCCGCAGGTGCACTTCCAGGGCTGCATCGTCGCCTTGCGCCGCCAGTGCTCCCAGCACCAGCAGCCGCCGTTCGCGGATCGACAGCGTGTCGTCGGACCACAACACGCCAAACAGTGTCTCCAGCATGAAGTCGATGTACGGCACGGCACCCGGTGCGGGCAGCGGCGCCAGGTCCCCGGCGTAGACTTCCGCGAACGTGGCCAGCCCCCGGTCGCGATCATAGGTATTCATGCGGGACTTTATATGGACGCCTCCCGATGGCAAGGATTTTCCGGTGTGACGAGCTGACAGATAAGGCTGCAGGTTTATATCCGGCCTGTTGTGCAGGCCGAAGCCCGCGGGCCCTGATGGATTGCGCTGAC
>JAFEDT010000002.1 GCA_018241445.1 Pseudomonadota bacterium
CGCCGCGCCTTCGAGCTCATCGAACAGATCGTCGTGTAGTCAGAAACCCAACGCCGCCGATCCGACTATGTACATGACACGCAAAGAAAAACTGCGCTGCGACTACAGGAACTTCAGTCTAAAGGGTTTTAGGTGACTTTCGAGACTGTCTGAAACGGTGTGAGAAGTGAAACTGGCGGAGAGAGAGGGATTCGAACCCTCGAAGGGCTTTTGACCCTTACACCCTTAGCAGGGGTGCGCCTTCGACCACTCGGCCATCTCTCCGTCGTTCAACCAAATCAGATGCTCGCAGCTGTCCTCTTCAGTATGCCAATATCCCGGCCGGCACTCTCGTGCCGGCGTTCGCCGGGCCGGCTGCACATTCAGTGCAGCCGGGAAAGACACCCCGGCTCACCCACTCGGCCATCTCTCCGTCGTTCAACCAAATCAAATGCTCGCAGCTGTCTTCTTCAGTATGCCAATATCCCGGCCGACACTCTCGTGCCGGCGTTCGCCGGGCCGGCTGCACATTCAGTGCAGCCGGGAAAGACGCCCCGGCTCACCCACTCGGCCATCTCGCCGCGCGCATGAAAACATCAGTCATCAACCTGCATCCGCCTGGGCGGTGCGCGGCTGCCGCGGCGGGCTGCCATCATAGTGAGCCGGCTCGCCGCGCGCCAGTCCGCCCGCCAGCGTGGCGGCGGCACCCCGGATCGCGCGTGAACGGGCCGTTACCTCGCCCCACTGGAACGGCGCCAGCCGCACCGCGACGCTGGCGCCGTAGCGGATTCTGGCTACAGACTTGTTCAGGGCACTGCGTGCCGTCTGCGGTATGTTGGCCGCCGCGAACGTGTCGAGGTGATCGATCAGCTTCAGGTCCGTGCTGCCGGCGGCCAGGTTGGGTACGAACTCCGGCGCGCTCGCTGACTCCAGCAGCGGCGCGATCGCCTGCCAGTGCGCGATGGTAAATGCGGCCGCCATTTCCGGATGGAGCCTGGCGACCGAACCGATGATCCGGGTCCGCAGGGTCATGGGCGGCTCGTTGGTCAGTGACATGTCCAGGGCGCGCTGCGCCAGCGCCGGATCCTCCGTGCTTCCCAGCAGGTCGTAGTACTGCTCCTTTTCCAGCAGCGTGGGCGCCGAGCGCGCCAGCGCTGCAATCGCCTCCCAGGTTGGGGCGTCCGCATTGACCGCGACCGCCTGCAGCGCGGCCTTGCGCACGGCCGCGGGGACGCTGGCCGGCGCCGTGCGCAGCTGGGCGAAGCGCCGCCGTGCTTCTGCCACGACCGCCGGATCCCCGAGACGACCCATCGCTTCGAGCACCGCGGCGCGCTCGAGTGCGACGTTATCCGGCTCCCTGGCCCGTGCTTCCCAACCCACCTTCGCCACCACTGGCCTCAACAGTTCCCGCGCGTAGACACGATACGCGGCCCGCGCCGGGCTGCCGCGATAGAACTCATCGATGTCCAGGAGCTTGCCGGCCAGTGCATCCCACACCAGCGGGTCGGCAGCCACGGGCAGGCTGGCGGCGAGGTGGCGCAGGTCTGCCAGCGATGCATCGCCGGCCAACGCGAGCGCCGACGTGTCGTGCAGCAGGCCGAGCTGGTCGTCCGCTGTAAGGTGCGCGAAGTGCCCGGCGAGGGCGGCGAAAGCCTCGCTCGAATAGCGGGTGCGGAAGTACCCGGTCTGGCCGGCGTTTACCAGCACCGGGCCACAGGCGACGGTCACGATGGCCGGCGCAGCCGCCGAAACCTCCACGCGGGTCGGGGGCTCATGACCCACCAGGGACTGGATCTCCACCGGCACGTGCCACAACCGGGCGCCGGCGCGGCCCGAGTCGTCCACCGCAAAGCGGCCCTGGGTCAGTTCCAGCTGCTGCTGCCCGCCCGTGCAAAGCCGGGTGCGCGCGGAAATCAGCGGCACGCCTGCCTGCAACGTGAAGTCGTGTGCGATCCCGGTGACCTTGCGGGGACTCAGCGGATCGATCTCGCGCCACAAGTCATCCGACACCGTGTTGCCGTAGGCGTGTGCCTTCATGTAGTGCCGCACGCCGTCGCGGAACACCCGCTCCC
Organism: Pseudomonadota bacterium; assembly: GCA_018241445.1. Classification (GTDB taxonomy): domain Bacteria; phylum Pseudomonadota; class Gammaproteobacteria; order Steroidobacterales; family Steroidobacteraceae; genus 13-2-20CM-66-19. Next base: position 2,052 of record JAFEDT010000002.1, read on the forward strand.
CGACATAACTTTCGAGCATGCGGATGACGGCCGCGCCCTTCAGGTAGGTGATGGAGTCAAACGCGTTGCTGGCCGCCAGCACGTCACGGATCGGCGTGACCACCGCGTGCGTGCCCTGCGCCGCGTCCGTCTGCATGGCGGCATCGTTATCGTTCAGGGAGCCCAGCCACACCTGCCACTGCGGCCGGAAGTGCGCGGTGGCCTTGTTGGACATCCACGAGGCAAAGCCTTCGTTCAGCCACAGGTCATCCCACCACGCCATGGTGACCAGGTCGCCGAACCACTGATGCGCCATCTCGTGCGCGATGACTTCAAAGACCCCCTGCCGGTCCCTTTCGGTGGACAGGCGCGGATCCAGCAGCAGGTCGCGGTCGAAATAGAAGATCGCGCCCCAGTTTTCCATCGCTCCAAAAAACTGGCTCGAACCGGCGCCGGCCACCAGGTCCAGCTTGGGCAGCGGGTACGGCGTGCCGAAGTACTCATCGTAGTAGGGCAGCAGTTGCGCGGCCGCATCCAGGGCGAACGCCGCTTTGGCGGCATCGCCCCGCTTGACCACAACACCCACGTCGACCTTACCCACGCGCCTCGCGATGCGCTCGAAGTCCCCCAGGCCGAAGAACAGCAGGTACGAGCTCATCCGCGGGGTGGCCTGGAAGTGGACGCGCTTGAGGCCGGGGCCGGCATCCTCACTGCTCTGCACCGGCATGTTGGAGACTGCCATTTGCGCGGCGGGTACCGTGGCCGTCAGCGTGAAGGTCGCCTTGCGTCCCGGTTCGTCCCACGAGGGCACGAAGCGGCGCGCGTCGGAGTTCTCAAATTGGGTGAAAAGCGCCCGCTGCTGTCCGCCGCCGTTCGCTTCGTAGTCCAGTGCAAACAGCCCGGAGGCCTGCTGGTAGATCCGGCCGCGATAGTCCAGGGACAGCGTGTAGAGGCCGGGAGTCAGCGGCTGTGCGAACGTGAACGTCGCGGTCTGCCGGGTCGGATCGAGAGTGATTTTCGGCGCCTCGCTGCGGCCTGACAGCGCGGCCCGATCGAAGCTCAGGTCCGCCGCGTTGAGCACGATGGCGCGCGTCGCGCGCACGACCTGCACGTCGATGCGCACACTGCCGCCGAAGCGCAGGTGGGCCGCGTCCGGTGTGACGGCGATGTCGTAGTGCCGCGGGATCACGTTGTCGGGCAGCACCACGCGATCCGCGGCGGCAATCGCGGCGGTTGGGGCGGTTGCGGCGGTTGCTGCAGGGGCAGCGGCGGCTGCGGGACCTGCGGTCCGTGCCGGGGTCGCAGCGGCCAAACCAACAGCAAGCAGGGTTGCAAACGCAAACGGCGAGTAGCGCATCGAATTCACTCCAGAATGGACAGATCCGCCAGGTTTCGCGGGCCGCACTGACTCAGACAGCAAGCCTGGCGCGCACGAACCCCTGCACCGACTCCAGTGCGGCGGGCAGCGCATCCGCCTTGCTGCCGCCGGCCTGCGCGAAATCGGCGCGCCCGCCGCCGCGGCCCCCGACCTGGGAGGCGACCGAGCCGACCAGCTCGCCGGCTTTCACGCGGGCGGTCTGGTCGGCGGTGACGCCCGCCACCAGTACGACCTTGCCGGAACCCTCGACGCTGGCCAGGACGATCACGGCCGACTTCAGGCGCTCCTTCAACTGGTCGACGGCGGCGCGCAATGCCCCGGCGTCGGCGCCGTCCACCTGGGTGGCGAGCACCTTCACGCCCTGGATGTCGACGGCGCCGGCGGCGAGGTCGACGCCCTTGCCCGAGGCCAGGCGGTCCTTCAGGGTGCGGATCTCGCGCTCGAGCTGCCGCGCGCGCTCCTGCTGCTCGCGCACCTTGGAGGCCAGTTCCTCGCGCGATCCGCGCACCAGGGCGCCCAGCTCCCGCAGCAGCGCTTCACTGCTTTCCACGTGCTCGACCGCTGCGGCTCCGGTCAGCGCCTCGATGCGGCGCACGCCGGAGGCGACGCCGTTCTCGCTCACGATCTTGAACAGGCCGATGTCACCTGCGCGGCGCACGTGGGTGCCGCCGCACAGTTCCATGGAGAAATCGCCCATGCGCAGCACGCGCACTTCCTTGTCGTACTTCTCGCCGAACAGGGCCATGGCGCCGGCTGCGACCGCGCCGTCGTAGTCCATGAGACGCGTCTCGGCCGGCGCATTGATGCGGATCTGTTCGTTCACCAGCTGCTCGACCTGCGTCAATTCGGCAGGAGTCACCGCCCGCAGGTGCGTGAAGTCGAACCGCAGCCGGTCCGGGGCGACCAGCGAGCCCTTCTGTACCACGTGCGCGCCCAGCACGCGGCGCAGAGCCGCGTGCAGCAGGTGCGTAGCGCTGTGGTTGAGGGCGGTAGCCTGGCGGCGCGCGCCGTCGACCTCCGCCTCCAGCGCATCCCCGACGCGCAGCGTGCCCCGCTGCAGCACGCCGCGATGCGCGTGCGCCGCCTGCCGCTTGTAGGTGTCGCTGACCGTGAACTGCACGCCCTCGCCGATCAGCTGACCGGCATCGCCCACCTGCCCGCCCGACTCGGCGTAGAACGGTGTGCGATCCAGGATCACCTCGCCCGACTCGCCCTGCTGCAGCGCCGGCACCGCCTGGTTGTCCTTCAGCAGGGCAAGCACGTGCGCGTTGCCGTGCAGCTGCTCATAGCCCTGGAACAGGGTGCGCGCATCGACCTGGGCGCCGCCGCGCAGGTCGACGTCGAAGCGGCTGGCCTGCTGCGAGCGACGCCGCTGTTCTTCCATCGCGGCCTCGAAGCGCGGCTGATCGATGCTGAGGCCGCGCTCGCGCGCGACGTCGGCGGTCAGGTCCGCGGGGAAGCCGTAGGTGTCATAGAGCTTGAACACCGTGTCGCCGTCGATCACCTTCGAGCCGCGCAGGCTGCGGATTGCACCCTCCAGCAGCACCATGCCGTTGGCAAGCGTCTCGGCAAAGCGCTCCTCCTCCTGCTTCAGCACCCGTTCGATATGCTCGCGTCCGCGCGTCAGCTCCGGGTAGGGCGCACCCATCTCCTGCTCCAGCACTGGCACCAGCTTGTAGAAGAACGGCTCCTGGATGCCGAGCTTGTAACCGTGGCGGATGGCGCGACGGATGATACGGCGCAGCACGTAGCCGCGGCCCTCGTTGGCCGGCAGCACGCCGTCGGCCACCAGGAAGGCGCTGGCGCGGATGTGGTCGGCGATCACCCGCAGGGAGCTGGAGGTCAGGATCGAGGTGCCGGCCAGTGCGCCGGCGGCCTTGATCAGGTTGCGGAACAGGTCGATGTCGTAGTTGGAATGCACCCCCTGCATCACCGCGGCGATGCGTTCCAGGCCCATGCCGGTATCCACCGAGGGCTTCGGCAGCGGCGCGAGCGTGCCGTCGGCCGCGCGCTCGAACTGCATGAACACCAGGTTCCAGATCTCGACGTAGCGGTCGCCCTCTTCATCCGGCGAGCCGGGCGGGCCGCCGGGGACCTGCGGGCCGTGGTCGTAGAAGATCTCGCTGCAGGGGCCGCAGGGGCCGGTCTCGCCCATCGCCCAGAAATTGGAAGCGGCGCCCAGGCGCGAGAAGCGCTGCGGGTCGATCTTGATCTCCTGCAGCCAGATGCGCGCGGCCTCCTCATCGTCGTGGTAGACGGTGCACCACAGGCGCCCGGGATCCAGTCCCAGGTTGAAGACCAGGAACTCCCAGGCGAAGTGGATCGCCTCGCGCTTGAAATAATCGCCGAAGGAGAAGTTGCCCAGCATCTCGAAGAAGGTGTGATGCCGCGCCGTGTAGCCGACGTTTTCCAGGTCGTTGTGTTTGCCGCCGGCACGCACACAACGCTGGCTGGTGGCGGCGCGCAGGTAGTCACGCTGGTCCTTGCCCAGGAAGACGTCCTTGAACTGCACCATTCCCGCGTTGGTGAACAGCAGGGTCGGGTCGTTGCCGGGCACCAGCGAACTCGAGGGCACGACCAGGTGGTTGTGCCCGCGGAAGAACTGCAGGAAGGCGCTGCGGACATCCGCCGCGCTCATGTACGAGGGCTTGTTCAAGAATTCTCTCAGTCCGGATCGGGGTCGGCGCCAGTGGCCGAACGGATATGATCCGATGAAAAGCCCCGGTACTGCAAAAAACGGGCTTGGCGGGCCTTCTCCCCCCAGTCCGCGGGGGCCGCCGGCCCGAACCGGCCACTGCGCACCCGGCGCGCCAGGGCCTGCCAGTCCGGCCCCGCAGCCAATGCCGCGTCGATGAGTTCCTGCGCCAGGCCCGCCTGACGCAGTTCGGCTGCGATACGCATCGGGCCCTGTCCCCGACCGGCGCGCGAGGCCACCTGGCTGTGCGCGTACCGCACATCGTCGAGGGCCCCTTCCTGGAGCAGTTCATCCACCGCTGCCTCGGCCGCCGGGGCACTTACCCCTCGCGACAGCAGGCTGCGGCGCAGCTCAGCCACGCTGAAATCGCGCCGCGCCAACAGCCGGATGGCCGCCCCCCTTGCTGATTCCGGACCCCGATGCTCCGTGTCCCGTCTCGCGGTCGGTTTTCCAAAGCGGGGACTCATGTCGCAAAGTATAGTGAGCCGGCTAAGGGCCCCGGATCCCGAGAGAACGAGGGAATCTGCTTCATGCGAAAACCAAGACCCGAATCCTGGCTGATATCCCTGGTCTGCGCCGTTGCGGCGGCCAGTGCGCTCGCAGACGAGACCGCCAGTACGGCGCCGGCCGCCAGACCGCCCGCGGCGACGCCGCCAGCTGCCACGCCGCCAGCAGCCTCACCGCCGGCCGTTACGCCGCCCGCTGCCACCCCGCCAGTAGCCTCACCGCCGGCAGCCACGGGCACCGAGTCGGGCCATGAAGAGAAGCTGCTGCTCGCCAAGGGGTACCGACCGACGACGCGTAACGGCGAAAAGGTCTACTGCAAGCGCGAGCAGGTGCTTGGCTCGCGCCTGGACTATGTCCAGCGCTGCGGTACCCTGGCGCAGCTCAAGTCTGTCACGGAAAGCTCGCGCAACTTCGCCGAAGGTATCCAGCAGCACCAGGTCAACCCGATGGGCAAGTGACGGGGCCGCAAGCGCCCCTGCTCAGGCGCTCGCCCCGCTCAGGCGCTGTTGGCCGCGATCTGCTCGGTGTTGCGCGGCTGCTTCGGGGCCAGCAGGCGGGCGCGGATCTGGTCCTCGATCTCCCGCGCCACCTCCCGGTTGGTCTGCAGGTAGGTGCGGGCGTTGTCCTTGCCCTGGCCGATGCGGTTGCCCTTATAGGCGTACCAGGCGCCGGACTTCTCGATGATGCCCTGCGCGCTGCCCAGCTCGATGATCTCGCCCTCGCGCGAGATTCCCTGGCCGTACATGATCTCGAATTCGGCCTCGCGGAACGGCGGGGCGACCTTGTTCTTGACCACCTTGACCCGGGTCATGTTGCCGGTGACTTCCTCGCCGCTCTTGATGGCGCCGATGCGGCGGATGTCCAGGCGCACCGATGAATAGAACTTCAGCGCGTTGCCGCCGGTGGTGGTCTCGGGGTTGCCGAACATCACGCCGATCTTCATGCGGATCTGGTTGATGAACACCACGATGGTGTTGGAGCGCTTGATGTTGCCGGTGAGCTTGCGCAGTGCCTGCGACATCAGGCGCGCGTGCAGGCCGACCTGCAGCTCGCCCATCTCGCCCTCGATCTCGGCCTTGGGCGTGAGCGCCGCCACCGAGTCGATCACCACGATGTCGACCGCGCTGGAGCGCACCAGCATGTCGGTGATCTCCAGCGCCTGCTCGCCGGTATCCGGCTGCGACACCAGCAGGTCGTTGATGTTGACGCCGAGCTTCTCGGCGTAGGCCGGATCGAGCGCGTGCTCCGCATCCACGAAGGCCGCGGTGCCGCCGTTGCGCTGCACCTCGGCGATCACCTGCAGGGTGAGCGTCGTCTTGCCCGAGGCCTCCGGCCCGAAGATCTCCACCACGCGGCCGCGCGGCAGGCCGCCGACCCCGAGGGCGATGTCGAGACCCAGCGAGCCGGTCGAAACCGTCTCCACGTCGTAGCTGGCGGCGGCGTCACCCAGGCGCATGACCGAGCCCTTGCCGAACTGCTTTTCGATCTGACCCAGGGCGGCGGCGAGTGCCTTCTTGCGGTTCTCTTCCATTGATGCGATTCCGTACGGTTGCGGCCGCGTTGAATAAGCGGCACAGGAATTATCCCACACAAAAGCAATGCGCGGAGCGCCGCACGCAGCGAATTTCGGTGGTGTTCGTGTCGTTACTTCGAGTCAACCAGTAGCCAGGAGCCGACAGTACTGTATAGCGCGCCCTCGCCACGGTGCGCGATCTGCATCAGCGCGAAGCTCCCGCAACGCCAGGCGACGTCGGCGAGCGCCGGCGCCGCGAGCGTGCGCGCATCGGGCGCGGGCGGCACTTTACGCGCCACCGTGACATGCGGATGGAAGGGCTTGAGATCCGGGGAAAATCCGCCGGCGCCTGTCGTCGACCGCAACGCCTCGGCCAGCCGCAGAAGTCTCTCGAACCCGGCCGCCGCGCCTGCCAGCGGCCGCGCCGGCGCGTGGAGGACCGCAGGACGCGGCCAGTACGCCAGTTCCGCGAAACCGAATTCCACTGCGCCGCCCGCCTGGTTCGCTGCCACGGCGTGCGCCAGGCGCATCAGCTCCGGGACTCTCGCCTTGGGCACCCGGCCCAGGAACGCCAGGGTGAGGTGCAGGTTCTGCCAGGGTACGCTGCGTCCGCCAGATCGCCCCGCGCTCCCATGCACCGCGGCGACGAAGGCCCTGCGCTGCGGCTCATCGGGCAGCAGCGCGAAGAACAGGCGGCGGTCCGTCACCGGGTGCGGTTGCACCGGCTATGCCGCCCCCGGCGGCGGCGGGACCGCCTCGCTGCGCACCGGCAGGTCCAGGCGCAGGATCAGCCGCAACGCGTGTTGCAGAGCGTGGTTGCGGACGTAGGCGCGCTCGCCGCTGAAATGCCTCTCTTCAGCGATGATATCCATGGTCTCATCCGCACGGGCCGCGGCGCAGAACCACACGGTCCCCACTGGTTTGTCCGGCAGCCCGCCGTCGGGACCGGCGATACCGCTGACGGCGATCGCGACCGTGGCCCCCGTGAGGCGCAGCGCCCCCTCGGCCATCTCGCGCACGGTCTGCTCACTCACCGCACCGAAGCTGGCGAGCGTCGTGGCCGACACGCCCAGGTCGCGCTGCTTTGCCGCGTTGGAATAGGTGACGTAGCCGCACTCGAACCATTGCGAACTGCCCGGAATGTCGGTCATCGCCTTCGCCACCCAGCCGCCGGTGCAGGACTCCGCGGTCACCAGGCGCCGCCCGGCGGCGCGCAGCTTGTGGGCGACGCGCGCCGACAGCTCGTACAGCTGCGGATCGGTGATCATGCGTACGAAGGCTACCCGCTCGGCGTGCCGGCCGTCGAGCGAACCCAGCGCATGATGTCCGCCTTGCCCATCGCACCTGGCTGGCGGGCCACTTCCTGGCCCGCCTTGAACAGGATCAGTGTCGGGATGCTGCGGATATTGAATTGGGCGGCGACGTCCTGTGCGGCATCCGTATTGAGCTTCGCCAGGCGCACGTTCGGCTCCAGCTCGAGGGCCGCCTGCGCAAACTGCGGCGCCATGGCTCTGCAGGGCCCGCACCAGGGCGCCCAGAAGTCCACCACCACCGGGATATCGTTACGCGCGATGTGCCGCGCAAAGCTGGCCGAGTCGAGTTCCAGCGGGTGACCGGTGAACAGCGCCTGGTGGCACTGGCCACAGCGGGGAGACTGCGACAGCCGCGCCTGGTCCACCCGGTTGACGGTGTTGCAGTTCGGACAGACCAGGTGCACGGGGTCGGACATGGCCGATTACTCTGGGCAGGGACTGGAATTTCAAGATAGGCTGCTACCATTTCCAGATGAATAGAGACGTCCCTGCGCACACCCCGATGATGCAGCAGTACCTGCGCATCAAGGGCCAGAATCCCGACGTGCTGCTGTTCTACCGCATGGGGGACTTCTATGAGCTGTTCTACGAGGATGCACGCCGGGCGGCCGCACTGCTGGACATCACGCTGACCCAGCGCGGCCAGTCGGCGGGCGCGCCGATCCCCATGGCGGGCGTACCCTTCCACGCGGTCGACAGCTACCTGGCACGGCTGGTGCGCCGCGGCGAGAGCGTCGCGATCTGCGAGCAGCTCGGCGATCCAGCGACATCGAAGGGGCCGGTCGAGCGCGCGGTGGTGCGCATCGTCACGCCGGGGACCGTCACGGACGCCGCCCTGCTGGAGGAGCGCAGCGACACGCTGGTCGCGGCGGCGGCGCAGGAAGGTGAGGCATTCGGCCTGGCGTGGCTCGACCTCGCGGCCGGCCGCTTCACGGTACTGCAGGGTGCAGGCGGCACGGCACTTGCTGCCGAACTGGAACGCCTGAAGCCCGCGGAACTGCTGGTCGCCGAAGGTACGGAAGGCGCTGCGGGCACGGCGGGCGCGCGGCCTGGCACCCCTTTGCGCACACGCCCGCCGTGGCACTTCGAGCTGGCCAGCGCCTCGCGGCTGCTGACCGATCAGCTCGGCACCCTGGACCTGAAGGGCTTCGGCGCCGACGAACTGCCGCTGGCGATCCGCGCCGCCGGCGCGCTGCTGCAGTACGTACGCGACACCCAGAAGACCGCCCTGCCCCACATCCGCGCACTGCGGGTGGAGGAGCGTGGCGACGCGCTGATCCTGGACGCGGCGACACGGCGCAACCTGGAAATAGACACGCCGCTGGGGGGCAATGCCGACGCCACACTGCTGGCGGTGATCGATAGCTGCGCGACGACCATGGGCTCGCGCCAGTTGCGCCGCTGGCTCAATCGTCCACTGACCGTACAGGGCACGCTGCGCGAGCGTTACCACGCAGTGGGTGCGCTGATCGACGCGCGCGGTTTCACGGCCCTGCGCCAGCACCTGGGTGGCATCGGCGACATGGAACGAATCCTCTCGCGCGTGGCACTGCGCTCGGCACGGCCCCGCGATCTGACTCAACTGCGCAGTTCCCTGGGGGTGCTGCCGGCTTTGCGCGCGGCGCTGGCCCAGATCGACTCGCCGCTGCTCGCCGGCCTGCACGCCCGCATGGCCGAGCATAGCGACGTCGTCGCCCTGCTCAGCGCGGCGATTGCGACGGAACCCTCCCCCATGGTGCGCGACGGCGACGTCATCGCGGCAGGCTACGACGCCGACCTGGACGAACTGCGGCGCATCTCCACGCACACCGACGAGTTCCTGCTGGAGCTGGAGAAGCGCGAGCGCGAACGCACCGGCCTTGCGGGGCTCAAGCTCGGCTACAACCGGGTGCAGGGTTTCTTCATCGAGATCTCGCGACGCGATGCCGAGCGCGCCCCGAAGGATTACATCCGCCGCCAGACAGTGAAGTCGGCGGAGCGCTTCATCACCGCGGAGCTCAAGGGCTTCGAGGACCGGGTGCTCGGGGCGCGCGAGAAGGCGATGGCGCGCGAGCGGCAGTTGTACGAGGAACTGCTCACCCGGCTGACCGACGTTCTGGGCCCGCTGCAGGGCACCGCCGCGGCGCTCGCCGAACTCGACGCCGTGGCCGCGCTCGCGGAGCGTGCCTTTGCGCTGCAGTGGTCGGCGCCGCAGCTGTCGGACGAGCCTCGGCTGTCGATCACGGCCGGCCGTCACCCGGTGGTGGAGCGCTTCGCCGCCAGCCCCTTCGTGCCCAACGACCTGCGGCTCGATGCCGGGCGGCGCATGTTGATCATCACCGGCCCCAACATGGGCGGCAAGTCGACCTACATGCGTCAGGCGGCGCTGATCGCAGTGCTGGCGCACATCGGCAGCTACGTCCCGGCCGAGCAGGCGGTCATCGGCCCGCTCGACCGCATCTTCACGCGCATCGGCGCGGGCGATGACCTGGCCGGGGGACGCTCCACCTTCATGGTTGAGATGACCGAGGCCGCCAACATCCTGCACAACGCCACGGCACGCAGCCTGATCCTGCTGGACGAAATCGGCCGCGGCACCAGCACCTTCGACGGCCTGTCGCTCGCCTGGGCCATGGCGCGCGACATCGCGCAGCGGGTGCACGCGTTCACCCTGTTCGCGACGCATTACTTCGAGTTGACCGCACTGGCCGCGGAAGTCGAGGGCTGTGCCAACGTGCACCTGGACGCGACCGAACACGCCGACGGCATCGTGTTCCTGCACGCGGTCCGGGACGGCCCCGCGGATCGCAGCTACGGCCTGCAGGTGGCGCAGCTCGCCGGGGTGCCTGTGCCCGTCATCGCCGCAGCGCGCCGCTACCTGGAGCACCTCGAGGCGCAACGCGATCGCGCCGTCGCCGCACCACAGAGCGAGCTGCCGTTGTTTGTCGCACCGGCGCCAGATGCCCTGCGCGAGGCATTCAAGACCCTGAACCCGGATGACATGACCCCCAAGGCGGCGCTGGAGGCTCTGTATCGGCTGAGGGCCCTGGCGGATTCCGATAAGTAGGCCCCTCGCAGCTTCCGCGCGAGCTGACCCGTGCGCCGGCTACCTCAGCGAGAAGTGCCCCTCTTTCAGGAACAGCGCGGTTTCGCGCGCCACACGCGCCGAAGTCAACAAGCCGAAGTGGCTCACCGGCAGGGCGATGTGGTCGGTGGCGCCGGGCATGCGGGTCTCGCTGACCGCAACCGTGCCGTCGTTGTCCTCACCGAAGTGCGCCAGGAACTGGCCGATGCCGATAGGATGGGTGCCGGCGATGATCCCCAACGGGCGCGGGTAGGTCCAGCGCCGCTCGCGCGGCTGCAGCAATTCCTCGGCCACCGACTGCCCCATGAGCTGCGCCAGCGCCACGAAACGCGCTGCGCCGACCGCCGCGCGGCTGGAAACACTCGGCGTGCCGAGAAACACTGTGTTGCCCGCCGGTTGCTGCGGATAGCGCTCCAGCAGGCGGTGAATCACCAACCCGCCCAGGCTGTGGCCGATGAAGTGCACCGTATCGCCAGGCAGACCGCGCACGAAGGCGTGCAGGCTGGCAGTGACGTCGCTCATTACGGAATGCACCGCGGAGTAGCGGAACGGGTGCAGCGTCATGCCCTGCTGCGCCAGGCGCCGCCGCAGCATCAGTGACTCGTCGCCGGGCATCCACAGCCCGTGCACGTAGACCACGTGCATCATGCGCCTCAGTGCGCCGCGGGCACCCGCACCCTGATGTGCAGTTCGCGCAGCTGCGCTTCGCTCACTTCCGTCGGCGCATCGGTCATCGGGTCGGCGGCCGTCTGCGTCTTGGGGAAGGCGATCACCTCGCGGATGCTGTCGGCGCCGGCCATGAGCATGGCGAGGCGATCGAGCCCGAAGGCGATCCCGCCGTGCGGCGGCGCGCCGTACTTCAGCGCATCGAGCAGGAAGCCGAACTTCTTCACGGCTTCCTCCGGTTCGATGCCCAGCAGGCCAAACACCGTGGACTGCATCTCCTGGCGGTGGATACGCACCGAGCCGCCGCCGATCTCCGAGCCGTTCAGCACCATGTCATAGGCCTTCGCCAGCGCTGCGCCGGGCGCGGCGCTGAGGGCCTCCGGGTCGTCGTTCTTCGGCGCGGTGAAGGGATGGTGCATGGCCACCCAGCGCTTCTCGTCCGCGTCCCACTCGAACATGGGGAAGTCCACGACCCACAGCGGCCGCCAGCCCTCGTTCACCAGCTTCAGGTCCTGGCCGATTTTCAGGCGCAGCGCGCCGAGCGCATCGCTGACCACCTTCGCAGTATCAGCGCCGAAGAAAATCAGGTCACCGTCGGCGGCCTGGGTACGCTCCAGGATCCCGGCAAGCGCGGGGTCGCTCAGGAACTTGGTGATCGGGGACTGCAGGCCGTCGCGGCCGCGGGCGCGCTCGTTCACCTTGATGTAGGCGAGCCCCCTGGCGCCGTAGCGGCCGACGAAGGCGGTGCAGTCGTCGATCTGCGAGCGCGGCATGCTGGCGCCGCCGGGCACACGCAGCGCCGCCACCCGGCCGCGCGCATCCTGCGCAGGGCCGGCGAACACCTTGAATTCGCAGTCGCGCACCAGGTCGGCCACGTCGACCAGCTCCAGCGGGATGCGCAGGTCAGGCTTGTCGGAGCCATAACGGCGCATCGCCTCCGCGTAGCTCATGCGCGCAAAGGGCTGCGGCAGCGCCACGCCCAGCACCTCCTGGAAGAAGTGCCGCACCAGCCCCTCCATCAGCCCCATGATGTCGTCCTGGGCCAGGAAGGATGTCTCGACATCCAGCTGGGTGAACTCCGGCTGGCGGTCGGCACGCAGGTCCTCGTCGCGGAAGCAGCGCACGATCTGGTAATAGCGATCGAAGCCGGAAATCATCAGCAGCTGCTTGAAGATCTGCGGCGACTGCGGCAGGGCGAAGAACTTGCCCGGGTGCGTGCGGCTGGGCACCAGGTAGTCGCGCGCGCCCTCGGGAGTCGCCTTGGTGAGCATCGGCGTCTCCAGGTCGATGAAGCCGTGCCCGTCCAGGTAGGCGCGCATGGCGCGCGTGATGCGGTGCCGCAGGCGCAGGCGCTGGTTCATGACCTCGCGCCGCAGGTCCAGGTAGCGGTAGCGCAGGCGCACTTCCTCGCCCACCTGCTCATCGAGCTGGAACGGCAGGGGCTCGGAACGGTTCAGCAGTTCGATCTCGCGCGCCAGCAACTCCACCTTGCCGGAGGCGAGGTTCGCGTTTACGGTGCCCGCGGGGCGGGCGCGCACGTTGCCGCGCACCCGGATCACAAACTCATTGCGCAGCCGCTCGGCTTCCGCGAACACCGGCGCCAGGTCCGGATCGAAGACGATCTGCAGCAGACCCTCGCGGTCGCGCAGATCCACGAAGATGACGCCGCCATGGTCGCGCCGCCGGTGAACCCAGCCCGCAACCGTGACTTCCTGGCCGAGCAGCCGCTCGTCGACCTGTCCGCAGTAGTGTGAACGCATGAGGCGCGCGATGGTACAGGAAGGCGCCAGCGGGGGCACTTCCCGGGCGTTGCGCGCCGGACAGCCTCAGGCCGCTGGCCGCGCCAGGTGGCGCTCGCCCCCCTGATGGGGCTGGTCGGGCGGCACGACCACCCCGCAGGTGATGATCATCTTCATGGCCGCATCCACCGACATGTCCAGTTCCACGATCTGCCGGCGCGGCACGATCACCAGGTAACCGGCGGTGGCGTTCAGGGCCGCGGAGATGTACACCGCCGCGTGAGGCTCGCCGGTGCGGCGGCTGACCTCCGCCACGTCCTCGGCGGTCAGGAAGCCCAGGCTCCACACGCCGGTGCGGGGGTACTCCACCATCACCACCTTGCGGAAGGAGTTGGACTGGGACAGGACGCTCTCGGCAAAACTCTTCACCCCGCCGTAGACCGAACCCACGATCGGGATGTGGTGCACCAGCTCCTCACCCCAGATCACCAGCCGCCGGCCGACCAGGTTGGTCACCAGCAGGCCCGTCAGCAACAGCACCGCGAGTGCGAAGACCGCACCCACTCCCGGCAGGGCGAAGCCCACCAGCGACTCCGGCCGGTACGCCGGCGGCAGCAGCAGCAGCGTGCGGTCCATGATGTGCAGCATGAAACTCACCAGCCAGATGGTGGCGAGGATCGGCAGCCACACCAGGATGCCGGCGACCAGGTAGCGCCGCAGGCCCCAGCGGCGAGGCGAGGACGCCGGGACCGGCGGAAGAGGCGGCACTGGAGTGCTCATCGGAGCCTGCTGCCTCAACGGCCCTGGCGCCGGCCCTTGCGGCGCGCAGGCGTGCGGGACTTTGCGCTCTTGCGGCCCGAACGCCCGGCCGCCGATGTGCCGCCGGACGGCGCGACGCCGCCCGTGGCGCCGGAGGTCGCTGACTTCGCATCCGCGGCGGATTTTGCGGTATCACCCTTGCTGTCCGCTTTCGCCCCGGGCTTGTCGTCGCTCTTGGCGTCGCTCTTGCCCTCGGATTTGGCCTCCCCCTTGCCGGAGGGCGCGGACTCGTCCCGGTCGGCACCGACCAGGTTGCGCTTGTTCTCCTTGTCTGACTTGAAGTCAGTCTCGTACCAGCCGCTGCCCTTCAGGCGGAACACCGGCGCCGAGACCAGTTTCTTCAGTGTCTTCTTGCCGCACGAGGGGCACTTCGTCAGCGGGGCGTCGCTGATCTTCTGCATCACCTCGGTGTAGAACTTGCAGGCCTGGCATTCGTATTCGTAGAACGGCATGGTGCTGTCGGACAGTTATGGTTAATCCGGTTTATCCCGGTTATCCGGCGATTATAGGCGCTTGCCGTCCCGGGAGAATGTCAGGTTGTCATCCCGCACGCCGACGCGGATGCGGTCGCCGGGCGCAAACTCCCCCTGCAGGATGCGCTGCGCCAGCGGGTTCTCGATCTGCTGCTGGATCGCCCGCTTCAGCGGCCGGGCGCCGTACACCGGGTCGAACCCGGCCTCGCCCAGCAGGTCGCGAGCGGCGTCGTCCAGCACCAGGTCCATGTTGCGCTCGGTCAGCCGCTTGCGCAGGTACAGCAGCTGGATGTCGACGATGGCGCGGATCTGCCGGTTGCCCAGCGGATGGAACACCACGATGTCGTCGATGCGGTTGATGAACTCGGGCCGGAAGCTCTGCTGCACCACTTCCATCACCGCCGACTTCATCTTCGCGTAGTTCTTCTCGCCGGCGTATTCCTGGATCACCTGCGAGCCGAGGTTGGACGTCATGATGATGACGGTGTTGCGGAAGTCGACCGTGCGGCCCTGTCCGTCGGTCAGGCGCCCGTCGTCGAGCACCTGCAGCAGCACGTTGAAAACGTCGGGATGGGCCTTCTCGACCTCATCCAGCAGGATCACGGAATAGGGGCGGCGCCGCACCGCCTCGGTCAGATAGCCGCCCTCCTCGTAGCCCACGTAGCCCGGCGGCGCGCCGATCAGGCGGGCCACCGAGTGCTTCTCCATGAACTCCGACATGTCGATGCGGATCAGGGCCTCCTCGGTGTCGAACAGGAATTCCGCCAGCGCCTTGCAGAGTTCCGTCTTGCCGACGCCCGTGGGACCCAGGAACAGAAACGAACCGTTGGGCCGGCGCGGATCAGAGAGCCCGGCGCGCGAGCGGCGGATGGCGTTGGACACGATGCGCAGCGCTTCGTCCTGGCCCACGACCCGCTTGCCCAGCGCGTCCTCCATGTGCAGCAGCTTCTCCTTCTCGCCCTGCAGCATCTTGGATACCGGAATGCCGGTCCACTTGGAGACCACTTCCGCGATCTCCTCCTCGTCGACCTTGTTGCGCACCAGCGTCGGGGCCTTGTCCTCGGCCACCTGCGCGGAACCCAGGCGCTTTTCCAGCTCCGGGATGCGGCCGTACTGCAGCTCCGCCATGCGCTGCAGGTTGCCGGCGCGGCGCGCGGCATCCAGTTCCAGGCGCGTACGATCCAGTTCCTCGCGCACATGCGCGGTGCCCTGCAGGGCGGCTTTCTCGGACTTCCACACTTCCTCGAGATCGGCGTATTCCTTCTCCAGGCCGCCGAGCGTCTCCTCGAGCGTCGCCAGGCGTTTGCGCGTGGCCTCGTCCTTTTCCTTCTTCAACGCCTCGCGCTCGATCTTCAGCTGGATGATGCGCCGGTCGAGTTTGTCCATGACCTCCGGCTTGGAGTCGATCTCCATGCGGATGCGCGCCGCCGCCTCGTCGATCAGGTCGATGGCCTTGTCGGGCAGCTGGCGGTCGGCGATGTAACGGTGCGACAGCGTCGCCGCCGCCACGATCGCGGGGTCCGTGATCTCCACCTTGTGGTGCACTTCGTAGCGCTCCTGCAGTCCGCGCAGGATGGCAATGGTGTCCTCCACGGAGGGCTCGTTCACCAGCACCTTCTGGAAGCGGCGCTCCAGCGCCGCATCCTTCTCGATGTACTTGCGGTACTCGTCCAGGGTGGTGGCCCCGACGCAGTGCAGCTCGCCGCGCGCCAGCGCGGGCTTGAGCATGTTGCCGGCATCCATGGCGCCCTCGGCTTTGCCGGCGCCCACCATGGTGTGCAGCTCGTCGATGAACAGGATGATCTGACCTTCCTGTTTCGCCAGGTCCTTGAGCACGCCCTTGAGGCGCTCCTCGAACTCACCGCGGAACTTCGCGCCTGCGATCAGTGAGCCCATGTCCAGCGCCAGGATGCGCTTGTTCTTCAGGCCCTCGGGCACCTCACCGTTGATGATCCGCTGCGCCAGGCCCTCGACGATGGCGGTCTTGCCGACGCCGGGTTCGCCGATCAGGACCGGGTTGTTCTTGGTGCGCCGCTGCAGGACCTGGATGGTGCGGCGGATCTCGTCGTCACGGCCGATGACCGGGTCGAGCTTCCCGGAGGAGGCGCGCGCCGTCAGGTCGATGGTGTACTTCTCGAGCGCCTGGCGCCCCTCTTCCGCGTTGGCGTCGTCCACTTTCTCTCCCCCGCGCACGTCTTCGATGGCCTTCTCGATGGCGCCCTTCACCAGGCCCGCGTCCTTGAACAGACGCGCCAGCGCGCGGTCCTCGAAGGCCGCCAGCACGAACAGCTCGCTGGAGATGAACTGGTCGCCGCGCTGTTGCGCCAGCTTGTCGGTCACGTTGAGGATGCGGTTCAGGTCGTTGGAGACATGCACCTCGCCGGGCGTACCCTCCACCTTCGGCAGGCCGTCGAGCAGACCCTGCAGACCTGAGCGCAGCTTGTTGGCGTCCGCGCCGGCCTTCATCAGCAGCGGCCGCAGCGAGCCGCCCGAGCTGTCGAGCAGCGCCAGCATGACGTGGGCGGGCTCGATGAACTGGTTGTCGCGGCCGACGGCGAGTGACTGCGCGTCGGCGAGTGCCTGCTGGAAGCGGCTGGTGAGTTTTTCCATGCGCATGGCTAGAAGGCCCTGAAAGGGTGGGATCCCCCGATTGTGGGGATATTCACAGCCCGTTCAAGGGGTTCCGCCACTGCCCGTCAGGCACAGCCGGCAAAAGCCACGCCTTTTGCCGGCGGTGGCAGCCTGATGTCTGCGAGAATCGCTTCCTGCGATTTTCGCCAACCGACCTACCGCAGCTTCAGCAGCGGGCCCAGGTGCTTGCGGTAATGCTGCCAGCGGCCGACCGAGCGGCTGTATATGCGCTGGCGAACCTGCCAGAAGCTGGCGGTGAGAACCAGGCGGGAGGTGGTGTGGAAGTCCAGCGTCCGCTCGTTCCAGGGCAGGCCCAGGAACGCCATCATGCGCCGCGTCCACTCTTCCTGGTCGGCCACCAGGTCCTCGTAGCGGACCTCGAGGATGGCGTCCCGCGGCAGCACCGAGCGCCAGTGCGCCATCAGCCGGTCGTGCTGCCGCTGGTAGTGGGCCAGATCCTCGAGATCCATCGCAAAATTCACAGACGGCGGGAAGGGCTGAAAGTACGCCGACAGGCAGGTGTCGATGGGGTCGCGCCGCACGTGGATGATGCGTGCGTTGGGGAAGACGCTGCGGATGACGCCAAGGTGCTCAGCGTTGTTGGTCGCCTTGTCCACCACGCGCTCGGCGCCGGCGGCGGCCGACGACACGACCTCCAGGTAGTCCTGCGCCAGGGTGCGGCGCAGCGGCTCGTCGGGGGGCTCCTCGCCTGCCAGCCGCGGGTGCCTGGCGATGATGTCGGCCCAGAAGCTTAGTTCCCCGGCCCCGGCAGCCTGAGGGTGTGATGCGATGATCTGCTCGATGAGCGAAGTGCCCGACCGGGGCATGCCGATCACGAATACAGGCTGCGCGGAATCGGACGCACCGGCCGCGGCAGCGGCGAGCTGTTCGCGCGTATAGAGGCGCAGCGTCGCACCCACCTCCCGCGCATGGGCCGCCCGGTCGTAGGGCACGGCAAGCGGCCGCTGCAGCTCATTGGCCCGGGTGAAGCTGCGGAACGCGGCGTCGAAGTCGCCGACGTCGTCGTGATACTTGCCGACCGCGAAGTGCATCAGGATGCGATCTATCGTCGAAGCGGATTCCACTGCGGCCCGCCTCGCGCCCGCGAGCCAGCGGGTGTCCTGCGGCGTCATGCGATTGATGCGCCCGAGGCCCACCCATGCAGAGCAGCACAGCGGCTCACGCTCCGTCGCCTCGCGAAACGCCGCCTGTGCCTCCTCCATGCGGCCTTCACGCGCCTCGAGCCGGGCCAGTGCGACCAGGGCTTCGACCGGCGCAGCCTTTTCGGCGGTGGCCCTCCCCAGCAGCTCCCGCGCTTCCTGCGGGCGCCCGTTCTGCATCAGCACGGACCCCAGGTTGACCAGGGCCGCAATCGACCGCGGCCGGGCCTTCAGCACCTTGCGCAACGGGGCTTCGGCCTCGTGCCACTCCCCCAGCCATCCCAGCACCGTGCCGAGATTGGCATGCGCATCCAGGTAAGAGGGCTTGAGCTGGGTGGCGCTGCGAAAGTGCTCCGCGGCCTCCCGGTAGCGCCCGAGACGGGTCAGGGCGCCACCGAGATTGTTGTGCGCGATGGCGTGGCGGGGATCGGCGCGCAGCAGCTCCTGGTAAGCAACAACCGCGTCCGCGACGTCGTTCTCCTTCAGAAGGCCGTCGGCACGGACCAACAATGCCGCAATGTCCTGCGGCCCCATGCATTGCACTGCGGCCCCAGATTGAGCGCCCGGCATATCAGTGGATGGCGAGACGGCCGCACCCTGCCCGGCCAGGCGCAGCACCAGGGCACGCGTCAGCTCTTCGATGACTTCCCCGTCGACGCCCTTCTCCCGCAGCCGCCACTTGAAGGTATTGGCAAGCCGCGCACGCTGCAGAAAGTTGAGTTTGAGGCTGCGGGTGTGCTGGTCCACCTGGCCGGTGAAGCGCTGCAGCAGCGATTCACCGCCGCGCGAACGGCCGCGTGCAGGCGGTGCAGCAGGACCGACGAAGCCGTCGGCGAGGGCCACCGCGGCCGCAGTGGCCTGAGTTGCGTCGAGAAATCCAAACATTGCCCGTCCGATTGGTCCAACTGCCTGTGGGGATCAGTCTAAGGAAAAAGCCGCGATGCAGAACGGTCAATTTATGAGGAACTGTAAATTTCCCGGCGCAGGCCCGTGACTTGCGTCACACCCACCGCTCGACGATCGCAATGACCGCGATACCCAGTCCCACCAGCATGACCTGGATCACACTCGCGCGCGGATTGACGCTGCGGTGCAGGCCGGGTATCAGGCCGGCCACCGCGATGTACAGAAAGCCGGCAGCGGCCACGGCCAGGGCATACGGCAGCAGTGTCAGCGCCTGCCGCAGCCAGAACCACGCGAGCAGCGCGCCCACGAGCGCGGCGGTGCCCGTGGCGAGGTTGAGCGTGAGCGCGCGGGCGCGCGAGAAGCCCGACTGCACCAGGATGGCGAAGTCCCCGACCCGGTGCGGGATTTCATGGGCCGCCACCGCGAGCGTCGTCACCAGCCCCAGCGACTCGCCGGACAGGAAGGCGGAAGCGATCAGCACGCCATCCAGGGCGTTGTGGATGCTGTCGCCGACCAGTACCAGGATGCCCGAGGCGTGCACATGCCCGTGTCCCTCGTGGACATGATTCCCGCCCGGCTCCTCGTGGGCATGCGCGTGCCATGCCAACACGATCTTCTCGATCACGAAGAAGAATCCCAGCCCCAGCACCAGCGTCACCCCGATGCGGTGCGCCCCGCCCACACCCAGGCCCTCGATCGCCTCGGGCAGCAGGCCGAGCAGCGCCGCGCCCAGCAGTGCGCCCGTGGCGAAGCTGACGAAGTGCGGCAGGATGCGCGCTGCCTGCCGTTGCGGCAGCCACAGGAACACCACCGCGAAGGCAGCGCTGGCAATACCGCCGAAGGCGGCACACAAAAGAATCAGACCCAGCAGTGGCATCACTCCATCCAGATCAGCGCCGCCATGCGGCCGCATTGTCCGTCACGCCGGTAGGAAAAAAACCGGGCGGCGTCAGCATACGTACACCACTGCCCGCCTGATATGGCGCGCAGCCCAAGGCGTCCCAGGCGGCGCCGGGCCAGCTGTGGCAGATCGCACTGCCAGCGCCCGCGCGCATTGGCGACGAATGCCTCGTCCGCACCGGGATCGTGAGCCAGGAAGGCCTCCCGCACCTCCCCGCCCACCTCGAAATGCCCAGGTCCGATGCACGGACCCAGCCACGCGACCAGGTCGTTCTGCGGCACCGCCAGCGCCCCAACCGCCGCCTCGATCACGCCCGCGGCAAGCCCGCGCCAGCCGGCGTGAGCCGCACCGACCGCCGACCCGTCGCGTGCGGCCAGCAGCACCGGCAGGCAGTCGGCTACCTGGATGGCGCACACGGCCCGCGGGCGGCGCGTGACCACCGCGTCGGCCGCCGCCAGTGGACGAGGCGGATCCGGGTCTGCTGGATTCAGTACGGCAACGCCGGTTCCATGGACCTGCTCCAGCCACGCAGGGTCCGCAGGCAGCGTCAGCGATTCGCGTATCCGCTGGCGATTGCGGGTGACCGCCGCGGGCGAGTCGCCGACATGGACGCCGACATTGAGGGAGGCGAACGGACCGATGCTGACACCGCCCGCGCGCAGGCTGAAGGCGGCGCGCACACCAGGGATGCGCCACTCTGGAAAAAGAAACCCGGCGGTCATCCCCGGGTGCTCCGCATCCCCTCGCCCGCCTGGCGTGCGTCCGCGGCCAGCGCGGCGAGCAGCGAGCGCATGTCCGCCGGCAGGGGTGCCCGCCACTGAAGTTCGCGCCCGTCCAATGGGTGGACAAGCGCCAGGCGCGCAGCGTGCAGCGCCTGCCGGCCAAATCCCTGCAACACCGCACGCAGCCTGGCGCTCGCGCCGGCGGGAACACGGCGCCGGCCGCCGTAGACCGGGTCCCCGACCACCGGGAAGCCGACATGCGCCAGGTGTACGCGGATCTGGTGCGTCCGCCCGGTCTGCAGGGTGACCTGGACCTGCGTGTGGGCGCGAAAGCGCCGCTCGACGCGGTAGTGGGTCACGGCCTCGCGCCCATCGGGGCGCACCGCCATGCGGATGCGCTGGGTGCGGTGACGTCCGATCGGCTCATCGATGGTGCCGCCGGCGGTCATGACGCCCGTGCAGACGGCCTGGTACTCGCGGTGGATCTCACGGGCCGCCATCGCCGCGGTCAGCGCTGCGTGGGCCTCGGGCGTGCGGGCCACGACCAGGAGGCCGCTGGTGTCCTTGTCCAGTCGGTGGATCAGTCCGGCGCGTGGCACCAGCGCCAGCTTCGGGTCCAGCGCCAGCAGCGCGTTCTGCAAGGTACCTGCCGTGTTGCCCGCGCCCGGGTGCACCACCATGCCCGCGGGCTTGTCGATCACCAGCAGCGCGCGGTCACGGAAGACGACGGACAAGGCAATGGCCTGGGGCAGGAGCGGCGTCTGCAGCGGCAGTTGCGCCTCGATCCTGATCTGCTCTCCCCCCAGTACCCGATCCTTGGCGGCGAGCGGGCGGCCGTCCACGGCGACTGCGCCGGACTCGATCCACGCCTTCAGGCGGGCCCGGGAATACTGCGGCAGCGCCCGCGCCAGGGCGGCATCGAAACGCATGCCGGCCAGCTCTGCCGGCAGCCGCAGCGCATGGGAACGGAACTCCCGCGGCGGCTCAGTGGTCGGAAGCTCACCGGGTGGATTCGTTATACTTGGCGTTTCTGTACGGCGCGAAGCCAAAGAAAGGTCCCTTCCAGATGCTCCTGTCCCGTCCGATGCGCGGCGGCCTCGTCGCGTTGTGTGTCGTCCTGCTCGCCGTATCCGGCTGCCGCAGCCACAGGGTGCGCGACGAGCGGAAGGTGACCCCGGAGGCGCTGTACAAGTCAGCCCACAAGAGCCTCGACTCCTACGACTTCAGCGGCGCTATCAAGAGCTACGAGCAGCTCACGGCGCGCTTCCCCTTCACCGACGAGGCACGCCAGGCCCGGCTCGACCTGATCTACGCATACTACCGCGCGGGCGAGGGCGAGTCCGCCACCGATGCCGCCGATACTTTTATCCGTGAGAACCCCACCCACCCCCGGGTGGACTACGCGCAGTACATGAAGGGCCTGGTGGACTTCGAGCGCACACCGAATGCAATCGAGTCCCTGTTCCGAGCGGACCTCACCAAGCGCCCGCCTTCCACCGCCAAGAAGGCCTTCAACTCCTTCAAGACTGTCGTGGAGCAGTACCCCAAAAGCGAGTACGCCCACGACGCCCTGCAGCGCATGATCTACCTGCGCGACCGCCTGGCGGACTACGAGGTGCACGTGGCGCGTTACTACCTCAAGCGCGGCGCCTACCTCGCCGCCGCGCAGCGCGCAAAAAGCTGCATCGAGCAGTACGAGGGGGCGCCCGCGGTCAAGGACGCCCTGGACCTGTTGATAGAGTCTTACGACCACCTCAACCTGCAGCCGCTCGCCGCCCAGGCCCGCAAGGTCTGGGAGGACAACTACCCCGGCCAGGTGCGCCCGTCGCAGGCCGACATCAAGCGCGCCTGGTGGAAGCTCTGGTAAGGTGCCCTCAGCGGCGGTAGCCGCTGGTGATCGGGTAGCGCCAGTCGCGGCCGAAGGCGCGGCGGCTGACCCGCACCCCCGGTGGGGCCTGGCGGCGCTTGTACTCGTTGCGCTTCACCAGGTCGAGCACACGCCCGATGGTCGGCCGGTCGAAGCCCCGCGCGGCGATCTCGTCCACCGACAGGTCCTCCTCGATGAAGGCCTCCAGGATCGCATCCAGCACCTCGTAGGGCGGCAGCGAGTCGGAATCCTTCTGCTCGTAGCGCAGCTCGGCGGACGGTGCGCGTTCGATGACCCGCTGCGGTATGACCGCGCCCTGGGAGTTGCGGTAGTTAGCCAGGCGATAGACCAGCTGTTTGCTGCAATCCTTGATCGGCGCGAATCCCCCGGCCATGTCCCCGTAGAGCGTCGCGTAGCCGACCGCCATCTCGCTCTTGTTGCCCGTGGTCAGCAGCATGCGTCCGGTCTTGTTGGAAATGCCCATCAGGATCAGCATGCGGCAGCGTGACTGGACGTTCTCCTCGGTCGCATCCTGCGGGCGGCCGGCGAATTCGTCCTTGAGCGTCGCCAGGGTGCTCTCGAACATCGCCTCGATCGACAGCACGCTGTAGCTCACCCCCAGGATGCGCGCCTGCGCCTGCGCATCTTCGAGACTCATGCCCGAGGTATAACGCGAGGGCATCATGACCGCGTGCACCTGGTCCTTGCCCAGGGCATCGACGGCGATCGCCAGCGTCAGCGCTGAATCGATACCGCCCGACAGGCCCATGACCACCCCGGGGAAGCCGTTCTTGCGTACGTAATCGCGCACTCCCAGGACCAATGCGCCATACACACTCGCCTCGTCGGACAGCTCGGCGGTGACCTCACCCGCTTCGGGCACGACCTGCCGTTGCGCATTACGCCTGAAGCGCACCGGGTAGACCCCCTCGCAGAAGGCGGGTGCGCGCATCACGACCTCCCCCTGCGCATCCATGGCAAAGGAGTTACCGTCGAACACCAGTTCGTCCTGGCCGCCGACCAGGTTGACGTAGGCGAGCGGCAGACCCACATCCCGCACGCGCGCGCGCGCGATTGCCTCGCGCTCACGCTGCTTGTGGATCTCGTAGGGCGAGGCGTTGATGACAACCAACAGCTCGGCGCCGTCGGCGCGGGCCAGCTGTGTGGCCTGCGGCTGCCAGATGTCCTCACACACCAGCAACCCTGTGCGCAGGCCACGGCAGTCGATCACCGTCGGCTGGGCGCCGGGCTGGAAGTAACGCTTTTCGTCGAATACGCGGTAGTTGGGGAGCTCTCCCTTGCGGTAGATCGCCGAGACCCGGCCGTGCTCGATCAGGGCCGCGGAGTTGTGGATGGCGGAGCCGGTGTACTCGGGGAAGCCCAGCATGACGGCGGTCTCGCCCACCTCCTCGCACACGCGCGCCAGTCCCTGCTCCACCTTGCGCCGGAAGGCGCGGTGAAACAGCAGGTCCTCCGGCGGATAACCGCACAGTGCCAGCTCGGGGAGCAGCACCAGGTCCGCCGCCTGCTCCGCGCGGGCGCGGCGGGTGGCGGCGATGATCTTGCCGGCGTTGCCGGGCACGTCCCCGACCAGCAGGTCGAGCTGCGCGAGCGAGATGTTCAGCGTGTCGGACATGCCTGGACTCGACACAGACCGAGGGACCTAGCGCCGCCTGCGCTTCGCCGCAGCTCTGCCCTTCACGGGCGACTTGCGCCGGAATGCTGTCTTTGCCCTTGCCGGTAACCTGCGCTTGGTTGATGCGGGCCTGCGCTTCGTCACCGCAGTCTTGCGCTTTGCGCCTGCGGATTTGCGCTTCACGCCTGCCGCACCCGGCAGCGATGAGCGCGGCGCGATGACACCGGTGGAACGGCCGACCGTCTCCCGCGTCCGCGCGGCGCGCGCGCGCCGGCTGCGCAGCAGGTCGTTCATCGCGGAACCGAGCTCCGCCGGTGAGCGCACCGTGCGTACGCCCGCCGCCTCGAAGGCTGCGTATTTGTCCGCCGCCGTGCCCTTGCCGCCGGCGACGATCGCGCCGGCGTGACCCATGCGCTTGCCGGCGGGGGCTGTCACCCCGGCGATGTAGGCGACCACGGGCTTGGCGACGAAGCGGCGGATGTAGTTGGCCGCGGCTTCCTCGTCGCTGCCGCCGATCTCGCCGACCAGGATGATGCCCTCGGTGCCCGGATCACGTTCGAACAGCTCCAGCACGTCGATGAAGTTCATGCCACGCACCGGGTCGCCGCCGATCCCGACGCAGGTGCTCTGACCAAGCCCGATCTGCGTGGTCTGGTAGACGGCCTCGTAGGTCAGCGTTCCCGACCGCGACACCACGCCGACCGTTCCTTTCTTGTGGATGAAGCCCGGCATGATGCCGATCTTGCACTCATCGGGCGTGATGACGCCCGGGCAGTTGGGACCCACCAGCCGCGTGGCGGAGCCGGACAGCACGCTCTTCACGCGCACCATGTCGTTCACCGGCACGCCCTCGGTGATGCACACCACCAGCTCGATCCCGGCATCGATCGCCTCCAGGATGGAGTCGGCAGCACCGGACGGCGGCACGTAGATCATGCTGGCGGTGGCGCCGGTCTGGCGCACGGCGTCCCTGACGGTATCGAACACCGGCAGGCCCAGGTGTTTCTGACCGCCGCGCCCGGGCGTGACGCCGCCGACCAGCTTCGTGCCATAGGCGAGCGACTGCTCGGAGTGGAAAGTGCCCTGCTTGCCGGTAAAGCCCTGGGTGATGACCCGGGTGTTCCTGTTGACCAGAATGCTCATGCTCAACCCTTCTTCCTCATTGGCAAAAGTCGCCTGCGGCGCTTTTGCGGACCCTGCCTTCGCTTTCGCCGGCGAAAGGCGTGACTTTCGCCGGCTGCGCATCACCAGGCATCACTACTTACCAGGCTTGCCTGGGCGCGCGGCCAGCGCCACGACCTTGCGTGCCGCGTCCGTCAGATCCTGTGCCGGGGTGATGGCCAGGCCGCTGTCGGTGAGCATCTTGCGTGCGGCCTGCGCGTTGGTGCCCTCGAGGCGCACCACCACCGGCACCTTCACTCCCACCTTCTTCACCGCCGTGATCACGCCCTCGGCGATGATGTCGCAGCGCACGATGCCGCCGAAGATGTTGACCAGTACTGCCCGCACCTTCGGGTTCGACAGGATCAGCTCAAAAGCCGCCGTGACCCGCTCCGGCGTGGCGCCACCGCCCACGTCCAGGAAGTTGGCGGGCTGTCCGCCGTGCAGCTTGATCAGGTCCATGGTCGCCATCGCCAGTCCCGCGCCATTGACCATGCAGGCGATGTCCCCGTCGAGAGAGACGTAATTGAGATCGTGCTCGGCGGCACGGCGCTCCATCGGATCTTCCTGGCTCGCGTCACGCAGCTTCGCCAGCTCCGGGTGCCGGAACAGTGCGTTCGCATCCACGTTCATCTTGGCATCCAGCGCCGTCAGCGACCCCGCGCGGGTGACAATCAGCGGGTTGACCTCCACCAGGCTCAGGTCCTTCTCCACGTACAGGCGGTACAGGGCGCCCAGCAGCGCGGTGAACTCCGCGATCTGCGCACCCGACAGGCCCAGCCCGAAGGCGATCTCGCGCGCCTGGTGCGCCTGCAGGCCCGCGGCCGGATGCACCGTGACCGACAGGATCTTCTCGGGCGTCTTGTGGGCGACTTCCTCGATGTCCATGCCCCCGGCCGCCGAGGCGATGACGGCGATGCGTCCCTTCTCTCGGTTGAGCGTCAGGGACAGGTAGATCTCGCGGGCGATCTCGGAGCCGGATTCCACGTACACCTGCCCGACCGGCAGCCCCTCGGGACCCGTCTGATGCGTCACCAGGCGCTTGCCGAGCATGTCCGCGACCGCGGCGCGCACGCCCTCCATGTCGCGGGCCAGCTTCACACCACCCGCCTTGCCACGGCCACCCGCGTGGACCTGGGCCTTGACCACCCACACAGAGCCACCGAGTGAGCGAGCGGCGTCCGCCGCCTCCTGGGCGCTGGCCGCCACTTTGCCGGCGGGAACGGGAATGCCGTAGCTGCGAAAGACTTCCTTCGCCTGGTATTCGTGGAGATTCATCGGGAATGTATGCCTTATTAACGGTTCAACTGGGGATGGGGGGCGGCATTATTGACTGTGGGTGCCTCCCGTGCGCAACGGGTTAGCTCCTCTTGATTGGTAAAGCCGTTATTACTATTGTATCAACATGGTCCCCTGGAGGCCATCCGAATGAATGGCGTGCCGGTTTGAGGGATACCCCAGGCACCGCCCGTGGTGCCGGCAAGGCTAATGAGGTGCCTCATGGTCGTACTCAAGGTCCGCAAGGTTGGCAACTCGCTCGGGTTGGTGCTCCCGAAGGAAGTCGTGAGTCATCTGCGCACGGGCGAGGGACAGGATGTTTTCCTTCTCGAGGGACCGGACAATACCTATCGGCTCACGCCATTCGATCCGGCCTTCGGGAAGAAACTGGTGAAGGCGGAGGAAATCATGGCGCGCTACCGAAACACGCTGCGCGCGCTGGCGGAATGAGCAAGCCGATCTGGATCGAAGCCGGCCTGGTATTGGCTATCCATGAACGGCAGCTCGCCGAGCATGGTGGCGCCGCCGGTATCCGTGACGAGGCGCTGCTCCACTCCGCACTCGGCAGGCCGCCGAACTATTTCTCCTACAGCAGCCCTGACATCATCGGGGTGGCCGCCAGGTACACCGCCGGGATCGTGCAGAATCACCCATTCGTCGATGGCAACAAGCGAACCGGGTTTGTCGTTGGAGTGCTGTTTCTGGAACTCAACGGCTATCGCTTCAAGGCAAGCGAGGAGGCAGCGGCGCAAGCGGTCCTCGGGCTTGCCGCCGGCACGATCGATGAGAAGGGCTTTTGCATGTTCCTGCGCGCCAACGTAGAACGCGCATAGGAATCGGCTGGCGTGCTCCCCTTCGCATTTCCGTAAGACATCAAGGTGCTACAGTCCGGCCACCTTCCGGTCTGCCTCCAATAAACCAGTGCCCTCCACGCCGGCCAGCGCCAACCCGCCCCAGATGCCGAGTGATTACGCCTGGCGGATCATCGGGCTTCTGAATCTCTACCGCCTGCTGGCGCCGCTGTTGTTGCTGGCGCTGCAGGCCGTCGCCGGGCCGGGCTGGAACGTGGTTGCCCCCAGGCCCCGGCTGTTCGTGGGAGTCTGCGTCGCCTACTTCACAGCCGCCGTGCTGCTGGTGATCGCGCGGCGCCTGCGCTGGTCCAGTCTGCGCCTGGTCGCCCTGACCAATGCCAGCGTCGACGCCCTGGCCATCGGGCTGCTCCTGTATGCCGCCGGCGGGGTCGGCAGCGGGCTGGCGGTGCTGCTGGTGCTGCCGGTGTTCGCCCTGACCGTCCTGTCCGACCGGCGCGATGCCCTGCTGATCGCCGCTGTCGCCGCGATCGCGGTGCTGGTGCAGCAGGTGTTTGTCGGCCTCGCCGCGGGTGGCTGGACCGGCAACGACTACCTGATCGCCGGCATCTACGGCATCGTGCTGTTCGTGGTGGCGCTGGCGATGTGGCCGGTGGCCAACCGGCTGCGCGAGAGCGAGGCGCTGGTACGCCGCCAGGAACTGGACCTGGCCAACCTGTCGCAACTGTCGCAGTACATCGTGCAGCACCTGCGCGAGAGCATCCTGGTCGTCGACCCCGAGGACCGCATCCGCCTGATCAACGAGTCAGCCGCCCAGATGCTGGGCGACGGCAGCGCCTATCCCGACGCCCTGATCGGCGAAGCCTCGCCACGGCTGGTCTACCTGCTGGAGTCCTGGCGCAAGGGCAATCGTGCGGACGCCCTGCCCGCCCCCGATCCCACCTTCGTGTCCGCCGACGGCGAGCGTGTCATCCGCGCGCACTTCGCCGCGCTCGGGGGCTCGGAGCCGCCGCCGGTGCTGATCTTCCTCGAAGACACCGGCCAGATCGCGCAGCGCGTGCAGCAGTCCAAGCTCGCGGCCCTGGGCCGGCTCAGCGCCAGCATCGCCCACGAGATCCGCAACCCCGTCGGCGCCATGAGCCACGCGGCGCAACTGCTGGCCGAGTCCAGCCAGTTGACCGAAGGCGACCGGCGCCTGACCCAGATCATGCGCACCAACGCCGACCGCGTGAGCGCCATCATCGACAACGTGCAGCGCCTGTCGCGGCGCGAGGAGGCGCAGCTGGAACGGCTGACCCTGGCCGCCTGGATCGAGGAATTCCGGCAGGAGTTCTGCGAGACCATGCAGTGGCCGCGCGAACGGCTGTCGGTGGAAGGCGGCCCGCCGGACCTCGAGGTCACCGCCGATCCCGATCAGCTGCGCCAGGTCGCCTGGAACCTGTGTGAGAATGCAATCAAACACGCCATCGGCACCCGCCCGGACCTGGCGGTCGAGTTGCGCTTCGGACGCATGAGCACCCGCCCCTTCATGGAGGTTGCCGACCGCGGGGCGGGCGTGGCGCCGGAGCATGTGGAGCGAATGTTCGAACCCTTCTACAGCGGGGGCCGGGGTTCCGGCCTGGGCCTGTTCCTGGCGCGCGAGCTGGCGCAGGCCAGCGGCGCTACGCTGCTTCATGAGGCACGCGCTGGCGGCGGCAGTGTGTTCAGGCTGGTGTTTTCCGACCCCAGACGCTGGGAGATCAGGTGAGTGAGCCGTCCGTGAGCGCACGCAGCCGGGACACCCGTCCCGTGGTGCTGGTCGTGGACGACGAGCCCGACCTGCTGGAGCTCGTCAGCCTGACGCTCGAGCGCATGGACCTGGCCACGCGGACCGCGCCCGATCTTGCGACCGCCCGCAAGCTGCTGCGCACCGAGCGCTTCGACCTGTGCCTGACAGACATGCGGCTTCCGGACGGCGATGGCCTGGACCTGGTCGGCTGGATCCAGGAGAACCGCGCGTCGCTCCCGGTAGCCGTGATCACCGCCCACGGTAACGTGGAATCCGCCGTACGGGCGTTGAAGCTGGGGGCCTTCGACTTCGTCTCCAAGCCCCTGGACCTCACGGTGCTGCGCAAGCTGGTGGGCAGTGCGGTGAAGCTCCGTGTCTCCACGGCCGAGGAAACCGCCGCAACCCTGCGCGGGCCACGGCTACTGGGCGGCTCCGCGGTCATGGAACAACTGCGGGAGATGATCGCGCGCGTGGCGCGCAGCCAGGCCCCCGTGCACATCTCGGGCGAATCGGGCACGGGCAAGGAACTGGTGGCGCGGATGATCCATGAGAGTGGTGCGCGGCGCGAAGCGCCCTTCGTCGCCGTGAACTGCGGCGCGATCCCCACCGAACTGATGGAGAGCGAGCTGTTCGGCCACAAGCGCGGCAGCTTCACCGGCGCCATCGCCGACAAGAAGGGACTGATCCAGAGTGCCGAGGGCGGGACCCTGTTCCTGGACGAGGTTGCGGACCTTCCCCTGCACATGCAGGTAAAGCTGCTGCGCGTGGTGCAGGAGAAGACCGTGCGCCCGGTCGGCGAGGCGCGCGAGGAAGTGGTCGACGTGCGCATTCTCTCCGCGACCCACAAGGACCTGGGCGAGCTGGTGGCAAAGGGGCAGTTCCGCGAGGACCTGTTCTACCGCATCAACGTCATCGAACTGCACGTGCCCGCATTGCGCGAGCGCGTCGGTGACATCGGGGAACTTGCGGAGGCCATCCTGGGGCGACTGGCGCGCCGCGCCGGCTTCGACACCCCGGAACTCTCGGAGCAGGCACTGTCGGCGCTCAAGGAATACCCGTTCCCCGGCAACGTGCGCGAGCTGGAGAACGTGCTGGAGCGGGCGCTGACACTGACCTCCACGGGTGTGATTGAAGCGGAACACATCCGGGTTCGTGCGGGCGGCAGGGGCGAGTCCGGCAGCGCGCCAATCCCACAACAGGGACATCCCGGTATCGGCAGCACAGCTCCGGATGAGAAGAAGGGCCTGGAGAATCAACTCGAGAGTATCGAGCGCGACGCCATCATCAAGGCGCTGGAGAAGACCCGCTACAACAAGACCGCGGCGGCCAAACTGTTGGGCATGACTTTCCGGGCGTTGCGGTATCGCATCAAGAAGCTGGGGATAGAGTAGGCAGACACTTCCGGCCCCCTGCGCGTCCGCATTGGGGGGCGCGGTTCACATTTGAATGGCTGGTTTTTGACGTTCCGGCATTGTCGTAGCCTAATACTTCCATTTATCAACCGGGTAACTTTTGGGTCATGTCGGTTACGCGCATAGCCCGCTGCTTTGCGACTGATCTCGTCGGCTGGTATTGCCTTCCCTGCGCTTTTCTTGTTGCTTATGTGGTTTATCTGCAGCAACCGGCAGCCTCGGTCATACCGCACATTGCCGCAATGGCGCTACCATTCACCGCGCTCATCTTTATTCGACTTCTAACCGCCCGTCTGATCTCTCAACCGACCGCGAGGCTTGCAACTGCGTCGGTGCTCCTCGGCGTCTGCATTGGCAGCACGCTCGTCTATTACGCACTGGTCCTGATCAGCTTGAATTATTGGGGAGGCGTTGTTGCATGGAACGCAATCCCAACCTTCATCGAACAGGTACCCGACATGGCCGACGCGATGCACGTGCCAAGACTTGCCCTGGGGGTCGGTGTGGGGGCCTTGTCTGGCTGCTTGTTCACGACTTCCTGGTGCTATCTGAAACACTTTGACTGGACCGCCGACCTCGGCCGAACTGCGTGGACCGTGGCTCTTTGCATCACTGCCTGTGCAGCGATGCTTTGGATGGAGGCCGCCTCTGCCTTCCAGGCGCCATGGATCGCCCAGGCAGAGCCTTTGAGCATGACACTCTTTCCACTTGCGGGAAGCCGAGACATTGAAGGGCATCGAATCAACGCGGCAGACGCGCAGCGGCTCGATGAAACTGAGGACCGCGCGCGCGCCTCGTATATGCCGGCCAGCCGTAGCGCGAAGCGGAATCTTGTCCTCATCGTCGTCGACGCACTACGTCCCGATCATATGAGCCTGTTCGGCTACGCGCGCAAGACGACGCCATATATGGAAGCCATCGAGTCCAGTCATCCTGTACGCAAGCTGATTGCGCACGCTTCGTGCGGCGACACCGTGTGTGGCCTGTTGAGCCTCGCTAGCTCCAAATCTCCACGGGACTTATCGTTTCGTCCCTTCGGCCTCCACGAGGTCCTTCGCCGGAATGGCTACCGGATTCACATGATCCTGTCCGGCGATCACACCTACTTCCACCCCATGAAGGAATACTACGGGCACGTTGATACTTGGTTCGACGGCAATTCGGCCGTGTCAACTTCGATCGATGACGATCAGCCGCTCATTGATCACTTGGCGGCCATGGCGGACTGGGATGGAGCTCCAACAATGTTCCAGTTCCATCTGATGTCGGCGCATGTCACACGCAGGGACGATGGCAAGAGAGTGTTTTCGCCGGCGCGCAGCTACCTGCTTGCGCCGCGCGTTGACTATGATGGTCCTGATACTCAGCTCGCAACCGCCACCAACTACTACGATAATGGGGTGTTCGCGGCGGACCACGTCGTCGAGACCTTGATTAGTCAATTGCTGCACAAGGGCTATCTGCGCAACGCACTTGTCGTGATCACGGCCGACCACGGCGAATCCTTGGGTGAGCATGGGATATTCGGGCACGCCAATAGCGTGCGCGAGGAGCTTCTGAAAGTTCCAGTCATTTTTGTCGCTTACGGTCACCAAATCGGAACTTTTAGCGCACATGTAGTCGCTTCTCAGATTGATATCGCTCCGACCATCCTTGCCGAGCTCGATATTCCCCAACCGGAGACCTGGGAAGGGCACCCGCTACAAGCGCCATTTCAGCCCTCTGTCACATACTTCGAGGAGCGCTCCTACATCGGCCTGCTCGACCCGCGTATGCCGGGCAGACTTTGGAAGTACTGGGTGGATCGGGATCGCGGTAACGAGTTTGCGTTCGACCTAAGCGTCGATCCGCATGAGAAACACAACCTAATAGCTACCGTGCCGGAGGCAATCCGTGGCCGATGGCGCCGAGCGGTTCTGTACGAAAAAGCTGAAGCCCCTATCGAGCCCGTCGTACGAAACCACTGACAATATTTGTCACAGCTGGACAGACAGCGTGACTTGTCGTCGGCTTCGGACAACTAAAAACGAATCATTGAGTCTAGATAAAGTCATTAAACTCAGTCACTTGCATGTGGATGCAGCGCTGGCACAGTCCTTGCTACTTCTAGGGCCAGAAGGCGCCCCACGCGCCTCCGTCAGTGTCTTAACTCAGGAGTTCTCGCCATGAAGTCTTTGCAGAAGGGTTTCACCCTAATCGAGTTGATGATCGTGGTTGCGATCATCGGCATTCTCGCCGCGATTGCGATCCCGGCATATCAGGACTATACGATCCGCTCGCAAGTCACCGAAGGTCTGAATCTCGCGTCCGCCGTGAAGACATCAGTCGCAGAGTACTTCGCGCAGAACGGCACTTGGCCCATTGGCCTGGTCGGCGTAAATCCGGCGCTGGGATATACCGCTAACCCGAGTGGCAAGTACGTCACCAAGGTGGACGTTGCCACCGGTACGATCATAATTACCTACGGTGGTCAGGCAAACGCAAATATCACAGGGGGCCTGCTCGACCTGCGGCCGCGGCTGAGCCCTAACGGTGACGTGGTCTGGGTATGCGGTCCTCATGCTGCTCCGGGCGGTGTCACGGACCCGGCGGTTCCATCTACGGCCGATGCCACGTCGGTTAAGGACAAGTACCTCCCGCAGAACTGCCGCACTTAATAGACTTCCGATTCTGAGCGGAGTCCTTAACCAAGCCCCGGCCTTGTGCCGGGGCTTTCCTTTTGTGTGACGCGCACCCCGCCATGCACGTCAGCGCGGCCTCAGAATCGACCGGTATTTGACAATTGCGCAGACGTCTCGCTCGGGTAAACTGTTTCTTTCGGTCGTTGCTGCTTGCCGTAAGCACATGAATGAAAACGCTTCTTTGGCGCTCGGGACCAGCCGTGGCGGCCTGAGCGGGCTGCCCCAGCGCCTGGTCCAGGACGGCGTGGTCGAGCACTCGGCGATGCTCGATGCCCTGAACGCCGCGCGCGAGCGCAGGACCAATGTCGTAACCCAGCTCGTGGCCAAGGGCGCCGCGAGCGCGCGCGACATCGCCCTGGCGGCATCGAACGAGTTCGGCGCGCCCCTCCTGGACCTGGACGCCGTCAGCACCGACCTGGAGGTCGTCCGCCTGGTGGGTGACAAGCTGCTGGCGAAACACCGGGTGCTGCCGCTGTTCCGCCGCGGCAAGCGCCTGTTCCTGGCTGTGGCCGACCCCACCAATCTCCACGCCATCGACGAGGTGAAGTTCGCGACCAGCCTCGGGATCGAGGCCATTGTCGTCGAAGACGACAAGCTGCAGAGAGCCTTGGACAAGGCCCTGGAGCAGGTCGACAACCAGCTAGGCGCCCTGGCCCCCGACGAAGGCGACGTCGACCTGGACTCTCTGGAGGTCACGGGCGGCGAGGACGAGCTCGACGACAAGGCCGGCCGGGACGATGTCGAGGACGCGCCCATTGTCCGCTTTGTCAACAAGGTGATGCTGGATGCCATCCGCAAGGGGGCTTCTGACATCCACTTTGAGCCTTTCGAAAAGATCTACCGCGTGCGCCTGCGCATGGACGGCGTGCTCAAGGAGATCGCGCAACCCCCGGTCCAGCTGGCGCAGAAGCTCTCGGCGCGCCTGAAGGTCATGTCGCGGCTGGACATCGCCGAGCGGCGGGTCCCCCAGGACGGCCGCTGCAAGATGAAGCTGTCCAAGAACCGCGCCATCGATTTCCGTGTCAGCACCTGTCCGACGCTGTTCGGCGAGAAGATCGTGATGCGTATCCTGGACCCGACCCAGGCGCAGCTCGGCATCGACGCGCTGGGTTACGAGGCCTTCCAGAAGGACCTGTACATCAAACACCTGGCGAAGCCGCAGGGCATGATCCTGGTCACGGGCCCGACCGGCAGCGGCAAGACGGTGTCGCTGTATACCGGCCTCAATATCCTCAACCGCGAAGACACCAACATCTCCACGGCGGAGGACCCGGCGGAAATCAACCTGCCGGGCGTCAACCAGGTCAACGTCAACGCCAAGGTCGGCCTGACCTTCGCCTCCGCCATGCGTGCCTTCCTGCGCCAGGACCCGGACGTCATCATGGTCGGTGAGATCCGCGACCTGGAAACGGCGGAAATTGCCATCAAGGCATCCCAGACCGGGCATCTGGTGCTGTCCACCCTGCACACCAACGACGCGCCCCAGACCCTGACCCGCATGGTCGACATGGGTGTGAAGCCCTATGCCATCGCCACCTCGGTCAGCCTGATCATCGCGCAGCGCCTGGCGCGGCGCCTGTGCACGTACTGCAAGCAGCCGCTGGACGTTCCGAAGGAAGCGCTGCTGAAGGAAGGGTTCACGCCGGGCGACGTGGAAGCGGGTATGAAACTCTTCGGTCCCAAGGGCTGCTCCAACTGCACCGACGGCTACAAGGGTCGTGTCGGCATCTACCAGGTCATGCCGGTCACGGACGCCATCGCCCGGATCATCCTGGCCGAGGGTAGCGCGGTGGAAATCGCGGAACAGGCGGCGAAGGAAGGCGTATGGGATCTGCGCCGTTCCGGCCTGGAGAAGGTCAAGAACGGCCTGACCAGTCTCGAGGAAGTCAACAGCGTCACGGTCGAGTAAGGACGGGAACAACCCATGGCTCCGGCAGCTACCGCAACAGTCAGAACCATCAAGCGCGACATCCCCTTCGCCTGGGAGGGCCGGGACAAGCGCGGCGCGCGCATCAAGGGCAAGAGCCTGGCGCCCGATGAGGCGGCGCTGCGCGCCGAACTGCGCCGCCAGGGTGTCGCGCCGTCCAGGATCCGCAAGCAGAAGCAGGGCCGCAGGGGCGGCAAGGTCAATACAGGGGACATAGCGATCTTCAGCCGCCAGCTCGCCACCATGCTCGCGGCCGGCATCCCGCTGGTGCAGGCCTTCGAGATCGTCGGCAACGGCAACGACAAGCCGGCGATGCAGAAGCTGATCCTGGACGTCAAGGCGGACGTGGAAGGCGGCACATCGCTGCACGAGGCGCTGGGCAAGCACCCATTGTATTTCGATGACCTGTTCGTGAACCTGGTGGAGGCGGGCGAACAGGCCGGCGCGCTGGAGTCCCTGCTGGACAAGATCGCGACCTACAAGGAAAAGACCGAGGCGCTGAAGAAGAAGGTCAAGAAGGCGCTCTTCTATCCGGCAGCGGTCCTGGTGGTGGCGGTGATCGTAACCGTAATCCTGCTGCTGTTCGTCATCCCGGAGTTCGAGAGCCTGTACAAGGGCTTCGGCGCCGACCTGCCGGCCTTCACCCAGTTCGTTATCAACCTGTCGCGGTTCCTGCAGCACAACGGCGTCTTCGTCGCCATAGTCCTGGGCGGGATTATTTTCGCGTTCTTCTACTTCAAGAAGCGCTCCCGGGCCATGCGGGAGTTCCTGGACCGGGCCTCATTGAAGTTCCCCATCATCGGACCGATCCTGAACAAGTCCGCCATCGCGCGGTACGCGCGCACACTGTCCACCATGTTTGCGGCCGGCGTGCCGCTGGTGGAGGCGCTGGAATCCGTCGCGGGCGCCACCGGCAACATCGTCTACGAAAACGCGGTCTTGAAGATGCGCGACGAGGTCTCCACCGGCCAGCGCCTGCAGCGCGCCATGGAGAACACCGGCCTGTTTCCCAACATGGTCAACCAGATGATCGCGGTCGGCGAGGAATCCGGCTCGCTCGACGAGATGTCCGGCAAGGTCGCGACCTTCTACGAAGCTGAGGTGGACAACGCTGTGGATGCCATGTCCAGCCTGCTCGAGCCCCTCATCATGGTGGTGCTGGGCGTGCTCGTGGGCGGCCTGGTCATCGCCATGTACCTACCGATCTTCAAGTTGGGTTCGGTCGTCTGATCGAGCTGCTGGCGACCTCCCCAGCTGCTTTCATCGGCACGGCCCTCGTGCTGGGCCTGGTTGTGGGCAGTTTCCTGAACGTCGTGATCCACCGCCTGCCGATCATGCTGCAGCGGCAGTGGCAGCAGCAGGGCGCGGACCTGGCCGCGACCGACTCCGCCGCCCCGACGCTTCCGGCTTTGCCGGTGGTGCCGGCGGAGAAGTTCAACCTGGTCGTTCCCCGCTCCGCCTGCCCCGCCTGCAAGGCCCCCATCACCGCGCTGCAGAACATTCCGCTGCTGTCCTGGCTGTTCCTGCGGGGCCGCTGCGCAAGCTGCCGTGCTCCCATCAGCGTCCGCTATCCGCTGGTGGAACTGCTGACCGGCCTCACGACGGGGGCGGTGGCCTGGCGCTTCGGCGTCGGCTGGCCCGCATTTGCGGCCATGGCGCTTACCTGGAGCCTAGTCGCCCTCACCTTCATCGACCTCGACACCCAACTCCTGCCCGACGACATCACGCTGCCGCTGCTGTGGGCCGGGATGCTCATGAACATGCTGCTGGCCCCTGCTGCCGGCGCCGCCTCACTGCCCGTGGGTCTGGGTGCCAGCGTCATCGGTGCGATGGCGGGTTACGTGAGCCTCTGGAGCGTCTATCATCTGTTCCGGTTGCTCACCGGGAAGGAAGGCATGGGTTACGGGGACTTCAAGCTCTTCGCGGCGCTGGGCGCGTGGCTGGGCTGGCAGATGCTGCTGCCGGTCATCCTGTTCGCCGCGGCGGTGGGCGCAGTTACCGGTCTTGGCCTGATCCTGGCACGGGGCCGCGACCGCTCGACCCCCATCCCCTTCGGACCTTTCCTCGCGGCCGGCGGCTGGCTGATGCTGATGTACGGCCCGCAGATTGTCGCGGGCTACTTCGGGCTCTACGCCCTGCACCGCTGACGCAGCAGCTTCCGGAACCTGCAGCGCATGCCATCCGTCTTTCGCGTCGGGCTGACCGGCGGTATAGCCAGCGGCAAGTCGACCGCCGCCAAGTTCTTTGGCGCACTGGGCGTGCCGGTCCTGGACAGCGACCAGATCGCGCGCGAGGTCGTGGAGCCGGGGCAACCGCCACTGGAACGCCTGGTGGAGCGCTTCGGCCCGACGATCCTGACGGAGGACGGACATCTCGATCGACCGCGCCTGCGCGAAATCGTGTTCTCCGACCCGATGGCGCGCGCGGATCTCGAAGCCCTGACGCACCCGGCCATCGGCGCGGCCATGGAGGCGCGCTCGGCGAGCGAGGGAGGCCCCTACCAGATCCTCATGATTCCGCTGCTGGTGGAGAAGGGTCTGCGCACCCAGGTCGACCGGGTGCTGGTGGTCGACTGCGACGAGGAACTGCAGCTGCGGCGGCTGCGCGACCGCGACGGCTCCACGCCCGAGCAGGCGCGCGCGATGCTCGCCGCCCAGGCACCGCGCGCAGCGCGGCTGCGCGCCGCCGACGATGTAATCGTGAACGATGCCGACATGAGCCACGTGCGCCAGCAGGTGGAAGCGCTGCACGCGCGCTACCTGGAGCTGGCAGCACAGCGCGGCTGAAGCCGTGCCCGCCGGCGATCGTCCATGAATGATATCCATTCATGGCGTGAATGATTCAGCAGGCCGCGCAGAGCGCCCCCGAAGGCGTTTACGGACGCCGCGACCCTCAAGCACAATAGCGGGCCATGCAGACCGCTGAACCCCAGACCGCCGGCGACGCGCCACCCGAGGAGCAGCCGCGGATCCTCACCTTCGAGCAGCCGCTCAACGAGCGGATGCGCACCTTCCTGCGGCTGGATTTCCTGTACAACCAGGCCCTGCACCACAACGAGATGACCAGTCCCTGGGGCAGCCGCGCCGCCATGGCCAGCCTCATCGACATCCTGGCCGTGACCACCCGCGGCGACGTGCGCTCGGACGTGCTCAAGGAGCTGGAGAGCCACCTCGGCACGCTGAACGAATTCCAGTCCAAGCCCGGGGTCGACGCGCAGCGCCTGAAGACCCTGACCGGCAACCTCGCGCGCCTGCGCAGCGAACTGCTGAACGCCGGCCAGGCCTTCCTGCAGCCCCTGCGGGATTCGGAGTTCGTCAGCGCCATCAAGCATCGCAGCGGTATCCCCGGCGGCACTTGCGAGTTCGATCTGCCTGACTACACCTTCTGGCTGACCCAGCCGGACGAGGCGCGCATGCGCACCTTCAACCAGTGGCTGGGTATGCTGCGGCCGCTGTGCGACGCCATTGCGGAGCTGTTGTGGCTGACCCGGCAGAACGGGCGTTCGCGCCAGGAGACCGCCCCCGGCGGCACTTTCAATATCACTTTCGATCGCGAGCACCCGCTGCAGCTGCTGCGTATCGCTCTCCCCTCCACCGCCGGCCTGTACCCGGAGATCAGCGGCAGCCATCATCGCTGCAGCGTGCGGTTCCTGACCTGGAACGGGCTGACCACCCGCCCGACCCAGGCGACCGGAGACGTATCCTTCCGGTTTACCACCTGCGCCTGACCCACGGCGGCCGGAATCCATGCCGTTTCGCCTCAAGGCCTTCGCCTATCACCTGCTTGGCAGCGCCCTGGCACTGACGCTGGTCTTCGGCGCGCTGTGGCTCGGCTGGTATCGCTGGCCGGGCTGGTATCTCGCCAGCGCGCTGTCGGTGGCGCCGCTGGTGGCGGGGGTGGACCTGGCGCTGGGGCCGCTGGTGACCGGGATCATCGCCAACCCGGGCAAGCCGCGGCGCGAACTCAAGCGCGACATCTCGATCGTCGTGGCGGTGCAGTTGCTGGCGCTGGGCTACGGGGCCTTCACCCTGTGGAAGGGCCGGCCGCTGTACTACACCCTGAGCAAGGGCCTGGACATGGTCCAGGCGGCGCAGATCGACGCGCACGAGACTGCGCTGGCGAGGCAGCAGAATCCTGTCTTCGCGCCGCACTGGTACAGCCTGCCGCGCTGGGTGTGGGCCCGGCTTCCAGACAACGCCGACGAGGCAAAAAAGATCATCGCCGGCGCGGTGTTCGGCGGCACGGATGTCACCCAGATGCCGCGCTACTTCAGGCCCTGGGAGCAAGGCCTGCCGGAACTGGCGACGCAACTGCGCAAGCTGGATGACCAGCAATACTTCTCACGCCCGCAGCGGGAGATCCTGGCGCGGCGCATGGCGGCGCTCGGGGTTGCGCGCGACCGGCCAGTGACGCTGGTCATGTGGGGCAAGGAAAAGAACCTGCTGGCGGTGTTCGACAACCCGGTGACGCCGCACCTGAAGGCGATCCTGCGGGCGGATTGAGGCTCGCCGCTACCCCTTCGGCGTCGCCATCCCCAGCCACTTCGCCAGGAAGGCCCACTGGTCGGCGAAGTCATCGATCTGCATCCACACCGGCTTGCCAGCGCCATGCCCGGCGCGGGTTTCCACGCGGATCAGCACCGGGCTGGAGCAGCCCTGCGCCGCCTGCAGCGTCGCGGCGAACTTGTAGCTATGCCAGGGCACCACGCGGTCGTCGTGGTCGGCAGTCGTGATCAGCGTCGGCGGATAGCACACGCCCGCCTTCACGTTCTGCAGGGGCGAGTAGGCGCGCAACGTACGGAACTGCCGCGGATCCTCCGATAGCCCGAAGTCGGATGACCACTGTCGCGCGTTGGCGCTGGCGGTCTGGTAGCGCAGCATATCCATGACGCCGACGGCGGGCAGTGCCGCACCGAACAGGTCCGGCCGCTGCGTCAGTACCGCCCCGATCAGCAGGCCGCCGTTGCTGCGGCCGTGGATGCCGAGCCGCGCCGTGCGCGTGTACTTCTGCGCGATCAGGTACTCGGCTGCGGCGATGAAGTCGTCGAATACGCGCTGCTTGTTGGCCAGCGTGCCGGCCTTGTGCCAGTTCTCGCCGTACTCGCCGCCGCCGCGCAGGTTCGCCTCCGCATAGGCGCCGCCCAGGTCCAGCCACGCCTGCACCGCGGGCCGGTAGACGGGCGTCAGTGAGATGTCGAAGCCGCCGTAGCCGTAGAGCAGGAAAGGCTGGTTGCCGTCACGCACCATGTCGCGGCGGTGCGTGATGTACATGGGAATGCGCGTACCGTCCTTGCTCGGGTAGAACACCTGCTCGGTGGCGTACTGGCCGGCCTGCACCGGCACCGCCGCGCCGTGCCACAACGAGACCTTGTTGGCCGGCACATCCAGACGCATCACCTGCACGGGTGTCAGGTAATCGGTGTAGGAGAAGAAAGTCTCCGCCTGGTGGTCCTCACCCTCGAGTCCCTCGACTCCGCCCATGCCCGGCAGGGGCACCTCGCCCACCAGCCGGCCGTCGCGCTCGAACACTTTCACTACGCTGTGGGCGTCGTCGACGTAGCGCGTCAGCACACGGCCGCCCACCAGGCTCGCTCCCTCCAGGGCCGCGGTCGCCTCCGGCACCACCACACGCGGCTGCGCGGGATTGCGCGCATCGAGGGCGATCACCCGCCCTAGCGGCGCGCCCTGCGTGGTCTGGAAATACAGCTCCTCGCCGCGCGAACCGATGTAGGTATACAGCGCATCCCAGGCGGCGAACACCGGCCGCGGCACCGCCGCTGGGTCGCGCAGGTCCAGCAGGTCGACGCCATTCTTCTCGTAACCCTCGTTCAGGGTGACGACCAGGTAGTGGCCGTCCTCGGTGACCCGTCCCTGCGGGATGCGCGTCGGATTGTTGGCGACCGCGTAGACCAGCCGGTCCTGGTCCTGCCGTGCCCCTAACCTATGGAAATAAATCGCCGGCCGGCCGGCGTCGTCGCCCTTGCCTTCCGATACGGCCGGATAACGGCTGTAGTACACGCCCGAGCCATCGCGGGCCCAGGAAACGCCCCAGAACTTGGTGTAGCGCACGACGTCAGGCAGGTCCGCGCCATCGGCCACCCGGCGGAAGCGCCACACCTGCCAGTCGGTGCCGCCGTCGGAGACGGCGTAGGCCAGCATCCGGCCTTGCGGATCGGGGGTGAATTCCGACAGCGCCACGGTGGCGTCCTGGCGCGCGGTGTTGGGATCGAACAGCACGCGGCCCGGGGCGTCCAGCGACTCCGCCACGTACAGCACGCTCTGATTCTGGTGGCCGTCGTTGTGCAGGTAGAAGTAGCGGCCGCCGCGCCGCACCGGCACGTCGTAGCGTTCAAAGTCCCACAGCTGCGCCAGGTGTTGCTTCAGCCAGGCGCGCGCCGGCAACGCCGCCAGCCGTGGCAGCGTCAGGGCGTTCTCGGTGCGCACCCAGTCCGCCGTGCGCGGTGAATCCAGGTCCTCCAGCCAGCGATAGGGATCGGCTACGCGCGTGCCAAAGTAGCTGTCGACGGTGCTGCCGCGCACCGTCAGCGGATAAACCGGCGCGCTGGTGGCCGCCGGCATGCCCACCGCGGTCTGCGTCACCGTGCGCATCGGCTCGCCGCGCGGACCCCCGCCTGGGAAGGGCGTATCGTCGCGCGCCAGTTGTGTGCCGGTGCAGGCGGCGAGCGCCAATGCCAGCGTCAAACCGCTTAGGCACAGGGATGTGCCCCGCCGCCGCAGGTGGCGGAGCCGCCGGTAAAAACCACGCTTTTTGCCGGCGGCACGCTGGGACGGGCAGGGTGAGCCGCATGCGGCGAACGGGTGGCCATGGATGGCCACCCCGGGCTTGCGCGGAGCAGGGACTGCGCAGCGCAATGCCCGGATCCAGCGTTCCATAATCAAGGAAACTTGATCTTGCCGCCACCCGCGCCGGGTCCGGGACCCACGCCCGCGCCGACCTCCGGCACCACGATGCGCGAGGCGGATTCGCGGCGCATTTCACGCGCCTCGTCGATGGCCTGGTCGAGCGCCTGCTTGACGCCCTCGGGGAATTTCTTCAGCGCCTCATCGAGCGTGGCGGCCTCGATCTCGAAGCCGAGCGGCAGCACGCCGGCCGGCGTCAGCAGCTGGGTCTGGCCGGAGTACAGCACTGCCCGCGAGGCGTCGGCGTTGCCGTTCACGTCCACCGGGGTCAGGCGGCGGATGCTGCCGGCGCGGCGGTCAGTGAATACGTCTTCGCGGTACAGTCCCTTCGCGTCGAGCTGGATTTCTGGAAGATCGTTCTGCGCAGCCATGTGCGTGCCTTCAGGATGTTGTTGACGACGGATTGTACAGGACCTCGATGAAGGGCTGATCCGCTTCGAGGAT
Organism: Pseudomonadota bacterium; assembly: GCA_018241445.1. Taxonomy (GTDB): domain Bacteria; phylum Pseudomonadota; class Gammaproteobacteria; order Steroidobacterales; family Steroidobacteraceae; genus 13-2-20CM-66-19. Next base: position 44,421 of record JAFEDT010000002.1, read on the forward strand.
GTCCTCCTCGTGCAGCCGCCGCGGTTCGACCCACTTCAACTGCTGACCCTCGCGCGGCTGCGGGTCGCCCTGGTAGTGAGTGACCTGCCACAGGGACAGCTCCACATCCCGATCCGCGTACGCGTGCGTCAGGCGCATGCAGGGAGTCGCCTCGCTCACGCCGATGCCGAGTTCCTCGTCCAGCTCGCGCACCAGGGCGCCGTATTCGCTCTCGCGGCCGTTGACCTTGCCGCCGGGGAACTCCCAGCGGCCGGCGAGCGCCTTGCCCGCCGGGCGCTGCGCGATCAGCACACGGCCGTGCGCATCGTAGAGCGCGGCAGCCACCACCAGGACAAACGGCCTACTCAGCGAGCGCTCCGTGGCAGTGTTTGTACTTCCTGCCGGAGCCGCACGGACACGGTTCGTTGCGTCCGACCTTGGGCTGGGCGCGCACGAAGGTGCCGCTGCCCATGGCCTCGGCCGGAATCCCGCCCGCCAATTCGGCCCCCGGGAACGCCGCGCCGGCACCGGCCGGTGGCGCCTCCTGCGGGGCGCTCAGCGCCGATGCCGCATCCGCGTGCTGCGCCTGCAGCGCACGCATCAGCCGCTCACGGCGGTCCTGCTCCTCGCGCTCGATCTCCTCCGCGGTGCGCACCTCGATCTTGCTCATCATCGAGGAGGCGTCGAACTTGATCCGGTCCAGCATCGCGGAGAACAGCTCGAAGGCCTCGCGCTTGAACTCGAAGCGGTAGTCCTTCTGAGCGTAGCCTCGCAGGTGGATGCCCTGGCGCAGGTAGTCCATCGCGGCCAGGTGCTCGCGCCAGTGCTGGTCCAGCGTGCGCAGCATGACGTCCTTTTCCACGTGGCGCATGACCGGCGCACCGGTGCGCGCGACCTTGGCGTCGTAGGCCGCGGTGACCTCGCCGACCACGCGCTGGCGCAACGCCTGCTCCTCCATCTCCGGCTGTGCGCTGAGCCAGCCGGCCGGATCGATGCGGGTGTTGAAGTCCTTCAGCACCGCCTCCGCCAGGCCCGCGAGGTCCCAGTCCGCCGGCAGCGCCTGGCGCGGCATGTACTGGTCCATCAGCGCGTTGACGGAGTCCGCGGTCAGGCTGTGGATGGCGCCGGACAGATCCTCCGTGCCCATGACCTGGGTGCGCTGCTGGTAGACGACCTTGCGCTGATCATTGGCGACGTCGTCGAACATCAGCAGGTTCTTGCGGATGTCGAAGTTGTGCGACTCCACCTTGCGCTGCGCCTTCTCGATCTGGCGCGTCAGCATGCCGCTTTCGATGACCTCGCCTTCCTTCATGCCGGCCATCTTCAGCAGCCGCTGCGTGCGCAGCGGGTCGCCGAAGATGCGCATCAGGTTGTCCTCCATCGACAGGTAGAAGCGGCTCGAGCCCGGATCCCCCTGGCGCCCGGAGCGGCCGCGCAGCTGGTTGTCGATGCGCCGCGACTCGTGACGCTCTGTGCCGATGATGTGCAGGCCGCCGGCGCCCAGCACCGTGTCGTGCCGGCCCTGCCATTCCGCGCGCAGCCGCTCGCGCGTGTCCGTGTCCACCTCGCCCAGTGAGGCGATCTCCGCCTCGAGATTGCCGCCGAGCACGATATCCGTGCCGCGGCCGGCCATGTTGGTGGCGATGGTGACGGCGCCCGGACGCCCGGCCTGCGCCACGATGTTGGCCTCGCGCTCGTGCTGCTTGGCGTTCAGCACTTCATGCTTCAGGCCCTCCTTCTGCAACAGGCCCGCCAGGAACTCCGAGGTCTCGATGGAAGTCGTGCCCACCAGCACCGGCTGCTGCCGCATGGTGCAGTCGCGGATGTCCTCGATGATCGCCTGGAACTTGTCCTTCTGCGTCAGGTACACGAAATCGGAATTGTCCTTGCGGACCATCGGCCGGTGGGTCGGGATCACGACCACTTCCAGCCCGTAGATCTGCAGGAACTCCGGCGCCTCGGTGTCGGCGGTGCCGGTCATGCCGGAGAGCTTCTTGTAGATCCGAAAATAATTCTGGAAGGTGATCGAGGCGACGGTCTGGTTCTCCTCGCGTACCCGCACCCCCTCCTTGGCCTCCACCGCCTGGTGCAGGCCGTCCGACCAGCGCCTGCCGACCATCGTGCGGCCGGTGAACTCGTCGACGATGATCACCTCGCCGTTGCGAACGATGTACTCGACGTCGCGCTTGTACAGCGCGTGGGCGCGCAGCGCGGCGTTCAGGTGATGCATCAGGCGGATGTTGGCGGGGTCGTAGAGGCTCTCGCCTTCCTTCAGCAGGCCGTCCTGCACCATCAGCCGCTCGACCTGCTCGTGGCCGGCCTCGGTGATGTGCACCTGCTTGGTCTTTTCCTCGACCGCGAAGTCCCCGGGACCGTCCTCCTCCTTCTGGCGCGCCAGGCGCGGCACCAGCCGGTTGATGCGCAGGTAGAGCTCGGTGCTTTCCTCCGCGGGGCCGGAGATGATCAGCGGCGTGCGCGCCTCGTCGATGAGGATGGAATCGACCTCGTCGACCACCGCGAAGGCGAGCCCGCGCTGCACCCGGTCCTGCAGGTGGAATGCGAGGTTGTCGCGCAGGTAGTCGAAGCCGAACTCGTTGTTGGTGCCGTAGGTAATGTCGCAGGCGTAGGCGGCGCGCTTCTCGTCCTGGGCCTGCGAGTTCTTGATGACGCCCACGGTCAGGCCGAGGAAGCGGTACACGGGGGCCATCCAGTCCGCGTCGCGCTGCGCCAGGTATTCGTTGACCGTGACGATGTGCACACCCTCACCCGTGAGCGCGTTCAGGTACGCCGGCAGGGTCGCCATGAGGGTCTTGCCCTCGCCGGTGCGCATCTCGGCGATCATGCCCTTGTGCAGGGTGATGCCGCCCACCAGCTGCACATCGAAGTGCCGCAATCCCAGGGTGCGGCGCGCGGCTTCGCGCACGACGGCGAACGCCTCGGGCAGCAGGTCGTCCAGCGTCACGCCCTCCTTCAGGCGGCGGCGGAATTCCTCCGTTTTGGCGGCGAGCTGCTCATCGGGCAGGGCCTTGATGGTGGGTTCGAGCTGGTTCGCGGCGCGCACGTAGCGGCCGTAGCCCCGGACGATCCGCTCGTTGCGGCTGCCGAAGACGCGGGTGAGGAGTTGGCGCAAGCGATAATCCGTTTGAAAAAATCATACCCATCAGGTACTTACAGTGTCCTGCGGGCGCAATGGAGCCGCGTATTGTACGCAATAGACGTCCCCGGTGCCCGTCTGGTTCAATCGGGCCCCAAGGTCACGAGTTGAGGTCTGTGCCCGGGCGCTTCAAGGCCCGAAGGCCGGCACGGGGGGCGGGGGCCGGGGCTGGCCCGCTCCGTCAGCGCCCGATGAAGGTCAGCGGGTTGACCGGGCGCCCGTTGCGCAGCACTTCGAAGTGCACGTGCGGACCCGTGGAGTGCCCGGTGGAGCCCATCAGGGCGATGGGCTGCCCGCGCGTGACTGTCTGGCCCACGCTGACGAGCATGCGTTCGTTGTGACCGTACCGGGTGGCGTAGCCATCCCCGTGGTTGATCTCCACCAGCTTGCCGTAGCCACTGCGATCTCCCGCCCAGGTCACCACGCCCGTGGCGACCGCGAGCACCTTGGTGCCGGCGCTGGCGGCGAAATCCAGGCCCTTGTGGAAGGCCTCACGGCCGTCGAAGGGATCCGCGCGCTCGCCGAAATAGGACGAGATGAAGCCGCTCTTGACCGGGCTGCCCTCGGGCTGGGTTTCCTGCTTCAGCTTGCGCACCATGATGGCGTTCTGAAGCGCGGAGAACTGGGTCTCGCGCAGGTCGACGCGCTTCTCCAGGCTGTCCACCATGGCGGACAGGTCCGGGATCTGGGCACTGACGCCCTCTCCGTCGGAGCCGCCGCGCGGCGGGTCCTGGTCGAAGTTGAATTCGCGGCTGTCGATGTCTGCCATCTCGGTCAGGCGCTTGCCGAGTGCGTCCAGCCGGATGACGTGGGCGTTCATCTCGCCCAGGCGCATCGCCATCGCATCGACGCGCAACTGCAGCTGCTGCCGCAGATCGGCGATCTGTTGCTTCTGCTGCGCCAGGACGCCCGTGACCCCCAGCGTATCGAGGTGGCCCAGCCCGCTCTGGCTGCCGCGTCCCAGTTGCAGGCCAAGGGAGAACGCGCTGCCCAGCACCGCGAGCACCAGGGCCGCGGCCAGACTTATGGTAAGTGGGTGCGCCAGGTTGACCTGTCGCGCCTTGCCTTCCCGCTTCGAAAGAAAAATGACATTCATGCCGTGGCTCGCCCCCTGCTACTTGCGCCCTGGCAGCCGGCCAAAGTCACGCCTTTGGCCGGCGGAACCGGAGCTGACGTCCGCCAAACTCGCCGCAGGCGATTTGGCCCATGGACTAGGCTGGCGGCAAGCAGGAGCGAGAGCCGGCCCGGGCGTGGAACGCCCTGTATTACTTGGTAAAATTACCTGTACCATCGCTGGCAACCCCGCCGTCATGGCTCCTCGCTTTAGACCGGTGGCTTTGCGTCCCCGCCTTTCGACGGGTTTGCCTGTTCAGCTGCCGCGCAATATGCCCAAGAAGACGACCCGAAACAAGCACGGCCGTTCCAGTTCCGGCAGCGCGTACCGCGCGCGCACGGGGCCTGTGCCCGGCGCACCCCGGGTACATTCTGTCAAAGACCTGCTGGCCCGCGCGGTACCGGTGGTTGCGCGGGTCAACGAACAAGCCGCATTGCACGCGCGCTGGGAATCCTGGTTGCGTGAGCGGCTGCCCGCCGAACTCGCAGTCCGCATCTGCGGAGTCGCGGTGCGCCAGGGGACGCTGGTGGTGTTCGCGGACTCCGCCGCCTGGGGTGCGCGGCTGCGTTTCGCGCTCGCACCGCTTGAAGCGGAGCTGACCGCTGCGGAGTCAACACTGACGCGAATCGAAGCGCGGGTGCTGCCGGGGAGCTGAACGCCGGGCAAAAAATCAGCGGCTCGCCAGCGCATGCTTGCCCGCGGGTTTCCGCGCGGGTAGGAAGAAGTAGTAAGGAGTAGTAAGGGGTATGAACAAGTAGGAACCCTTACTACCGGCGCCAAGATGGCGTGGAGAACCCTGTCAGGCGTGGCGCACCTTGTCAGGCGCGCCGCCCGGCCAGCCGATCTGGCGAAGCGCGAAAGAACCTTATCTCGCACGGGGCAAGCGCCCCAGAAGGGCTCCTACCCGCCGGGCGGATGCAGCGCGGGCGCCTCGATGTAGGAAATCGGCGCGTCCGCGTGGCGCTCGAACACCACCTCTTCCCACAGGGTGCGATCAGCCAGCAGCGTGCGCAGCAGCTTGTTGTTGAGCGCGTGTCCGGACTTGTGGCCGCTGAACTCCCCGATCAGGCTGTGCCCGAGCAGGTACAGGTCGCCGATCGCGTCCAGGATCTTGTGCTTGACGAACTCGTCCTCGTAGCGCAGACCGTCCTCGTTCAGCACCCGGAAATCATCCAGCACGATCGCGTTGTCCAGGCTGCCGCCGAGCGCCAGGTTGCGCGAGCGCATGGTCTCCAGGTCGCGCATGAAACCGAAGGTGCGCGCCCGGCTGACCTCCTTCAGGTAGGAGGTCGTGGAAAAATCCATCGACGCGCGCTGCGAGCGGCGCTTGAAGATCGGGTGGCTGAACTCGATCTCGAAGTTGACCTTGAAGCCGTCGAAAGGATCGAACTGCGCCCACTTGTCGCCGTCCTCGACCCGCAGCCGCTTCTTCACGCGGATGAAGCGCTTGGGCAGCCGCTGCTCCTCGATGCCCGCAGACTGCAGCAGGAACACGAAGGGGCCCGCGCTGCCGTCCATGATCGGCACCTCGGGCGCCGACACCTCGACGATGGCGTTGTCGATCCCCAGTCCCGCAAAGGCCGACAGCAGGTGCTCCACCGTGGACACGCGCGACTCACCCTTGCCGAGCGTCGTGCCCAGCATGGTGTCGCCGACGTTGTCGGCGCTCGCGCGGATATCCACCGGGTTGGCCAGGTCCGTGCGGCGGAAGACGATGCCCTTGTCGGCTTCCGCCGGACGCAGGGTCATCAGCACCTTCTTGCCGGTGTGCAGGCCGACACCAGTTGCGCGAATCGAATTCTTGAGGGTCCGTTGTCCGACCATGCAGATACTTTTAAGCAACGAGGGCCACTGTAGCCGTATCCAACTGCGCCCTCTCTTCCCAAAGGGAGGGACCCCGGGGGGCCCCTCCTTGGGTAGACCGTAAGGCGCGTTACCGTATCACATCAGTCCGCCTGCCGCCGCAGAAATGCCGGAATATCCAGCAGTTCCTCGGCATCGGCGTCCTGCCGCAGGCCATCGCCCACTGCCCGCTGCCGCTGCACCGTCGGCTTGTCCAGCGCCGCGTAGTCGCTGCTGGAGAGCTGGCTGCGGCGCACCACGCGCATCGGGGCCTCGCGCGTGTCCCGTGACACGTCACGTGGCTGGGGCTGTGGCGCACGCGCTACGGATGCCGCCCGACCGAGCCCGGTGGCCACCACTGTGACCCGCACCTCGTTGGACAGTTCCGGATCGATGACCGTGCCCACTACCACGGTGGCGTCCTCGGAGGCGAACTGCTTGACGATCTGTCCGACCTCCTGGAACTCACCGATGGACAGGTCCATGCCGGCCGTGACGTTGACCAGGATGCCGTGCGCCCCGGCCAGGTTGATGTCCTCCAGCAGCGGCGAGGACACCGCGGCTTCGGCGGCGGCGCGCGCGCGGCCTTCGCCGCTGGCCACCCCCGACCCCATCATCGCCATGCCGGTCTCGGCCATCACTGTGCGCACGTCGGCGAAGTCGACGTTGATCAGGCCCGGGCGGGTGATCAGCTCCGCAATGCCCTGCACCGCGCCCTGCAGCACCTGGTTGGCGGCCTTGAAGGCATCCAGCAGCGTGGTCTGCGCGCCCAGCACCGTCAGCAGCTTCTGGTTGGGAATCGTGATCAGCGAATCGCAGTACTTGGACAGCTCGCTGATGCCGTGGTCGGCCACGAAGCCGCGCTTGTTGCCCTCCATCTCGAACGGCCGCGTCACCACTGCGACCGTCAGGATTCCCATCTCCTTGGCGACCTGCGCCACCACCGGCGCGGCGCCGGTGCCGGTGCCGCCCCCCATGCCGGCGGTGATGAACAGCATGTCGCAACCCTCGACCAGCTCCACGATGCGGTCGCGGTCCTCCATCGCCGCCTGGCGGCCCACTTCCGGGTCGGCGCCGGCGCCGAGGCCCTTGGTTATGTTGGTGCCGATCTGCAGGGCGGTCTTCACCTTGGCGTGCTTGAGCGCCTGCGAGTCGGTGTTGACGCACATGAACTCCACGCCGTCTATGCCGGCGTTGACCATGTGCGCCACGGCGTTGCCGCCGCCGCCGCCGACGCCAATCACCTTGATGACAGCACTCTGGCTGTATGCATCCATCAGTTCAAACATGTCTGCTCCTTACGAAGGTCTACGGTTGGTCAGTCTTGTTGTTGTCGGTCTGTCAGCTAAAAATTTCCCTTGAACCACGAGCGCATCCGCTCCAGCATCGACTTGGCGTTGCCGAGCGAGCGCCCGCGGCGTGCGGGCATGGCGTTGTCACGGGCGTAGAGCAGCAGGCCCACGCCGGTGGAAAAAATCGGGTTGCGCACCACGTCGGTCAGGCCCTGCACGCTCTGCGGGACACCCAGGCGCACCGGCACGTGGAACACTTCTTCGGCCAGCTCGATGGCGCCCTCCATCTTGGCGCTGCCGCCGGTCAGCACGATGCCGGCGGCGATCATCTCCTCGAAGCCGCTGCGGCGCAGCTCGTCGCGCACCAGTCCGAACAGCTCCTCGTAGCGCGGCTCGACGATCTCCGCCAGGGTCTGGCGCGCCAGGCGCCGCGCCGGCCGCTCGCCCACGCTCGGCACCTCGATGCTCTCGTCGGGGTTGGCGAGCTGCGACAGCGCGCAGGCGTAGCGGATCTTGATGTCCTCGGCGTACTGCGTCGGGGTGCGCATCGACACCGCGATGTCGTTGGTTACCTGGTCGCCGGCGATCGGGATCACCGCGGTGTGGCGGATGGCGCCGTTGGCGAACACCGCCAGGTCGGTGGTGCCGCCGCCGATGTCCACCAGGCACACGCCCAGCTCCTTCTCATCGTCGGTCAGCACCGCGAAGCTGGAGGCCAGCTGCTCCAGCACGATGTCGTCGACCGTCAGCCCGCAGCGCTGGATGCACTTCTCGATGTTCTGCGCCGCGCTGTCGGCGCCGGTGACGATGTGCACCTTGGCCTCCAGGCGCACGCCCGACATGCCGATGGGATCGCGGATGCCCTCCTGGCCGTCGACGATGAATTCCTGGGGCAGCACGTGCAGGATCTTCTGGTCGGCCGGGATCGCCACCGCCTTGGCGGCGTCGATCACGTGCTCGACGTCGCCGTGGCTGACCTCCTTGTCGCGTACGCCCACCACGCCGTGGGAATTCAGGCTGCGCACGTGGCTGCCGGCGATGCCGGCGTACACCGAGTGGATCTCGCAGCCGGCCATCAGTTCCGCCTCTTCCACGGCGCGCTGGATGGACTGCACGGTCGACTCGATGTTGACCACCACGCCCTTCTTCAGGCCGCGCGAGGGCTGCGAGCCCAGGCCCAGCAGTTCGATGGAATGGTCGGGCCGCACCTCGCCCACCAGCGCCACGACCTTCGAGGTGCCGATGTCGAGGCCCACGATCAGGTTGCGCTCGCCGCCGCGCTTAAGCATTGTGACCGCCTCCCCGTGCGGCCCCGGCGCTGCCGCGCCAGCCGATCGCAAATCCGTTGGTGTACCGCATGTCCACGTAGTTGATGTCCTCGGCGCGCTGGGTCACCAGCTTCAGCGCCGTTGTCATGAAGGTCTCGAAACGCTCATCGACCTGGCGCCTCCCCAGGCGCACCGTCACGCCGTTGGCCAGGTCGAACTCCCAGGCGCCGCGTGCGTCCAGGCGCATGGCGGTGACGCGCTGCCCGGCAAGCTGCAGCCGGCTCTGCGCGGCCAGGTAACGCTGCGCCACCAGCGCCTCCTTGCCGTCCGGGCCGGACAGTCGCGCCAGCTCCGGCGGCACATGCCGCTCGTTGGCGTCGAACAGCTCGCCGCGGGTGTTGAGCAGACCGTTGTCGTCCCAGCGCGCCGCGGCGGTCTGCTCGATCACCAGCACCGCCAGTCCGTGCGGCCAGGCCCGCTGCACGCTCACCGCGTCCACCCACGGCACCGTGTGGATGGCGCGCCGCACTGCGGCCAGGTCCACCGACAGCAGCCCGGCGCCTGCGACACGCGCCTTGACCACCCGCTCGATGTCCCCGGGCGTGACACGCTGGAAGCGGCCCGAAACCGCTACGGTCTCGATGGGCTGGTTGAGCAGCCCCAGCAGCAGCGCACCCGCCGCCACCATCGCCACCAGCACCCCCGTAGTCATGCCCAGCGCGCGCCAGTTCAGCTGCGGCAGCTGCCAGCGCGGCTCACCGCGAGGCCTGGTGCGCCGGTTCTTCGGTCGTCCCAGCATCAGCCGACCTCCCCGAGGATGCGCACTTCCGGATGCAGCGCGACGCCGTGCACGCGCTGCACGGTGGCCTGCACCTGCTCGATGAGCTGTTCGATGTCCGCGGCACGGGCGTGGCCGTGATTGACGATGAAGTTGGCGTGCTTGGCGGACACCGAGGCGTCACCGATGCGCAAGCCCTTCAGCCCCGCGGTTTCGATCAGGCGCGCGGCGAAGTCCCCCGGCGGGTTGGTGAACACCGAGCCGCAGCTCCACTCGCCGATCGGCTGCGCAAGCTTGCGTCGCTGCAGCAGCGCGCGCACTTCCTCGCCCTGGTCCGCCGCGCTGCGCTCGAAGGACAGGCGCGCGCCCAGGAACCACTCCCCGGCCACCGGGGCGCTCACCTGCCGGTAGCCGGTGCGGTACTCGGTCGCCGCGCGCCAGCGCGTCTGTCCGCTGCGGTCGATGGTCTCCACCTCACTCACCTGCCGCCAGGTCTCCCCGCCGAAGGCGCCGGCGTTCATCGCCAGCGCCCCGCCGAGGGTTCCGGGAATGCCGGCAAAGAATGCCGCCGGGCCCAGCTGCCACTGCGCGCACTGGCGGGCCACGCGCGCGCACGCCACGCCCGCGCCGGCCTGCACGCCGCTGGCGCCGTTGCGTTGCAGATCGTCCAGGGTGCCGTGAGTGCTGATCACCACGCCGGGGACCCCGCCATCGCGCACCAGCAGGTTGCTGCCGAGTCCGATCCAGTGGATCGGCACCGCCGGCGGCAGCGAGCCGAGGAAGGCGATCAGGTCCGCGCGGTCGCGCGGGTTGAACCACACCTGCGCCGGCCCGCCGACGTGCCAGGAAGTGTGGCGCGACAGCGGCTCGTCGTAGCGCACGCGGCCGGCAAATTCACTGGCGACCGCCAGGCTCATGCGCCCCTTCCCGGCGGCAGCAGTTCAGCGAGCGCCTGCGGCAGCGCGTGCGCCACGGCGCTGATGTTGCCCGCGCCCATGGCCAGGATCACATCCCCACCCTGGATCACGTCCTTGAGTGCGCCCGCGAGTTCCTCCACCTTCTCCACGAACAGCGGCTCGAGCTGGCCGCGGCCGCGCACCGCGCGGCAGATGGCGCGCCCGTCGGCGCCGGCGATCGGCGCCTCGCCGGCGGCGTACACCTCCGTCACGCACAGCAGGTCGGCACCGCTCAGCGCGCGGCCAAAATCGTCGATCAGGTCACGGGTGCGCGAGTAGCGGTGCGGCTGGAACACCAGCAGCACGCGCCGTCCCGGGTAGCCCTGGCGCACCGCCTCCAGTGTCGCGGCCACCTCGGTCGGGTGGTGGCCGTAGTCGTCGATGACCGTCACCGTGCCGACCGCGGTCAGGACGTCGGCAATGTGCTGCAGGCGGCGGTCGACCCCGGTGAAGCCTGCCAGCGCGCGCTGGATATGCGCACCGTCGATGCCCAGTTCAGTAGCGACGGCGATCGCCGCCAGCGCGTTGCGCACGTTGTGGAGGCCGGGCAGGTTGAGTGTGACCGGCAGCGGCGCCAGGCCGTTGCGCAGCACGGTGAAGTGCGTCTGCAGGCCGTCGGTGCGGATGTCGACGGCGCGCACGTCGGCGTCCGCATCCAGGCCGTAGGTGGCGACCGGCCGGCCGACGTCCTGCACGATGGAACGCACCTGCTCATCGTCGATGCACAGCACCGCCAGTCCGTAGAACGGCAGGTTGTGCAGGAAGTCGACGAAGCTGCGCTTGAGCGCCCCGAAGTCCCCGCCATGGGCGCTGAGGTGGTCGTTGTCGATGTTGGTGACGACGGCGATGAGGGGCTGCAGGTGCGTGAAGGAGGCGTCGCTCTCGTCCGCCTCGGCCACCAGGTAACGCCCCGCGCCCAGGCGGGCGTTGCTGGCGGCGCTCTTCAGGCGTCCGCCGATCACGTAGGTCGGATCCTCGCCGCCCTCCGACAGCACGCTGGCCGTGAGGCTGGTGGTGGTGGTCTTGCCGTGGGTGCCCGCGACCGCGATGGAATAGCGGAAGCGCATCAGCTCCGCCAGCATCTGCGCACGCGCCACCACCGGGATGCGCGCCGCGAGTGCCGCGGCCACTTCCGGGTTGTCGCGCGGCACCGCACCGGAGACCACCACCACGTCGGCGCCGGCGATGTTGGCCGCGTCGTGACCGATGGCGATGCGCGCACCCAGGCCCTTGAGCCAGCCGGTGGCGGCGCTGGCGCGCGTGTCCGAGCCCTGCACCGCGTACCCCAGGTTCAGCAGCACCTCGGCGATGCCGCTCATGCCGCTGCCACCGATGCCGACGAAGTGGATGGTGTTGATGCGGCGCATACGCTCGCGGCGTCCCACGTCCGCGCGCCGCTCCACAGGCGGGACCTCGCGGCTCATGCCACCCTCCGCGCCAGCGCAATGCACGCGGCGGCCAGTTCGGCGGCGGCCTGCGGGCGCGCCAGCAGGCGCGCACGCTCCGCCATCGCCAGCAGGCGCCCGCGCCCGGCGCACAGGCGCTGCAGCTCCGCGGCGAGGCGCTCGGCTGTCAGCTCACGATCGTCGATGAGCACCGCGGCGCTCTCGCGCACCAGGTAATGCGCGTTGCAGGTCTGGTGATCGTCCACCGCACCCGGGAACGGCACCAGCACGGCAGCCACGCCCGCCGCGGCCAGTTCCGAGACCGTGAGGGCGCCGGCGCGGCAGATCACCAGGTCCGCCCAGCCGTAGGCCTCGCCCATGTCCTCTATGAAGGGGCGCACGTCGGCGCGCACGCCCGCCTGCGCGTAGGCGGCCCGCCCGGCCTCGATCCAGCGCTCACCGGCCTGGTGCCGCACGTCAAACGCAAGCCAGGACGACAGGCGCTGCAGCGCGAAGGGCACGACGGCGTTAAGGCGCGCCGCGCCCTGGCTGCCACCGATGACCAGGATGCGTATCGGGCCGCTGCGCCCGGAGAATCGCTGCGACGGCGGCGGCAGCGTGCTGATGTCGGCGCGCACCGGGTTGCCGATGGTGCGCGCCGCCACCGCGCGCCCGCGCCCGAAACTGCCGGGAAAGGCCTCCAGCACCTGGCGCGCCAGGTGCGACAAACAGCGGTTGGTGAATCCGGCCACGGCATTCTGCTCGTGGATGATCAGCGGGTGGCGTGTCAGGTACGCGGCCACGCCGCCGGGCCCGGAGACGAAACCGCCCAGGCCGACCGCGATCAGCGGCCGGTGCCGCCGCATCACCGCCAGTGCCTGTAAGAACGCGCGGCTCAATTTAAACGGCGCGCCCATCCAGGCCATAAGGCCCTTGCCGCGCAGGCCGCTGACCGACAGCCACTCGATGGCAATGCCCTCGGCTGGCACCACGCGCGATTCCAGGCCGCGGCGTGTGCCGAGCCACACCACTTCCAGCGACTGTTCGCGCAGCAGGCGCGCCAGCGCCAGCGCCGGGAACACATGTCCGCCCGTGCCGCCGGCCATGATCAGCACCGGGCGGCTCATGCGCCGCCCCGCACGGTGGCCGGGCCGCGCTGTTCGCGCATCGCCTCGTGATAGACGCGCAGCAGGATGCCGACCCAGGCGAGCGCCACGATCAGGCTGGAGCGCCCGTAACTCATGAGGGGCAGCGTCAGGCCCTTGGTGGGCAGCACCCCCATGTTGACGCCGATATTGATGAAGGCCTGGATGCCCACCCACAACCCGAAGCCGGCCGCGAGGCTGGCGGCGAACTTCAGGCCCGCATCGGCCGCCAGGCGCGCGATATGAAAGCTGCGCCACACCAGTGCCAGGAACAGCCCGAGCGTGAGCACCACCCCGGCCAGCCCCAGTTCCTCGGCCAGCACCGCGAACAGGAAGTCGGTATGCGCCTCGGGCAGGTAGAAGAGTTTCTGCACGCTCTCCCCCAGGCCCACGCCCAGCCACTGGCCGCGGCCGATGGCGATCAGCGACTGCGTGAGCTGGAAGCCGCTGTTGAAGGGGTCGGACCAGGGGTCCAGGAATACCTTCAGTCGCCGCACGCGGTAGCTGGAGCTGATGGCCAGCAGCGCGAAGACACCCAGCGCGATCGCCATCATGGCCGCCACGTAGCGCAGCCGCGCCCCGGCCAGGAACAGCAGGCCGAAGCCGGTGGCGAACAGCACCGTCGCGGCGCCGAAGTCCGGCTCCACCAGCAGCAGCGCGGCCACGCAGCACAGCAACCCCAGGGGCTTCGCCAGACCGCCGAAGGTCTCGCGCAGTTGCTGCTCGCGGCGCACGGCGTAACTGGCGATATAGATGAGTACCAGCACCCGCGCCAGCTCCGAGACCTGGAAGTTCATGCCCGCCAGGTGCAGCCAGCGGCGGCTGCCGTTGACCACGTGACCGATGCCGGGCACGAGCACCAGCAACAGCAGGCCGATGGCGACGGCCAGCAGCGGCAGGCTGAGGCGTTCCAGCACCGCGGTCGGCACCGTGAACAGCAAGGCGGCGCAGGCCGCGCCAATCAGCGTCAGCAGCAACTGACGCTCCAGGTAGAAGAACGGCTGCCCGGTCTCCTTGGCCGAGATCGACACCGAGGCGGAGGTCACCATCACCAGCCCCAGCAGGGTCAGCGCCAGCACCAGGGCGATCGTGACCGTGTCCAGGTGCACGCCGCCGCCGCGGGCGCTGCTGGAGCGCGCGTACCCCATCATGGAGGCGCTGTTGCCGCTCACGCTGCCAGCTCCTGCACCGCCTGCACGAACACCTCGCCGCGATGCACGTAGTTGCGGAACATGTCCAGGCTGGCGCACGCCGGCGACAGCAACACCGTATCGCCGGCGTGAGCCGCCGCCGCCGCCGCCTGCACGGCCTGCGGCAGCGACGCGCAGATCTCGACCGGGCACACGCCCTCGAGCGCGCGCGCCAGCAGGCCGGCGTCACGGCCGATGAGCACCGTGTGGCGCACCTTGCCGCGAAACGCCGCGGCCAGCGGCGTGAAGTCCTGGTTCTTGCCGTCGCCGCCGGCGATCATCACCAGCGGTCCGGCCATGCCGGAAACAGCCGCCAGCGTGGCGCCGACGTTGGTGCCCTTGGAATCATCGACGTAACGCACGCCGCGCACCTCGGCCACCCACTGCGCGCGGTGCGCAAGGCCGTCGAAGGCCCGCAGTTCCGCCAACATCGCCTCACGCGGCAGCCCCAGGGCCTCGCCGAGGGCCAGCGCGGCCAGCGCGTTGGCGGCGTTGTGCAGTCCCTGGATCTTCAGTTGCGCCAGCGCCAGCAGCGGTTCGCCGCGGTGCATCAGCCACCACTCGCCCTGGGGCTGCGCGGCGCCCTGCGGCTGACCGAGAGAGTAGTCGGCGCCGACGCTGGCGCGCAGCGAGAAACTCAGCGTACGCGCCGCACCGCGCGGCATCTGCGCAACCAGCGGATCGTCCAGGTTGATGACCGCCGTGTCGCAGCGCGCGAGGATGCGCGCCTTGGCGTTCGCGTAATCCTGCAGGGTGCCGTAGCGGTCCAGGTGGTCGGGGGAAACGTTGAGCACGGCCGCCGCCGCGCAATGCAGGCTGTAGGTGGTCTCAAGCTGGTAGCTGGACAGCTCCAGCACGTACAGCTGCGCGTCGGGACGCAGCAGGTCCAGTGCCGGCTCGCCCAGGTTGCCGCCGACGCGCACGTTGACTCCCGCGCGCTGTGCCATGCGGCCGAGCAGCGTGGTCACGGTGCTCTTGCCGTTGGTGCCGGTGATACCGGCCACGGGCGCCGCCGCCGCGCGGGCGAACAGCTCGATGTCCCCGACGATCGACAGGCCGCGCGCACGCGCCGCATCGAAGAAGGGACCGGCGAGCGCCACGCCGGGTGAGGCGACGACGCACAGCGCGCCCGTAAGCAGCTGCGCATCGAGGGCGCCGAAACGCGTGACGATGCCCGCATCCAGTGCCGCCAGCGCCGCGGCGCCCGGCGGTGCGATGCGGGTATCGGTGACCGCCAGCCGCCAGCCCTGCGCGCGCAGATGGCGCGCGCAGGACAGCCCGGTCACTCCCAGGCCCACGATCACGGCATAAGGCGCTGCGCTCATCGCAGTTTCAGGGTTGCAAGCCCGGCCAGCACCAGCAGCAGCGAGATGATCCAGAAGCGCACGATCACCTTCGGCTCGGCCCAGCCCTTCAGCTCGAAGTGGTGGTGGATGGGCGCCATGCGGAAGATGCGCTTGCCCGTCAGTTTGAAGGACGCCACCTGCAGCATCACCGAGGCGGTCTCCAGTACGAACACCCCGCCCATCACCAGGGTCACCACTTCCTGCCGCACGATCACGGCCAGCACGCCGATGGCGGCGCCGATCGCCAGCGCGCCGACGTCCCCCATGAACACCTGTGCCGGGTAGGAGTTGAACCACAGGAAACCCAGTCCGGCGCCGGAAAGCGCCGCGCAGAAAATCAGCAGCTCGCCCGCGCCGCGGATCTCGGGGATCTGCAGGTAATGCGCAAAAACGGCGTTGCCGCTGGCATAAGCGAAGATGCCCAGCGCGGCGATCACCAGCGCCGCCGGCATGATCGCCAGCCCGTCGAGCCCGTCGGTGAGATTCACCGCGTTGCTCATGCCGACGATCATCAGGTAGGCCAGCGTGATGAAGCCGAATGCCGACAGCGGCGCCTGGAAGCTCTTGACGAACGGCAGGAACAGCGCGGTCTCCGCCGGCTCGGTGGCGGTGTAGAACAGGACGGCGGCCGTGGCCAGCCCCGCCACCGACTGCCAGAAATACTTCCAGCGGGCCACCAGGCCACGCGGGTTGCGCACCACCAGCTTCAGGTAATCGTCGTAGAACCCGATGAAGCCGAAGGCGAAGGTCACACCCAGCACCATCCACACCAGGCGGTTGGACAGTTCCGCCCACAACAGCGTGCTGATAAGCGTGGTGACCAGGATCAGGGCGCCGCCCATGGTGGGCGTCCCGGCTTTGGGCAGGTGGGTGCTCGGCCCGTCCTGGCGCACCACCTGGCCGATCTGGTACTGCGACAGGGCCGCGATCATCTTCGGCCCGACCAGTAGCGACAGCGCCAGCGCCGAAGCGGTCGCCAGGATGGCGCGGAAGGTCAGGTATGAGAAGACGTGCAGGCCACTGACACGGCCGACCAGGTGTTGGGTGATCCAGTAAAGCATCAGTGTCCTTCCGCCGCCGCGCCGCTGATCGCACCGACCACACGCTCCAGGCGGTTGGAGCGGGAGCCCTTGACCAGCAGCCGCACGTCCGCGCCTGCCTCCTCGAGCGCTGCGCCCAGCGCCGCTGCCAGTGCGGCGGTGTCCGGGAACCAGCGCGCACCCGCACCGAAACTCTCCGCCGCGCGCGCGGCCAGCGCGCCGGTGGCATAGAGCCGCTCCACGCCGTGGGCGCGCGCCAGCTCGCCCATGCGCGTGTGTGCGTCGGCGGCGAACTCGCCCAGTTCCGCCATATCGGCCAGCACCAGCCAGCGGCGCCCGTCCAGGGAGCCGAGCACTTCGATCGCCGCCTGCACCGAGCTGGGGTTGGCGTTGTAGGAGTCGTCGATGATCCAGGCACCGGCAGTGGCGCGCTTGAACTGCAGGCGGCCGGGCACGGCGCGCACTGCCGCCAGCCCGCGCGCGATGTGCGCCAGATCAGCCCCCGCATTGGCGGCGGCGGCGGCGGCGGCCAGGGCGTTGAGCACGTTATGGGTGCCGCCGAGCGCCAGTTCCACCGGCGCGCGCCCCAGCGGGCAGGCGAGCGTAAAGCGCGTCACGAAACCCTGCGGGCCAACCGAGCTCGCGAGCTCGTGCGCGGTGAAGTCGGCACGCTGGCGCAGCCCGAAGCTGACCACGCGCGCCGCGGTCGAAGCGCGCCATAGCGGCGCGAACTCATCGTCGGCGTTGATCACCGCCGTGGCGGAGGGCTCGAGCCCCGCCACCATCTCCCCCTCCGCACGCGCCACGCCCTCCAGGCTGCCGAAGCCCTCCAGGTGTTCCGCGCCGGCGTTGGTGATCAGCCCCACCGTGGGACGCGCCAGCGCCACCAGCGCGGCGACCTCGCCGGCGCGGTTGGCTCCCATCTCCACCACCGCGCTGCGATGCGCGGGCGTAAGGCGCAACAGAGTCAGCGGCACCCCGATGTGATTGTTGAGATTGCCGCGGGTCGACAGGCAATCTCCCGCCTGCGCGAGGATCGCCGCCGTCATCTCCTTGGTGGTGGTCTTGCCGTTGCTGCCGGCCACGCCCACCAGTGGGCCCGCGAAGTCAGCGCGCCAGGCACGTGCGGCGTTTTCCAGCGCCTGCTGGGTATCGGTCACCACGACCTGCGGCAATGCCACGTCCTGCTGTTGCGACACCACCGCGCCGGCGGCCCCTGCCGCGCGCGCCGCGGCGACGAAGCGGTTGCCGTCAAAGGTCGGCCCGCGCAGCGCCACGAACAACTCCCCGGGCCGCAGGGTGCGCGAGTCGCTGACCACCTGCGTGAACGGGCCGTCGGCGCCGCGCAGAGCGCCGCCGCAGACGTGCGCGAAGTGACTCAGGGTGCGCTTCACGCCGGCAGCTCCCCGAGTGCGCGTGCGACCACGCGCTGGTCGCTGAAGGGGCGGCGCTCGCGGCCGACGATCTGGTAGTCCTCGTGGCCCTTGCCGGCGATCAGCACCGCATCCGCCGCAGTGCTGCGCGCGAGCGCGGATTCGATGGCGCGGGCGCGGTCGTGCTCCACGAGCACCCGCTGCTGCCCGGGAATTCCGGCGCGGATCTGCGCCACGATCTGTACCGGGTCCTCGGTGCGTGGATTGTCGTCGGTGAGGATCACCTCGTCGGCCAGCTCGGCCGCGATCTGTCCCATCAGGGGCCGCTTGCCCGCGTCGCGGTCGCCGCCGCAACCGAACACCACGCGCAGGCGGCCGCGGCAGTGCTGGCGGGTGGCGCGCAGCGCCTTGGCCAGCGCGTCCGGTGTATGGGCGTAGTCGACGATGGCCAGCGGCGCCGTGCCGCCGCCGAACATCTCCATGCGGCCGATGGCTGCACGGCTGGCGCTCAGGGCGCGCACCGCCTCAGCGAGCGGTATTTCCCAGCCCAGCATGACCGCCAGCACCGTGATGACATTGTCGGCGTTGAACTCGCCGATCAGCCGCACCGGCAGTTGCGCACTTCCCCAGCTCGTGTCCAGGTTGATGATCAGGCCGCTCTCGGTGGGAACTACCCGCGAGGCGCGCACATAGCCGTCGGCGGCGACCGGCTCGGCGGTGCGGCAGCTGACGATCAGGCGTCCCGCGCCCGCGGTGGCGGCGAGCCGCGCCCCGAAGGGGTCGTCGACGTTGACGATGCGCTGCGCGAGTCCCGGCCAGGCGAACAGGCGTGCCTTGGCATCGCCGTAGGCCGCCATCGTGCCGTGGTAATCCAGGTGATCGCGGGTCAGGTTGGTGAAGGCCGCGGTGTTGAAGCGCACGCCGGCGACCCGCTGCTGGTCGAGCGCGTGCGAGGAAACCTCCATGCTGACGTACGCCGCGCCGCTGGCGGCCAGCGCCGCCAGCTGGCGCTGCAGGCTGACCGCATCGGCGGTGGTGTGCTCGCCTGCAACCAGTTGCGACGGCAGGCCGTACCCCAGCGTGCCCATGTAGGCCGCCGGCCCGCGGCACTGCCGCAGGGCCTGGGCCAGCAGCCACGCACAGGTGGTCTTGCCGTTGGTGCCGGTGATGCCGGCCACGGTCAGGCGCGCCGAGGGCGCGCCGAAGAACCGGTCGGCGATCACGCCGGCGTGCTGCGCCAGTTGCGGCAGCGGCGCCATCCAGGTCTGCGCCGGGATGGCGGGCAGCGACTGTGGCCGGTCCCGGGGTTCGTACAGCACCGCGCGCGCGCCGCCCGCAAGCACCTGTGGCAGGAACTGCAGGCCGTGATGGCGCGCACCGCGCATCGCCAGGAACAGCGTTCCCGGACGCACCTCGCGGCTGTCGAGTGTCACGTCACTGACGCGCACATCAGCGGGCGCCTCGAGCAGGCCCGCGGTCAGTTCCGCGAGCGAGCGCGTCATCACCGGCGCGCGCGGTGTCGCCGCGGAAGTCACGGCTCGGCCACCGTGCGCAGCGAACCGCCGCCCGCGCCCGGACTCTCGGGCAACTCTTCCGGGGAGCTGATCGCGGCATCCGGCGGCACCGCCAGCAGGCGCAGCGCCCCGCCCACCACCCGGGAGAACACGGGAGCCGCGACCTGGCCCCCCTGGTGCTGGCCATTGGCCGGATCATCCAGCACCACCACCGCCGCCAGCCGCGGCGCCGTCGCCGGCGCGACACCGCCGAACACGGCCATGAAATGGTCGGTGGAATAGCCTCCATCGGTGGCCTTCCATGCCGTGCCGGTCTTGCCGGCGACGCGGTAGCCGGGAATCGAGGCGAGCTTGCCCGTGCCCTCGGCCGCTACCACCGTCTCCAGCATGCCGACCAGCTGGCGGCACACGCGGGTATCGAGCACCCGTTCGCCGGCCGGCGGCGAGTCCACGCGCAGGAAGGACACCGGCCGGGAAACACCGAAGGCGCCGACAGTCGCGTAGGCGTGCGCCAGCTGCAGCGGCGTCACCGACAGGCCGTAGCCGTGCGACATGGTGACGATGCCGATGGGGCGCCACTGCGACCAGTCCGGCAGCAGGCCCGCGGACTCGCCCGGATAGCCGCTGGTCGTCACCTGCCCGAATCCCAGGTGCGACAGGGTCGACCAGATCAGCTGCGGCGGCAGGCTGAGCGCAATGTGCGCCATGCCGACGTTGGAACTCTTCGCCAGCACGGTGGCGATGTTCACCGCGCCGAGGTTGTGTTCGTCCTCGAAGATCTTGGTGCCAACCTTGAAGTAGCCCGGCGAGGTGTCGATGATGGTGTGATCGTCGTACCTGCCGGAAGCCAGGCCGGCGGCGACGAAGAACGGCTTCATCGACGAGCCCGGCTCGAAGATCCCGGTGGCGGCGCGATTGCGGTAGATGGCCTCGTGCAACTGCTCGCGGTCGTTGGGGTTGTAGGCCGGCTGGTTGACCATCGCCAGCACCTCGCCGGTGCTGACGTCCAGCACCACCAGCGAGCCCGCCTGCGCGCGCTGCTCGCGCACCGCGGCCTTCAGCTCGCGGTAGGCCAGGTACTGGATGCGCAGGTCGATCGACAGCACCAGGTCATGCCCGGGGCGCGCCGGGCGGATGCTGGCGACATTCTGCACGATGCGCCCGTAGCGGTCCTGGATCACCCGCTTGGCGCCATCCTCACCGGCCAGCCAGTGATCGAAGGCCAGCTCCAGGCCCTCCTGGCCGTTGTCATCGACGTTGGTGAAGCCCAGCACGTGGCCGGTCACTTCACCCCCCGGATAGTAGCGGCGGTACTCGCGCGAGGTGTACACGCCGGGAATCCCCAGGGCCTTGATCTGCGCGGCCGCCGCCGGCTGCAGCTGGCGCGCCAGGTACAGGAACTCGCGGTCGAGGTTGCTGGTCACGCGCCGCGCCAGGTCTTCGCGATTGAGCTTCAGCGCAGCCGCCAGGCGCGGAATCTGCTCCGACGCCTGCGCCAGCTCACCGGGGTTTACCCATACCGAGTCCACCGGGGTGCTGACCGCGAGCGGCTCGCCGTAGCGGTCGGTGATCGTGCCGCGGTGGGCGGCGATGTCCAGCACGCGCGAGAAGCGCGCATCACCCTGGCGCGCCAGGAAGCCGTGATCGACCAGTTGCAGCGTGACGGCCCGCCACACCAGGCCGATGGCCGCCACCGCCAGCACCGACAGCAGCAGCCAGGCGCGCCAGCGGAACGAGCCCGGCGCCGTCTCGCGTGTACCGCGCGCCCTCATGGGGCGATGATCTCGATGTCTTTCGGCGGCGGCGTGCCCATGCGCAGGCGGGTGCTCGCGACCCTCTCGACGAAAGCGTGAGTGGACCAGGCACTCTGCTCGAGCTGCAGCTGGCCCCACTCGATTTCCAGGTTGTCGCGGTGGCCGTTGAGCGCTTCGAGCTGCACGAACAGGCTGCGCGCGCGGTGCTTGCACCACACGGCGCCCGCGGCAGACAGCAGCACCGCCAGCCACAGCACCGGCACCGCGATCACCATGAGCGCCCGGCGATTCACGGCAGCCTCTGCGCGATGCGCAGGGTGGCGCTGCGGGCGCGCGGGTTGGCGGCGAGCTCCTGCGCCGAAGCGCGTTGTTTGCGCCCGACCAGCGCCAGATGCGGCCGCGCAGTCGGCGGCACCACCGGCAGGCCGCGCAGGGCCGGGTCGACCTGCGACTCGCGCTGCATGAACTGCTTTACGGCGCGGTCTTCCAGCGAGTGGAAGCTGATCGCCGCCAGGCGGCCGCCCGGGGTGAGCAGCTGCAGCGCCCCCTGCAGGCCGCGCGTGAGCTGGCCGAGCTCGTCGTTGATGTGCATGCGCAGGGCCTGGAAGGTGCGGGTCGCGGGATGCTTGCCCGGCTCGCGGGTGCGCACGGCCGCCGCCACCACCTCTGCCAGCTGGCCGGTGCGGGTGAGCGGTGCCCGCGCGCGCGCCGCCACGATCGCCTGCGCCACCCGCCGGGCGAAACGCTCTTCCCCGAGCGTGGCAATCACCTGGCGAATCTCATCGACGCCCGCCCGAGCGAGCCAGGCGCCGACGGGCTCGCCGCGCGTCGGATCCATGCGCATGTCGAGCGGGCCGTCGGCGCGGAAACTGAAACCGCGGAGCGGATCGTCGAGCTGCGGCGAGGAGACCCCGAGGTCGAACAGCACACCGCGGCAGGGCCGGCCGTCGGCGTGCGCCGGCACGAGCGTGGCGAGGTCGGCAAACGGCGCGTGGAGGAGCGTAAGCCGCACTTCGCCGGCAAACTGGCGCTGGCCGGCCGCGATGGCCTGCGGATCCTGGTCGAGCGCGAGCACGCGGCCTTCGCGGCCCAGCGCCCGGAGAATGAGTGCCGTGTGACCCCCACGGCCGAACGTCGCATCGACATAGAACCCGTCCGCCTCCAGGGCGAGACCCGTGACCGCCTCCACGGCGAGCACGGGCGTGTGCGCATCCACAAAGCCTCTCTACAGCGACAGCGTCTCGAGCTCGGAAGGCAGGTCGGCGGCGGACTCGTCCGCCAGCCACAGGTCGCGGCGCTCATTCCAGCGCGCCTCGTCCCACAGCTCGAAGCGGTTGCCCTGGCCGATCAGCATTCCGTGCCGCTGCAGCCGCGCGAATTCGCGCAGCTCAGGCGGCAGGAGAATCCGTCCGTGCCCGTCCAGGGGCAGATCCGTGGCATGGCCCACCATCAGCCGCTGCAACCGTCGCGCGGTGGCATTCAGGCTGGGCAAACCCATCAGCTTGCGCTCGATCTGCTCCCACTCGGGCAGGGGGTAGATGAGGAGGCACTGATCCTTGTCGACGGTGACAACCAGCTTCCCTTCGGCGGCTTGCGCGAGCTGCTCGCGATACCGCGTCGGCAGGACCATCCGGCCCTTGTCATCCAGGGTTATTTTTGTTGCACCGCGGAACATGACCTGTGGGGTGCTATTGCACCCAGATTCCCCCACCTGCACCCACTTGGTGCCACTATAGGAATCGAACAGGAACTATGTCAATTGAAATAGTGAGAAATTCGTCGCAGTCACAACGACTTATGTGTAAATCACCAGTGGGGCAGCCGTCTTGGCGCAGCTTTCGTTTTAGCAATCATCGACTTGGCTTTGGAAGCTTATACAGTTCCTTATAAATTCGCGGCCTGTACGCGGCGTTCCGTGTTGATTGATTCATCTTTGAGCCAATATTGGTTTTAATCAGATGATTTGTTTCGGTCATTTTTTCACCTGCGCACCCCGCGGGGCTCGCCAAACCAACCACACGGGGTAACCAACAACCAACACACGCAGCAGCGCCTGGCAGGGGCGCCAGCGCCTGGCAAGGATCACGCCTGGAAAGCGTGTTTGATCCACTGGATCGCCGGCTGTTCGCCGAATGCATCCTTGACCACGATCACATCGAAGCGCGCTGGCAGGCGCGCCAGCGGCGGCTGCCGCTGCAGCAGCTGCGCTGCCGCGCGGATCAGATGTTGTTGCTTGCGGCGATTCACGCTCGCCGCCGCGCCGCCGTAGCGCTCACCGCTGCGGCAGCGCACTTCCGCGATGAGCAGCACCTTGCCGTCGCTGGCGACGATGTCGAGCTCACCGAGGCGGCGCCGGTAGTTGCGATCCAGGACCTGCCAGCCGCGCGCCTGCAGGAACTCGCACGCCAGGCTCTCGGCGCGCTGTCCCAGCTGTGCTCGTGCGGTGCTCATGCGGGTGCTAGCGCCTCTACTGCGCCGCCGCCAGCGGCCGCGGCTCACCGCCGTGTATCTGCACCCACGACAGCTCGCGATGAACCCGCCGCTCGTCGTCGAGCGTCAGGCGCCCCGTCAGCCCTTCAACACTGACATTGTTGGCAACACCACGGTGCTGCAGCGCCTGCGCCAGCAGCCAGGCGTCGTAGCCGAACGCATACAGCCGGCCGCGATACGGACCGCCGCTGGGCCAGGCCTCGCGGGCCGCCGCGCGCACGGCATCAGGCAGGTCGCCGCCAAGCATCCACGGCATGTCAGGAAACATCAGTCCGTCCAGGTCGTCATTGGCGCGCAGGTCGGGCTCGAAGGCATCGGAAGTCGCATACGCGGGGATATCGCCGGCGTAGTGGAAGCGCAGTTGCGGGCGCAACTGACGCTCGATGTTGGCCTGGGCGGGCGAGAAGATGAACTCGATGTCGCCGCGGCGGCGCGGTTCGAACTGCAGCTTGCTGCCCAACACCGACTCCAGTCGCCGGTAGCGCGCCTTGCTGGCGCTGATCCCCAGCACCTCGGTGATTGGCGCGCTGAAGTCGGTGCGTGCGCTGTCGATCACTCCCGTTCCGACCAACTCGCCGCCGCCGGCCAGCAGCTCCTGGCGGAAAGCCGCGAGCACCCGGTTGCCCCAGTCACCGGCCGGCACCAGCGCGACTCCGCGGCGGTGGTGATCCTGCAGCACGCGCTGCGCCGCCAGGCGCGCCTCGTTTTCGGGCGACAGCGCGTACTGGAAGAAATCCGCGGGCGAGGCCTGTTCGGCCGGCAGGTAGTTCAGGGCCAGCAGAGGCACGTGGCGGTCGGCGCGCTGCGCGGCAGCAACGACCTCTTCGCGGATAAGCGGTCCGACGATGAAGACCGCGCCCTGGTGTGTGGCCTCGGCCAGTGCATCGGCAACACTCTGCACCCCGGTGTCGTAGATGCGCAGCGCCGGCCGCTGCGCCGGCGGGACCTGGTAATACGCTGTCAGGAAGCCGTCGCGCACGCTCACCGCGGCGGAGTTGGCGCGCCCGGTGATCGGCAGCAGCAGCGCAATGTGCGCGCTGCCGGCTGCAACAGCCGCCGGCGTCGTCGGCCCGCCGCTGGCGGGCGATGCGTTGGCCGCCGGTGCCGTCGCGGACCCCGGCTCGGGCGGCGGGACGAAGTCCGGACGCTGGCTCAGACTGCAGGCGCCGAGCAAAGCGGCCACACCAGCGGCCGCGAGGCGCGTGATCGAGCGGGCGGGGTGCATCGGGTATCCTGCGGCGGTGGAAGGGAGACTATAGTGGCCAAGGGGCGTGGGCGGCTGCAAGTTGTCGCTACACCGATCGGCAACCTCGCGGACTTCAGCCCGCGCGCGCAGGAATCCCTGGCTGCAGCGGACGTGATCGCCGCGGAGGACACGCGCCACACCCAGATCCTGCTGCAGGCATTCGGAATCAAGCGGCCGTTGCTGTCCGTGCACGATCACAACGAGGCGCAACGCATCCCGGAAGTCATGGCGCGGCTGGCGGCCGGTGAGACCGTGGCCTTGGTGAGCGATGCCGGAACACCTCTGCTGTCCGATCCGGGGCTGCAACTGGTGCGTGCCGCTGCGGCCGCCGGCTTCGAGATCAGCGCGATACCGGGGCCGAGCGCGATCACCACGGCGCTCGCGGCCGCGGGCCTGCCGACCGACCGCTTCTGTTTCGAGGGCTTCCTGCCCGCCAGTGACAGCGCGCGGCGCAGCGTGCTGGCGGCGCTGGCCACGGAGCCACGTACCCTGGTGTTCTTCGAGGCGCCCCATCGCATCCTGGCGACGCTGGGCGACCTGGTGGAGCAGTTCGGCGCAGGGCGCGCCGCCGTCATGGCGCGGGAGCTGACCAAGAGCCACGAGACTTACTATCGCGGCTCACTGCAGGAACTGCTGACACGGGCGCAGACCGAAGACAACTTTGCCCGCGGAGAGATCACGCTCATCGTGCAGGGAGCGCCGACGGAGGCCGGCGGTGGCGTCGATACCGCGCTGCTGCGGCGTGCGGTGGACCTGCTGTCGCGAGAACTGCCGCCCGGCCGTGCCGCGGCCGTGGCGGCACAGCTCACCGGGGCCACGCGTGCTGCCGCTTATGCACTGTTGCGCGACAAACACGCGGCTCCTGACGAGCCGGATGAGCACCCCGGCGCTGACTGACCCGGCGGCGGCGAACCAGCCGCGACTGGCGAATCAGTCGGACCGACGCGATTTCCACGGGTGCGCTGGCAGGCAGCCGAGGGCCCGGCGGCAGGCTCTCGCAAGAAGTGCCCGATCGGAGTCGATTAAGGGAATCATTCACTGATCGCCCTCATCTGCGCGGGAGAAAGCGCTTTGAATTCCGGCAGTTGTCGTGCTGTTGTACGCCAACAATACTCAAGTCGCTGCTTAACTGATCGCGGGCGAACTCATGCTGCGGGCACCCTGGTGGTCGCGCGCGTCGACCGAACGCGCCGGGCCGCAACCACTGGACCCGCACCGGCCAGACCCGTATCGTTGGCGTCGAGAGTCGGCCGGGCAATCGCTGTTGCGGGCGCGCAAGCGCCGGTGGCGGAGGAAAGTCCGGGCTCCGGCGGATCGGGTGCCAGGTAACGCCTGGGGGGCGCGAGCCCACGGAAAGTGCAACAGAGAACAGACCGCCCAAGTCCCTCGCGGGACCGGCAAGGGTGAAACGGTGCGGTAAGAGCGCACCGCGCCGGTGGTAACACGCGGCGGCACGGCAAACCCCACCTGGAGCAAGGCCAAATAGGGAAGCAGTCCGCACCGCAAGGTGCAGGCGGCGTTGATCCGCACGCGCTTCCGGGTAGGCCGCTTGAGGTCTGCGGTGACGCAGATCCCAGAGGAATGATTGCCCTCGACAGAACCCGGCTTACAGGCCGACTCTTACCAGGCGCTGGCGCGCCACTGCTCAGCCGGTTCGCTTCGCGAACCGGCTACATATAGCCCGGAGCAAGACCGGAGGCGCTGGCGCCCTACTTCACGACTTTGAGTTGCGGGCGCCGCGGCGTCGCTGGCTCGTCGGCCGGCGGCGGCTCCGGCCCGAGGTCCTGTTCGGAGAACACCATCCCCTCCCCGGTCTCGCGCGCGTAGACACCGAGCACCGCCGCGACCGGAAAGCTGACGTGATGGGTCACGCCGGAGAAGCGCGCGTCGAACTCCACCACGTCATTTCCCATGCGCAGCGCCTGGGTGGCGCCGTCGCTCAGGTTCAGCACAATGCGTCCGTCCTTGACGTACACCGGCGGCACGTTGGCGCCGGCATGGGAGGCGTCGACGATGACGTGCGGCGTGTGTCCCGACTCGCTGATCCACTGGTGCATTGCGCGCAGCAGGTAAGGCCGCTTTGGCAGGGTTTTTGTCTTCACAGCAGCCGCATCTCCTGCTCGTGCCCGGACAGCGCCTCGCGAAAAGCGGGCCGCGCGAACACCGTGCGCGCATACTTTTCGATCGCCTGTGCCTGCGGACCCAGGTCGATCTCGTAGTGCGGCAGGCGCCACAGGATGGGGGCGATGCTGGCGTCCACCAGCGAGAACTCATCCGACATGAAATAGGGCTTCACCTTGAACAGGTCTGCGCCCTGCACGATGGTGTCGCGCAGGATCTTGCGCAGCTTCACCGTCTGCTTGCGATCGGGCTCCTGGTCGATCTGGCGCGCCAGCGCGTACCAGTCGCGCTCGATGCGATACAGCGCCACGCGGAACTGCGCCCGGGTCACCGGATCGACCGGCATCAGCGGCGGATGCGGAAAGCGCTCGTCCAGGTATTCGATGATGACGCGCGAGTCGTACAGCACCAGGTCCCGGTCCACCAGCGTCGGGACACTGTGGTAAGGGTTCAGGTCCAGCAGGTCCTCGGGAAACCGGCCCGGCTCGACACTGACGATGTCGATGCCGATGCCCTTCTCCGCCAGCACGATGCGTGTACGGTGACTCCACGGATCGTCCGGGGCGGAGAACAGAGTCATCACCGATCGCCTGCTCGACAAGGTTTCCGCTCCCGTCCCCTGCCTGCGGCCGCGACCCGCGGCAAGCGGGTCACAACCGGCGCCAGGTCAATGGACGTCTTTCCAGTACTCGCGTTTCATCTGCCAGGCGAGCCAGGTGAACAGCAGCAGGAACAGCACCACCCATAGGCCCAGGCTGCGGCGCGCCGCCTGGGTCGGCTCCGAGGCGTAGTCGAGGAAGTTCACCGTATCGCGCACGAAGCTGTCGTACTGCGCGGGCGTCAGGCGTCCCGGCGCCACCGGCTCGAAGTGATCGAACACCAGGGTGTGATTGACCTCTCCACCCTCGCCGCGCTCCTGCACGTCGCGGAACACCGCGCGCTTCAGGCCCTCCAGCTCGGACAGCACGTCCGGCATGGCGGTGGTCGGCAGGCGCAGGTTGTTGGCGCCGGTCTGGCGCGTGCTGTCGACGTAGAACGTCTTGAGAAACTGGTACAGGTAGTCGCGGCCGCGGGCACGCGCCATCAACGACAGGTCCGGCGGCACCTTGCCGAACCAGGCCTCCGCATCCTTCGCCGGCATCGTCGTCAGGATGTAGTCGGTCGGCTTGTCGCCCGGCGGGATGAGCTGCTTCTGCAACACCTCTGCCGGAATCCCCAGGTCCGCGCCCAGGCGCGACCAGCGCTCGTACTTGATCGAGTGGCAGCCCATGCAGTAACTGACGAAATTGCGGGCACCCCGCTGTACCGACGCCACGTCGGTGACCTCGTTGTTGACCTGCCAGGTCTTCCAGTCGGCGCCGTCCTTGTTCTCCCCGGCCGCCGCAGCCGATTCCGTCGGTTCGGCGCCGCGGGCGCTGCCAGGCAGCGTCGCCGCCGCAACCAGGGCCAGCAGCAGACCCGTGCGCAGGCAGGTCAGGTCAATGCGCATGGTAGACCACTCTTTCAGGCACGGGCTTCACCGAATCGATCTTCGAGTACCACGGCATCAGCCAGAAATAGGCGAAATAGATCACCGCGAAGATGCGCGCCAGTATGACGTACAGCCCTTCCGCCGGCTGCAGCCCCAGGTAACCAAGCGCCACGAAGGCGATCGCGAACAGCGTCAGCGCGATGCGCGACAGCGGTCCGCGATAGCGCATGGACTTGACCGGCGAGCGATCCAGCCACGGCAGGAACAGGAACGACACCACCGCCAGCAGCATCAGCAGCGCACCCATACGCTGGTTGGGGACCGCGCGCAGGATTGCGTAGAACGGGGTGAAGTACCACACCGGCGCAATGTGCTCGGGGGTCGACAGCGGGTTGGCCGGCTCGAAGTTGGGGCCCTCGAGGAACAGGCCGCCGAAGGTCGGCACGAAGAACACCACGATGGCGAACAGCACGAAGAACACGCCCACGCCGACCACGTCCTTCACGGTGTAGTAGGGATGGAACGGGATGCCGTCGAGCGGCTTGCCGTCCGCCCCCAGCTTCTCCTTGATCTCGATGCCGTCGGGATTGTTGGAGCCGGTGCGGCGCAGCGCCACCAGGTGCAGCGCCACCAGCAGCAGCAGGCCCAGCGGCAGCGCCACGACGTGCAAGGCGAAGAAGCGGTTGAGGGTGGCGTCCGCAATGCCGTAGTCCCCGCGGATCCACTCCACCAGCCCGGGCCCGATGCCGGGGATGGTGCCGAACAGGTTGACGATCACCTGCGCGCCCCAGAACGACATGTTGCCCCACGGCAGCACGTAGCCCATGAAGGCCTCCGCCATCAGCGCCAGGTACACCAGCATCCCGAACAGCCACAGCAGTTCGCGCGGCTTCTTGTACGACCCGTACAAAAGAGCGCGGAACATGTGCAGGTACACGACAATGAAGAACGCCGAGGCGCCGCTGGAATGCAGGTAGCGGATCAGCCAGCCGAAGCGCACCTCACGCATGATGTACTCGACCGAGTCGAACGAGGTCGCCTCCCCCACCTTGTAGAACATGGTGAGGAAGATGCCGGTTACGAGCTGCAGCACCAGCACCAGCAGCGCCAACGAGCCGAAGAAGTACCAGATGTTGAAATTCTTGGGCGCGTAGTAGCCGGTGAGCTGCTCCTCGATGAACTCCGAGACCGGCAGGCGCTTGTTGATCCAGGCCCACAACCCGGACTTTGCCGGCGCGGTGCCGGCAGGCTGAGCGGCCATCAGGCGGCTCCTTTCTCGTCAGCCCCGATGAGCAGGGTGCGCGGGTTGGGATAGGAGTACGGCGGCACGCGCAGGTTTATGGAAGCGGGCGAACCGTTGAACACCCGCCCCGCCAGGTCGAAGCGCGACCCGTGGCAGGGACAGAAAAATCCGCCCGGCCAGCTTGCGTACAGTTCCCCGGCGGCGAAGCGTTGCTTGGGCAGGCAGCCCAGGTGGGTGCAGGTGCCGACCAGGACCAGGAACTCGCTGGTGCGCGAACGCTGGTCATTGCGGGCGTAGGCAGGCTGGTCAGACTGGGTGGACTGCGGATCCTTGAGGTCGGCATTGTGCCCCTCGATCCGCGCGACCATGTCGGGCGTGCGCCGGACCACGTAGATGGGCTGCTTGCGCCACACGGTGGTGGCCATCTGGCCCGGGTCGATCTTGGCCAGGTCCAGCTCCACCGGGGCGCCCTGCGCCCTTGCGCGCTCCGAGGGTGCCCAGGACTCGATGAAGGGGACTACCGCGAATACGGCGCCCACCGCACCGGTCGCCGCGGTGGCCTTCGTCAGGAATTTGCGCCGATCCAGGTCGATGTCGCCGTCGGCAACGGCTGCGTGATCCGCCATCCCACCCTCTGTATTCTGCTGCTGTCAGACCCGCCGCACTGCCTGCCAGCCACCGCTGCTCATTCTCAATCAGAGCCGGCGGGCGCAGTTTCGTACCTTGCGGGGGGCGGCGCATTATACACAGGCGTCCCGTCACCCGGGGCAGGAGTGATCCCATGCCGAGCGGCCTGTCGCGCGGATTGTTCTTCCTCGCGAGCTCGGTGGTCGCGGGCCTGGCGCTGGCATTCGTGATCATTGCTGTGCGCCCGCAGCTGTTGCGCCCTGCCATCCAGGCGGCGGCGCCGGAAGTCGCCCAAGCCCCCGCAGCACCTGCGGCGCCTGCGTTGCCAGCGGCGCAAACCCTCGCCGCGCCGACAACGGCAGTCCCGCCGCCCTCCGTGCCGACGGCTGGCCCGACCCCCGGCATCGCCGCACAAGCTGCCCTTGCCGTCCACGGTTCGCTGTCCAGCGCCGCTGCGCGGGCCGCCCCGGCGGTAGTGAACATCTACACCGCGCGCGTGGTGACAGAACGCCTCAGGCCGACGCTCGGGGAGCTGTTCGGCGATTACCTGCCCCGGTACCGGCAGCGCATCGAACGCAGCCTGGGCTCCGGGGTGATCGTGGACGAGGCGGGCCACATCGTCACCAATCATCACGTCATCGCCAACGCCGATTCCGTGCGCGTGCAGCTGGCGGACGGCAGGGTGGCAAACGCCCGCATCGTCGGCCGCGACCCGGATACCGACCTGGCGGTGCTGCAGATCGATATCCGTCCGCTGCCGGTGGCGGTATTCGGCCGATCGGACCAGCTGCGCGTGGGCGACCTGGTGCTGGCGATCGGCAACCCCCTCGGCCTGTCGCAGACGGTCACCCACGGCATCGTGAGCGCCACCAGCCGCCAGCAGCTGGGGATCGCGCCGCTGGAGGATTTCATCCAGACCGATGCGCCGATCAATTTCGGCAACTCCGGTGGCGCACTGGTTGACGCCAGCGGCGCCCTGGTGGGCATCAATACCGCCATCGTCGCCAAGAACCTCGGCGTCGAGGGCATCGGCTTCGCCATACCGGTCAACATGGTGCGCGGTGTGCTGCGCGAGATCGTGGCGCACGGCCACGTGATGCGCGGCTGGATCGGCATCCTCCCCGAGGACCTGAACGACGAGCAGGCCGGGCAGCTCGGGCTGGCGCAGGCAGGCGTGGTCATCGGCAACCTGTATGCGGGCAGCCCCGCGCAGCAGGCCGGCCTGCAGCCCGGGGACCTCCTGCTCGCCATCAACGCGGTGCCGCCGCGCAATGCGCAGGACGCACTCGGCCGCATTGCCACCTTGAAGCCCGGCGCCACCGTGTTGCTGCGTGGACTGCGCGGACGGCAGGTGTTCGAGACCCGGGCGACGGTCCGGGAGCGGCCACGCGGCGCCGGCGGCTGACCAGGAGCGCGCATGACCGCTGGAGCCTGCATGACCGAATTGACCGTCCGCCGTTTCCCCACCCGTGCCGCGCTGGATGCGGCGCTGGAAGAGCGCCTGATCGCGGCACTGGCCAGCTCCGCAGGTGCGGGCGCGGGCGCAGGTGCGAGCGCGGGTGCGGGGGCGACGTCCGCGATCATGCTCTCGGGCGGGACTACGCCGATGGGCGCGTACAGGGCCGTGGCGACCCGGCTGCCAACGCAGACGCTCGGGCTGCAGGTGTTCTTTTCCGATGAGCGTTACGTGCCTGCGGACTCGGAGCGCAGCAACTATCGTCAGGCCGCCCCCCTGCTCGACGCCCTGCAGCAACGCGGGGCGACCATCGTACGCGTGCCCACGCAGCTGACGCTCGAAGCAGCCACCGCACAGTACGAGGAGCAGCTTGCCGCTTTGCTGCGCAGTGGCACGCCGATCGGACTCGGACTGCTTGGACTGGGCGCCGACGGTCACACGGCGTCGCTCTTCAGCCAGGCCGATCTGCAGCGCGCCCGCGGCCGGCTCACCCTCTCCGTACAGCGCCCGGACGGCTTGTCGGCCGTCAGCGTGACGCCCGATCTGCTGGAGCGCGTCGACGATCTGCTCTTCGTCACCGTGAGCGCCGGGAAGGAGGAGGCCTTGCGTCGGCTGCAGGCGGGGGATTCGACCCTCCCGGCCTGGCAGGCGGTCAGCCGCCGGCCGCGCACGATGCTTTGGGTGGCCGAGACGGGCTAGAATCCGCTCTGTGGCGACGACGCCACAGTCGTTGCGGGCTTGCACCTGCCGCTGGGGTGAGTACTATCCACGCCCATGGGTGCGCTTAGGTCTTCAGGGGGCGCGCACTGGGACAGCGGGGATTCGATTCTTTTTTCAGGGTATCGGGTCGGTCGCTTCTAACCTTTTACGATCTCAGGGGAGTTGTTTACATGAGCAATTCAAGTCGCAGCGTGCGACAGGCCGTGAGGCTTGCGCTGACAGTGTGCGCCACCACCACGGCGGCACCGTTGGCTTTCGCCCAGACGGCGCCGGCCGCGGCTGCAGCGCAGAACGGGCCCATCCTTCAGGAAGTGGTGGTTACCGGATCGCGCATCAAGTCCGCGAGCCTGGAAGCGATCAGTCCCGTAACAGCGGTGGGCGCGGAGGAAATCAAGGACTCCGGCGTGACCCGCGTCGAGGACCTGCTGAACAGCCTGCCGCAGGTCGTTGCTGACCAGGGATCGGGCCTGTCCATGGGATCAACGGGTGTCGCCAACCTCAACCTGCGCGGCCTGGGCGTGCAGCGCACCCTGGTGCTGGTCAACGGCCGGCGCCTGATGCCCGGCGACCCGACCGGCGGCGGGGCGAGCGTCACCAACCTCGGTTATGCCTCCGCGGCGGACGTGAACCAGATTCCCGTGGCACTGGTCGAGCGCGTCGACGTGCTCACCGGGGGCGCGTCGGCGACCTACGGCGCCGATGCGGTCGCAGGCGTGGTCAACTTCGTCATGAACGACCACTTCGAGGGAGTGCGCCTCGACGTCAACGCCGGCATCTACAATCACGAGAATCACAACAAGTTCATCAACGGGCTGCTGACGAAGCGCAAATTCCCGACGGTCAGCGGCAGCAACTGGGACGGGCAGAACAAAGACCTGACCCTGGTGATGGGGCACAACTTCGCCGACGGCGCGGGCAACTTCGAAGGCTATCTCGGGTACCGCCGGTCATCGCCGATGACGGCCGATCACCGCGATTTCGCCTCCTGCGTACTCACTTCGACCCCCTCGACTTCGTTCACCCCGTACACCTGCGGCGGTTCGAGCAACTCCGCGCCGGCCGTCGTCTACAATCAGACGACCTTCGCCTCGGATCAGGTCGACGCGAACGGCAACCTGGTGAAGAAGTACCAGCGCTTCAACTACGCCGCCAGTCACTACCTGCAGCGCATCGACGAGCGGTACACGGCCGGGTTCTTCGGGCATCTGAAGTTCAACCAGCACGTCGAGGCGTACACCGAGTTCATGTTCATGGACGACTCGACCCGTGGCAACTACGCTCCCGCGGGCATCTTCCTCGCCAGCGGCTTCGCCAAGGATCCGAACACGGGGCTGCGCGACGGCAACTGGCTTGTTAACTGCGGCACGGGTGGCTTCGGCAACGCGGGGATGAACCCCTTTCTCACGCAGAACGAGTACACCACGCTGTGCAGCCCGGGCTCGCCCTTCGGGGTGTTCCCCGCCGCCAATGGCGACGTACAGCTCCTCATGGCACGCCGCAACGTCGAAGGCGGCCCGCGCCAGGACGAGTATCTGCACACCACCTGGCGCATGCTCGTCGGCGCGCGCGGCGATATCACCGACGCCTGGAGCTACGATGCCTCCTGGGCCTCGAGCCGGGTGCGCACCAGCGACTACCACAACAACGACACGTCCTCGAGCCGCATGCAGAATGCTCTGCTGGTGATCAAGGACCCTGTCACCGGGCAGCCCGTTTGCCGCGGCGGACAGAACGGCTGCGTGCCCTGGAATATCTGGAATCCGGCAGACCCGCTCCACCCGGCTGCAGCCGCCGTCCCGTACTTCTCCGCGCCCGGACTGCTGCTTGGTTACGGGCAGGAGGACGTCTTCAACGCGTTCGTGAGCGGCGACCTCACGAATTCCGGTGTCAAGCTCCCGACTGCGAAAGAGGGATTGAAGGTGGTGGTCGGCACCGAGTACCGCCGCGAGACGGCCCAGTTCCGGCCGGACGAGGAATTCATCACCGCCGACCTGGCCGGGAATGGCTCGCCGATCATCGGCTACGATGCCGGCCTGCACGTCTGGGAAGGGTTCGGCGAACTCCGGATGCCGCTGGCAAGCGATCTGCCGGGCGCCAAGTCGCTGGACTTCGAGGCGGGCTACCGCTACTCGAATTACACGACAGGCTTCAGCACGAACACCTACAAGTTCGGCCTGACCTGGGCGCCCATCAGTGATGTCCGCCTGCGCGGCAGTTACAACCGTGCTGTGCGCGCACCCAACGTCGCGGAGCTCTTCAAGCCGCAATACGTAGGACTGGACGGCGGTGGCGATATCTGCGCCAACACGCAGTTCCCACCGGCCACCTGCGCGCTCACGAACGGCGGGAATCCTCTGCCGGTCTACCCGGCGCCCTCGTCACCCGCAGGCCAGTACAACGGGTTGATCGGCGGCAACACGAAGCTCCAGCCTGAGGTCGGCAAGACCATCAACTTCGGGCTCGTGTTCACGCCGACGTTCATGCCGGGGTTCTCCCTGACGGTCGATTACACCGACATCAAGATCTCGCAGGTCATCACCTCGTATGGCCCGAACCTCATCCAGGCCAATTGCATTGCGAGCAACGACCCGAACAGTGTCTGGTGCCAGACCAACCCGCCGCTGGGTGGGGTGGGCATCCATCGCGATCCGGGCGGAACGCTGTGGGCAAGCCCGCAGGGCTACACGATCGATCCGCTGATCAACCTCGGCCAGCTCGAGAACAAGGGGATCGACGTCGGCCTCGCCTACAATGTCGGCATGGGGCGTGCGGGCCGGCTGCGCACCCGTCTGGACGGCGGGTACCTGCTGAACCTCAAGATCACCCCCGGGGGCGGGGAAAGCTACGACTGTTCCGGCTTCTTCGGCCCGGACTGCTCGCCGGCGACCCCGAAGTGGCGGCATCGCCTGGCGCTGGACTGGGACACGCCGCTCGCGGGCCTCAGCGCGGGAGCCATCTGGCGGTATTTCGGGGAGACCAAGAACGAGCTGGTCAACCCGGGCTTCCCGTCATACCTGGGCGCGGCGTTGGCCGCCGTTGGCCGGCCGGACAACCGGATCCCGACCATCAGCTACCTGGATCTGCACGCCTCGTACTCGTGGGACAAGTACACCGTGCGTATCGGTGCCAACAACGTGCTCGACAAGGATCCGCCGCTGTTCGATACCATCAACTCGGGCGGCAATTCGGCTTACGCCGAGAGCAACACGTTCTCGTCCATGTACGACACCGGCGGCCGGTTCCTGTACCTGCACGTGACGGCGGATTTCTAGAAGAAACGCAGCGAAGACCTGAAGGTACTCAGACGGCGGGCGCGAGCCCGCCGTCTTT
This sequence comes from Pseudomonadota bacterium, assembly GCA_018241445.1. Classification (GTDB taxonomy): domain Bacteria; phylum Pseudomonadota; class Gammaproteobacteria; order Steroidobacterales; family Steroidobacteraceae; genus 13-2-20CM-66-19. The sequence continues at coordinate 80,255 of JAFEDT010000002.1, forward strand.
TTTTGGGTGCCCGAAAGTCGCCTGCCAGGTGGCGGAATAGCCCCAACGCTCGATCCACGGCATGAGCGTAGCGAGCACTTCGCCGCTGAAGTGAGGTGCGTAGTGCCTCCACCTGCCGACGGCGCGGTTCGTGACCGGCTCGACGACCTGGGCGTAGCTCGGGGTCGTGATGAACTTGCCGCGGGCGTGCTCCCCGGGCGCTAGCATCGCATCGTCCCAGGGCAACTCGAGAAATGCGCTCAGCTTGCGCACCTCGGCAGGGAAATCCGCGGTGAGCTGCTCGTAGCGCAACTCATAGCTCGAAGGGCGCAGCAGCGGCCATTGGGCATACCAGAAGGAGAAGCAGCGGGAGTAGACCCTGGCCAGCGTCTCCAGGTCGCGGCACGCGAGCGCCAGCGGGGGGGCGGCGAAGTGCTGCATGTAGCAGCTGAGCAATACGTCGCAGGGATGCCGGATGGCGAGAACGATGCGCGCATTGGGAAACAGCCGCCGGATCACTGGCACGAAGATCATGTTCAAGGGGGCCTTGTCCACCAGGCGCTGGCCCGGCAACAGGTGCGCGCGCCTGCGGGCCCGCTCCCAGTAGCCGGCACGGATCTCCTCCAGATCCCGTGCGCTCAGTTTCCCGAGCTCGGTGGGATAGTGGATGCCCCGATCCCTGATCTCGGTGAGTGCGCGCAGCACCAGGCCCTGCTCGTCCATGGACCGCAGCAGGGGATGCGCATCGAGCACCTGCTCCAGCAGAGTCGTCCCCGAGCGCGGAAACCCCACGATGAAGATCGGACTCTCGGCGACTCCCGGACCGTCGCTCCCCCAGCTGCCCACATCCCCGGGATCGCAGCTCTCCGCCGTGAACACCCAATAGTTGGACTGCTCCAGCGTTTTGTCATGTGCGCGTTCGAGGAACTGAAGCTGCGACCGGTGTGCCTCCTCGGCGGCCGAGTACGCCTCTTCGTAGCGCCCCAACGCGTCGCACGTCCGGGCAAACAGGAACAGCAGCTTATGCCGGTGGACGAATTCCTCGTGGTGCTTCAGCGCCAGCGCCAGGTGTCGGTAAGCCTCCTCGTGCTGGCCGGCTCTCGCAGCCAGCGCCGCAGACATGAGCCGCCGGGCGGGATCCGGCTCCGCACGGCGGTCTTCGAGCTCGAGCCGCTCCAGCGCCGCGCGCGCCTCGTCCAGGCGGCTCAGCCGCTCCAGGATCGACACGCACCCGAGTGCCGCAAGCCCCTGCCGCGGGGGATTCGCCAGGAGCCTCTGCACCTCCGGCTCCGCTGGATCCACCGCCGCCATCCCTCCAAGGAGCAGGATGATGCGGACGGTGAACTCGACCGTGAGGCCCTCGAGGTCCTGCCACCCTTCCAGGGCTTCGAGGGCCTCCTCGCGCTGGAAGACGTCGAAGCAGCATTGGGCGAAGGCCCAGCGAATCCGGCCGTCGGCCGGCGCGAGCTTCACCCCGTCGCGCAGGGCGAGGTACGCCGCGCCGTAGTCACAGCGATCCATCTGCAGGACGCCCAGGTTGTACAGCACCCCTGGCGTGGGCGGAGCGAGCTTGAGCGCCTGCTCGAACGCCGCCAGGGCCTGCTCGTAGCGATTGGTCGGGCGCAGCACGGTGCCAAGATGTTCCCAGTGCCTGGCCACCGTCGGCTCCAGCAGCGTCAGCGCGTTGAAGACCCGCACCGCGTCCTCGTGTCTTCCCTGGGACGAGAGGACGGTGCCGAGTACCTCCAGCGCCCCCGGGTGATGCTGGTGTGCCGCGAGGACCTGCAGGCACTTCTCCTGGGCGGCGCCGGGCTGTCCGCTGGCGAGATCCTGCTGCGCAAGCTGCAGGAGCAATTCGGGGTCGGCAGAAGACAACATCAGGCAGTTCCACTCATCCGGGCCACGCGTTCGGTGAAGCATAAGACAAAACGGCCCGGGACCGCTCCCGCCGTCGGGGCTCAAAGTCGATGAACATCGTGGTGGTGTATCCTCGCGTGCGTGTGGCGGAGGCAAATTCCATGAGCGCGACTGATCCTGCCGGTCACGCGAGCCTTGCCGCCGCGGTGCGCGACCATCGCGCCGGACGCCTGCGCGAAGCGGTCTCGGCCTACGAGGCTCTGCTGCTCCGTACGCCCAACGATGCCGATCTGCTGCAACTGCTCGGGGTCGCGCTGGCTCAACTCGGACGTCATGCGGAAGGAGCCGTGCGCCTCGCGCGTTCACTGGAGCTGCAACCGGGGCGCCCTGGCGTGCTGCTCAATCTCGCCCAGGCACTGCACACGCTCGGGCGGGAGCAGGAGGCGCTGCGCGCCTGCGAAAGTGCGCTCGCCCTGGATCCGTCGCTCGCGGGGGGCTACCGGACGCGCGCCGCGGTGCTCACGGCGCTCGGTCGCCGGGACGAGGCGCTTGCCAACGCCGGCCAGGCGGTGCGTCTCGCGCGCCAGGATGCCGGTGCGCACGCGGATCTCGGGGCGGCGCTGGAGGCCGTGGGGCGCGAGGGCGAAGCCCTGGAGTGCTTTGAACGGGCCACGACCCTCGATCCGAACCTGGTCGCGGCGCATCACAACCAGGCCGTCCTGCTGGCGCGCCAGGGTCAGCACGAACGTGCGCTGCAGAGCCTCGATCGCGCGCTCGCCCTGCAACCCCACAAGGCTGCGCTGCACGGCAATCGGGGTAATGCCCTGAAAGCCCTCGGACGTCTGCCCGAAGCCGCGGAGAGTTACTCGCTCGCGCTCGCGCTCGAACCGGGCAACCCCGCGACCCTGCACAATCGCGCCGTCGTACATGCGCTGCTGGGGAAGCACACCGAAGCGCTGCGCGACTACGATGCCCTGGCGGCCCAAGGCCAGGAGAGTGGCGCTGACCTGATCGGCCGCGGCGCCGCACTGGTTGCGCTGCGCCGCTACGACGAGGCGCTGGCGCCGCTCGAGCGAGCCACGAAGCTGCTGCCTGGGGAGGCGGAGGCGCACATCCAGTGTGGCATGGCGCTGCTCAACGTCGAGCGCAATGCCGAGGCCGTCGAAAGCTTCGACCGCGCGCTCGCGCTCCGGCCGGACGTGCCTGAAGTGTTGAACAACCGCGGCATTGCGCTGACGGTGACGGGACGGCTGTCCGAGGCGCTCAGCAGCTTCATTCGCTCCTCGGTCCTGGATGGCAACACCGCTGACACCCATACCAACCTGGGCATTGTCCTGAAGAGTCTCGGACGTCCCCTGGAAGCGGCCACCAGCTTCGACCGCGCACTCGCGCTCAAGCCCAACGACGCTTCAGCGAGATTTGCGCTGGCGTTCCTGTACCTGTCCCTGGGTGAATTTGCCCGTGGGTGGCCGCTTTACGAAGCGCGCTTCGACGTCCCGGCACTCGGAAACCCGGCGCGCCGCTTCAACGCGCCGCGCTGGCGCGGCAGCGAGCCGCTGTCGGGCAAGACACTGCTGGTCCACGCCGAACAGGGCCTGGGTGACGTCATACAGTTCTGCCGTTACCTGCCGTTGCTCACAGCGCAGGGAGCCGTCGTCGTGTTCGAGGTGATGCCCTCGCTCGAAGCATTGCTGGCTACTTTGCCGGGTGCGATCCGCATTATCGGCCGGGGCGAACCCGCGCCCCCGATCGACTATTACTGTCCGCTGCTGAGTCTCCCACACGCTCTCAAGACCCGATTCGATACGATCCCGGCTCCGGTGCCGTACCTCGCGGCGCAGCCCGAGCGCATCGCCAGGTGGGCGCAGCGGCTGCGGGCGCTCCCGGGAATGCGCGTAGGGATCGCCTGGCAGGGTAACCTGCAGGTGGAAAAGCTCGTCTGGGCCCGCGGACGGTCGATTCCACTGGCGGCCCTGGAGCCGCTGGCGCGGCTGCGGGGCGTCAGCCTGGTGTCGCTGCAGAAAGGGCCCGGTCTCGAGCAGCTGCGCCAGGTGCCGTTCGCCGACCGGATCGTCGACTTGAGTTCCGAGCTCGACTCCGGAGCTGATGCGTTCCTCGACACTGCAGCCGTCATGGCGGGTCTCGACCTGGTAGTGAGCAGCGACACCGCCATCGCGCACCTTGCCGGAGCGCTCGGTCGGCCGGTCTGGACGGCTCTCAATGCGTCACCCGAATGGCGATGGCTGCTCAAGTGCGACGACAGCCCGTGGTACCCGACCATGCGCCTGTTCCGGCAGACGACCGCCGGTGACTGGAGCGGGGTGGTAGACGAAATATCCGCTGCGCTGCAGGCGCTCGCCCCCGCGTGGCCCGTGGGCAACCGGGCTACTGAGAACGTGTGACCCGCAGCTTGCGATGCTTTTCCCCCACCAGCCACAGGGAACTCATCGCACCGTGCTCGATGTGCACTTCCTCGCCGACCGCGAAGGACATGTTGGGCCGGGCCTCCGCGGCACGCCACACCTGCTGGTTATCCAGGGTAAATACCAACTCGCCGTAGGGAGTCTGGCTCAGCCCGGCGATCTTTGCGGTCAGTCGCTCGGCGCGCGCCGCCGGCACGGCTGCCGGATCGCGCTGGTGGCGGATCTCGGCCGTCATGCCGATGCGGTCGGCCTCGACCTGCGGCAGGCGCTTCACGACCGCGTCAAAACAATCGAGCCGTTGCGCCGGATCGCCCTGCTGCGCACAGTGGCGGAGCGCCTTGTCGAGATCCTCGGCGGCGCAAAGAGCGGGCAGGCAGACTGCCAGCAGCAAGGCCGCGGCGGCGGCTGCGCGGGTCATCGTGACCCCAACACAGGTGCATCCTCGCCGTAGTGGCGTCCGATGCCGACGGTCAGCGCGCTGACGAGATCCCGCTCCGCGGCGGTCAGCAACGGATTCCAGATATCGAAGATCAGGATGATGCGCAGCTGATCGCTGTCGTTGTGCGCCTCGTGCTCGATGGTGTCGTCGAACACCCAGGCCTGTCCCTTCTGCCAGGTACGCACGGCCGTGCCCACACGGAAGGTGCAGCCGTCCGGCACCACGAGTGGCAGGTGCACGATGGAGCGCGTGTTGGTGGTACCGGTGTGCGGCGGCAGTCGCGTGCGTGGCTTGAGCACCGAGAAAAATGCGCCGGGGGCGTAGCCGGGAATCTCGCACAGCGGCAGTTGCGCGAGCACCGCGGCCGTTCGTGGACACTTCGTAAGGTGAGCCGCAATCGGCGTTCCGTCGTGCCACAGCGGGTAGACGCTCCAGTCCATGGAGTGATTCAGCGGGGCCCACTGGTCGATCGGGGCGCCGGGCGGAAAATCCACGTAGGGCTTGAACCCGACGCCATCGCTTGCCAGGACACCCCGGGCCTCGGCGGCAATTTCGTCCGTGGCGGCTTCGAGAGTCCCGAGCCAGGGGAAGTATTCGCGGCCGAAGAATTCCAGCGCTGGCAGATAAGGGAACAGGACCTGTTTCGGCTGGCTGTAGTAGACCGGGCGCTTGCGCAGATAGAGATCCCGGCAGGCCTGGTAGCGGCTCAGGTCCGCGCCCGCGTGCCGCTCGCGCACCGTGGCCGCCTCCTGCTCCAGCAATCCTTCCAGTTCGCGCCGGCTTGCGGCGACCACGTCGCGCGCATGGTCGATCGCTCGCGCCGCCTGCTGCGGAGCCGGCGCCCCCGAGGCCATGGAATCGAGGGCTGCCTCGTAGAGAGTTACCGCCGCCCTGGATTGTCCGCGCTGCTCTGCAAGTTGACCCTTCTGCAACAGCGCTACCACATAGCGCGGCTCGATGGCCAGTGCCCGATCAAGGGCCGCGGTTTCCGACTCCGCATCCCCGAGCGCCCGACAGGCATTGGCCAGGTTGAGCCACAGGACCTTGGAACCCGCATCGATGGCACTGGCCCGCTCGAACAGCTCGCGGGCATCCCGGGGTCTGCCGGCGCGCATCATGTAGCCCGCAGCCGCATTCAACACCAGCGGTTGGCGCGGCCCGCGCTGCAAGGCCTGATTCACAAGCTTGCTGGCCAATTCGGGTGACTCGACCCGCGATACCTGTTCGATGGCGTCGGCAAGGGCACGAGCTTCGGCTTCGCCGAGCGGGCTCTGGTCCATGAGTCTTTCACTCGTGGGTCTGGCTGCGGAGGTCCGCAGTGTAGCTGTTGCCGGATTCCGGCGTCAGTGGTGTGCCAGCCACGGCCTGATGGGCAGGATTGCGACGGAAGGCGCAAATTGATCGACAAACCCCAGGGGACAAGCACCACGTCCCGTGATAGGTTCAGCGCATGGCTCCCATCATGTCCGCCCGTCGCCGGGGCGCACTGGCGCCGGTGCTGATCCTCGCCGCCCTGTGCTTGGGCGGGGCAACGGTGTGTGATGCGCGCGACCTGGCGGAGGACCGGCCGCAACAGCTCAGCAGCGAGCTGTCCGACATGCTGTCCCCGCAAGACGCGGCGCTGCTGGCGCTGCCCACCACGCGCGATCACATCGGCCGTATCGTCGTGCAGGCGATGGTCAACGGCAAAGGACCTTTCCGCTTCGTCGTGGACACCGGGGCCACCCAGTCGACCCTGTCCCCGGGGCTGGTGCGCACCCTGGGGCTGACGCCTTCGGCCACACCGTCCATTCTCGTCAATGGGATCACCGGCTCCGAGCCGGTTTCCGCGGTGTCGCTCGACACCCTGCGGGCGGGCGACCTGACCTTCGATGACGTCGTTGCGCCCATCGTGTGGGCGCCGGTGATGGCGGGCGCGGACGGGATTCTCGGTATCGCGGGGCTCAGGGAGAAGAGCCTCTCGGTCGACTTTCTGCGCAACCGTGCGGAGATCGCCCGCGCAGTGGATTCGGGTGTGCGCCAGGCTGGGCTGCGCATTCACGCCAGCCAGATGACCCACGGCCTGATGACCCTGGAGATGCGGGTCGGCGGGGTGCGCGCCCTGGCCATCATCGATACGGGAGCGGAACGCACCCTGGGCAATCACGCGCTGTACGAGGCCCTGCATCTGCACCGGCGGGCGGGCGCGGTGACCCGCGTGACCTCAGTCTACGGCGCCACGCCGGAAATCGAACCCGGGGAGATCTGGCGGGCGCCGACGCTGGTCATCGACACGCTGCGGATCAACGACGTCGACGTGGTGTACGGAGACTTCCACATCTTCAAGGTGTGGCAGATGCAGGACCAGCCGGCGATGATCGTCGGCATGGACGTACTCGGCACGGTCGCCTCGCTCGGCATAGACTTCAAGAACCGGGACGTGTACTTCACCAACTCGCGCAGCAGCAGCGAGACCCTGCGCTCCACCGGCAACCTGGCATCCCCGGGACAGAGGCGATAACCCTGCTGGCCGGATCCGCGCTATCCGCGCGGCAGCTCAACGCATGCCGTAGGCGTCGGCAACCACATCACCGATCTGTTCGCCCATGTGCCTGCCCACCTCGCCCGAGTGGCGGTAATGTACGCCCGCCCAGATGCGGGCCATGAATACCTCCTGAACCAGATCGTCGGTGCTCGCCCAGTGGTGAGTGACTCCCGGCAGGGTATTGCTGGTGGTGCTGAGGGCGATCTGCGGCTTGCCGCCATTGTCGGCGCGGATCACGGTCGCGATAACCGCGGCCAGCATGCAGTGCGCGCAGGGATACTCGGGCTGCATCGGTGTAGTGATCAGCGGCACCCAGTTGGCCTCGCGCTCGGTGGCGGCGTTGTTGTCCTTGTCGCCGTTGCGCAGCGCTGTGATGGGCCGCCAGAACAGGTAGTGGTACTTGGCATCGAAGGCCGCAATTTCACTGTCACTCATCGCCGCGGTCGCCGCCGCGTACAGTCGCGCGTTGCGCGTCACCTCGCGGCCCGGTGCGGTGGCTACGGAGCGGATCACTCCCACGTCGATATCCGGCAGCGCGGTAGCCCAGAACCGGGCGATGCTGGTCTGCTCCGCCGTGCGCACCGTGCTGTTGACGCCGCCCACCGTCTTGAGCTCGTTATAGTCGCGCGCCCAGACCGCCCCGGTGAGATCCGGCGGCGGACCGGGCCGCAGCTGTGCAGCACTCTTCAGGAACCAGGGCCGATGCTGCGCCAGCGACCACCCGGTGGGGATGGTCGTCGGTACGTACAGGCCCGGCGGCCCGGCAGGCCGGTACGGCTCCAGCGGCGGGATCTCACCTGCGTGTTTGGCAAGTACGTCTGCGGCGGCACGCTCCCCAACTTCCATACCGCGCTTTTTTGCCTCGCTGTCACCGATCCCCGCCAGCGCCCGCTGGTACGCGTCCTCGACGCGAGCCGCCAGGGCCGGCTCCTCGTGCAGTAATATCTTGCGGCTCGCCGCGGCCACCGCCGCGTCGATCGAGGCGCCCTGCGCCGGGCCCAGGTCGACATGATCCCGCGGATAGCGCCGCGTAATGGCGTTGACCGCTTCGTAGACCGCGCTCTGCGCCAGAGCCATGGTACGGATGGTGTTGGCGCCGTCGTCCGCGATCTGGGTGGTCGTATCGGCCCAGTCGGCAACCACATCGGCGGTTGCCACGGACGTGGTCATAAGGAGAGCGGCAGCCGCTGCGGCCAGAGCGAGGTTCTTGGTGTGCATGGGTTTAATGGTAAGCAAGGGGAAACAGTGCGGCAACCCGCCGGCCCGGGGCGATCTACCCAGGAGGGATCACCCGGCGGCAGGAGCGCAGCCAATCCGGGGCCTTGGCCCCCGGGTTGTGCCAGCCGCAACGTCCGGTCAGCAGCTTCTCCGCCTCCGGGGGGCCCCAGCTCGCGGGGGCATATTCGATGACCGGCGGCTTCAATCCCAGCACCGGATCGACGATGGCCCACGCGGCCTCGACCTCGTCCTGGCGGGCGAAGTGCGCGGTGTCACCGATCATCGCCGAGCTGATCAGCACTTCGTAGGCGTCCATGTCGTCGCCCGGCTGCTGCGCCATGAACAGTTCGATTTCCCGGCCGGTCATCACCGGGCCCGGCTTCTTGACCGAGGCGCCCAGCGCGATCGCCACGTCCGGGCCGACGCGGAAACGCAGATAATTGGGTTCGTCGGGACCTAAGTCCCCGAACACGTTGACGGGAGGCGCCTTCAGCTCCACCACCACCTCGGTGGCGGTCACGGGGAGGGATTTTCCCGCCCGCAGGTAGAACGGCACGCCACTCCAGCGCCACGAGTCGATCTGCAGGGCTAGGGCGGCGTAGGTCTCCACCTGCGAATCCGGTGCCACGCCGGCTTCGGCCCGGTAACCGCGGAACTGCCCGCGTACCAGCTGCGACACGGATGCCGGCCGCACCGCCTTCAGCAGCTTCACTTTCTCGTCGCGCAGCGACTCGCCCTCGCGGTTCAGGGGCGGTTCCAGCGTCAGGAGTGCCATGATCTGCAGCAGGTGGTTCTGGATCACGTCGCGGATCGCGCCGGCCTCGTCATAGAACTTGCCGCGGCCGGCGACGCCGAGCGTCTCCGCCATGGTGATCTGCACGCTGGCGACGAAGTTGCGGTTCCAGATCGGTTCCAGGAAGGAGTTGGCGAAGCGGAAGTACAGGATGTTCTGCACTGCCTCCTTCCCGAGGTAGTGGTCGATACGAAAGATCGCACTTTCGGGAAAGTGGGCATGCAGCGCGGCGTTGAGCTCCCGGGCGCTCGCCAGGTCGCGGCCGAAGGGCTTTTCCACGACCACGCGCGCGCCGCGGCCGGCGCCGGAGTTGGCGAGGTGCGCCACCACCACCGGGAACATGCTGGGCGGAATCGCCAGGTAGTGCAGCGGCCGCTGCGCCGTACCCAGCGCCTGGCGCAGTACCTTGAAGGTCGCCAGGTCGTTGTAATCGCCGTCGACGTAGCGCAGCAGACCGGTCAGCCGCGCCACCACTGCCGGGTCGGCCGCCGGCACGAAGGCTGCGAGGCTTTCGCGCACGCGGCCCGCGAGTTGTTCCAGTTTCCAACCCTGGCGCGCGACACCGACCACCGGGACCGTCAACAGTCCGCGGCGCACCAGCTGGTACAGCGCCGGAATGATCTTGCGGTAACACAGATCGCCCGTGGCGCCGAACAGCACCAGGGCATCGCAGTCCTGGCGTTCCATCATGAAGCCCTCGTCGGACCCGGCGCTGCCGGCCCAGCCCCGGCGGGCTTCTCCACGTGTCCGCCGAATCCCAGCCGCATGGCTGACAGCACCTTGTTGGCAAAGTCGGCCAGGCCGCGCGAATCGAAGCGCGAGTACAGGGCCGCGGTCAGCACCGGCGCCGGCACGCCGACCTCGATGGCGGCCTGCGCGGTCCAACGGCCCTCGCCGGAATCGGCCACGTTACCGGAGAACCCGGCCAGCGCCGGGTCATTCACCAGTGCGGCGGCGGTCAGGTCCAGCAGCCGCGAGGAGACGATGCTGCCGTGGCGCCACACTTCGGCGATGGCCGCGACGTCGAGCGGATACTGGTAGTACTGCGGGTTGGCCAGCGGCGCGGTCTCCGCATCCGCGGTGGCGGCGCGCGTGCCGGCATTGGCGTGCGCCAGCAGGTTCAATCCTTCCGCGTAGGCGGCCATCAGCCCGTACTCGATGCCGTTGTGCACCATCTTGACGAAGTGGCCGGAGCCCGCGGGACCGCAGTGCAGGTAGCCCAGTTGCGCGGCTGCGTGACTTGCGGCCCCGGCGCCGCCGGCGGCCATGCGCCCGCCCGGCGCCAGCGTGGCCAGCGCCGGCTCCAGCAGCGCGACGGCGTGCGCCTCGCCTCCGACCATCAGGCAGTAACCCTGCTCGAAACCGAGCACTCCGCCACTGGTGCCGGCGTCCACGTAGGCAATGCCGTCAGCCTTGAGGTTCGCGGCGCGGCGGATGTCGTCGTGGTAGTGGGAGTTGCCGCCGTCGATCAGCACGTCGCCGGTGCGCAGCAGCGGCCGCAGCTGCGCGATGACGCCATCGACGATGGCGGCGGGCACCATGATCCACACGGCGCGCGGCGGCGCCAGCGCCTGCACCAGCGCGGCGGGTGAATCGACACTGCGTGCGCCGTAACCGGCGGCGACCTGCCGCGCCTGCGCGGAAGGATCGTAGGCGACGCACTCGTGCCCACCCTGCACCAGCCGGCGCACCATGTTGGCGCCCATCCTGCCCAGTCCGATCATCCCTATCTGCATGGTAGAGCCCTCCGTGCGATTTTCGCCATGCCCTGAATCAGTTTGGCACGCGCCTGATCTGCGCGCCCAGCTGCGACAGCTTTTCCTCGATCGCCTCGTAGCCGCGGTCGATGTGGTAGATGCGCTCCACGTCGGTGCGGCCCTCTGCCACCAGCCCGGCCAGCACCAGGCTGGCCGAGGCGCGCAGGTCGGTGGCCATCACCGGCGCGGCGGTCAGCTTCTTCACCCCGTGGATGATGGCGGTGTTGCCTTCCAGGCGGATCTCCGCGCCCAGTCGCCGCATCTCCAGCATGTGCATGAAGCGGTTCTCGAAGATGGTCTCGGTGATGGTGCCGACGCCGTCAGCCACCGTGTTGAGCGCCGCGAACTGCGCCTGCATGTCGGTGGGAAACGCCGGGTAGGGCGCGGTGCGCACGTCCACCGACTTCAGGCGCCGGCCGCGCATGTCCACCTCCAGCCAGTTGTCCCCGGCCGCCACGGCGGCGCCCGCCTCGCGCAGCTTGCCGACCACCGCGTCCAGGTGATCGGGGCGCGTGTTCTTGATGCGCACCTGTCCGCCGGTGATCGCGCCCGCCACCAGGTAGGTGCCGCCCTCGATGCGGTCGGGCAGCACCTCGTAGCGCGTGCCCCGCAGCCGCGGCACGCCGGTTATCGTGATCGTGTCGGTGCCGGCACCGTGGATCTTCGCGCCCATGGCGATCAGGAAGTTCGCCAGGTCAACCACCTCCGGCTCGCGTGCCGCGTTCTCGAGCACCGTTTCGCCGTCGGCCAGCGTCGCGGCCATCATCAGGTTTTCGGTGCCGGTGACGGTGACCGTGTCGAGGTTCAGGCGCGCGCCCTTGAGGCGCGAGGCGCGGGCGCGGATGTAGCCGCCGTCGATGGTGATGTCGGCGCCCATTGCCTGCAACCCGGCGACGTGGATGTTGACCGGGCGCGCACCGATGGCGCAGCCCCCGGGCAGGGACACGTCCGCGCGGCCGAAACGCGCCACCAGCGGCCCCAGCACCAGGATGGAGGCGCGCATGGTCTTCACCAGCTCGTAGGGCGCAAAGCACTCGCGCACCGTGGATGCGTCCACCTCGATGCGCATGCGCTCGTCGATGGTGACCGTGGCCCCCATGCGGCCCAGCAGCTCCACCGTCGTGGTCACGTCCTTGAGGTGCGGGACGTTGGCGACGACCACCGGGTCGTCGGCCAGCAGCGCCCCGGCCAGGATCGGCAGCGTGGCGTTCTTGGCGCCGGAGACGCGCACCTCGCCCTGGAGCGGTACCCCGCCCTGGATCTGCAGCTTGTCCATATCAGAAGAGGTCTTGCATTCAGGTTTCCTCCGGGGCCAGCGCTTCGATCGACAGGGCGTGGATCTCGCGCCCCACGAGCTCGCCCAGCGTCGAGTACACGAGCTGGTGTCGGGCGATGCGGCGCAGCGCCGTGAATTGCGGCGCCACGACGCGCGCGGTGAAATGAGTGTTGTCGTCGGAGCGTACCTCGACGGCGGCCCCCGGCAGGCCCGCGCGGATCAGTTGCGCAACTTGTTCGGGATTCACGGACTGTCACTCCCGCCACGACGGCTGTGATGGGCAAAATAGCGTACCCCGGGGACCCCTTCGAAATCCGCATCCTGGGTCCAGAACATGGCCGAGTGCCGCTGCGCGGTCGCGAGCATGATGCCGTCCGCCATGGCGATGCGCAGCTCCAGCGACAGGCGCGCGGCGGCCACGGCGGTGGCGCGGTCGAGGTCCACCACCCGGCCCTGCTCCATGACAGCTATGGCGCGCAGGGCGTCGTCCTCATCGCGCTGCTCGGCGACGCGCCTGAAGACTTCGAACAGTGACAACGTGGGCACCAGCAGCGATCGCGTGGCTTCAATGGGCCTGGCGAACTCTGCGGCGTTGGGGCCGTCGGCGAAATACTCCAGCCACGCCGACGAATCGACGACATTCATACGCGGTCGGGGTGGCGGGCAACGTCGGTGGCCAGACCCTTGAGCGACCCGCGGCTTGCCTTGACCGACTTCAGCGGCACCAGCTCGATCCGCCCCCGGTACTCGATGGCGTGCAGCTTTTCCCCGGGGCGGATCCCCAGCGCCGCGCGGATCGCGCGCGGGATCACGATCTGGAACTTCGGCGACACCGTGATGGTGGTCGTCATACGATTCTCCTATCGATCGCTGAATTGTAATACACGCTGCCGCGCGTCACCACCTGGCCCCCGGCCGCACCTGGCCCCCGGCCGCCGGCAATGGTCGCGCAGACCGGTCAGGCAGACATGTTCTGCGCCGAAGTGTGTACAGATATACACACTACTGGCTGGGAAACCCCAACGGCGAGCCAGGCGCAGCGCGCGTGCGCTCCCTCCTTCAGGTAATCCGCACCCGGATCGGCAGTGCGAACGTCGGGTGGATCCGGTGGGCAGCGCCTGGAAACTGCCGCCTATAATGCCGGCATGGACGCCACCGACGACACCCGCCTGCTGGCCTCGGCGCGCCGCGCGCTCGAGGTGGAAGCGCGCGCCCTGCAGGCACTGGTACCGCGCCTGGACGCGGCCTTCGCGCGCGCCTGCCGCCTGTGCCTCGACTGTCCGGGGCGGGTGGTGGTCACGGGCATGGGCAAGTCGGGACACATTGCCGGCAAGATTGCCGCAACCCTCGCCAGTACCGGCACGCCGGCCTTCTTCCTGCATCCGGCCGAAGCCGGTCACGGCGACCTGGGCATGATCACGCGCAGCGACGTGGTGCTGGCGCTGTCCAACTCCGGCGAGACCGCGGAACTGGTCCTGCTGCTGCCGCACCTGAAGCGCCTGGACGTGCCCTTGATCGTCATGAGTGGCCGCCCCAACTCGACACTGGCGCGCGCAGCGCACGTCAGCCTCGACGTCAGCGTGCCCGAGGAGGCCTGCCCGCTCAATCTCGCCCCAACCGCCAGCACCACGGCGACTTTGGCCATGGGTGATGCCCTTGCCGTGGCGCTGCTCGAGGCGCGTGGCTTCACCCGCGAGGAGTTCGCCCGTGCCCACCCCGGCGGCACCCTCGGGCGCAAGCTGCTGTTGCACGTACAGGACCTGATGCGTACCGGGGCCGCCCTGCCGCGCGTGGGGCCGGATGAGCCGCTGTCCGCCGGCCTGATGGAAATGTCGCGCAAGGGACTGGGCATGACGGTCATCGTCGCACCCGATGAACGCATCCTGGGCGTATTCACGGACGGGGATCTGCGGCGCGCGCTGGACCGCCAGATCAATGTACACGACACCACCATGCGCGCGGTCATGACCGAGGGCGGCCGGCGCATCGGGCCGCACGAGCTGGCCGCCGAAGCGGTGCACCTGATGGAGGTGCACCGCATCACCGCGCTGCCCGTTGCGGACGCGCAGGGACGTCTGGTCGGCGCACTCAACGTACATGACCTGATGCGTGCGGGAGTCGTGTGAGGAGGCCTGCTGCAGCGGCGGCGGACATCCGCCTGCTGGTCCTGGACGTCGACGGCGTGCTCACCGACGGCCGCCTGTACTTCGGGGCGCGCGGCGAGGCCCTCAAGGTCTTCCACGTGCGCGATGGACACGGCATCGTGCAGATCCTGCGCGCCGGATTGGCGGTGGCGGTGATTTCCGGCAGGCGCTCGCCGATGGTGCGGGCACGCTGCCGCGAGCTGGGCATCCGCCACCTGCACCAGGGCGTCGCGGACAAACTGCTGCCGTTCACACGGCTGTGCACGCGCCTGGCGCTTGCGCCCTCGCAATGCGCCTGCATCGGCGATGACCTGGCGGACGTGCAGCTGATGCGGCGGGTGGGACTGGCCTTCGCGGTGGCCGACGCGCACGCGGGCGCACGTGCGGCAGCGCACGCGGTCACGCGCCTGCCGGGCGGAGCTGGCGCCGTGCGCGAAGTCTGCGACCTGCTGCTGGCGGCCCGCGGCGCCCGGGCGGGGGGCCGCCGGTGATGCAACGCATTGCGGTTGGCCTGGCGCTGGTGGCGCTGATTGTCGCCGTGGTGGTTATGTCCGGCGGCCAGCGCGAGACGGCGATGCCCGCCGGTACGGGTGAGGAAATCCGCGACCCCGGCTACTCGGCGCTGGATGCGCACCTGGTGCAGACCGGTGCCGATGGCCAGCCGCGCTACACCCTGGATGCGCAGCGCATCCAGCAGGAACCGGGTGGGGGCAAGGTCGACATGCAGCAGGTGCGTCTGCACCTGCGCGACGACAACGGCAACCCATGGACCGCCCAGGCCCAGCGCGGCCAGCTGGCGCAGGACAGCGGCATCGTGCAACTGGACGGCAGCGTGGTGGTCACCGGCATCGTACCGGGTACGCAGGACGACACGCAGATCACCACCGAGCACCTGGCCTTTGACACCCACGCGCAGGTGCTGGCGACGCCCACCGACACGACCATCAGCATGTCGGGGCGCCAGTTGAGCGCGCACGGCATGACGGCCAGCTTGAAGGACCGGCACGTGCAGCTAGAATCCGCGGTACATGGTACGTTCCTGCCTCATTAGCCGCCTGCTGCTGTCCGCCGGCGCGGCCCTGGCGACGGCGGCGCCCGCCGCGGCACCGGCGACCCCCGCGACGACCCCCGCGACGACCCCCGCGGCGACGACTGCGCCCGCTGCAGCGCCCGCGACGGCGCCGGCGACCGCGCAGACGCCCGTGACAGCCGCGGCGCCCTCCACGCAGCTGCCGATCAAGGTCGACGCCGCCAGCTCCGACGTCGACTACAAAACCAACACCGTCAACTTCCGTGACGTGGTCATCTCGCAGGGCGCCACACGGGTCCAGGCCGATCGCGCGCACGCCACCGGACTTACCTTCGGCAACAGCCGCTGGACCTTCAGCGGCAACGTGCGCATCGACGCCGAGCAACGCGGCAGCCTGCGCTCCGACGAGGCGGTGGTGGAATTCCGTGACGACCACATCGCACGCGCCACCATCAGCGGCACGCCGGCGCAGTTCGAGCAGGCGCGCGAGGGTGCGGCGCCGCCGGCCCGCGGCCGCGCCGGGCAGATTGTCTACGACCTGAACGACGGCACCGTGCGCCTGTCGGGTGACGCCTGGCTGTCGGACGGCAAGAGCGAGATTTCCGGGCCGACGCTGGTCTACAACATCCGCGCGCAGCGCGTGCAGGCGACGGCAGCGCCCGACGGCGGCAAGCGGGTGCAGATCACCATCGACCCCAACAGTGGCGCCATCATCGACCACTCAGCGGCGACGCCACCGCGCGGCGCGACTGATCCGGGCGCGAAACCCGCGCCGCCTCCGTCGCCCCCGCCACAGCTTCCCCCTCGCTCATGATCTCGCTGCGGGCGCAGGGACTGGCCAAGAGCTACAAGTCGCGGCAGGTGGTACACGACCTGTCGCTCGCGGTCAACGCCGGGGAGGTCGTGGGCCTGCTGGGCCCGAACGGCGCTGGCAAGACAACAGCCTTCTATATGATCGTCGGGCTGGTGAATTGCGATGCCGGCCACGTACAGCTCGGCGACACCGACCTGACGACGCTGCCAATGCACCGTCGTGCCCA
Organism: Pseudomonadota bacterium; assembly: GCA_018241445.1. GTDB lineage: Bacteria > Pseudomonadota > Gammaproteobacteria > Steroidobacterales > Steroidobacteraceae > 13-2-20CM-66-19. The sequence goes on from JAFEDT010000002.1 coordinate 96,735, forward strand.
GCTCGGCCTCGGTTACCTGCCGCAGGAGGCTTCGGTCTTCCGCAAGCTGACGGTGGAAGACAACATCATGGCCATCCTGGAAACCCGCGCGGAACTGGAGCGCGGCACGCGCGAACAGCGCCTGGAGCGGCTGCTGGAAGACCTGCGCATCGGCCACGTACGCACCAGCATGGGACTGTCGCTGTCCGGCGGCGAACGCCGACGCGTGGAGATCGCGCGGGCGCTGGCGGCCGAGCCGCGCTTCATCCTGCTGGACGAGCCGTTTGCCGGCGTCGATCCGCTCTCCGTGCTGGACATACAGCGGATCATCCGCGAACTGGCCGGTCGCGGCATCGGCGTGCTGATCACCGACCATAATGTGCGCGAAACCCTGGGGGTGTGCAACCGCGCCTACATCGTCAACCAGGGAACGGTGATCGCCGCCGGCAGCGGGGAGGACATCCTGGCCAATCCGACCGTCCGCGAGGTCTACCTGGGGGAATCCTTCCGGCTCTAAGGCCTTGTTTCGGCAAGCCCGCGGCACCCATTGCCGCAGGCCCTTGCCACCCCCCGCCCCTTCAGGTGTACTTGGGGCAATGCTCAAACCTTCCCTGCAGCTGAAGCTCGGTCAGCAACTGACCATGACTCCGCAGCTGCAGCAGGCAATACGCCTCCTGCAGATGCCCGCCCTGGAGCTGCAGGCGCACATCCGCGAATTGATGGAAAGCAACGTCATGCTCGAGCCGCTCGAGGAGAGCGAGGGCACTGGCACCTTCGAGGCCGTGGTGACTGCGGCGGAGCAGCCGCCCGCACCCGAAAGCGCCGCAACCCAGGTGGAAGTCCTGGACGACGGCTGGGGGGAGCGCAACACCGGTCCCGCCGATTCGCCCTGGAATCCCGACGAGGACGAGCGCCAGCAGGAATACGCCGACGACTCCGGAAATTCACTGCAGGATTACCTGCTGTGGCAGCTGGAGATGGCGAAGCTGGAAGCGCGCCAGCTGGCCATCGCCCGCGCCATCGTCGATGCCATCAGCGACGACGGTTACCTGACCGAGACGCTCGAGGACATCGCGCAGACGCTGCGGCCGGAGCTGGATTGCTCCGGGGAGCAGATTGCCCCGGTGCTGGAGCGCGTGCAGGCGCTGGATCCCCCCGGGGTCGCGGCCCGCTCGGTAGGCGAGTGCATTGAGCTGCAACTGCGCCAGCTCGACCCCGCGACGCCGGGCCTGGAACTGGCGCTGCAGATTGCGCGCAAGCACCTGGAGCAGGTCGCGGAACGCGAGCTGACGCTGCTGCGGCGCGAGCTGCGCGCTTCCGAGGAGGAACTGGCCGAGGCGCTGGCGCTGGTGCGCGCCTGTCATCCGCGCCCCGGGGCCACGGTAAACACCGGCAAGGCCCAGTACGTGATACCGGACGTGTTCGTGCGCCGCACCGATCACGGCTGGGGTGTCGAGATCAACTCCGCCACCCTGCCGCGAGTGCGGGTCAACCAGGGCTATGCCAGCCTGATCGGCCGCAATGCCAGCCACGCCAGCATGCGCGCCCAGCTGCAGGAGGCGCGCTGGCTGCTCAAGAGCCTGGAGATCCGCAACGAGACCCTGCTGAAGGTGGCGCGCTGCATCGTCGAGCGCCAGACCGCCTTCCTGGAGCACGGCGAGGAACAGATGCGCCCCATGATCCTCAAGGACGTCGCCGAGGCGATCGCGATGCACGAGTCCACCATCTCGCGCGTGACTTCGGGAAAGTTCATGCACACCCCGCGCGGGGTGTTCGAACTGCGTTATTTTTTTTCCAGCCAGGTCGAGGGCGCCGACGGTTCCGGCACCTCCTCGACCGCGATCCGCGCCAAGATCAGGAAGCTGGTCAGGGACGAGGACCCGGAGGCTCCGCTGAGCGACGGCCGCATTGCCGAGCTGCTCTCGATCGAGGGGATTCCGGTGGCACGCCGCACGGTCGCCAAGTATCGCGAGGCCCTGAGGATCGCAGCTTCGAGCGAGCGGCGCCGCGCAGGATTGAAGCAGATGTGAAAGTGAAATTGGCATAACTGAAGAGGAGACGGACTATGCAGCTCAACGTCACCGGCCATCACGTCGACGTCACCCCCGCCCTGCGGGGTTACATCGAGAAGAAGCTCGAACGCATAGGCAGGCACTTTGACCAGGTGATCGACGTGCATTGCGTATTGACGGTTGAAAAGCTGCGCCAGAAGGCCGAAGCCACCCTGCATGTCAGCGGCAATTCGATCCACGCGGACGCCACGCAGGAGGACATGTACGCCGCCATTGACCTGCTGACCGACAAGCTTGATCGCCGCGTGAAGAAGCACAAGGAGAAGCGCGGCGATCACCACGCCGCCCAGGCGCGGGCATTGCGCGTATGATCCGGGCTTAGGTTTTGGCTCCGTGCCCCGGGTTCGCTCCCGGCGAACCCGGGTGGGTCCGGCGCGCAGCGCCCAGGAAGTCGTGCGCATCATCATCCTCAGCGGACTCTCCGGCTCCGGCAAGAGCGTGGCCCTGCACATGCTCGAGGACCTCGGGTTCTACTGCATCGACAACATCCCGGCAGCCCTGCTCAAGGCCTTCGTCTCGCACACCGTGCGCAGCCCGGAGGTCAGCTACGAACGTACCGCGGTGGGCCTGGACGCGCGCAACACGGCGGCCGAGATCGCCAGCGTGCCGCGCCTGGTTGACGAGCTGAAGAAGAGCGGCATCTCCTGCGAGGTGATCTTCCTGGTGGCCGCCGAGGACGAGCTGCTGCGGCGCTTCGCTGAAACCCGCCGCAAGCACCCGATGGTCCGCAGTGACCTGAACCTGCGCGAGGCCATGACACTCGAACGCGAACTGCTCGAGCCGCTGGCGGCGGTGGCCGACCTGATCATCGACACCTCGCGCCTGTCGGTGCATGCCCTGCGCGACATCATCCACAAGCGCGTCGAGCAGCGCAGCACCGGCCGACTTTCGATCACCTTCGAGTCCTTCGGCTTCAAGCGCGGCATTCCCGCGGATGCGGATTTTGTCTTCGATGCGCGCGCGCTGCCCAACCCCTACTGGGAGCCCGGCCTGCGCAATCTCACCGGGCGCGACGCCGAGGTGGCGCACTTCATGCAGACCCAGACCAACGTCACGGCCTTCATCGCCGACATCGCCCGCTTCGTGCGCGGGCGTATCCCGGAATACGCCGCCGGCAACCGTGGTTACCTGACGGTGGCGGTAGGTTGCACCGGCGGCCAGCACCGCTCGGTGTACATCGTGGAGCGCCTGGCGGAGATCTTCGCTGCGGAGTTCGAAGGCGTCACGGCGCGCCACGGCGGCCTGCCGGACGCCAAGCTGTTCGGCGCGCGCGCGCGCGCGCCGACCGAGCCGCTGCCCACCACCGGCTGATCGGTACGCGGCCACAGGCACAAGGATGTGCCCCGCCACCAACCAGCTCAGCTCGCCTGCGCGATTGCCACCCCGCGCACGGTTTCAGGCAGCGGTTCGCCGTTGACGAAGGCGCGCAGGATGTCGCGCGCCTCCATTGCGTCGCTGTAGCCCAGGTCGATCAGCGCACGGGTGTAGCCGGCCTCGAACATCAGGTAGCTGGCGAGCTGCGAGTCGGCCGCATCGCGGCCGCCGATGACGCGCAGCAGCGCACGCAGGCCCGGCGGCATTTCCTGCGTATGCGGCGCCGCCAGCGTGCGCGGATCGACGCTCGGCGCCAGCATCAGGGTATCGACCGTACGCTCGCCCTGCACCGCCGCCGGCGCCGCGTGTATCAGGGCGTTGATCCGGTCGAGCTGCTCCAGGTCCGCGTACACCTGGTCGGTGATCAGCGTGTCGAGCATGTAACCGAAGATCTCCCCCGGCGTGGGCATGCCGGTGTGTCGCCGGTCCACGGCCAGCCCCGCGTCGCGCGCCCGCACCCCGATCACCAGTACCCGGTCCGCACCGAGGTGTACGGCCGGGCTCAGCGGATGCTGCTGGCGCATGGCGCCGTCGCCGAAGTAATCGTTGCCGATGGGCACCGGGGTGAACAGCAGCGGCACCGCGGCACTGGCCATCAGGTGGTCCAGGCTCAGGCGGCAGCGCTGGCCGATGCGCTGCACCCGCGACCAGTCGGCGATGGCATCGACCCCGTCGTAGAAGGCCACCGAGGTGCCGACACTGTAGCTGGTGGAGCACAGCGCCACCGCGCGCAGATGCCCGCGCGCGATGCTGCGCCCGATGCCGTCGAAGTCGATGCGCGCCGTCAGCAGCTGGCGCAACGGCGTGTTGTCGAGGATCGCCTTCGGCGGCGCCAGCAGCAGCCCGCCCGACAGCAGCGACAGCACCCAGTGCGCGCCGGCGCGCAGCATGTGCGGCGCGTCGACCTGGAACACCTGGCTGGAGCGGAAGTTGGCCCACACCTCGATCAGCCCGGCGACCGCGCGTCGCCACTGGTGCGCCTCCGCCGCCAGTACACTGGCGGCTACCGCGCCCGCGGAGGTGCCGACGATGATCTGGAAGGGATTGCGCGTGCGCGGCACCAGCTCGGTGAGTGCCTTGAGGACTCCGACCTGGTAGGCGGCGCGCGAGCCGCCGCCCGTAAGCACCAGGGCCAGCGTCGGGCGCAGCCCCGGCAACCGCACTGATTCGCTTGCTACGTCCATGCGCGGATACCCCATCCATTATGGGGCCGATGAATCCCCGGCGGACGTGACCGGCGTCGCGGCTGGCGGCGGGGGCGGCGCCAACGGCGTCACGGCCGCCCGTCGCAGGGCGGCGATGGCCTGGTCGAGCCCCGCGAGGGTCAACGGAAACATCCGCCCGCCGAGCAGCTCGCGCACCAGCTGGATGGACTGGCCGTATTCCCACTGGCGCGTCGGCGCCGGATTGAGCCACACCAGGTGCGGAAACGCGGCGCACAGGCGCTGCAGCCACACGGCACCCGCCTCGGCGTTCCAGTGCTCGATGCTGCCCCCGGGCTGCGTGATCTCGTAGGGACTCATGCTGGCGTCGCCTACCACGACCACGCGGTAGGCGCGCCCGTAGGTGCGCAGGAGAGTCGTGGTATCGATGCGGCTGGCGGCGCGCCGCTGGCTGTCCTGCCACAGCCGCTCATAGATGCAGTTGTGAAAATAAAAGTAGTGCAGGTGCTGGAACTCGCTGCGCGCGGCGCTGAACAGCTGTTCGCAGACGCGCACGTGCTCGTCCATGGAGCCGCCGACGTCCAGGAACAGCAGCACCTTCACCGCGTTGCGTCGCTGCGGCACCAGGCGCAGATCGAGCAGTCCCGCGCGTCGCGCCGTGGCCTCGATGGTGCCGGGCAGGTCCAGTTGATCCGCGGCGCCCTCGCGCGCGAAGCGCCGCAGGCGGCGCAGTGCCAGCTTGAGATTGCGGGTGCCCAGTTCCACGGCGTCGTCCAGGTTGCGGAAGGCGCGTTCCTCCCAAACCTTGACGGCGCGGCGCTGGCCACCCTCGCCGCCCATGCGGATGCCCTCGGGATTGAAGCCGTGGGAGCCGAACGGCGAGGTGCCGCCGGTGCCGATCCACTTGTTGCCGCCGGAGTGGCGCCCCTGCTGTTCTGCCAGCCGCTCGCGCAAGGTGTCCAGCAGCTTCTGCCAGCCGCCGAGTGCCTGTACGCGGCGCTTCTCCTCCTCGCTCAGGAACCGTGCCATGGCGTGCTCCAGCCATTGCGCTGGCACCTGTGCCAGCAGCTGCCCGACGGTGAGCTCGGCCCCGGCGAAGGATCTGGTGAACACCAGGTCGAACCGGTCGTAGTAGCGCTCGTCCTTCACCAGGCAGGCGCGCGCCAGGTGGTAGAACTGCAGCGCAGAGGGCCGCGCCACGCCGGCCTGCAACGCCTCCAGCAGCAGCAGCAGTTCGTTGAGTGCCACCGGCACGCCGGCGGCCCGCAGGTCGAGGAAGAACCTGACCAGCACGTGTCAGGCTCCTAGCGCGCGCGGCGGTGCATGAACACCAGCTGCTCGAACAGCTGCACGTCCTGCTCGTTCTTCAGCAGCGCGCCGTGCAGAGCCGGTATCAGCTTGCGGCTGTCGTCGCCGCGCAGTACTTCCGGGGCGATGTCCTCCGCCAGCAGCAGCTTGATCCAGTCGAGCAGCTCGGAGGTCGAGGGTTTCTTCTTCAGCCCCGCCGTGCCGCGCACCTCGAAGAAGGTGGCGAGCGCCTGCGACAGCAGCTCCTGTTTCAGGTCGGGGAAGTGCACCGCGACGATGGCGCGCATGGTGGCCTCGTCGGGGAAGCGGATGTAGTGGAAGAAGCAGCGGCGCAGGAAGGCGTCCGGCAGTTCCTTCTCGTTGTTGCTGGTGATCAGCACGATCGGGCGCTGGCGCGCCTGCACCAGTTCACGCGTCTCGTAGACGTAGAACTCCATGCGGTCGAGCTCGCGCAGCAGGTCGTTGGGAAACTCGATATCCGCCTTGTCGATCTCGTCGATCAGCAGCACCGGCCGCTGCTCGCTGCGGAACGCCTCCCACAGCCGTCCCTTGACGATGTAATTGCCGATGTCGTGCACGCGCGCGTCGCCGAGCTGCGAGTCCCGCAGCCGCGACACCGCGTCGTACTCGTACAGGCCCTGCTGTGCCTTGCTGGTGGACTTGATGTGCCACTCGAACAGCGGGCAACCCAGCGAGGTGGCGATCTCCTGCGCCAGCTGGGTTTTGCCGGTCCCCGGTTCGCCCTTGATCAGCAGCGGCCGGCCCAGGGTGATGGCGGCGTTCACCGCCAGCGTCAGGTCGTCGGTGGCGACATAGCGGTCAGTGCCGCTGAAGCGTTGCGTAGTCATGGTGTGGGGCCAGTCTAATGCGCGCGGCCCCGTTACACGACCGTTATGGCGTTAGCGTCAGGATGTGCTGCGCCGGGCCGGGCAGCAGCGGCAGCGGCTGCCCGCGCGCCCACGCCATGAAGCCGGCGCGATAGTACGGCGACAGCGGGTGACCGCTCTGCCCGCCCGGAATGTGCAGGTACCCCTCACTCTCGTGTCCGGGCGCGACGGCGAAGCGCTCCGAGGCGCCGAACTCCTGCCGCTGCACCCGCGGCATGTCCTGGTCGCCGGGCAACTGCACCACCGGCATGTTGAGTGGCGCGCCCAGCCCGCCGGGCAGCGCCTGCGCCAGCGGATGGGCAATTCGCACAGTGTTGTAACGGCCCCAGGTGCAGGTGGGCAGGTCCGCGCATTCGTGCGCCAGCTGCGCGGCGGCGGCGTCCACCTGCGCCAGCAGGAACTCGCGCCAGCTGCCATAGCGTGCCACCAACAGGTGCTGCGGCTGGGAAATGACCAGGCGCCACAGCGGCCCCTCGAATTGCGCCGGCCGCAGCCGGCCCTGCGGGTCGAGTCCGGCGCCCGCCAGCAGCATCTCCCAGGCGGCCTGGGCACTGTGTTCGTGGAAAGCGCGCACCAGGCGGTAGCCGACTGAATCGACACTGGCGCGCCCGTTCCAGTGCGCCACCAGGTCGCGGAACGCTCCACGCTGCGGATGTCCGGCGAGCGCGGCGCGGTCCAGCAGCCCGAGCAGCAGCGCCTGCCAGCGCGCGAGGAATACGGCGCGATCATCGAGCTGGATGCGCAACATATCCGCCGGGGTCGCCGGGCCGCGCAGGCCCGCCAGGTCGTCGCGGATCTGGCTGGCGCGTGCGCCGAGGTCATAGTCGGCCCCCAGATCCGCAATGGGCCCACCGAGCAGCTGCAGTTGGCGCGGATCAGCGGTGGGACGTGCGTTGGCGGTCCAGATGCGGCCGGCGCGCGGATCCAGCAGGCGCGGATGCGTGGTGGCATCGGTCCAGGGGGACTCGCCCGCCGCGCGGCGCGCGCCGGTCTGAAGGGGGATCCGCCCGAAAATCGTCCAGCCGATGTGACCGGCCGCATCCCCGAGCACCGCGTTCTGGTGCGGAATGCCTATCTGCGGCGCCAGGTCCAGTGCGGCGGCGGCCGAGTCGACCTGCTCGAGCGCCAGCGCATTCATGTTGGTGGCCGCGGGCAGCTGCGCCAGCCAGCGGCCGAACCAGCAGATTCCGCGGGCACTATCGCGCTCCAGCAGGACGCCGGCCTCCCCGCTGCGCACCGCCAGGTCATCCGGGGCGGCGCCGCGCACCGCGATACGCTCGTGCACGGTGGTCAGTGCGACACGCGTCGTCCCGCTGACGAAGTGATCGTCGCTCACCTCGCCGCACGCGATTCGCTGCACATCTGCCCAGTCGCCGTAGCTGTTGGTGAAGGCCCACGCGACATGGCCGTTGGAACCGGCCACCAGCAGGGGCGTGCCCGGCAGCGTCACGCCGTTCAGATCCAGGGCCGGGGCCGTAGCGCTGGCACGCAGGCGCAAACGTGCGTGATACCACACGGCCGGCACGCGTTGATTCAGGTGCATGTCGCTGGCCACGAGTGCCGCGCCACTGGCTGTCAGGCGGCCGGCCACCGCCCAGTTGTTGCTTCCCGAGACCGGCTCGGTGCCTGCGCCGCCCGCTGGCGACGGCGCGGGCGGCGCCGCGCGCACATTCAGCGCCTCCGGCCCCGGGATGGCGGGCTCCGGCAGCGGCGGCGGGGCATCACCGGGCGCGTTCGGAGCATCCCAGGACGTACCTTGCGGGTAGAAGAACTGCAGTGCGCACTTCCAGCCACCCGCGCACAGCGGGCCACCCAGGGCGCTGTTCAGGTCCAGCCGCACCATGGCGCGTTTCAGGCTGTTGACCTGCAGGTCCCACCACATGGCGTGTATCACCAGGATGGTGTCTTCGGGCTTCCAGGGCTCCACGCGCGCGCGCAGCACCCAGTATTCCCACGGGCGCGCACCCAGGTCCGCAAGCCCGGCGTTGACCCCGCGGGCATAGGCGGCAGCTATCGCCTGCTGCCGGGGCGTCGCCGCCGCCATCACCGCGCGCGCCACGGCGCGAAAGCGGAACAAACGCGCGATGCGGTCGTGCTCCAGGGCCGCGCGCCCAACCAGCGCGGAGAGTTCGCCGGCGGCCGCGCGGCGCGACAGGTCCATCTGGAAGAACCGGTCCTGGGCGTGCACGAAGCCGGTGGCAAAGGCCAGGTCCTCGCGATTGGCCGCCTCGATGGTCGGCACCCCCCGCCAGTCGCGCTCGATGCGCACCGGCGCAACAAGCCCCGCCTGGCGCAGCGTGCCGGACAGCCGCGGCAGTGAAGCGCGCAGTGTCAGGTAGCCGGCGAGCAGCACCGCCACCAGCAGCAGGGCGATGACCGCGGCCACCATCCCCCACACCCGCCTGGCGCGCACAGCACTCACCGCAAGGATGCCCGGCTCACCCGCCCTGAAGGCTGTCAGGAGTGCGACTGCGTGGACAGCGGGCCCGTAACCTTCGGCAGGTGCGTCTCGCGGACCAGTGCGCCCCAGTGCTGGCGCTCGCTGCTCAGAAAGTGGGCAAAATGTTCCGGTGTCCTGCCGCCCGCCTCGCCACCTTCGGTGGCGATGGCCCGCTTGATCTGCGGCGATTGCACGATGGCGCGAACGGCCCCGTTCAACCGCGCAATGATGGCGTCAGGCGTGCCAGCCGGGGCCAGCACCCCGGTCCAGATGCGCAGCTTGTAATCAGGCACGCCAATCTCCGCGAAGGTCGGTGTTTGCGGCAGGTCCGCGAGCCGGTGATCCGCAGCCACGGCCACGGGCTTCTGCGCGCCGCGAAGAATCGCCGGCAACGCACCCTTGCACGGATCGAACATCAGCCCCGCCTGCCCGGCAAGCACCGCCTTGCGCGCAGGCCCGGCGCCGTCAAATGGAATGTGCCGGATGTCGAGCTTCAGCCGCGCCTTGAAGATCTCGCCCGCAACCTGTTCCGGGCTGCCATCGCCGTTTGAGGCATAGGCAAGACTGCCGGGTTTCGCACGGGCCAGCTCGATCAGCTCTCGCGCGGAGGAGACGGGAACGGACGACGACGCAACCAGCACGATGGGCGAGGATTCAAGCAGCGCCACGGGCACGAAGTCGCGTTTGGGCTCAAACGGCAGCGAAACGTAGGTGGACGGATGTACGGCCAGAGGACCGGTCGAACCCAGCAGCAGCGTGTATCCGTCCGCCCGTGCCCTGGCCGCTACCGCGGTGCCATTGTTGCCGCCGTTGCCCGGAATGTTATCGACCACGACCGGCTGGCCCAGGTTCTTTGCCAGTTCGCCCGCAACCAGGCGTCCCCAGTAATCGGCGCCCCCACCCGCGGGGAACGGCACCACCAGGTGGACGGGCCTGTCCGGATACTGGCCCTGCGCCACCGCGGCTTGAGCCAGGCCGCAAGCGGTGATGGCGAATGCCCCCGCAGCAAGCGTCAGCAGCGGCGAAATGCGTGCCCTCATCTGAAACCCCCGGAATTGCGATGGGCCGGATGCTACCAAATCGCCGCCCTCTGGATCCGGTCTACCGCTGGAAATGCGCTCAGTCGAGCATCACTCTCAGTATCTGCATGCAGTTGGTGCCGCCCTGCACGCCCGACAGGTCGCCCTTGGTCAGGATCACCAGGTCGCGCAGTTTGACCAGCTTGAGGTCGAGCAGGCGGGTGAACAGCGCGCGATAGAGCGCATTGCTCTGGTCCGCGACCCCGGTGACGTCGAAGTGCACGGGGTAAACGCCGCGATACAGCGTCACGCGGCGACGCGTGGCCTCGTGCCGGGTGAAGGCATACACCGGAATGTCCGAGCGGATGCGCGACATCCACAGCGGCGTGGCGCCCGACTCCGTCAGGGCGACGATGGCGCGCACCTTCATGTGATTGGCGGTGTACATCACCGCCCGCGCGATGGCCTCCTCGGTGCCCTTGAACATGCCCTCGACCATCCGCTGGCGGGCCCGCGTGTGGGTGAGCTGGTACTTCTCCGCGCCCTCGATGACCTGCGCCATGGCCTCCACGGCCTTGACCGGGTAGCGCCCGGTGGCGGACTCCGCCGACAACATCACCGCATCCGTGCCGTCAATCACCGCGTTGGCCACGTCGCTGACCTCGGCGCGCGTCGGCACCGGGTTCTGGATCATCGACTCCATCATCTGCGTGGCGGTGATCACCACCTTGTTGCGCAGGCGGGTCTCGTGAATGATGGTCTTCTGCAGGCCGGTCACCTCGGCGTAACCCATTTCCACCCCCAGGTCGCCGCGCGCCACCATCACCGCATCCGCCGCGTCGATGATCTCGGCGAGATTGTCGATCGCCTCGTGACGCTCCACCTTGGCGACGATGCGCGCCTCGCCGCCCGCGCGGTGCAGCAGCTCGCGCGCATGCTTGATGTCGCCGGCGTCGCGCGCGAAGGACACCGCCACGTAGTCGATGCCCTCCGCGGCGGCAAACTGGATGTCCTCACGGTCGCGTTCCGACAGCGCCGGCGCCGAGATGCCCCCGCCCTGGCGGTTCAGGCCCTTGCGGTCCGACAGCTCGCCGCCGACCCGCACGCGCGTACGAATGGCGCTGCCTTCCACGTGCTCCACGTCCAGCACTATCTGGCCATCCGCCAGCAACAGGCGGTCGCCGGCGCTGACGTCACGCGGCAGGTTCTTGTAGGCCACGCCCACCGCCTGCGCCGTACCGGCGCGTGTATCGAGCTGCGTATCCAGGGTGAAAGTGGCGCCTTCGGCCAGGGTCACCGGCCCGTCGCGAAAGCACTCGATGCGGATCTTGGGGCCACCCAGGTCCAGCAGCACGCCGACACAGCGTCCGGTATGCGCCGCCGCCTCGCGCACCAGCCGCAGGCGCCGGCGCCGCTCCTCCACCGTGCCGTGCGAGGCGTTGAGCCGTACCACGTCCAGCCCGGCCCCCATCATGCCCTCCAGCACCCCCGGCTGGTCGGTGGCCGGCCCCACCGTGGCGACGATCTTGGTGCGGCGCAGTTCCGCGGCCGGCCGTGGCGCTGGCCGCTCAGCCACGGGCGCGCTGCTCCAGTATCGCGACCGCCGGCAGGGTCTTGCCTTCCACGAACTCCAGGAACGCACCGCCACCGGTGGAGATGTAGGAAATGCCCTCCTCCACCCCGTACTTCTCGATGGCAGCCAGGGTGTCGCCGCCGCCGGCCAGCGAGAATGCCTTGCTGCGGGCTATCGCCTGCGCAATGGCGCGGGTGCCCTCGCCGAACTGCTCGAACTCGAACACGCCCACCGGCCCGTTCCAGATGGTGGTGCCGGCGCCGGCGAGCAGCGCGCTGCAGTGATCGGCGCTGTCGGGTCCGATGTCCAGGATCATCTCGTCGCTGCGCACCTCGGCGACGGCGCGCACGTCGGCGTGCGCGGTGGCGGCGAACTCACGCGCGACCACTACGTCGGTAGGCAGCGGGATCTCCGCGCCGCGTGCGCGGGCGCGTTCCATCAGGCGGCGCGCCACGTCCAGCATCTCCATCTCGCAAAGCGACTTGCCCACGGCCACGCCGCTGGCGGCCAGGAAGGTGTTGGCGATGCCGCCGCCGACGATCAGCTTGTCGACCTTCTCCAGCAGCGCCTCCAGCACCAGCAGCTTGGTGGAGACCTTCGAGCCGCCGACCACCGCCACCAGCGGCCGCGCCGGGCTCTGCAGGGCGCGCTCCAGCGCCTGCAGCTCCCCGAGCAGCAGCGGGCCGGCGCAGGCCACGGGAGCGAAGCGCGCTACACCGTGGGTGCTGGCCTCGGCGCGATGCGCCGTGCCGAAGGCATCCATCACGAACACGTCGCACAGCGCCGCCATGCGGCGCGCGAGCTGCTCGTCGTCTTTCTTTTCGCCCTTGTTGAAGCGCACGTTCTCGCACAGCACCGCACTGCCCGGCGGACAGTCGACGCCGTCCAGCCAGTCCTTGCGCAGCGGTACCGGCTTGCCGAGCAGCTCCGACAGGCGCGCCGCCACCGGTGCCAGCGACAGCGCCGGGTCGACCTGGCCTTCCTGCGGGCGGCCCAGGTGCGACATGACGAAAACCTTCGCGTGCTGGTCGAGGGCATAGCGGATCGTGGCCAGCGCGGCGCGGATGCGCGCATCGCTGGTGACCACGCCGTCGTGCACCGGGACGTTCAGGTCCTCGCGGATCAGGACACGCCTGTTGCGCAGGTCCGCGTCCGCCATCCGCAATAACTTCATGATGCCTTCGACCACGCCAGCGTGGTGTCGAGCATGCGGTTGGAGAAGCCCCACTCGTTGTCGTACCAGGCGAACACCTTGACCAGCGTGCCGTCGATCACCTTGGTCAGGGTGGCATCGAAGATCGAGGAGTGCGGGTCGTGGTTGAAGTCAGTGGAGACCAGCGGCGCATCGGTCCAGGCCAGCACGCCCTTGAGATTACCCGCGGACGCGGCCTCCTTCATCAGCTTGTTGACCTCTTCAGCGCTGGTGGCGCGCCGCGCGCTGAAGGTCAGGTCGACCAGCGACACGTTGATGGTCGGTACGCGGATGGAGTAGCCGTCCAGCCTGCCCTTCAGTTCCGGCAGCACCAGGCCCACCGCCGCCGCGGCGCCGGTCTTGGTCGGGATCTGCGACATGGTGGCGGAGCGCGCGCGCCGCAGGTCCGGGTGATAGACGTCGGTCAGCACCTGGTCGTTGGTGTAGGAATGGATGGTCGTCATGATGCCGCTGATCACGCCGATGCGATCGTGCAGCACCTTCACCACCGGCACCAGGCAGTTGGTGGTGCAGGAGGCGTTGGAGATGACGGTGTGGCTGGCTTTGAGGATGTTGTGGTTGACGCCATAGACGATGGTGGCATCGACGTCATCGCCGCCCGGAGCGGAGATGACCACCTTCTTCGCCCCGCCCTTGAGGTGCGCGCCGGCCTTGGCCTTGCTGGCGAACAGGCCGGTGCACTCCAGCACGAACTCTGCGCCGACCTCGCCCCACGGCAGCCTGGCCGGATCGCGCTCGGCAAACACCCGGATGCGATCGCCGTTCACCACCATGGCGTCGCCGTCCACCTGTACTTCGCCGTGGAACTTGCCGTGCACGGTGTCGTAGCGGGTCAGGTGGGCGTTGGCCTTGGGATCGGCCAGGTCGTTGATGGCCACGATCTGCAGCTCGCCGGTGCGCTTGCCTTCGTACAGGGCGCGCAGCACGTTGCGACCGATGCGCCCATAACCGTTGATGCCGACCTTGATTGCCATGCGCTCAAGCCTCCAGTAGTTCGCGGATCTGTTGGGTGATTCTATCGGCGCTGAAGCCGAAGTGAGCCATCACCTCGGCGCCCTTGCCGGAAGCGCCGAAGTCGTCGATGCCCACCACGCGCCCGCCGCTGCCGACGTAGCGCCACCAGCTCTGCCGGCAGCCGGCCTCCACCGCCACGCGCCGGGTCACCCGCGTGGGCAGGACCTGCTCGCGCCACGCGGCATCCTGGGCGTCGAAGACGTCGGTGCTGGGCATGGACACCAGCCGCACGCGCCGCCCGGCGGCGTTGAGCGCCGTGACGGCCTGCGCCGCGATGCCCACTTCGGAGCCGGTGGCGATGACGATGCATTCCGGGACGGCGGCGCAGTCGATCAGCACGTAGCCACCGCGGCGGATGTCGGCGAGCTGCTGCGCGCTGCGCGGCTGCTGCGTCAGGGCCTGGCGCGTCAGCACCAGCGCCGTCGGGCCCTGGTGCTCGAGCGCGATGGTCCAGGCGCTGGCGGTCTCGGCGGCATCGCAGGGACGCCACAGGCTCAGGTGCGGCATTGCGCGCAGGCTGGCCAGGTGCTCGATCGGCTGGTGGGTGGGCCCGTCCTCGCCCAGGCCGATGGAGTCGTGGGTGTAGACCAGGATCACCCGCTGGCGCATCAGGCTGGCGAGGCGCACTGCGTTGCGCGCGTAGTCCGAGAACACCAGGAAGGTGCCGCCGTAGGGAATATGCCCGCCGTGCAGCGCCAGGCCGTTCATGACCCCGGTCATGCCGAACTCGCGCACCCCGTAATGAATGTAGTCGCCGCTCTCGTTCTGCGGCGTGACTGTGACCGCGCCCTTGAACAGGGTGTTGTTGGAACCGGTCAGGTCGGCCGAACCGCCCAGCACTTCCGGCAGCGCCGGGCCGAGGATGTTGAGCACCGCCTGCGAGGACTGGCGGGTCGCCTGCGGCGCGCTCTGCTTTGCCAGCTCCGCCTGCACACGCGCCGCCGTCGCCGGCCAGTCAGCCGGCAGTGCGCCGCTGCTGCGGCGCTCGAACTCGCGCGCCAGCTCCGGGAAGGCCGCCGCGTAGCGCGTAAACAGTGCGCGCCACCCGGCCTCGGCCTGCGCGCCGCGCGTGCGCTGGTCCCAGGCGCTGCGGATCGGATCTGGAATCTCGAACGGCGGGTACGGCCAGCCGAGGGTCTTGCGGGCTGCGGCCACTTCCTCGACGCCGAGCGCCTCGCCGTGGGCTTCCTTGGTGCCCTGTTTGTCGGGAGCGCCGAAGCCGATGATGGTCTTGCAGCAGATCAGGGTGGGCCGCTCGCGCTGCCCGCGCGCCGCGGTGATCGCCCGGACCACGGCCTCGCCGTCCATACCGTCCACGTCCGCTATCACGTTCCAGCCGTAGGCGGCGAAACGCCTCGGCGTGTCATCGGTGAACCACCCTGACACCCTGCCGTCTATGGAGATGCCGTTGTCGTCGTAGAAGACGATGAGCTTGCCCAGGCCCAGGGTGCCCGCCAGCGAGCAGGCCTCGTGCGAGACGCCCTCCATCAGGCAGCCGTCGCCACAGAAAGCGTAGGTGTAGTGATCCACCACCTCGAAGCCCGGGCGGTTGAACGCCAGGCCGAGGGACTTCTCCGCCAGCGCCATGCCGACCGCATTGGACAGGCCCTGGCCCAGCGGCCCGGTGGTGGTTTCGATACCCAGGTGCGGATCGTGCTCCGGATGGCCGGGCGTGCGGCTGCCGAGCTGGCGGAAGCCCTTGATGTCGTCGATGGTGAGTGGGTAGCCCGTGAGGTAAAGCACCGAGTAGAGCAGCATCGAGCCGTGGCCGTTGGACAGCACGAAGCGGTCGCGGTTCGGCCACAGCGGATTGCCAGGATTGTGGCGCAGAAAGTCGCCCCACAGGGCCTGGGCGATGTCCGCCATGCCCATGGGCATGCCCGGGTGGCCGGAATTGGCCCGCTGCACGGCGTCCATGGACAGTGCGCGGATGGCGTTGGCGAGATCGCGGCGTGTGGTCATGCGGCTCTCTACAGGCGCGGGGGCGCGCATTCTCCACCACTGGGGCCCTGGGCTCAATCGCGGCCCACCCACGCCTTCCCGCGGCGCCCTGCAGCCGCTGGCGGCGCCCTCCGGCCCGCGGGGCGTGGCGCAGAGCCCCGCGCCGGGCGCCCCAGGATGAGCCGGCCCGGCGGGGAACGGGCCTGTTTCACATTATTGCCATTGCGCACGGCCGGCAGTGGAACCAGCGCGCGTGACCGGTGCCTCACCTCGCACCGGCGGGTGCCGCCGCGTGAAGCCGGTCCGTGCCACCCAATACCCCTCTGTTACGCTTTCCACCATGAGTTCAGTGCGCCTGATCCAGTTCACCGACCCGCACCTCTACGGAGGCGCGGACGGGGCCCTGCGTGGCGTCGCCACGCTGCCCGCGTTGCGCTCCGCCCTGGCGGCGGCGCAGACGCAGGACTGGCCGCCGCAGGCCGTGCTGCTCAGCGGCGACCTGGTGCAGGACGACCCGGCCGGCTACCAGCACTTCCGTCCCCTGTTCGGCAACCTGGGGGTTCCGGTGCTGTGCCTGCCGGGCAATCACGACGAACCCCAGGCCATGCGCCAGGTCCTCAGCGGGGCACCCTTCGTCCTGGATGACCATTTCGACCTGGGCCGCTGGCGCATCGTGCTGCTGGACTCCACCCTGGCCGGTTCCGCCAGCGGCACACTCAGCGCCGCCAGTCTGCAGGCGCTGTCGCGGTCGCTCGCCGCCGCGGGCAACCGTCATTGCCTGGTCTGCCTGCACCATCACCCGGTGCCCATGGACAGCCGCTGGCTGGACCGGGTGGGGCTGACCAACGCGTCGCAGTTCTTCGCCACGCTCGACCGCTTCAGCAACGTGCGCGGCGTGGTGTTCGGCCACGTGCACCAGGCGCACGATGCCCTGCGCCGCGGCGTGCGCCTGCTGGGCACGCCCTCGACCTGCGCGCAGTTCCTGCCGCATTCGGATGATTTCGCGATCGACCCGCGGCCCCCCGCGTGGCGCCCGCTGGAGCTGCGGGCGGACGGCTCGATCGTCACGGAAGTGATGTGGGTCGACCCGCACCAGGCCGGCATTTCGCGCGGTGCCTCCTCGGCCGCGTGATTCAGGTTACCGCGGACACTGCCCTGCCACGGTAGAACCGCCACAACGGCACCGCGAGCAGCACTGTCCAGCCGAACACCAGCCAGCCGACGAAGCCGTCGAAGCGGCTGAGCAGGAAGCCCAGCGGGGCGCCCCGCAGCGGCTGTGTCAGCTCGTGCACCACCAGGATCACCCATACCCAGCCGGCGTGCAGGCCCAGGCAGGCGGCGATATTCCCGGTCGCGCTGCGCACCAGCGCCAGAACCACCCCCACGGCAAAGAGCGCCAGGAAGGCATCCAGGATCAGCAACGGCCGCGCAAAGGCCTGCAGCGTGCCGGCGAGCAGGTCGATGCCGCTGTGCGCACTCACCTGTGCGGGAGCGATGTGATAGCTGGCGAAGAAGTGTGTAGCTGAATACACAACAGCCGTCAGGATAACCGCCGCACGGGTCCCGGACTCGCGCGCGATGGCGCTGAACATTGCGCCGCGCAGGAACGACTCCTCGATCAGCGCCACGGCCAGGCCGCTCAGCAGCCGCATCACCAGCAGTTTCGCCAGCGCCGTGCCGGTAAGCGCCGAGGCGCGCCGCCAGTCGAGCAGCCCAAGCGCGCTCATCAACGCCACCACCGCCAGCATGGTGGCGACGCCGAGGGCCAGGCCCACGAGCAGCTCGCGCAGGAACAGCCGGCGTGGCAGGCCATAACCCAGGCTGGCGCGGTCCGACACCCCCAGCCGCCGCGCCACCAGCAGGAAGCCGGCCAGCAGCACCAGCATGCCGATGCGCGCGCCGATGCGGTGGAACGGGAAGTCGAAGTGCGGGTGCAGCAGCAGCCAGGCCGGGTACGTCAGCAGGCCCATGCCGAGGATGGCCAGCACCATGAGCCCGAAGAACCAGAGGAACGCGCGCATGGCGCGCACGTTACGCGTCAGGGCGCCGGCAGTGCAAATCGGGGCCCGCACGATCGGATGTTGTTATATTCATGCGGATGGATCTGTTGTTTGCCGAATCGAGCATCAAGGGCTGGGGCACGGAGCAACACTTCGCCGCGCTCGCGACTGCCATGAAAGAGCGTGGCCACGACGTACGTTGCCTGCTGCGGGCGGGAAGCCCGCTGCAAGCGACACTGCGCGCCGCCGATGTTGCGGTCACGGCGTTGCCGTTCGGGGGCGGCGCCGATCCGCGGGCGATACTGGCGCTGGCGAGGATGATACGACAGCGTCGACCCGACTGGCTGGTTACCAACGACGGCAAGTTTTACTGGCCGTTCGTACTGGTCTCGGCGCTGACGGGCGCCCGCAGTGCGCTGTTCCGCCACTGGCCCGACATGCCCAAAAGCGCAATTACCCGCAGGCTGATCGCGAGGTTTGCCGATCGCTTCATCCTGGTGTCCCGGTTTCAGCGCGAACGCCTGCGCCAACGGGGCGTCGATGTCTCACGCATGGTGATTCTCTACAATCCCATCGACACCGCGCGCCTGAGCCCGTCCGTGCAGGCGCGCGCGCAGATGCGGCAGGCATTGGGGATCGCCGAAGACGAATTCGTCGTCGGCTACGTGGGCCGCCTGGTTGCTGACAAGGGTGTGCATGCCCTGCAGCTGGCAGCCATGCAAGCGCTGACGGGGCAACCGCGCGCCCGATTGCTGTGGGTCGGCGACGGCAGCGAACTGCCGCGGCTGCGTGAGCGGGCCGCGACGGGCGCAATCCGGCAACAGTTCGCCGGCTGGAATGCGGACGTACGCGGCGTCTACGCGGCCATGGACGTGGTGGCGGTGCCGTCGGAATATCCCGATCCGTGCCCGCGGGTACCGGTGGAAGCGCAGGCCTGCGGAGTCCCGGTGGTGTGCAGCGACGCCGGCGGACTGCCCGAGACCTTCAGGCCCGACGCCAGCGGCCTGCTGGTCCCCGAGGGTGACCGGCAGCAGCTGGCGGCCGCGCTGCTGGCCCTGCTGCGCGACCCTGTCCGCCGCACCAACATGGGCCAG
The DNA here is from genome assembly GCA_018241445.1 of Pseudomonadota bacterium. GTDB lineage: Bacteria > Pseudomonadota > Gammaproteobacteria > Steroidobacterales > Steroidobacteraceae > 13-2-20CM-66-19. Next base: position 115,812 of record JAFEDT010000002.1, read on the forward strand.
GCGGGGCGCGAGTACGTCACCGGGAAATTTTCCTTTCAGCGCATCGCCATGGACTTCGAAGCGCTGCTGCAGGGATGACGCGGGCCGGCGGCAGCGCCGCCACCGCGCCTACTGGTGCAGCAATTGCCGCCACGCCGCCGCGACGCTTGCCAGGCGAAACCGCGGATCGGCGTGAACCTGGGGCCGTGCACCCCGGCGCCAGGCGTCGACCCGTTCCACCCACGGTTCGAACAGGCCGATGCGGGCGGCCAGGCGCGCCGGCACGGCGCGCCACGCCGACGGCAGCGCACCGGCGAGTCCCTCGTAGACACGCCAGGCGCGCCGCACGGGCAGCACCTGGCGTTCGTCGGCGATGACCTCGCGTGCTGCACCACAGTCCACTGTCAGCACCGGGGTGCCCAGCGCCAGGGACTCGGCAAACACCAGCCCGAAGGTCTCCGGTATGAGAAAGTTGGGAGAGAAGGTGCACAGCGACGAGCGCACCTCGGCGTGGATGCGCGCCTGCGGCAGCGGCCCGAGGAACTCCACCCCGGCCAGCTGCACGGGGCGATCGGCCTTGTAGCCCGGATTACCCACCACGAGCCGCAGGCCGGGCAGGCGGCGGCGCATCGCTGCGAAGGCGTCGAGTGCGAACGCCAGCCCCTTGTTGGGCGAAGAAAAGAACGCCAGCTTGTCCGGATCCACCGGCGTGCCATCCGGTGCCAGCTGCTCATCGACCGGGTTGTAGATGGTGACGGTGCGCACCGCGTCGGACAGGCCGATGCTGCGCAGGGTGGCTTCGACCCCGGCGCGTTGCGAGTCCGATACGCACACGATGGTCACCGCCATCTCGCGCAGCCAGCGCGCGCTGCTGGCCAGCCGCCGCGCGCGCTTGGAGCCCGGATTGAGCTGATCGTGGACCCACAGGTAGTAGCGCGCATCCGGGAACAACTCGCGGACCCGTGGCAGGGCGCGCGAATCGCGGTTGAGTATCACCCGCTCGATGCCCGGCCGGGACTGCGGCGGCAGATAACGGCCCCAGGCCTCGGTGCGGTTGTGCTGCTGCACCCAGGCGCCCAGTGCGTCGGCAACGCGCGTCACGCTCGCCTCGGTACCCCCGGTCGCCCGGGTCGTCAGCGTGCGCGTGTCGTAAGCTCCCTGACAGACGGGGTCGAAGAAAAGCACGGAGCTCATTGCGTGTATTCTACGGCCGATGCTCCCGGAGCCAATGCCTGCCGCCCTGTCGGCCTGCGTGATCACCTACAACGAGGCGGATCGCATCGAGGCCTGCCTGGAGTCGCTCGCCTTCTGCGACGAGATCATCGTAGTCGACTCCCACTCCAGCGACGACACGCGCTCGCTCGCCGCCGGGCGCGGCGCCACCGTGCTCGAGCGCGACTGGCCCGGCTACCGCTCGCAGAAGCAGTTCGCGGTCGAGGCGGCGCGCCATGACTGGGTGCTGTGCCTGGACGCCGACGAGCGTGTCAGCCCGGCACTGCGGGCACAGATCGAGCGCTTGCGCGCGGGCGGTTTTGCACAAATGCATGGCTGGTCGCTGCCGCGCAGCACCTGGTACTTCGGCCGCTTCCTGCGCCACGGCAATGCCTTTCCCGACCGGCTGGTGCGGCTGTTCGACCGCCGTCACGGCGGCTGGCGCGGCTACGAGATCCACGAGAACACGCGTATCGCAGGCCCCGTCGGGCGGCTTGCCGGCGCCCTGGAGCACTATCCCTACCGCAGCCTCGCCGACCACCAGCAACGCATGCAGCGCTATGCCGACCTGATGGCGCAGACACTGTATGAGCACGGCAAGCGCTGCGGCCTGCTGAAGGTGCTCGTCAATCCGCGATGGCGCTTCGTGCGCGGCTACCTGCTGCGGCTGGGATTTCTCGATGGCTGGCGCGGCCTGGTGTTCGCCCTGGTGGAGTCGGGCTACGTGCGCCGCAAGTACCTGGGACTGTACTTCCGCAGCCGCGGGTTGCCGACCTAGCTGACTGGCCAAAATTGCAGGAAGCAATTTTGGCAGACATCGCCTTCGCTTCCGCCGGCAAAAGGCGCGACTTTTGCCGGCTGCTCAGTTGCCACCCCGGACGAGGGCCGCGATGCGCTCGAGCCGCTGCAAGGGGTCGGCGATGCCCAGCAGCGCCAGGCGCGCGCCGTTGTCCAGCGGCAGCAGCTCGGTCCAGCGGTTGGCAACCCAGGCAGCATCACTGAAGTCGCCCGCGCGGACTTCGCCATACACCGCGGCCAGCTTTGCCAGCACCGGCTGCAGTTGCTCAGTGAGCCACGCGTACTGCTGCGGCAGCGGTTGATGCAGGCCGACCGGCAGGTACTCGACGTCACCGACATACAGTCCGTCCGGCTGGCTGTGTCGGCCCAGCAGGTGGAAGCGCCGCCCGCCGCGGCAGCGGATGCCGAGCAGCCCGCCCGGCAACGCATCGAAGTCGACGATGCGCGCCGTGGTCCCCAGCGGCGCCAGGGCCTCGACCGCCCCGGCCTCGGTGCCTGAAAGGATCAGCACCACACCGAATTCGCTGCCGCCCCTCAGGCAGTCGCGCACCAGCCCCAGGTAGCGCGGCTCGAATACCCGCAGTGCCAGAGGCCCTCCGGGGAACAGTACGCAGTTGAGCGGGAACAGCGGCAACGGCTGCGGCTGCATGGCCGTCAGCCGCCGCGCAACTCGCCGAGCAGCCGTTCGTGCAGCCCCGCAAACCCGCCGTTGCTCATGACCACGACGTGGTCGCCGGGCCGTGCCGCGCGCGCCAGCTCGCGCGCCAGTGCCGCAACGTCCGTGCTGGCGTGGCCACGCGCTCCCAGTCCGGCCAGCACGCCGCCCGCATCCCAGCCCAGGTCAGGTGGCGTGTACAGCCACACCTGGTCGGCCAGCTGCAGCGACGGCGCCAGCGTGTCGCTGTGCACGCCCATGCGCATGGTGTTGGAACGCGGCTCCAGCGCGACCAGGATGCGCGCCGCGCCGACGCGGCGGCGCAGGCCATCGAGCGTGGTGTGGATCGCGGTGGGGTGGTGCGCGAAGTCGTCATAGACACGCACGCCGTTCACCTCGCCGCGCAGCTGCATGCGCCGCGCGATGCCGCGGAAGTGCGCCAGGGCCTCGATGGAGCGCGCCACCGCGACACCGGCATGACGCGCCGCGGCGATCGCCGCCAGCGCGTTCTCCATGTTATGCGCCCCCAGCAGCTGCCAGTGCAGCGTGCCGTGCGACCGGCCGTCCTCGAGCACCTCGAAGCTGGAGTAATCCCCGCTGGCGCCGACCGTGCGCGCGCTCCAGCGGGTCTGCGGCCCGCTGTCGCGCCCGAAGCCCTCCAGCGGTGTCCAGCAACCGAGCTCCAGGGTCTCGGCCAGCCGTGCGTCGCCGCTGTTCCACACGATGCGCCCGGATCCCGGCACGGTGCGCACCAGGTGGTGGAACTGCCGCTGGATGGCCGCGACGTCGGGGTAGATGTCGGCGTGGTCGAACTCGAGGTTGTTGAGCACCGCCGTGCGCGGACGGTAGTGCACGAACTTGGCGCGCTTGTCGAAGAACGCGGTGTCGTACTCGTCAGCCTCGATGACGAAGAACCGCCCGCCGCCCAGCCGCGCGCTGACCCCGAAGTTCTCCGGCACGCCGCCGATCAGGAAGCCGGGGTCGAGCCCGGCGTGCTCCAGGATCCACGCCAGCAGCGAACTGGTGGTGGTCTTGCCATGCGTGCCGGCGACCGCCATCACCCAGCGATCCTTGAGCACCTCGCGCGCCAGCCATTCCGGCCCCGAGATATAGGGCAACCCCACGTCCAGCAGCGCCTCGATGACCGGCATGCCGCGCGTCATGACATTGCCGACCACGACCATGTCGGGCGCCGGCGTGAGCTGCCGTGCATCGAAGCCCTCGGTCACCCGGATACCCAGTTGCTCGAGTTGCGTGCTCATGGGCGGATAGACGTTGCGGTCGGAGCCGGTGACCGTGAATCCCGCGGCGCGGGCGATGGCGGCCACGCCCCCCATGAAAGTTCCGCAGATGCCCAGAATGTGGACGTGCATCCGCGTATCAGCCCTTGAGGACGGGAAACAAGGCCAGCAGCAGCAGCTGCGCGGCGACGATCTGCAGGATCACCAGCGCGACGCTGGCGGAGATGGACCACTCCAGCGCGGCCCGGACGATGTGCGCGTTGACGGCAATCAGCCAGATCACCAGCAGCATGCCTGCCAGCGCGATCGGCAGGCGCCAGGCGTCGTCGTCGATGAAGCGCCGCATCAGCCATTCCGAGCCGACCAGGAGCGGCGCCACCAGCAGCTGGAATCCGAACAGTGCCGTCAGCGTCTGCACGCTGCGCTCCGCCCTGCCGACGCTGCGCAGCAACACGCCGTACCAGGTCAGCGTGAACAGCGCGTCCACCAGCAGTTGCAGCGGCCAGCTCGCCGGCGCCGCGCGCCCCTGCGGCAGCGGCGGCAATGCCGCACCCATCGCCAGGTTGAGGGCCAGGTAGGCCAGCACCGTCAGCGCCAGCAGCAGCGGTGAGGCCGGCAGATCCTGCGGACCCCGCCGCAAGGCCGCGATGCGCGTCAGAAGATGCAGGTACTCGCTCATGACTTCCGCAACTGCCCGTCTACCTCGCATAATGAACCGCAGGATTGTACAGGCCCTGTTCCGTTTGCACGCCCCCGTAACAACACCATCGCAACTGAACGATCTGGCAGCGCAGCTTGGCGCCGCCGCGCGCGTCGGGCTCGACACTGAATTCCTGCGCGAGCGGACCTACCGGGCGCAGCTGTGCCTGGTGCAGCTCGCCGGGGCGGACACCGCCGCCTGCGTCGATCCGCTGGCACTGGCCGACCTGGAGCCGCTGGCCGGGGTGCTCACCGAGGCAGGCGTCATCAAGGTGATGCATGCCTCGCGGCAGGACCTGGAAGTCCTGCTGCCGGTTGCCGGGCTGGTGCGCCCGGTCTTCGACACGCAGATCGCCGCAGCGCTGGCCGGACTGCCGGCGCAGATCGGCTACGCCGAACTGGTGCGCAGACTGCTGGGGCACGAACTGCCGAAGTCCCATACGCGCACCGACTGGTCGCGCCGGCCCCTGCACCCCGAGCAGATCGAGTACGCGCTGGATGACGTGCGCTACCTGCTGCCGCTGGCCGCAGCGCTGGAGGAGCAGCTCGCCCGGCTGGGGCGTCTGGGCTGGCTCACGGAGGAGCTCGCCGCCCTGGGCTCACCGGAGCTGCTTGCGGTCGATCCGCAGCGCGCCTGGCTGCGGCTGAAAGGCCTGCAGCAGCTGGACCAGCCGCGCCAGCGGCTGGCACAGCAGCTGGCGGCCTGGCGCGAGCGCACCGCGATGGCCGACGACCGTCCGCGCGGCTGGATCCTCGATGACACGCTGCTGCGCGCGATCGTCGCCCAGGTGCCTCGCAGCGTCGAGGCACTGGCGCAGATCCCGGACATGCCGGCCGGACTGGTCAGCCGTCGCGGCGGCGAACTGCTCGCCTGCGTGGAGGCCGCCGATATTCCTGATCCGCCGGCACCGCTGCCCGGCCGCACGCGCCCCGACGCCACACGCGAGGCGCTGCTGCGCCGGCTGGGTGGAATCAATCAGTCAGTCGCGCGGGAACTGCAGATTGCACCGGAGGTCCTGGCCACGCGCCGCGACCTGGAGCAGTTCGTCGAGCAACCCGGCCGCAACGCGCTGGTGCGCGGCTGGCGCGCCGCGGTCGTCGGCGAGAAACTGCGGGCCGCGCTGTAGTCAGCCCAAGGACCTGGCAGGGCTCAGCGCCGCGGTCAGCCGCCGCGTCACCTCATCCGGGTCCCCCTGGGCATCGATACTGCGCAGCAGTCCACGGCTGCGGTAGTACTCCACCAGCGGCCGCGTCTGCTCGTCGTACACCCGCAGCCGTTCGGTGACCGTGGCCTCGTTGTCGTCCGGCCGCTGTACCAGCCGATGCGGCTTGCCGGTCTTCGGGCACGGTTCGGCCGGGTCACAGGCCTGCGCGGCGGTCAGCACGTTGCACACCCGGCCGCAGTCCGCGCAGCTGCGCCGCCCGGAGATGCGCGGCACCAGTTCGCGGTAGTCGACTTCCAGCTGCACCACGGCATCCAGCGGCTGGCCGAGCGAGGTCAGCATCTCCTTGAGGGCCTGCGCCTGGGCGAGATTGCGTGGGAAGCCGTCGAGGATAAAACCCGCACGGGCATCGGGCTCGGACAGGCGCTCGCGGATCATGCCCAGCACGATGCTGTCGTCCACCAGGCGGCCGGCGTCCATCGCAGCCTTCGCCTGCAGGCCCAGGGGGGTGCCACGGGCCAATGCCGCCCGCAGCAGATCACCGCTGGAAATCTGGGGGATGCCGAGCTTCTGTACGAGACGCTGGGACTGGGTGCCCTTGCCGGAGCCTGGGGCTCCCAACAGAACAATGCGCATTAACGACGAAACCCCCTGAAATCCGCGGCCGCCCTGCGGGGCGATACCGCTGGCCGGCAACGTTACCGACGACCCCCGCGCAGGTCAAACCCGCGGCCGGGCACACCGATCGCGAGCCGTCGCGGGTACGGCTTGCGCTATCCTTCCACCCCATGAAGAAGAACGCTCCGGTCCGTAACGCCTTTTACGCCCAGTCCGGGGGCGTATCCGCCGTCATCAACGCCTCCGCCTGCGGGGTGATCGAGACCGCGTTGCGATCGAAGCACATCGGCAAGGTGTACGCCGGGCGCGACGGCATCGTCGGCGCACTCACCGAGGACCTGATCGACACCACCCGCGAGAGCGCCGCCACGATCCGCGGGCTGAAGCACACCCCGGCAGGGGCCTTCGGTTCTGCGCGTTTCAAACTGAAGGGCCTGGAGCAGAACCGCGCCGAGTACGAGCGCCTGATCGAAGTGTTTCGCGCCCACAACATCGGCTACTTCTTCTACAACGGCGGCAACGACTCGATGGACACGGCCCTGAAGGTGTCGCAGCTGGGCGCCTCGCTCGGCTACCCGGTGACCTGTGTCGGCGTGCCCAAGACCGTCGACAACGACCTGCCGCACACCGACTGCTGCCCGGGCTTCGGCTCGGTGGCCAAGTACGTCGCCGTGTCCACGCGCGAGGCGTCGCTCGACGTGGCCTCCATGGCGCGCACTTCCACCAAGGTGTTCGTGCTGGAAGTCATGGGCCGCCACGCCGGCTGGATCGCCGCCGCCGCCGGCCTGGCGGGGCGCGGACCCGAGGAGACACCGCACATCATCCTGCTGCCGGAGGTTCCCTTCGAGCAGCAGAAATTCCTGGACCGCGTGCGCCAGTGCGTCACCGACCACGGCTACTGCGTCATCGTGGTCTCCGAGGGCGCCGCCTGGGCCGACGGCCGGTTCCTGGCGGATGCCGGCACGCGCGACGCCTTCGGCCATACACAGCTGGGGGGCGTCGGCCCGGTCGTGGCCAACATGGTGCGCGAGGCGCACGGCTACAAGTACCACTGGGCAGTGGCGGACTACCTGCAGCGCGCCGCGCGGCACATCGCCTCGCGCGTCGACGTCGAGCAGGCCTATGCCGTCGGCAAGGCCGCGGTGGAACTGGCGGTCAGGGGTGTCAACGCCGTCATGCCGACCATCGTGCGCAAGTCCAGCAAGCCCTATCGCTGGACGATCGGCCATGCGCCCCTGTCGGAGGTCGCCAACAAGGAGAAGAAGCTGCCGCCGGACTTCATCCGCACCGACGGTTTCGGCATTACCGCGAAGTGCCGCCGTTACCTGGAACCGCTGATCGCGGGTGAGTCCTACCCGCCATACCGTAACGGGCTGCCGCAGTACGCGCGTATCAGGGGCGTGCGGGTACGCCGCAAGCTGGGAGACTTCAAGGTGTAGGCAGCGCTACGGGCCCCAGGCAGCGCCCACCGCTGCCCCGGCGGCGCTGAAGGCCCGGCCCCGGGGCATGTTATAGTCCGCGGCCATTTTCAGGGGGAGAATTGCCGATGGATGCCACGACGTGGCTTTGGGCCGCCATTGCGGCCGGTATTCTGGCGGTGGTCTACGGCGTGCTGTCCATGGGGGCGATCCTGCGCCTGCCGGCCGGCAACGAACGCATGCAGGAAATCGCGGCGGCAGTGCAGGCCGGCGCCAAGGCCTACCTCAACCGTCAGTACTCCACCATCCTGCTGGTCGGCGTGATCCTGTTCCTGGTCATCGGCTTCTGGCTGGGCTGGCCGACTGCCGGCGGCTTCGCGGTCGGCGCGGTGCTCTCGGGCCTGACCGGCTACATCGGCATGAACATCTCGGTGCGCGCCAATGTACGCACCGCGCAGGCCGCCACCGGCGGCCTGAACGCCGCGCTCAGCGTGGCCTTCCGCGGCGGCGCCATCACCGGCATGCTGGTGGTGGGCCTGGGCCTGATCGGGGTGGCCGGCTACTACGCGGTGCTGCGACAGATCCCCTCGGTCGGTCCCGAGGGTGCGCTGCACGCGCTGATCGGGCTGGCCTTCGGCGGCTCGCTGATCTCGATCTTCGCCCGCCTGGGCGGTGGCATCTTCACCAAGGGCGCCGACGTCGGCGCCGACCTGGTCGGCAAGGTGGAAGCCGGCATTCCCGAGGACGACCCGCGCAACCCGGCGGTGATCGCCGACAACGTCGGTGACAATGTCGGCGACTGCGCCGGCATGGCGGCCGACCTGTTCGAGACCTACGCGGTGACCATCGTGGCCACCATGTTGCTCGGCGGCCTGCTGTTTGCGAAGGACGGCGCGGCCGCGGTGCAGGCGGCGGTGATTTATCCGCTCGCCCTCGGCGCCGCCTCGATCGTCGCCTCCATCATCGGCACCTTCTTCGTTTCGACCCGCGAAGGCGGCAAGATCATGAACGCGCTCTACAAGGGCGTGATCGTGTCGGCAGTGGTGTCGGCGATCGCTTTCTGGTTCATCACGCGCCAGATCATGCCCGGCAGCTTCGCCACGCTCTACGGCTGCTCGCTCATCGGCCTGGGCCTGACGGCGGCCATGATCATGATCACCGAGTATTACACCGCCACCGAGTACAGCCCGGTGCGCAAGGTCGCCGCGGCCTCGCAGACCGGGCACGCCACCAACATCATCGCCGGCCTGGGCGTGTCGATGAAGGCCACGGCACTGCCGGTGGTGGCGGTGTGCCTCGCGATCTGGGGCGCCTACACCCTCGACGGGCTGTATGGCATCGCCATCGCTGCCACCTCCATGCTGTCGATGACCGGCATGATCGTGGCGCTGGACGCGTACGGTCCGATCACCGACAACGCCGGCGGCATTGCGGAGATGGCGGGTTTACCCAGGCAGGTGCGCGACATCACCGACCCGCTGGACGCGGTGGGCAACACCACCAAGGCCGTGACCAAGGGCTACGCAATCGGTTCGGCGGGCCTGGCGGCGCTGGTGCTGTTTGCCGACTACACCCACAACCTGGAAGCGGCCGGCAAGCTGGTTACTTTCTCGCTGTCCGATCCGGCCGTGATCATCGGCCTGTTCATCGGCGGCCTGGTGCCCTACCTGTTCGGCGCCATGGCGATGGAGGCCGTGGGCCGCGCCGCCGGCGCGGTGGTCACCGAGGTGCGGCGCCAGTTCCGCGAGATCAAGGGCATCATGTCGGGCGAAGCCAAGCCCGACTACTCGCGCGCAGTGGACCTGCTGACGCGCGCCGCCATCCGCGAAATGATCGTGCCGTCGTTGTTGCCGATCCTGGTGCCGATCGTGCTGGTCGTGGTCCTCAACCTGCTGATGGGACCGGGCGCCGGCGTGCGCGCCCTGGGGGGACTGCTGATCGGCACCATCGTCACCGGGCTGTTCGTGGCCATCTCCATGACCACTGGCGGCGGCGCCTGGGACAATGCCAAGAAGTACATCGAGGAAGGCAACTTCGGCGGCAAGGGCTCGGACGCGCACAAGGCCGCGGTGACGGGCGACACGGTCGGCGATCCCTACAAGGACACCGCCGGCCCTGCAATCAACCCGCTCATCAAGATCATCAACATCGTTGCGCTGCTGTTGGTCCCGCTGCTTTAACTGGCCCCCGCTTACAACCGCGACCGTGGCCCGGCGTCCATCTTCGCCGTGCGGGTGCACGCGCAGGTCTGAGGCGGATGGCCGCGCCACGCAAGAGATGCATTCCCCGAGCGAAAGTTGAGCACTGACTTCACTGTCCGGAGCGCGCCCCTCCGACCCATGGATTGATTTTAAAAGAGATTCTGGCGTTGAGGACCTGCTGTTCACTGAAGCGGATCGTTGAATAAGCCGCTACGGACCTGCTCCATCCCCCCTCTGCGCTGACGCGGGAGGCAGGTGCGACCTGCCGCCCTATCCGTCCCGCAGCAGCGGCTCGATCAGCTGCAGCAGGTGCTGCAGCGCGCCGCGGTTGGCCTCCACCACCGCGCGCCCCGCCGCCCCCATGCGTTCGCGGGCCGCCGCGTCCGCCAGCAGACCGCAGACCTGCCCGGCCAGCTCCGACGCATCGTTGACGATGCGCGCTGCACCGCTGTCGATCAGCAGCCGCGCCACGGCGGCCCCGTTGGAATTGCTGGGCCCGGTCAGCACCGGCACGCCCAGCGCCGCCGGCTCCAGCAGGTTGTGGCCACCGATGGGCACCAGGCTGCCGCCCACGAAGGCCACCTGCGCCGCGGCGTAAAAATCCAGCAGCTCGCCCAGTGTGTCCAGCAGCAGGGCGACGCACCCCCGCGGCAGCAAGCCCCCGCCCGCCATGGTGCGGCGTTCGAAGGGCAGGCCCGATTGCTGCAGCAGTTGCGCAACTTCGGCGAAGCGCGGCGGGTGGCGCGGGGCGAGCACCAACAGCGCCTGAGGATGCTGTCGCAGCACCGTGCGATGCGCCTCCAGGACCGCCCGCTCCTCGCCGGCGTGCGTACTGCCCGCGACCCACAGCCCCCGTGTCCCCGAGTAGTGGTTGCGCACCTGCGCGGCGCGGATCCCGATGTCGGCTGGCAGCTGGAAATCGAACTTGAAGCTGCCGGTGACGTGCGTGCCGTCGGGGCGCGCGCCCAACTCGCGGAAGCGCTGTGCGTCCGCCTCGCCCTGGGTCGCCAGCACGCTGACCTGCGCCAGCGTGTCGCGGAACAGGCTGCCCAGCCGCGCGTAGCGCTGCGCCGAGCGCGGCGAGATGCGCGCACTTGCCATGACCAGGGGTATGCGCTGCCGGCCGCACTCGCGGTACAGGTTGGGCCACAGCTCCGTCTCGATGATCACCGCCAGCCGCGGCTGCACCCGGCGCAGGAAGCGCCGCACTGCACCGGGCAGATCGAAGGGCAGGTAGCGCACCTGTGCCTGCGTGCCGAACAGGCCGCGCGCGCGCGCCGCGCCCGTCGGGGTCACCACCGTCACCAGCAGCGGCAGGTCGGGGTGACGCTGGCGCAGTGCGGTCACCAGCGGTGCGCAGGCCTGCACCTCGCCAACCGACACGGCGTGCAGCCACACGCCGCCGGCGGGCAGCGGCGCGCCGAATCCGAAGCGCTCGCCGAAGTTGCCCCGCCAGGCGCGGTCGCGCAGGCCGCGCCACAGGAACAGCAGCGATATCAGTGGCGCGGCCAGCCAGACCGCGAGCAGGTACAGCAGGCGCACCGTCAGCCCGTCAGGGGCCCCGCCCCGCTGGACTGGCGGTAACCGTCCAGCAGTGCAAACCAGTCCGACTCGGTGAAGCGCTCCGGTGGCAGACCCCAGGTGATCTTCTCCAGCGAACGGCGCAGGCGCACCAGGTTGCCGTCGCGCCATAAGCCCGGCGCGCGCAGCCGGCAGCGATCGAAGTCGATGAGGTAGACTTCGTCCTCGCTCAGCAGGATGTTGTGGGCATTGAGGTCGGCGTGGCACACGCCCAGGTCGTGGAAGCGGCGGATGCAGCGGCCAATGGCAATCCAGGTGACCACCGACAGGGCGCCACGTGCCAGGCACTGCGCCAGCGAGCCCACGGCCGCCAGGCGCTCGGTGATGATGTCGCCGGTGTAGCGCGCACCCTGGCGCTGGTAGCGCGCCGCCACCGGCGCCGGCACCGGCAGTCCGGCGCGGTGCAGGCGGTAGGTCAGTTGCCATTCGGCGAACGGACGGGTCGCCTCCTCGCCGCGCCAGGAATAACGGTCGCCCCGCAAATGCGCCAGCATTCCGCCGCGCCGGTAGTGGCGCAGCACGCAGGCGCGGCCCTGGGCGCGAATGAAGTATGCGGTGCCGCGGCCGCGCGACCCGCCCTCCAATTCGTTGCGGCCCTGCCAGTATTTCGGCTCGAACCAGCGGGCACTCAAATTGCCCGCGCGCGAGCTGTCATATAGCATGGCGCCGCCCGCGTCGGCCTCGCGCTTCACCTCCGGACCCAGCGCCCAGCGCCCCGTCATCGCCTTGCTCCCGATGTTGTCTTCCGCCGAACCGCCGCGCAGTGTCTGCATCCTCAGGCTGTCGGCTCTCGGCGATACCTCGCACGTCGTGCCGATCGTGCGCACGCTGCAGCAGGCGTGGCCGGCGGCGGCGATCACCTGGGTGATCGGCAGGACCGAGGCGCGCCTGATGAGCCCGCTCGACGGGGTGGAGTTTATCATCGTCGACAAGCGCGCCGGACTCGGCGCGCTGCGCGCCCTGCGTCGGCAGCTGCGCCACCGGCACTTCGACCTGCTGCTGCATATGCAGCTGGCGCTGCGCGCCAGCCTGGTCGCCGCCTGTATTCCGGCGCGGCTGCGGCTGGGATTCGACCGGCCCCGCGCCCGCGAGCTGCAGTGGCTGTTCACCAATGCGCGCATCGCACCGCGGCGCCGCGAGCACGTCCTCGACAGCTTCTTCGGCTTCACCGACGCGCTTGGCATTGCGACACGGGTGCTGCGCTGGGACCTGCCGCTGCCCGCCGCGGCGCTGGACTACGCTGCCGGCCTGATCCCGGACGCCACGCCCACCCTGGTCATCAGCCCCTGCTCCAGCCACCCGCTGCGCAACTGGCGCAGCGCACGCTACGCGGCGCTGGCGCAGTACGCGTACCGGCGCCATGGCATGCGGGTGATCCTCGCCGGCGGACCCACGCCGATGGAGCGCCAGGCAGGCGCGCAGATCGAACGCGACTGTGCCGCGCCGCTGATCAACCAGATCGGCCGGGATACGCTGCCACAACTGCTGGCGCTGCTGGCGCGGGCCACGGCGCTGGTCAGTCCGGACTCCGGTCCTGCGCACATGGCGACCATGGCGGGCACCCCCTGCATCGGCTTGTACGCCGCCACCAACCCGGCGCGCAGTGGCCCATACCTGTCGCGCCAGTGGTGTGTAGACGCATACACACTCGCCGCGCGCACGTTCCGCGGCTGCGAGCCCGAGGCCCTGCCCTGGCACCACAAGATCGAGGAACCGGGTGTGATGGACCTGATCGGGGTCGACGAGGTGATCGCCAGGCTCGACGCGCTCATGGCAGCCCGTATACTGCCGCCCCCATGAAGGACATCCTGGTACCGATTTCCCCGGGCGAGCTGCTGGACAAGATCACCATCCTGCGCATCAAGGCCGCGCGCATGGAGGACCCCGCCAGGCTGGCCAACGTGAGGCTGGAACTGTCGCTGCTGGAGCAGACCTGGCGGGAATCCGGTGCCGCGACCGCCGAGGTGAGCGCGGACGAGCGCGCACTGCAGGCGGTCAACGAGCAGCTGTGGGACATCGAGGACCGCATTCGCGACAAGGAGGCCCGCCAGAGCTTCGACCGCGATTTCATCGAGCTGGCGCGCGCGGTCTACGTGTCCAACGACGAACGCGCCGCCATCAAGAAGCGCATCAACGCGCAGCTCGGCTCGCGCCTGGTCGAGGAAAAATCCTACCGGCAGTATCGCTAGCCGTCACGAACCCGGCGGGACCACCGGCGTCAGACTCTGGGGCGTCTCCTTCACCGGTGAAGTGGCCGCGGTCGCCGTCAACCAGGCGTTGATCTCGTTGAGCTGCTGGCGATCCAGCGTGCCGGCCGCGAGTCGCAGCAGCATCGTACTGATGATGTAGTCGTAGCGGCTGGCCGAGTAATCGGTGGAGGCCTGCACCAGGTTGCGCCGCGCGTTCAGGACATCCACCGACGTGCGGGTGCCGACCTGGTAGCCCGCCTCGGTCGCCCTGAGCGCGGTGCGGCTGGATTCCAGCGCCTGGCGCAGCGCCTGCACGCGCGCAATGCCGCTGATCACACCCAGGTAGGCGTCGCGCGCCTGCCGTTCGGTGGCGCGTGAACTCTGCACCACCGCTTCGCGCGCGGCCTGCCAGCGATACTCGCTCTCGCGAACCTTGGACTGCGCATGACCGCCGGAGAATATCGGCAGGGAGAACTGCAGCCCGATCTGCCGATCGTTGAACTTGTCGTTCACGTTGGGGAACGGCAGGCCGTCGAACACCTGGTCCGCGATACCCTTGGTGTAGCTGCGCCCGGCTACCAGGTCGAGTGTCGGCAGATGCCCGCCTATGGCGCTGCGCACGTTGTCGCGCGCGATGTCCGCCGCCAGGCGGCTGGAAATCAGCGACAGGTTCTGGTCCAGCGACACCTGCACCCAGCGATCCTCGTCCGCGGGCGCGGGGTTGCGCAGCGGCATCTGCTCGCCGGGTTTGGCGAGACTGTCGTACTTCTGGCCGGTGATCTCACGCAGCTGATCCTCGGAGGTTGCGCGCACGCGCTTGGCGGCGATCACCGCCGCGGCGGCGGTATCGCGCGCCGCCTGTGCATCCTGCACGTCCGTCACCGCGATCAGTCCGACGTCGAAGCGCTTGTTGGCCTGGTCGAGCTGGCGGGAAATCGCCTCGAGCGCGGCCTGGTTGGCGTCCAGGCTGTCGTCCGCTGCCAGCACATTGAAGTAGGCGCGCGCCACACGCAGGATCAGGTCCTGCTCGGCGGCCTGGTAGTCGGCCTCCGCCTGCGCCACCTGGCTGCTGGCCGCCTTGAGCGCCATCCAGTTGGACCACGAGAACAGGTTCTGGCGGAGGTTGAGCGACCAGTTGCGCGTGGTGGTGTCGATCGTGATCGGAAACGGCAGCACCTGTGGGTGCGGCAGCCCGGTGACCGGGTCGTTGAGCACCGTCACCTGGTCCTGGTTGCCGCTGTTGTGGTCGCGGGTGATCCCGGCGGTCCCGGTGACCTGCGGCAGCAGCGCCGACAGGGCCTGCGGCCGCGACTCGCGCGCCGCCAGCCGGTTGGCGTTGGCCTGGCGGATCACCGGGTCGCTGTGCACGGCGTCATCGAATACGCCCACCAGGTCCTTGGCGGGCAGCGCCGCCGGCAACACCGAGAGCAGCAGGCAGGTCAGGAGGCCACGCATCTCCCGTGCCTAGAAGCGGAAGCGCGGCGGCTGCGCCGCGTTCACCAGCGGGTCGATCACCGTCTCGAACAGGCCCGCGGAGTCGAAGCGGGTGCCGCTGCGACGCACCAGCCGGGCCTCCATGGCCGGCGCCGCGCCAACCACGATGAACAGGCGCCCGCCGTCAGCCAGCAGGCGCTCGAAACGCGGATCGTAGACCGGCAGGGAACCGGTAACGGCGATGGCGTCGTACTGCTGCGTACCCTGTTGCAGCAGGGCGTCCGCCTCCATCACCTCGATGTCTGTCAGTCCGAGCCGGGCCAGGTTGGCGCGTGCCTGCGCGGCGAGGTCCGCGAAGATTTCCAGCGAGCGCACCTGCGCCGAGAGTGCCCGCAGGCAGGCTGTCACAAAGCCCGTGCCGGTACCGATCTCCAGCACCCGCTCGCCGCCCTGCAGCTCCAGGGCCTGCAACAGGCGCCCGGCGACGCTGGGCCGCAGCATGTGCTGGCCATGCGGCAGCGGCACCTCCGCATCGGCGTAGGCATAGCAGTCCTCGCCCGGCGGTACGAAGGCCTCGCGCGCAATACCGCCCATGGCCGCCAGCACCCGCGCGTCCAGCACGTCCCAGGCGCGCACCTGCTGCTCGATCATCTGTACACGGGCTGCTGTGGTGTGCATGGGCTCCTGGGCTCCGATTCGACTTATTCACCCGGCGGTTTGCGGGTGCGCGAAAAGGTACGGGTTTTGCCCGGCCCTGCCAAGCCGACCTGCGACGAGATATGGTGAAAAGCCGACGGGCCGAGGGTCAGCGTGCGTTATGCTTGGCCCGACCGTTGAATCCGCGCCGGCACGAGAAGTCAAACCAGAGTGCCGGGAGTAAAGAGATAAATGTCGATACTCGGCCTGTTGTGCCTCCTGTTTGCGCTGGTCGCGGCGTTGGCACTGGTCTTTTATGCCCTGCAGCGGCGCGACCTGCGGGCCGTGGCGGACCTGTCGCAGCAGCTGCAGCGCATAGCCATCGGCGGCCGGCTGCCCGGACGCGTGGAACTGGACAGCGACCGTCCGGAAGTCGCCGCGCTGGCCACGGCGGTCAACCACCTGCTCACCCGCACCCCACCCGCCGTGGACGCCGCGGGAAGCACGCCGCGGCTGTTCGCGGACCTCGGGGAACGCATCCACGAGGCGGTGCTGGTGCACCGCGACGTCATCCTGTACGCGAACCGGCAGTTCGCGAGTCTGGTTGGCGTCGACCGGGTCGAGCTGGCCGGACGACGGCTGTCGGACCTGGTGCCGCCGGAATACGCCGAGCTGGTGAGCGATAACATCCGCCGCCGCCTGCGCGGTGAGGACGCAGCGGAGCGCTTCGAGATCGACGTGGTAGGCCGGGGCGGGCAAGTGACCCGCCTGGAAATCGCCTCCGCTGCGGTCGACTATGACAAGGGGCAGGCGCTGTTGATCACCGGCGTTGAAGTCATCCCCACGCAGACCGTCCGGGCCCTGCGCATGAGCGACCCGTCGAGCGCGCCGCAGGTCCTGGCCCTGGACTCCCTCACTGAAGCGGTCATTGCCACCGACCGTGAGGGGCGCGTCACCTTCATGAACCCCGCGGCCGAAACCCTCACCGGCAGCGCCGCCGCGGCCGCGGTCGGCAAGCGCCTCGATGAAATCGTGACCCTGGTGGAGGAAAGCGACCGCCGCCTGCTGTCCGACCCGGTGCAGCAGACGCTCAGCGGCGGCGGCGCCGTCAACCTGAGCCGCCGCGCGATGCTGCTGTCGCGCCCCGATGGCGGCGAGCGCTCCATCGAACTCACCGCCTCGCCGATCCGCAACAGCGCCCACGAGATGGTAGGGGCGGTGGTGGTGCTGCACGATGTCACGGAGTTGCGCGGCATTGCGCGCCAGATGTCCTACCAGGCCACCCACGATGCCCTCACCGGACTGGTCAACCGCCACGAGTTCGAGCGTCGCCTGCAGGAGGCCATCGACAGCGGCCACCGCGGCGACGGCCAGCACGTGCTGTGTTACCTGGACCTCGACCGCTTCAAGCTGGTCAATGACACCAGCGGCCACCTGGCCGGTGACAGCATGCTGCGCGAGGTCGCCAAGCTGCTGCGCGACGGCGTACGTGACAGCGACACCGTCGGCCGGCTGGGGGGCGACGAGTTCGGCACGCTGCTGATTGGCTGCCCGCTGGACAAGGCCCGACAGATCGCCGACGACATCTGCCGGGCGGTCGCCGACTACCGCTTCGTGTGGAAGGACCGGATTTTCAACATCGGCGTGTCGGTGGGCCTGGTGGAGATTTCACGCGAGAGCGGCAATCTCGAGGAGCTGCTGGCCGCGGCCGACACCGCCTGTTACGTCGCCAAGAAGCAGGGCTCGGGCCGAGTCGCGGTGTACTCGGCGCGCGACGAGGCCCTGGCCCGCCACAGCGGCGAGATCCAGTGGCTGCAGCGCCTGCAGGGCGCTCTCAAGGAGAACCGCTTCCACCTCTACTACCAGACCATCGTCCCGGCCCATGAGGAAACCGGCGGGCCGGCGCTGGAGGTGCTGGTGCGCCTGACCGACGAGAACGGCCAGCAGCTGCCGCCCGCGGAATTCATGCGCGCGGCGGAGCGCTACCGGCTGATGGGCCTGGTGGACCGCTGGGTGGTGCAGACGACCTTCGCCGCCCTGGGTCGCGGAGCGATCCCGGTGCCCGACGGCCGCAGCGTTGCCATCAACATCTCCGGCCAGACACTCGGCGACCTGCAGTTCCTGGAGTTCGTGGTGGAGTGCCTGGACAGCACCGGCGTCACGCCCACCCAGGTGTGTTTCGAAATCACCGAGAGCGCCGTGATCGCCAACCTGGATCACGCGCGCCGTTTCGTCGGCGTGCTGCACGGCATGGGCTGCCAGTTCGCGCTCGACGATTTCGGCTCCGGCCTCGGGGCCTTCTCCAACCTCAAGAACCTGCCGCTCGACTACCTCAAGATCGACGGTTCGTTCATGCGCAACCTGGAACGTGACACGGTCAACCAGGCCATGGTGACGGCGATGATCAAACTGGCGCGCACGCTGAACTTCAAGGTGATTGCCGAACAGGTCGAGGACAACGCCTCGGCGGATGCCGCGCGACGGCTGGGCTTCGACTACCTGCAGGGCTTTGCGATCAGCCGGCCGCAGCCCCTGCCGCTCGCGGCCTGAACGTATTGCGCATGACACGCAAACCCCGCAGGGCTGCCCAGGGCATCCCGCCCCGTCCGTGCCGCCGGCCCTGGCGCCCGCCGCGCTGGAGTGCGAACGTGCCGCTGCGCTGCCTGCGCCGCAGTCCGCGGCGGCATGGCCACAAGACCGACAGCGCCCGCCCCCTGTCCTGCGGCAGCCCGGCGCGCGCGGCGCCCTGCTGGAGATAGAGGGGCGGACACGCGGGAGAGAAGTTTCTTACGGGGGCGTGCGAGGCATGGACGCCGAGCCGCAGCCCCCATGGACGGGTTCACGGCGGCCCCGGAAGGAACTTCTCTTTCGCGGGGCCGCCCGACAATCTACTTGACGAGGGTGTATTCGGCGCTGCAGTAGGGACACTTGGCCCACCCCTCGTCCTCGATCGGCAAGTACACGCGCGGATGCGAGTTCCACAGGTACATCTGCGGCATGGGACAGCACAGCGGCAGGTCCTCGGGGCCGACCTGGTACTGATTCTGGGTATTGGGCTCGATGAGAGGTTTGGCCGTGGCAACCATGTGAGGGGACTGCTCGTTATAGGGGAACCGGCGTGATTATAGCCGCCCTGTCCTCCCCGCCGGCCGCTCCCATGGTCGCCTCCCACAGCGCCGTTACCGCGGCGCGCACCGCGGCAAAGGGCGCCCCCTCCACCAGCGCCGGCGCGCCGTCCAGCGACAGACGGTGGGTGGCGGCCCGGTAGGCCCGGTAGGCGCCCGTCAGCACATCGACGCTCGCCTGCGGCACCAGGTCCGCGGACGCCACCGACTCCAGCTGCCGGATCGTATCGGAGAACATAGCCACCGGCGGATATTCCCCCGCCCAGCGCAGCGCCCAGTACTGCGCCAGAAACTCGATGTCGGCGATGCCGCCGGCGTCCTGCTTGATATCAAACTGCGCTCCTGTGCCGCGCGACAGCTCGCGGCGCATGCGCTCGCGCATGCTGCGCACCTCCTGGCGCAGCGTGTCGCGCCGCACGTGGTAGCACAGCACGTCCATGCGCACCGCCTCGAAGCGCTCGCGCAGCGCCACGCTGCCCGCCACCGCGCGCGCATGCAGCAGCGCCTGGTGCTCCCAGGTCCAGGCCTCGCGGCGCTGATACTCGGCGAAGGCGCCGATGTTGGTGACCAGGAAGCCGCCCTTGCCGCTGGGGCGCAGGCGTACGTCGACCTCGTACAGCCGGCCGGCGGCGGAATGCACGGTGAGCAGGTGCACGATGCGCTGCGCCAGGCGCACGAAGAACACCTGGTTGTCCAGCGGGCGCGCGCCGTCGGTCTCCTGCACCTCTCCCTGCGAGTCGTGCAGGAATACCAGGTCCAGGTCCGAGGAATAGCCCAGCTCCATACCACCCAGCTTGCCGTAGCCGAGCGCGCAGATATTCACGGGCTGGCGCACACCACCCGGGGTGTCGCTGCACATCGGCACGCCGAACTGCCCGGTGATCTGCCGCCAGGCGAACTGCATGGCCTGCTCGACGATCAGCTCGGCGATGTCGGTGAGGCGGTCGCTGACCTGCATCAGTGGCAGCAGGCCGGTCAGGTCCGCCACCGCCACGCGGAACAGCGCCGCGGTCTGGAACTGCCGCAGGATCTCCACCTGGCGCTCCGGATCACTGTCATCGAGCTGCTCCAGCCGCAGCGCCAGCTCCTGCGCCAGCTCCGCACGCCGCGGCAGCTGCGTCAGCAGCCGCTCGTCAATCAATTCGTCCAGCAACAGCGGGTGGGCGGCGATCTGCGCCGCCAGGAAATCACCGTGGCGGCAGACCTCCACCAGGCGTGCGCGCGCCGCGCCGTTCTCCTGCAGCAGGGCGAAATAGGCGGAGCGCTTGCCGGTGGCCTCCAGGATCGACAACACGCGCCGCAGCACCGGCAGCTGTGCGCCGCCGGCGGCGATGTCGGTCAGCAGCGCCGGCAGCAGCGCCTGCAGGCGGCGGCGCCCGGACTCATCCAGGCGGCGCACTGCGGCGCTGGCGCGCAGCTCCAGCACCAGCCGCGCCGCTTCCGCGCTGTCGGTGAATCCCGCAGCAGACAGCGCCTGCACCAGCGCGGCGCTCTCCGCCTCGCTTTCCCAGAAACGGCCGAGGTCGATGGCGGGCCCGCCGCGCTCCGGCGTACCGCCGGCGAAGATCACCCGGTGAAAGTGCTGCGCAACGCGTGCGCGCTGCTGTTGCAGTGCCTGGGCCAGCTCTTGCCAGTCGGCACAGCCCATGGCGGACGCCAGGCGTTCGCGCGCCAGCGCATCTGCCGCGGGCGGCAGGCGGTGGACCTGTGTGTCGCCGAGCATCTGCAGCCGGTTCTCGAGGCGGCGCAGGAACACGTAGGCCTCGCGCAGCTCCTGCGTGGCCTGTGGCGGCAGCAGCCGTGTCTCCTGCAGGCGCGCCAGTGCGGCAAACAGCGACGGCGTCTGCAGCCGCTGGTCACGGCCGCCGCGGGTGAGCTGCAGGGCCTGGACGACGAACTCTATCTCGCGGATGCCACCCGGACCCAGTTTGACGTCATCGGCCAGTTCACGGCGCTGCACTTCCCGTTCGATCAGCGCCTTCATCTCGCGCAGGCTCTCGAACACGCCATAGTCCAGGTAGCGCCGGTAAACGAAAGGCCGCACGGCAGCGGCGGCGACCTGCGCGTAGTGCTCCGGCGCGGTGATGGCGCGCGCCTTGACGTAGGCGTAACGCTCCCAGTCGCGTCCGTGGCGCGGCAGGTAGTCCTCGAAGGAGGCGAAGCTGGCGACCAGCGGCCCGGAATCCCCGAAGGGCCGCAGCCGCAGGTCCACCCGCAGCACGAAGCCCTCCGCGGTCGGTGTCTCCAGCAGCCGCACCAGGGACTGCCCCAGTCGCGTGAAGAACTCCTCGTTGGCGATGCTGCGCCCGCCATCGGTGTCGCCGTGCTCGGGAAACAGCAGCACCAGGTCGACGTCGGAGGAGAAATTGAGTTCGCCGCCACCGAGCTTGCCCATGGCCACCACCACCAGCGGCTGCACTTCGCCGGCGGGCGAGCGCGGCTCGCCGTAGCGCTCGACCAGTTCGGCGCGGGCCATGGTCAGTGCGGCGACGATGGCTGCGTCGGCGAACGCGGAGAGTTCCGTGAGAGTCGCGGTCAGATCCGCCCAGCCGGCGAGGTCGCGCCAGGCGATGCGCACCATCTCGCGGCGGCGCCAGCGCCGCAACCCCGCCAGTGCCTGCGCCGCATCGCCGATCGCGGCGGTGGCGCGACCCGCGTAGTCGCTGGCCGCCAGCGGCCGCAGCAGTTCGCCTCCTGCCAGCAGGACGGGCAGCAGCGACGGATCACGGGTGCAGGACTGGGCCAGAAAGTCGCTCGCGGCCAGCACCCGCGGCAGGGACTCACGGATCGGCGCCGGCGCCTGCTGCAACGCCGCCCACGCGGGCGGTTGCGCCTCCAGTGCCTCCAGCGCGCGGGCCACCAGGCGGGCCAGTTCGCCATCCGGCCGTAGTGCCGACGGGGCTGCGCCCCCCGCGGTCAGTTCCAGACGTTGCCCCCGAGGTCGTGGACGCTGGAGTTGTCGAGGCGGCGACTCAGGCCACGGAAACGGGAGGAAGTGGCGTAGACCTGCGCGCCATCGGTGGCCTCGATGGATCCCGCATCACCCTCGATCTGGCTGTTGTCGATGTGCACGTTGGCCGCGCGCGCCAGGATTCCGAAGCCGGCGGCGCTGATGTGACTGTTGGTGATGTGGATTTCGCAGCCGTCCTCGGCACTCACGGCGTCGCCGTCGAATACCAGGTTGCGGTTGTCGATGTGCAACAGCCGCGCGCCCTGGCACACGATCGGATCATGGCGACGCTCCACGGCGGCGCTGGTGACCGCGGTCGCGGGTGGGTGCTGGCGTGAGGAGGTCCCCGAGGGCCCCGCTGCACTCTCGATGCTGTAACCGGGGCCGCTCTCGATGATGCGGCCGCCTGTCTGCGGCACCGCGCGGACGCGGGCCATACCGGTACGATCCGGCGCCTCGCTGCCGCCAGCCTCTGGCAGGGGTGCCGCAGTGGATTGCGCAGCCGCGGCGGTCCCGGCTGGCGCGACAGTGGCCACCGTGGGCGGGGAACCCGCGGCAGGCCCCCCGTCCGCGCGTGCGACCGCCCCGCCCGCATCAGGCGGGGCCGCCGCTTGCGGCATCGCAGCAAGCTGGTCCGCCCGGATCACCTGCAGCGCGCCGCTGTCGCGCCGGCGCACCGTGAAAGTGCCGTCCCGGGCGCTGCTGGCGACGATCTCCAGGTTGGGATTGCGCTCCAGGGCCGCGCGCGCCCAGGACATCTCGCCACGGCCCTCGTGGCCGCAGGCACCCAACGTGAGGGTGATCGTTGCCGCTGCCGCAAGGCAGCCGAAGCGCAGCACGGACATGGTGAGCCTCCTCAGTCCCCCGTGAAGATAGCGCCTGGCGACAAAAGACGCACCTGCCCTGGGGCTTGCGCTCCCCCAGCCGGCAAAAACCACGCTTTTTGCCGGCGGGAATCGAAGTGATGTCCGCGGAAATCGCTTCCTGCGATTTCCGCCAAATAAAAAAACAGGCCCCGGTTAAGGGGCCTGTAAGCATTGCGCGGAATAGGGGGTCTTGTTCCGCGTCTTTGGGGGTCTGCGCCCGACTGGCGTCGGCCACTGACCCTTAACTGTTATGTAAAGGCTACCGTCTGATCAATTCAGAATCGATACCTCTTTAGAGGGGCCTATAAGTCACCTTACATATCCATTCCGCCCATGCCGCCCGGCGGGCCCGCATGGCTGTGCTCCTCGTCCTTGGGGGCCTCGGCCACCATGACCTCCGTCGTCAGCAGCAGGCCGGCCACCGAGGCGGCGTTCTGCAGCGCAAGACGGGTCACCTTGGTCGGGTCCAGGATGCCGGCATCCAGCATATCGCCGAAGTCGCCCTTGGCGGCGTTGTAGCCGAAGGCACCCTTGCCTTCCTTGACACGATTCAGGATCACCGCGGCGTCCTCGCCGGCGTTGTCGACGATCTGGCGCAGCGGCTCCTCGATCGAGCGGGACAGGATGCGGATGCCGACCGTCTGGTCTTCATTGGCACCTTCCAGCTTGTCGAGCGAGCGCTGGGCGCGGATCAGCGCCACGCCGCCGCCCGGCACCACGCCCTCTTCCACCGCCGCACGCGTGGCGTGCAGGGCGTCCTCGACGCGGGCCTTCTTTTCCTTCATCTCGATCTCGGTGGCTGCGCCGACCTTGATCACGGCGACACCGCCGGAGAGCTTGGCAACACGCTCCTGCAGCTTCTCCTTGTCGTAGTCGGAGGTCGCTTCCTCAGCCTGCTGGCGGATCGACTCGATGCGCGCCTTGATGTCGGCCTGCTTGCCGGCGCCGTCGATGATCGTGGTGTTTTCCTTTTCCACGATGACCTTCTTCGCCTCGCCCAGGTCGTTCAGGCTCGCCTTCTCCAGCGACAGCCCGACCTCGTCAGAGATCACGGTGCCGCCAGTCAGGGTGGCGATGTCCTGCAGCATGGCCTTGCGGCGGTCGCCAAAGCCAGGGGCCTTGACCGACGCCACCTTGAGGATGCCGCGGATGTTGTTGACGACCAGGGTCGCCAGCGCCTCGCCCTCGACGTCCTCGGCGATGACCAGCAGCGGCCGGCCACCCTTGGCGACGCCCTCGAGCAGCGGCAGCAGCTCGCGGATGTTGGAGATCTTCTTGTCGACCAGCAGGATCACCGGCTTCTCGAGCTCGGCGGTCTGGTTCTGCTGGTTGTTGATGAAATACGGCGACAGGTAGCCGCGGTCGAACTGCATGCCCTCGACCACGTCCAGCTCGTTCTGCAGGCCAGAACCTTCCTCGACCGTGATCACGCCTTCCTTGCCGACTTTCTCCATCGCTTCCGCGATGGTCTTGCCGATCGACTCGTCGGAGTTCGCCGAGATCGTGCCGACCTGGGCGATTGCCTTGGAATCCTTGCAGGGCTTGGAGAGCTTCTTGAGCTCCTCGACGGCGGAGACGACCGCCTTGTCGATACCGCGCTTGATGTCCATCGGGTTGCGCCCCGAGGAAACGGCCTTCAGGCCCTCACGGATGATCGCCTGCGCGAGTACGGTGGCGGTGGTGGTCCCGTCGCCGGCCTCATCGGAGGTGTTGGACGCGACTTCCTTCACCATCTGCGCGCCCATGTTCTCGAACTTGTCCTTGAGCTCGATTTCCTTCGCGACCGACACACCGTCCTTGGTGACGGTGGGGGCGCCGAAGCTCTTCTCGAGCACGGCATTGCGGCCCTTGGGGCCCAGGGTTGCCTTGACGGCATTGGCCAGGACGTTCACACCCTTGAACATGCGGGCGCGTGCGTCGTCGCTGAACCGGACTTCTTTAGCAGCCATGTGTTCTTCCTCTACTTGCCTTCGATGATGGCCATGACGTCTTCTTCACGCATGACCACGAGCTCTTCACCGTCGAGCTTGACCTCTGTTCCGGTGTACTTGCCGAACAGGATCCGGTCTCCGACCTTGACGTCGAGGGGACGGACCTGGCCATCCTCGAGAATCTTGCCCTTGCCGACCGCCAGGATCTTGCCCTGCACCGGCTTCTCGGCCGCGGTGTCGGGGATCACGATGCCGCCCGGGGAGGTACGCTCCTCATCCAGGCGCTTTACGATGACGCGGTCATGAAGAGGACGAATCTTCATGGTGAACGCTCCTTGAAATTTTAATGAGTGGTAAAAAGGGTTTATCGTCCCCGATGGTTGTTAGCACTCACCGGGCACGGCTGCTAATGATAGGGAGCAGCCTCGCAAATTCAAGGTGGACGGGGTGTTTTTGTGATTAGACATATTCTGATCGGCGTTCCGCTTGCACTGCTGACGACCCCCCTGGTTGCCGCCGGACCCGCGGGCGCTGAGGCGACCACGCCGCCCTCGGCTCCCGCAGCGCCCGTACAACCTGCGGACCCGGTGAGCAAGCCCGGCGCCCTGGATGCGGTCCTGGGTGACGGGCGCCGGCAGGGCTCCCGGGTTTCCGGCGATGACTTCCTGCCCGTGGACCAGGCATTCCGGCTCTACGCGACCGCGGACGGACCGGATCACGCCCGCCTGAACTGGCAGATCGCCGACGGCTATTACCTCTACCGATCCCGTATCCGGGTAACCGCGGACGCCGGCCCGGTGCATCTCGGACCGTTGAAAATGCCGGCTGGCCAGGTCAAGACGGACGAGTATCTGGGCCGGCAGGTCATATACCACCACGAGCTCGATGCCCGTCTGCCCCTGCTGCGGGCAGCAGCCGCCCCGGCCACCGACCTGATCCTCAAGGTCACCTACCAGGGCTGCGCGGAAGCCGGCCTGTGCTATCCGCCGACCACGAAGGAAGTGACGCTGCACCTTCCGGCCGGCGGGGCGCCCGCCGGCCGATGACGACTGAGGCCCGCAAGCGGGTAGGCCCGACCCTGCTCTCGCTGGCCCTGCTCCTGGCCTGTGCCGGGGGTGGCTATCTGTCTTACCACTTCTTTGCGCGGCCGCGGCCCGTGCTCTACCCGGCTGCCCCCGGCCGCGTGCCATCGGCCTCTTCGGATGGCGCGGCACCCCCTATGGCGCGGGTCGTCCCGGAGCGTCTGCCACAGATCACCCTGCCGGACCTTGCCGGGGTCCCTAAGTCCCTGGAATCCTGGTCCGGGCAGGATCTCGTGATCAACTTCTGGGCCCCCTGGTGCGCGCCATGCCGGCGGGAGATCCCCTTGCTGTCGGATCTTTCCCGCGAACGGCGCTCATCCGGCGTCGAATTTGTTGGTATTGCGCTCGATCAGGCGGAAGCGGTGCAAAAATATGTCGAGCAGCACCCGATGGGGTATCCTGTCCTCATCGGGGCCCAGGGTGGCTTCGATGCCGCGCGAGCCTTCGGCATGGATACCGTCCTGCCCTTCACGGTCTTCTCGGACCGGTCGGGACGGATCGTCACCGTGAAAATCGGGGAGCTGAGCCGGGTGGAGGCGAACCTGATCCTGGACCGGGTCCATGATGTGGACGATGGCCGGGTAAGTCTCGCTGCTGCACAGCAACAAATCCTGGCCGCCAGGAAGCCAGCACAATCGCAACAATAGCTGGCCTGATCGGATCGGATCGGGTTAAATTCGCGCCCTCTTGCTTTGCCTGTGCTGAAAGCGCGCCCCAAAAACCCGCATGGCCCGCGTCCTCTTACTGAACGGACCCAACCTCAATCTGCTCGGCACGCGCGAGCCGGAAGTCTATGGCCGGGAGACGCTGGCCTCGATCGTGGCAAGGGTACGGCACGTCGCCGCTGGTCTGGGGCTTACGCTCAGCGACTTGCAGAGCAATGCGGAACACGAATTGGTAGAGCGGATCCAGGCGGCCCGCGCTGACGGCACCGCATTCATCATCATCAACCCCGGCGCCTTCACCCACACCAGCATCGCCCTGCGCGACGCACTGGCGGCGGTCGCAGTGCCGTTCATCGAAGTGCATCTTTCCAACACCCACGCGCGCGAGGCGTTCCGGCGGCACTCCTACCTGTCGGACATCGCGCTGGGAACCATTACCGGCCTGGGTGCGTTCGGCTACGAAGCCGCGATCCTGGCGGCGTCGCGACATCTCGCACCGCCTGCTGCCTGAGTCCAGGCGGCGACTTACTTTTCAGGGGGTATTCCCGGCATGGACATACGAAAAATCAAAAAGCTCATCGAGCTGCTGGAAGAGTCCGGTATCGCCGAAATCGAGATCAAGGAGGGCGAGGAGGCGGTGCGCATCAGCCGCATGCCCGCCGGCGGCGCGGTCACGCAGTTCGTGCCGCAGTACGTCGCCCCGGCAATCGCCGCACCCACGGCGGCCCCCGCGCCGGCTGCCACGGCTGCCGCCGTCGCCGCCGAGAGCCGCGCCCCGGCGCCCAAGGCGAACGAGCACGTGATCACCGCGCCGATGGTCGGGACCTTCTACGCCGCGCCCTCCCCGGGGGCCAAGCCCTTCGTGGAGATCGGCGATGAGATCAAGGTCGGCGAGGTGCTGTGCATCATCGAGGCCATGAAGATGATGAACCAGATCGAGGCCGACAAGGCCGGCCGCATCGCCTCGGTGATGGCGCGCAGCGGCGACCCGGTCGAGTTCGGCCAGCCGCTGTTCGTCATCGAGTAGCCATGATCGGCAAGATCGTCATTGCCAATCGCGGCGAGATTGCGCTGCGTGTGCTGCGCGCCTGCCGCGAGCTGGGCATCAAGACGGTGGCGGTGCATTCCACGGCCGACTACGCCCTGAAGCACGTGCTGCTGGCGGATGAGTCGGTATGCATCGGCCCGCCGCCCTCTTCCGGCAGCTACCTGAACATGCCGGCCATCATCAGCGCCGCTGAGGTCACCGACTCGGTCGCCATCCATCCCGGCTACGGATTCCTCTCGGAGAACGCGGACTTCGCCGAGCGTGTGGAAAAGAGCGGTTTCGTGTTCGTGGGACCGAAAGCCGAAACCATCCGCACCATGGGCGACAAGGTCTCGGCGATCCGGGTCATGAAGCAGCTGGGCGTGCCGTGCGTGCCGGGCTCCGGCGGGCCGCTGGGCGAGGACAGTGACGAGAACCTGCGCATCGCCCGCGACATCGGCTACCCGGTCATCATCAAGGCTTCAGGTGGCGGCGGCGGCCGCGGCATGCGCGTGGTGCACACCGAGGCCTCGCTGCTCAACGCCATCGGCATTACGCGCGCCGAGGCGCGCGCCGCCTTCGGCAACGACCAGGTGTACATGGAGAAATTCCTGGAGCGGCCGCGTCATATCGAGTTCCAGGTGCTGGCGGACGCCCACGGCAACGTGATCCACCTGGGTGAGCGCGACTGCTCCATGCAGCGGCGACACCAGAAAGTGATCGAGGAAGCCCCGGCGCCCGGAATAACCGCCCGGCAGCGGCGCCTGATCGGCGAGCGCTGCGTGGAGGCCTGCCGTGCGGTCGGCTATCGCAGCGCCGGCACCATGGAGTTCCTGTACCAGGACGGCGAGTTCTACTTCATCGAGATGAACACGCGCATCCAGGTGGAGCACCCGGTCACCGAACTGATCACCGGCATCGACCTGGTGAAGGCGCAGCTGCTGATCGCGGCCGGCGAACGGCTGCAATACACCCAGGCGGACGTGCAGATCCGCGGGCACGCGATGGAATGCCGTATCAACGCCGAGGATCCGAAGACCTTCATGCCCTCGCCCGGCCCGATCCGGCTGTGGCATGCCCCGGGCGGTCCCGGCATCCGGGTCGACAGCCACGTGTATTCGGGCTACAACGTGCCGCCGTACTATGACTCGTTGCTGGCCAAGATCATCTCCTACGGCGATACGCGTGAGACCGCGATCGCGCGCATGAAGAACGCGCTGGCGGAGATGGTGATCGAGGGCATCAAGACCAACGTGCCGCTGCAGCAGGAAATCTTCAACCATGCCGCGTTCCAGAAAGGCGGGACCGACATCCATTACCTGGAGCGGCGCCTCGGACTGCGCTAGTCCATCAGAGTCGGTAGCGTTGACATGCCCCAGCGGGCATCTCAACCTTTCGTTCGAGCTGGGCACCCTGCATATCGCGGAGGCCGAGGCGGCCGCCGAGGCCTGCGGCGCCCTGGCGGTGACCTTCAGCGATGCCGCTGATGACCCGGTCCTCGAACCACTACCCGGGGAGTTCCGGCTCTGGCGCCACACGCGCGTGCAGTGCCTGTTCGATGCCCCCGGCAGGCCAGCGGCGGCCGACGCACTGCAGGCGCGCCTGGCACAAGCCCTGGGTATCGAGCCGCAACGCATCACGGCGCGCACGCTGCCGATGCGCGCCTGGGAGCGCGAATGGCTGCGTGACTTCCACGCCATGCGCTTCGGGCGACGGCTGTGGGTGGCGCCCTGGCACGCGGACATCGACGCAACGGACGCCGCGGTCGTGCGCCTGGATCCAGGTCTCGCCTTCGGCACGGGTACGCACCCGAGCACCGCCCTGTGCCTGGAATACCTGGATGCGCACTGCCGCCCCGGCGTGCGGGCCATCGACTACGGCTGCGGCTCCGGGGTGCTGGCGCTGGCGGCGGCGAAGCTCGGGGCGGCAATGGTGCACTGCTTCGACATCGATCCGCAGGCCCTGCTCGCCACCAGCGAGAACGCACAGGCCAATGGCGTATCCGCCTGCGTGCAGGTGCATGCCGCGGCGGCCGACCTGCCCGCAGGCTGCGACCTGCTGCTGGCCAACATCCTGTCCGGCCCGCTGTGCGAGCTGGCGCCCTCCTTCGCGCGGCTGCTGCGCCCGGGTGGGCGAGTGGTGCTGGCGGGGCTCATGGACGGTGAGGCCGCGGACGTGACAGGCGCTTACGCGCCGTGGTTTCATGTGACGCGCAGCGGCGCGCGCGATGGCTGGGTCTGCCTCAGCGGGCCGCTGCGGAATTCCTGACCATGTTCACCGTCTGCCCAAAATGCGCCCTGACGCTCGCCGTGACCGCCGCGGACCTGCGGGTCGCACAGGGCTATGTGCGCTGCGGACGCTGCGCCAGCGTATTCAACGCACTCGCGCGCCTGAGCGACGAACGTCAGGCCGACACGCCCCAGGCCCAGACACCCGCAACGCCGCCGGCGAGCCCTGAAACGGCCGCGCCCGCCGGCGCGATCGCTGATGAGAAGGCCCCCGATGTGGCCGACAGCGGCCTCATCGGCGAACTCCCCGCCGATCCGCCGCCGCCCGCGACTGGCGCGGCGGCGATGAGTCCGCCGCAGACGGCGGCGCACCCGAACGCAGTCGATGAACCGCCGCCGCGCGCCGGGATGATCATCACCAGCGACGACACCATCCCCGAGGGGGCGCTGGAATTCAACCCGGCGGCTACGGACGTGACGGCCCTGTTCGTCGAGCCCCCGCCCAGTCCGCAATGGACCGCGGCCACCGGCTCGTTCCGCGCCATGGTTGCCGCCAACCAGGAGGCCCAGCGGGAGCCTCACGCGACCGCGGCCGCTACCGATCTGGATCCCGAGTTCCTCGCGACCCTCGGGCGCCAGCCCAGACCTGCCGCGCGGGCATCGAACGAAGAATCGGCGGCGGCGGCGGACACTCGCGTGCCGCGGTCGAAAGCCGCCACGGATCCGGCGCCGCTCGCACGGCCGGCAGCGCCGGTCGGCGCGGCGCCCGCGCCAGTCGACGAACCCATCGCGTTGGCCGACGAGTCCATCGCGTCGGTCGACGAGCCCGCCGGCCCGGCGCTCGCGCCCTGGCGCAGACCCGCGCCGTGGTGGCGCGTCGGCAGCGCTGTCGCATTGCTGGTGCTGGTGCTGCAGGTGGTGAATCACCGGCGCGAGGACCTTGCCGCGCGGCCGGCCTTCAATCATGTCCTGACTTCGGTGTACGCCGCTCTCGGCGCGCCGCTGGTGCCGCACTGGGACGTGCACGCCTACGACGTGCGGCAGCTCGGCGCTTCGGTCGACACCGCCGGCGCCGGGCTGATCACGGTGCGGGCCAGCATCCAGAACAGCGGACACAAGGCGCAGCCGCTGCCCCTGCTGCGCGTAACGCTGCAGGATCGCTTCGGTAACCGCGTGGCCGCCCGTGACGTGGAACCGCGCTCCTATCTGCCCGCAGCTCTCTCCCCGGCGGCCCTGCTGGACGCCGGGCAGCGTATCGATACCCAGATGAGCTTCGTCGACCCCGGCAAGGACGCGGTCGGCTTCGAGCTGGACGCATGCCTGGCCGCCGCCGGCGGCGCGCTCACCTGCGCCAGTGATAATAGGTGAGACTGATTGACAGCCGAAATCGCCTCCGGGGAAGTGGCAGTGCCTAGCCGGCAAAGGTCGCGCCCTTTGCCGGCGGCAGCGAAGCTACGGTCCGCCGAAATCGCTTCCTGCGATTTCGGCCAGTAATGAAGATCGGCCCCTACGACATTGCGTCGCCGGTCGTGCTCGCCCCGATGGCGGGGGTCACCGATCGTCCCTTCCGGGTGCTGTGCCGCAACTTCGGCGCCGGCCTGGCGGCCTCGGAGATGATCACCTCCGACATGCGCCTGTGGCACACGCCCAAGTCACGCCGCCGCATGGATCACAGCGGCGAGCCACACCCTCGCGTAGTGCAGCTTGCAGGCGCCGATCCGGCAGCGCTGGCGCAAGCCGCGCGCGCCAATGTCGACCTGGGCGCGCAGATCATCGACCTGAACATGGGCTGCCCCGCGAAAAAGGTCTGCGGCCGGCTGTGCGGCTCGGCGCTGCTCACCGACGAGCCGCTGGTGGGGCGCGTCCTGGATGCAGTGGTGGCGGCCGCGGGCGTGCCGGTGACGCTGAAGATCCGCACCGGCTGGGATCGCGAGCATCGCAACGGCGTAGCCATCGCGCGACTCGCCGAGCGTGCCGGCATTGCGGCGCTCGCGGTGCATGGCCGCACGCGCGCGGATTTCTACGACGGTGAGGCCGAGTACCACACCATCCGCGACATCAAGTCGCAGGTGAGCATTCCCGTCTTTGCCAATGGCGACATCGACAGCGTGCACAAGGCGCGCGAGGTACTTGATTTCACCGGTGCGAACGGAGTAATGATCGGCCGCGCGAGCCATGGTGCGCCATGGATTTTTCGCGATGTCAATGCCCTGCTGACGCAAGGAAATCCCGCGCCACCACTTCTGCGCCACGAGGTGCGTGATATTATCGTCGCGCATCTCGATTCCCTGTACGTCTTCTACGGCGAGGAGACCGGAGTCCGGATCGCGCGCAAGCATCTCGGCTGGTATTGCGAACAGCTCCTCAGCGCCCCGGCGCAGGTCCGCCGGGAACTGATGGCAGCGACGGATACCGCCGCGCAGTTTGCGCGGGCAGTCTGGCATCTCGATGCATGGGTGAGTGAGGCCGCACTGGCGGCCTAAAGAGAGTTTTCTCCGATCGCGGGTGCGCGCGACGGAGCGGATCGCGGGGGGCGCGAAGCATGACGGCAAAGAAAAAGACACGAGTGCGCGAGATCACCGTGCAACGGGCCAACGGCCGCGACCTGCCACTGCGCAATCACGCCGAGCGCGCCCTCAGCGACTACTTTACCCACCTGAACGGCCATCGCCCGGCGCACCTGTACGACCTGGTGCTGCGCGAGGTGGAAGAACCCCTGTTCCGCGTGGTCCTCGACTACGCCGAGGGCAACCAGAGCCGTGCCGCCGGGATTCTCGGCATCAATCGCGGCACGCTGCGCAAGAAGCTGCGACAGTTCGGCCTGTCCGACTCCTGAAGCAGCGCTGCGCGGGCCGGCAGCGCCGGTCTGACCCCACCCCCCAGGCCTGAAGCTTCACTCGAGCGCGCATGTCCCATCCGGTCCGCCGCGCGCTGCTCTCGGTCTCCGACAAGACGGGGATCGTGGAACTGGCGCGCGCCCTGGCGGCGCGGGGCGTTGAGCTGCTGTCCACCGGCGGCACGGCGCGCCTGCTGACGCAGGCCGGTATTGCGGTGCGGGAAGTGGCGCAGCATACCGGATTTCCCGAGATCATGGACGGCCGGGTCAAGACGCTGCACCCGAAGATTCACGGCGGGCTCCTCGGGCGGCGCGGCGTGGACGATGCGGTGATGGCGGAGCACGGCATCGCCCCCATCGACCTGCTGGTGGCCAATCTCTATCCCTTCGCTGCGACCGTGGCGCGGCCCGGATGCAGCTACCAGGACGCCATCGAGAACATCGATATCGGCGGACCGGCGATGCTGCGCGCCGCGGCCAAGAACCACGATGCCGTGCTGGTGGTCGTCGATCCCCAGGACTACGGCACGCTGCTCGGTGAGTTGCAGGCGCACGCCGGCGGCAGCGAGTTCGCCACGCGCGCGCGGCTGGCCGCCAAGGCCTACGCCCATACGGCGCGCTACGACACCATGGTGGCCGGCTACCTGGCGGGGCGCGGCGGCGAATTTCCACAGTCACTCACGCTCGCCTTCGACAAGGTGCAGGATCTGCGCTACGGCGAGAACCCGCACCAGCAAGCCGCCTTCTATCGCGACCCGGCAGCGGGCCCGGGAAGCCTCGCCACGGCGCGCTTCCTGCAGGGCAAGGAGCTTTCGTTCAACAACATCGCCGACGCCGACACCGCCATCGGTTGCGTGCAGCAGTTCCACGAGCCCGCCTGCGTCATCGTCAAGCACGCCAATCCCTGCGGGGTGGCGCTGGCCGCAGGGACACTGGCGGCCTATGAAAGTGCCTGGCGCACCGACCCGACTTCCGCATTCGGCGGCATCATCGCCTTCAATCGCGAGCTGACCGCCGACACCGCGGCGGCCATTGTGGAGCGCCAGTTCGTCGAGGTGCTGATCGCCCCCGAGGTGCAGCCGCGTGCGCTGGCACTGCTGGCGGCCAAACCCAATGTGCGGGTGCTGGCGCTGGGCGAAGCGCCGGCAGCGGGTGCACGGGAACTGGAACTGCGCAGCGTCAGCGGCGGCCTGCTGGCGCAGACACGCGACCTGGACGACCTGGTGGAGGCCCAGTTGCGCATCCCTACGCGGCGCCAGCCCGCAGCCGCGGAGATGGCGGATCTGCGCTTCGCCTGGCGCGTGTGCAAGTACGTGAAGTCCAACGCCATCGTGTTTGCGCGCGACCGCGCCACCATCGGTGTGGGCGCCGGCCAGATGAGCCGCGTGTACTCCACACGCATCGCCGCGATGAAGGCCAGCGACGGCCAGCTGCCCGTGGCGGGCTCGGTGATGGCCTCGGACGCCTTCTTCCCCTTCCGCGACAACATCGACGTCGCCGCGCAATACGGCATCCGCGCCGTGATCTGTCCGGGAGGCAGCCTGCGCGATCCGGAAGTGATCGCCGCCGCCGACGAACACGAGATGGCCATGGTGTTCACCGGCATGCGGCACTTCCGGCATTAGTCATGGGCTGCGCCCGCCCGTGAGGATACTCATCATCGGCGGCGGCGGGCGCGAGCACGCGCTGGCCTGGAAATGCGCCGCCTCGGCGCGGGTTTCCCAGGTGCTGGTGGCCCCGGGCAATGCCGGCACCGCCGGCGAACCGAAGGTGCGCAATGTCGGCATCGCCGCCGAAGACATCGGCGCGCTGGTGCGGCTGGCGCGCGATGAAAACGTGGATCTGACCATCGTCGGCCCCGAGGGTCCGCTGGTCGCGGGCGTGGTGGATGCCTTCGCCGCAGCGCAGCTCCAGTGCTTCGGCCCGGGCCGCCTGGCGGCACGGCTCGAGGGCTCCAAGGCCTTCACCAAGGATTTCCTGGAGCGCCACTCGATCCCGACGGCGCGTTCGCGCACCTTCACCCGCGCGAGCTTCGATGCGGGGTGGGTGCGAGCCCAGCAGACGCCGCTGGTGGTGAAGGCCAGCGGCCTGGCCGCCGGCAAGGGAGTGATCATCTGCGATTCGGCCGCCGCGGCGGTTGAAGCGGCGGCCGCCATGTTTGCCGGCCAGTTCGGCGCGGCGGGCGATGAAGTGCTGGTCGAGGAGTTCCTGGTCGGCGAGGAAGCCAGCTTCATCGTGATGGCCGACGGCCGCCACGTGCTGCCCCTGGCCACCTCGCAGGATCACAAGCGCCTGCGTGACGGCGATGAGGGACCCAACACCGGCGGGATGGGCGCCTACTCGCCGGCGCCGGTGGTCGGCGCCACACTGCACGCGCGCATCATGCGCGAGGTGATCGAACCGACGGTACGCGGGTTGGCAGCCGACGGTACACCCTACACCGGCTTCCTGTACGCGGGACTCATGATCGCAGCCGACGGCACGCCCAACGTGCTGGAGTTCAATTGCCGCCTCGGCGACCCCGAGACGCAGCCGCTGCTGATGCGCCTCGACTCCGACCTGACGGTGCTGTGCGAGGCGGCACTGGCCGGCCGGCTGGATCAGGTTGCGGCGCAGTGGGACAAACGTGTGGCGCTGGGGGTGGTGCTGGCGGCGGAGGGTTACCCGGACACGGTGCGCAAGGGCGACGCCATCGCCGGCCTGGCAGCCGCCGCACGCCTGCCGGGCAAGATCTTCCACGCCGGCACGCAACAGCGCGGCGGTGAGGTAGTGACCAGTGGCGGGCGCGTGCTGTGCGCGGTCGGGCTGGGTGAGTCGGCAGGCGCGGCACAGCGTGCGGCTTACGCGCTCACGCAGGCGGTGAGCTGGCGCGGCATGCAGTATCGGCGCGATATCGGTTATCGCGCTATAAGAAGGGAGATCGGCCCCGAGCAGAAATAGTTCTGCTCGTGTCCCCGCGGCGCATGCGGCAAAGTCCACCTCATGACTGATACAGCGGGCGAAGCGGCCCACCACGTTGAGTTGCGTGTCGCCCCGTCAGACATCGACGCCTACGATCACGTCAACAACTCGGTCTACCTGACCTGGATGGACGCGGCCGCATGGTCGCACTCCGCCGCCCTGGGCGTGCCGGTGGAGGACTGTCAGACCCTGCGCCGCGGCATGGCGGCGCAGCGTATCGAGATCGACTACCTGCGCGCCGCCGTGGCCGGCGACAGGGTGCGGGTTGGCACCTGGATCTCTGCCAGCGACGGACGGCTGCGGGTGGAGCGGCGCTTCCACCTGACCCGTCTGCCCGACGGTGCGGTCCTGGCACGCGCGCGGGTGCAGTACGTGTGCATCAACCTGGACACAGGGGGTGCGGCACGCATGCCGCCGCGGTTCGTGCAGGCCTACCGCGCCTGAGTCAGAAGCTCACGCGCACGAAGGCCTGGGGACCGCGGAAGCGCTGGTGCAGCTCGCCGGGGAAACCGCTGCTGACGTGCCTGACCGCAAGCGTGTTGAGCGCGTACCCCAACCCGAAACCGAGGTTGGGATTGCAGCGGTACTGCACGTCCGCCTGCGCATCGGTCAGGGTGCCGGTGGAGCCGTTGATCGTGGCGTGCAGCCAGGCGCCGCGCGCAGTCAGGGCGAAGCGGCGGGAGATGCGCCAGGTGAAATCCACCGGCAGCGCCGGCACCGGATCGGCGGCCGAAACATCCTGGTACTGGTTCTGCGCCGGCACGGCGCCGCGCGCCTCAGCCTGCAGGAAATACACCGCAATCCCGGTTCCCAGCTCGATGCGGTCGTTGCGCAGCAGCGAATAGGTGTAAGTCAGGTCGAACATGCGCCAGTCGATCTCGAGGTTGGCGCGCTGGCCCGCGGCGAAAGTCTGGCTGCCAAACACCACGTTCTGGGCCAGTACCTGACTGCCGGAGCGGTCAGCCTCGAAGTAGTCCAGGCGCACCTTGTGGCGCTCGCGCATGCGGAACATGAATTCCACGCGTCCCTGGTTCTCACGCGAGGGCAGCCCCAGGTCACGTTCGCCGTTGAGAGCGGTCCCGGTTACGCCCGGCGGGGTCGGGTAGGGGTCGACCCGGACATCGGTGCTGACGCGCGCGGTGTAAAAGGCGGCGCGCACCGCGAAATGATCCTCGATGGGGCTGGGTGTCACGCGCTTGCGCGGCGGCAGCGGCGCACCGGAATACGGGTCGCGCTCGGCCAGTGCCGGCAGGCTGTGCAGGGCCAGCAGCAACAGCGCGGCGCGCGGCAGCCAGTTACCCATGAGGCGGCTCCATGATTCCAGGACCTTGGGCAGGATATTACCGGGCGGATATTACCGGGGGGAACGCGATCCGCCAGCCGTGCGCGCAGCGACCGTGACGCAGTTGGCGCGCCGCGGCCGTGGCCGTCGGCGCGCCGCGACAGTCCCTAGCGGGCAGTACCGGCGTCGAGCAGTTCCGCAACGGGCGCCGCCGCTTCGGGCACGGCCTTGCGAAATCCAGGCGCCTCGCCCAGCAGCGCCGCGACGGTGGCCGCGATCTGGGCCTGGTCGATGGTCCGCGTCCGCGACACTTCCCCAAGAGGCCTGGTATCCGGCCCGATGACCGCCAGCCAGATATTTTCCGAGCCCGGCTGTTGCACACCGTGTTCCTTCCAGTCCACCGGACCGCTGCCCCGGCCGTGGTCCGCCGTGAGCAGGAAGGTCGTGCGGTCCCGGTACTGCGGCAGCGCCTGCATGGTGTTCCACAGCTCCGCCACGAAGCGGTCGAAGTTGTGCGCGGCATGCAGAACCATGTCATAGCGGCCGGCGTGCGCCCAGTCGTCGGTCTCGCCGTAGCCGACGAACAGCACCCGCGGGTGGCTGTCGCGCAGCGAGTCGATCAGCGCCGCCTGCATCAGCGAGTCGCTGGAGCTGTCGGACTCGAAACGCGTGGCGGTGCTGTACAGCCGGTTCAGCATCTCCTGGCGCGGGGTGAGCCTGCCGTGATAAGGCGGATCCCAACCGACATGTAGCGGCAACCTGCTGCGCTGCACGTTCAGGATGTTCCTGAACGCCTCCCAGGTTGCATACACGCTGACCCGCCCATGCAGGCCCGGCAGGCCGTTGAGCCATTCCAGCACACTGACGTTCGGATTCGGCCCGAATTCGTTGGAGTCGATCCGCCGGTCCGGGTGACCCGTCAGCATTTCGTTGTAACCGGGATAGGAGAAGTCCTGGCCGTTGGTGACGTGGACGACGCTGCCCTTCTCCTGGTTACCGAGGATCTGACCGCGCGCAGCCAGCGTCGACCACAGGAACGGGAACAGGGCCCGGCGCCGCTCCTGCGGGGAATCGCGCCAGAACTCGCGCCGCAGGTCCGACTCCTTGTCCCAGATCCCGCCGTTCTTCTCGTTGAGCAGCAGCGGATCAGCGCCAGTGAAGACCTCCTGCCAGCGCAGGCCGTCGCTGACGATCAGCACAACGTTGTGTGTCCGCAGCGGCGCGCCGGCCCCGCCGGCCGGCGCCGCCAGGGCGGGCTGCGCGCCCGCGAGGAACACCGCCAGGACTGCAAGCCGCAGCGGACATCCAGCCGTCATCGATGGCTCCCTGTGATCAGCGCCCGGTGGTCAATGCCGGGTCTTCAGCGCTTCATGGCCTCGAAGAATTCACCATTCGACTTGGTGTCCTTCATCTTGTCCAGCAGGAACTCGATCGCCGCCAGCTCGTCCATCGGGTGCAGCAGCTTGCGCAGGATCCAGATCTTCGCCAGCTCGCCCGGCTCGGTGATCAGCTCTTCCTTGCGGGTGCCGGAGCGGTTGATGTTGACCGCCGGGAACACGCGCTTCTCGGCGATGCGGCGGTCCAGGTGGATCTCGCTGTTGCCGGTGCCCTTGAATTCCTCGTAGATGACGTCGTCCATCTTGGAGCCGGTGTCGATGAGCGCGGTGGCCAGGATGGTCAGGCTGCCGCCCTCCTCGATGTTGCGCGCCGCGCCGAAGAAGCGCTTGGGGCGCTGCAGGGCGTTGGCGTCAACGCCGCCGGTCAGCACCTTGCCGGACGAGGGAACCACGGTGTTGTAGGCACGCGCCAGGCGGGTGATGGAATCCAGCAGGATCACCACGTCCTTCTTGTGCTCCACCAGACGCTTGGCCTTCTCGATCACCATCTCCGCCACCTGCACGTGCCGCGCGGCGGGCTCGTCGAAGGTGCTGGAGACCACCTCGCCCTTGACGGTGCGCTGCATCTCCGTGACCTCCTCGGGCCGCTCGTCGATCAGCAGCACGATCAGGTACACCTCGGGGTGGTTACTGGTGATCGCAGTGGCAATGTTCTGCAGCAGCATGGTCTTGCCCGCCTTGGGCGGGGAGACGATCAGGCCGCGCTGGCCCTTGCCGATCGGCGCCACCAGGTCGATGGTGCGGGCAGTCAGGTCCTCGGTGGAGCCGTTGCCGCGCTCGAGTTTCAGGCGCTTGGTCGGGTGCAGCGGCGTCAGATTCTCGAACAGCACCTTGCTGCGCGAACTCTCCGGCGAATCGAAGTTGATCTCGCCGACCTTCAGCAGTGCAAAGTAGCGCTCGCCGTCCTTGGGCGGACGGATAAGGCCGGAGACGGTGTCGCCGGTGCGCAGGTTGAAGCGGCGGATCTGGCTGGGGCTGATGTAGATGTCGTCCGGGCCCGCCAGGTAGGAGCCGTCGGCGGAACGCAGGAAGCCGAAGCCGTCCTGCAGGATCTCCAGCACGCCGTCGCCGTAGATGTTCTCGCCGTTGCGGGCGTGAGCCTTCAGTATCGAGAAAATGATGTCCTGCTTGCGCGAGCGGCCCAGGCTCTCCAGTCCCATGGACTCCGCCAGCTTGACCAGCTCGTGCACCGGCTTGGCCTTCAGGGCCGTCAGGTTCATCGAGCTGCGGGACTGGATCAGCTCCGCCGGACTGATGATCTCGGAGTCGTCGACATCGAACGGCTCCGGCTCGTGCATCATGTCATCGGGACGCCCGCCGCCGTTGTTGCCGCGGTTACCGTCGCGGTTGCCGTCACGATTGCCGTGGCGGGGTCCCTTATTGGGCCGGTTGCGGCCCTGGTTGCCGAGATAGCCTCTCACAGATTGCTTTCCAGGAAGGCGGAGAGCTGTGACTTGGACACGGCGCCGACCTTCTGCGCCTCGACCGTGCCGTTCTTGAACAGGATCAGCGTCGGGATGCCGCGGATGCCGAATTTCGGCGGCGTTTGCGGATTCTCGTCGATGTTGATCTTGGCGATCCTGACGCGGCCGTGGTACTCATTGGCAATCTCATCGAGGATCGGCGCGATCATCTTGCAGGGGCCGCACCATTCGGCCCAGAAATCCAGCAGCACCGGCTGCTCGGACTTCAGGACATCCTGGGCGAAAGTGGCATCCGTGGTGTGCACGATGTGCTGACTACTCACGAGGTTCATTCCTCCGTCATGCGAAAACGAATAAAAATTGGGGTACCGGGGATCCCGGTAGGACAAGGCGGGCTGGCTTGCCGGGGCAAATGCAATGCCAGATGAGCCCGCTAAACGGTTACACTAACAACCCGTGGCTGAGTATGAATTTACCGGAGCTAAAGGGGGCTTGGGCTGGCAGGTGCGGACCTGCGGACCCGGTTGCTTGGGACACTTTGTAGCGCTTCCCGCGGGGTTTTGCAAGAGAATTTCCAGATGAACGAA
Source organism: Pseudomonadota bacterium (assembly GCA_018241445.1). Classification (GTDB taxonomy): domain Bacteria; phylum Pseudomonadota; class Gammaproteobacteria; order Steroidobacterales; family Steroidobacteraceae; genus 13-2-20CM-66-19. The sequence continues at coordinate 155,997 of JAFEDT010000002.1, forward strand.
GCTTCCGCTGCACCTGTCACATTCGCCTCCCTCGGGCTCGCGCCCCAGGTCATGGAGGGCATACGGCAGGCCGGCTTCATCAACTGCACTGCGATCCAGGCGCAGACCCTGCCGATTGCACTGACCGGCCGCGACGTCGCCGGCCAGGCCCAGACCGGCACCGGCAAGACGGCCGCGTTCCTGGTGGCCATGTACCAGACACTGCTGACGCACGCCCCGCCCGCCGGGCGCACTGCGACTTCGGCGCGTGCGCTGATCGTGGCGCCGACGCGCGAACTTGCGGTGCAGATCCATCACGATGCCCTCACGCTGGGGGCGCACACCGGGCTGAAGCACGTGGTGGTATTCGGCGGCATCGACTACGAGAAGCAGCGCCAGCAGCTTGCCGACGGCTGCGACGTGCTGATCGGCACGCCCGGACGCCTGATCGACTACTTCAAGCAGCATGTGTTCGACCTCAAGCACGCGCAGGTCCTGGTGCTGGACGAGGCCGACCGTATGTTCGACCTCGGTTTCATCGCCGACATCCGCTACATCATGCGGCGCCTGCCGCCGCCGCAGAGGCGCCAGTCGATGCTGTTCTCCGCCACGCTGTCGCAGCGGGTGCTGGAGCTGGCCTACGAGCACATGAACAACCCGGAGCTGGTGCGCGTCGAGCCGGACAAGATGACGGTCGACCTCGTGCGCCAGCTGATGTACTACCCGTCGATGGAGGAGAAGATCCCGCTGCTGATCGGCTTGCTGCACCAGAGCGAGGCGGTACGCACCATGGTGTTCGTCAATACCAAGCGCACCGCGGAGCGGCTGGAGGCCGTCCTGCACGCCAACGGCTTCGCCGCCCAGGCACTGTCGGGCGACGTGCCGCAGAACAAGCGCCTGCGCTTCCTGCGCGACTTCCACGACGGCAAGCTGGCGGTGCTGATCGCCACCGACGTCGCTTCCCGCGGCCTGCACATCCCCGACGTCAGCCACGTGTTCAACTTCGACCTGCCGCAGGACGCCGCGGACTACGTGCACCGCATCGGCCGCACCGCACGCGCCGGCGCCGAGGGCGATGCCATCAGCTTCGCCTGCGAGGAGTACGCGGTGTCGCTGCCGGACATAGAGGACTATGTCGGCCACAAGATCCCCTTCTCGCCCATCGGCGCGGAACTGCTGGCGACCAACGTCGTCACCCCGGCCCATGTGCACCGGCCGCACCATCCGGCCGGCGGGCGGCGCGGCGGCGGGGGTGGTCGTGGCGGCGGCGGCGGCGGCGGCCGCAGGGGTGGTGGCGGTCGTGGTGGCGGCGGAGGCGGAGGCGGACGCAGCGGGGGCCGCCGGGGACGCTGACGGTGGACCAGGATCAGGACAACGTCGACCGCGAGCTGTTCCGCAACGTGGAGAAGCTGCGGCAGCTGCGTATCGAGCACCGTGACCTGGACGAGGTGATCACGCGGCTGACACTCGACCTGCACGTCAACGAGCTGCAGTTGAAGCGCCTCAAGAAACGCAAGCTGCTGCTCAAGGACCAGATCGCGCGGCTGGAGAGCCAGGCGATCCCGGACCTCAACGCCTGATGGACGCGCAGGCCGGCTCCGGTTTCAGCGGCTTCCTCAACTGGCTGGGCAGTCCGCCGGTGTTGGTGGCGGCGCTGGTGATCCTGGCGGCGCTCATGGGGGCACTGGTGGTGGCGCGCACGCTGCGCCTGCGCTACCGGCCCGAGGCCGCGCGCGCGCATCCCCTTGACCGTGCCCTGCAGGGCGCCGTGATCGCGGCTCCCATCGTGGCAGGCATCGCCCTGCTGCTCGCCGGCCGCGCCGTGTTCTCTGGCCTCGCTCTGCCGGCCACGGTGCTGGATCGCGCGCTGGAACTGGCGGCCGCCCTGCTGCTGATCCGCCTGGCCGTATACGCTCTGGCGCTGCTGCTGGGTCCCGGCTTCTGGGTGCGCACGCGGCAGGTGCGTGTCACCGCCATCGTCTGGAGCGTGGTGGTGGTCGCGCACCTGGGTTGGCTCGACGTCATCCAGAGTACGTTGAACCACATCAGCCTGGTACCTGGCCGGTCGCAGTTCAGCCTGTGGGCCCTGCTGAAGGGCCTGGTGGTGGTGACGGCCTTCGTGGTCGTGGCCAGCCTGATCGCGCGCACCATCGAGAGCCGCGTGATGCGCCTGGACCAGGTGGCGGTATCCACCCGCGTCGGCGTGTCGAAATTCTCCTACTTCCTGCTGGTGGGCCTGGGCATGTTGCTGGGTGTGAACGCCGCCGGCGTCGACGTCACCACGCTCAACGTCCTCACCGGCGCCATCGGCCTGGGACTGGGTTTCGGCCTGCAGGCGGTGGCCAGCAACTTCGTCAGCGGCTTCGTGCTGCTGATGGACAAGTCCATCAAGCCGGGCGACGTCATCAGCTTCACCGGGCTGACCGGCGCCAACAGCGGCCACTTCGGCTGGGTGCAGGAACTGCGCGGACGCTACGTGGTGGTGCGCGACCGCGACGGCGTGGACACGCTGGTGCCCAACCAGAACCTGATCACCAGCCCCTTCATCAACTGGAGCTACTCCGACCAGCGCGTGCGCCTGAAGCTGCCGGTCACCGTCAGCTACGACGACGACCCGGAGATCGCCCTGCGCCTGCTGGTCAGCGCCGCCGCCAACCACCCGCGCATCCTGCGCGACCCGGCGCCGGTGTCGCGGCTGATCAGCTTCGAAGACAACGGCATGCGCCTGGAAATCCGCTTCTGGATCGCCGACCCGGTCAACGGCGTCAACAACGTGCGCTCGGACGTGAACCGCGCCATCTGGCGCATCTTCCGCGAACACGGCGTGCGCATCCCGGTGCCGCAGCAGGAGAACCGCATGCTGCCGCCGCGCGAGCCACGCCCCCCGGCTGCCGGCCTCGCCGCCAGCCCGCAGCCGGACGTCGACCGGGCGGCGGACTGAAACTCCGCGTGATATCACCCATGAGGCGAATTACCCGCGCGCGGGGGGTATCCGCGTCGTTGCTGCTCGCCGCAGCGTGCACACTGCTCGCGCCGCCGGCCTTCAGCGAGGCGGCCCGCGATTGCCTGGTCGGCAGCTACCGGCTCGCGGACGGATCGGACGTCGACATCGCCCCTTCCGAGGGCGACACCCTGCGCTGGCGGAAGTTCGACGGCACGACCGGCGCCCTGCACCCAGTCAGCGACGGCTCCTGGAGAAGCACCCGTGGATGGTCCAGGGCCGCGGACGGCATCACCGCGTCCTTCTCCGGCTGCGGCGGGAACTCGATCAGTTTCGCGGGAATCGCCGGCACCCGCACGGACTTCGAGGTGCACGACGTCACTTTCGCCAGTCACGGCACGCCCCTCGTCGGCCGGCTGGTGCTGCCGCGCGGCACGGCCCGGGTCCCGGTCGTGGTGCTGGTGCACGGCTCGGAGCACGACTCGGCTCTCACTTTCTACTCGCTGCAGCGGATGCTGCCTGCTCAAGGGGTTGGCGCGTTCGTCTATGACAAGCGCGGAACCGGCAAGTCAGGGGGAACTTACACGCAGGACTATTCGTTGCTGGCCGATGACGCCGTGGCCGCCGTGGCTGCGGCCCGCTCCCTGGCGGGTGCGCGGCTCGGAAGGATCGGTTTCCAGGGCGGCAGCCAGGCTGGCTGGGTGGTGCCCCTGGCGGCCTCCAGAACCGAGGTCGACTTCGCCATCGTCTGCTTCGGCCTGGCCGTCGACGTCATCGCCGAGGACCAGGAGGCGGTGGAACTGCAACTGAGCGAGAAGGGTTACTCGCGCAGCGAGATCCGTGCTGCGCTGCAGGTCGCGGCGGCGGCGGAGCGGGTGGTCGCAAGCGGCCTGACCGACGGCTTCGCCGAGTTCGATCGTCTGCGATCGCAGTACTCCGGGGCACGCTGGTACAAGGACCTGCGCGGCGACTACACCTGGCTGGTCCTGCCCCATACCGAGGCGGAGCTGCGCGCCATGGCGCCGCAATTCGACTGGCATACGCCCTGGCACTACGATCCGATGCCGGTGTTGCGCTCGCTGCGTACCCCGCAGTTGTGGATACTCGGCGGGGAGGACTACGACGCACCCAGCCGGGAGACACGCAGGCGACTCAACTCGCTCATCGCCGACGGACGCGACTATACGGTGGCCTTCTACCCCAACGCCGAGCACGGCATGACCCTGTTCGACCTCGACGTCAAGGGGGAGCGGACATCCACCCGCTACGCACCGGGCTACTTCCGGCTGCTGCTCGACTTTGCGCGCGATGGCATGCTGTCGGGACCGTACGGCGACGCCGAGCTGACCCTGCCACTGCAGCACCGCAGGTAAGCGGATGCCCTTGCCCGTCCAGCCCGGCCTCGAGATTCCCGACTCCGACCTGCAGCTCAACTTCGTGCGCAGCTCAGGTCCGGGCGGGCAGAACGTCAACAAGGTGGCCACAGCCGCGCAGCTGCGCTTCGACCTCGCCGGCAGCGGCGCGCTGTCCGAACCGGTGAAAATGCGGGTGCGCGCACTCGCCGGCCGGCGACTGACCCTGGACGGGGCGGTGTTGATCATCGCCCGTAATCACCGCACCCAGGAGGGCAATCGCCGCGAGGCCTTCGAGCGGCTGGCCGAGCTGATCCGCCAGGGGCTGGTAGCGCCGCGCCGCCGCATCGCCACCCGCCCGACACGAGCCTCGCGCGAACGGCGCATCGAGTCCAAGACACACCGCCAGGGCACCAAGCGCCTGCGCGCCAGGCCCTCCTGGGACTAAATGCTACTTCGGCGCTGCCGGCGCCGAGGCCGGATCAGCCACGCCGCCAGCGCCGGCAGCAGGATCACGGCCGCCAGCATGTTCACCAGGAACATGAAGGTCAGCATGATGCCGATGTCGGCCTGGAACTTCAGCGGCGAAAACACCCAGGTGGCGACCCCGATCGCGAGCGTGATGCCGGTGAAGATGATGCTGGCGCCCGTGACCCGCAGCGTGTGCTCGTAGGCCTCGCGCACCGCCAGTCCCTCGCGCAGGAAGTGCTGCATGCGGCTGAACAGGTAGATGCCGTAGTCCACGCCGATGCCGGCACCCAGGGCCACCATCGGCAGTGTCACGACCGTCAGCCCGATGTCGACCAGCGCCATGACGGCGTACACCAGCACCGACACCAGCGCCAGCGGCAGCACCACCAGCAGCGTGCCGGTCACGGAGCGGAAGATGACCAGGCACATGAGGATCACCGCGGCGAACACGCCGGCCAGGATCAGCGCCTCGCGCGCTTCCACGGTTTCGTTGGTTGCCGCCATGACTCCGACCATGCCGGTCGCCAGCCGCAACCGCGCGCCAGGGAGCGGATTGTCGTGGCGCCACTGCTTCACGGCGTCGACGACGGTGGTGATGGTGGCGGCGCGGTGGTCGGACAGAAACATCATCACCGGCACCAGGTCGCAGTTCTCGTTCAGCAGCCCGGTGCTGGTTTCGATGTAGCGCGTCGACTGGGTCAACTGCGCCTGCTCGCGCGGAATGCTGCGCCACTTCAGGCTGCCCTCGTTCCAGCCGCCGGCGGCCAGGCGCGCATAGAACGGCAGCGTCACCACGTCCTGCACCCCGGGCACGTTGCGCATGTGCCACCCGAAGCGATCGATGGCGCTCATCAGGTCGTGGCTGACGCACACCGGCTGCTGCGACTGCACGATGGCGGTCAGCAGGTCCACGCCGATGTTGAATCGCGAGGTGATGACATCGTTGTCGCGGTTGTAGCGCGAATCGGCCCGCAACTCCGGCACGCCGGCCTGGGTGTCGCCGATCGGGGTCTCCCTGCCCTTCCACCAGCCGGCTACCGCCAGCAGCGCGGCTGCCGCGATGATGACCGTCGCCGGCCCACGCTGGGCGACACGCGACAACAGCACCCACAGGGGCGCCAGCTGGTGCTGGCGGCGCACGACCCGGTCGTGGAAGCCGGCGTCGAAGTGCACCCACGACACCAGCACCGGCAGCAGCACCAGGTCGGTGAGGATCACGGCCGCCACCCCGATACTGGCGGTGATGGCCATCTCGCGGATCACCGGCACCGGGATCATAAGGATGGTCACGAAGCCCACCAGGTCGGCCAGCAGCGCAATCAGCGCCGGCGCCAGCAGTTGCCGGAAGGTCAGCCGTGCCGCCGCCATGCTGGACAGGCCGTGCGCGGCGCGATCGCCCACCGCGCTGATCTTCTGCACCCCGTGGCTGACGCCGATGGCGAACACGAGGAACGGAACCAGCAGGCCGATCGGGTCGATGCCATAGCGCAGCAGCGCCAGGGCGCCGAGCTGCCACACCACCGCGATCACCGAGCACAGCACCGGGATGAAGGCGACGTGCCAGCTCTGGCAGTACAGGCGCACCGCCAGCAGGGTCAGTACCAGCGTGATGACGGCGAACAACAGCACCTGGGTCGCACCGTCGGCGATGTCGCCCATCATCTTGGCGAAGCCGATGATGCGCACGTCGATGCCGGAGGCGGCGCCCCCCGGGCCGCGGGCCTGCTCGATGGGCACGCGGATACGCGTCTCGAGCTGGTGCGCCAGGCGGATCAGGTCCACCGGGTGGCCGTGCGCGTCCTGGTCCAGCACCGTGGCACTGACCAGCGCGCCGGAGAAGTCACGCGCCACCAGCCGCCCGAGAATGCCGGCCTTGCGGATGTTGTCGCGCACCCGCGCCAGCGCCGCCGGGGTGGGCGTGAAGTCCGCCGGGACCACGTTGCCGGCTTCGATCCCGTCCTCCACCACCTCCAGGTAGCGCACGTTGGGTGTCAGGATCGACTGCACGCGGGTGCGGTCGATCCCGTCCATGACGATGACCTCGTCGGTCGCGCGGCGCATGGCGGCGAAGAACTGCGGCGTGAACATGTTGCCGTCGCGCGCGATCAGTGCCACCAGGATGCGGTTGGCGCCGCGGAAATCGGCGATCTGCGGATCCAGGTAGGTGCGCATGTACTCATGCTGCACCGGCAACATCTTGGTGAAGGATGGCTCCAGGTGCAGGCCGCGCACCGCGGCCAGCACGGCCAGCAGCGTGCCCAGCGCGAAGGCCGCCAGCACCAGCCGGCGGTTGCCGAAGATCAGCGCCTCCAGGACCCGCTCGACGGCGCCCTGGGGTCGCAGCAGGCCATGTGTTCCGGCCATCAATGCCTCTGTGCTTCGGCGGCGCTCGCCGCCGCGTCGAGCCGCTGCACGCCGTGGACACCTGCCACAACCGGGACGCCCTCGACGTTGATCACCGCGGCGAGGTCACCGAGCTGTGGCTGCATGCTCAACTGGAAGTGGCGCCCACCGTCGGTGCTGCGCAGCAGCGTGCCGGACATTCCCACGATGGTGATCGCGCCCTCGGCGGCACGCGTGGCGCCATCGAGGGTCTCCTGCGTGCCGGTGGGGATGCGCTGCCATTTCAGGCCCCCGTCTTCGGAACGGAACAGGTTGCCGCGCAGTCCGAAGACCAGCACGGCATCCCCATCCAGCGGCAGTACGCCAAAAAACGAACCCTCGTAGGGAGACGGCAGTTCGCGCCAGCTCTGCCCGGCGTCGTCAGAGCGGTACAGGTGCCCCGCCTCGCAGGCGAGATACAGGCGCGTGGTGGAGGCGGCGGCGATGCGGTTGAGGTGGTAGTCCAGGCGTTGCTGCGCATCGGGTTTCAACGGCAGCGGCGCGAACTTGCCCGGTACCCAGGTGCGGCCGCCGTCGACGCTGGACAGCCAGGTGGCGTAGGCCCCGACGGCGAGCGCCCTGCCGTTCGGCCCACACCAGACATCCAGCAGCGGTCCCGGCGCGTCCAGCGCCTGGTGCACGCGCCGCCAGCTGACTCCGGCATCCTGCGTATAGAGAATAGTCTGGTCGTGCCCTACTGCTATGCCATGCTCCCGGTCGTGGAAGCACACCCCCGTCAGCAGCGCCTGGGTGGGCACTGTGCCTGCCTGCCTCCAGTGCGCGCCGCGATCGTCTGAGTACACGATCACACCGCGGTCGCCGACGGCCACCAGCCGGGTATCGGCGACGGCGAGCGCGATCAGCAGCGTGTGCGCGGCGAGCGGGGCGTGCTCGGCTTCGAGCGTCGGCGGCGCTGCCGCCGCGGGTGCCATGGCGGTCACGGGCATTGCCGCGTCCACCGCCAGCAACGTGAGCACAACGATCAGCCGCCTGGCGTCGTACCCGGGGCCAGCAACGCGTTGTGCGGCCATGCTGCGGGACCACGCAGCTTCAGCGGATACCGCGTCGTTCCAGCACCGAGGGCTGATAGTCCGCCGGCGTGCGCTTGATGTTGAAGTTGTAGGAGCCCGGTTCCTCGTTCTGCAGCCCGAGCGCCAGGTAGCGGCCGTTGGACAGGTCCATCACCAGCTCCAGCGTGGTCCACAGCGTCGGCAACTCGTAATAGTTGATGGCGTGGCCTTCCTGCACCCGGTACAGCTGGCCGCGTACGTCGTAACAATCGACGGCGAGGATCTGCCAGGAGTCCTCGTCCACGTACAGCGTGCGCCGGCTGTACAGGTGGCTCATCCCCGGCTTGAGGGTCGAGTCCACCACCCATACGCGGTGCAGTTCGTAGCGGGCCAGGTCCTGGTTGATGTGGTTCTTCTTGAGTATGTCGGAGTACTTGTACTGCTTGCTCTGCAGGCGATAGGCGTTGTACGGGACGTAGATTTCCTTCTTGCCGACCAGCTTCCAGTCGTAGCGCTCCGGGCTGCCGTTGTACATGTCGAACTGGTCGGAGGTGCGCAGGTTGTCGGCGTTGGTGCCCGGGTTGTCGAACGCCACGTTGGGCGCACGGCGCACGCGCCGCTGGCCGGGGTTGTAGACCCAGGCGCGGCGGTTCTCCTTCGCCTGGTCGAGCGTCTCCTGCACCAGCAGGATCTCACCGGCATAGCGCGCCGGCGCGGTAGTTTCCTGCATGAAATACAGCAGGATGTTGTTCAGTCCCGCCTCGGTCATGCCGGGCATGGCGTACTGGAACAGGAACTCGTCCTTGAAGTTGATCAGTGTGTAGTTGCCGCTGGCAGTCATCGGCGCCTGGCCGATGGTGCGCGAGGCCGCGACACCGCGGAAGCGCAGGACGTGATTCCAGAACACTTCCACGCCCGACTGCGGAATCGGGAACGGTATGCCCTCGATGGCGCCGGTGACACCGTTGCCGCCCGCGGTCAGGTGCGCGGTGGTCGCATTGCGCCTGGTGGCGGCGGCAATACGCTCCGGCACCGCGGCGCTGCGATGCGTCGGATAGACGATCATGCGGTAGTCGGGATAGGCCTTGAACAGCGCCTTGTGGCCCTCGGTGAGCTTGTCTGCGTACTGCGCCATGTTGGCGGCGGTGATGGTGAACAGCGGCTTGTCAGCGGCGTACGGATCCGGATGGTGGTCGCCGGAGCGGTAGTTGGGAAAGCCGGCATCCGCCGGTGACTTGATGCCGCCGGTCCAGGCCGGGATGTTGCCGTCGGCGCTGGCGGCCTTCTCGCCTCCCAGCGGCGTGAGTTGCTGCCCCAGCCGGGCGGCCTCCTGCGGGCTGACGGCGGCCAGCGCCACCGACGCGGTCATCCATGCCGCCATCCAGGCGGCCGTTGCCAGACGAATCGGGTTCTTCATGGCGGCTCTCCGAAGCACTTCAGAACGAATACTTGATGCTCGCAGCTATGAAATCACGGTCGTTGAGCAGGTTGTAACGGCCGGCGCCGCCGAACTGAGTGTAGGACACATCCACGTCCCAGCGAGAATTCAGGTTGCCGCCCACCCCGACGGTGAGCGCATGCCGGCCCTGGATGAAGTTGCCGCCCGGCCCGGGCGAGGTGCCGTTGACGTCGTGCGACCAGGTGAAGTGCGGCAGGATGTTCCACGCGCCAACCAGGCCGGTGTACTCCAGCCGGCCCGCCACGACGTAGCCCCACGAGGTGCTGGTCGCGAAGCGCGAGCCCGGCTCGTACAGCGTGGGGTATTGCGGATAACTGCCCAGTTGCGGGTTGCCGGCGAGGCTGGTCCCGGGGCCGTCGTACCGCAGTCCGCGCCCGACCGGGCCGCCGCTGTACTTGTCCTCCAGCCCGGACACATAGTCGACTGCACCCTCGAACAGCAGCACCGCCTGCGATGCCTTGAGAACGTTGGCAAAGGTCTGCGTCGCAGTGAACTGCGCCTGCCAGGTGTTGTGGCGCTCCCAGCCGCGGATCGTCTGACCGAGGCCGAAGGCCCCGAGCTGGTTGCAGCCGGTCACGGGCGTGGCGGAGGCCGGGTCACAGGCGCCGGGCGCGGTGACCTGTTCACCCAGCAGCTGCGCCAGGCCGGCCTCCAGCGGAGTGAGCGCCGCATACAGCAGCTCGACGTCGTCGACCTGCAGCGGCACGCCGTGGCGGTATGCGACTTCACCCTGCAGGGCGGTCCCGGTCTTCTGGATCTGGGTGTTGAACGAGACGCCCAGCATGCGAATGTTCTCAGGGAATTCCTCGAAATAGCCGGCCGTCCTGGCGTACTCGTTGGTGGCCAGGCCCGCGGCCTGGGCGCTGACGTTGCCGCCGGCCAGCAGGGTGCTGGCGCCGATGGTGGCGTACTCCTGCGCGGTGGCGGCACTGAGGTTGCCGCCCGCCTGCGCGGCGCGCCCGGCGCCGACCGCCGCGCCGGTGGCGACCGCCGCGGCGAAGGGCAGGCCGGCGGCGAGGCCCTGCGCCGCCGCGCCGACCGCGCTCGCCGCGCCAAAGGCGTTGGCAAAGCCGGCCTGTGTGCCGGTCGATCCGGAGACCACTGGCAGGCGGCTGTGATAGTTGAGGAAGTAGAAGCCAAGCTGCGTGCCCTGGCCGAAGTTGGGCAGGTACAGCTTGAAGTTGACGCCAAACTGGCCGGAGTCGCGCGGGTAGCGATCGGGCTGACGGTTCACCGACTGGTACCCGGAAATCAGGCCACCGCCCAGCGGCGAGAAATCCACCCCCTGGTCGGAGAAGGTGCCGAAGCCCAGGAACACGCGCTTGCCGCCGTCGGTACCGAAGTCATTGGTGCTGAAATAGGAACCGTCCGGCTCCGGCTTGGTCTCGTGCCACTTGAACAGATACAGGAGCTGGCTGCTGAGATTGGGCGTGAGCTGCAGGTTGAACACGGCCATCTCGTCAGGCAGCAGGGCTTCGCGCAGCTCCGCGCCCGGCACACGCAACGCCGAGACGTCGAAGTGGTTCACCTGGTTGAGCCCGCCCTGAATGAAGGTGCTCTCTCCCCAATTGACTACCTGGCGCCCCAGGCGCAGTTCGGCCGGCATCGCCGCGAGGTTGAAACGCAGGTAGCCGTAAGCATCCAGCAGCCGCGTGTAACTGCCGACCAGGTTGCGGGCCTGGTGCGACAGCGGGGTGCGCCGGGTGTTGTTGTCCATGACGTAGAAGTCGTAGAGCCCGTCGGCGCGTACGAACAACCCGGCACGGTCGCGATAGTTCACGGCAATCTCGGTGACCGCCTTGAGCGCCTTGCTGTAGATGCCCTTGCCGTAATTCAGGTCGCCGTCGTCGAGATTGACGGAATAACCGCAACCTCCGTTGGCCGTGCCGATGAGGCGGCAGTCGCGGCCCGAGACGCGCCAGCCCTGTCCGTAGCTGATGGTGGTGTCCCAGCTCCCGGTCCAGTCCCCGGAGCCGAAGCCCAGGGCCTGCGCGCGCGGGACCGCCGCAAGAGTGGCCAGCGCTGCCGTCGCAACCAACAGCCATCCCGGCACGAAACCCAGATGAAACGCTCTGCGGCGTGTGTCCATATTCCCCCCGTTCCACTCAGCCGGGACCGATCGCGGCGATCCAGCAGAAATCATCCGACTTGCGAAAAGTCTATCACTCGAGGGCTATCGGGGGCAGGTCGAGTCCGATCAGGAAATGCTCGAACAGGTACTGGATGACGCGGATCTGGTCCAGCAGTCGATGATCGCCCTCGAGCAGGTGCAGGGCCGCCTTGTTGGCCTTCGCAAAGCGCATGCTGTGCTCGTACGGCACCACCTCGTCGCGCCAGCCGTGCACCAATGCTGTCGGACAATCGGGCAGTCCTGGGTGCAGTTCCGGCAGCCCGGCCATGTACAGCGCCGGCGCGATCAGGAACACGCCGCGGGCGTGCAACAGGGCGCCCGCCGCCACCGACACGAATCCGCCCATACTCGAGCCCACCAGCACCAGGTCCCCGGCAAGCTCCTTGCAGAAGTCCGTGAGGCGCGCAACCCTGGCCCGCGGGTCCTCTATGCCGCGATAGTCGACCGAATGCGCCTCGTGTCCTTCCGCGCGCGCGACCTCGGCCAGGGCGCTGATCTTGCGGCCCCATGGTCCGCTCTCCTGACCGTGGGAGAACACCACGTGTCGATTCGCAACCGCCACGGGTGCAACGGACGGCGGCGCTGGGGGCTCGTTCGGCATGGCGCGGATAATAGCAGGCCGTTTTCAACGGCCCGCTATACCGGGCCACGGACGGCCCGACAAAATCATGCGCCGCAGGCGCGTGATTTTGCGAGCGCAGCGAAAGCCGCGCCTTTCGCAAGCGAGGCTGGAAAAGGCCAGGATGGCCTTTTCCAGCATTGAACCAGACGCGTCAGCCGCGCAGGATTGCTGTCTCGATCTCCCACTCCACGCGCGCGCGCGCGGTAGCGGCACGGTTGACGGTCACCGGCCGAACCCGGCTCTCGCCCGAGCGGTGCGTGACCATCCAGGTGTCAAACTCCGCCGGCCGGCTGGTGGCGAAACCGAACAGCAGGTTGAGCTTGCCTTCCGCCACAGTCTGCGGCCCGTTGATCCGCTCGTCACAGACGACGAAGTGGCTTTCCCCGGCTGCCACGCCCGCGAAAGCGCCCGCCTGCGCCAGGTCCTCCAGAAACTCCTCGACCTGCCGGGCGGCGCGCTGCCAGGTCGCCGGCTCGTTGCGCTCCAGCAGCACCCAGCGCGTGCCGCGCTCCACGCTCGCCGCCACGAACAGCGCCAGCCTGCGCGCCGACAGGTATTTCCAGTCCGCGGCCCCCCCGGTTCCGCCGCCCGGCGCCAGCGTGCGGGGGCTGATCACCGGGCGCGCCCCGCTGCGTACCGCCTGCAGGGTGTTGACCCCCGCCTGGGCCAGGCGCTGCCGCTCCACTTCGGCCACCGCGACCGCCGGCTTCAGGCCCGGACGCAGCGCTGCCTCCTCGCTCTCGGCGGCCGCCCACACCGGCCAGATCTCGTCCGAGCGCGCCAGCATGCCGGCGGCGACGCCGCAGGAAGCGAAGGTTTCCGGGCGGCCGCGCAGCCGGTCGAGGGCCTGGACGCGCGGAAAATACATGACCGCGCTCTCGCTGCGGAACGGCCAGCCACGCAGCGCATCCAGCGCCGCTGCGGCCGTGTCCCAGCCCGCCGGCGGATCGACCAGCAGCAGCGCACTGCGCTCCCGGCACAGACGGGCCGCCACCACCAGGGTCGCAAGGCCCACGTCGCGCTCGCGGCCCAGGGGCGGAATGCACAGAAAATTGAATTGCGGTACGCCACTCAGGGCGAACAGGCCGGAGCCCGCCGCCGCCGCGCCGATGATGTCGTAGTCGGTGGGCGGCGCGCCGTCATCGCCGTCCGGACTGGAGTGCGTATAGCCGATCGCCACCCCGCCCGGCCCGCCGGCGGAACGCTCCGGGCGCTGGTCCGGGACCGGACCGGCCACCCGCACCAGGCGTGACTGGGCGAGGAGCGTGCCAACGAAGCGTGGATCGCCCGCGGCCACCGACAGGCGGCGGAAAATCTCCTGCTCCTCGACCAGCTCCGACCCCGCCGAGCGCACCCGCTGCACCACCAGGTTGAAGGACTGCGGCTCGGCGGCGGTGAGCCCGTCGTAGTCCACCGAGGCGCGCAGGTATTCGCGCGAACCGGGGTTGCGCGCCAGCAGGCGCAGGGTGCTGCCGCCCGCGGGCAGCGTCAGGCTCGGCGGGCGGGCGCCGTTGGCGATGCGCACAATCCAGGCTTCGCGGCCGCCGCTGTCGAAGAACTGTTCGACCGCGTAGGAGACGGTTGAAGGCTGCCACAGCCCGCCGAATCGTTGCTGGTATCCGGCAAAACTCGTTACCAGCACGGGTTCGTTGACCGGACCCTTGAGAGTGCGGCCGACAAATACCGCAACTGCAGTCGGCACGCGATCGATCGCGTGATCCCTGCGGCTTTGTTGTGCGAGTTCTGCGCCGGACGCGGGGCTGTTTGCCACTCATGCGCCTCATGGGAGCTGCCGTGCGCATGCTAACACAGCAGACCCTGCGCGCGCGCCGCTTGCGGCGGCCTTCAGTCGCGGGCGGCGGCCCGCGGTTGGACGTCGTTGGCGGATGAGCCCGCGCCGGATGTATCAGCGGAGGGTGGCGGTGCGCCGTGCGATCTGCTGCGCTGCGCTTCCTCCTGCTTGCGCGCGATTTCCGCCAACATCAACTGCAGCCAGGGAGAAAGGCGCTTCATGTGCCCGCGGGCCTGCCGGCGACGGCAGCAGCGGGGCTCGCCGCTGCGGGCGCGGGAGCCGCCGCTGCAGGAGCGACGCTGGCGGCCGCCTCGCGTTCGGACTGGAGTTGCTTGAAGGTGGCCTCGTCCATCGGCAAGTCCGTCTTGCCGTCCCAGGTGGAACCTTCCGGCAGGACGTTCTGCACCCGGGTCGCCGCGGCCACGATCTGCGTCACGCTGCCGTCGGCGGTGCTGATCGGCACCGGAATGCCGCGTGGGTCATGGGCGAAGGCGGCGACCTGCGTCCAGTTGACCTGGGCGTGATGGCTCTTCGCCTGCTCTTTCAGAGTCGCGGCCAGCGGCCCCGACAGCAGCTTGCGCTGCGCATTCTTCCAGTCACGCGCGTCGTCTTCGAGCACGTCATAGGGCTGCATATAGAGCTGCCCGTCCCGCCAGCCGATCACATAGGGCTGGTTGACCACCCGCACCTGCGTACCGAGCGGCACCATGTTGAAGAACTGCTCGATGTCCTCGGGGTACAGCCGCATGCAGCCGTGGCTGGAGCGCAGGCCGACACCGGCCGGCTTGTTGGTTCCGTGGATCAGGTAGCTGGGCCACTGCAGGTAGAAGGCATAGCGGCCCAGCGGGTTGTCCGGCCCGGGCCCGATCACCGGATCGAGCTCCTCGCCATTCTCACGATGCTCCTTGCGGACCGACACCGGCACGCGCCACGTCGGGTCCTTCTGGCGCCGCACAATCCGGGTGACACCCTCAGGCGTGCGCCAGCCGACCTTGCCAATGCCGATGGGGTGGGTATAGACCATCGGGCGTTTCCCGGCCTTCACCGGCGGGAAATAGAAGATGCGCATGGCGGCGATGTTGATGACCAGCCCGGTGCGTGGCGCGTTGGGCAGGATGTACTGCGTCGGCACGACGATCTCGCGCCCCGCCCCCGGCAGCCATGGGTCCACCTTCGGATTGGCGCGCAGGATCTCGTCGTAGCCGACATTGAAGCGCCGCGCGATGTCGCTGAGTGTGTCTTCCTTGCCGGCGGTCACGACCTGGACGGTGCCGACGATGTCCTGGCCCGGCGCCAGCTCGAAGCGCTCCGTCGCCACCGGCAGTGGCAGCGCCGGCGGCGCGGGGGGTGGCGGGGGCGGTGGGGGCGGCGCCGGCGTGTGCCGCAACCCGGCGAACAGGGAGCAGCCCGCGAGCAGCAGCGGCAGCAGCGCGGCGGTAAACGTGGTGCGCCGCCTGGCGGCGCCGCAATCCGGAGGCAGGGGAAAGGTCTTCATGACTGGCCGATTATGACCGATGCCGGGGCAATCGCCCCTGTCGGCGAACGGCTACAGCAGTACCGGCTGGTTGGGCAGCTCGTTGCCGCTGGCGGCGCGCCCCGGAAAGTGCCTCCCGATCAGGGCGCCTACGCCGTCGACCCCGGCGATCGCACCTTCGCGAAACCGGCCGGCGCGGAAGTGCTGCTCCATCACACGGCACACCGCCGCCCACTCGGCCTGCGGTATCCGGGTCGCGATACCGCGATCCGCCACGATCTCCACCTGGTGATCGGCCATCAGCACATAAATAAGGACGCCGTTGTTCTCGGCGGTGTCCCAGACATTGAACTGCCCGAACATCTGCAGCGCACGCGTACGCGCCGGCAGGTCGTGCCAGAGCTCGTGCAGATCGAATGCGGTCTCGATGACGAAGCGGATTTCCCCGCCATGGCGGCCCTCGGCCTCGCCGATGGCCTGTTCGATGGCGTCGCGCACGGCGAGCGGGAAATCGCGGCGCGTACTCCAGCGGGTGGTGGCGATGTGCCGCAGCAGCCGGATGAACTTCATGATGGCGCCCTACCAGCTTCCGGAAGCGCCGCCGCCACCGAAGCCTCCGCCGCCACCACCGAAGCCCCCGCCACCACCGAAGCCCCCGCCCCCACCAAAGCCTCCGCCACCAAAACCTCCGCCGCCCAGGCCTCCTCCGAAACCCCCGCCATAGCCTCCACTGCTCCAGCCGCTGCCGCGCGCCAGCCCGCCCAGCAGGGCAAACACCAGGGCGCCCACCCCGGCGAGTCCCGCGAACAGCAGGCCATAGCCGGTCAGAAAGGTGAGACCTCCGGCCCCAAGGCCGGTAAAGATCGAACCCAGGGTGCGGCCGAAGATCGCGCGCAGCACGACCGACCCGATCACGACGGAGAACAGCAGGAACGGCAGGATGCTCCCACCCCCCCGGCCATGCGCCCCCTGCCACTCGCGCTGCGGCGGGGGCAGGTCCTCGCCCTCGATGACCTTCATCATCTGGCTCACGCCCGCATCGATGCCGCCGGCGAAGTCGCCCTGGCGCAGGTAGGGCGTGATGGTCTCGGTGATGATGCGGTTGCTGATCGCATCCGGGAGAACACCTTCCAGCCCGTAGCCCACCTCGATGCGAAGGCGGTGATCGTTCTTGGCGATGATCAGCAGCGCACCGTCATCGACTTTCTTGCGCCCGAGCTTCCACTGCTCGACCACCCGGATGGAGTACTGCGCAATGTCCTCCGGCTGGGTAGTGGGCACCATCAGCACCGCGATCTGCGAACCCTTCGTGGCCTCGAAGGCGGCCAGCTTGTTGTCCAGCGCGCTCTGCTGGTCGGCCGTGAGAGTGCCGGTCAGGTCGGTGACCCGCGCAGTGAGCGGGGGTATCGCAGCCAGGCCCGTCGGCTGGCCCTGGGCGCCGACGGTGGCCGTGGCGCACAGCGCCAACAGCCACAGCAGCAGGCCAGGCCCGCGGTGACGAGCCCGGCCGGACAGCCCGATCATTGCCCGGACGGGGATCCCGCCGGTGCGGCCGGCGCCGCGGTGTCGAAGCTCACCGTCGGCGCGGTCGAGATCTGCTTTTCATTCTCCACGGTGAAGTTCGGCTTCTCCTTGAAGCCGAACATCTTGGCAGTCAGGTTCACCGGGAACGACCGCACCGTCACGTTGTAGGAACGCACCGCCTCGATGTAGCGGTTGCGCGCCACGGTCACACGGTTCTCGGTGCCCTCGAGCTGCGCCTGCAGGTCGCGGAAGTTCTGGTCGGACTTCAACTGCGGATAGTTCTCCGACACGGCGATCAGGCTCTTCAGGGCCTGGGTCAGCTGCCCCTGGGCCGCCTGGTACTTGGCGAACAGCTCGGGGTTGTTGAGCACTTCGGGCGTAACCTGGATGGAGCCGACTTTGGCGCGCGCCTCGGTGACGCCGATGAGCACCTTCTGTTCCTGCGCCGCGTAACCCTTCACGGTGTTGACGAGGTTGGGAATCAGGTCAGAGCGGCGCTGGTACTGATTGACCACCTCGGACCAGGCTGCCTTCACGCTTTCATCCTGCTGCTGCAGGTTGTTGTAACCGCAACCCGACAGGCCGAGGGTCGCCAGGGCCAGCAGGGCAATCAACAGCGCGCGCATCAGTGTTCTCCTTAACAACGGTTGTACCGGCTGGCGCCCAGCCCGGTGCGGGCGGCGATTGTCCCACGTCTGACATAACGCGTCGAATTGATGGATTGCCCCGGAGAACCAGGGCCGATCAGCCGTCGGGCGACAATGCTTCCCGCGCCGGAAGTGTGTATATCAGTACACACCTCCGCGCGACGGGCCTGTCACGCCTGGACCTGCCACCCGCCACGCCCCACGCGCCACCCGCCGCCAGTCAAAAAAAACCCCAGGTTTTGAGGCCTGGGGTTCGTAAGGGCGGACTTTCGATGAAGGGAAGGAAGTCCGCCAGGGGATACCCGGTTTCAATGCAAATCAGTGCAGCCTGGACCAATGCAGGATCCGGATGTCATCCGAATCCAGGTCGAAATTCTGCGCCA
The DNA here is from genome assembly GCA_018241445.1 of Pseudomonadota bacterium. Taxonomy (GTDB): domain Bacteria; phylum Pseudomonadota; class Gammaproteobacteria; order Steroidobacterales; family Steroidobacteraceae; genus 13-2-20CM-66-19. Next base: position 174,164 of record JAFEDT010000002.1, read on the forward strand.
GCAGCGCCCGCAGCTCGCGGCTGGGGCGGGTGCGCGGTAGCGGATGCAGCAGTTCCACCACCCCGCTCCACTCGTCGCCGCCGCCGGCGCCCGCGGGGCGGCCGGATTGCGTGACGAAGTGGGTGTAGTACTTGGTGGTCACGGGCATGAGGCTAGTCCCGGGCTGCGGGCCGGGTCCGTGAAGCGCGCCACACGGCATGCAGTAAAGTTCGCAGGGCTGCGACGCATTTCACGCAATGGAGGCGCTCTTGGGGCGTTATCGCGCACGCGAGCCGGCGGGCTCGAAGTACATCACCCCGCAGGGCGCCAGGCGGCTGCGGGACGAACTGGACCGTCTGTGGCGCGAGGAGCGCCCGCGGGTGACCGCGGCCGTCAGCGCCGCCGCCGCCCAGGGCGACCGCTCGGAGAACGCCGAGTACACTTACGGCAAGAAGCGGCTGCGCGAGATCGACGCGCGCGTGCGCTTCCTGCGCCGCCGGCTCGAAGGCATGGTGGTGGTGAACCAGCCGCCCGCCGACCCGACGCGCGTGTTCTTCGGCGCCTGGGTGGTGCTGCAGGACGACAGCGGCGTGCAGATACGCTATCGCATCGTCGGCCCGGATGAGTTCGACATGGCGCCCGGCTACATCAGCATGGACGCCCCCCTCGGGCGCGCCTTGCTGCGCCGCGCGCGGGGTGATGAGTTCGCTCTCGCCACGCCCGGCGGGGAGCGCATCTACGAGATCCTGGCCGTGGAATACGAGCCGGTTACCAAAGCACCCGCACGTTCTTGAACTGCCAGGGATCGGTGCGATCCAGGTCCTCCGCGAACAGCCGCTCGCGCTCGTGCAGCGGCGTCCAGTCCGTGTACTGCCCGGTCACCGGGCCCAGGTACGGCATGCAGATCTCCAGGTTGCGCCGGAAATCCATCTCGTCGGGCTCCACGATCCCGAGATTGGGGTTTTCCATCGCCCAGACCACGCCCGACAGCACCGCCACGCAGACCTGCAGGCTGGTGGCGTTGTTGTACGGCGCCAGCTTGCGCGCCTCCTCGATCGGCAACTGCGATCCGAACCAATAGGCATTCTTCTTGTGGCCGGCCAGCAGCACGCCCAGCTCGTCGATGCCGCTGATGATCTCGTCCATCAGTATGCGCTGGCGCTCCTGCTGCACGTAGTTGCGGCCCAGCAGCTCGTGCACCGACATCACCGCGGAGTCGCAGGGGTGGTAGGCGTAGTGCACCGTCGGCCGGTACGCCACCTGCGCACCCTCGCGTACCGAGTAGTAGTCCGCGATTGAGATCGACTCGCCGTGAGTGATGCAGAAGCCGTGGAAGTGCCCGGCCCTGGGGGTCCAGGTGCGCACACGCGTGCCGGCGCCCGGCTGCAGCAGGTAAATCGCGGCCAGGCAACCGCTCTCGTGGCGGCGCCCGTCGCGCGGAAAATTACGCTCATGCGTGCCCCAGCCGAGTTCGGCCGGCTGCGAACCCTCGCTGACGAAGCCGTCGATGGACCAGGTGTTGACGAATTCACCGGGCTGTTTGGGCTTGCTGGTGAGTTGCGTGTCGCGCTCGGCGACGTGCACCACCTTGATGTTGAGGCGGCGCGCCAGCGCGCCCCAGTCGGCGCGCGAGGCCGGGTTGCCCGCATCCACCGCGGTGTCGCGCGCGATGTTGAGCAGCGCCTGCTTCATGAAGTGCGACACCAGCCCGGGATTGGCACCGTGAGTCAGCACCGCGGTCGGTGCGCGCGCATTGCCGGCGCGCAGCGCCAGGGCTTCCTCGCGCAGCGCGTAGTTGGTGCGCTTGCCGGCCGGCACGGTCGGATCGGTATAGCCGCCCGGCCAGGGCTCGATGCAGGTATCCAGGTACATCGCACCCTTTTCCCAGCACAGCTTGACCAGGGCGATGCTGGAGACGTCGACGCTGACGTTGATGAGGAAGTCCCCGCGCCCGAGCAGCGGATTCAAGACGCGGCGGTAGTTCTCGCGCGTCAGGCGCTCGCGCACAACCTTGATGCCGTACTGGGCCGCTTCGGCGGCGCCGCGCTCGTCGGCGGTCACGATGCTGATGCGCTGCGGCGCGATGCCGATGTGGCGCAGGACCAGGGGGAGTGTCCCCTGGCCAATGCTGCCGAAGCCGATGAACAGGATGCGTCCGGGAAACTCGACGTGGATCTTGTGCTGGTTGCTCATGATGTCCTGATGGTATCTGCTGTGGTGCGCCAGTGCGGCGGGTAGGTGTTCTCATAGCCCGGCAGCGACGCCACCCGCTTCAGCCAGCGCGCCAGCGCCGGGTAGTTGACCTCGACCGGCATGAAGCGCGAGGCCAGCGTCGCCGCCTCCGGCCGCTCCAGCGCCCGCTTCAGCAACTGGATACCCGGGAAGATGACCATGTCCACGGCCGAGTAGGCATCGCCGACAATCCAGTCGGACTTCGACAGCCGGCCCTCGATGGTGCGCGCCTCGCTGGCCACCGCGTGCATCGCGCCGGTGATCTCGTCACCGCCCAGGTCGGCCTTGCCCTGGAAGACCGCGCGCGCAATCGTGGTCACGTGCGGCTCAATATAGGCCTGGTACTCGCAGATCACGCGCATGATCGTGCCGCCCTCCTGCGCGCTGCTGCCGAAGATCGGGGGATCCGGGTAGCGCCGGTCCAGGTAATAGAGTATTGCGAGCGACTCGAAACACACGTAGTCGCCGTCCTTCAGCACCGGTACGCGGCCGCGCGGGTTCAGGGCCAGCAGCTGCGGGGACTTGTGCTCCTGCCTGGAGAACTGCAGCAGGTGGCTGACGTACGGCAGACGCTTGTGTTCCAGCGCCAGCAATACCCGCCAGGCAAAGGGACTGCCGCTGCCCCAGAAGACTTCGATAGCCATCGCCACCTTCCCGCAGATCGTCCCGGCGATTGTAACCGGGCTCAGCAAGCCATTTTCAACGGCCTGCCGAGCGCCGAAAATACGCTCAGTGATGGCCATGAGGACGCGCACGTGCTGACCACCCTCGTACAACCCGCGCAGCTCGCATCGCACCTTGCGGACCCCGGCTGGGTGATCGTGGACTGCCGGTTCGACCTGGCCCGGCCCGAGTGGGGACGGGCCGCGTATGCGGCCGGGCACATTCCCGGCGCCCGCTACGCCCACCTCGACCTCGACCTGTCCGGCCCGCGCACGGCCGGCAGCGGCCGCCATCCGCTGCCGCAGCCGCAGGTGCTGGCCGCGACACTGGGCGGTTTCGGCATCGACGCCTCGGTACAGGTGATCGCCTATGACCAGGGCAATGGCGCCTTTGCCGCGCGGCTGTGGTGGCTGTTGCGCTGGCTCGGTCATCGCGCGGTAGCGGTGCTGGATGGCGGATTCGCCGCCTGGGAGCGCGCGGGGCTGCCCGTCAGCTCCGCGGTCGAGCCGCTCACCCCGCGACGCTGCAGCGCGCAGCCCGACCCCGCCATGCTCGCCGACGGCGCCGAGGTCGCCGCGCTGCTGGCGAGCGGCGCAATTGGCCGCGCCACCGTGCTGGTGGATGCACGGCCCGCGGACCGCTTCGCCGGCCGTAACGAGACGCTCGACCCAGTGGCCGGGCATGTGCCCGGCGCCATCAACCGCCCGGTGGGCCGCAACCACGACGGCGACGGGCGGCTGCTGCCGGCGGCGCAGCTGCTCTCGCAGTGGCAGCAGACCCTGGACGGGCGGGACCCGCGCCAGGTCATCTCCATGTGCGGCTCGGGGGTGACCGCCTGCCACAACCTGCTCAGCATGGCGATCGCCGGCCTTCCCGGCGCGCGGCTGTATGCCGGCTCGTGGAGCGAGTGGATCACCGACCCGCTGCACCCGGTCGAAGCGGAAATCGGTCCTAATGTCCCGCGCGACTGACAGCGATTTGCTATAACGCGCGCCATGGCAGCCGACCCCAAGTCCGCCGTCGGCGGTACGCGCCGCCCCAACCCGGCGCAACCCTGGAGCATCGAGGACTCGCGCGAGCTCTACGGCGTGCGCGCGTGGGGCAAGGGCTACTTCGGCATCAACGCCGCGGGCCATGTCACCGTACGTCCCGACACCACCGAACGGCATGAAATCGACCTGCACGAGGTGGTGCAGGGCCTGGCGGCGCGGGACCTGGCGACCCCGGTGGTGGTGCGCTTCTCGGACATCCTGGCGCACCGGCTGCGGCGCCTGCACGATGCCTTCGCGCAGGCGATCGCAGAGAACGACTACCACAACGGCTACGCCGCGGTGTTCCCCATCAAGGTCAACCAGCAGCGACTGGTGGTGGAGGAGGTCTACCGCTACGGACGGGAGTTCGGCTTCGGCCTGGAAGTCGGTTCCAAGCCCGAGCTGCTGGCGGTGATGGCGATGACCGAGAACGCCCCCGACCGCCTCATCGTCTGCAACGGTTTCAAGGACGACAGCTACATAGAGGCCGTGACGCTGGCGACCAAGCTCGGCCGCACCATCATTCCGGTGGTGGAGAATTTCGAGGAGCTGGGGCTGATCCTCAAGCACGCCGCCACCTACCAGGTGCGCCCGCGCATCGGCGTGCGCGTCAAGCTGTCCAGCGAGGGCTCGGGCCGCTGGAGCGCCTCGGCCGGCGACAAGTCCAAGTTCGGCTTGTTCGTGTCGGAGATCCTGGAACTGTTCGCGGTGCTGAAGTCCCACGACATGCTCGATTGCCTGCAGCTGGTGCACTGCCACCCGGGCAGCCAGCTGCAGGACATCCGCCGCGTCAAGGACGCGATCAACGAGCTGGCGCACGTCTACGCCGAGCTGCGGCTGATGGGCGCGGGCCTGCAGTACCTGGACGTCGGCGGCGGCCTGGGCGTCGACTACGACGGCAGCGGCACCAACTTCACCTCGTCGATGAACTACACCCTGGTGGAGTACGCCAGCGACGTGGTGTACCGCATCGCCAGCGTCTGCAATGCGCGCAACATCCCGCACCCGATGATCATCAGCGAGTCGGGGCGCGCCATCGCCGCCTACCACAGCGTGCTGATCTTCGACGTGCTGGGCGCGTCCGCACTCGACAAATTCCAGGTCAGCGGCGAGCCCGCCACCGACTACCAGGGCAGCGAGGAGCTGCCGCAGCCGGTGCAGGACCTGTTCGTGGCCTACCGCACCGTCAGCGACCGGCGCGTGGTGGAGTGCTACCACGACGCCCTGACGGCGCGCGAGCAGGTGCTGCAGATGTTCAACCTCGGCCTGCTGTCGCTGGAGTTCCGCGCGCTGGCGGAGCGGCTCTACTGGGCCACCTGTGCCCGCATCCGCGACGCCTGCCGCAAGCTGGAGCGCCTGCCGGAGGAGCTGGAGGACCTGGAATCGATCCTCTCGGACACCTACTTCTGCAACTTCTCGGTGTTCCAGTCGCTGCCGGACAGCTGGGCCATCGACCAGCAGTTCCCGATCATGCCCGTGCACCGCCTGGACGAGCGCCCCGTGCGCACCGCGGTGCTGGCCGACATCACCTGCGATTCGGACGGCAAGATCGACCACTTCGTCTCGCTGCGCGACGTGAAGCGCACGCTGGAGCTGCACGAACTGCACCCCGGGGAGAAGTACTACCTGGCCGTGTTCCTGGTCGGCGCCTACCAGGAGACCCTGGGCGACCTGCACAACCTCTTCGGCGATACCCACGTCGTGCACGTACGCCTGCACGATGAGGGGGGCTGGTGGATCGAGGAGATCGTCAAGGGCGACACCGCCAACAAGGTGCTGGAGTACATGGAGTACGACGTCGCAGAGCTGTACCCGGCCCTGGCGCGGGACTGCGAACGCGCCATCCGCGACGGACGCATGACGCTGGCGGAAAGCCAGGCGGTCAAGCGCTTCTACGAGGGTGAGCTGGACGGCTACGCCTACCTGGAGCCCGCCGGCGCCTGAACAGGATCCTGCGGGTCTGGCGGCGGCATCCGCTGTTGCCTGCCCTGGCCTGCCTCGACCTGCACCTGTTTGCCTGCCGCGGGTGCTTGGGAGTAGCATCGACCGGGCGTTCGTATCCTGTGGATGAGTACGCCTTGTCGAGTATGCGCCGACCAGTTTTTCACGCCCGGGCGCCCGGGCGCGCCCCCGGGCAACCGCCCAAGGCCGTCGCAGCCTAGAGCCTGTCCTGCTGGCGATGCACCTCGATGTCCCCCAACCTGTCTGTTACGCGGCTCATGCGCGCCACTGCGCGCCGCTGTCCGCCTATTGCATAGTGAGACCTCCGGATGACGACGATCTACGTAGGCAATCTGCCCTTCAATGCCACCGAGCAGGACGTGAAGACCCTGTTTGAACGCCACGGCAAGGTGGACTCGGTGAAACTCGTCAACGACCGCGAGACCGGCAAGCCGCGCGGTTTCGGCTTTGTCGACATGGCGCAGGGCGACGCCCAGGGCGCGATCCAGGCGCTCAACGGCTTCCAGATGAACGGCCGGCCGCTGCGCGTCAACGAGGCGCAGGAACGTCCGCAGCGCCCGCGCCAGGGTGGCGGCCCCTTCCGCCGCTGACCGCAAGCCCCGACCCCATCCCGCCGCACCGCCTGGATCGGCGGGGTGGTGCCGCGCGCGGCAGGTTCCAAGGAGCATCATGGTCCGCCTGAAACTGGCCGCTATCGCCACTGCCCTGGCGGTGCTGTGCGCCTGTGTCACCGAAACTGCCTCGCGGCAAGCCACGGCGCAAATCCTCACGGAGCTGCTGGCAAGCGACAGCCGGCCGGCGGCCGAACGCGCCCGGGACGTTTACCGGCACCCCAAGGAAACTCTGCTGTTCTTCGGCATCCGGCCGCACATGAGCGTGCTGGAGGTGTGGCCCGAGCCGGGCTGGTATACCGCGATCATCGCCCCGCTGCTGCGCGACAGCGGCCACTACACCGCGGCGATGATGGCGAGCGCGCCCGACAGCGACTATGTCAGCCGTCAGCGCGCGGCCTACCTGGAACGGCTGACGGCGCGGCCGGACCTGTTCGACCGGGTGGTGACGGTGTCCCTGCCCACCGACGGCGGTGACGTCGTGCCGCCCGGCTCACTGGACATGGCGCTCACCTTCCGCAACCTGCATAACTGGATGGCCGACGGCACCGCCTCGCAGGTGTTCGCCAGCCTGCATCGGGCACTCAAGCCCGGCGGGATTCTCGGCGTGGTGGACCATCGTGGCAATCCGGCGGCGGCGCAGGACCCCAGGGCGCGCAGCGGTTACGTCAACGAGGACTACGCCATCCGCCTCATCGAGGCGCAGGGTTTCCGGCTGGTGGCCAAGTCGCAAGTCAACGCCAACCCGCGCGACACTCGCGACTACCCCCAGGGCGTGTGGACCCTGCCGCCGACCTGGCGCCTGGGCCAGCAGGACCGCGAGCGCTACGCCGCCATCGGCGAGAGCGACCGCTTCACCCTGCGCTTCGTCAAACGTTAGCGCGCATCAACGCTGCCGGCCCCCGGCCGCTGCGCTCACCACATGTCGCGCAGGCGCGCCGCCACGTCCACTTCCACGGGCGCACCGCTGTCGCGCAGGGCGTCGGCACTGGCGAGCACCGCGCTGTGGAAGGTCACCGGCTCCAGCGTCTTCTGCACCTTCTCGGTGATGAAGCGGCTGCGTCCGCCGTACACATGCGCATCCCCCTGGCGCGACTGCTGGGTGAGATGGAACTTCAGCGGCACCATCAGCAGCAGGTCGTTCTGCGCACGGGTCAGGGCCACGTACAGCAGGCGCCGTTCCTCGTCGATCAACTCGTCGCGGCCGGTAGCGAACTCGGAGGGGAAGCTGCCGTCCACCACGTTGAGCAGGTACACCGTGTCCCACTCCATGCCCTTGGCGGAGTGGATGGTCGACAGCACCAGGTAGTCCTCGTCCAGGGACGGCCGCCCGGCCAGGTCGCTGGTGGCGTTGGGCGGGTCGAGCGTCATCTCCGTCAGGAAGCGCTCGCGTGAGGGGTACTGGGCGGACAACAGTTCCAGCTGCTCCAGGTCGCCCATGCGTGTGTGAAACTGCTCGTACAGGCGTTCGAAGTGCGGGCGGTACCACTCCCGCACCTGTGCCACCTGCCCCGCCCATGGCAGATCGGGTTGCGACAGGGTTTTCAACAGTGCGGTTAAGCGCAGCCAGTCCACCGCACTGGCGGCCGGCGGCGAGAAGCCCTCGAGGCTCCCCAGGGCAAAGCCGTGCGCGCCCAGATGTTCGATCACCTCGCGCGCACCGGCGGGCCCCATGCCTGGCAGCAGCTGCGCGGTGCGGAAGGCCGCCAGCGTGTTGCGTGGATTTTCCGCCCAGCGCAGCACCGCCAGCAGGTCCTTGATGTGGGCCGCCTCCAGGAACTTCAGGCCGCCGTACTTCACATACGGAATCTTGCGCTTGCCCAACTCGACTTCGAGGATGTCGCTGTGGCTGCCCGAGCGGAACAGCACCGCCTGGCGCTTCAGCGGCACGCTGGCCTCGCGCTTGCGCAGCACCTCGTTGCATACGAACTCGGCCTGGGTCTGCAGCTCGTCCACCGTGACCGCGCGCGGCCGACCGCCGCTGCCGCGGGCGGCCAGCAGGTATTTGCGGTGCTGGCGCGGCGCTTCACCCATCAGTGCATTGGCCACGTCCAGGATCGGCTGGGTCGAGCGGTAGTTCTGCGCCAGCGTCACCACTTCCGCCGCCGGCTGGAAGCGCGCCGGGAACCCCAGGATGTTGTCGACCGCCGCGGCGCGGAAGGAATAGATGGCCTGGGCATCGTCGCCCACCACGGCCAGTCCCGCGCCGTCGGGCTTCAGGGCGTGCAGGATTTCCGCCTGCAGCCGGTTGGTGTCCTGGTATTCATCCACCAGCACGTGGTCGAAGTGCGCGCTGACATGCTGCGCCAGGCGCGCGTCGGCCATCATCGCGTGCCAGTACAGCAGCAGGTCGTCGTAATCCAGCAGGCTGGCGTGCTGCTTCTGCTCCACGTAGGCGCGGAACAGGTTGCCGAGTTCCGCCGCCCACTGCGCGCACCACGGGAAGCTGCGCTCCAGAGTCTCCTGCAGCGAAGCGCGCGTATTGACGCGGTGCGAGTAGATCTGCAGGCAGGTGTCCTTGCGCGGAAAGCGCTGCTCGCGCGCGGCCAGCCCGAGTTCCTCGCGCAGACTGTCGAGCAGGTCGGCGGAGTCGGCGCGGTCGATCACGCTGAAGTGCGGATCGAGCTGCAGGTGCGGGGCGTAGTGGCGCAGCAGGCGGTTGCCGACGGAGTGGAAGGTGCCGGCCCAGCCCAGGCGCTGGGCGATGGACTGGCTGGCGCCCCCCAGCGGCTCATCCAGCGCGCGGCGGGTGATCTCGTGTGCCCGCCGGCGCATTTCCGTTGCGGCGCGGCGCGTGAAAGTCAGCATCAGGATGCGCGCCGGATCCACGCCGTTCAAGGCCAGGTGCGCCACGCGGTGCGCCAGGGTGTCGGTCTTGCCGGTACCGGCGCCGGCGAGGATCAGCAACGGCCCGCTGCGGTAGCCGCCGCCGGCAAGCGGCTCCCCATGGGTGACGGCGCGGCGCTGCGCGGTGTTGAGTCTGTCCAGATGTGCCGTGACGGTCATGGCGCTGTGCGACTATACCTGCATGAAGCCCGAGCGACAGACCCTGCACTACGACGGCCGGGTCATCCGTGTCACCGGCGACGAGGTATTGCTGCCCAACGGACACCGCACGACCCTGGAAGTTGTCCACCACCCGGGCGGCGCCGCCGCGGTGGCGCTGGATGCCCAGCAACGGGTGTGCCTGCTGCGCCAGTTCCGCTATGTCGCGGACGGCTGGCTGTGGGAATTGCCGGCCGGCAAGCTGGAGCCGGCGGAGCCGCCGCTGGTGACGGCGCAGCGCGAACTGGTGGAGGAAGCGGGGGTGAGTGCGCTCGAGTGGCGCAGCCTGGGGGTCGTGCTCAGCTCCCCGGGTGTCTTCAGCGAGCGGCTGCACCTGTACCTGGCCACCGGCATCCAGGCGGCGCGCGCCGCCCACGAGCGCGCCGAGGTCATCGAGGTGCACTGGATGCCCTTCGCCACCGCCTGTACCTGGGCGCTGGACGGCACCATCAACGACGCCAAGACGGCGCTGGGATTGCTGCGGGCGCAGGCGGTGCTGTCATGATTGTGAACGGACTCACAGTGTGCGCGGCAGCGGGCGCGTTAGTCTGACGCGCGAGGGGGCAGATGCGGCCACCGCGGCCGCCCCAGGTGACAATAATCATGGACAGCAGGTACGGCACGCGCCGGCCCTTGCAAGAGGCGCAGGGGCAACCCCGCGACGAGCGACGCCGCATTGGCGAGGTCGCGCACGACGAGCGCGGCAACGCCTACGTCCGCTGGCACGATGCGCCGGCAGACGAGCAGCGCCGCGCGCTGGAAATCATCGGTGACGACCGGCTCAGCCTGCAGCAGCAGGAAGAGACCTTCGATCCCTACGCGCGCCCCAACGCCCGCCAGCGATCCGGCGCCGGCGGCAACACCACGCGCACCGACCTGCGCAAGCTGTCGGAGTGGATCAGGATGATGCGCGAGCTGGAAGCGCGCCGGCAGCGCGGCGAGGACGACGACGGCTCACAGCCGGCGTAAGGCCCGCAGGTAGCGCGCGTGCCTCAAAGCCGTTCGATGTAGGCGCGCTTGCGCAGGCTGCCGAGGCGATAGAAGCGGCGCAGTTCGGCCAGGGTCTCGCGCGCCACGCCGCTGCTGCGCCGCTGCCGCGGCTCGCTGAGCAGCGCTTCGATGCGCCGGCAGAAGCGGCCCGCGTAGCGGCTCGCCTCGCGGTACAGATCCACCCTGGCTCCCGCCAGCTGCGCATCCACGCGGGTGCGCTCGAACAGCACGTGCCGCAGCTCCAGCGGCAGGTGGCCCGGGGACTGCCGCCGCAGCAGCCAGTAAGTGGCGACGTACTTGTCGACCTCCGCCTGCATTTCCAGTTCCAGCAACGAGACCGGCCGGTCGTAACCGGCATTCCACGCCAGGTACAGGAAATGGCTGACGCCTTCCAGGGCGGTCCAGCAATCCGCAACGTTGGCCGCATCCAGCCGCTGCAGCGGATCGCGCTGCGCCAGCCGCTCGAGCAGCGCGGGGTCCAGGTACAGCGCCAGCGCCACCTCCGACTCGCCGCCCTCGCCCGCCACGGCGGCGGCCGGCTGCGCCACGATCAGCTGTTCATCGGTCGTGACCTGTCCGCGCGCCGCCCCCGGCAGCTGCGCGGGGTCGGTCACCAGAAAATCGTACACGTCGTAGGCCACGTGCACGTCGTAGATGCCGCCGATCAGCTGCTGCAGTTGCGCCAACAGCATGTTCAGTGCGCGCAGGCCGTGCCGCCGGCGCGGGTCGGCAGCACCCCCAGCCGCGCCAGCAATGCCCGGCTGCGCTGGCTGCCGGTGCGCAGCCAGATCTCGTACAGCCGCAGGATGTCGGCGTCACTGTAGCGGCAGGCGCCGTCACGCAACTCGTTGAGCACATCGACCAGGTGCTGGAACTTCGCCGCCAGTTCGGCGAACACGCTGGCCGGCACGCGGCTGCTGCGGCTGTGGGCCAGCGCGCCGTAGGCCTGGCCGCCCATGGCGATGTGGTAGTCGATATCCACCAGGCTGGCACTGAAGCCGCGCGCAAAGAAGCCGGCAATGAACAGCGACACGTCACCCAGGTGCTGCAGGGCGCTGTTGCGCTGCGCCTCATCCGGGGCCTGCAGCGCCTCGCACAGCAGCACCGTCAGCGGCACCAGCCGCGAGCGGTCGGGGGTGGCGCCGTACAGCGCCTCCGAGCGGGCGAACAGGGTCAGGACGTTGACGACGTAGTGTTCGGTGTGGTCGGCGACGCACAGGTGCTGCTTCTGCAGCACACCGTGCAGAGCGTCGCGGAAGAACTCGCGCAGGCTGGTGACCGGCACAACCTGCTGGGCACTCTCGTCCATGGCCGCCAGTTGACTCGCACCCGGGCCCGGGTTTCCGTGATGCATTGCACTTAATTACACTGCCCGTCAGCAGCGCGCCTGGCAGCGCGACCGTTCGAGTGCTGCCAGCCACCCCGGGTGACCCGCCGGTGCGCAAGGGAGGAGCATCTGGCAGATACAACACCGGCGACCCACGGCCGCGGCACATTGGGGCTGAACGCTTACCAGTGGCTGGTGCTGGCCGCCGGCTGGGCCGGCTGGGGCTGCGACGTGTTCGACGCCGTGCTGTTCAATTTCGTCGCACCCGCCTGCATTGCCTCGCTCCTGCACCTGCCCGCGGGCTCGGCAGCGGCGCGCACCGCGGCCGCGTACTGGAACGGCACGCTGACAGCGATGCTGCTGGTGGGATGGGCTGCCGGCGGCGTGCTGTTTGGCCAGGTCGCCGACCGGATCGGCCGCAAGCGCGCCCTTATGGCAACCATCAGCCTTTACGCCCTCGGCACCGGCCTGTGCGCCCTCGTCACCAGCATCGGCCAGCTGGCGGCATGCCGTGCGCTTGCCAGCCTGGGAATCGGCGGTGAGTGGGCTATCGGCGCGGTGCTGCTGGCGGAGAGTGTGCCGCACGAGCGGCGCGTGCAGGCCGCGGTGATCATGCAGAGCTCCTCGCCGCTGGCGATCCTGCTGGCCACCGCCGTCAACTACCAGATCACTGGCGTGTGGTTCGCCGACCAGCCGCAGGTGTCATGGCGCTACCTGTTCCTCTGCGGCCTGTTGCCGGTGGCACTGGCGTTGGGCGTACGGCAGTTCCTGCGCGAGAGCGACGAGTGGCGCGGCGCCGCGGTCGGTAGCCGGCCGGCGCGGCTGCGCGAGTTGTTTGCGCCAGCGCTGCGACCCGCGACCGTGGGCGGGCTGTTCGCAGCAGCCACGGCGCTGCTGACCTGGTGGGGCTGTAACGCCTTCATACCGCTGCTGGGCAGCACGCTGGCGGCGGAACACGCGGCGCTGTTGCGGCTTGCGCCCGCACAGGCGCACTCGCTCGCCGCAGTGTGGCAGGCGCGCGCGGCCAACTGCTTCAACATCGGTGGCCTGCTCGGGGCGCTGGCCGCCATCCTGCTGGCGCGCTGCATGGGCCGGCGCGCCATGTTCATGTGTTATTTCCTGTGGTCGGCGCTGGCGCTGTGGGCGACCTTCGCGCCGCCGCTGCCGCCGCAACTGCGCCTCGCCATGCTGTTCGTCGTCGGCATGGGCGTGTACGGCATCATGAGCAGTTTCACCTTTTACCTGCCGGAACTGTTCCCCACCCGCCTGCGCGCCAGCGGCGCCGGCCTCTGCTACAACGGCGGGCGGGTGTTGGCCGCCGTGGGGCCGTTCGCGGTCGGCGCCCTGGCGGCCGCGGCCGGCGGTTCCAGCGCCGCCCTGATGCGCATGATGTGCGTGCTGGCGCTGGCGCCACTGCTGGCCGCGCTGGCGAGTCCGTGGCTGCTGGTGGAGACGCAGCCCGGCGCTATGCACCCAGCGCGTCAGCAAGCTCCAGGCAGTCCCTGACCACCAGGTCGGCGGGTTGCAGGTGCGCTGGCCAGGTATGCGCGCGGCGGTTGATCCACACGGTGCCCATGCCGGCGGCGCGGGCGCCCGCGACGTCGAGCTGCGGATCATCACCCACGTACAGGACCTCTCCAGGCGTACAGCCGAGCGCGCCGGCCAGGCGCTCGAAGCACAGCGCCTGCGGCTTGGCCGCGCCGACGCCGCGCGCATCCAGTGACACCGTGAACTCGCCGGTGATGCCGATGGCCTCGAGATCGGCATTGCCGTTGGTGAGGGAGGCGAGCGCGTAGCGGCGTCGCAGCCGCCCGAACGCCGGCAGTACGTCGCCGAACAGGCTGACCTGGCTGCGCGCCGCCAGGAACACGCCGAAGGCCTGCTGCGCCACTTCGTCGGGGTAGCCATGCAGGCGCGCCTGCGCCGTCAGCACCGCCACGCGCAGGTAGGTCATGTCGTGGGCGTTGTGCGGTTCGCTGTGCGCCAGGCGGGCGCGCTGCAGCTGCAGTTCCGCCGGTGAGAGCCGCGCGGCTATCCGCGGGCAGTGCTGCCGCAGCCAGCCGTGCAGGGCGTCTTCGGCGCGCGCCAGCACCGGCTCCACGTCCCACAGTGTATTATCCAGATCGAAGGCAACGGCGCGTACACGGGCGTTCACCGGCACAGGTTAGCATCCCATGGCATCCCTGACGCTCGTCATCGGCAACCGCAACTACTCCTCCTGGTCGCTGCGTCCGTGGCTGGCCTTGCGTCACCTGGGCCTCACCTTCGATGAGGTGGTGATCCCGCTGGACACACCCGCGACACGCGCGCAGATGGATCGCTACGGCCCGAGCGGCAAAGTGCCGGTGTTGGTATCCGGGGCGCTTTCGGTCTGGGACTCGCTGGCGATCTGCGAGTACGCTGCGGAACTCGCCGGGCGCGGCTGGCCGCGCGCCCCCGAGGCGCGCGCGGTGGCGCGCGCAGTCAGCGCCGAGATGCATTCGGGCTTCGCCAGCCTGCGCACCCAGTGGCCGATGAACGCGCGCGCCCGCAACCGGCGCACCGCGATGACGCCGGCCCTCGAGGCCGACATCGAACGCATCGACGAGATCTGGAACGACTGCCGCCGGCGCTTCGGTGACGGCGGCCCGTGGCTGTTCGGCGACTACAGCATTGCCGATGCCATGTATGCGCCGGTGGTGCTGCGCTTCAACACCTACGGCGCCCGCGTCTCGCAGAACGCGCGCTGGTACATGGCCGCGGTGCTCGAGGACGCCGCCCTGCAGCAGTGGCTGCAGGCCGCGCAGCAGGAGACCTGGACCCTGCCCACCTCCGAGGTGGGCTGAACCAACAAGCCGCGCGCACTGCGCCTCAAGGCAAGGAGCTTCCGATGATTCTGGATCGCACGCCGCGTGCCGCGGCCGCGGGGCACGGCGCAGTCGCGCTGGCACTGGCGGCGCTGCTGGCCGCCGCCGCAACCCTGGTGGCGCCACCGGCCGCGGCGGCTGGCGCGCCCTTCACCGTCGAGGACCTGGTGCGCCTGAAACGCCTCAGCGATCCACAGGTCTCTCCCGACGGCCGCTGGGTCGCCTGCGTGCAGCGCGACACCGACATGGCGGCCAACAAGGGCCTCACCACCATCTGGGTGCTGGAACTGGACAAGCCGGGCGCGACAGCGCGGCGCGTGAGCAGCGGGACCGCGAACGACTCCTCGCCGCGCTGGTCGGCCGACAGCCGTGCCCTGTACTTCCTGTCGGATCGCATCGGCGGCAGCCAGGTGTGGCTGCAGTACCTGTCCGGGGGCATGCCACAGCGCATCACCAGCTACCCGCTGGAAGTCGGCTCCTTCCGGCTGGCGCCGCACGACGAGCGGATCGCGGTGACCATGAATGTGTTCCCGGACTGCGATTCCCTCGCCTGCACACACGCACGGCTGGTGCGGCAGTCCAAGACCCAGGCGAGCGGGCGGATCTACGACCGCGTGTTCGTCCGCCACTGGGATACCTGGGAGGACGGCACCCGCTCGCACCTGTTCAGCGCGC
Organism: Pseudomonadota bacterium; assembly: GCA_018241445.1. Taxonomy (GTDB): domain Bacteria; phylum Pseudomonadota; class Gammaproteobacteria; order Steroidobacterales; family Steroidobacteraceae; genus 13-2-20CM-66-19. The sequence continues at coordinate 189,525 of JAFEDT010000002.1, forward strand.
CGTTGCGAGGTACCGCCGGCGATCCGGTCGATGTTTCGCGCGGCTTCGATGCCGACATCCCGAGTCAGCCCTTCGGGGACGACGCCGACTACAGGTTCAGCCCCGACGGCCGGGAGCTGGTGTTCTCCGCGCGGATTGCGGGACGCAGCGAGCCCTGGTCGACCAACTTCGACCTGTTCCTGGCGCCGGCCGACGGCCACTCCGCCCCGGTCAACCTGACGGCCGCGAATCCGGCCGCCGACAGCCAGCCGGTGTTCCTGGCAAACGGCGACCTCGCCTGGCTGGCGCAGGACCGGCCGGGCTTCGAGTCCGACCGCTACCACGTGATGCTGCGCGATGCGCACAGCGGCGCCAGCCGCGCCCTCACCGCCTCCTGGGATCATTCGGTGGCGCACCTGGACGTGGCGGCCGACGGTGTGACCCTGCTGGCGAGCACTGACGAACTCGGACAGCGCGCCCTGTACCGCATCGACCGCCAGAGTGGGTCGGTCCAGCGCCTGGTCGGATCGGGCGAGGTCGAGGCCTTCAGCGCCAGCCGCGAACGCGTGGTGTTTGCGCTCGCGGATCTGGGCGGCCCGGCCGACCTGTGGTCGGTGCCGCTTGCAGGCGGGGAGCCGCAGCGCCTGACCGAGGTGAACCGCGAGGTGCTCGGCGCGCGGCAGATGTCGTCCTACGAGCAGTTCACTTTCAAGGGCTGGAACGACGAGACGGTATACGGCTACGTGGTGAAGCCCTTCGGTTTCGAGCCGGGCAAGCGCTTCCCGGTGGCCTTCGTGGTGCACGGCGGCCCACAGTCGAGCTTCCAGAACCTGTGGACCTGGCGCTGGAATGCACAGGCCTTTGCGGGCGCGGGCTACGCCGTGGTGATGATCGACTTCCACGGCTCCCCCGGATACGGACAGGCCTTCACCGATTCCATCAGCCGCGACTGGGGTGGCAAGCCGCTCATCGACCTGCAGAAGGGCCTGGCGGCCGCGGTGGCCCGGTTCCCCTGGCTGGACGGCGAACGCACCTGTGCACTGGGGGCCTCCTACGGCGGCTTCATGATGAACTGGATCGAGGGCAACTGGCCGGACCGCTTCCGTTGCATCGTCAACCACGACGGCCTGTTCGACCAGCGCATGATGTACTACGCCACCGACGAGCTGTGGTTCCCGGAATGGGAGTTCGGCGGGCCGCAGTACCGCAACCCGCAGGGCTACGAGTCAGTGAACCCGGTGAATTTCGTCGACCGCTGGCGCACACCGATGCTGGTCATCCACGGCGAGCGCGACTACCGCATTCCCTATTCGCAGGGCATCGCCGCCTTCACTGCCCTGCAGCGGCGCGGCATCGAGAGCCGGTTGCTGATCTTCCCGGACGAAGACCACTGGGTGCTGAAGCCGGCCAACAGTGTGTTGTGGTACCACACCGTCACTCAATGGCTGGACAGCCATCTGAAGCCGTCAGGGCAGCAGCCGGGCACTTCGAAGTGAGGGTGACGCAGGGGCTGGACCGGCACCCGAACGCGCACGCCGCAGCAGGCACGCTTCAAAACGTCAGGTAATCGAGTCGCGGCACCCGCTCGAATGCCCGCTCGCGGCCCACCAGGGTTGCCCCGTAGGCCAACGCGGTAGCCGCAATCCAGGCGTCATTCTCTCCAAGCCTGCGTGACATCGAGGTCTGCAAGGTCGCCATGCGCCAGGCAATACCGCGTGACAACTGGATCACGCGGAAATGACTGACGAACTGATTGAGCGCCTGCGGATCGCTGTAGCCTTCCGCAAACTCGCCCAGCGCGATGATGCTGACAGCCACCGGCCTTGCGCGCCGCGCAGTGAGTACAGCGGTGGCGGCGCCCGGCCGGTTTTTTGCAATTTCTTCTTCGAACTCGATCAGGAAGCTCGTATCGAGCAGCAGCATGACTTACGAGCGATCGCTGCGCCGCCGGCCAGCCCCTTTTCCCTTGTAGGGCTCCATCACCTCGAGCAACTCGCCGGCCGTCAACGCGGGGCGTTCAGCGAACAGGCGCCGGATCACCCGCGAGAAGGATTCGGTCCTGTCCCGCTTCTCGCGGGCCAGCAGTTCGTAGGCGTCGACTTCAATCGAGATGGTCTTGGTGGCCATACACAGACCATACACGGGCTGTGTATGGCGAGTCAATCGCAGGCCCCTCAGCGCTCGACCTGCTTGCGGAACTGCAGGCTCTGCAGCGTGAGCTTGCCGGGCGCCAGCACCGCGAGCGTGGCATCGACCCCGTCCGCCTCGGGGCACATCTGCGCGTCGTGACGGGCGCTGAACTGGCGGTCATTGTCCTTGTGCCACAGCAGCTCGCAGCCCACCTGGCCCACGTCATCCGCCACCACCACCGTGAACAGGTCGGGCGACTGCAGGCCCTCGCGCCAGCGGACCTTGTCGAGGAAGGTGTACAGGGTGGCGACGATGCCGCGCTTTTCGTCGACGTCGAAGCTGAGCATGCGCTGGCTCATGATGCGCTGCGCATCGTCGGCGGCGTTCTCCTGCAGGTACAGGACATGGCGCCCGAGCCGCGGCGAGAACACGTGCCGCACCGTCAGTGCGATGGCCTGCGCGGGGTGGCCGGTACTGCGCCCCTGCTCCTCCACCTGCGCGGTGTTGTCGTAGCGCCCGGGCAGCCAGGCCATCAGCTGCGCCAGCTCCGCCTCGCGCAGCTTGGTCTGGTCGGTGCAGGCGCCGGACAGGCCCAGTGCCGCAAGCAGCAGCACCGCGGCGCGGGCGCGGCGCACAGCCGCCGGGCGCGCCCGCGTGGTGGTCGGATCAGCCATAGGAAGCCCTCCACTGGGCGCGGTAGTTGAGACCGAGTGTCATCAGGCGCTCGAGCAGCTCGGCGTACTTCACGCCGTTGGCGCGCGCCGACTCGGCAAAGTCCTCGGCGGCCTCGAGGTTGGGATTGGCGTTGGCTTCCAGCACGTACACCTGGCCCTGCGCATTGACGCGGAAGTCCATGCGAGCATAGCCGGACATGCCCAGCGCCCGGTAGATGCGCCGCGACAGGCGATCGAGCGTGGCCAGCACCTGCGGCGCCAGGTCGGCCGCGGCGTGGGTAGTGATGCCGTACTTCGCCTGGTAGCGCTTGTCCCACTTGACCCTGCGGGTGGCGATGCCGGCCAGCGAGTCGGGCATGGAGCCGAACACCATCTCCCACACCGGCAGGCGCGTCAGCCGCTCGTTTCCCAGGACGCCGACGTACAGTTCGCGCCCCTCGATGTATTCCTCCACCAGCGCGTCGGTTTTCACCTGTTCGTGCACGAATTCGATGCGCTCGCGCAGCTTCACGGCGTCCTCGACCACCGAGGCCTGGGCGATGCCCAGCGAGGCATCCTCGACCGTGGACTTCACGAACAGGGGAAAGCGCTGCTTGCGCGGTACATGGATGCGGGTGCCGCGGCGGAACACCGCGAACTGGGGGGTGGCAATTCGATGGAAGGCCAGCAGCTGCTTGCACAGGTACTTGTCGCGCGACAGCATCAGCCCGCGCGGATTGCAGCCGGTGTACGGCTGGCGCAGCAGTTCCAGGAACGCCACCACGTGCTGGTCGTAGGTGCCGATGCCGTCGAACTCCTCCAGCAGGTTGAATACCACGTCCGGCTGCCAGTCGGCGATCGTGCTGCGCAGCTCCGTCAGGCTGTCGAGCACCCCGAGGCAGCGCACGTCGTGGCCGAGTTTGCGCAGCGTGCTGGTGACGTCGTATTCGGTGCGCCACTCCTCGATCTGCTTCTCGGTGTGGCCCTCGAGAGTGTCCGGCGGAACCAGGCTCGCGTGCATCACCACGAGGGTGCGCAGCCGTTTCATAGTGGCAGATGCGGGGTCTCGCCCTGGGAGTACAGGCTGGTGAGCCGCTCCAGCATCCAGCGGGAGTAGCGCAGCGCGTCGCGACGGCTGCCGCGCACATGCAGCTTGAGGCGATCGCTGCGCTCGATGAGCATACGCAGCACCTGTTCCGCGCTGTAGCGCTCGATGCGCAGCGCGCGCGCCACGCCCGCCGCCAGTGGCCGCCGGTGAGCACGCAGCAGCGTGGCGGCGCGTGGCGCCGCGCGCCGCAGGCGTTCAGGCGTGAAGGCGCGCTGCAAAAGCTCGTCCGCCAGACCGCGGCGGATGAGGCGGCTGTGCGCCAGCTTGCGCCGGTAGTGCTGCGCCAGGGTGCGGGTGTTGGTTTCCAGCGGCTCGATGCGGGTGCGGTTGCGCACCGGTGCGCGCCGCCTGCGCACGCTGTCCAGCAACTCCTCCACCGCCTGCAGCTTGTGATACGCGGGCCAGTCCGCATAGTTCTTGCGCCAGCCGGACTTCGGTGTCAGCCACACCGCGAAGGTTTCGGCGAAGTCCTCGGTGGGATGCGCCTGCGCATACCACTCGCCCAGGTGATGCACGTAGCGGCGGCTGCCGGCCCGCGCGCGGTAACGCGCCGGGTAGGGGAGCGAGGCTGGCCCGAACACCTCGCGCCAGCGGCGCCGGCGCCGCAGGCGATACGCATTGTCGAGTGCGTGTCCGGCCTCATGGCGCAGGATGCGCTGCAACAGGCGCGTGTTGCTGCCCTCGGCCTCGCGCATGATGCGCCGCTCCAGCCGCTCCAGGCGCGGATGCGCAAGGTAGAAGGGCACCGCGATTCCCGGCACGCCGTCGGGTGAGAACCATTCTTCCGACAGCCACACGTGCGGGCGCACGCGGATGCCGCGCCGCTCCAGTTCGCCGTACAACCGCCGCACGTGGCGCGCCAGCCGTGAGCGTTCTATGACCAGGCCGAGGTCGCAGAAGCGCATGCCGAGCAGTTCCTCGTCACTCATGCGCGTCCAGGCACGGCTGGCATGCCCGGCACGGGCGCGTGCGGTTCGCGCGGCACGCCGCGGGGACCCCGCGGCCGCTACCGGCAGGCTTGGAAGTTCTGGACTCATCGGCGTACGGCCAGCTTACTTCAGCGGCCGCGGCGGGTGAACAGCGACCAGCGGCTGCGCCGCAATGCAGCGCGGCCCTTCACGCCATCTGCAGCATCGCCCGGGTAAGCAGCCGGTCGCTGTAGCTCTCGATCAACTCGTGCCTGATCAGGCTGTTGCGCCACGAAGTTGGGATGGCACCTGCACCGTAGTGCGCCCCTGCGAGGGCGCCGGTGACCGCGGCGATGACGTCGCTGTTGCCGCCCTGGTTGGCCGCCAGCAGCACGGCGTCGCGGAAATTGCCGGTCTGGCCGAATATGCTCAAGGCTTCCGACAGTGCGCGGGGCGCCGTCTCCCCCGCCGGGCCCGAGGCCCGCGCGCGTGCGCCGAGGGGAGGCAGTGGCTCGGCGGCCGTGATAATCGCCTCCTTCCCTGCGCCACTGAGCGCGGCATGCAGCGCCCGCGCCAGGCAACGGCAGGCCGCCAGCGCCTGCGGCGCCTGCGAGGTTGTGCGTGCCGCCTGCGCGGAGGCCTCGATCGCCTCTTCGCACTGGGCGAAGTGGAACATCACCACCGGCAGCACGCGTGACAGGACCTCGGGATCGAGGGCCTGCGGATCGTGGGTGCCTGAGAAAGCCTGGCGTCGCCACTGCGCGGCGGCGAGTGCGCGCGCGGTGCCGGCGGTGATTCCCAGGCACTGGCCGGTCGCGGACAGGTGGCCTTCCTGCTGCCAGCGACGGTATTGCGCCACCTGGTCGTGCCCGTCGAAGCCCTGGCGCGCCAGCAGGCTCTCCGCCAGGCACAGCGCCATGGCGGTGTCGTCACTCCAGGCTCCGCGCGGCAGGTCGAAGGGCCCGCCACCGAGCAGATCCCCGACGGGTGCGAAGCGCCCGGGCACCCGGAACTGCGTCGCCGCTGCCACCGCGTCTGCGCATGCCAGTCCCAGGAGAGCCCCGAGGAAGCGCTCCCTCAGGCTGCGCGCCGCGGCCAGGGCCTGCGGCTCGAACAGCGGATCGTCCGGCGGCGCACCGGTCATGGGCTTCCAGTCCAGCACGTATTGCCGCTGCTCGCGGGTTTCGGGAACCTCCGGCCACTGGGTCGAACGGCGGCTTTGCTGCCACAGCCGGTTCAACTCGCCCAGCGCATCCGCGCCGCTGAGGCCGCGCTCGACCAGCAGGCAGCCGGCGACCATCCCGGTGCGGCCGATGCCCGCGCGGCAATGCAGGTACACAGCCTGTCCACGGCGCGCCGCACCCTGGATGCAGTCGAGGATCTCCGCCATGTGTTCGACCTGGCGCGGCAGCCCGTGGTCGGGAATCGGCTTGCGCAGGTAATCCGCGCTTACAGGAAGCTCGCCGCTGTAGGGGGCCAGCTCGTCCGGCTCGGTCAGGTCGAGGAAACAGCCGATGCCCTGGTCCAGCAGGGCGCGCAGGCGCGAGCGCGTCTCCGCCGGCGTGGGGGCGCCCGGGTACTCACCGGCCAGCACCCTGCCGGGAATCACCCACCAGGTGTTGGGCAGGAGTCGCCCGGCGCCGGGGGTTTCGCGGGCGGGAAGCATGGTCAGCGGCCCCAGGCGCCGGCGGCCTGCATCAACTCAGCCTCTTCCGCCTCGTTCATCGCGGTCACGGCGGCGGCGTGAGCCTCGGGGGCGCGAGCCTCCAGGGCTGCGAAGTCGAACAGCCTGGGATCGGCCAGGTGCGCCGGCTCCACGTGCCGCAGCGCGTGGAAGATGGATTCCGTCCGACCCGGGAAGGCCTGCTCCCATCCGGCCAGCATCTGCTTGACCGCGCGGCGCTGCATGTTGTCCTGCGAGCCGCACAGCCGGCAGGGAATCAGCGGGAAGCCACGGCCGCGGGCGTAGCGCGCAATGTCGCGCTCGGCGACATAGGCCAGCGGGCGGATGACCACGTGCCGTCCGTCATCGGAGCGCAGCTTGGGCGCCATCGCCTTCAGGCGCCCGGCAAAGAACAGGTTGAGGAACAGCGTCTCGACAATGTCGTCGCGGTGGTGGCCGAGAGCGATGCGCGTGATGCCGTTCTCGGCCGCAAAGCGGTACAGCGCGCCGCGCCGCAGCCGCGAGCACAGGCCGCACATCGTACGCCCGGCGGGCACCACGCGCTTCACGACGCTGTAGGTATCCTGCTCGATGATGTGCCATGGCACGCCCAGCTGGGTGAGGTAGCGCGGCAGTACGAGCGCCGGAAAACCGGGCTGTTTCTGGTCGAGGTTGACCGCCAGCAGCTCGAAGCGCACGGGCGCGCTGCGCTGCAGCGACAGCAGCATGTCCAGCAGCGTGAAGGAGTCCTTGCCGCCGGACAGGCAGACCATGACGCGGTCGCCCTCCCCGATCATGCCGTAGTCGGCGATGCACCGGCCGACCGCGCCACGCAGCCGCGCCGCGAGCCGCTGCAGCGTGCGCGAGGGCGACGCAGCCGCGCTCGCTGGTGCCGGCGGCTGGTTGGATTGCGGAGGCAACACCGCGGCCACGGCTCAAGCCGCGGCGCTGCTGGCGGTGTTGTCCAGGTACTTCGACTCGGCGTAGCGGATGAAGGCCGTAGCAGCGAGCGGCTTGCCGGTGGACTCCTTGAGCAGGTCCTGCACCGGCAGCTTCGACCCGAGGCTGTGCACGTTGGTGCGCAGCCAGCCGAACAGCCCTGCGAAATCCCCGCCCGCCACCTGCGCGTCCAGTTCCGGCAGTCCGGCGCGCAGGCTTTCGTGGAGCTGCGCCGCGATCATCGCCCCCAGCGTGTACGAGGGGAAATAACCGAAGGATCCCACCGCCCAGTGGATGTCCTGCAGGCAGCCTTCGCCGTCACTGGAAGGGCGTACGCCCAGGCGCTGCTCCGCGCCCGTGTTCCAGGCTTCCGCCAGGTCGCGTACCGCCAGTTCGCCGGACAGCAGCTGCTTTTCCAGTTCATAGCGCAGCATGATGTGCAGCGGGTAGGTCAATTCGTCGGCGTCCACGCGGATCAGGCCGCGGCGCACACGGGTGAGGTGGCGATAGACGTTCTCCAGCTCCCACTCCGGGCCGCTGGCGCCGAAGTGCCGCACCAGCAGCGGCTGCAGATACTGCACGAACGGCCGGCTGCGGCAGATCATCATCTCGACCAGCATCGACTGGCTTTCCTGCATTGCCATGCCGCGGTCGCGTCCCACCGGCTGGTCGCGCCAGTCCTGCGGCAGACCCAGGCCGTACATGGCGTGACCCGTCTCGTGCATGGCGCCCAGCAGGCCCGAGAACGGATCATCTGCCGAAAAACGGGTGGTGATGCGCACGTCGCCCGGGCCGCCCTCGGTGAAGGGGTGCTCGCTCTCGTCCAGGCGGCCGTTGTTGAACGGAAATCCGACCGCCTTCATGACCTCCAGCGTCAGCGCACGCTGCTTGCCCATCGGGAACTTGCCCGACAGTGGCAGCAGCGGCTGGCTCTCCTGCCCGGCGATGGCTTCGCGGATCAGCGAAGGCAGCCGGCGCGACAGGGCCTTCAGGATGGCGTCGATGTCGGCTGTGGTGACGCCGGGACTGAACTCGTCCACCAGCGCATCGTAAGGCGCCAGGTTCAGCGCCTGCCCGAGCAGTGCCGCCTTGTCGCGCACCAGGTGTACGACCTCCTCCAGGCAGGGGGCGAAAGTGTCGAAGCGCCCCTGGGCCCGCGCCTCGATCCAGCGCGACTCCGCTCGCGCCGTCGCCTTGGCCAGCCGCGCGACCAGGGTCACGGGTGTCGCGATGGCGTGGTCCCGCTGGCGGCGCATCTCCTGCAGGTTGGCGACCTGCCAGTCCGACAGCCCTTGTGTATTGGCCTGGGCCCGATCCAGCAGCCGCGTCAGGCGCGGCGCCGTCAGCAGGGCATGGTGTTCGGTTTCGATTGCCGCGAGCTGCTCGCCACGCACTTCCGCGCTGCCGCGCGGCATCATCACCGCGGCGTCCCAGCGCAGCAGGGCCAGGGCGCCCCGGAAGGCGTTGAGGCGTTTGAATTCCTGTTCCAGCTGCTTGTAGGGGGAGGCGGACATGGCGCAATCGCTCTTCGGCGCTCGATCGGGATGGGGCCAAGTCTACCAGTTTCCGAAGCCTCCCTGTCCTGGCTGAAGACCTATAATTACTTTATAATCAACTGATTAAGTGCGATGTCAGAAAAAAGACAGCACGGCGGCTTGACTGGCCCGATGCCCCGGGGGGCAGGCCGCGGTCCCCACTGCGGGCCGCCCGGCCGCTTACTGTCAGCGCCCCGGTGTGAACCAGCAGGTGACGGCGACCCCCACCGCTATGGATACTGCGACCAGCAGAGCGAGGACGAGACCGATGAGAACGCGCCGCATCCCGGCATGATATCCCAGCGCGCCACCGACCCTCCCCGTAGCGCCGCCGCATGAGTTCGCGGCTTTCGGTCTGTCTGCTCGCGTCCGAATCCGTACCCCTGTCCAAGACCGGGGGCCTGGCGGATGTGACCGGCGCGCTGACGAAGTATCTTCATGGGGCCGGACATGACGTGCGGTTGTTCACGCCCTGCTACGCCTCAGTGGCGCGATCGGCCTTCGGCGCGCTGCCGGTGGCGGGCCTTGCGGATCTGCCGCTCGCCCTGGGGCAGCACCGCTACTCCTTCTCAGTTTTACGGGGCGTGATGCCCGGCGGCGCCGCGGTGTACCTGGTCGACTGCCCCGCGCTCTATGCGCGCCCCACGCTCTACACCAGCGATCCGGATGAGCACCTGCGATTCCTGGCGCTGACGCAGGCGGCGCTGTCGGCCTGCCAGCGGCTGGGCTGGGCGCCGCAGATCGTCCACTGCAACGACTGGCACACCAGCTTCGCGCCGCTGTTCCTGCGCACGCGCTGGCGCGCCGAGCCGCTGTTCGGATCCACGCGCACGGTACTGACCATTCACAACATCGGCTACCAGGGCGTGTTCGCCGCGGAACAGGTGGCCGACCTGGGCCTGTCCCCCTCCGACCTCCCCCTGCTGCACCAGGGCGACCTGGCAGCCGGCCGTATCAACGCCCTGCGTCACGGCATCCTGTACGCCGACGCCGTGACGACGGTCAGCCCCACCTATGCCCGCGAGATCTGCACCGCGGAATACGGCATGGGACTCGAGGACAGCCTGCGCGCCCGCGCCGCAGTGCTCAGCGGCATCCTCAATGGCGTGGACTACGAGGAATGGGATCCGCGCCGCGACCGCTACCTGCCGGCGCACTACGACGAGGCAACCCTGGCGGTGAAGCTGCGCCTGAAACACCGCTTCCTGCAGCGCCAGCAGCTCGATGCCGCCGGCGGGGCACCCCTGGCCGGGCTGGTGAGCCGTCTTGCGAGCCAGAAGGGAATAGACTTGCTGGCCGAGGTACTGCCCGACACGCTGCGCAGCCGGCCGCTTGCCTTCGTGGCCCTGGGCACGGGCGAGCCCCGCTATGCGCAGTTCCTGCGCAGCCTGCAGGCGCAGTTCCCCGGCCGCGTGCGCTTCCACGAGGGCTATGACGATGAGCTGGCGCACTGGATCGAGGCCGCCAGCGACCTGTTCCTGATGCCCTCGCGCTATGAGCCCTGCGGGCTGAACCAGATGTACAGCCTGCGCTACGGCACGCTGCCCTTGGTGCGCCGCACCGGGGGGCTGGCCGACTCCGTGCAGCATTTCGATCCGGCCAGTGGCTCGGGCACGGGGATTGTGTTCAACGACTTCAACGCGCAGGGGCTGAAGTGGGGGCTGGACGCGGCGCTCGACCTTTACCAGCGGCCGGCGCAGTGGCTGCGGGCGCAGAAGAACGCCATGCAGCAGGACTTCTCGTGGGCGCGCCAGGGCGCGCACTACGTGGCGCTGTACCGTAAGGTCATTGCAGCCTGAAGCTGCCGCGCTCGTCGAAGGGGATGGAGCGCAGCAGACCCGAGGACAGCGCGATGTGCCCGTGCATGCGGTAGGGCACGCCGCGGGCGCCGGGCGGCGCCGTGTGCTGGGCCAGGCGCAGCAGTGCGCCGGCGATGTTGGTGGTGACGTTCATGTCGAACTCCGCCTCCCCCAGGGCAGGAACCACGAAGCTGGCCGCCGACACCCCGTCGGCGAAGTCCTGCCCGTCGACCTGCAGCGTGTAGTCGATACCCTTGATCGGCAGTTCCCGGTCGTTGGGGTTCTGCACGTGCACCCGCACCTTCAGGCGCTGCTCCCACAGCGTGCCGCCCTGGACCTGCACGTCGGCGACCGACAGGCGCGGCGTCTGGAATTTCGGGCCCAGTGCGCAGGCGCACAGCAGCCACGGCACGCAGGACAGGACAGCAAGGCGCAGCGATTTCATGAGCGGATGGTAGGCACAGCCCGCCGCCGGGGCCAAGGTCCCGCTGCTCAAGCGCGCCCGAATGCCTGGTTCAACCGTGCCAGTTCCGCCGCCAGGGACGCCGTCAGGGCGCCCTCTGGAACGCGCCAGCTCCAGTTGCCGACGGTGGTTCCGGGCGTGTTCAACCTTGCGCTCCCCGGCAGTCCGAGCAGGTCCTGCAGCGGGATCACCGCGAGCGTGGCCACCGAGCCCAGCGCCGCGCGCACCAGCTCCCGTGGCATGCCGGCCGCGCCATCGAGCAGGAAGTCCACACGCGAGCGCACCTCATGCGGCAGGGTGGTATACCAGCCCAGCGTGGTGTCGTTGTCATGCGTGCCGGTGTAGGCGACGCTCGCCGCTACATGGCGAAACGGCAGATGCGGATTGCGGGCATCGCCGTCGAAGGCGAACTGCAGCACGCGCATGCCAGGCAGGGCGAAGGCATCGCGCAGCGCCAGTACCTCGGCGCTGATGTCGCCGAGATCTTCGGCCACCAGCGGCCGATCGGGAAAATCGGCGAGCAGGCGCGAGAGCAGCGCGTGGCCGGGTGCCGCGCTCCAGGCGCCGCCGCGCGCATCCTGCGCCGGCGCCGGCACCGCCCAGTACGCCGACAGGCCGCGGAAGTGATCCAGGCGCAGCAGGTCCATGCGCTGCAGCTGCGCGGCCACGCGCCCACGCCACCAGTGGAAGTCCTCGCGCGCCATGGCCTCCCAGTCATAAACCGGGTTGCCCCACAACTGCCCCAGCGGTGAGAAATAATCCGGCGGCACACCGCCGATCACCGCTGGCGCGCCGCCGGCCTCGAGGCGGAACAGCCGGCGATGCGCCCAGGTCTCCGCCGAGGAAGGCGCGACATAGAAAGGCAGGTCGCCGAAGATGCGTACGCCGCGCCCGCGGGCATAGTCGCGCAGTGCGTCCCACTGCTGCGTGAATGCGAACTGCTCGCGCACGATCTGCGCAATGCCTTCGGCGAGTGCGCCGCGGGCCGCGGCGAGGGCGGCGGGCTCGCGGTCCCGCAGCGACGGCGGCCATTCCCAGAAGGCCGCGCCCCCATGGATGCGGGACAGGACTTCGAACAGCGCGTAGTCGGGCAGCCAGTCCTGCGACTGCGCCAGGAACTGCGCCTCGAGCGCCCCATCGGGAGGCGGGACTTCCTGCGGGTCCAGCAAGGCGGGATTTCCCGCGCGGTCCGACCGCACCCAGTAGGGTGAGCCGTCGGCGCCGGTGGGGCCCAGGGGCAACACCTGCCACACCGAGAAGCGGGCCGCTGCCAGGAAATCAACGAAGGCACGGCCGCCGCGCCCCAACGGTGCGCTCAGGGCCGACAAGGGCAGCAGGACGCCGGCGCGCCGCTGATCCAGCACCGGCAGGCGCGGGGTTGTCATGCAGCGGTGAGGTCGGTCAGCCGGCTGCGCGGCGCATGGCGCCGCCGTGCTCCGGCGCGCCGGAACCCACGGCGATCGGTTGCGCCAGCTCCGCCGGTGGCGGCAGGGCCAGCATGCGGTACAGCGTCACCAGCTGGCGGCGATAGAGCACGTCGAACTGCGACACGGCCTCGGCCGGGTTGTAGTCACCGAACCACCAGAACCAGTCGGAACTCTCGCACAGGGCGAGCTGCCGCTCCGCGCTCGTACGCTGCGCCGGTGTCAGCCGCGGCGCGGCCCGGTCGAAGGCCAGCTTGGCGTCGCACAGCAGATCCCAGGCGCGGTTCTTGGCCGGATCGCCCATCCAGGTCGCCAGTGTGCCGTGCACCCAGCTTCCGGCCACCACGTGTTGCAACGGCGCCGGCGCCGGGCCGCGCGCCACGCAATCCGACAGCGTGGTCAGCTCCAGGGCCGGGTGCGCGGCGAGCTGCGCGTACAGGGCGCGCAGGAAGTAATAGCCGTTGAAGGGATAGTGTTCCCAGGCATTCTCACCATCGAGCGCGATCAGGACTGCATGCCCATCCTGCGCCTCGTAACGGCGCGCCAGTTGCGCCAGCTCGTTCACCAGGTTGGCGGCGGCGTCATCGCCGTGCCAGGTGGCGTAGGTGAAACCGACCATGTCCGACAGCGCGTCCTCCCGGAAAAAACAGTGCATGGGGCCGTCACCCACCTGCCAGGCGCGGTTTAAGGCCAGCGGATCCTGTGCCGCCTGCGCGCCCGCGGCCGCGAGACTGCCGTGCAGGACCGCAGCTCCACTGGCCGCCCAGGTGAAGCCCGCGCGCGAAAGCAGTGCCAGCGTGGCATCGCTGATGGCTCCTTCCGCGGGCCAGCAGCCGCGCGGAGGCATGCCGAAGGCGCGGGTGAAGACGCGGATGGCTTCGGCGGTGTGCCAGGCGGCGCGCTGCGCGCCGCCGGGATAGCCGGCGTGCCGCGGCAGGGGAAGCTGCGGCAGCGCTTCGCGGGCGCTGCGGAAGTCCAGCAGCAGCGGCATCAGGGGATGGCCGTAGGGGGTGACCGACAGCTCGCAACGGCCGTCCTGCGCCAGGCGGCGATAGCGCGGGATGACGTCGGCGATCAGTTCCCCGACCAGCGCCAGCAGCTCGCGGCGCTGTGCGGCGCTGAAATTGCGCCCGTGCTCGGTGAGCTGCGCCACCAGCGGGTGAGCGCGCCTCACCGTCTCGCCCAGCCACGCAAGGTGATACCACACCGCCAGGTCGTGGATGTACTGGTCCGAGGCGTAGGCGACGCGCTGCGGTGTCGCCAGTGTCTCGGCGATGGTCGCCAGCTCCAGGTACGGGCCGAAGCGCTCGATCATCTGCCGGCGCTGGGCGCGCAGGCAGGCGCGCACCAGCGCCAGGCGCGCCGCGGCGTCGGTCGGCAGGGGCGCCGGGCCCAGCAGTCCCAGCACCGGATCGGGCAGGGGCGTACCGGCCGCCAGGTGCGCGGCCACGCGCGCCGCCAGCTCCTCGAGCTGTTCAATCAGCACCGGTGTGAAGTTGACCACGGCGCGCGCCGCCGGGTTCGCTTCCAGGTGCGCCGCCATGTCGGTGTAGTCCTTGATGGCGTGCAGGTAGGTCCACGGCTGCTGGTACTCGCCGCTGATGGCGTCGCGGTACTGCGGCTGGTGCATGTGCCACAGCAGGATCACGGGCAGGCGGCGCCCCGGTGTGACGCTGCCGTCGCTCGCCGCGGCATTCATCCGCGGGATGCTCCCGCACCGTGCAGCATGTCCGGGGTCACCAGCACCACGCCACCTGCGGTCACGTGAAAGCGCCGCGCGTCGGCTTCGCGGTCATGGCCGATGCGGCTGCCGTCGGGAATCTCGCAGCCCTCGTCGATGATCGCGCCGCGGATCTGGCAGTCGCGGCCGATCTGTGCGTGCGGCAACACCACCGAGAGTTGCAGGGAGCTGCGTTCCTCGACCCGCACGTTGGAGAACAGCAGCGACTCGCGCACCGCGGCGCCGGAGATGATGCAGCCGCCGGACACCATGGAGTTGAGCGCCATGCCGCGCCGCCCGTCCTCGTCGAGGATGAACTTGGCCGGCGGCTGCTGCACCTGGTAGGTCCAGATCGGCCAGTCCTCGTCATAGATATTGAGTTCCGGGTGCACGTGCACAAGTTCAAGGTTGGCGTCGTAGTAGGCGTCCACCGTGCCGACGTCGCGCCAGTAGCTCTGCGCACGCGTCTGCACGTCCTGGAACGGGTAAGCGAAGACCTGGCGGTTTGCGGCGATGGCCTCCGGCAGCACGTTCTTGCCGAAGTCGTGCGCGGAAGCCTCGCTGGCTGCATCCGCCGCCAGCATGCTTTCAAGGAGACGCGCGTTGAAAACATAGATCCCCATCGAAGCCAATACCACGTCCGGGCGGCCGGGCAGCGGCTCCGGATCCTGCGGCTTCTCGGTGAAGCGCGTCACGCGATTCCACTCGGTGGCGCTCAGGATGCCGAAATGCCGCGACTGGCTCGCCGGCACCTCCACCACGCCGACCGTGATGTCGGCGCCCTTCTCCACGTGATAGGCGATCATCGGACCGTAGTCCATCTTGTAGATGTGATCGCCGGCCAGGACCAGCACGTGCTTGGGGCGATGCGAGGCGATCAGGCGCATGTTCTGGTGCACGGCGTCCGCCGTGCCGCGGTACCAGTGAGCCCCGGTCTGCTGCTGCGCCGGCACCACCTCGATGAACTCGCCGAACTCGCCGCGCAGGTAGCTCCAGCCGTGCTGCACGTGCTGGATCAGGGATTGCGCCTTGTACTGGGTCAGGATCGAGATCTGCCGGATCCCGGAATTGATGCAGTTGGACAGCACGAAGTCGATGATGCGGAACTTGCCGCCGAAGGGGGTGGCGGGCTTGCAGCGGTGCGCGGTGAGATCGTGCAGCCGTTCGCCGCGTCCGCCGGCCATGACGATCGCCAGCGTGCCGCCGGTGAGTCGGCTGACGTAGCGCCCGGAGGAGGCGCGTGCCGGCTGGCGCGACATCGGCTTTCAGATCCTCACAGCCATTTGATCAGGCCCAGTTCCAGCGGATGGCTCAGCAGTTCGTGCCACGGATAGACGCGGACTTCGGTCATGAACTGGCCGCACTCCGGCGGCTCGGCGTCCAGCGCAAACACCCGCGCTCCTTCGTGATCCTCGGCCGTGGCGCGCAGGTCAGCATGCCACAGGCCGTCGCGGGGTGTCTGCCCGTAGGAGCACAGCGGCGGCGGCGACAGGTCCGCCTCCGGCAGCAGCCGCCGTGCCAGCAGCTGCACCCGCACGTCATTCGGCGACAGCTCACCGAGATCCACCGCCACGCGCAGCCGCAGCCGTTCACCGCGCGGCAGATCGCGCGCCGCCGTGCCCAGCGCCCGCACCGTCAGATGCGGCCAGGCGCGCCGCACCCGCTGCTTCCAGTCCGCCAGCGTGCGCGCACCGGTGAAACCGTCGCCCGCCAGGCGCTGGTACTGCGCCGCCGCCGGCCGGTACAACCCGCGGGTGTAGTCGATCAGCACGCGCCCCATGTTGAACCGCGGAATCACACTCGCCATGGCGCGCTTGCTGCGCTGGACCCAGGCGGCGGGGCAGCCGGAGCCGTCACGCTGGTAGTACATCGGCACCACTTCTTCTTCCAGTGTCGCCAGCATCATCTGCGCCTCCAGCAGGTCGCGGCGCTCCGGATCCTGGACACTGGTGGGCGGAATGCCCCAGCCGTTGTCGGCCGTCCACCCTTCCGCCCACCAGCCATCGAGGATGCTGACATTCAGGCGGCCGTTGATGGCGGCCTTCATGCCCGAGGTACCGCTCGCCTCCAACGGCGCGATCGGGTTGTTGAGCCACACGTCGACGCCCGAGACCAGGCTGCGGGCCAGCTGCAGGTCGTAGTCCTCGAGGAAGATCACCCGTCCCATGAACTCCGGGGTCAGCATCAACTGGCGGATTTCACGCAGCACCGACTTGCCGGGCTCGTCCGCCGGGTGCGCCTTGCCGGCGAACAGCAGCACCACCGGGCGTTGCGGATCGCTGACCAGGCGTGCCAGGCGCGCGCGGTCGCGCAACAGCAGCGTGGCGCGCTTGTAGGTGGCGAAGCGGCGCGCGAAACCCAGCGTCAGCACGTCCGGCCGCTGCGGATCGATGTAGCGCGTCACGTGCCGCAGCTGCGCGAGGCTCGCACCCTTGCGGCGGTACTCGCGCTCGAGCCGCTCGCGCACGTTGGCGAACATGCGCGACTTCACATCCTGGGCCGCGGCCCAGTGGCGCGTATCGGGTACCTGTTCCAGGCGCGACCAGAACTGCGCATCCCGCAGGTGCTCGCGCCATTGCACGCCCAGCTCGCGGTCGAAGAACGCCATCCACGACTGGTGCAGGAAGGTCGGAACGTGCACCCCGTTGGTGACGAAGCCGATCGGGTTGTCCCCGGCCGGCACCTCGGGCCACTGGTCGGCACACAGCCGCGCCGACACGCCACCGTGGATGCGGCTGACGCCGTTGACGTGCCGCGTGCCGTTGAGTGCCAGGCGCGTCATGTTGAAGAGCCCCGGCGCCGAGGGCGCGCGGCCCAACTCCAGGAAGCGTTCCACCGGCAGCCCGAGCTCGCGGATGAAGTCCCCGAACTGCGCCACGATCAGTTCCAGCCCGAAGGCATCGTGACCGGCGGCCACGGGGGTGTGGGTGGTGAACACGCAGCTGGCCGCGACCGCCTCCAGCGCCGCCTCGTAGGGCAGGCCGGCCTGCACCTGTTCGCGCAGCAGCTCCAGGATCAGAAACGCAGCATGACCTTCGTTGAGGTGCCAGGCCGCTGGCGCGAGCCCGAGCGCGCGCAGCGCCCGCACACCGCCGATTCCCAGGATCATTTCCTGGCGGACGCGCGTGAACTCGTCCCCGCCGTAGAGGCGGCGGGTGATCTCCTGGTCCGCGGGCGAGTTGTTGGGGCAGTTGGTGTCCAGCAGGTACACCGCCACCCGCCCGGCCTGCGCCTTCCAGACCCGCGCGGCGACGTCCCGGCCGCCCATGCGCACCGTGACCGTGAGCCACTGGTCCTGGGCGGTGCGGACCGGTTCCACGGGCAGGTCACGCGGGTCGCGCTCGCGGTAGGCGGCATGCTGGGTGCCATCGTCGTCCACCGTCTGGGTGAAGTACCCCTGCTCGTACAGCAGCCCGACAGCGACAAAGTTCGCCCGCTCGTCGCTTGCGGCCTTGCAGTAGTCCCCGGCGAGCACTCCGAGGCCGCCCGAGTAGATCGGGAAGCTCTCGTGGAAGCCGTACTCGGCGCAGAAATACGCGACCAGGGGATCCTCGGCGGAAGCCAGCTCCCCCCCGAGGTATGCATCCAGCGTATCAAGGGCAGCCCGATATCTGGACAGATAATCTCTATCGTTCGCTCTGCGATCCAATGCGCCCTGACCCACGCAACGCAGCATCAGGCGCGGGTTGCCGTTGGTCTGCTTCCACAGCTCCGGATCCAGGTCTTCGAATAGCGCCCGGGTTGGCCGGTGCCAGCTGAAGAACAGGTTCGCGGCCATTTCGGGCAAGCGGGAGAGAGCCCCCGGCACAACGGGGGTGACCTCCAGCAGGGAATTTCTCATCGGGGGGCTTCCACAGCGAGGGCGGTGAAAAGTCTAGCAAGAAGCGCGCCGGTAGCAGCGCCGTTCGCCTCATCGACTGCGGATACCGCTTGGACGCAGCAGCATGCTGTGTGCGTGGCCTTCAGCGCGTCCATCGGGCACTCTTCCATCCGCCATGAATACGAACGCACCCCGCACCATCGAGGAGTACCTGAGACAACTGCGCGAGGCCCTTGCCGGCCAGGATCCTGCGCTGATCCAGGACGCGCTTTACGACGCGGAGGAACACATCAGGTCCGAGGTGCGGGCCCACCCAGACAAGTCCGAGGGCGACGTACTGGAGCTGATCGCGAGTACTTACGGCGCACCCGAGGAAGTCGCGGCGGCGTACCGCGACACGGAGGTCAAGGTGAAGGCGGCGCTGGCGACGCCCGCGCCGTCGAGTGTGGCGCAAGGCTCGGCCCTGCGACGGTTCTTCGGGATCTTCCAGGATCCCAGGGCCTACACCTCGCTCTTCTATATGTTGCTCGCGCTGGTAACCGGGATCATCTACTTCACGATTGTGGTCACCGGGCTGTCCCTGTCGGCTGGGTTTGCGATCCTGATCATCGGCATCCC
This sequence comes from Pseudomonadota bacterium, assembly GCA_018241445.1. Classification (GTDB taxonomy): domain Bacteria; phylum Pseudomonadota; class Gammaproteobacteria; order Steroidobacterales; family Steroidobacteraceae; genus 13-2-20CM-66-19. Next base: position 208,284 of record JAFEDT010000002.1, read on the forward strand.
CTTCTTCCTGGCCTTCATTGGCGTGGTGCGCGTTCTCTCCCTGGGCGAGGGCCGGCTGCTGGAGGCGATGACCGGGGAACGCATGCCGCGCCGTCCGGTGCATCCGGGTCCGCCCGCCGGGTGGGGCACCCGGATCCTGGACATGCTCAAGGACCCGCGCACCTGGACTACGCAGCTGTACCTGCTGCTGATGCTGCCCCTGGGGGTGGTGTATTTCGTGGTCGCCATTGTGGGTCTCAGCGTCGGGTTGCGCCTGGCGCTCGCACCGCTGCTGGTGATCGGAAGCAACCTCGGTTGGCCGTTCGTGGACACGCTGGGCTCGATCGAGATCAACGACGTTGATTTCGGCCCCCAGGCGGAGTCGCTGCCGGCCGCATTGATCGGGATGGCACTGGGTGTGCTCATCCTGGCCCTGACCCTGCACCTCGCCCGTTCGGTGGTGCGCGGGCACGCCCGCATGGCCAAGTCGCTGCTGGTCATGTCCGGCTCCTGAAATCCGCCCACCGCAACTTCGCCGGTAGCGCAGGTACACTGGCGGCATGTCCAGGCCGGCCACAAAGCGCGTGATGAAATCCGGGAGCATGGCGCGCTCACCTGCGACGGCGCTGGCGATACTCGGCTTGCTCATCGGTCACAGCGGCGGCGCGGCGGCGCCCGCGGCGGCGGCGACACCGCCGGCCAAAACCGCCGCGCCGGGCGGCGGCTGCCTGCCCACGGGCAACGGCTATCTGCGCGCCCGCATTCGCGGCAACGTCAACGTGGATCTCGACTGGCGCGACAGCCAGATCGAGTGCGACGGCGGCCCGCGGCCCGATGGCAGCGGCGTGCGGGTCAGTTTCGCCGGTCCCCTGCATACCGACGGCCGGCGTGTACGGCTGGTGTTCGGCGTGGAGTCGGCGCAGGAGGGCAAGCCCGGACGGGAGCTGCCCACCAACCTCACCGTGATATTCGAGGGGGAGCAGCGGCTGTTCGCAACCCGCGGCGACGGGCACTGCACCGTGGACGAACTGCGCCAGGAGCGCGTCGGGGCGCTCGGCGGCCCGCGGCGCGCATGGCGGGTGATCGCGCGCGGCTTCTGCGTGGCCCCGGCGAGCACCCTGGCCAGTGATGCACGTATCATCGTCAGCAGTTTCGATTTCGCCGGCCGCGCCGTATTCGAGGACGAGACTCCGTGAACCAGTCATATCGCCTGGCGCTGTTTCTGCCAACGCCGCGGCCCGCCTCGGCAATGGCGGGCGCCCCGGCGCGGGACGCACCGGCTACTCCGCTTCCGCGCGCGGCCGCCAGGCCTGCGCCAGCTCCTGCTGCTTGCGCGGCGGCACCTGATCGTAATGACTCAGTTCCATGGTGTAGGCACCCTCACCGCCGGTGAGCGCCTTGAGACGCGAGTTGTAACCGGTCACTTCGGCGAGCGGCACGAACGCGACTAGCGTGGCGCGCTGTCCGGGCGGCGTGCTGTTGCCGTTGATGCGGGCGCGCTTGGTGGCCAGGTCGCCGGTGATGTCACCGATGGCGCTCGCCGGGGCCGTGATGGCCACGTGCATGATCGGCTCCAGAACGATCGGCGTGGCCTTCTGCAACGCGTCCAGAAAGGCTTTGCGCCCTGCGGCAACGAACGCGACCTCCTTGGAGTCCACCGAGTGATGCTTGCCGTCGTAGACGGTCACGCGTACATCCTGGATGGGGAAGCCCGCCAGCGCCCCTTCCGTCAATACCTGCCGCACGCCCTTCTCGACTGCCGGGATGTACTGACCGGGTATCGCACCGCCGACGATTTCGTTCACGAATTCAAAGCCGCGGCCCCGGTCCAGCGCCTCGATGCGCAGGAACACCTCGCCGAACTGTCCGGCGCCACCGGTCTGCTTCTTGTGGCGGCAATGACCCTCGGCGGCGCGGGTGATGGTTTCGCGATAGGGGATGCTCGGCGGGCGGCTGCGGATATGCACGCCGTAGCGCTCGTCCATACGCTCCAGCAGCACCCGCAGGTGCAGCTCGCCGGTCGAGTACAGCACCGTCTCGTGGACTGCCGCATTATGTTCGACCCGCACGCACGGATCCTCCGCGATCAGCTTGTGCAGGACATCCGCCAGGCGCTGTTCATCACCGCGGCGCTCCGGCTCGATGGCAATCCCCAACATGGGCGTCGGGAACGTCACCGGCCTGAGGTGGTACTGATCCTCGTCGTGCGAGTCGTGCAGCACCGCATCCAGGTGCAGCTCGTCCACCTTCGGGATGGCGCACAGGGTCCCGGGACCTGCGCTGGTGATTTCGAGGGAGTCCTTGCCGAACAACCTCAGCAGATGGGTGACCTTGACCGGCTTGCGGGCATCGCCGACGAACAGCTGCCCGCCCTGGCGTATCGTCCCCTGGTGCACGCGCAGGATGCCGAGCTTGCCGACGTAGGCGTCGATGGTCACCTTGAAGACGTGGGCAATCACGTGCCGGTCCGCATCAGGCACGACGCTCACCGGCTCGGCCGCTTGCCCCTCGCCTTTGAGGAACTGCGGTGGATTGCCTTCGCCGGGATTGGGCATCAGGCGCGTGATCACCTGCAGCAGTTCGGCGACGCCTGCGCCGCTGTCCGCTGAGGCAAAACAAACCGGTATCAGGTGGCCGTCGCGCAGCGCCTGTTCGAACGGCGCGTGCAGCTGTTGCGGCGACAGCTCCTCACCCTGCTCCAGGTACAGGCTCATCAGCCGTTCATCGAGGTCCACGACCTGGTCGATGACGCGGGTGTGCGCCGCCTCGACGCTGCTGAAGTCCGGCGCTGGGCCGTGCGACTGGAAGAAGCAATCCACCACGGCGCTGCCTGACGAGGCGGGCAGGTTCAGCGGCAGGCACGCCGGCCCCAGCAACTCGGTGAGCTCGCGCAGCAGCCCCTCGCAGCGCGCATCATGGCTGTCGATCTTGTTGACCAGCACCAGGCGGCACAGGCCGCGTTCGCGGGCGAAATCCAGCAGCCGCCGCGTGAGTGCATCGACGCCGCCACCGGCGCTCACGACCACGACCACCGCTTCGACGGCCTCCAGTACCGCGAGTGCCTTGCCCAGAAAGTCCGGGAACCCCGGGGTGTCGATGGCGCTGATCTGCACCCCGCCGGTCTCGAAGCTGCAGACCGTGGTCTCCAGCGAATGCAACAGGCGCCGCTCCTGGGGATCAAAATCCGATACGGTGGTGCCGCGCGCCAGGCTGCCGCGCGCGCGGATGGCACCCGCCTGCAGCAGCAGCGCCTCCAGCAGCGAGGTCTTGCCCGCCCCAGCGGCGCCGACGAGGGCGAAATTGCGGATGTCTGAAGTCGCGTAGCCCATGGCCGCACCTCGGTGGGCCTGCCTGCCGCACGCTCGCGGTCAGCGCCCGGTTCAAGCCTACTCCGCCTCGCCCGCACACGGCTAGCTTAAGGGCGTAGCATGCACCGGCATGTGGGACACTGCAGCGGCTGGTCGCGCCAGCACCCTGGCCAGCGATGCACGTATCATCGTCAGCAGTTTCGATTTCGCCAGCCGCGCCGTATTCGAGGACGAGACTTCATGACTGTGTCACTTCGACTGGCGCTGGTCCTGTCAGCCCTGTTGCTGTCGTCGATGACCGGACAGGCGCCGGCGCAGGAAGAGCTGCGGATGGCCGACCTGTCAACCTTCCCGCGGGCCACGCTGCAGGTCATCCACCACGATCACGGGCGCGCTGCGCAGCGGCACAGCTTCGAGGTGTGGGTGGCGGATACGCCGGCGCGCGCCGAACAGGGCCTGATGTTCGTGCGCGATCTGCCGCCGGAGCGCGGCATGGTGTTCCCGCTGTCGCCGCCGCGGGTGGAGGCGATGTGGATGAAGAACACCTACATCGAGCTGGACATGCTGTTCGTCGGCGTTGACGGCCGCATCGCGCGCGTCCTGGAACACGCCCGCCCCCTGTCACTCGATCTGCTGAGTTCCCAGGAACCCGTGGCGGCGGTCGTGGAGCTGCGCGGCGGCACCGTGGCGCGGCTGCAGCTGCGCGTCGGCGACGGCGTCACCTGGCGGAAGCCGGCGGACTGATCGACGGCGAATCCGGCAACGGGCTGGAGCGCAGTTGCGGCTGCTGCACGGGCCCGGCCGCCCACCGGCGCGCGCTACGCTTCCTCATGATCGGCGGCTGGATGGGGGCGCCGTAGATGCGCCGGGTCCCGTGGCTGCGCGGGGCGAAGGAACTGGTATGAGCCGCACCGGGCTTAGCCGGCGGGCTGGCCAGTATCGCGCCGCAGGTCGACAGGCACAGCACCGCGAAGACGGTCGTAACGGACAGGCGTGGCATGGCGGTTCCCTCGTACTGCCTCGCATTTTCGTACACGCAGTCGCCGCGCCGCGACGACGACCTCCCGTGTTGTGAACTGACTCACAGCAGCCTTGACAAGGCGACATATCCTGCAATAGCGCGGCAATCCGCGCACCGCTGCGGACACAAGAGATCCGCCGGCCTCACTTGGGAGATCGCCGTGGCAACCGTTCCTTCGACTGCGTCGCGTCCCCTGGAAGCAGCCCATTCCCCGGCGGGCGCGAAGCGTCCGTCGCTGGAACTCACCGCGATCACCACCCACGATGACTTCCTGCTGGAACTGGGCGAGTCCCTCGGCGGGCAAGCCGTGGTGCACCCGGTGGAATCCCCGGAAGAAGCACTGCAGTCGCTGGGCGGCGGCCGCCACGCCGGCCTGCTGGCCATCGACGCCCGCGCCCTGCCCGACACGGCAGCGGTGGTACAGATCCTGGCGAGCCGCGCCCCCCAGGCGACGCTGCTGGTATTCACCGACGCTGCGGCGACCGAGGCGCTTGGCAGGTCGCTGAAGAATTCACGGGTGCTCGCGGTGCTGCCGATACCCATCGACGCCCGCAAGACCCAGGCCGTGATCGAGGGGGCCGCCGCGCAGGCCGCTCAGGCCGCCCCGGCGACGCAAAAGGCGGGCATCACGGTCGCGCCACACACCCTGGGCAGCCTTGCCGCCCAGGCCGGTCGCGAGGCTTCGCCCGTGACCCCCGCCGATGCGCGGCAACCCCCGCCGGGCCCGCGGCGCACCGTGCTGATTGCAGCCGCCGCCGCCGCCGCGGTACTGGCCGGCGGGGCCGCCTGGTACTTCCTGGGTCACGGCAAACCGGCGCCGGTTGCCGCCGCCGGCAACCCGGCCGCCGTGCAGGGCGGTACGGCCGCCGCAGTGCCAGCGACCGCAGCACCACCCGCAGCGCCGCCCGCCGCGCAGGAGTCGGGGGTCGAGTCCGGCGTGCTCAGTGGCAAGGTCGACGACCTGTTGGAGAAGGCGCGGGCCGCGATGCACGAGCGGCGATTCACCGAGCCCTCGGGTGACAACGCGCTCCTCTACTATCGTTCCGCGGTCGCTGCCGAACCCCGCAGCGGCGAGGCCCGCGACGGACTTACGCGAATCGCCGAGGTGCTGGAGAAGCGCTTCGATGAAGCCCTGGCCGCGTCGCGCCTCGACGAGGCCGCTGCTGCGTTGTCCGCCTTCAGGCTGGCAGCGCCCTCCGACTCGCGCCGGACCGGCTTCGAGCAGCGCCTGTACACCGCGGCGATCGGCCGCGCGCTGGCGGAGGGCAACGTGGACCGCGCCGCGGTACTGCTGCGCCAGGCGCAGCAGTCCGGCAGCGTGCCGACGGACCAGATCACCCGCTGGAAGGGCGAACTCACTCGCCGTCAGGATGACGCCCGCATCACACGGCTGGCGACCCTGGCCGAGGAACGCATCCGTGAGGGACACCTGGACGACGGCAGCGACAGCGCCAACGCCTACCTGCAGCAGTTGCAGGCGGCTGCTCCCACCAACGCCAACACCCAGCGGGTAGCCCGTGCGCTGGCCGCCGCAAATCAGCGCAAGTCCAAAGATGCGGCCGAAGCACGCGCCCGGGCCGCCAGTGCCGACAGCGACCGCCTGTTGCAGCAGGCTGCAGCGCAGCAGGCCGCGGCACGACAAGCCGAGGCGCAACAGGCCGCAGCGCAGCAGGCCGCGGCGCGCGCGGCGCAACCGGACCTCGCGGCCCTGGCGCAGAACCTGAAGCGCATCGACAAGGTTCAGGCCGAGTACCCGGCCGCCGCGGCTGCCCGCAATATCAGCGGCAATGTGATCGTGGGCTTCACCGTCGATACCCGTGGTATTACCCGCGATGTACAGGTGCTGGAATCCACGCCACAGGGCGTGTTCGACCGGGCTGCGCTCGCCGCGGTACGCCGCTGGCGCTACACCCCGGCCACCTTCAACGGCACCGCCGTGGCAGTCCCCGTCAAGACCCGGGTCACCTTCCAGTTGGCCCAGGGGCAGTAACCCGGCTTATCCGCAGGAGATCGAACGCATGACCTTCGCAGGCACCGAGCGCCGCCGCCAGCTCGTCACGGCCGGCATCGGCACCGCACTGGCGCTGCTGATGGGTACCGTGTTGATCATGGGCTTCCGGCTCGCCACCCACATGCGCGCCGATATCGTCTCGCTGCAGACAGCCAGTTCGCTGCAGGCCTACCCCGAGCAGATCGCCGGCCAGCTCAACGCCCTGCGTGACCGGCTCGAAGTCCGCGCCTACGCCGGCCAGTCGCTCGCCGACCTGCAGGACACGGTGGGGCGCTTCGACCATGACCTCAAGCGCCTGCAGGCCGGCAACCCCGATCTGCCGCAGCTCGCGCAGCCGCTGCGCTTGTGGCGGCAGTACTCACCGGTGCTCGAGCCGGTCATTTCCTTCAGCGGCCAACCCTATGTCGATTCGGACACCGGCAGCACGCTGTCGCGCGAGGGCCGGGAACACTACGCCGCCGTGAAGCAGGCCCAGCGTTTCGCGGCCGAGAATGCGCACGCGTTGCGCCAGCAGCTGACCGTGCTCGCGGCCAGCCTGCAGCGCGCCGCCTCGAATGCCGCCGCCAGCCTGCGCGCCCTGCTGGCAGCCGGCGTGCTGGCAGCGGTGGTGCTGGCGGCAGTTGCCGCCTGGTTCCAGTTCACCCGTGGCCGTCACGAACGGGCCGCGCGCGAGGCGCAGGAGCAGACCCGCGACATCCTGCGCACCGTGCGCGAGGGCTTCTTCCTGCTGGATGCCGACTACCGCATCGGCTCGGTGTGGTCCGAGGCGCTGACGCGGATGTTCAACCGCAAGGACTTCTCGGGGCTGTCCTTCGAGGAACTGCTGAAAGACCTGGTGCCGCCGGCGACGCTCGCCACCGCCGCCAAGTACATCAAGCTCCTGTGGGGCGATCGTGCCCACGAGAACCTGATGAAAACCATCAATCCGCTCGGGCAGCTCGAGATCACCGCCAACGATGGCCACGGCGGCAAGGAGACCCGCTACCTGCAGTTCGACTTCCACCGCGTGACGGGGGCCGAGGGTGTCCGCCACGTGTTGTGCGCGGTCGGTGACATCACCTCCAGCGTGCTGCTGGCGCGCGAGCTGCAGGATTCGCAGGAGAGCGCCAACTCCCAGCTCGACATGATGCTGGGCATGCTGCACCTCGACCCGCTGCAGCTCATGTCCTTCCTCGACACCTCGGAAACCGGGCTGAAGCTGGTGAACGCCATCATGAAGGAGCCGGCGCGCTCGGATGCCGAGTTCCGCCGCAAGCTGGCCGGCATGATGCGCGAGCTGCACTCGATCAAGGGCGAGGCCTCGATCCTCAACCTGCGCAGCATCGCCAGCCGCGTGCACGTGCTGGAGGACATGCTGGCGGAGTGCCGCAAGAAGCCGGAGCTGACCGGCAACGACTTCCTGCCGATGGTGCTCAAGCTCGACGAACTGCTGGCCCACCTGCGCGGCGTACGCGAGATGGGCACGAGGCTGACTTCGCTGCGCGAAACGGCGCCGTCCACCGCCGGCGCGCCGGCCGGCTCCGCGGCCGCACAGCCCGCCGCGGCGGCAAGCGGCGGTGTCACGCCGCAGCGCCGCGCCGAGGACCTGGCGCCGGCATTGAAGGGAATGGCGGAGCGCCTGGCGGCGGATCACGCCAAGCAGTTCTCCCTGAGTGTCAGTGGCCTGGCGGACGTACCCGCACCCTACGCGGCCACCATCAAGGACTGCCTGATCCAGATGCTGCGCAATGCGGCCGTGCATGGCATCGAGACCCCGGACGTGCGCCGCGCCCACACCAAGAACGCGGCCGGCAGCGTGCGCGTCGACTTCCGCCGCGCGGCCGACGGCTTCGAGCTGCTGTTCGAGGACGACGGCGCCGGTATCAAGCCCGAGACCCTGCGCAGCGCCGCGGTGCTCAGGCAGCTGATCACCGCCGAGGAAGCGGCGGCAATGGACACCCGCACCAGCATGGCGCTGATTTTCCGTCCCGGCTTTTCCACCCGGGACGAGGTGTCGATGGACGCCGGCCGCGGCGTCGGCATGGACGTGGTGGCGCGCAGTGTCTACGCCATCGGCGGCAAGATCGGCGTGAGCACCCACCCGGGCAAATTCACGCGCTTCCGGATCGTACTGCCGCCGATCGAGGGCGCGCAGTCGACCGCGGTGGCCTGACATGAACGCGCGCCGCGCCTTCAAGCTGATGATCGTCGATGACTCCAACATCATGCGGCGCCGCATCGAGCGCTCGCAGCAGTTCGAGGACCTGCAGGTGGTCGGCACGGCCGGCAACGGCGTGGAGGCCCTGGCGCTGTTCTCCCAGGCCGACCCGGACGTGGTCACCATGGACCTGACCATGCCGCAGATGGACGGCATCGAGTGCATCGGGCGGCTGGTGGCGCTCAAACCCGCGGTGCGGATCCTGGTGATCTCGGCGCTGGCGGACAAGGCCACGGCGGTGGAGGCGATGGAGCGCGGCGCCAACGGCTTCCTCAACAAGCCGTTCACCGACCGGCAGCTCAACGAAGCCATCGCCGACCTGATGCGTCGGGCCTGAGGCGCCGCACATGCTGTACGAGCAGGAACTGAAGACCTTCGTCGAAGGCACGACCAACTTCTTCGAGGTCGCAGCCCAACAGCCGGCGACCCTGGGTTCGCCCTACCTGCTGGAGGGCACGCCGGCGGTGCACGAGTACACCGGCGTCATCACCATCTCGGGCAAGCGCGAGGGCGTGGTCTACTTCACCGCCCCCAAGGCGATGCTGACCGTACTGCTGATGAAGATGCAGGAGAACGACTTCAGCCACGAGACCATGCGCGACCTGGTCGGCGAGGTGGCCAACACCATCTCCGGCAACGCGCGCCGCGACTTCGGGCGCGACTTCGTGATCTCGGTGCCGAGCGTGCTGTCAGGCGAGAAGCCGGACGTGCCGCACAAGCCGGGCCAGCGATCGTTCATCATCCCGATCAACTGGCGCAGCCATTCCGCCAAGCTGGTGGTGTCGCTGAGTTGACCCGCCACATCGCCGCATAGCGATCCTGGCCGCGTGCGCCAACTGTGACGGCCGCACTGTGAAGCCGCGACGCCAGCGCGCGTGATTGCGCCCCATGCAGACACATCCCCTGTGCATCATCACCCGCCGGCGCGAAGCCGCCGAACGCTATTCCCGGGCGCAGCGCCAGTGGCTGGCGGCACGCAACGCCTGGCGGCGCCTGCACGAGTCCGCCGTGCTGGACCTGGGAGCCCTGCGCAGCGCCGCCCTGCGTCTGGACCAGATCGAGCGCGGGCGCGCCGCGGCCCTCTCGGACCTCAAGGCACTGGCTGACTGAAGCGCGCGGTCCGCAAGGACTGCCGTGGCGGGGCGGGTTCGGGTGATAATGGTTTCCGTGAACCCCGCATCGGCCCTGAAGCCAGGCGCGCGCGTGGCCGTGGTCGCGCCGGCCAGCAGCTTCGACCGCGACGCCTTCGAGGCCGGCCTGGCGGTGCTGGCGGGACGCTACCAGCCGCAGTACCGCCCGGACATTTTCTCCCGCGAGCGTTACCTGGCGGGCGACGACGCGCGGCGCGCCGACGAGCTCACCGCCGCGCTGGCTGATCCTGCAATCCACGCGGTCTTCTGTGCGCGCGGCGGCTACGGGGCAACCCGCTTGCTGGCCCGCCTGGGGGGCGGTGCGCCACCGGGTGCGCCCAAACCGCTGGTGGGCTTCTCCGATGTCACCTCGCTGCACCTGTGGATGCAGGCTTACGGCCGCATCAGCATTCATGGCCCGGTGCTGACCCAGCTCGCCCGCCTGGGCCCCGCCGCGCACCAGCGGCTGTTCGACCTGCTGGAGAACCCTCGGCCAGCGCCGGCGTTGCGGGGCACCGACACCTTCGTGGGAGGCGTGGCGGAGGGCCCGCTGCTCGGCGGCAACCTCTCCGTCGTGACCCGGTTGCTGGGCACTCCCTTCATGCCCCCGCTCGATGGTGCGGTCCTGCTGCTGGAGGACCGGGGGGAGCGGCCCTACCGCCTGGACCGGATGTGGACTCACCTGAAGCTTGCGGGCGTGTTCGACCGCATCCGCGGCATCGTGCTGGGCGAGTTCACCGAGTGCGAAGACAAAGATGCGCCCTGGCGCAGCACCGAGCTGCTGCGCGAGCTGGCGCAGGCCACCGGCCTGCCCTGCGCGGCGGGCTTTCCCATCGGTCACGGCGAACACAACGAAGCGGTGGCGCTGGGTGCGCGCGTGCGGCTGGACGCCGATGCCTGCGAGCTGCGCTTCCTTCAGGCTGCCGTGGGTTAATCAGTCGGACGAGCGCCCTGGGTGGACAGGGGATGGGTGTTCTTCGCGGAAGTGTGTAACGATATACACACCTCGCGCGGAAGCATGAAAACGCCACGGGGCCGGCAAGCGCGCGAGGGCCCTAAAACAGCGAGCCGCCCTCCCCCAGCATCGCCTTCCTGGCAAGCGGCAACGGCGGCCCGCCGTAGGAAAGCAGCTGGTCGTGGAATTCGTGCCAGTAGCTGCGCGGGTCCGCGGTGCCGGCCGGAACGTGCCGTGCCACCCAGTCGGCGCGCATCTTGCGGATCATCAGCTTGCCAAGGGTGTACTTGAGGTACTGCGGGTCATAGGTGCCGCGCGCGGCCTGCTGGCGCGCGTGGCCGGGATCCTGGAAAGCGCGCTCGATGAACATACGCTGCGACTGGGCCTCGGTCATGCCCTGTGTATGCATGCCGATGGCGCTGATGAAGCGCACGTCGCGCAGCAGCGCTTCCTCGAGCTGGCCAATGTGCTGCTCGACGTTGCCCTCGCCCAGCCCCTGCTCCCACATCATCTCCTCCGCGTAATGCGCCCACCCTTCGGCGAAGGCATAGCCGACCCACAGGGCAGCGATCTTCGACGGGTTGCGGTTGGAATGCAGGAACTGCAGGAAGTGGCCGGGCCACACCTCGTGCACGCTGGTGTACAGCAGGCTGGCACGGCCCGGAATGTATTCTTCCCGCTCGCGTGCGCTCCAGGACGGATCGGGCGGCGCGATGTTGTAGACGTAGGCGACGCCCTTGTCGTAGGGACCGGGAACGTTGATGTATGCCCCGTTGGCGCGGTTGTAGGGGGGCGCCTCGGCCACCTCGGCCTGTTCGTCGCTGGGAACGCTGACGATGTGGTGCGCGATCACGAAGGCACGCAGGCTCGCGAGCTGCGCGCGCGCGCCCGCGACCGCGCCGCCAGTGGGCTTGTCGGCGCGCATCTTGCGTACGCAGTCGGTGAGCGGGCGGCCCGGCAGGTAGCGGGCGCAGGCCTCGCGCAGCGCCTGGGTGTTGCGCTCCAGGTCGGCCCTGCCGATGTCCATCAGCTGCGGCAGTGGTACGTCGACACGCTCGGTGGCGCGTAACATCTCCGTGAACAGCGCCGCTCCGAGGGCGAAGTCGCGGGTCTGGTGCTTGCGCTCGCCCTGCAGCCAGGTGACAAGTCCATCCATCGCCACGGCCGCCGCTTCGTTCACTTCGGCCAGTTCCTTCTGCGCCGCCGGGTCGGCCACCGCCGCGAACTGTGGCGCGACGTCATGGCGGTAGAACGTGGCGTAGCCGCCGAAGGCGCCGATCCCGCGGGTGAGGAAGCTCTCCGGCAGGGGAGTCTTGAGATTTGCGCGGATGTCGGCGGCGATCCTGGGGATCGAGCGCGCATAGCCGATGTAACCGCGCAGCCGGGTCGCCAGCGGCGCGTAGTTGCGGCTCAGGTAGACATCGGGATCGATCTGATCGGAATACCAGGTGGGATTGGTGAAGGGGAAACGGGCGCGGTCCAGCCAGAACAGGTTGCTGTCGATGACCGTCAACAGGTATTCACGCTCGAACTGCTGATCGGGGGTGAGCCGGGCCGCGTCGAAGGCTGCGGCCTGCTGACGTTGCTTCGTCAGCCGGGCCACCTCCGCGGCAATACCCGCGGCGCTCAGGTCCGGCATCTGGCCGTCGAACTCGTGCCGCCCGGCCTGGACTGCGAAGAAGGGATTGGCGCGGAAATAGTCCTCTATGAAGCGCGCGGTGAAGGCCGGCCAGTCAGCCTGTGCCGCGCTGGCCGCTGACGCTGGCGCTGGCGCTGGCGCTGGCGCCGGCGCCGGCGCGGCCGCGCCCCCGCAGCCGGCCAGAGGCAGAAACAGCGCCGCCAGCAGGCAGCCGCGCAGCGTGCGCACCGTGTGATTTTTCATGGTGTGTTACGTTCCTTGATGCAGCCATGGCCGGGCCTCCCGGCGGCAGCTGGTGTCGTACGGATCCTTGTCGGGCTCGTCGTCCCGGTGCGAGGATACGCCGCCATGAGACAGATCAGGATGCAGAATCTTCCACCGGGCCCTGCGGTCGTCGTCGCGGCCGCGGTCATATTGGCCGGATGCAGCGGGCCGCGCCTGGCGGCGGATACCCCACGGGGTGTGGACTTCTCCGGCCTGTGGAAACTCGACCGCGCCGCGAGCGACGATCCGCAGAAGGTGCTGGAGCAGATGCGTGCGGAGGCTCGCCGTATCATCGATCGCCAGCGCGGCGCGGATGGATCTGTGGACTCCCCGGATGGTACGGCCGCGCACGGCGGACCGCGGCCCGATCCCCTGCGACGCTCGCCGATGGCCAGGCTGGTCAACGGCGTCGCCGCGCGGGGTGACATTCTGACCATCCGCCAGAGTGCGACCGCGGTTTCCTTCGATTACGGCGATGCCTACCGCCGCAGCTTCACGCCCGGGGCGCACAGCGTGGTTTCCGCCGAGGACGGGGTGGGCGACCAGACCTCCGGCTGGAAGGGCCGCGACTTCGTGGTAGTGGTGCACGCCCAGATTGGACCGGATGTCAGCGAGCGTTACAGCCTGTCCCGTGATGGACACCTGCTCACCGAGACCCTGCGCATCAGCGGCGGCGAGTTGCAGCCGGTGGAGCTCAAGCGCCTATATCATCCCGCCGACGCCAGCGCACCGGCTCCGCTGCCCACCACCGACTGAACTTTCCACCCGCCCGACGGCCTTATCACTCATGCGCAGGGAAGTTGCAGGGAGGGTCGTGGGCGCGGTGCTCATGGCCGGCGTGGCCGGCATGGCCAGCGCGGCGGTGGCGCGGGCGCCGTCAGCCGCCGCTGCGGCTGCGGCGACCGTCCCGCCCGACACGATCCAGGAAGTCGTGGTCGAGGGCAGCCACGAGGGGCCCCGCATGTGGACGGTGCGCCAGGGGAATCACACCCTGTGGATCCTGGGGACGATCACGCCCCTGCCAAAGAAAATGACCTGGGACCCGCGCGCGGTGCAGGAAGTCCTGCGCCAGTCGCAGGAAGTGGTCCCCGCCTGGCCCAGCTTCGGGGTAGGCGCCAACCCGATCACAGCACTGCGTGTCTACATCGAATGGCGCAGGCTGCAAAAACCCCCCGACCAGGTGCCGCTGCGCACGGCATTGCCGCCGCCGCTGTATGCGCGCGTCGAGGCGCTGCGCCTGCGCTATGACCCGCACGACCGCAAGCTGGAAAACATGCGCCCGATGCTGGCGGCGCGCACGCTGATGGCGCGGGTCTTTGACCGCGCCGGGCTGGCGCTGCACAACGAGGTGCAGCAGTCCGTGCTGCAGCTGGCGCGCGAGCAGGGCGTACGGGTCCGCCAGGACAAGCTGCGCATCGAACAGCCCGTCGACGTACTCAGGGACGTCGGTACCGCGGCACCGCAGCAGGAAGTCGCCTGCCTGGAGTCGGTGGTCACCCTGCTGGAGACCGACCTGCCGATCATGCAGGCGCGGGCACGCGCCTGGGCGCTGGGAGACGTGGCGCAACTGCGGCAACTGCCGCACACCGACAACCGCAGTGCCTGCGTCGGTGCAATTTCCACCACCGAGCGCGTGCGCGCGCTGGTAGCGCGGGCGCAGGACGACTGGATACTTGCCGTGACCGAGGCGCTGCGGCGCAACCAGGGTACGCTGGCGGTGCAGTCCATGGACCGGCTGCTGGGCCCGGATGGCTCCCTGGAACTGCTGCGCCGGCGAGGTTATGAGGTCGAGGGACCCTGAAGCGCCTGCCGGTCCGTCGTACCACGGGCCAGCAGCGCCAGGTAGACCGCCGGTACGACGACCAGCAGCAGCAGCGATCCAATCAACATGCCGCCGACCACCACGGCGGCCAGCGGCCGCTGCACCTCGCTGCCGATCCCCGTGGAGAGCGCCGCCGGAAGCAGCCCGATGCCCGCGGACAGGCTCATCATCAGCAGCGGCCGCATGACGCGCCGTGTGGCCCGGTGCAGGCCCTCGCGTGGTGAGCCGCCCAGATCGCGCTCCTGCATGAACGAGTTGATCATGAGGATCCCGATCATCACCGCGACACCGAACAGCGAGACGAAGCCGATGGCCGCGGAAATGCTGAAGTTCAGGCCGAACGCATACAGGGCGAAAACGCCGCCACTCATCACGAAAGGGACGCCCAGCAGCGCCAGCAGGCACTGCTTTGCCGAGTTGAACAGTGCATAGAGCAGGCCGAGGATCAGCACGATGCTGACCGGAACCACGACTGCCAGCCGGCGCTTTGCGGCCTGCAGCTGGCCGAATTCCCCCGCCCACACCAGCCGGTAGCCGCTCGGCAGTCGCACGCTGCGGGCGACCTGAGCCTGCGCGTCCGCGACCGCTCCGCCCAGATCACGCCCGCGAACGCTGAACTTTACGGGAATGAAGCGCTCGTTGCCCTCGTGATAGATCCAGGCCGCCCCGGTATCCAGCGTGAGCTGCGCCAGCTCCTTGAGCGGAATGTAGGCGTTGGTGCCACCGCCTGCGGCGACCACCGGGACGCGGATGTTGCCGATCTGCTCGATGTTGCTGCGCCAGGCAGCGGGGTAGCGGACCGCGAGATCGAACTGCCGGTCGCCCTCGAGCACGGTCGTGGCCGAAACGCCACCGCTGGCTGCGGCGATGACGCTGTCGATATCGCCGGTGTTCAGGCCGAAGCGTGCGCTCCTGGCGCGATCGATCCTGATGTCGAGATTGGGCTGGCCCAGTACCGGGAATACGCCCAGGTCGGTGATTCCGCGCACGCGACCCAGGGCCTCGCGTACCTGCCCGGCCAGGCGCGTCAGTGTCTGCAGATTTGGCCCGACAATCTTGACGGAATTGACAGCCTTGACCCCGGAAATGCCCTCCTGGATGTTGTCCTGAATGTACTGGGAAAAATTGAAATTGACCCCGGGCAGCTCGCGCCCAAAATCCGCGTTGATCCGCTGCGTGAGGGAATCCTTGGTCAATCCCGGCCGCCACTGCCGCTGCGGCCGCAGCACGGCGAACAACTCCACGTTGGAGAACGGCGAGGCGTCGCTGCCGTCATCCGGGCGCCCGTGCTGCGAGAACACGGTCACCACCTCGGGATAGCGCCGCAGGATCTGCCGCATCCTGCGGGTCGCCGCCTCGCCATCCTGCAGCGACAGGGTCATGGGCATGGAGGCGCGAATCCAGAAATTGCCCTCCTCCAGGGCCGGCAGAAACTCGCTGCCCAGCCGGGGAATCAGGCATGCCGCGACACCGAGCACCACCATGCCGGCGAGAATGAACAGCCGCCGCGAGTCGAGTACGAACTTCAGCAGTGGGTCGTACACCCGGTGTAGCGCCCGCACCAGCAGCGTTTCCGCCTCGACCAGATGCTCGGGCAGCAACAGGCTGGCCAGCACCGGGGTGACGGTGAAGGTCGCGATCAGGGCCCCGGCAAGGGCGTAACCGTAGGTTCGCGCCATGGGGCCGAAGATCGCCCCCTCCACACCCTCCATGGTAAACAGCGGTACGAAGGCCGCCAGTACGATCAGGGCGGCGAAGAACACCGCGCGGTCGACCTGCATGGCGCTCACCAGGATCAGCCGCAGCCGCTGCGTCCAGGCAGCCGCGGATTTTCCGCTGGCCGCCGCCGTGGGATCGGCTCCCCAGGTTCCGGCGCTGAGCTGCTCCAACAGGTTGCGCCGACTGGCGGCGGGCGCCTGCAGGTTGCGGAACAGGTTCTCCACCAGGATCACCGCGGACTCGACGATGATGCCGAAGTCGACCGCGCCAAGGGACAGCAGGTTGGCGCTCTCGCCCCGTACTACCAGCACAATGATCGCGAACAGCAGCGCAAACGGGATGTTCAGTCCCACCAGCACCGCGCTGCGCAGATCTCCCAGGAATATCCATTGCACCAGAAAGACCAGCAGGCAGCCAAAGGCGAGATTGTGCAGCACGGTGTGGGTAGTCACTTCCACCAGCGAGCCGCGGTCGTAGATCGGCACCAGGCGCACGCCCGCGGGCAGGCTGCCGTCGTGATTCATCAGCTCGATTTCCCTCTTGACCTTGGGCAGCATGTCCGCGGTCTTCTCGGTGCGACCCATGACGACGATGCCGGCGACCGCGTCGTCCTCATCGTCGTGCCCCCAGATGCCCAGGCGCGGCACGTACCCCACTGACACGCTGGCCACGTCGCGGACCTGGACCGGCACCCCGTGACTCTGCGTCAGCACCACCTGCCTGATGTCATCCAGCCGGTTGCCCGCGGTCAGATCGTCGCTGCCGCCGTCATCGATCAGGCCCAGTCCACGGATGTTGATGGACTGCTGGCCGATGCGGATCTCGCGGCCGCCGACATTGAGGTTGGCGTTGCCAAGAGCGCTGACGACCTGCGCCAGTGTCAGGTTGAACCCCTCCAGCCGGCGCGGGTCGACCTCGACCTCGAACTGTTTGGTCGGGCCACCCCAGCTGTTGACCTGGACGATGCCGGGGATGGTGAGCAGCCTGCGCCGCACGATCCAGTCCTGCACCGTGCGCAGATTGGTCACTCCGAAGTCCTTCGGACCTGTGACCTGGTAGCGGAAGATCTCCCCGGTGGTGCTGTTCTGCTGGATCGTCGGGATGATGCCGCCCGGCAGACTGACGTTCTGCTGCAGCGCGATCGCCGCCTGTGCGTAGGCAAAATGAAAATCGACGCCGTACTTGAAGACGACACGCACGAAGGACAGACCGTAGAAGGAAGTGGACCGGATCACGTCGATCCCGGGAGTCGTATAGAGGGCGATCTCCATGGGACGGGTGTAATAGCGCTCCATCTCCTCGGCCGACAGGCCCGGCGCCTGGGCGGTGATCTCCAGGATCACCGGAGTCGGGTTCGGGTAGGCCTCGATGTTGAGATCGCGGAAAGCAACCAGTCCGGCGCCGGCAAACAGCAGCAGACCAAACACGACGATGGCGCGGCGACTGAGGCAGAAAGCGATGAGTGACCTGAACATCCCGTCAGTCGTCCGGCGCGGCCTGCAGGAGGTTGCTGAGGAACACACCGCCCTCGGCGACCACCAGGTCTCCCGGCGCGAGGCCGGCGAGAACCTGGTAACGCCCGCCGTCCTCGCGACCCAGGGTCAGGCGCCGGGAGACAAAGTGGCGCCGATCCGCTGTGACCCAGGCGATCATGGTGCCGTCGGATTCGCGCACGGCGGCGGTGGTCGGGATCGCCACGCCGGCAACGGACCGGCCGTAGCGGATCGTCACATCGGCCAGCATGCCGGGACGCAACTGCCGCTGCGGATCGTCGATGCGGGCGCGGGCTGCCAGGCGATGCGTCGCCGGGTCGACCGCGGCATAGACCCGCGACACGACGCCGGTAAACCACCGACCCGGAAGGGCAGTGACAGCCACGCGCACCGTCTGTCCGCGGGCCAGGTGGGCGCTATCGCTCTCCGGTACGTTGAGCACAACCCAGCTGCCCGGGTGCGAGCGCGGCTCGAACCGCCCGGTGCGCTCCAATGACTCGATCTGCCGATCCGGCACTCCCAGGGCACGTAGGGCTTCGAGCGCGGCTCGTGCCGCCGCGGCCGCGGCCAGCTCCGTCGCGCGGGCGCTCTCGATGTCCCTGGAGGCGATGCCGTTGGCTTCTCCCAGCTCCTGCACCCGCCGCCACTCACGATGGCTGACTGCGAGATTGGCCTGCGCACTCAACAAGGTGGATTCCGCCTGGATGATGGCCGGATCCTCCTCGAGGCTCACCGTGCCCACGACCGGCAGTTCCGTAGAGAACTCCTGCACGGTAACGGGTTCGACGCGCAGCGATTGCACCTGTGCCGCCGACAGCTGCACCGCGGGATCGGGCGCCGCCGGGGCGGGAACCGGCGCAGCGGTGACACCGCGCGCGGCGGCGGGCGGGCCGTGACACCCCGTCTGCAGGAGGGTGGCGCAGGCTGCCAGGGCGAGCATTGCCGCGGTTGGTTTCATGGGCGGCACTTTCGGGCAGAAAGTACCGCAACAACATTACCGGTTGGTAAGGTTGCCCAGGGAACTCAGCCGTCGGCCGGGGCGGGGAAAATCAAGCGTGCTTCCAGTCCCGGCGCCCCATCCAGCAGTTGCAGCGACCCGCCGTGCAGCTGCGCGATCGCGCGCACGCTGGCAAGCCCCAGGCCCCATCCGGGAACCGTGCGGTCCACCCGGTAGAAGCGGATGCCGACGCTTTCCCGTGCCTGCGGCGCAATGCCGGGGCCCCGATCGCGCACCGCGACCATCACCTGCGTGCGATCGACCCGGGTATCGACGTGGATCGAGCCACCAGGCGGGCTGAACTTGATGGCGTTATCGAGCAGGTTCGCCACGGCATTGGCCAGCAGATCGGCATCCCCCTCGACCATGGCATGCGGCGCGAATGCATGCGTCAGGCGCAATCCCCGGGCTTCCGCCAGCGCCCCATAGAGATCCAGGGCGTCGACGACCACGGCATTCAGCGACACCGTCGTGAACGCCTGGCGCCGGGTACCAGACTCGACCTCTGCTATGCGCAGCAGCTTTTCCAGGACCGAGTTCAGATCCTGAATCTCGCCGATGGCCGACTCCACCGCCGCCGGCAGGCTGGCGCCCGGATCGGGTGCTTGCTGTGCGGTGGCGAGCCGCGCCACCGCGCGCGCCAGAGGCGTGCGGATGTTGTGCGCAATGGTGTTGGAGACGTGCCGCACGCCCTCCATCAGGTCATGGATCCTGTCGAGCATGGCATTGATGTCGCGGCTCAGCCTGGCGAATTCGTCCTCGTGCGGGGAGATCGGCACCCGCCGCGCCAGATCGCCGCGTTCGATCTCGTGCGCCGTGCGCCGGATGCCGCCGATGCGCTGTTCCAGTTGTCGCCGCAGGATCAGGGCGCCGGCGGCCGCCAGCAGCACCGTTGCCGCGGCGGCCCACACGCTGGCGCGGCGCATCAGTTGGCGCAGTGCGCGCTGGTCCTGCATGTCGCGCCCGACCACCAGCAGCGCCCCGTCCTGCAGGGCCGTGATACACAGCCGCGCGTGCGAGGGGCGTCCGGCACGCACCACGTCGCGATCCCCGATGCCGCCGGCGGCCTGCCGCAGGCTGTCATCCACGGACAGATTGCCCGCGAGAGCGCGTCCATCGGCGGTAATCAGCGCGTAGATCTCGGTGTCAGAGGCGATGCCATCACCCAACAAGGCGTTGATGTGCGCCGCGAGCGCCGCGGGGCCGAGCCGCCGCTCGTACTCCACGAGGTGTCGCGTGGTGACGTCGATCTCCCGGTCGATGCGCAGGCGCCAGGCTCCGACCGTCTGCTGGTAGACGATCAGCAGCAGGATCGCCATGGTGACAACCACCAGCAGTGCATGCCCCAGCGCCTGCCGCAGCGCAATTGATGACCCCCAGCGGACCAGCGCCCTCATCAGGCTTCACTCGCCGCCGCGCCCGGGCGCGCCGCCAGCATATAGCCCGCGCCGCGCACCGTGTGGATCAGCGGGAACTGCGCTTCACGGTCGATCTTGTTGCGCAGGCGGCTGATGTGGACATCGATGAGGTTGGTCTGGGGATCGAAGCGGTAGTCCCACACCGCCTCCAGCAGCATGGTCCGGGTGACCGTACGACCCTGGTGCAGCATGAGATAGGCCAGCAGCCGGAACTCCCGTGGCTGCAGCGCGATGAGCCTGCCGCTGCGCTCGACGCTGCGGGTGATCAGGTCGATACGCAGGTCCGCGGCGCGCAGCTCGCGCGGTGACTCTGCGGGGTCTGAGCGGCGCACCAGCGCCTCGATGCGCGCCGAGAGCTCGATGAGCGAGAATGGCTTGGTCAGGTAGTCGTCGCAGCCCGCCTTGAGGCCTCGCACCCGCTCGTCAGTGGCCGCCAGCGCACTCAAAACCAGCACCGGTGTGCGGCGCCCGTGGGCGCGCAGGGTCTGCAGGATGGACAGACCGTCGACATCGCCGGAAAGCATCCGGTCCAGGACGATCACGTCCCAGGCCGGCTCGAGGACCTGGCCGGCCGCCTGCGACGGGCTGGAGCAGATACTGACCTGCCAGCCCTGCGCGCTCAGACCGCGGGCGATGTACCGGGCGTTATCGGCATCATCTTCGATGATCAGGCAGCGGTGCACGAAGACATTATCCACCGGGGAGCTGCACGGATGCGGTCACGCCCGCAAAGCGCAAGCCCAGGCAATTGCCAGCGACGCGAGCGCCACAGCGCCGGCCAGCCACTGCGGTACGCGCGTGAGCCAGGGCCGCACCCGCGGCAGCGCCACCGTGGCGCCCAGCAGTGCGCCCACGGCGAACCCTGCCAGGTGCGCCATGACGTCCACCTGCGCGCCCCCGGTGTCGCCCGGCAGGAGAACGCTTTCCCCGCCTCCCGTCCCGGTCCAGCCCAGCAGGATGACGCCCGCCACCAGCGGCGCCCAGCGCCGCACCCAGCGTTGCGGCCAGCGCAGGCGCTCGCGCCAGGAATAGGCGGACAGCGCGCCCAGTGCGGCAAATACCGCGGTGGAGGCGCCGACCGAGCGGTGTTCGGGCGGACCCAGCAGTCCCTCGAGCAGGTTGGCGATGGCAGCCGCCGTCACCGTCAGCAGCCAGGCCGTGCCGGCCCCGAGCTGTCGTGCGGCCAGGTAGCCGAACCACACGCCGGCGCCGATGTTGGCGGCAAGGTGCGGCCCGTCCAGGTGCAAGGTCAGCGCGGTCCATGCGCGCCACCACTGGCCGCCCTGGATCCGCGCCGCGTCGAGTTCCCCGAGATCAAACGCGTCCAGGCGTACCGCTCCGCTGGACAACATCCAGGTCACGCCCAGCAACACCGCCACGTAGACGCCGGCGCCGAGCCACGCGCCCGGAAACAGCGGCGCCGGCGGTGGCGGCGGCGGGAGTGGCCGGTTTTCCGAGTCGTACTGCAACAGCTCGGTCGCCGCGTACCCGGCGTCCTCGCCTGCCACCAGCAGCAGGAACTCGCCCTCCCCCAGCACCACCGCGCCCGCGATACCGACCGCCGTCAGCACCAGCAGGCGTTCATCGCAGTCGCGCTTGCGGCGCGAGCGGTACACGACGGTCTGCGGGAGATCCGGCCGCGGCGCGCCGTAGCCCGGGCGTGAGACGGGGTCGCCCGGGTTCAACTTCAGGACTCCTGGCGGCGCAGGTGCAGCGCGGCCATCACCTGGCGCGCCAGGTCGCCCAGAATTTCATAGAGCGCCTCGCTGGATCGATTCAGTGCGCGCGCGCCCGGCAGGTAACGGCGCACGCCGATCTCCTCTCCCTGCCAGGGCCACAGGCGCGCCGGCGCGGGCGTGACCGTGAAACCGGCGCTGCGGAACTCGTGCATGGCGCGCCACTCGTGGTCGGCGTCGGTGACCAGCAGGATCCGCGCCACGCCCTGCGGCAGCAGCAGCTGCGCCGAATTGCGCGCATTCTCGAAAGTGTCGCGTGAGCGATTTTCGACCCAGCGCACCTGCACCCCGAATTCACGCTGCAGTGAAGCACGCATGGCGATGGCTTCCTTCGGCGCGCCGGAGATGGCCACCGGCAGGGCGGTGCGGCGGGCCAGCCAGGCCGCGTAGGCCAGCCGCTCGAGCGAGCCCATGCCCGCTACAGGGGCGCCGCCGTACTCGGGGGCGTTCAGTTCGACCACGCCGCCGCCCAGCACCACGATGGCCTGTGCATCGGGCAGGTGGCGCAGGTCCAGTGGCGGGACCCGCTGTGAGACATGCCCGAGCAGGTCCGCGAGCCAGGGCGTGGACAACAGCCACAGCAGGGCGACACAGGATGTGATGAGCCAGCCGCCCGCGCGCTGGCCGCGCGCGGCCGCGCTGCGCCGCAGGTACAGTCCCACGATGCCCAGCAGCAGCGGCCCTGCCGGCGGCAGCAGCAGCGTGCGCAACAGGGTTTTGATTGTCACGAACATGATCGCACCACGGTCACAGGCGAATCTTCTGCCAGGCACGCGAACGCCAGCGCAGGAACAGGGTCGAGCCCAGCAGCACGATATAGACCAGCACCGCCACCCAGCCGCCGACGGCACCGTAGCCGAACTGGGGCAGGAAGTGCACCCAGCCCTGCCCCGGGGCGAACGTCAGCATGTGCGCCAGCGGCACGAACACCAGCAATGACACGGGCAGCACCAGCAGGGCGGGAATGCGCACATCGCCGGCGCCTCGCAGACACATGCTGCTGCCGAGGTTCAGGCCGTCGAAGAACTGGTAGCCCGCCGCCAGCCACAGCAGGTGCAGGCCGATCGCCACGGCGGCGGCGGCGTCGGCATCGTGCGCGCCGGTGAACAGCGGCAACAGCCAGGGGCCGGCGAGTGCGACCAGCAGGCCGATGCCGCCCATGAACAGGGCCGCCAGCAGGATCACGCGGTTGCCGACGCGCTGCGCCCAGGGACGGTCGCCGGCGCCGATCGACTGGCCCACGAGCGTAGTGCCGGCGGAGGCGATGCCGAATCCCGGCATGTAGGCAATGGAGGTCAGGATCACCACCATCTGCGTCGCCGCCCCGCCGGCCGTTCCGAGGCGGGTCTGCATCATCTGGAAGATGGCGAAGCCCAGCAGGTCCGCAGCCGGGGTCAGTCCCATCGGCACACCCAGGCGCAGCTGCTGCATCAGGCGCGGGTAACTCAGTCTCCAGGTCAGGTGGGTGCGGTAGCGCGCACGGTAGTCCGCGCGCAGGAACACCGCCACGCCAAACAGCAGGCCGAGCAGTTGCGCCACCGTGGTCGCCCACGCCGATCCTGCGATCCCCCAGCCGAGCTGGAAAATGAAGACCTGGTTGAGCACGGCGTTGGCGGCGGTGGTGACGATGGTGATCCACAGCGTCGTGCGCGGCCTGCCGATGCCGTTGAAAAACCCCAGCATCGCCCACACCGCGGCGCCCAGGAAGGAGCCGCCCACCCGCGGAAACCAGAAGGCCGCGGCCAGCTCGCGCACGCCGGCATCGAGGCCGAACGGCGCCAGCATCAGGTTGCCCGCGGCGCCGATCAGGACGAACAGTGGCGCCGCGCAGGCCATTGCCCACAACGCGGTCCAGGTGGCCTGGCTGGCGCGCCAGAAGCGCCGCGCGCCGTGGTTCTGCGCCACCAGGGTCTGTACCGCGGTGCCGGCGCCACCCAGCACCAGCACCACCACCAGCACCAGCCATTGCACCGCGCCCACCGCCGCCAGCGCCTTGGTGGAGATGCGCCCCATGAACCACATGTCGGTGAGGTTGAGGACGATCTGCACCGCACTGTTGGCCATGAGCGGCAATGCCAGCGCCATGACCGCGCGCTGATCGACATGCGCATGTCCGGCGGCGTCAAGGCGCTGCGCCGGCAACAGCGTGGTGGGAGAATCCATGGCAACATCCTGCGGAATCAGTCATTGTCGCACACCGTATGGCCGCAACCCGCAAGTCAGCAGCGCGTACCGCCACAGCCCGCCGCAGGACTGCCCGCCGGCTGACACCGGCGCGCGCCAGCCGCGGCCTGGACGCCGCCCAGGTAGTCATGGCGCTGGACGATCCCGAGGTCGCTGCGCTGGCAACACTGGTGCGCGAAGCCGGTGGCGCGCCGATCGGCGCCTACCGCGAACCGCTGGGCGGCCGGGCACTGCTGCTGGCGAGCCTGCCGCTCGCGGCCGTGCAACCCACACCTTTCCAGCGGGACCTCTCGCCAACACACGCCAGGCGGCTGTCGCAGGCAATCGAGTCCACCGCGGCATTCCTCGACCCGCTGATCGTGGTGCGTGGTGAGGACGGGCGCCTGTGGACGCCCAACGGCCGTCACCGGCTGGCGGCCGCGAAGGTGCTGGGCCTGAAGCAGATCACGGCGCTGATCTCTCCCGACGAGGCGCTCGCCTACCGCATCCTCGCCCTGAACACCGAGAAGGCGCACAACCTCAAGGACCGCAGCCTGGAAGTGATCCGCATGGCGCGTAACCTCGCGCGGCGGCGCGGCCGCGAGCACGAGGCGGCCTTCGCGGCGCACTTCGAGTCGCCTGAGCTCCTGACCCTCGGGATCCTGTACGAACGGGCGCCGCGCTTCGCTGGCGGCGCCTACAGCCCGATGCTCAAGAAGCTGGAGCGCTTCGCCGATCGCCCGCTGCAGACCAGCCTGCGACAGCGCGAGGATCATGCCGCGCGCCTGCTGGCGATCGATACGCAGGTGAAGCGCATCATCGCGACCCTGCAACAGCGTGGCTTCAAGTCCCCGTACCTGCGCAACTACGTGGTGGCGCGCATCAACCCCGTGCGTTTCCACAAGGTGAAGAAGGGCTCGGGCGCGCCGCCCATGCCGCTGGCACAGGCGCTGACCCGCATGGCGGCCGCGGCCCGCAACTTCAACCCGGGCTCGGTCTCCAACGCCGACCTCGCCTGGGTGGCGGTCGGCGCCGGATCGGCAGACTGACCATGAACTCCGTGGTTAGCGCCTTCCTGCTGACGGTAGCGGGCCTGTTCCCGATCGTGAACCCGATCGAGTCGGCGCCGTTCTTCCTCGGCCTCACCGCAGGTGTCAACTCCGCCGAGCGGCGCCTGCTGGCGCGCCGCGTCGCGATCAACGGCTTCCTGCTGCTGCTGGGCTCCATGGCGCTCGGCCCGTGGCTGCTGGAGTTCTTCGGCATCCAGATACCGGTGGTCAGGATCGCCGGCGGGCTGGTGGTCACCTCCCTGGGCTGGAAGCTGCTCTCGCAGGAACAATGGTCGGATCATGCCGGCTCGGCCGACCTTGCGGGCAAGCCACGCCGCAAGCTCGGCGACTTCTATCCGCTGACCATGCCGCTCACCGTTGGGCCGGGCTCGATGTCGGTGGCGATCACCATCGGCAGCAACCGCCCCGAAGGCCCCGCGCACCTGTCGCAGCTGGCGCTGCACGCCACCGGCGCGCTGCTCGGCGTCCTCGTTATAGGAGTGTCGATCTACCTGGCCTACCGCTTCGCAGAAGGGCTGGCGCGTCTGCTGGGCGCGAGCGGCCTGGAGGTGCTGGTGCGCCTGAGCGCCTTCATCCTGATGTGCATCGGCATCGAGATCATCTGGAGCGGGTACAGCGCGCTCACGGCGCTGCACTGAGCAACGCCAATACCCGTTCCCGCGCCTGCAGGGCGTGCACCGGCATGGCCAGCACGTCGCCGGGCTGCGCCCACGCGAGGGCGTAGCGCGCAGCCGCCAGTTCGCTGTCGCAGACCATCAGCGCCTGCGCGGACAGGCCCGCATCGAGCAGCGCCTGTCGCAGGATTTGCGGGACCTGCCCCGCTTCGCGTCCGCGCAGGTGCGACTCGTTCTCCTTGATGACCACCAGGTCGGGGCGGAACCCGGCGGCCACCTGCGCCAGCTGGGTGAGATCGGCATCCTGGCGGTTGCCGGCATGCCCGAGCAGCAATGCCAGGCGGCCATCGCCCGCGCCAGCTGCAGACGCGAGCAGCGAGCGCGCGACCGTGAGCAGGCCGCGCAGCCCTGCGGGGTTGTGCGCGTAGTCCAGCAGCACCTGCGCGCCGCGATGCTGCAGGCACGTCATGCGGCCCGGATTGTCCTGGGGATCCATTCCGAAGCGCGCGAACACGCGCGCGATGGCCGCCGCCTCGATGCCGAGCGCCTGGGCTGCGAGCGCCGCGCCCGCCAGGTTGGAAATGTTGTACGCCGCCGCGGCGCCGACGGTGAGCGGCAGCGCCACCACCGCACCCAGGTCGTGATCCTGCGCACCAGTGTGCATCAGCAGCCGGCCTTCGCGTACGCCGCAGGTCGGGCCGCCACGCGCGCGGCGGGCGCGCAGCAGATCGTGGTCGAAGTCCAGCGCCGCCAACCCCAGGTGGAAAGGGTGACCGAAGCGCCGCGGCAGGCCGCGCGCGGCTTGCATCAGCCGCTCATCGTCGGCGTTCAGCACCAGCAGGCCCTGCGGCGGCAGCAGCCCGGCCACCGACAGCTTGACATCCGTGAGGGCGGACAGGTCATCGATACCGTACTCCCCGAAATGGTCGGCGCTCACGTTGGTCACCAGCGCCACCTGCGCGCGCGTGACCGCCAGTCCGCGGCGCAGAATGCCGCCGCGCGCGGTCTCGATCACCGCGCAGTGCGCGGCGCGTGTGCGGATGACGCGCCGTGCACCCATAGGCCCGGAATAGTCGCCCCCCTCGATTCGTTTCCCCTCGAAGTACACGCCCTCGGTGCAGCAGTACGCGGCCGGCCAGCCCTGCTCCTGGGCGCATGCCGCCAGCAGGCGCACGGTGGTGGTCTTGCCGTTGGAGCCGGTGACCACGACGGTGGGAATGTCGTGCAGCGTGGACCAGTCGATCGCCGCCGGCGCCGGCAACTCCCGCCTTGCGAAGTCGCGCCCGCCGTCGCCCGCCCCGAGGGTCAGGCAATCCTCGTCGAGCACCCAGGGCAGTGAATGCTGCCGGGCCGCCTGCAGCAGTGCGATCAGTGCGGGCTGCGCCTCGCGCGCCGCGAGCGCATCGAAACGGGCGAAAGCCTGCGCCTCCTGCAGCACCGGCGGTATGACAGTTGCGGGGTCGGCGGCATCCGCCAGCGCCGCCTGGGTCAGCTCGGACTCGAGCTCCTGCCAGCGCGCCGGGTCGGCGCGGTGCACGGTCGCGCACAGCGCCCACTCGTTGACCTCGGTGGCCAGGAACAACAGGTCCCAGGGTGCGGACAGCGCCAGGGAAGCGCCCCCCTGGTGCAGGCGTGCCGCCGAACGCGAACCGTCCCAACCGAGGTGATCGCAGGCGCGCCGCACACGTGCGCGCCAGCCGGCCAGCAGGCCGGCGTCGGCGTCGATCCCGGCTGTCTCGAGCTGCACCCCGGGAGAGGGAAAGAACAGGTTCGCGCCGGTAAGCCGCCGCGAGGCGGTGAACGGCAGGGACATATTTCAGTCTTCGGCGTCGGGGGCCAGGCGCACGCCGCGCTCATCGCGGATCAGGCCTTCCAGGCTGATCGCGGCGACGCCCGCTTCCGCCTCGGCCGGCACGCCACGCGCCGCGGGCACGGAAGCAGCCTCGGCGCGCGCGCCCGCGCCAGCCCCGGCTCCTTCGCCCGCCGACCCGGGGCTGCGGAACTTGGTGATCTGCTTCCAGGAGCGCACCAGCGCATCCGCGAACACCAGCAGCAGGTCGCCCTGCTGACCCATGTTGAGTGCGGCCTCGATCGCCTGCTGTTCGTCGGGAATGATGGAGATGGCCGACTCCGGCACCCCGGCTTCGCGCAGCGCCGCCGCCTGGATGCGCGGCACCTCGTCGTCGGCACGCCCGCGCAGGCTGTCGTCGCGCCGGCAGATGTAGTGGTCGAAGCGTCCCGCGACCGCGCGGGCGATGGCCACCAGGTCCTCGTCGCGCCGGTCCCCGGGGCCGGCCAGCACCACGATGCGCCGGCCCGTGACGTCCAGGCGCTGCGCCAGGTCGGCCATGGCGGCGACCGCGTGGGCATTGTGGCCGTAGTCGAACAGCACCTTGAACGGATGTTCGTTGAACACGTTGAGACGGCCGGGCGCCTGGAAGAAGGTCGAATCGAAAGTGCGCAGCCCCTGGCGGATCGGATCCAGGCGGATGCCGAGCGAGAAGGCCATTGCGGCGGCGAACATGGCGTTCTGCACGTTGTGGGTGGCGCGGCCCTCCAGCGTGGCCGGGATCAGGTGCGTCCACATCAGCGGGATGTGGCCGCCCTTGTCGTACAACGTAATCATCTGGCCGTTGACGCCGGCTTCCAGTGCGCAGGCGCGGCCGCCGGCGCGGATATGTTCGCGCACCAGCGTGTGCTGCGGGTTGAGCGTCACGTAACAGATGCTCTTCGCCTCGGTGTAGCCGGACATCTTCAGCACCAGCGTATCGTCGGCGTTGAGCACGGCGCAATCGTTGGCGACCTCCACGACGATACGCTTGACCTCGGCGAGCTGCTCCAGGGTGTCGATGCCGCGCAGCCCCAGGTGATCGGGCTGCACGTTGAGCACCGCGCCGACGTTGACCTCACTGACCCCCATGCCGGCGCGCAGCAGCCCGCCGCGCGCGGTCTCGAGCACCGCCAGGTCGATCTGCGGGTCCGCCAGCACCATGCGCGCCGACACCGGGCCGGTCATGTCACCCTGCACCGTGCGCTGGCCGTTGATATAGACGCCGTCGGTGGTGGTGAGCCCCGGCGTGAAGCCCGCCATGCGGGCGATGTGCGCCAGCATGCGGGCGGTGGTGGTCTTGCCGTTGGTGCCGGTGATGGCGGCAATGGGCACGCGCGTTGCCGCACCCTGCGGGAACAGCATGTCGATCACCGGCCCGGCGACGTCGCGCGCGGTGCCCTCGCTTGGCGCCACGTGCATGCGGAAGCCGGGAGCCGCGTTGACTTCGCAGATGCCGCCGCCGATGCGGCGATAGCTGTCGGTGATGTCGGGCGACAGGAAGTCCACCCCGCCGACGTCCAGGCCGATGGCGCGCACGGCGCGCTCGGCCATCTCGCGATTGTCAGGATGGATTACGTCGGTCACGTCGGTGGCGGTGCCGCCGGTGGACAGGTTGGCGGTGGACCGCAGGTAGACCGGCTGGCCGGCGGCCGGCACGGAGTCGGCGGTGAGGCCGGCGCGCTCCAGCATCTTCTGCGCCTGCGCATCCAGTTCCAGGCGCGTCAGCACTTTCTCGTGGCCGACGCCGCGGCGCGGGTCCTGGTTGACGATGTCGATCAGCTGCACGACTGTGTGCACGCCGTCGCCGCTCACGTGACCGGGCGTGCGGCGCGTGGCCGCCACCAGCTCGCCGTTGACCACCAGCAGGCGGTGGTCGTCGCCCGTCAGGAAGGTCTCCACGATCACCGACCGCGAGTGCTCGCGGGCGACGTTGAAGCCGTGCGCCACCTCCTCGTCGCTGGTGAGGCGGATGGAAATGCCGCGGCCGTGATTGCCGTTGTAGGGCTTGGTGACCACCGGGAAGCCGATGCGCTGCGCGGCGCGCACCGCCTGGGCTGCGCTCTGCACCAGTTCCTGGCGCGGCACCGGCAGGCCCAGGCCCGCCAGGATCTTGTTGGTTTCCTCCTTGTCGCTCGCCAGCTCCACGGCAATGTGCGGCGTGCGGCCCGTGACCGTGGCCTGGATGCGCTGCTGGTAGCGCCCGTGGCCCAGCTGCACCAGCGACTGGTCGTTCAGGCGCAGCCACGGGATGCCGCGCGCCTCCGCGGCGCGCACCAGTGATGCGGTGGAGGGTCCCAGGGCGCGGCGCTGGGCGAAGCGGATGAACTGGTCGCGGGCCTCCGGCCAGTCCCAGCCCTGCGGCACGCTGTCGGTGGGGCGCAGGTTCGCCGGCAGCAGCGAGCACAGCAGCCGCAGACCCAACTCGCCCGCGGCGATCCCCTCGTCGCGCTGCGCGTACTCGTACACCACGGTGTAGACGCCCGGCCGCCCGGCGCTGCGCGTCTTGCCGAAGGTCACGGCTTCACCGGCGATGTTCTGCAGCTCGATGGCGACGTGCTCCAGCACGTGGCCCAGCCAGGTACCCTCGCCCTCGCGCATGCGGCGCAGGAAGCCGCCCGGCTCGCGGTAGGAACAGCCGTGCTCCGTGAGCCCCGGCAGCGCCGTGTGCAGCGCCGTCACGAAGTCGGGCCCAAGCCGCCCGGTGGGCCACTCCTCCAGCTTTGCCAGGTCCAGGTCGAGACGGATGACCGGGAAGCGTGCGTACAGCGAGGGGCCGACATACACCGAACGATCGAGGATGCGCATTGTTAGGTCTTCTTGTGTGGCTGCGCGCTCACTTGCGACTACCGGGGAGTGGACTACTCCTTCGGCCGGGCCAGCTGCGCGGCACTGGCCTGGTGGGTGTTGAGATTGTAGGTGGCGCCGGCGACCAGCATGTGCAGGCGCAGGCCGAGCATGCACACCGGCTGGCCGTCGCTGGCCTTGTCGATGGAGGAGTAGCTGACGTCGGAAGCGTCCACGACCGTGACCCCGCCGCTGCCCTCCACTTCCAGTACGTCCTGCGGGCTGATGAATGCGGCGGTGTCCTCGTCGAGGCCGATGCCCACCGCGAACGGGTTGTAGGCGAGCGCGGTCAGCAGTCGTCCGAGGCGGTCGCGCTGGCGGAAGTGCTGGTCGATGATGAAACGGTTGGTCAGGCCCAGGCCGGGGGCCAGCCGTACGCTGCCGGCCACCATGGAGGAGCCCTCATCACCCGAGGCGATCATGTGCTCACTCAGGATGCTGGCGCCGGCGCTGGTGCCGCCCACCGTGACGCCCTGCGCATTGCGCTGGCGGATCAGCTTCGCCACCGGCGTGCCGCCGAGCAGGGTGGTGAGCCGCAACTGGTTGCCGCCGGTGAAGAAGATGCCGCTCGCCTCGGCCAGGCGTGTCAGCCGGCCGCTCTCCTGGCAATCGCGCCGCGTGTCGAAATCCATGACGTCCACGCATCTGGCGCCGAGCGCGCGGAACAACTGTTCGTAGCGGGGACCGGTCTCGTGCATGCGGCTCGCGGTCGGGATGACCACGATGTCGGCAGCTGTGCCGCCCGCGGCCTGCACGAAGCGCCCGAGGATTCTCGGGTCGTTCTCCTTGTTTTCCGCACCCCCGATGGGAATGATCCAGCCGCGCTGCGCGCCCTCGGCGACTTTGCTGGGCATCCGGTGCCGTCTCCTTATATAAGGCTCCCTGGCGCCACAGTACCATGGCCGCCTCATAGGGTCACGGCTGCCGCCGGGAACCTGTGCCCGGAACTGCTGCCCGGCCATATGCGATATCGCCGGGCTGCCATGCGGATACGGAACGGACCTTCCGCCGCCCCTGCGCTAACATTCCTCGCACCATGAGACCCGACAGCAGAGGCCGCCGCGCGGGCGGCAGGCCCGGCGCTGCGCCTGCCGGTGCGCGCTCGCAGCGTTACCGCCAGCTCATCAATCCCTTCGAGCCGGTGCGGCTTTTCTCCGACGACCAGGTGGAGAGCATGCACACGGCGGCACTGGGAATACTCGAGCGCCAGGGCATGCGGGTGCTTTCGCCGCGCGGGCGTGCGGCGCTGGCTGCGGCCGGCGCCCGCGTCGATGAAGCCAGCCAGATGGTGCGGATGGACCGTGGCATGGTCGAAGCGGCCCTCGCCACCGTGCCGGCCGAGGTGCCGCTGCTGGCGCGCAACCCCGAGCGCTCCTGCCACGTCGGCGGGCGCCACGTAGTGTTCGCCCCGGTGGCAGGTCCCCCCAGTGTCAGCGACCAGGCTTCCGGCAAGCACACCGGCAGCCTCGCGGACTACCGCGACTTCGTGCGCGCCTCGCAGGCCTTCGACGTGATCCACGTGCTCGGCCAGATGGTCGAGCCGCAGGACTCGCCGATTCACGAGCGCCACCTCGACACCTCTTTCGCCCAGCTCACCCTCGGCGACAAGGTGCCTTACTTCTACTGCCGCGGCGACGGCCAGCTGGCAGACTGTTTCAACATGTTGGCGCTTGCCCACGGCATCGATGCCGACACCCTGGCCGGCGCGCCGCGCTGCTACACCATCTGCAACACCAACTCGCCGCTGCAGCTCGACCTGCCGATGACCGACGGCATCATCGCCTTCGCGCGGCACGGGCAACTGGTCATCGTGACGCCCTTCACCCTGGCGGGCGCGATGGCGCCGATCACCATCCCGGGGGCGCTGACACTGGCGCATGCCGAGGCGCTGTTCGGCATCACGCTGACCCAGATCATCCGCGCCGGCACGCCCGTCATGTACGGCAGCTTCACTTCCAACGTGGACATGAAGTCCGGTTCACCGGCCTTCGGCACCCCGGAGTACGCCAAGGCCGCCTTCGGCGCCGGACAGCTGGCGCGGCGCATCCGTGTACCGTGGCGCTGCTCCAGCGCCACCGCGGCCAACGCACCGGATGCGCAGTCTGCCTATGAATCGCAGATGAGCCTGTGGGGCGCGCTGCTCGGGGGCTGTCATTTCGTGCTGCACGCCGCCGGCTGGCTGGAGGGGGGACTCACGGCCTCGCACGAGAAGTTCATCCTCGACGTCGAGATGCTGCAGATGTTCGCCGAACTGTTCCAGCCGGTGCCGACCGCGGGCGACGAGATCGGCATCGAGGCGGTGGCGGAGGTCGGCCCGGGCGGGCATTTCTTTGCCGCCGCCCACACCATGCAGCGCTACCGCGACGCCTTCTACACCCCGCTGGTGTCGGACTGGCGCAACTTCGGCGCATGGGCCGAAGCCGGTGCGCACACCGCGACCGAGCGCGCCGGGGTCGTGTGGCGCGAAACGCTGGCCGCCTTCCAGCCCCCGCCGATGGAGCCGGCGGTGCTGGAGCAACTCAGCGCGTACGTCGAGCGCCGCCGCAGTGAAGGTGGCGCGCCGCCGGTGTCGTGATCAAAGGAAACTGAAAACGGGTTCGTCGGGAAAATACGGGGCCCACGCACGCCAGACCAACCGAGTCGACTACGGCCCAGTCACCGCCCGAAACAGAGGCTCAGAGGGCCAAGCCGCATCCTTTCGCGACGTCGGATCCATATTTACGTACCTATCCTTCGACAAACCTACCGTTTCAGGATTTTTGAAGAGCATCCAGCCGCTGACGTGCCCGTCAGAATCAGTAATTAATGAGAACAGTCGGCGCGCAGCGCACTGGCCGCCCAAAGGGCTCTTGAACGCTCCATAGAATTTGCCCGTGGACCAAAGCTGCTCGCATTCCCGGAGCTGGTAAGACTGGGAGTACAGGATGTAACGGCCCTGGACAACGTGCGTTACAACCCACACGTCACTCTCCAAGATTTTAGCCATTGGCCCTTTCATTACTGAACCGTCTTCTGCCGGTTGAGGCGGCGCAATTTCGTGCCTTGCTACGTAGCGGGGATACCCCGCCGGCTTGACCCGGTAAGCATCGGGATTCTCTAGGTGAACAGGGGGCTCGTGGATCAGCACCATGTGGCCTGGCGTTTGCAGATAGGGTCCCGCCGCGCCGCATGACTGAACTGCGAGAGCGGCACCAATAGCGAGAGTAACAACCCGCAACATGTTAGCCGGTCTACGATACTGACCATCTACCTTTCAACTCAACTTACACCGACGGTGCATCTGCTACAACCTTCGGGCCTCGTCATCGCGGCCTGCCTCCGCCAGCGCTGGACTCGTAGGCGCGCTACCATTCCAGCATGACACTTCCGCTATACCCGCTCTCCCGCTGCTCGCACGCCGCCCAGGCCGGTGGCGCCGCCCTTCTCTGCCTTCTTGCCCTGGCGATCTACGCGACCCTCGCCTGCGCCGCGCCGGCGACGTTGGCTGCGGCAGCACCCGCGGCACCGCCGGCGACACAAGCCGTTGCGTCGTCCGCCACGGACATGGCGGCCCGCATCGCCGCCGCTCTCAACCATTCGTCCGCACTGCCCCGCCGCAGTGGATCGGATCATGGCGCAGCGAAGGCGCTCGCGGCGCTGTATGCGCGCAACGGCAATCAGCCGCTGTGGAGTCATGGCGGGCACCCAAGCACCCAGGCGGTGGCGCTGCTGCACGAATTGCAGGGCGCGGACCGTTATGGCCTTCAGCCCCGGGACTACGCGGCCGATGCGCTGGCACAGCAGCGCGACCCGGCGCAGTTCGACGTCCTGGCCACCGCCGCCGCACTGCGTTTCGTCAGTGACCTGCACTATGGCCGGGTCGACCCGGCGGCGGCGGGTTTCAAGCTGCTGGAAAAGCACGTGGAGATCGACCTGGGAGCGACGGTGGCGGGCCTGGCACAGAGGAGCGACCTGCGCGCCGGCATTGCCGCGGTCGAGCCGCCCTTCCACCATTACCAGTTGCTCAAGGAGGCGCTGGCGCGCTACCTGAAACTGCAGGACCAGGAAGCGCTGCGGCGCCTGCCGTCCGTGCCGCCGCGGCTCAAGGATGGCGACACCTGGAACGGCGCGCCGGCGCTGCGCCGGCTGCTGGTGGCGCTTGGTGACCTGCCGGCTGCCGATGCGGCGCCCGACAGCGACCTGACCTACGACACGAAGCTCGACGCCGGGCTGCGGCGTTACCAGGCGCGCCACGGGCTGACGGTGGACGGATTGCCGGGCAAAGCCACCTGGGCCGCGCTGACCACACCCATGGCGCAGCGCGTGCGGCAGATCGACCTGACACTGGAGCGCTGGCGCTGGCTGACTCCCTTCAGGAGCCCGCCGATCATCGTCAACATCCCGCAGTTCCGGCTGTTCGCCTTCGACACCAACGACGATCGCGCCAAAGATATCCTGCAGATGGACGTGATCGTCGGCCGCGCCTACCCCAGAACGCAGACGCCGGTATTCGAGTCGGAAATGCGTTACCTGGTGTTCCGGCCCTACTGGGACGTGCCCGCCGGCATCACGCGCCGCGAAATGCTGCCGAAGATCCGCGCCAACCCCGCATACCTGCAGCGCGAGCGGCTGCAACTGGTCAACGGGCCGAGCGACAACTCACCGGTGGTGCCGGCGACCCCGGAAAACATCGCCGCGCTGGCGGCGGGCAAGCTGCGGCTGCGGCAGCTGCCCGGCAAGGACAACGCGCTGGGGCTGATCAAGTTCAAGTTCCCCAACAGTTACGACGTCTACCTGCACTCCACGCCCGCCCAACAGCTGTTCCAGCGTTCCGAGCGCGCCTTCAGCCACGGCTGCATCCGTGTCGAGGACCCGGTGGCCCTCGCGGTGCAGGTGCTGAAGAACGAGCCGGGCAACTGGACGGCGCAGAAGGTGCGCGCCACGCTGGACGGCAATGCCACCAGCCTGCGGGTGAACCTGACCCACCCGATCAATGTGCTGATTCTCTATGGCACGGTACTGGCCACCGAGGCCGGGCCGGTGATGTTCTTTGCGGACGTCTACGGTTACGACCGCAGGCTGGAGAAGCAGCTCGGCCTGGCGCCGGTGGCGCGTTGAGAGCCGCGGCCGCGCGTTACCAGTAGCGCACGCGCCCGTTGTCGACGTGGATGAAGTCCGAACTCGCGTAATACCCGACGCCGCCCCGCTCAAGGCCCATGGCCAGGTCGCGCAGCCGCGCGCTGGAGACCCCTGGCAGGCGGATGTCGATCGCGCGGCCGAGCAGGTGCATGCTGTGCTCGGCGACCCCACTGTGGCTGCTGCGCCCGCGCAGCATGGCGTTGGTGCGCGGGCAGCGATAGCCGCAGATGACCTCGTAGGGCTCGTCACGGTCGGCCTGCACGCGCAAGTCCGCCAGGATATCCAGCACCGCCGGGTCGATGGGGTGCACTTCGCCGCTGCGGAAGTCGCGCAGCAGGTAGTCGATGCGCGCCAGCTCGGCGCTGCGGTACTCGCCCTGGTCGAAGTACACCGAGGTCAGGCGCTCGCCCGTGTGGGTGTGGATCAGCGACAACGAGCGGCGCGCGGGCGGCGTCACGCCCAGGGCGCGCGCTGCCACCGGCAGCACCATGGCGGCGGCCATGCCGCTGCGCAGCAGGTGGCGGCGCACCGGGTCGAACGGGCTGTTGCGCGGGGCTTTGACGGTCATATTCTGTCCGGCGGCACCGGGCGGGTTGCGGGTCTGACCGCTATCATGCCTCGCGGGTTCCCCGCGCGTATAGTGGCTGCGGAGGAACCCCCATGAAACCGCGAACCGCAGCACAGGAATTCGACACCCCGGAGATCTGGAGGGCGCGCGTGGATCTCGCGGCCTGCCTGCGGATGGCGGCGCGGCTGGGCTTCGGCGAGGGTATCTGCAATCACTTCTCCGCGCTGGTGCCGGGGCGCAAGGACTGCTTCATGGTCAATCCGCTGGGCTACGCCTTCGCGGAAATCACGGCCTCCAGGCTCCTGATCTGCGACTTCGAGGGCCAGGTGCTCGCCGGCGAGGGGACGCCGGAGGACACGGCTTTTTTCATCCACGGGCGGCTGCACCGCATGCACCCGCGCGCCACCGCGGCTTTTCATACCCACATGGTCAACGCCACCGCGCTGGCCATGACCGAGGGCGCGCCGTTCTCCTGGTCACTGCAGTCGTCGCTGAAGTTCTACGGGCGCATTGCGGTGGACCCCCACTACAACGGACTTGCACACGACATCACCGAGGGCGATCGTATTGCCGCCGTCATGGGCGGTGCTGATATAGCATTCCTGCGCAATCACGGCGTGATGGTGTGCGGTCCGTCGATCGCCGCAGCCTGGGACGACCTGTACTTCCTGGAGCGCGCCGCGGAAGCGGAAGTGCGCGCGCTGTCCACCGGCCGGCGCATGCTGCCCGTGTCACCAGAACTGGCAAAGAAAACCGCCACCCAGATGCACCGCGACGACGCGCAGATGGCCGCCCTGCACCTGGAGAGCATCAAGCGGCAGTTGGCCGGCGAATTGCCTCCCGTCGACGATGTGCCGGCACGGGCCGCGGCGCGCGCCGTGTCGTGATGTCCACATCACTCAAGGTCGGTGCGGCCGCGCCGGGTCAGTGCGGCCCCGCAGCCTGCTGGGCGCGGTAACCCTTCCACGCCTGGTCGATCAGGTAGGCGTGCAGGTTGTCCGCATCCGCATCGCTGAGGATGTCGTCGAAGCGCTCCATGCCCAGCGGTGCGCGCGCACCCTTCAGGAGGATGTCCTTGAACGCGGCGTGCACGCCAGGGTCCATCTTGCGCAGGTCGGGCGTGACGCTGGGTCCGAAGACGTGGCAGCGCGAACACTCCTGCACGAACATCAGCTCGCCGGCGCGGATCTGCGCGGCGCTGGCGGTCTGTTGCGGCGGCTCGGTGAAGGGCGGGTCGACCCGCAGCGGCGGCGTGGGCACCGGGCCGCCATCGATCCTGAAGGCGATGATGCGGTTGACGTTCTGGTACTTCAGCGCGGCGCTGCTCGGCGGAATCGGCCCGACGGTAATGGCCGCGCCGCCGTAGCCGGCCTGCACCGCCACGTACTGCACGCCATCCACACTGTAGGTCATGGGCGCGGCCATGATGTGGCTGCCGGTCGGAACCACCTTGAGTACCTTGCCGGTGTCGGCCGCGTACACCCATAGCCCGCCGCTGCCGCGACCCTGGAACACCAGGTTGCCGGCGGTCGACAGCACCCCGCCGTCGTAGCCGCGGATGCCCGAGGATGTCTCCCGCTCCCAGACAATACGGCGCTTGACCGGGTCCCAGGCGCGCAGCAGCTCGCGCACCAGCTTGACGTCGCGGGTCGCCTTGAGGGTATCGAGGCTGGGAACGGGGCCGTAGATGTGGCGCAGGTCGGCGGCGTCGTAGGTGTCGTCGGGAAACAGGCCCTGCACGGTAAAGAAGCCATTGAGGAACTTCAGCGGGCCGCCGTTGTGCAGCATGTCGACCCACACGGCCGACAGGTCGATGACCGGGATGTAGGTCAGGCCGGTCCGCGGACTGAAGGAGGTCGGGTTCCAGGTATGCGCACCGGCCCAGGAGGGATAGACGTTCTTGGGCGAGGCATACCAGTTGGCCGCGGCGGTCACCACCGGGCGCCCGGTCTTCATGTCGATGCGCGAGGCCCAGTTGACGTAGGTGAATTTGTCGGCCGACAGCAGCTTGCCGCTCTTGCGGTCGAGCACGTAGTAGAAGCCGTTCTTGTTGGCCTGCATGATGACCTCACGCGGCCGGCCGTGCAGCGTGAGCCGCGTGAGGATCAGCTTCTGCACCGCGTCGTAATCCCAGCTGTCGCGCGGCGTGGTCTGGTAGTACCAGGCCATGCGTCCGGTGCGGGCATCGAGTGCGATGATGCTGGCCGCGTACAGCGAATCCAGGTGCGCCGGCCCAAGCTGCCGCAGGTCATAGGGCGCGGCATTGGCGGTGCCGAAATACACCAGGTTGAGGTCCGGATCGTAGGCAAACCCGCCCCAGACGGTGCCGCCGCCGTTGAACTGCGGCGGGCGGTGCGGATCCCAGGTCTTGTCGGCGGCCGCCAGCTCGGGATTCTCGTATTTCTGTCCGCGCGCCGGCGGCACGGTGTAGAAGCGCCACTTGAGCGCCCCGGTGTTGAGGTCGTAGGCCGAGACATAGCCACGCACGGCGTAGTGCCCCATGTCGGCGCCGCCGTTGCCGATCACAACCACGCCACCTGCGATCTGCGGAGCGCCGGTGCTGGAATACGGCAGCGAGTGGTCGGCGATGGTGTCCACCGCCCAGACCTTGTGGCCGGTGGCGGCGTCGATCGCATGCAACTGCCCGTCGACCGCGGCCACGTAGACCCGGCCCTTCCACACCGCGACGCCACGGTTCACCAGGTCGCAGCAGGGATGGCGGCCCCGGAAGTAATCCGGCTGCGGGTCATAGCGCCACAACTCGCGCCCGGTGGCGGCCTCGACCGCGTACACGTAGCCCCAGGTCCCCGAGGTGTACATGACCCCGTCGACGACCAGCGGCGTGGCCTCCTGGCCGCGCTGCGGCAGCCCCAGGTCGTACTGCCAGGCAAATCCCAGCCGTTCCACGTTGCCGGAATTGATACCGGTGAGCGGCGAGTAGTAGGTGCCGCCGACGTCGCGGCCGTCAACCATCCAGTCGGCCGGTTCGGAATCCGCGGCCCGCACGCGCGTCTCATCCACGTCGCCGGCCGGTCGGGCCTGCAGTGCAGTGGACAACAGGAGCGCCGCGAGTGCCGCGCCACATCCCGCGCGCAGTAGAAACGGATTGCTGACCATCTTCATTCTCCGAAGAATCCCTGCCCGCATACTAACACCGCCCGTCCTGGCGGCGGTGTCAGGGCGAGCGCGTCACGACCTCACAGGTGGTATCAGTCAACTCGAAGCGACGGCCCGTTCGCTCCTGCACCAGGACGCAGCGCGAGCCGCGCTTGACCAGGTGGAAGCGCTGCGGCGCCTCGGTGGAGCGGCTGTCGTAGGGCACGCCCGCCGCATCGCGCGGCTGCTGCCGCTCGATGAGCAGGACGCTGTCGCGGGTCAGCGCGTCGTCGGCGAGGCGTACCTGGCGGCCGCCCAGGGCCTGCGACACCGCGGCGGCGAGCTGCGCGGCGCCCTGCGCAGTAGGGTTGACCCGCACCGCGGGGAGATCGCCCGCCGGATCCA
The DNA here is from genome assembly GCA_018241445.1 of Pseudomonadota bacterium. Classification (GTDB taxonomy): domain Bacteria; phylum Pseudomonadota; class Gammaproteobacteria; order Steroidobacterales; family Steroidobacteraceae; genus 13-2-20CM-66-19. The sequence goes on from JAFEDT010000002.1 coordinate 247,682, forward strand.
TGGTGCTGCAGGCCACGCCCAGCAGGACAGCGGCGGCCGGCAGCCACGCGCGGATCGAACTGCGGCATGCGCAGGCGGTCATTGTCCGTACCGCCTCCCGCCGGGGTCCTTCAGAGCCGCCCGGCGCCGCGCAGGATGCGATTCATCCGCCACGGCGGCGGACGCAGCGCCGCGTGGTCCTGGGCGCTCAGGCGCGGGACCACGACACCCGTAGGTTGCGGGCAGCTGCCGCCGGCCTGCAGTCCCAGTGCCACGGCGAAGCGCAGCTCATGTGGGTCCCCCAAGGGCATGGAGTAGTCATCCGCCACTGCGCAGCCGGGGAGAACCGCGCTGGTAAGCTGCGGCGAGTTGCTGGGTGAAAACCCGTCGGGATAGTTGCCGAAGCCCTGGGCGTTGACGCCCTGGAACTCGATACTGAAATAGGTCGTGCCGCAGTCGTCCTGCGGATAGAACCCGTAGGGCTTGCCACAGGTCGTCGAGCCGACCTGGGTCACCTGCACACCCACGCCGTTGAGCCCGTTGATGACCGCTTCGCTCGCCGAGCAGGTGCCACTGCCCGTCAGTACGTACACGCGCGGTAGCGCGAGGTACGGCAAGGGCGTACCACCGGACGAGGAAGTGGAACAGGAGGAGGAAGACAGGGCCTGCGACGCGTCAATGAATGGTGTCGGGGTAATAGGGCAACCGGTCACCGGGTTGGTGCTCGGATGCTTGTTGTTCCATTGCTGCAGGTCGAAGGTCTTGCCCGTGGTCGGCCCCGGGCCCGCGATCATGTAGGCCAGCTCGCTGGCTATGTACAGATATCCCCCGCCGTTGTAGCGCATGTCCAGCACCAGGTCGGTGATGTGCTGGTTCTGCAACTGCGTGACTGCGTTGATCAGTGCCGTCTCCGCGGTGGCAATGTGGGTCGTGAACAACATGTAGCCCACCGTGCCGCCGCTGCCGTTGCTGACCCAGTTCACCAGCGGAACCGGATTCTCGGTGACGCTCGCGGATGTGAGCGTGACGGAGTAGTTCACCCCGGACAGGGTGCGCATGCCGAATACATGCTTTTCCCCTGCGTTTTGCGGGAACAGGCCGGCGTTGAGTTTGTCGACGCTGGCCTGGTCGTTGGCGTTGACCGCATCGACGCCGTCGATGGTCAGGACCTCGTCACCACGCGCCATGGAGTCCGCGAGAGCCTGGCCACCGGCCCAGACAAAGGCGGCCTTGATGGTGCGAGGCGGCGCGGCCGCTACCAGCTCCCAGGTCACCCCGTACCCCAGCTCCACCCCGGACTGCTGCAGCTGTTCCCACTGCGAGGTGGGATAGGTGAAATGAAAGCGGTCCTTGTCTGCGCCAGTGGACGTCTTCGCCATCGTCTTGAGCGTGTCGAAGTAACTCGCGGTGGTGGAATAGTTGGCGGGATCGTTGTCCTGCACCTCGCTGTACCAGAGGTACAGCTCGTTGGTCCAGGAGCGCAGGAAGTTGTTCTCATCCAGGGTTGTTCCCTGGACATCCAGGTACGGCTTGCCGGTGCCCGGGTCGGTGCCGGTCCGCGGATTCTGGCACTGGTTGGCGAACTTCGAGGACGGCTGGAACACGCCCTGCACCCAGCCCTGCGGCTGAACGGTGCTTCCTCCCCCGCCACCTCCCCCGCCACCGCAGGCTGAAAGCACAAGGAACGTCACTCCGACCACGCAGGTCCGCAAGCTGGAAGGCTCCATCTCCTACTCCCTGATTCTGCCAGCCCCAGCGCAACTGCGTGCCGGTGGCCTGCGACTTACGATAGCAGGTACTGGACCGAAGCGGGTTGCCTGGCCGGCTCCAATGGCCCGAGGTCCGCGGCGCCAGTCTCCCGCGCCGACGGGTAGCGCAGGCCCGGCCACGGCGCCGATCGTCCTACTCGGCGCCCTTGCCCCAGCGGTAGCTCAGACGCAGGCCGTAGGTCCGCGGCTCGTTGGTGGTCTCGCGCAGGTCGAAGTTGCCGCTGTTGCTGTAGACGATGGCGTTCTTGTCGGTCAGGTTGGTGACGTACAGCTCCGCCAGCCAGCGCTCGCCGCCGGGATTGAGGCCGATGCGCACGTTGGCGATGGTATAGGACGGCTGCAGGATCCGCGGCAGGCCGTTGTTCTTGTCGATCGGGTTGAGCCCGTTCCACATGTCGCCCTTGTGGGCCATGTCGAACTGGAAATAGGCGTGCAGCGCATCACCCACGGGATGCTCGTAGCGCGCGTTCCAGCTCCAGCTGAAGTACGGCGCAAACGGCAATCGTTCCCCGACGTACCCCTGGTAGTCGCTGTTGATGCCGGAAATGATGCGCGAGTCGGTGTAGGAGAGCGAGGCCTGCAGCGTCCAGTTCGGGTCCACCTGGAAGTCGATGTTGGTTTCTGCGCCGTAGGCGCGCGCGTTGCCGACATTGATGTTGTAGGAGCTCGACGGGCAGACCGCGGGGTTGTAGATCAGGGTCTGCAGCTTCTTCCACTCCATGTCGTACAGCGCGCTGTTCCACACCAGCCGGCCGTTGAGCCAGCGGGTCTTCAGTCCCAGCTCGTAGTTGTTGAGGGTGTCGGGCGTGTAGGTCAGCGGCACGCCACGGTCGTAGCAGGATTGCGGCGAGCCGGCGTTGCTGCCGCCGTCGCGGAAGCCCTGTCCCCAGTTGGCGTAGGCCATGATGCGGTCGGTGATCTTGTAGTTGACGCCCAGCTTGCCGTTGACCTTGCTGGAACCGCTGGTGACGATGCTGGGACTGGAGGTGTAGTAGGCGAACTGCACGTAGGGCGTGTAGTACTTCGACCTGGAGTGGAAGTGCACGATGCCGCCTTCCACGTTCAGCCGGTCGGTCAGGTCGAAGCTGATATTGGCGAACTCGGTGGTCTGCAGGTAGTCAGTGCGTTCAATGTAGGAATACCACTCCCCGGCCGGCAGCGTCGCCTGCGTCAGGCCGTAGTAGTTGAGGTACGACTGAAATGCGGCGCCGTTGTACTGCAGGCCCGGCATGTAGTAGGTGTTACCCAGACCGTTGTCGCGGGTCTTCTCCCAGTACAGGCCGGCGAGCCAGTGGAAGCGGCCGCCAGGCTTGGAGCTCAGGCGCAATTCATCGGACCAGCGCTCGGTGTGTGTTGTGTAGAGGTAGAACTGCAGCGGCGGCAGGCAGCCGCTGAACGGACCGGTACCGTAAGTCGGATCGTTCAGGCAGGCGAAGCCCTCGCGGCTGCCGCCGGCGTAGTTCTCCATGTATTGCGAGTACTCGTTCCACTGGCGGCGCGGCTGCGCCCAGTAGGTGCTGGCGAACACCAGGTCGCCGATGCCTACATCGCCGTCGACATGGAGGTCCAGCATGCGCGTCTCGAAGCTCTCAGACTCCGGGCCGAAGCGCGTCACCGTGCGCGCCGGCAGGGCCGGGTCCTCGTCCCATGCGCCCAGGGTATGCTGGCGCTGGTAACCGAAGGTCAGGACCGCGTCCCACTTCTCGCCCAGGGCCGCCTTAAGCGCGATCCGCCCGCCCACGACGTTCTCGCGGTTATAGTCGCGGCGCGCCCAGGGCGAGTTGTCCGACACCGCGCCGTTGACCCAGGTGCGGGTGGTGAGGGCGTTGTTGATGAAACCGCCATGTGAGTCGCTGAAGGCGGAAGCGCGCAGGCCCAGCACCCCGTCGATCAGCGGAATATTGATGAAGCCTTCGTAGGTCCAGTTCTGCTGCGCACTCTGGATCTGCCCGGCGTTGAAGTCGACGCCGGCGCTGAAGGAATGCAGGTCCGGCTTGTTGGTGATGTAGCGGATGGCGCCCGCCATGGAACCGGCGCCGTAAGTGGTGCCCTGCGGACCGTTCAGGACCTCGATGCGCTCGATGTCGTACAGGTGCAGGTCCGGCTGCGATGCCGAGTCGCTCATCGACATGTCGTCGACAAAGAACCCCGTCATCGACGTATTGCCGTAGTTCGGGTTGCTGCCGTCGGAGGCGCCGCGCATCACAAACACCTGGGTACCCGGCCCGGTGCTGATGAAGGAAATCGACGGCACTTTCTGCGCGTAGTCATCGAAGCCTGTGATAGCCAGGTTCTTCATGTCGCGCGAGGTGAACACATCGACACTGATGGGTACGTCCTGCAGGTTCTCCGTGCGCTTGCGCGCGGTCACCACCACCTCCTGCAGCGACGTCGCGGCGACGTCCGCGTTGGCGGCAAAGGCCGCCGGCAGCGGCAGCGCCGCCCCCAGCGCCGTGGCGACTGCAGCCGCAATTGGCGACGGTGCGCGCCAGCGTTGCCGTGACGGTCCCCGCGCATCCCTGCATCCGCCGCGTGACTTTCGATGTGCCCGCATAACGCCTTCCCCGCGCTGAGTTCGTTATTCGCACACTTTGTGCACGAATGCTGCCCGATCATCCGCCGCGCGGCCGCGGCGCGTCAACCGCCGCCCTGGTCAGCAGCGGCAATGCCGTCGAAGCGCCGCAGGTCATCGCCCAGTGCGCGGCGCAACGGTTCGAGTTCGTACTCGAAATTCCGCCAGTAGCCGACCGACGACGAATACAGCGGCTGGCGCACCTGCTCGGCGCTCGCGGTGCGCACCGCGCGGCGCGTGGCGTGAAACTCCAGGCACGCCGGCTCGAACGCGAGGCCGCAGTGGGCCAGGAGCCGCCTTATCTGCGCCTCGGGCGCGCGCACCACATCCTCGTACTGCACGTGCAACACCTTCCCCGGCAGCACCGCGTCCCAGTGATCCATCAGCGCGAGATAGCAGCGGTAGTAGCGGCCGAGGGTTTCCAGGTCGCGGCTGAAGGTCTGCCCCTCGGCGAAGTGCTGCCTGAAGGTGCTGAAGCAGGCATCCATGGGATGCCGGCGTGCGTCGATGATCGTCGCCTGCGGCAGGATGGCGTGGATCAGGCCGACGTGGCTGAAGTTGTTCGGCAGCTTGTCGGTGAAGCGCTCGCGGCCCCCGGTCAAGGGTGCGGTTTCCTGCAGGTAGCGCCGTCCCAGCGCCGCGAATTCCGCGGCGGCGGCGTGCGCCAGCGCCTGCGGGTAGCCGTCGCGCGCGGGCACCATGTCATCGAGCTGCGCCACGATGTTCAGGATGTTCGGCAGCTCCATGGTGCCGGCAACGCGCGAGTGACTGGCCAGGATCTGCTCCAGCAGTGTGGAGCCGGAGCGCGGCAGGCCGACAATGAAGATCGGCGCTGCGCCAGGCGCGCCGCAGCCGGCGTGCGCGGCGAAGAAGGCGTGGTCGAAGAAGCCACGGATCCGCCCGCAACGGACTTCGAAGGCCGCGATGTCGAAGGGTTCGGCAGCATGGCGCAGGGCGTTGCCGCGGGCGTAGTGCCCGAAGGCGCCCCGGTAGTCGCCGCGCTGCTCACGCGCCTTGCCGAGGGCGAAATGCAGCGGTGCGGCACCGCTGCCGGCGCCGGCAGCCAGCAGGCGCTGCATTTCCGCCAGCTCCGGGTCGGCGAAGCTGTAGTTCTTGAGGTCAGCGAGACTCCACCACGCCTCGCCCAGGCGCGGATCCATGGCGAGTGCCGCCTTGTACGAGGCCTCGCTCGCTGCACGATCTCCCAGTGTCTTTTGCACGTGGCCGATCGACATGCGCAGCCCGCTGTCTGCGGGCCGCAGCTGCACCGCGCGCTCGTAGGCGCTGAGCGCCTCCTCCTGCCGCAGCGAGCGTATCGCGACCCCGGCGCTGGTCACCCAGGTCTGCGCCGACTGCGGCTCGATGCGCTGCAGAAAGCGCGCGCTGGCGCCGGCTTCCTCGAGCCGCCCGAGCTGCAGCAGCGCGGGCGCGAGTCCGCGATGAATCAGCGGCAACCAGGCGCTGCGGCGCTGCGCATGCCGCAACAGGCGCTGGGCGTCGTGAGGCCGGTCGACTTCGAGCGATGCGGCCGCGAGTCCGCACAGCGCCGCGGTGTGCGACGGATCGCCCCGCAGGATCGCGCGGAACAACTGCTCGGCGCGCTTCCAGTCCCGCGCAGCCAGCGCCACACCCGCCTGCTCGATGGCCGGGCGCTGCGGGTCAGTCAGCCGCGCGCGCTCGAAGGCCTCGCGTGCATCGTCGTACTGGCCCAGGTCGACGAGGATGTCGCCGTAGGCGAGCCACGCGAGGTGCTCGTGGGGAGACTTCTGCAACACCTCGCGCACGATGGCGCGCGCCTCATGCGGCTGACCCGCCTGGCGGCGCGCGCGCGCAAGATCGATGCGGGCCGGCGCAAATCCGGGCTCGCGCGCCAGCAGGGAGTCCAGCACCGCGATACTTTCGGCGCCGCGGCCCAGGTCCAGCAGGGCGGCGCCCAGCAGCCACTGGCACTCGCGCTGCCGGGGTTGTTCGAGCGCGAGCGTGCGCAGGGCGCGTTCGGCGGTGGCGGCGTTGCCGGCGCGCAGCGCGGCGTGCGCCTGCTGCAGGCGCTGGCTGAAATCCATGATCGGGCACCCTAGCGCATCGGCGGCGGAAAATCGCCATACTGTCCGGATGAATCGCGGTTCCGGCTGCGATCACCTTGAAAGGTCATCATGCGCCCGATACGCCGCTACCGATTCCTGCCCGTCCTCGCCGCCCTGCTGCTGGCGCCGCTCGGCGCCGCCGTTGGCCGGCCGCTGGCACCCGCGGACTTCTACCGCTTTGAGGACGTATCGGACCTCGCGATCGCCCGCGACGGCACCCGCGTGGCGTGGCTGGTCAACCGCTTCGACAAGGCGAGCGATGAGAGTCGCAGCGACGTCTGGGCCGCCGACTGGGATGGACGCAGGCTGCGGCAGATCAGCCACGGCGCCAGCGCCCACAAACCCCGTTTCACGCCCGACGGGCGAGTGGGATTTCTCGCCGCGCGCGCCGAAGGCGCGCCGACGCAGCTGTGGGTGGCGGGCCGCAACGGCGCGGCCGCGCGCCAGGTCAGTCATGTGCCGGGGGAAATCACCGACTACGCGTGGTCCCCGGACGGGCGGCACGCGGTGCTGGTGGTGCGCCCGCACGGCGATACGCGGTTCGAGACCGTGGCCCGGCCGCGGCCCTGGGTGATGGATGGTTACCAGTTCAAGAGCGACGAGCACGGCTACCTGGAGGCGGGAATGCGCCCGCGCCTGTGCCTGCTGGACGTCGGCAACGGCCGCTGCGAGAGGCTGGCAGAGGACGCCACTGGCGCGCAATCCGCGCCCGCCTTCTCGCCTGACGGCAGCCAGATCGCTTTCGTGAGCGATGACCTGGAGAGCCCGCAGGGCGCAGGCAGGGACGAGATCCGCCTGGTCGGCGCACGGGCAGGCGCCACCTCGCACCTGCTGCTGACAACCGACTCGCCCAATCATCAGCGTTTGCTGTGGAGCCCGGATGGCCGGCGGATTGCCTTCCTGAAGGGCAACGAGCTGAAGTATTACGCCTACATCCAGGATCAGCTCGCCCTGGTCACGATCTCCTCCGGCGAGGTGCGGCCGCTCACGGCTTCGCTGGATCGCGCCGTGATCTCGCCGCACTTCAGCAGCGACGGCAGCGCCATCGAATTCGCGGTCGAGGACGACGGCAGGCAGTACCCGGCTCGGGTTGCGCTGGACAGCGGCCGCATCGAGCGGCTCGGGTCCGCGAGCGTGGTCACCGAACTGGCGAGCGCCGCCGGTCACGTGGCCGTCATCGTCTCTGACGATCACACGCCGCCACAGATCTGCGCACTCGAGGGCGGCGCCCTGCGCGTCATCGGCAGCTACAACCGCGAGCTGATGGCGGAACTGACCCTGGGCAGCGTCGAGGACGTCAGTTTCCTCAGCAGCGACGGGACGCAGATCCACGGCCAGATGATCAAGCCGCCGGGATTCGTGGCGGGCCGGCGCTACCCGACCATCGTGTGGATCCACGGCGGCCCCAACGGCCAGGACGATCACTCGCTGCCGCTGGAGGGTTACTCGCCGCAGCTCGACCGCCAGTTTTTCGCCAGCCATGGTTACGTGGCGCTGGCCATCAACTACCGCGGCAGCTCCGGGCGTGGCGCGGCGTTTGCGCGCGCCATCACCGCGGACTGGGGCCACCTGGAGGTGGAGGATCTGCTTGCCGGCGTGCAATACGCCGTGTCCGCCGGTGTGGCCGATCCGGCACGCCTGGGCATCGGCGGCTGGAGCTACGGTGGACTGTTGACCGACTACACGATCGCGAGTGACACCCGCTTCAGGGCTGGCATCAGCGGCGCCGGCTCCGGCAACCAGCTGGCAATGTGGGGCGTGGACCAGTACGTGGCGCAGTACCAGGCGGAACTGGGACCGCCGTGGCAGAAGCCGGCGCTGTGGTCGCAGGTCTCCTACCCGATGCTGAAGGCCAGCCGCATCCGCACGCCGACGCTGTTCCTGGGCGGCGAGCGCGACTTCAACGTGCCGATCGTGGGCTCGGAGCAGATGTACCAGTCACTGCGGGCGCTGGAGGTGCCGACGCAACTGGTGGTGTATCCGGGCCAGACCCATATTCCCGACCGCCCGAGCTTCCTGGTCGATCGCTACCAGCGTTACCTCGAGTGGATGAACCGTTATCTCGGGCCGGGCACGCCGTAGCCGCACTGCAGCTGACCGTTTCTACCGCATCCGCTCGTACACCGCGCGCGCGGCGGCAAGCTGCCCGAGTACGTGCTGCTGTTCGGCGGGCGTGTTCCAGTCCGGGTAGGCGCGCGTGCCGCCGATCAGGCGATCGATCCAGGCGATGAAGTAAAGCGCATCCTGCGGCGAGCGCGCCGGCGCACCGCCCACCGTTACATAGATGGGACTGGTGGTGGCGTACACGTAGTTGTCCAGCACCGGGTAGCGGGCCGTGGCGCTGAAGGCGCGCAGCAGGCACCAGCCGCTGCTCTTCACCGGCAGCGTGCCGCTCACCGTCAACTCGCTGCGCGCGTGTGCGAGCGGCAGCTCGCGCACCACCTGGCCGTTGCATACCACCTGCGCATGATCCACCGGCACGATGGAGCGCAGGCGCGCGGTGAAGGGAACCTGCCGGGCCTGCGCGTAATCGAGCTGCCCGCCGACCGGCTGCCCATCCAGCGTGAAATCCAGCAGCGGCCCGTTGGTTGCGAAGCTGCGTCCCTGGCGCAGGGCATCCAGCCACGCACGGTGCACCAGCGGCCCGTCAGGCACCGACACATACACCCGGTCGAGCCCGACCGGCCCGTGCAGTGTCGAGTAGTCGGCCATCGCATCGGTGCCCGCACCGGCGGGCAGCCGGAACCCCAGGTTGAGCAGCCGGTACCACACGCCCGCGGTGGACTGGTGATCGGAGAAACCTACGACCTCCAGGTAGTCGACCTTGCCCAGCGCCACATCCACGGGCAGCTCGTCGGCATCGGTGTGCGCCGGGTGGGTGAAGGGCTCGGGCGGTTCCTCGATGGGATGCGCGTAGCCAACGAGTGCGCCGCGCGCGTGCGCCAGGTCGGCGACGTCCGCATTGCTCGGCGCCAGGCTGGCGGCAGCGGTGTTGGGATAACCGGCGTAGCCGGGCAGCAGCGTGCCGCCCCCGAGCCCCGGCAGCGCCAGGTGTCCCCAGTAGCTGGTGTGGAACTCCTGTCCGTGCACGATGAGCGTGCCCGGGAGCGACGCCGGATCCTGGCCGACACCGCTGTAAGCGATGTCGGGGATGCGCTGCTCCTTGTTGACGATCAGGTTCTCTATGACGTCCAGGTCCTCGGCCTGCGCCTGCAGCACCAGGTGCGCCGGCGTGTTGCGGTAGCGGCCGCCGTAGTTCATGTGCACGTGCGCATCGCCGCTCGCCCAGTGCCGGCCGGCGACATCGGGCCACGGCAGGCGTGGCAGCGAGACTGTCAGCTCCTCGTGCCCGCCGGCGCCGATGCGCAGCTCACGGGTAAGCGGCGTACGCGACAGGCCCTTCATGACCTGCACCTGCACCGTACCCGCTGGCACGTCGATGAGCTCCTCTCCGATTGTGTGGAAATAGCGGGCATCCAGGGGGTAGCGCCCGCCGTCGAACTCGGCATGCTTCATCCAGCCCTGTGCGGGGGCGTAGCTGCGCCCGTCGGCGCCTGTGACCGACACCCGCGCGGGCGTGAGCGCGCCGTTGCCGTCGTTCACCCGCAGCTGCAGCGTGCCGTGGGGCCGCAGCCAGCGTCGCTCCTGCGCCCGCAGCGGCTGGGAAGCGCCGCCGGGAAAATCCAGCACCCGCAACTGGGTGTTGCCCTCGCGATTGGAGATGAAGGCGATGTGTTGGCCGTCGGGGGACCAGCGCGGCGAGGTCTCGTCCCACTCACCGTAGGTCAGCGCGAATGGCGCTCCACCGCCGGCGGGCAGCAGCCACAGTTGCAGCCAGCTGCGCCCCAGGTAGGAGCTGTACACCAGCCGCCGCCCGTCGGGTGAGAACTCCGGCCGTGCCTGCCAGTTGGTCTCCTCGTAGTGCAGTTCGCTCGCGGGCGCGCCCGGCACCGCGGCCATCTGCCACAGCCCGCCGGTGCCGTGGATGCGGCCGCGGTTGGAGACGAAGACAATCGACCTGCCGTCACGCGTCCAGGTGGGATTGATCTCATGATCCCAGGCGCTGTAGTAGTAACGCGGCAGCGGGCTGCGATGATCGGTCGTGAGCGCGGTTATATCGTGCAGCGCGCCGTCGCGAAATTCCCCGACGAACAGGTGCAGATGCCGCGTCCCGGCACTCGAGACGTACACCAGCCGCCGCCCGTCGGGCGAGAAGCGTGGTTCGACGTTGACGGCGCCATTGTGCGTCAGCGCCGTGACGGTGCCGCCGTTGAGGTCCAGCAGCTTGAGCTCGCTCTCCTCCCCCGCGCCGCTGCCCGAGACAAACACCACCCAGCGCCCGTCGGGAGAGCAGTCCGGCTGGTAGTCATAGCCGGGCCCGTCGGTGAGCTCGGTGGCGACTTCCGAGTCGATCCGCTGCCGCCACAGCGAACCGGCCATGGAATAGATCAGCTCGTGCGAGTCGGCGGACCAGCAGGCGCCCGAGGGGCCGCTGGTTGGCTGCGGCAGGTACATCTCGCGGTAGTAGTAGGCGTGCGGCAGGTCCAGGGATGCGGCGTCACACAACCCCGGCAGCACGGCGGCGAGCACGACGATCGCTTGCTGGAGTATTTTCATGATCTGCTCACGGCTTGCTGTAGTTGGGGAACGGCGTGGTCCGCCCGGCGATGCTGCGCTCGATGCCAGCGGCGCCGGCGCGCAGCGCGGGCAGCACCTGCGCCAGGGCGTGCGCACGGGCGCCGACGCGGAAGGGCATGCCGGCATTGAGCGCCGCCACGGTGCGGCCGGCGCCGTCGCGCACCGGCACCGCCAGCGAACACAGGCCCTCCTGCAGTTCCTGCTCCACGTAACAGTAGCCCTGCGCGCGCACGCGTTCGATGACCGAACGCAGCGCGTCGCGCTCGGTCACGGTAAAGCGCGTTGCCGGCTGGGGTTTCACGGCACGCAGCCAGCGCTCCAGGGCCGCTTCCTCCAGCCCGGCGAGCAGCATGCGGCCCATGGAGGTGCAGAAAGCCGGCAGGCGCGCGCCGATGGCGAGATTGATCGCCATGATCTTGCGTACCGCGACCCGCTGCACGTACACGACGTCGGCCGCATCCAGGACACCGAGCGAACAGGACTCGTCGATACGGCGCGACACCTCCTCCATGAACGGCTGCGCCAGCAGCGCCACGCTCAGTGAGGACAGGTAGGCGAAGCCCAGCTCCAGCACCCGCGGGGTGAGGGCAAACTGCCGCCCGGAACGCTGCACGTAGCCCAGATGCTCCAGTGTCATCAGCAGGCGCCGGGCGGCCGCGCGTGACAGGCTGGCGCGCGCGGCCACCTGCGACAGCGTCATGGCCGGGTGCGCGGCATCGAAGGTGCGGATTACGGCCAGGCCGCGCTGCAGGGACTGCACGTAGTCAGGCCCGTCCTCGAAATCGCGTGCTGTCGCCGCGTTCACCGCTGAACCTCCACCCGCCGCACGGCCGCTCACCCACGGCCGCAGCGCCTCTCACCCGCGGACGCCCCTCACCCCAGGGCGCCGCGTTGACGGCAGGCGCGCTCCGGGACTAATGTGATATTCGCTTCGCGAATATTTGTTCGATAATAGCACGCATGAGCGGCAACACCAGCAGCAACACGGGCAACGGCATGGACCATGCCGAACGCGACAGTGTCCTGCACAGCTGGTGCGTGCAGGATCGCTGGAACGCCCCCACCATCGTGGGCGGCGAGGGCGCGCGCCTGTTCAGCGCCGACGGCCGCACCATCCTCGACATGAGCAGCCTGGCCGAGTGCAGCAACCTCGGCCACCAGCATCCGAAGGTGGTGGCCGCCATCCGCCGCCAGGCCCAGGAGTTGTGCTTCGTCACCAGTGCCTGGGGCGCCAGGGCGCGGGCGCAGCTTGCGGCGATGCTGCTCGAGAAATCCGCTTTCGAGAGTGGCCGGGTGTTCTTCACGCTCGGGGGCGCCGATGCCAACGAACACGCCGTCAAGTTCGCGCGCCAGGCCGCGGGCAAGGCCCACGGCTGGGTGATCACCCGCGACCGCTCCTATCATGGCGCCAGCTATGCCGCCGCGGCGCTGTCCGGCGATGCGCGCACCGCCGCGTTCGCCGACCGCGAGGCATTTCGCGTCCTGCAGGTCCCGCCGCCCTATGCCTACCGCTGCCCCTTCGGCAGCGCCAGCGCGCAGGACTGCGGCACTGCGGCCGCGGCGCAGGTGGAAGCGGTGATCCGCGCACACGGCGCCGCGCAGGTGGCCGCGGTGATGATGGAACCGGACGCCGGCACCAACGGCATCGTCGCGCCGGACAGTTACTGGCCGGCGCTGCGCGAGGCGACCCGCGTCCACGGCGTATTCCTGGTCGCCGACGAAGTCATGAGCGGCTTCGGCCGCTGCGGTGAATGGTTCGCGTGGCAACGCTACGGCCGCAGCGCGCAACCCGACCTGATGACCCTCGCCAAGGGCCTGACCGGCGCACACGCACCGCTGGGCGCGGTGGTGCTGTCGGCGCAGGTGGCGCGCGCTCTCGAGCCGCAGATGCTGCTCACCGGCCTGACCTACTGCGGCCACCCGCTGTGCTGCGCCGCCGGTCTCGCGGCGCTGCAGGCCTACGAGGACGAGGGCCTGATCGCACGCTCGCGCAAACTCGGGCAGGAGATGTTCCAGAGCCTGTTGGGCCTGGCCGCGCGACACCCGGTGATCGGCGAGGTGCGTGGCGGACACGGCTTGTTCGCGGTGATCGAACTGGTGCGCGACCGCGCCAGCCGCGAGCCCCTCTCGCCCTGGCCGGCGATGCACCCGGCGCTGCAACAGCTGCTGCAGGAAGCGCTGGCGGCGGGCGTGTCCTTCGCGGCGCGTGGCAACCTGCTGCTGCTGGCGCCACCGCTGGTGATCGCAGAGCGGGAACTCGGCGATGCCCTGGCCCTGCTCGACGGCCTGCTGGCGCGCCTGTCAGCAACTCTCACGACCACAGCGGACTCCGACAGACCCGGCGCGGGAGGCGCACGCTCATGAGCTTCCGGCTCACCTATTCGACCATGTTCAATCCCCCGCCGGAGCTGCACGCGCGCTTCGATGCGGCGATGGCGCGCGTGCGCGCCGGGCTGGGCGCACGGCACGGCCTGTACCTCGATGGTGAAGACCGGATGACGGCCAACACGCTGCCGCGGCTGAACCCCGCGGATCAGCGGGTGTCGCTCGGTGAATTCGCGGTGGGTGGCGTGGCGGAGGCGGACCGCGCGCTCAAGGCTGCGCACGGCGCCTGGCCGGCGTGGCGCGCCGATGCGCCGCGGCGCCTGCAGCTGTTGCGGCGCGTGGCGGCACTGATCGAGGAACGGGTGTACGACATCGCGGCCTGCCTGACACTGGAGGTCGGCAAGAACCGCATGGAGGCGCTGGGCGAGGCGCAGGAAGCCGCGGTGTTCTTCCAGAATTACTGCGCTGACTTCGAGCAGCACCAGGGTTTCCGACACGCGCTGCCGGACGACCCGCTGCCCGACTGGCGCTCGCACAATCGCAGTGTCATGAAGCCGCACGGCGCCTGGGTCGTGATCGCACCGTTCAACTTTCCGCTGGCGCTGGCGGCGGGCCCCACGGCGGCGGCGCTGGTGACCGGCAACACCGTGGTGCTGAAGGGATCGGCGGCCACGCCCTGGGCGGGGCGGCTGCTGGCGGACTGCATCCGCGATGCCGGTGTGCCCGCGGGTGTCTTCAGCTACCTGGGCGCCGCCGACGCCAGCACCGGCGCGGCGCTGGTCAACCACCCGCTGACGGCGGGCGTCACCTTCACCGGCTCCTACGAAGTCGGGCAGCAGATTGCCCGCAGCCTGCAGGGTGGGCTGGTGCCGCGACCCTGCATCGCCGAGATGGGGGGCAAGAACGCCTGTATCGTCACCGCGGGCGCCGACCTGGCGCGGGCCGCGGCGGGCATCGTGCGCTCCGCCTACGGGATGGGCGGCCAGAAGTGCTCCGCCCTGTCGCGCCTGTACGTGCACCAGAAGGTCGCGCCGCAACTGACTGAACGGCTGCTGCGCGAGATCGAGGCGCTGCCGATCGGCGATCCGTGCGAACGCGGCAACTGGCTCGGGCCGGTGGCGACCACCCATGCCTACGCTGCCTACCCACGCTATGTACAACAGCTGCGCCAGCAGGGTGCCGCAGTGATTGCCGGGGGAGAGCAGCTACGCGAGGGCGCGCTGGCCCACGGACTGTATGTGCGCCCGACGCTCGCCAGCGCCCCGCCCGCGCACCCCCTGTGGCAGCAGGAAATGTTCCTGCCGATCCTGATGATGCACAGCGTCGCCTCCAACGAGGAAGCGATGCGCCTGGCCAACGCTTCCCCGCTGGGCCTCACCGCCGGTTTCTACGGCGCAGGCGGCGAGGTCGACTGGTTCCTGGAACACATCGAGGCCGGCGTCACCTATGCCAACCGCCCGCAGGGCGCCACCACGGGCGCCTGGCCCGGCTATCAACCCTTCGGCGGCTGGAAGGGCTCGGGCAACACCGGCAAGGGTATCGCCTCCTTCTATTACCTGCCGCAGTACCTGCGCGAGCAGTCGCAGACGGTGGTGGAGCAGTAACGGTGCAGCTGTTGCCACTGGCCGAGGCGATCGCCACCCACGTGCGCGACGGACAGAGCGTGGCGCTCGAGGGCTTCACGCACCTGATCCCTTTTGCCGCCGGACACGAAATCATCCGCCAGCGGCGCCGCGGCCTGCACCTGATCCGCATGACGCCCGACATCCTCTACGACCAGATGGTCGGCATGGGCTGCGCCTCACAGCTCACCTTCTCCTGGGCGGGCAATCCCGGGGTCGGGTCGCTGCACCGGGTGCGCGACGCCGTCGAGCACGACTGGCCGGGGCCGCTCACGCTGCACGAATTCACACACGCGCAGATGGCGGTGGCCTACCAGGCCGGCGCCAGCGCCATGCCCTGCGCCATCATGCGCGCGCACGCCCCAACGGATCTCGCCCTCCTGCCCCACCCGGCAACACGCCAGCTCACCTGCCCCTTCAGCGGAGTCGCGCTCGAGGCGGTACCGGCGCTCAACCCGGATGTCACCATCCTGCACGCGCAGCAGATCGACGCCGAGGGCAACATCCTGATACGCGGCATCGTGGGGGCGGCGAAGGAAGCCGCCATGGCGGCGCGCTGCCTGCTGGTGACAGTTGAAGAACAGGTCGAACGCTTCGATGCCGGAATGAATGCCGTGGTGCTGCCGGCGTGGGTGGTCAGCTGTGCGAGCGTGGTGCCCGGCGGCGCGCATCCCTCCTACGCCCACGGCTACTACCCGCGCGACAACGCCTTCTGCCAGGCCTGGGACGACATCGCGCGCGAGCGCGAGTCGTTTCTCGGCTGGATGCGCCGGCACGTGCAGGGTAGCCGCGATCATGCTGACCTGCTGCGCAGCCTGGGGGTTGCGGCATGAGCGCGGCGCCGTGGAGCGGCGATGAGATCATGACCGTGACCGCCGCGCGCCAGCTCGCAGACGGCGCCGTGTGTTTCGTCGGCATCGGGCTGCCCAGCGCGGCCTGCAACCTGGCGCGCCAGACCCACGCACCGCGGCTGGTGTTGATCTATGAGTCCGGCACCGTGGGCACGCGCCCGCGGGTGCTGCCGCTGTCCATCGGCGACGGCGAGCTGGCGCAGACCGCCACCTGCGTGGTGCCGCTGCCTGAGGTGTTCGCGCATTACCTGCAGCGCGGGCGCATCGACGTGGGATTCCTGGGCGCCGCGCAGATTGATCGCTTCGGCAATCTCAACAGCACCGTCATCGGCGACTATGAGCGCCCGCGCGTGCGCCTGCCAGGGGCCGGCGGTGCGCCGGAAATTGCCGCCCATGCGCGCCAGGTGCTGATCGTCATGAAGCAATCGCCGCGCAGCTTCGTGCCGCGGCTGGATTTCCGCACCTCGGTGGGCTATCTCACGGGCGCCGGCAGCCGCCGTGCCGCCGGCTGCCCGGGCGGCGGCCCGCGCGCGGTGATCACCGATTTCGGCATCCTGCGTCCGCACCCCGAAACCGAGGAGCTGCAGCTTGCGGCCCTGTACCCGGGGGTGAGCGTCGCGGCGGCGCGCGCCGCCACCGCCTGGCCCTTGCAGGTTGCCGCGCAAGTCGAGATGCTTGCGGGACCGGAACCGCACGAACTCGAGGTCCTGCGCGCACTGGATGCCCACACGCGCCAGGCCCATGCCCGCCCGGTCCGCATTGCGGTCCCACACTCAGGTCCAAGCCCGCGAGGTCTGTCATGAACGCAGTCAAGCCCACTCCCGCAGTGAATTCGCTCCCGGGACCCAAGGCTCGCGCCCTGCTGGAACGCGACCGCGCCGTCAGCACGCCGAGTTACCCGCGCGACTATCCGTTCGTGATGGCCCGCGGCCGCGGCGCGGAAGTCTGGGACGTGGACGGCAACCGCTTCCTGGATTTCATGAGCGGCATCGGTGTCGCCAGCACCGGCCACAGCCACCCGAAGGTGGTGCAGGCCATCAAGGATGCGGCCGATGACTTCCTGCACATCTCCTCGGACTACTGGCACGAGCGCATGACGCGCCTGGCCGAACGGCTCGCCGGGTTGAACCCGGTCGGCGAGGACGCGCAGGTGTTTTTCTGCCAGAGCGGCACGGAATCGGTCGAAGGGGCGCTGAAGCTGGCGCGCTATGTCAGCGGGCGTGGGCGCCTGGTCGGCTTTCTGGGCGGATTCCACGGCCGCACCATGGGATCGCTCGCCATCACTTCGAGCAAGTACACGCAGCAGGCCGGCTTCTTCCCGGCGATGCCCGGCGTGACGCACATCCCCTATCCCAACAGCTTCCGGCCGCTGCTGCGCGGCGACGATGCGGGCCGCGCCACGCTCGATTACCTGGAGAACGTGCTGTTCCAGTGCAATGTGCCGGCGAGCGAAGTCGCCGCGGTCATCGTGGAACCGATCCAGGGCGAGGGCGGCTACCTGGTGCCCCCGGACGGCTTCCTCGCCGGCCTGCGCGCCCTGTGCGACCGCCACGGCATCCTGCTGATTTTCGATGAGGTGCAGTCCGGTATCGGACGCACCGGGAAAATGTTCGCCGCCGAACACTGGGGTGTGAAGCCCGACATCATGACCCTGGCCAAGGGCCTGGGCTCGGGCCTGCCCATCGGGGCCGTGGTGGCGCGGCGCCGGCACATGGAGAAGTGGCGCAAGGGCGCCCACGGCAACACCTTCGGCGGCAATCCGCTCTCCTGCGCCGCGGCGCTTGCGACCCTGGACCTGGTGGAAAAGGAATACGCCGCCAATGCCGCCGCGGTCGGCGAGTATTTCATGGGCAGGCTGCGTGAGCTGCAGCATCGCTTCGAGTGCATCGGCGACCTGCGCGGCAAGGGCCTGATGATCGGCATGGAACTGGTCAGCGACCGCACCAGCCGCACCCCGGCGCGGGCGCTGGCGGAGGCGCTGTTGACCCACGCCTACCACCAGGGGCTGCTGCTGCTGTCCTGTGGTGTCAGCACCGTGCGCTTCATCCCGCCGCTGATGATCGGGCGCGCGCATGTCGATGAGGCCCTGCCAATGCTGGAACGCGCGTTGCGCGGCGCGCTGGCGGAGGCGCAGAAGGCATAGGGCGCGAAATGGTGTGGGACTGGGCGTGACGCAAGCGGCGGACAGCAGCAGCGGCCGCGGCCGCGAGATCGGGCTGACTCTATGCACCGCGCTGCTGGTGGGCAACACCATCGGCATGGGCATATTCATGTTGCCCGCCTCGCTGGCCCCGTTCGGTCTGAACGCCCTGCCCGGCTGGCTCATCACCGCGGCTGGCTGCACCTTCATCGCCTGGGTGTTCGCCGGCTTCGCGCGCGCTTTCCCCGGCGACGACGGCCCGTACGCCTATGCCAGCCGTGCCTTCGGCGAGGGCGCCGCCTTCGTGATGCTGTGGTGTTACTGGGTCTCCACCTGGATCACCAACGCGGTGATTGCGATCGGCCTCAGCGGCTACCTGTCGGCGTTCTGGCCGGCGCTGGGCAGCAACCGCCTGCTGTCGGCCACTGTCGCGCTGGCGCTGCTGTGGCTGTGCGTGCTGATCAACCTGCGCGGGCTGCGCACGGCGGGCGGCGTGCAGGTGTTGACCACCGTGCTGAAGCTGCTGCCGCAGGTCGCCATCGTGGCACTCGGCGTATGGGCGCTGTTTCTGGCCCCGCACGCGGCGCACAACCTGCAGGTGCCCCACACACCCATCTCGTTTGGTGGAATCCTCAGCGCCTCCACGCTGGCGCTGTATGCCATGCTGGGCGTGGAGTGCGCGTCCATACCGGCGGGCCGGGTGCGCGATCCGGGGCGCACCGTGCCGCGCGCCACGTTCATCGGCACGCTGCTGGTGGCGCTCGTCTATATCTGCGTCTGCACGGTGCCGATGCTGCTGATTCCGCAGGCGGAACTGGCGGCTTCCAACGCACCCTTCGCCGACCTGTTCGCGCGCTTTGCCGGCGGCGCCTCCGGCAAGGTGCTGGCGGCCTTCGTGCTCGTCAGCGGGCTCGGGGCGCTCAACGGCTGGACGCTGATCGTGGGAGAGCTCACCGTGAGCTTCGCACGCCACGGCGGCTTCCCGCCCTGGCTCGGCCGGGTCAACCCACGCGGGGCGCCTGTGGCGGCCTTCGTGGTCACGGGAGTGCTCGCGAGTGTGATGCTGATCCTCAACTGCAACGATTCGACCTCGGGGGTGTTCACGCTGCTCAGCCTGGTGGTGACCGCCGCCAACCTGCCGCTGTACCTGGGCTGCGCGATCGCCGTGCTGGCGCTGTGGTGGCGCGGGCAGATCGGTGCCGCCGGCCGTGCCGGGCGCAGCGCACGCAGGTGGGTGTTGGCCGCGGCGCTGGCGGCGCTCTACTGCCTGTGGGCGTTCATCGGCATGGGCGCGAAACCGCTGCTGTGGGCGGTGGCCCTGAGTGCCGCCGGCCTCCCGGTGTACTGGTGGTACGCCATCAGGCCGGCGCGGGCCGCCGCACTGCAACCGGGAGCATAACTTGCCGGGACGCATCAGATACCGGATCGTGGCCTGCGCTGCCGCACTGTCGGCGATGGCGTGCCTGCCGGCGGCGGCTCAGCGCTCCCGCGACCTGGGTGTGCCCTTCGACGGCACGCCGGGCACTCATAACGCCATCACTGATGTTGCCGGCGTCCTGGTCGGGCACACCACCCTGATCTCGGGCGAGGGCAAACTCGTGATCGGCAAGGGGCCGGTGCGCACCGGCGTCACCGCGGTGCTGCCGCGTGGCGCCGACACCCTGCGAAAATTCTCATTCGCAGGCTGGTCGACGCTGAACGGCAACGGCGAGATGACCGGCACCACCTGGGTGGAGGAGTCGGGCTTCCTCGAGAGCCCGGTGATGATCACCAACACCCATAGTGTCGGGGTGGTGCACGACGCCGTCATCGCCTGGCGCGTGGCGCACGGACCCGCCGACGCCACCGGCGCCTGGTGGTCGCTGCCGGTGGTTGCCGAGACCTGGGACGGGTGGCTGAACGACATCAACGGCTTTCACGTGAAGCCCGAACACGCGCTGCACGCCCTCGACAGCGCCCACGGCGGTGCAGTGGAGGAAGGTTCGGTGGGTGGTGGCACCGGCATGATCTGCTTCGGCTACAAGGGCGGCATCGGCACCGCCTCGCGCTTGCTGGCGGCAAAGGACGGCGGTTACACGGTCGGCGTACTGGTGCAATGCAATACCGGCACGCGCAACAACCTGCGCATCGCGGGCATCCCGGTCGGACGGGAAATCGTGAGCGAGGATCCCTATGGCTTCGTACCCTCGGACAGGGGCAGCGAGGTGGGATCGATCATCGCGGTGGTGGCGACCGATGCGCCCCTGCTGCCGCACCAGTTGAAGCGCATCGCGCGGCGCGTATCCCTGGGTCTCGGGCGTGTCGGTAGCGTGGCCGACAACGGCTCGGGCGATATCTTCATTGCCTTCTCCACCGCCAACCCCGCGGCGAGCAACACCAACGGCGTGCAGGACGTCAGGATGCTGCCCAACGATTCGCTCGATCCGCTCTTCGGCGCCACGGTGCAGGCCACCGAGGAAGCCATCGTCAACGCCCTGGTGGCGGCCCGCGACATGACGGGCGTGGACGGCCACCATGTACGGGCGCTGCCGCACGATGAGCTGCGCGCGGTACTGGCGAAGTACCACCGGCTGAACCGTTAGGGTCACGGCCGCGGGGCATTCATGACTACCGGACTGAAGCTGCCGGGGGCGCCGGGGCGCTCCCTGCGCCTGGGCCAGTTGCGCACCCTTGCAGTGCTGTTCGCCGGCTACGCGGCCTGCTACTACTGCCGCGCCGACCTGTCCGTGGCGACACCGCTGCTCGCCGATGAACTCGGCCGGCGCGGACTGACGCATGGCGCGGCGCTGGAGGCGCTGGGCGCGATCAGCTCCTTCGGTGTCGCCGCCTACGCGCTCGGCAAGTTCGTGCTCACGGGCCTGGCGGACTTCTGGGGCGGCCGCCGCAACTTCCTGCTCGGCCTGGGTGGCGCCGCGGTCTTCACCTTCCTCTTCGCCCTGTCGGGGGCGCTGCCGATCTTCACACTGGCCTGGATCGGCAACCGCCTGACCCAGGCGGGCGGCTGGGCCGGCCTGATCAAGGTGTCCTCCAGGTGGTTTGATTACACCTCCCACGGCGCGGTCATCGGCATACTCAGCATCAGTTATCTCGTGGGCGATGCGCTCGCGCGCCAGCAGATGGGGATGCTGATCGGGCACGGCTATGGCTGGCGCGCCCTGTTCGTGTTCGCGGGCCTGGTGGTGACCGCGACGTTCATTGCCAGTCTCCTGTGGCTGCGCGAATCGCGCACCGACGAGGGCCACGCGCCCGCGACGGCCAACCCGCTGAACCTGTTCGCTGCCACGCAGACCCCGCCCGCCGGCGTCCGCGAACTGCTGCGGCCGCTGCTGCGCAGTGGCGCGTTCCTGCTGGTGTGCGTGCTGTCCTTCACCTGCACCGTCATCCGCGAGACCTTCAACAGCTGGCTGCCGCAGTATCTGCACGACCAGTCGGGTTTCGACATGGGCCGGGCGGCCAGCCTGAGTGCGATCTTCCCCGCGGCCGGTGCGGTCTCGGTCCTGTCGGTGGGCTGGTTGAGCGATCGCCTGGGACTGCATGGCCGGGCACTGATCATGGTTACCGGCCTTGCGGTCGCGACCGCAGCCCTGCTGGTGATGTCGGGTGTGCAGGCGGGTGCGTCCCATGCGCTGTTCGCAGTGGTGTCGATAGCGGCCGTGGCATTTTTCCTGCTCGGGCCGTATTCCTACCTCGGCGGCGCCTTCGCACTGGATTTCGGCGGTAAACAGGCGAGCGCCGCATCCTCGGGTATCATCGACGGCATCGGCTACCTGGGCGGAATACTCGCCGGCCGGGCGGCGGCGGGGGTCGCCGCGGACTGGGGCTGGGGAGCGCTGTTCCTTGCCCTGGCGGTCTTCTGCGCCGTAGCGGCGATCTGTGCCGGCGCGCTGTGCGTCCTCAACTTCAGGGCAGCGAGAAACAGGCATGTCTGATCCCAGTGTACGCAATGTCAGCAGCGTGCCGGAGCGGCTGACCGTCGAATGGAGCGATGGCGGGCGCAGTGAGTATCCGAGCCTGTGGTTGCGCGACAACCTGGCGCAGGACCGCGATGCTCACAGCGGCCAGCGCCTGGTGGACATCGTCGACCTGCCGCTGCAGCCGCGTATCCGCAGCGCGGCGCACGACAACGGCGGCGTGCGCATCGACTGGGAGGATGAGCCCGCGCCCGCGACCTTTTCGTCGCGATGGCTCGCGGCGCATGCGGCCGGGCGCGGCGCGCCGCCACCGCAATTGCAGGTACGCGAGTGGCTCATGGGCGCAGGCCTTACCGCCCGGCGCGATTTCGCATGGGGACAGCCCGCGGTGCTGGCGGCGGATCCGTCGCAGCGTCTCGCCTGGCTGACACGCCTGCTGCAGGACGGGCTCGCCTTCCTCGAGGGCGTGCCGCCCAGGGAGGGCGCGATCCTGGAAGTCATGCGGCTCGTGGGTCACGTGCTCGAGACCAACTACGGCCTGACCTTCGACGTGCGCTCGGTGCCGCAGCCGGAGAATCTCGCCTACTCCGACCTCGGGCTTGGGCTGCATACCGACAACCCCTACCGCGACCCGGTGCCGGGTTTCCAGGCGCTGCACGCGCTGATCGCATCGGATGAGGGAGGCGACAGCCTGTTTGCCGATGGCTTTGCGCTGGCGCAGTTCCTGCGCCAGGAGTTTTCCGCGGACTTCGAGCTGCTGACCCGTACAGCGGTACCCTTTTCCTACAGCTCGGGGAACGCGGAGCTGTACGCCGAGCGGCCGCTGATCCAGCTGGGCGCGGCGGGCAGGGTGGCAGCGGTCCATTACAACAGCCGCTCCATCGCACCGCTGCACCTGGCGCCGGCAGAGCTGCCGCAGTTCTACCGCGCCTACCGCCGCTTCGCCACCCTGATGCGCGAAGCGCCTTATCAGCTGCGCACCCGCCTGGGAAACGGCACGCTGGTGGTATTCGACAACCAGCGCATCCTGCACGGGCGTACGGCCTTCTCCTCGGCCCGCAGCGCACGCCACCTGCAAGGCTGTTATCTCACGCGTGACAGCGTCTATAGCGAGGCGGCGCTGCTGCGCCGGCGGAACACGGGCGGTGTCGCGTGAGCACCGCGCAGGAAGTGTTGTCCCTCTATGAGCGCATGGGCTCGGGGGCGTATTTTGGGGAACGGGTGTCGATGCTGGAGCACGGGCTGCAGGCGGCCCATTTCGCGCAACTGCAGGGCGCCCCTGCCACCCTGGTCGTGGCGGCGCTGCTGCACGATGTCGGCCACCTGATCGAAGACGTGCCGGGGCAGATCGAGGATTGGGTGAGCGATGCGCACCACGAGGTTACCGGTGCCCGCTGGCTGGCGCAGCGCTTCGCACCAGCCGTCTCGGAACCGGTGCGCCTGCACGTGCCCGCCAAGCGCTACCTGTGCGCCGTGGATCCGCAGTACTTCTCGCAGCTGAGCCCGGCCTCGGTGCACACCCTGAAGCTGCAGGGCGGACCGATGACGTCAACCGAGGTTGCGAAGTTCGAGGCCGAGCCCTGGTATCGCGCGGCAGTTACCGTGCGGCGCTGCGACGACCAGGGCAAGGTCGCGGGCCTGGCGACTGCGCCCCTGCAGGCGTACGTGGAACTCATCGACAGGCTGGCGCGCTGACAGGATCCCCGCGGCGCTGCGAGGATGCCGCGCCCTCACGGCGCCGCGATGATGGCCCGCCAGTTGATGATCGCGTTCCACAGCATGCGCTGGTCGCCGCGGTTCAGGTCGCGGTGCAGCGGGTTGAAGTTGAAGGCGACCACGTGCCCCTTGCCTTCGGCCATGTCGAGGATCGCCGGGTGCCCGCTGAGGTTGTCGGCGCCCCACACCTGGCCGCTCACCAGCATCGGCGCCCCGCTGTCATCGCCCCATTGCAGCACCACGCCGTGGCGATCGATGGGGCCGTCCAGGCACACCGTGCAGTAGGCCATGCGCAGCCAGGCACGCGGCGTGGAGTAGACGGCAAAGTTCTGGCGGAACACCCAGGTGTGTGGCCCATAGCCGTAGGCGATAGGGTGGTCGGGGCGCGTGAAACTGACACGCAGGTGCGCCCCGGGCGTGCGTGTCTGCTCATTCTGCGACGCCGCGGCCGCCGCCGCGCCGCCTCCCTGGCTGCTGCGCGGTACGCCGCCCGCCTCGCGCCGCACGCCGCGCACCAGCCCGCCCTCCAGCGGCAGCATCGAGCCGTTGCCCAGCGTGACCAACAGGCCGCCGGCCTCAATGAACTGCTGCAGCTGCGCCAGTCCCTCGTAACCCACGCCACCGGTGATGTCGTCGGAGGACGCCGGCGTGCCGAATGCCGGGGTAGCAGCGGTCTTTTTGAAGGGCATCGGCCCCCAGCTGCGGTTCAGTCCCTCGATCTGCTCGGCCAGCTCCAGGTCCACGTGCCCGTACAGCAGCACGTCGATACGGCCGCGCAGGCGGCCGGCGCGGATGTCCTCGTCGCGCACGTAGGTGTAGGGAATGTGGCGCTGATCCAGGATGTAGCGCGCCCAGCCGATGGTGTCGGTGTCCGCCCACGGCACCCACAGGCCCAGGCGCGGTACCGGCGCGTCATGAGCAACGACGACGGGCTGCACAGCCGCGGCGGTGAACTGCAATCCCGTGCGCGCGGCCAGGTCTTTGAGGCTCGCGGTGAGTCCCGGCTGCAGTGGCAGGATCCACGAACCGGCCGGATATTCGAGCGCGCCGTCGCGGAAGGCGCGCTCGGCAATACGCACCCGGAACTTTGCCAGCGCGTAACGCGCCTCCAGCAACGACTCCTGCCCGGTATCGCGCAGCAGGTACACCGCGCCGGCCCCGGTGACCGCGCCCTGGACCTCGGGTGCCGCGGCCAGGGGCTGCAACGCGGCCGTGCGTACCGCCGGGTCGGCGGTCGGGACGACCGTGAGGTGATAGTGCGCCGGCAGGGACCAGGAAACGTCGTCGTAGGGCTCGCCCGCATCCGCCGGATAGAGCTGCGGGGTCAGCAGATCCACCGCGTAGTCCCGGTAGGGCTGGTCCGCGCGCACCACGTAACTGCCGGCCGGCCAGCTGCCCTCCTTCAGCACCACCGCGGCTGTGGCCCGCTGCACCTCGATACCCAGTGACATCAGGCGACCCACGAGCTGCGCGACCCGCCGCGGATCGCCCTGGTCCTGCGGAATGACGAAGCCGAAGGGCGCCCCGGACAGGCCGCGCTGCCAGGAATTGCGACTCTTTATATAGAAGTTGCGCAGCAGCGTGCCGGCCTCCTGTGCGGTCTCGTCCAGGGCTGCCAGCATCGCCGTCTCGTTGTAGTTCAGGTTGTCGCGCGCCGACCAGAGGATCGGCATGGGCGGTGCGGGCGAGGGCCGGTACCACTGCTGGGTGTCGGTGTGGTCCGGATCGGGCTGCTCGCTGCGCATGGTCTCGGCGCTGCCGTTGCCGTAGGTCTCGTAGCCGCGCCCGTCTGCATTGTGATTGGTCGCGATGGAGTCGAGAAACAGGTGCGCGAAGTCGTCGCCGAAATTCCAGGTCCACACTCCCGGCATCCCGAAGGACGTCAGGGTCTGCACTTCGTGCAGCGACAGCTTGAGACGCTCGGCATAGGTGATCGGGTCGACGTGGGGGTTCAGCGGGTTGGTGCCGTTCCAGGTCAGCAGCAGCGCCACGCTCTCGTGCAGGTCGTGGATCACCTGCGGGTGCCAGTCGAAGAGCATGCGGTAGACGGCGCGGGTGGTCGCATGCACCTGTTGGTGCGCGTCGCGGTTGATGTCCACGAACGCGTAGTGGGACCAATAAGGGGGCGACTGGCGCGGCAGCTTCGACTGCTCGGTGATTCCCTTGAGGTAGCGGTAGAACCATTGCACCTGGCGGTCGCGTCCGTCCGGGTTGGCGACGGGATTGATGAGCACCACCACCTTGGCGCGGATCCGCCGGATCATCGGCTGCTCCGATACCGCCAGCCGGTACGCCAGTTCCAGCACCGACTCGGTCGAGCCAGTCTCATCGGAATGCAGGGCGGCGTTGAAGTAATAGATCGGGCGCGCGCCGGCGATCAGCTGGTCAGCCATCGCCTGCGAGGTGCGCCGCGGATCGGCCAGCGCCGCGGTCGCCGCCCGCAGGCGGTCCAGGTCGCGGATGCCGGCCTCATCGGCGATTGCCAGCATCACGATGTCGCGGCCCTCCTCGCTGCGGCCGATGGTGAACAGCTTCACGCGCGGCGAGGATCCCGCCAGCGCCCGGCAGTACGCGTAGGCCTGGGCAGAATCCACCAGTTCGCCGGGCGCGCCGGGGATGCGATGCAGAAACCGGCGCGGTGACACCACGGTGGCCGAGGCCGGCAGGTAGGAGACCCAGGGTGACAGGAAGCGCGCCTCGGTGGTGGCGGCGGCAATCTCCTGTACCGAGCCGGGTTCGGGTGTGTCGGGCCCTGTGTCCGGCATGGCCGCCGCTGCAGCGGACTGCGGCGCCGGTTGAGCCGGCTGTTGCGCACAGACCAGTGGCGTGACCAGGGCCAGCAGCAACGGCAGAACTGAGTGTCTCGCGTGCACGGCGGTACCTGCTTGCGGAAGTCCGGACTGTGGCGAAGCATAGCGGGTCGATGCGATGATCGCCCGATGCCTGACACACCCACATCGTCGGTCGCTGCACCGGCGGCGCGGCGCGGCCGCGCCGACGCGCGCGCGCGCGCGCGCGCCGGCACCGCCAAGTACCCCTACATTCGCCGCCGGCTGGCGCCGGTGGAGCTGCTGTCCGCCGAGGCGGTGGAAATCATCGAGGCCAACGCCGAGACGCTGCTGGAGGAGGTGGGCATCGAATTCCGGCGTGATCCGGAGTCGCTGCGGCTGTGGCGCGAGGCGGGCGCCGACGTCAGGGGCGAGCGCGTACACATTGCGCGCGGGCTGGCGCGCCGGCTGCTGGCCACCGCGCCACGGCAGTTCACGCTGCACGCCCGCAACCCGGCGCGCAGCGTCAGCTTCGGCGGCGATGCCACGGTTTTTTCCCCGGTGGGCGGTCCGCCGTTCGTCAGCGACCTGGATCGCGGACGCCGCTACGGCACCCTGGAGGACCTGGTCAACTTCATCAAGCTGGCGCACATGGCGCCCGCCATCCATTTCTCGGGCGGCAGCATGTGCGAACCGATGGAGATCGCGCCCAACAAGCGCCACCTCGACGTGCAGTACGCCTTCTTTCGCTGGTCCGACCAGGGCTGCGAGGCGACCCCCGAGACCCCCGGCCACGCCGCGGACGCCGTGGCGATGGCGCAGGTGCTGTTCGGTGCCGACTACCTGGACCACCACGCCGTGGTGCTGGGCAACATCAACTCCAACTCGCCGCTGACCTTCGACGGCCGCATGCTCGGCGCACTGCGCCAGTTCGCCAGCCACAACCAGGGCACCATCATCGTTCCGGCGGTGCTGGCCGGAGCGATGGGCCCCGTGACGCCCGCCGGCTGCATGGCCGAGATCCTCGCCGAGACCCTGGCGGGGATGGCCCTCACGCAACTGGTGCGGCCTGGCGCGCCGGTCATCATGGGATCCTTCGTTGGCGCGATCTCCATGCGCACCGGCGCGCCGACTTTCGGCACGCCCGAGGCCACGCAGATGATCTTCGCCACCGCGCAACTGGCGCGCCGGCTGGGGGTGCCGTGTCGCAGCGGCGGCTCGCTGTGCTCTTCCAAGGTCGCAGACGCGCAGGCCGCGTACGAGAGTGCTCACACGCTGCTGCCAACGCTGCTGGCGGGCGTCAACCTGGTGACGCACGCGGCCGGCTGGCTGGAGGGCGGCCTGGTGGCCGGCTACGAGAAGTTCGTGATGGACGCGGACCAGTGCGCCATGATGCAGTGGCTGGCCGCCGGCATGGACCTGTCCGAGCGCGGCCAGGCGCTGGACGCCATCCGCGAAGTGGGCCCGGGCAGTCATTTCCTGGGCGCGGCGCACACGCTCGCCAACTTCCAGAGCGCCTTCTACCAGTCGACCATTGCCGACTATGCCTCCTTCGAGCAATGGAGCCAGGAGGGTTCGCTGACCGCGGAACAGCGCGCCAACCGCGTCTGGAAAAGAATGCTGCAGGACTATCAAGACCCCGGCATCGACCCGGCGCGCGACGAGGCGCTGCGGGAATTCATGCGGCAGCGCCGCGCGGTGCTGACGGACGACATAGAAGATGAGTGAATCCCTGCCCGGCGGCGCGCTGCCGGCACGCAACCCACGCTACGACCTGCTGTTCGAGCCGGTGAAGATCGGCCCGGTCACGGCGCGTAACCGCTTTTACGCGGTGCCGCACGCAGCGGGCATGACCAACACGCTGCCGCACATGCGCGCCGCATTCCGCGGCACCAAGGCCGAGGGCGGCTGGGGAGTGGTCTGCACCGGCTACGTGTCGATCGATCCGAGCTCCGACGACGCGCCCCTGCCCTACGCCACCCTGTGGGACGAGGATGACATCCGTTCGCACGCGCTGATGACCGAGTCCGTGCACCGCCACGGCGCACTCGCGGGCATCGAGCTGTGGCACGGTGGCGGTTCGGTGATGAACCGCGCCAGCCGCATTCCCTCGATGTCACCTTCCGGCACGGCGTGGATGCCGACGCACGTCAACTTCATGGGGCACCAGCGGCCGCGCCGCATGGACAGCCATGACATCCGCGCGCTGCTGGCAATGCAGGCGGCGGCCGCACGGCGCGCGCGCACGGCCGGGTTCGACATCGTCTACGTGTACGCCGGCATGGGCTACCTGCCGTACGAATTCCTGCTGCCGCAGTGGAACCACCGCACCGATGGCTACGGCGGCAGCCTGGCCAACCGCGTGCGCATCGTGCGCGAGCTGCTGGAAGTCACGCACGAGGCGGTTGCCGGGCGCTGCGCGGTGGCCCTGCGCATCAGCCTGGAGGAACTGCGTGCGCGTCCATCGCAGTCGGCCCCTTCCGAGGCGCACGAGCTGGTGTCACTGCTCGGCGACCTGCCGGACCTGTGGGACGTGAAGATGGATTCCTCACCCACCGACTGCGGTCCGTCGCGCTTCTCGCCGGAGGGCAGCCACGAGCCGGTGATCGACTTCGTAAAGAAGCTGACCACGCGCCCGGTGGTGGGCGTCGGCCGCTTCACTTCCCCGGACACCATGGTCAGCCAGGTGCGCCGCGGTGTCCTGGACCTGATCGGCGCCGCCCGCCCTTCCATCGCCGATCCGTTCCTGCCGCTCAAGATCGACCAGGGCCGCGAACAGGACATCCGCGAGTGCATCGGCTGCAACATCTGCATTTCCAGCTGGCACGACAGCGTACCGGTGCGCTGCACCCAGAACCCGACCGCCGGCGAGGAGTGGCGCCGCGGCTGGCACCCGGAGCGGATTGCGGCGGCGGCCAGCGCCGCCCGCGTGCTGGTGGTGGGCGCGGGACCGGCGGGCCTGGAGTGCGCGCTGTCGCTGGGGCGGCGCGGCTACGAGGTCACGCTGGCGGATGCGGCGACCGAACTGGGCGGACGCCTGCGCTTCGAGACGCAGCTGCCGGGCCTGTCCCAGTGGGGGCGGGTGCTCGACTGGCGGCGCGGCCAGATCGACCGCCTGGCCAACGTCAGCGTGTACCGCGACAACCGCCTTGGTGCCGCGGACATCCTGGAACTGGGCCACGACCACGTGGTGCTGGCGACCGGCGCGCGCTGGACCCCGCTGTTGTATTCACCGCTGGAGGTCCCCGACGGCGAGCTGCAGGGCGCGAACGTCCTGACGCCGGATGACATCGCCGCCGGCGCAAAGCCGGCAGGACCGGTAGTCGTGTTCGACTTCGACAACTACTACATGGGCAGCGCGCTGGCGCTGCATCTGGCGCGCGGCACGCAGCCCGTCAGCTACGTCACGCCCGCCGGCCATGCTTCCGCGTGGGGGATCATGAGCAACGAGCAGCCGCAGGTGCACCGCGCGCTGGCGGACGCCGGCATCGGGCTGTTCACGCACTCGCGCGTCACCGCTCTGACGGGCGGTGAACTGTTGCTGGCAAACCTGTTCACCGGCGCACCGTGGCGCCTGCCGTGCGCCACGCTGGTGGTGGTCGGTGCGCGGCTCGCCGATGAGGGGCTGTACCACCAGCTGACAGCCGATTCCGCCATCCTGCGGCAGGCGGGCATCGGCTCAGTGACACGCATCGGTGACGCGCTGGCTCCGGGCGCCATCGTGCACGCCGTATGGTCCGGTCACCGCTGCGCGCGCGAGCTGGACGCCACGGCGCCGCAGTGCGCGCTGCGGCGCGACGCCCCGCTGGCGGCGGCGGGCTGACAACCCCGCGCGGCAGTGCGCTACGCCGGTCACGGTACGTTCAGGGAGGCCGCCACCGCGCTGCCCGCCAGCGTGCCGTGAATCACCGCCGGTTGCGCGCCACCCTGCTGCCACCGCGCATGCAGCTCGCCGTGCCGGGCCCCGGGCCCGCTGACGCGCAGCCGTGCGCGCACCGTGCCCTCACGGCCCGGCCAGTCGATGCGCCCTGAGATCGCTACGTCGTCGGTCCAGCGCGCCTCGCGCAGTTCGATGCGATAGCCCTCACCTGCCGGCACCGCCGCAAAGCTGCCGCCGCGCAGGCCGGCCCCCGGGCCGGCACCGAAGTCGAGCACGCGCACCACCGCATCCGCGGCAGTCAGCAGCGCCGCGCTCACGACCCGCAGCGCGGCGCCGTCCGCGCGGTTGCCCGGCAGCGGCAGCGCCGGCTGCAACTGCGCGGACTGCCGCGCAAATTGCGGCAGCAGTGTCACCGGCGGCGCGGCACAAGGGGTTTCATCGGCGCGCAGGGTATCCAGGAACTGCCGCGCGCTGCGCGCGGCGCAGGTGCCGCGGGAGCGCGGCAGCGCATTGACATGGAAGCCGTTGGCCACCACCAGGTGCGTGGCATGCACGAAATGCGCAGCCGCTGCGGCGCCATCCGCGACCGGGGTCATGTCGTCGAACTCGCCCGAGATCACCAGCACGGGCACCGCCGGATACGCCGCCTGTGCGCGCGGCAGGCCCGGCGCCGGCGCCCCGGCCGGCAGCGCCGGCCAGTCGACGCACTGGTCCAGGAATGCGTAGTCGGCAGGCATGGCGCGATATTCATCGATGGTGAACGGTGCGTAGGTGTCGGGCGCGGTGCGGCGGCGCTGCACCAGGAGGGCATCGCGCTGGGCGCGCCGCAACGCCGGCGGCAGGTGCATGTCGAAGATCTGCGGTGTGTCGTGACAGGTGACGGCTGCAGCCAGCCCGGCGCTGAATAGTCTTGGGTTGCCGGTTGCATCGCGCGAATCCACGCTGCCCAGGGTTTCGGCCATCAGCCGCAGCAGCGGCGCGGTATCACCCGCGCCGAAGGCGCGCGCGGCCGCGTCCGTCTCACGCAGGCTGGCAGTCGCCGGGGCGCCGCCGAACATCACGATGGCGAGCGCGCTGGCGTCGGCGGTGAAGGCGAGCCGCCGGCCCGACACACCGGGCGCGTGCGCCGCGAAGGGCCGCGCCCGCAGCTGCGCCAGCGCCGGGGCAATGTGCTGCAGCGAGCTGCCGGGGATGGCGGCACAGGCCGGCGAGCGCGCACAGGCGACGTTGAATTTGTCGCGCATCGCCGGTGCGTAGTTGACCACCCAGGCATCCGCGGGACTGTCGGCGCCGTAGGCGCCGTCCAGGACCATTGCGCGCAGCATCGCGCCATGGCGCAGGGCGAAGGTCTGCGCGAAGTAGGTGCCGTAGGAGTTGCCATACAGGGCGACGCGCCCGATACCCAGCGCCTGCAGGATGGCCGCAAGATCGTCGGTCGCGAGCGCAGTGGCATAAAGGGGCGCGCGCGCCCCGAGTGAGCGGCCGCATTCCCCGATGGCTTCGGGCGTGAGCAGGTTCGCCCGTTGCAGCGCGCGGCAATCGACCGCGCCCGAACGCCCCGTGCCGCGATTGTCCATCAGCAGCACGTCGTAGCGCTCGCGCAGGGGCGCGAACAGCCCCAGGTAGTCCTGCCTGGAATCGGTGGTCGGATAGCCGGGGCCACCCTCGGTGGCCACCAGCGTGCCGGTGGCCGCAGCGATGCCCTGGTGCGGGTAGTACTCGAAGTAGACCGGGACGGTGCCGGCCGCCGCAGCGCGCGGATCCAGCGCGCGCGGCAACACGCCGCACCATCCATCGCCGTGGCAGGCGCGCAGTGTCAGCGTGCCGACCTGGCGCTCGCGGCTGCCAGCCGCCGCCGGTGCCGCGATCAGCGCTGCTGTGAGCGCCGGCAGGACCGCCAGCGCGAGACGCAGTGCGTGCCTCAACCCGCCCTGCGCGGGCGGCGCACCGCCCGCACTTTGCCGCTGTTCCCGCCGCCGCAGAAGAACAGGTCGGCGCCGTCCGATTCCAGTCCGGACACAGTGGTTCCCGGCGGCATGTCGACCTGTTCCAGGACCTCGCCGCTGCCCGGATCGATGTGCCGCAGTTCGCTGCGCTCGTTTTCCCAGGTGGCGTGCCACAACTCGCCCTCAACCCAGCTCACACCGGTCACGAAACGGTCGGAGCGGATGGTGCGCAGTATCGCTCCATTCGCCGGATCGACCTGGTAGATGCAGCGCTCGCGGTAATGGCCGACCCACAGCGACCCTTCCGCCCAGGCGAGCCCGGAATCCCCACCGCCGCCGGGCGCCGGGATGGTGGCGAGCACCCGGCCGCTCGCCGGGTCGATCCTGTGGATGCGGTCCTCCGCGATCTGGAACAGGTGCTCGCCGTCGAAGGCCGTGCCGGCGTGCGCCGCGATGTCCAGCGAACGCCGCACCTCGCCGCTGCCCGGATCGAAGGCCACCAGCCGGTCGCCGGCCGCGAACCAGACCTGCCCGCCATCGCAGCTCACCCCACCCACGTTTGCGACCCCGGCGAAGGGCCCGTATTCACGCGTGATCTCAGCCTTGCCGTGTTTCATGCGCCATCCTGTTCCACTAAATAAAGCTGCCCGCCGCAGTTTCTGCGGCGATCCTAACCGGATGACAGCGCCGCCGGGAGTAACAAGGTCGTCGTGATTCCGGGCAGGGGCGCGGCAGTCCAGCGGCGCGCCCGCGCCCGGCCGAAGCACTGCACCCGGCCCGCCTGCGCCAGTGCCTCCAATGCCCGCTGCACACCCCGTTGACTGACCCCGAGCGCCAGCGCCAGGGCCGAGGTGGACCAGGACTCCCCGTCTGCCAGCAGTGCCAGCAGGTCGGCATGGGGTCCGTCGACGGGTGGGGCCAGCACCACGATCTCGCGCGCCTGCCCCGGCAGCAGCCGGTAGCCGTCCCGGGTGGCCTCGACGGCGGCGAGCGTCGCGAGCGCTGCACGCAGCCTCCCCATCTCGACCCGCAGCCGCGACCGGTAGGACTCGTCTGCGTGGTGGCCGCGAAAGGCGCGCGCCACCAGCAGTTCTCGCGACACATCCTGCGGCCAGGCTTCCGCCAGAGTGCGAACCAGCACGAACAAAACCGGGCGGCGCGCCAGCGGCACCCGGCGCTGACCGTGGCGCACCGCGCGGCGACAGGCATCCACGATCACGGCCGGGGATGCGAGCAGCGCCTCGACCTCGGCCAGGTGAAGGGGCCGCGCGCCGGCAGGCCCGATGCGCCGCGCCGCGGCCGAGTGCAGGGCGCGCGCGGCGGCCTGTATCTCCGCCTGCAGGGCGGCGATGCCGGCACGCCGCGCCGCGGTTGCCGCGAGCTCCAGTGCCCTTTGCGCCTCGCGGGTGCGCAGGCGTCGCATCGCGATCCCGGCTGTCAGCAATTCCTGGACGGCCTGCAATGCGGGCGGCAACGCGCGCCGGTCGAGCCTGGCCAGAATCCGCTCGGCCTCAGCGAGCCTGCCCACCAGCAGCAGCCGGCGGGCCGTCAGCTGCCAGGCGTGGGCGACGTTGGCCGGATCGCCGTGCGCCGCCAGTGTCTGCCGCGCCGCCGCCAACGCCCGCGCCGGCCACAGCAGTTCGCGCGCCGCCAGCGCGACCTCGGCCTCGGCCAGCACGCAGCGCGCGCGGGACCGCGGCTGGCGCGGCCCGAAAGCACGCGCGGCGCGGCGCAGAAGGGCCCTGGCGCGCGTAAAGTCACCGAGCTGCGCCATGGCGACGCCCCGCAGGGCAAGCGCATCCGGATCGTCGCGCAGGGCCACGCGCTTCAGCGCGCCCAGCGGGTCGCCGCCGGCCAGGGCACGGCCCGCGGCGATGATCAATGAGTCCAAGGCAATCCCGCCAAACTTGTCACTCCCCCGCCGCACCGCTGCGGGGATAGATTCTCGCACAGACCTGCTTGCGCCCGGCGCGGCAGCCGGACGACCCGAACCGAAAGCCGAAGGAGTGACCCCATGAGCACACCCAACATCGGAACACGCGAGCAGTGGCTCGCGGCGCGCCTGCAGCTGCTGCAGGAGGAGAAGGAGCTGACACGGCGCAGCGACCAGCTGGCGCTGCAACGGCAGGCGCTGCCCTGGGTCGCCGTCGACGACGGCTATCGCTTCGAGACCGAGCAGGGTGCGGCATCACTCGCGGAACTGTTCCGCGGACGCTCGCAGCTGCTGGTCTATCACTTCATGTTCGGTCCCGACTACAAGGCCGGCTGTCCTTCCTGCACCATGATCGCCGACGGCTTCAACGGCTTCGCCGTGCACCTCGCCAACCACGATGTCATGCTGTGGGCGGTGTCGCGCGCGCCGCTGGCGAAACTGCTGGCGTACCGCGCGCGCATGGGCTGGAGCTTCCCCTGGGCTTCCTCGGCCGGCGGGAATTTCAACTACGACTTCCACGTCGGTTTCACGCCGCAGCAGCAGCACGACAGCGGCATCGATTACAACTATCGCCGCGAGCCGCCGGCTCCGCCGCGCCATCCACCAGACGGCGGCATTTCAGACGGCAACAGCTTTGCCGCCATGGCCGGCACCGATACCGACACCTTTCTGCGCGAGCGGCCGGGCATGAGTGCCTTCGCACTGCGCGAGGGAGTCGTCTATCACACCTATTCCACCTACGCGCGGGGCCTGGACGGGCTGTGGGGCGCCTATCAATGGCTCGACCGCGCACCGCTTGGCCGCAATGAAACGGGCGGAATCTGGTGGCGCCGCCGGGATGAGTACGAGAGGAAGTGAGGGAACCATGTGCCCGTTGTGTATCAGCAGCGCCGTGGCTGCCGCGGCCGGTGCAACCTCCAGTGCGGGAGTGGTGGCGGTGTTGTGCGCACGCTGGCGGCGCATGTCCAGCCGCCTGTCGCGCTGGCGGCGCGGGGTGGCGCGGCAGCGCTGACAGGGGGCAGTCGCGCGCGCGCCCGGCCGGGACCGGGCCGTTGCGATCCCGCCGCGGCGGCGCTTATGCTCCGGGTATATGGGGATCGCGGTCGACATTGCGGCAAATCTGCTCATCGGCGGCCTGCTGCTGGCCTTGTTCGCACGGCGGCGCCCGAGGGACCAGGCACGTCTCGACGGGCCAGCGGAGGCACTGGGAATCTACCGGCAGCATTTTCCGGACGCGGACGGCACGGTCACCCTGGCGAGCGATCAGCGGGCGGCGCTGGTGGCCCTGCGCGGCGGCAACGGCGTCGGCCTCGTCGTCCGCCACGCGCGGCGCTGGAACGCACGGGAGCTGCAGCCCGGAGAACTGCGCCGGGTCAGTGCCGCTGGCGATGTCCTGACATTGTCGCTCAGTGATTTCGGCTGGCCGGCGAGCCAGGTCAGCCTCGCCGATCCCGACACGCGCACCCGCTGGCTGGCGCGGCTGCAGGCGCTGGCGGCGCGCGGCACGGACGGCGCAGGACCGGAGAAGCGCCTTGCCTGATCCCGCCTGGGTGAAAGTGGTGGCGGTGGCGCAGTTGCTGGTGCTGCTGCTGATCCCGCTGGAGATGTACTCGGTGTCGCGTTCCTGGACCCGCGGACAGTACGATGCCCGCGATGCACTCACCAACGTTGGCGTGAGCATCGGCAGCATCTTCTTCTGGGGAACCTTGAGCTGGATCCTGTTGAGCACCGTCACCGTGGCGTATCGTCACCGGCTGCTGGACATACCGTTCACGTGGTGGACCTTCCTGCTCGCCTTCGTGCTGGAGGACCTGCGCTACTACTGGTGGCACCGCATCGGCCACCGCTCGCGCTGGTTCTGGGCCTCGCACGTGGTGCACCACTCCAGCCAGCATTTCAACCTCTCCACCAACCTGCGCCAGAGCTGGACTTCGCAGTTCAGCGGGCTGATCCTGATGAGCGTGCCGCTGGCGTGGCTCGGCTTCAGTCCCGCGATGGTGGGACTGGCCTTCTCCCTGAACCTGCTGTACCAGTTCTGGCTGCACACCGAGGCGATCGACCGCATGCCGCGCTGGTTCGAGTGGCTGCTGAACACCCCCTCGCACCATCGCGTCCATCACGGCAGCAACGCCCGCTACCTCGACGCCAACTATGCAGGCGTATTCATGATCTGGGATCGCATGTTCGGCAGCTTCGTGCCGGAACAGGCGGCGGAGCCGGTGCGCTACGGAATAGTGAAGAACCTCGCGACCTTCAATCCGGTGCGTATCGCCCTGCACGAGTACGCGGCCATCCTGCGTGACCAGTTGTGCCCGGGCCTTACGCTGCGGCAGCGGCTGGGCTACCTGTTCGGACCGCCGGGCTGGAGCCGCGACGGTCTGCAGGGAACCACGGCGGGCCTGCGCGCCGCGGAACGCTCGCGCATCGGGGTGCGCGACTGCGCTGCCGCCTGAAGGTCGTTCAGGCGAACTCGATCCCGGAGTCGGACAGCGGCAGGGAACGCACGCGCTGCCCGGTCAGTGCGAACACCGCGTTCGCCACCGCCGGGGCCACCAACGGCACGCCCACCTCGCCGATGCCGCCGGGCTTGTCGCCACCCTGCAGGACCACGACCTCGATGGGCGGCACCTGGGTGATGCGCGGCAGCGGGAAGTCATGGAAGTTGCTCTGCTCCACCCTGCCGTCGCGCAGCGTCACTTTGCCGTTCAGGGTATTGATCAATCCCGACACCGCCCCCGACTGGATCTGCGCCACCACCTGGTCCGGATGCACGGCGATGCCCGGATCGACGACGTAGACCAGGCGCTCCAGCCTGACCTGTTTGCCGGCGTGCGACACCTCCGCCACCAGCCCCTGGTAGGTTTCGTAGCTCTCCATCATCGCAAGTCCCCGGGCGCGGCCGGACGGCAACGCAGTGCCCCAGCCCGACTCGCGCGCCAGGCGTTGCAGTACCGCCCGCTGCCGCGGCTGCTGCTGCAGCAAGGCCAGGCGAAAGTCGAGCGGATCGCGGCCCGCCGCGTGGGCGAGCTCATCCATGAAGCCTTCGATGGCAAAGGCGTTGAGCGCATGGCTGACCGAGCGCCAGTAGCCGCTGCGCAGACCGTATTCCTCGATCACCACGCGCTGCATGGCGTTGGGAATGTCATAGGTCAGATCGACGGAACCCTCGGTCATGAAGGGATCCAGATCGTGCTTCACCACGCCCGGAAACAGCCGGTTGGTGATCGACGAGGACGCCATCTTGTATTCGAACGCCACCAGGTTACCGGCGCCGTCCAGGCCGCCGGCCAGCACGTGATGGCTGGCCGGGCGGTAGAAGTCATGGCGGATGTCATCCTCGCGCGTCCAGATCAGCTTCACCGGCCGCCCCGGTACGGCGCGCGCAATCGCCGCGGCCTGGCCGATGAAATCGACGTCGAGGCGGCGCCCGAAACCCCCGCCCACGAACTGCGACCAGACGCGCACCCGGGCGGCCTCAACGCCGCTGCGCGAAGCCGCGACGGCCTGCGCCCCCTGCGGGTATTGCGTGCTGGCCCAGATGTCGCAGCCGCGCTCACCGACCAGGGCCAGGCAGTTCATCGGTTCGAGCGTGCCGTGCGCCAGCAGCTGCAACTGGTACTCCGCGCGCAGCGTTTTCGCGGCACCGCGCAACGCCAGGGCGGCGTCGCCGGCCTGCCTGACGATGGCGCCCTCCCTGGTGGCGGCCTGCCGCAGTGCGGACTGGATCTTCTGCGTCGTCAACGCGGCGGCTGGACCGAAGTCCCAGGTCACCTGCAACGCCTCGCGCGCCTTCTTCGCAGTCCAGTAGTGATCGGCAACCACCGCAACGCCTTCCCCGATGTTGACGACCGCCAGCACGCCCTTCATCGCGCGCGCCTTGCCGTCGTCCACCGCCACCACCTTGCCGCCGATCACCGGGCACTGTTCCAGGGAGGCGTACACCATGCCCGGCTGCTTCACATCCAGGCCGTACACCGCCTGACCGCGCGCCTTGGGCGCGGAGTCCAGCCGGTGCTGCTGCTTGCCGATCTGGGTGAAGTCCGCGGGCTTCTTGAGCGCGACCGTGACGGGCCCCGGCAACCGTGACGCGGCATCGGCCAACTCACCGAAGGTGGCGCTGCGGCCGCCGGCATGACGCACGACGCCGTCACGCGCGATGCATTCCTCCACCGGCACCTGCCACCGCCGGGCGGCCGCGCTCGTGAGCAGCACCCGCGCGGTCGCGCCGGCTTCGCGCAGTTTGGTCCAGGCGTCGCGGATGCTGGTGCTGCCGCCGGTGATCTGTGCGCCCAGCAGCGCGTTGACGTAGACCGGGTCCACCGGCGCCTGCTCCACCGTGACCCGGTTGACGTCGACGCCCAGTTCCTCGGCCACCAGCAGTGCCAGCGAGGTATGCACGTCCTGCCCCATCTCGTTGCGGTGGCAGATCAGGGTGATGCGGTTGTCGGGCGTGATGCGCACCCAGGCGTTGGGGGCGACGGCACGCAGATCGCCGGCAACACTGGCCGGCGGCAGGTACAGGCCGATGAGCAGGCCGCCACCGACGGCCGTCGAGGCTTGCAGGAACTGGCGGCGTGAAGTCAGGCTGACAGGTGAGTTCATGGACCCGCTCCGGAGGTGGCGATGGCCGGCAGCCATGCTATGCCCTTGGGACCGTACGACGCAAAGGCGCCGACAATCCAGCGGACCGGCGCGCCGACGGTTAGACTGCCGCGCAGGTGCAGGCTCAGATGAACAGCGGAAATCCGGATTCCAGCGCACCGGGCTCCGGGCTGCCCGACAACGGATCCCTGCGCGATCGGGCACTCGGCATCATCGCATTCGCCGCGGTCCTGGCGGTGCTGCGCTTTGGCCGCGGCGTTCTGACCCCCCTCGCCGTGGCGCTGATGCTCAGCCTGCTGCTCGCCCCGCTGGTGCGCAGGCTGCGGCGCGCCGGATTGGCCCATGCGCCATCCGTGCTGGCCGCCGTCGGCATCCTGGTGCTGATCATCGCGGGCGCCGCCGGGGTGTTGGGCAGCCAGGTGGTGCACATGGCCGCAAGCCTGCCGCGTTATGAGGGCACGATCCGCCAGAAACTGCGCGACCTGGATGACCTGACGGTCGGCCGCCTGGACACCCTCACCCGCCAGGCCAGTCGGCTCATCGACAGCCGCCCCGCGACCGGCGCTGCTGGCGCCAGCGACGCCCGCCCCGCCGCGGCGACCGACGCAGGATCGCCGCTGCCGGTCGAGGTCCATCAGCCCCTGTCCTCGCCACTGCAGACCATCGCGCGCGTGTTGGGATCGCTGTGGGCGCCGGCCGCCTCCAGCGGCATCGTTCTGGTCGTCCTGGTGTTCGCGCTGCTGGAACAGGAAGGACTGCGCGACCGCTTCATCCGGGTGGCTGGCGGCACCAACATCCGCATGACCACGCTGGCGCTCAACGATGCCGCCACACGCCTGTCGCGTTTCTTCGTATCGCAACTTACCGTCAACCTCGGGCTGGGTGCCGCGGTTGCGCTCGGCCTGACGTTCCTGGGCGTGCCACAGGCGATCCTGTGGGGTGCGCTTTCTGCCGTGCTGCGCTTCGTCCCTTACGTCGGGGTGTGGGTGGCGGCTGTGCTCGCCACCACGCTCGCGTTCGCGGTCGTGCCGGGCTGGTCGCTGGCCATCAGTACGCTGGGGCTGTTCATCCTGGTGGAAGTGCTGGCAAGCCAGGTGGTGGAACCCAATCTCTACGGCCACGCCACCGGGCTGTCGCCGCTGACAGTGGTGGTGGCGGCGATCTTCTGGGGCGCGCTATGGGGGCCGGTCGGCCTGGTGCTGTCGACACCGCTGACCCTGTGCCTGCTGGTGATCGGGCGCCACACCCGCGCGTTGAACTTCCTGGATCTGTTGCTGGGAGACGCGCAGGCGCTGACTCTGCCGCAGAAGTTCTATCAGCGGGCGCTTTCCGGGGATGCCGACGAGATCATCGCGGTGGCGCGCGCCTTCCTCAGGCGCAAGTCGTTTGCCGCGTATTGCGACACCGTCCTGATGCCGGCCCTGCACCTGGCCTTTCTCGATCGCGAGGCCGGGGCGATCAGCCACGAGCAGCAGATCAGGATGCGCAACCTCCTCGTGGCTGTCGTCTCCACGCTCAGCGGCGAACCGCGGCGGCTGCGGCTGCCGCCGCCTTCGGTCCTGGATGAACAGAATGCCGGCCTCATCCTGCGCCAGCATCGCGAACAACTGACTGGACGATGGCAGGGCCCGGTGGCTGTGCCACCGGGCTCCGTGCTGCTGTGCCTGGGCCTGGGTGCCAGCGCCGATACGATCGCGGCCGAACTGCTGGTGCGGGCGCTGCGGGACCAGGGTCTGGATGCGCGCCACGTATCGATCGGCGAATTCGAGCCGGATAGGGGGCCGCCTGACGTGGAGCGGGCC
Organism: Pseudomonadota bacterium; assembly: GCA_018241445.1. GTDB lineage: Bacteria > Pseudomonadota > Gammaproteobacteria > Steroidobacterales > Steroidobacteraceae > 13-2-20CM-66-19. The sequence continues at coordinate 288,220 of JAFEDT010000002.1, forward strand.
GCCGTCGCCATTGTCTACCTGGTGAGCGCCTTCCCGAGCCCGGAGCGGGACAGGTGCGGCACCCTGGCCGGGCGAGTCCGGGAGCGGCTCGCGGGCGCGCGCCTGGCCGCCGTGTTTCTGCCGGGCATGGCGCTCGATCCGACGATCGTGCCCGAGGCCACTCACGCCGATGGTGTCGTGACCTCCTTCGTATCCGCCGTGGAAGTCTGCCTGGAGCGGCGCGACCTTCAGGCGGGGTAACATAGGCTGCCCGCGATCCGCGCGAATTCCACCGAAAAATCCCGCCCGTGACCCCGTTGCTCGCAACCTGGCCGCTGCTGCTCGGCATGGGCATCCTCATGCTTGGCGCCGGCCTGCAAAGCACGCTGCTCGGCGTGCGTGCCACCAGCGAAGGGTTTTCCCCCACGCTCACCGGACTGATCATGTCCTGCTATTACGTGGGCTACCTGGCCGGCACGCGCCTGGCGCCGCGGATGCTGCGGCGGGTGGGCCCGGTGCGAGCCTTCGCCACCCTGGCGGCGCTGGCATCGGTCGCCGTACTGGCGCACGCCGCCTGGGTGCATCCGGCGCCCTGGGCGCTGATGCGCCTGCTGTCGGGCGTGTGCTTTGCGGGCATCTACGTGGTCGCCGAGAGCTGGCTCAACCACCACGCCTCGAGCACCAACCGCGGCCGGCTGCTCGCCATCTACATGCTGGTGTTGTACGTCGGCCTGGGGGGAGCGCAGTTCCTGCTGGTCCTCGCCAGCCCGCAATCCGACGAGCCGTTCATGCTGGTCGCGGCATTGATCTCGGTGGCGATGGTGCCGATCCTGGCCTCCACTCAGGAAGTATCCGCGCCCGCCGTGCCGCAACGCGTGCGCATGCGGGAGCTCTACCGCAACTCACCTACGGGCGTGGTGGCGGTGGCGATATCCGGCCTGATCTCCTCCACCATCTTCTCCATGGGGCCGGTGTATGCACGCCTGTCCGGTTTCGGCACCCGCGGAGTCGCAGCTTTCATGGCGGTCAGCATCCTCGCCGCCGTGCTCACGCAATACCCGGCCGGGCGGCTCTCCGACCGCCTCGACCGCCGGACCGTCATCGCGAGTGTGTGCCTGATTGCCACCGTCGTCGCCGCGGTCATGGTGCTCTTCAGTCACCTGCCGCGCCCGGCATTCCTGGCGCTGGCGGCCTTGTTCTCGGGCGCGGCCCTGACGCTCTACTCGCTGTCCGTCTCACACGTCAACGACAAGCTGGAGCGATCGCAGATGGTGGCCGCCAGCAGCAAGCTGCTGCTGATCAACGGCACCGCCGCCGCCTTCGGACCGCTGATCACCGGCGGACTGATGAGCGTCTGGGGCTCGCGCTGTTACTACGGTGTGCTCGGGACACTGGCCGCTCTGCTGGCACTGTTCGATCTGTGGCGCAAGCTGCGGCAGAGCCCGGTCCCTGCCAGCCAGAAGGGGCCGTTTATCAACACGCGAGAGCTGGTAACTTCGGGCGGGCTCGGATCGGCTCCCGGCGCGGGCGCCGCCGGAACTGGACAAACCGCCGCCGCGGCATCACCATCCCGCTGAACTGCGGCCCCGGCAACGCCGACCGCGCAGATCACAGCCGCCCCAGCCGCCCGCAAAGGTGACCCTCATGCGAACCCTTCCGCTTGCCATTGCCCTCGGCATTTCCCTGGCCGGCATGACACCCGCCTTGGCGCAACAAGCGGCCTCCGGCATGCCGCCGCTCGATCCCGCCTGGAAGGCATCTGAAGTGGTCGCATTCATCGGCGTGAAACCCGGTGATCGGGTCGCCGACATCATCGGTGGCCGCCTGACGGCCTCGCTCGCGAAAGCGGTCGGACCCACGGGCAAGGTGTACGCGGTTGAAACCGCGGAGATCGTGAAATCCCATCCCGCGGCGCTGGAGAAAATGCACGCGGTTGCAGCGCAGGAACACAACATCGTGGTGACCGCGGACCCGGTGGCCAGTCCGCTGCCGACAGGCCTGGACGCGGTCTTCATCCGCCAGAACTACCACGACCTGTACGACAAGTTCATGGGGCCCGCCGACGTGCCGGCCTTCAACAGGGCCGTGTTTACCGCGCTGAAGCCGGGCGGGGTTTACGTGGTGCTGGATCATGCCGCAGCGGCGGGGTCCGGCATCGAAGCCACTGATACCCTGCACCGCATCGACCCGGCGCGGGTCAAGTCCGATGTCCTGGCGGCCGGCTTCAAGCTGGAATCGGAGAGCCCGTTGCTCGCGAATCCCGCCGACGATCACTCAAAGGTCGTCTTCGACCCTTCGATCCGCAACCACACGGACCAGTTCCTGTTCAAGTTCAGGAAGCCGAAGTAGGCGGCAGGCACTGCTGTGCGCGGTCAAAGGGCGCCGCGGTCAACGGCCGCCACCGCCGGGCGCCGGGCCGGGTGCCACGCTGGCGCCGGTGAGTCGCGCCAGCGCGCCGAGGGTGGTCTGTGCGGCATTGAGCCCCAGCCTGAAGTCCGCGTCACTGAAGGTTGAATAGAGATCGGTCGGCTGATGCCAGTGGGGGTCCCAGCCGGCGCCGATCTGAACGCCGCGCTCGTTCTCACGCACACTGATGGCCGGCGTCAGATCCATGAAGGGCGTGCTGTCGGTGTTGGTCATGTGCGGGCCGACGCTGGCCGGGTAGTCGGTCGCGTACGCCTCGTTGGCTGCCTGGAACGCCCAGGCCAGCTGCTGCGCGCCCTGCGCCTGGTGAGAGCGTGACTGGAACTCGATGTTGACGTCCGCTTCCGGCCGCTGCGTGCGGCTGACGCTGCCGTCCGCGTGTGGCATGCCGTGGTCGAAGAGCACCATGTCGTGCTGCACCATACCCAGCCAGCGCGGCTCCGGGTAACGCCCGGAGCCGGCCGGGGATTCGATCCCCTGCAGGCGCGCGCGCTGTTCGACGTAGGCCCAGGCGCCGTCGAGACCGGTCTCCTCGTTGTTCCAGAGCACGAAGCGGATCGAACGTTCGGTCCTGACCTCGGGGCTCGAGAGAATGCGCGCCAGTTCCATCACCAGCGCCGTCCCCGAGCCGTCGTCGTTGGCCGCCTCTCCCCAGCCGATGCCGTCCATGTGCCCGCCCACGATGTACATCTCATCCGGATGGGTGCCGCCGACCTTGGTGCAATACACCTCCTCGCGCGCGCCCGGCTCGCTCGGCGGCGTGTCGAGCGTCCGCAGCGCGGCGTCAGGCTGTCGCAACGGATCTTCGTTTACGCCGATTGGCCCGCGCGCACCGCGAATGCGCCCGCCGCCGGGCGGATCGCCCTTGCGCACCCGCGGACCGCTGGGCCGCGGCTGCTGATGAGGCGAATAGTGGTAGTGCAGCCGGGACACGTCACCACAGCCGTAGGCGCGCAACTGCGACTCGATCCAGTTGACGGCGTCACGGTTGCGCTGCGTGCCCTGTCGCCGGTCGCCAAAGCGGGTCAGCGCCTTGATGGTTGCCTTGTAGCGTTCCAGGTCCAGGCGCGCCACCAGGGTGGCAACGGGATCTCCGGGGGTTGCGGCCGCTGTTGCCGCGGTGCTCGCGGTCGGCCCGAGGGCGACAGCCGCACAGAGTGCGCAGAGAATCAGGAATCCCGACGCACGACGCAGGCTCACAGGGATGTCCTGCTGCTGCCCAGGGCTGCCGATTTCAGTCCGACTGTCTGATACATGGGCGGTCTCCGGAACGGCGATTGCGTGCAGTCATGCTAGTCCCGGGAACCAGGGAGCGCAAAGTAACGCCTGGCCACGGCAAAGCGCCCTTGCGCCGCGGACGCGATCGGCGGTAGAAACAGCACATGACCAACACCCCTTACACGCTTTACGGCCGCACCGGCGCGGGTTCGCTGGCGCCGCAGATCCTGCTCGAGGAAACCGGCGCCCCCTACAGGCTGTCCTGGGTCGGAAAAGGCTCCGCGGAGCTCGAGGCCTACCGGCGCATCAACCCCACCGGAAAGATCCCGTGCCTGGTGCTGCCGGATGGAACCGCGGTGTTCGAGTCCGCCGCGATCCTGATCCACCTGGCCGACGCTCATCCGGGCGCAGCTTTTGCGCCCGCGCCTGGCACGTCCGCGCGCGCGCGTTACCTGCAGTGGATGGTGTTCCTGTCGGCAAACGTCTATGAGTCGTTGCTGCGCTACTTTTATGCGGAGCGTTACTCCACCGCGGGCCCCGCCGCGGCGCCGGCCATCCAGGCGCAGGCCCTTGCCGACTGGGACCGCCATCTGCAGCTCCTGCACGGCGCACTCTCGCCTTACCTGCTGGGCGAGCAGATCAGCGCGGCGGACCCCTACCTCTACATGCTGGCCGGGTGGTATCCGGGCGGTGTAAAGGCCCTCGCCACCCGGCTGCCGAAGCTCGTGCGGCATGCGGAACTGATCGGCGGCAGGCCTGCGACACGCAAGGCTGATTCGGATCACGCGGAAAGTTGAGTCCGCTCGCGGCACCGCCTGGTGCGCAGACTTCTCTCGGGATGGGCAGCCGCCACTACTCCCGCCGCAGCACCTGGGCCAGTTCGGCGCGAGTCTCCGCAATGTGGTCGCGGGTGCGCGCGCGCGCTTCGCGGGTCCTGCCGTCGCGCCAGGCATGGAAGATCGCGCTGTGCTCGCGGTTGGCGCGCGTCGCGCGGCCTCCGGAACTCAGGTGCAGGCGGATATAGCGCTGCGCAATGGTATGCAGGCGCTGCAGGACTTCAGCGGCCACCGGCTGCGCGCGAGGCACGACCAGCGCAAGGTGGAAGCTGCTGTTCAGATCGCCGGAGGACTTCAGATCGCCCCTGCCCAGTGAGTCAGTGAGCGCCGCCAGCGCCCCCTTTGCGGCGTCGCGATCCGCATCGCTGGCGAGGCGCACGCCCTTGCCGACGGCGTCGGGCTCGATCGCCAGCCGCAGGCCGAAGACCTCGTCCACTTCGGTGGCGGACAGCGGCCGCACCTGGAAGCCGCGGTGGGCATAGATGTCGACCAGTCCTTCGGATTTCAGTTGCACCAGGGCTTCGCGCACCGGGATCTTGCTCACCCCGAACTCGGCGGCGATCGAGTCCTGCAGCAGGGGAGCCCCCGGCGCGTAGTCGCCGGCCAGGATCTTCTCGCGCATACGCACGGCGATCTGGCCGGTCATGGTCCGGGCAATGATGTCGGTCACCGGCCGACACTCTGGTCGCTGCGGATACCGAAGCAGAAAGGATCGCGCTCGTCCAAGCGCAGCAGCGCCTCCCCCGTGACGAAGGCGCGCCCGGTGATCGTCGGGATGATCTCGCCCTTCTCCCGGGACTTCCAGCGGTAGTGCGCCGTAAAGCTGGTGCCGATCAGGCCTTCCTGCAGCCACTCCTCGCCCTCGGCCAGCTTGCCGTCCGCGGCGAGGCAGGCCAGTTTGGCGCTGGTCCCCGTGCCGCAGGGCGAGCGATCGTAGGCCTTGCCCGAACACAGCACGAAGTTGCGGCTGCGCGGGCGCGCCGCAGGCTCAACCGGCGCCACGCCTGCGTCACTGCCAGCAGCAGCGCTGCCGCTGGAGAACAACTCGACGTGATCGACCTCGGGATGACCCTGGGCATTGAGCGCCTGGCGCACCTGCCAGGCGTACTGGGTGAGCGCCTCGACGTTCGGCAGTGTGAGGGTGAGATCGTGTGCGTCGGTGAGGAAGAACCAGTTACCGCCCCAGGCGACATCGCCGTGAATGCTGCCGCCAGCCAGCTGCACGACCACGTCCCGGGCCTTGCGGTAACTGACGACGTTCTCCACTTCGACACTGCCGTCCGCGTTCAGGCGGGTGCTGACCGGGCCGACGGGCGTATCGACGCGCCAGGAGCCCGGCCGCAGTCGCCCCATGTGCGCGAGCGAGGCGATGAGCCCGATGGTGCCGTGGCCACACATCCCCAGGTAGCCGACGTTGTTGAAGAAGATCACACCGAGCTGGCAGTCGGCCCGTCCAGGTGGCGTGAGCAGGGCGCCCACCACCGCGTCGGAACCGCGCGGCTCGTTGACGATCGCCGACCGGTAGTGGTCGAAGTGCTGACGGAAGCGCTGCACGCGCTGATCGAGCGGGCCGCCCCCGAGATCCGGGCCGCCCTCCACCACCAGCCGCGTAGGCTCCCCGGCGGTGTGCGAGTCGATCACCCTGATTTCATGAAGCCGTGTCATGCGGGCGCTCACAGGCGCGGCCGGCTGGCGCGGGCGCGCTCCACCATGGCGATGACCGCCTCACGGCGTAGGCCCCGCAGCGGCAGCCGCGGCGGGCGGACGCGCTCCGAACCGCGGCCCATGAGCTGCTCCGCCAGCTTGATCGACTGCACCAGGTCGGGCTCGGAGTCCAGGTGCAGCAGCGGCATGAACCAGCGGTAGATCCGCCGCGCCCGCTCGAGGTCACCGGCCATGATCGACTCATGCAATGCCAGGGACTCCGCGGGGAAGGCGTTGGTCAGGCCCGATACCCAGCCGCGCGCACCCAGGGTCAGCCCCTCGAAGGCGATATCGTCCAGCCCGGCAAACAGCGTGAAACGCGTGCCGCAGGCGTTGATGATGTCGGTGAAGCGCCGCGGGTCCGGGGCGGATTCCTTGATGGCCACGATGTTGGGAACATCCGCAAGGCTCGCCAGTGTGTCCGGGCCGATGCTTACCCGGTAGGACGGCGGATTGTTGTACAGCATGATGGGCAACGAGGTCGCCTGCGCCACCTGGCGGAAGTGATACTCGAGCTCGTGCGGTGTCGGCACGTACACCATCGCGGGCAGCACCATGAAGCCGCCCGCCCCCAGGGCCTCGGCATCGCGCACGAAATCCACCGCCGTGGCGGTGGTGAACTCCGACACGCCAGCGATCACCGGCACCTTGCCGGCCGCCACCTCGACCGCGCCCCGCAGCACGGCGCGCTTCTCAGCCGCCGACAGGGAGTTGCCCTCCCCGACGGTCCCCATCAGGACCAGGCCGTGGACCCCGTCACCCAGCAGCGCCGCCTGCACGCGCTGCGTGCCCGCGAGGTCGAGCGCGAGGTCGGGCGTGAACTGGGTGGTCGCGGCGGGGATTACACCCGCCCATGGGCAGGCCAGCGGTGTCGTCATCGGAGTTTCCTGGCAGGGGCGTAGATCGTATACGATCTACCAGTAATGAAACAAGAACAGATCGCGGTCATTGGCGCCGGGGTCATCGGCTGCGCCATCGCCTGGGCGCTCTCGCGCGAGGGCCGGCAGGTGCTGGTGCTCGACCGCGCGCCGCCGGGCATGGCGGGCGCCAGCTTCGGCAACGTGGGACACATTGCCGCCGAACTGGTCCAGCCACTGCCCTCCCGCTCACTGCTCTTAGGTTTCTGGCGCGAGCTCTATGTCCTGGGAGGCGCGCTCGATATCCCGCTGCGGCGGATCCCGGCGTTGCTGCCGTGGGCGCGGCGCTTCGCGGCGGCGACCGCGCTGCGGGAAACCAACACCCGCCACCTGGCGCCCCTGGTAGCCCCGGCAGTGGATGAGACCGCGCGCCTCCTTGCTGAAATCGGCAAACCCGGGCTGTTACGCCGCAATGGGCATTACGAAGTCTGGCGGGGCCGCAAGGCCCGCAAGCTGTGTGCGGCGCAGGCCACTGCCACGGCACGACTCGGGATCCCGACCGAGCCCGCCGGCGCCGAGTGGCTGCGTGGCCTTGCTGCTTCCATCTCTGCTGCGGCGCCGCCGGGTGACTTCGCTGCACTGAAGTTCACCGGCACCGGCCATGTCACCGACCCCTGGCAGGTGGTGCAGGCGCTCGTGGATGCGGCCATGCTGCGTGGCGCCCGGATTGCGCGCGCGGAGGTGCGTTCCATCGAGGTCCATCCCGACAGGGTCGACGTTCGCACCACCGGCGGCGTGGAACATGCCGGCACCGTGGTGATTGCCGCCGGCGCCTGGGCGGCACCGCTGCTGGAGGGCCTCGGACTGCGGGTGCCCCTGGAAGCGGCTCGGGGTTATCACGTCGAGCTCGCGGGAGCCGACCCGGTAGCGGACGCCCCGATCCTGTACGCCGACCATCACATCGTCGTGACGCCCATGGCCGGCAGGCTCCGCGCCTCCAGTTACATGGATTTCGTTGGCCTGGATGCGCCGCCGGACAGCCGGAAGATCGACCGGCTGCTGCAGCGGCTCGGCCGCCTGGGCTATGACTGCTCGCGCGCCGGCGCACCCTGGTGGGGGCCAAGGCCGGTCCTGCCCGACTACCTTCCGGGTATCGGCCGGGTCCCGGACACGCGGGTCTTCTACGCCATCGGTCACCAGCATATCGGGCTCACGCTCGCCGCCGTCACGGCGCAGTTGCTGGCGGACCTGGTGGCGCAGCGCACGCCCCGGCACGATGTCAGGCCCTTCGATCTGCGCCGCTTCGGCGTGCCGGGTCGACGGGTCACGGTGTGATGTTGGCGCTCCGGATTTGCCACAGTTTCACAGTTTCAACCTGCGCAGCCTGAGCGCATTCCCGATCACGCTCACCGATGACAGCGCCATGGCGGCGGCGGCGATGATCGGCGATGGCAGCAGACCGAGCGACGGATAGAGAACGCCGGCGGCTACCGGAATGCCGGCCGCGTTGTAGATGAACGCAAAGACCAGGTTCTGTCGAATGTTGCGCATCGTGGCTTGTGAGAGATGCCGCGCCCTGACGATGCCCGTCAGATCCCCTTTCAGCAGCGTCACGCCGGCGCTTTCCATGGCGACGTCGGTTCCAGAGCCCATGGCGATCCCCACGTCTGCGGCGGCGAGCGCCGGCGCATCATTGACGCCGTCTCCTGCCATGGCGACAACCCGGCCCGCGGATTTCAGTCGCGAGACGACGGCACTCTTCTCATCGGGGAGCACGTCGGCCTCGACCTCCCCGATGCCGAGGCGGCGGGCCACCGCCAGCGCCGTGGTTCTGTTGTCGCCGGTCAGCATGACGACGCGGATGCCGTCCCGCCGCAGGGCGTCGAGAGCGGCAACGGTGGTCGGCTTGATCGGGTCGGCGATTGCCAGGATGCCGGCCGCGCGGCCCTCGACTGCGATGTGGATCGCAGTTGCACCTTCACCGCGCATGGCGTCGGCCTGGGCGGCAAGGGAGCCCGCGTTTGCGCCGTGCTCGGCCAGGAAGGACGCATTGCCTAGCACGACCAGCCTGCCCTCGACGGTTCCGAGCGCGCCCTTGCCCGTCGGCGAATCGAAGCCAGTAACACCAGGGATGACAATGCCGCGGCTCTGGGCTGCGGCGACGATCGCAACGGCCAGCGGATGCTCGGAGGCCCGCTCCACGCCGGCGGCGAGCCGCAGGACTTCCCGCTCATCAAAGCCCGCTGCAGGCACGATGGCGGTCACCGACGGCTTGCCTTCCGTGAGCGTGCCCGTCTTGTCGACAACCAGTGTGTCGACCTTTTCCATACGCTCGAGCGCCTCGGCGTTCTTGATCAGGACGCCGAGCTGCGCGCCCTTGCCGACGCCCACCATGATCGACATCGGCGTAGCCAGCCCCAGGGCACAGGGACAGGCAATGATCAGCACCGACACCGCTGCCAGCAGACCGTAGGTCATCCGCGGTTCCGGTCCGAACAAGGCCCACGCCACAAAACTCAGCAGAGCGATCAGGATCACCAGCGGCACGAACCAGCCCGAGACCCGATCGGCCATGCGCTGGATCGGTGCGCGCGAGCGTTGCGCATCCGCGACCATCTGCACGATCCGCGCGAGCATGGTGTCGCGGCCGACCTTGTCGGCGCGGATGATGAGGGCGCCTGACTGGTTGAGTGTGCCGCCGATGACCCTGTCATTGACGCCGCGCGTCACCGGCATGGATTCGCCCGTGACCAAAGACTCATCGACCGCCGAACGGCCGTCCACGACAATTCCGTCCACCGGCACGGTTTCACCGGGGCGCACACGCAGTCGGTCACCGATGACGACCGCATCGACCGGCACGTCGGCCTCCGCCCCGGAGTCATCGATGCGCCGTGCGGTCTTGGGTGCAAGGTTGAGCAGCGCCTTGATTGCCCCGGAGGTGTGCTCGCGCGCCCGCAGTTCGAGCACCTGGCCGAGCAGGACTAGCACCGTGATGACGGCTGCCGCCTCGAAATAGACTGCGACAACCCCACCCGCACCCCGGAAGGCGGGAGGGAACAGGCCGGGCATCACGGTGGCGACGGCGCTGTAGAGCCAGGCGACGCCGGTGCCCATGGCAATCAGGGTGAACATATTGAGGTGGCGGGTCTTCAGCGATACCCACGCCCGCTCGAAGAACGGCCAGCCCGCCCACAACACCACGGGTGTGGACAGAGCGAGCTGAATCCAGGCCGACAGCACTGGTGAGACGAGATCGTGGAGCGCAGGGATCAGATGTCCGCCCATTTCCAGCACAAACACGGGAATGGTGAGCACCAGCGCAATCCAGAACCGGCGCGTCATGTCGGCCAGCTCGGGATTCGGCCCGACATCGGCAGTTGCCATGACGGGTTCTAGCGCCATGCCGCAGATCGGGCAACTGCCGGGCGCATCGCGCCTGATCTGCGGATGCATTGGACAGGTATAGACGGTTCCCGGCGCTACGACTGCTGGCGCGGCTGGTGCGGCCGGGGACGATGCCGCTGAGGCATAACGTTCCGGATCGGCGTCAAATTTCGACTTGCAGGCGGGAGAACAGAAGTAGTACGGGCGTCCGCGATACTCGCTGCGATGCGCGGCAGAGCCCGGATCGACCGTCATGCCGCACACAGGATCCCTTGTCAGCGTGTCGTTACGCCCATCCCGCTGAGCCAACTCCGCGTTTGCATTGGCTGCGTGCCCGGTACGGTGCGGGTGCTGAGGGTGGTGGTCGTGCTTCGTCATGGGTCTCTCACAGCAGCCACTCGATCGGCAGCAACGACAGCAGCCAGACGCCGAGGCGCTGATACAGCCGTGTCTGCGGCTCGACGTCGAGCTGCTCGGGCCGCCTGTCGCGCTCGCCGCTCCAACGCAGCTCGCCGGCAGGTGACAGCGACACTTTCCAGGCCGCCTGCGCCATCCGCTCGCTGATGCCCGCTTCGATGCGGCCCGCCAGCGCGGGGCTGTCGATAATGACACCGAGCTCGGTGTTCAGGCGTGCGGAGCGCGGATCGAAGTTGAATGAGCCGATGAAGACACCGCGGCCATCGACCGAGAACGTCTTGGCGTGCAGGCTGGCGGCGGAGCTCTTGCCGGCGCTGCGGCCCGAGCCCGAGCCGAGGCCTACGCGCTTGTGCCGGGGTGCCGCGTGCGGCGCCAGCCGCCATTCGAACAGCCCGATGCCGGCGCGCAGCAGCGGCTTGCGCCGCCTGGCATATCCGGCGTGCACCGCGGCGACATCAGTGGCCGCCAGCGAGTTGGTCAGGATCCGGATCGCGACACCGCGGCGCGCGAGCTGCGCGAGCGCGGCGACGCCGCGCGCGGTCGGCACGAAGTAGGCCGACACCAGGTCGAAGCTCGATACCGAGTCGCCTACGATCGCATCGAGCCTGAACGACATCTGCTGCCGGCGCCCGGCCCGCCCGCGCGCCTTGGCCGGAGCGTCGCTTAGCAGGCGCACCGGCGCCCATTCGAGTGCGAGCTGGCCGCGCAACAGTTGCCGCCCGCACGCAAGCTCGTGCACCGCACGCACGTACGCGGCAGCCTCCGGGCTGCGCTCCAGCTGCGCCGCCTGCCCGGCCACCCTGGCGCTGTGCGGGGCCGCCGGCCGGGGCAGCAGACGGCGAGCCGGGCATGCCGACACGCTGTTCCAGTAGCTTTCGAAGTCGGCCGCGACATCGCGCGCCACCGGACCGACGGCGAGAACATCGAGATCCGCGAACACGATTTCGTCGGTCGCATCGAAGTACTTGTCAGAGATGTTGCGCCCGCCGACGATCGTTGCCACCGCGTCGGCGGTGATCGACTTGTTGTGCATGCGCCGGTTGACGCGGGCGAAATCGAACAGGTAGTTGATCCAGCGCGGCCGGCGAATGCGCAGCGGGTTGAACAGCCGCACCTCGAGGTTTGGATGCGTATCGAGCTGGGCCAGCGTCTCGTCGAGCCCGGCGGTATTGTGGTCATCGAGCAGCAGCCGCACCCGCACGCCGCGATCGGCCGCGGCGCGCAACGCGTTGAACAGCAGCGTGCCGGTCTTGTCGTCGTCCCAGATGTAGTACTGCACGTCGAGTGTGCGTCCGGCGACGCTCGCAAGCCACGCGCGCACTGCGAACGCGTCGAGGCCGTCGGGCAGCGGATGGATGCCGGAGAGTCCTGGATGCGCTGCCGCCAGCGGCGCGATCGCGGCCTCGAGTGCGCTGTTGTTCATGGATCGGCAGACATTAACCCGGATTGGGCGGCGCGCGCAGCCGCGCTGTATCCACCCGGCGCGCAAATGAGCCGCGCTTGCCATGAGTAACTCAAGGCCAACACACTGACGGCCTCTCTGCAGCGCCCTTGACTTTCCCGCAACGGCAGACGAATACTTCCTCAACACTCGTGGAATTCGAATCCTCTGAAGAGCCGCGCACGGCCGGGAACCCGCGGGTGAGTCGCGGCGCTGACTCGCCGCCCGGCCGCCCGGGTCGGCCGCGTCCGGGGAACCACCGCAGCTACGCCGTGTACGTGCTGGTGCTGCTGACGCTCGTCTATACGTCCAATTTCATCGACCGGATCGTGCTCGGCATCCTGGCGGCGCCGATCAAGGCGGAGCTGCACCTCACCGACACCCAGCTCGGCCTGCTTGGCGGCACGGCCTTCGCGCTGTTCTACACCGCGCTCGGGATTCCGATAGGCTGGCTGGCGGATCGCGTAAATCGCGTCTGGATCATAACGGCTGCGCTGACGTGCTGGAGTCTGTTCACGGCTGCGACAGGCATGGCGCACCGTTTTGCCACGCTGTTTGCCGCGCGTCTCGGGGTGGGCGTTGGCGAGGCGGGCGGTGTCGCGCCGGCCTATGCACTGTTGGCCGACTACTTTCCCGCCACGATGCGCGCCCGCGCCCTGGGCTTCTATTCGCTCGCCATACCGATCGGCAGCGCCCTCGGTTACCTCTTCGGCGGGTACCTCGCGACAACCTATAGCTGGCGCACGGCATTCGTGTTCCTCGGGGCGGTCGGAATCGCGCTCGCGCCGGTGCTCGCCCTCACCGTGCGCGAACCCGTGAGGGGCGCCAACGATACGGTGCCGCCCGCGGCCAGAGAGCGCAGCGCGACGCTGCGCGAGGCGTGGCGCCAGTTGTCGGGCAAGCGCAGTTTCTGGCTGCTGTCGATCGGCGCCGGCTGCGGCTCGATCATGGGTTACGGACTGCTGTTCTGGCTGCCCTCTCTTTTCATGCGCAGCTACGGGCTCACTCTCGGGCAGTCGGCACACCTACTGGGCGCCCTCCTGCTCCTGGGCGGTGTCCCCGGGATCCTCCTCGGCAGCGCCTGGGTTGACCGTGCCGGCATGCGCAACCCACGCCTTTACGCGCTCGTGCCGGCCGGCGCCTTCGTGTGCATCCTGCCCTGTTACGCCTGGGCCATCTTCATGACGAGCCTCACGCCGGGCACCTTTGTGCTATTCCTGATTCCCTCGGCCCTGCAGCTTGTGTGGCTCGGACCGGTCATCACGGCCATCCAGCAGCTGGTGCCGCCCAATCTGCGCGCGCTGGCATCGGCGCTGTTCCTGTTCATCAACAATCTGCTCGGTCTGGGTCTGGGCGCATTGATCATCGGCGGCGTGTCCGACCTACTGACGGCCTCCTTTGGCGGCGCTTCGTTGCGCTACTCCATACTCGGAGGTACCGTTTTCTACGTGCTCGCCGCCACGCTGTTCGCGCTCGCGAGCAGGCGGCTGGCTGAGGAGTTCGAGCCGATATAGGTCGGGCAGCTACCCCGCAGATTGATTGGCATCACGCAACGGGCCCCAATCCCGCAACACGCGATGCAACTTCTCCCGCCACACGCGCCAGCGCCTCGACGAGTGCCTGATCGACCTCCAGGTGTCCTTCGTACTCCGCGAGATTGCGCTTGCGGTGCGCCTGATCCAGCACGCGCCATTGCTCGGCGGGGAGCTTCACCGTGTGCTCGAGGCGCTGGAATACGGTGTAGTGAACCGCCCCGGGATTCCAGGAGGCTCCATTACTTGAGAGGATGGAGCTATGAGCACGCAGAACCGGTATTCGGCGGAGGTCAGGGAGCGCGGCGTCAGGTTGGTCCTGGAGAACCAGGGAG
>JAFEDT010000003.1 GCA_018241445.1 Pseudomonadota bacterium
CCGGCCGGAGCCGGCGTTCAAATCGGCAATCCTGCCGATTTAGTACTCGGCCCATCCATGGGCCTCGCCCCTGCGGGGCCGCCGGCCGGAGCCGGCGTTCAAATCGGCAATCCTGCCGATTTAGTCCGATGGGCCCGCGGCCACCGGGCCCGCGGCAGCCTGGGTCGCGGATCGACTGCGCTCGGCGCTGGGCGGACAGCCGAACTGTGCCCGGTAGCAGCGCGAGAAGTGCGGCGGCGACTGGAAGCCGCACGCGGTGGTGATGTCGATGATCGGCATCGAGGTCTGCAGCAGCAGTTCGCGTGCGCGCTTCAGGCGCATCTGCAGGTAGTAGCGCTTGGGCACGCAGCCCAGGTGTCGCTTGAACAGGCGCTCGATCTGTCGGCGCGACAGGGAGCTGCGCGCGGCGATGTCATCCAGCGACAGGGGCTTCTCGATGTTGGCTTCCATCAGCTGCGCCACGTGGATCAGGCTCTCGTGGCTGGCGCCGATCTGGGCGCGCAACGGCACATACTGCCGATCGCGGTCGTTACGCACCCGGTCGACGATGAACTGTTCGGAAATCAGCTGCGACACCCGCGCACCAAGCCGGCTTTCGATCAGGTGCAGCATCAGGTCCAGCGGCGCCACACCGCCGGAGCAAGTGAAGCGGTCGCGGTCGATGGTAAACAGCTGGTCGCTGAGGTTGATGCGCGGAAACTCCTCGCGCAGGGCCGAGAGGTTCTCCCAGTGGATGGTGGCGCGGTAGCGGTCCAGCAGGCCTGCTTTCGCGAGCGCATAACCCCCGGTGCACAACGCACCGAGCGGCACCCGCCGCTCGGCCAGGCGACGCAGCGTGGCGAGCAGTTTCGGTGACACGGACTCGCGCACCGAGATACCACCGCAGACAAAGAGGATGTCGACCTTCGCGATCTGACCGAGCGGCAGGGTGGGAGAGAGCTGCAGGCCGTTGCTCGCGGTTACCGCGTCGCCGTCCAGGCTGAAAATCGACCAGTCATACACCGTCTGTCCCGTGACGGTGTTGGCCATGCGCAGGGTCTCGACCGCGTTGGACAGCGCGATCATCGAGTAGCGCGGCAGGGTCAGGAACCCGTAGGTACTGCGGGGCAGTGGCACGTGACGGATTTTACCCGGAGCCTTGCCTGAATGCGACAGGGCGCTGCAGGCGGGCACCCGACCCCCCCGGAAGCCCGGCTGTCCGACTCCCCAGGATAAAGACTCGCAAATCCCTTGAATGGCCGCGGTAGTAAGAATTCCGACTTCTTGCTACTCCTTGCTACTTCTTCCTACTTCTTCCTACCGCAGCCGTTCCCGGTCCGGAACACTGCTCGTCGCCGCGACCCCGCCGCGATCCCATCGGGCCCCGCCACGAGCCCGCCACGAGCCGCGCGAAACCTCGCCAGGCTGCCGGGTGCTACGCTAGAGCCAATGGTTGCCGTGCGGTGCGGCACGGCAGCACTCATGGCTCTATCGATCGAATCGCGCTCCATCGACTACGTTCCCCTGTCCGAGCGCCACGGCAAGGTCTGGCACCTGTGGCCAGTATGGTTCTCCGGGGATGCGAATCTGGCCACGGTGGCGGCGGGGGTGCGGGGCATTGTCCTCGGCGGCAACCTGCTATGGACCGCCGTGGCGGTGATCCTGGGCTGCGCGCTCGGCACCTTCTTCATGGCCTTCCATTCCACGCAGGGGCCGCAGCTCGGGCTGCCGCAGATGATCCAGTCGCGGCCGCAGTTCGGTTACACGGGGGCGCTGCTGGTGTGGGGCGTCGCGCTGGTTTCCTACATCGGCTACAACGCCTTCAACCAGGTGCTCGCCGCGCAGGCGATACATCAGCTCCTGCCGGCGGTTTCCGCCACCTCGCCAGCGGCCATCGTACTGTTCGCGCTGGCGGCGGCGGCAGTGGCGGCCATCGGCTACGACAAGATCCACCTGTCGCAGCGTGTTTTCGCCCACCTGATGGTGGCGGTCCTCGCGGTGTTCACCGTCTGGGCCCTGCTGTTCCTGCCGTTGCCGGCGGCGCAACTCGACCCGGCGGGTTTCCGCGGTGTGCCCTTCCTGGCGCAGCTGTTTGCGGCCGCGTCCTACCAGCTCAGCTGGTCCATCTACGTGTCGGACTACTCGCGCTACCTGCCGCGCGATGTCGGCGTGCGCGCGTCCTTCTGGTGGACCTATGCGGGCGCCTTCATCGGCGGGACCTGGATGATGCTGGTCGGCAGCGTGGCGGCTGCCTGCGCGCCAAAGCTGGGGGTAGCAGCCGCCGTCCAGGCGGTCGCCGATACGCTGTATCCAGGCTTCGGGACGGTGCTGCTGGTCGGGGCGGTGCTGGGGCTGGCGGCGATCACGACGCTGAACTTCTACGGCGCCTCCCTCACGCTGTTGTCGGTGGCGGACACCGTGAAACCCCTGCGCAGCAGTGTGGCCAAGCGGCTGGCCAGCCTGGGCGTCGCCCTGGTGGCCAGCACGGCGATCGCACTCGGCTCCTCCAGCAGTTTCGCCAGCCGCTTCGCCGACCTGCTGGCGGTGCTGCTGTACCTGTTCACGCCCTGGACGGCAATCAACCTGGTGGACTTCTACGTGGTGCGCAGGGGGCACTACTCGATTCGCGAGATTTTCAACCCTGACGGGATGTATGGACGCTGGAACTGGCGCGGCCTCACCGCCTACTTCATCGGTTTCGTGGCGATGATCCCGTTCTTCGCCACCGGCTTGTGGCAGGGGCCGGTGGCGCGGGCGCTGGGCGGCGCCGACATCGCCATGCTGATCGGCCTGCCGGTGTCGGCCGCGGTATACCTGTGGTCGTACCGGGGCTTCGACCTGGCGGCCGAACAGAGGCGCGTCGAGGCGGCGGATGCAGGACTGGACTGAGGGCCGGTCCTCAGGCCTTCAGCGCCAGGTTCTCCGGGTCGTAGGGCGACTCCGCGACCACAGTGGCCGTGCGCCGCTCCCCCAGGATCTGGATCGACAGCGGCGTGCCGACCTTATCGCAGCCGCTCTTGACGTAGCCGATCGCGAGGCTCTTTTTGACGTGGTGCCCGTAGTACCCGGACGTCGCGCGCCCGATCATCTGTCCGTTCCCATCGAACAGCGGCTCGTTCCCGAGTGCATCGGCGTCTGTGACACCGTGCACTTCCAGGGTGACGAAGCGGTTGGGGACCCCCGCCTCGAGCTGCCGTGCGAGCGCGGCCTTGCCGATGAAGTCACCCTTGTTCATGCGCACGAAACGATCGAGGCTGGTCTCGAAAGGCGTGTAGTCGGGCGTCATGTCGCTGCCCCACATGCGGTAGGACTTCTCCATGCGCAGGGATTCCATGGCGCGCATGCCGACCATGCCGATGCCGTGCGGCTTGCCGGCCTCGAACAGCGCATCGAACAGGCCGTGGGCGTACTCGACGGGGAAGTGCAGCTCCCAGCCCAGCGAACCGACGAAATTGACCCGCAGCGCGTAGACATCCACTGCCAGCGCCGCCTCGATGGTCTGCGCCGTGAGCCACGGGAAGGAGGTGTTGTCGAGGGGCGTATCGGTGAGCTGCGCGAGCACGTCGCGTGATTTCGGGCCGGCCAGCACGAAGCAGCCGCGGCTGCCGGTGATGTTGCGCAGGGCGACGGAACCATCGCGCGGCAGTGTCTTGACCAGGTAGTCGCCGTCGTAGCGCTCCGCGGCGCCGGCGGAGACGACATAGAAGTGCTGCTCGGCGACCTTGGTGATGGTGAACTCGGAGCGGATGCCGCCGCGGCGGGTGAGCGCATGACACAGCGCCATGCGCCCGATCTTTGCGGGCACCTTGTTCGCCACCAGGGAATCCAGCCAGGCTTGCGCGCCAGGACCGGTGACTTCGTGCTTGGTGAAGGGCGTCAGGTCGATGACCCCGACCTGCTCGCGCATCAGGCGCACTTCGTTGCCGATATGCGCAAAGTAATTGCTGCGGCGGAAGCTCCAGTGGTCGCGCCGCTCCACGCCCGGCGGCGCGAACCAGTTGGCGCGTTCCCAGCCGTAGCGCTGGCCCCACACCGCGCCGCGCGCATCGAGCTTGTCGTACACCGGGCTGGTCTTGGCGGGGCGGGCGTCCTCGCGTTCCTCATCCGGGTAGTGGATGGTGAACACGTTGCGGTACGTTTCCTCGTTCTTTTTCACCACGTAGCGCTTGCCCGTGTAGGGACCGAAACGCCGCGGGTCGACCGCCAGCATGTCGATGCCGGGCTCGCCGTCGGTGATCCATTCTGCGAGCTGCCACCCCGAGCCGCCGGCGGCGGTGATGCCGAAGCTGTGGCCCTCGTTGAGCCACACGTTGCGCACATCCCAGGCCGGCCCGATGAGGGGGCTGCCATCGGGCGTGTAGGAAATCGGCCCGTTGACGATATCCTTGATGCCGCAGTGTTCCAGCGCCGGCACGCGCCGGGTCGCGGCCTCGACATACGGCACCAGCCGCTCCAGGTCGCCGGGGAACAGGCTGCGGCCGAACCAGTCCGGCACGCCGTCGGCAAAGCGCGCCGGCGCTCCCTTTTCGTACGGCCCCAGGATCCATCCCATGCGCTCCTCGCGCAGGTAGTAGGACTGGTCGGACTCGCGCAGCACAGCGAGCTCGCGGCCGCCGCCCTGGCGCCAGGCCTTCAGCTCCGGCGACTCGTCGTAGACGATGTACTGGTGTTCGACCGGGATGGCGGGCACGTTCAGGCCCAGCAGCCGGCCGGTCTGGCGCGCGTAGTTTCCCGTGGACAGCACCAGGTGTTCGGCGATGATGTCGCCCTTGGTGGTGCTTACGCGCCACTCGCCGCTCGCGGTTTGCCCGATGGCCGTGGCCTCGGTGTGCTCGTAGATCTCCGCGCCGGCGCTGCGCGCGCCCTTGCGCAGGGCCATGGTCAGGTCGGCTGGCGCGATGTGCCCATCGTCGGGGTGATACAGCGCACCGATGATCGCGGGTGTGTCAGCGCTGCCACCCAGCTCCGCCAGCGGCCACAGTTCTTTTACGCGCTTCGGGGTGATGATCTCGAAGGGCACGCCGATGGTGTTGGCGGTGCCGCAATACTTCTGGTACTCGTCCATGCGGTCGCGGCAGGTGGCCAGACGCAGGTTGCCGGTGACGTGGAAGCTCACGTCCTGGCCGGTCTCGGCGGGCAGCCGCTTGTACAGGTCGACCGAGTACTTGTGGAGCTGACCCACCGTGTAGCTCATGTTGAACAGCGGCAGGAGACCTGCGGCATGCCAGGTGGAACCGGCGGTGAGTTCGGTGCGCTCGATCAGGGCGACGTCGCTCCAGCCTTTCTTCGCCAGGTGGTACAGCGTGCTCACGCCGACCACGCCACCGCCGATGACCAGCACCCGCACATGCGTCTTCACTTGTTTGCTACTCCGTAAGGCCGCGGGTCGCCTCGGCGAGCCACGCGGAAACATAGGCGGCGAACGAACGCCACACCTCGACATGAAAGGTACCCGGCTGCGTACGCCACAGGATGATTTCCGCCTTCGCCAGCACGGTACGTGTGCACATACCGACCGGAAAGGCCTCCGGGTCCAGGTCCAGCGGGCAGCCGCCGCTGTTCAGCAGCAATGCGCTGTCGCTGCCGCTGACTTCAAGGGCGACCTGGCGGTGACTGACATCCACCAGCGAGTGTGGCAGCGCCGCGAGCACCTGGCGCAGGGCTGCCTCGGGATCGCCGGGCTGCGCCCCGTCGTCCTCGGCCAGCAACAGCCATTCGTCCGGCCCCAGCCACAGCGCGGCACGCGATCCGTCCTCATTGACTGCACTGCGGCAGGCGGTGCGCGGCGCAGCCACCCCAAAAGCCGCCTGGATGGCATCGGCAACCGCCGGCCCGCCGCGCAGCGTCCAGCGCCGCAGTGGCCGCAGAGTGCGCAGCAGGCGGCTCGCCTCGATCCGCACGGGCGTGCGCGCCAGGATGGGTTGCAGGGATCCATCAGCCATTGAGGCGGGCCCCCGTCGGGTCATAGAACACGGTGCCGGTCACTTCGACTTCGACGTCGCCGCGCGCACCCGCAACGTACAGAGTCTTGCCCATGCGGTCCCGGCCGCCGGCCACCAGCGCCAGTGCGATCGGGTGGCCCAGCACGGCGCTGTGGTAGGAGGAGGTCACGTGGCCCAGTGGGCGTGTTGGCGGCCGTGCTCCTGCACGTTCCATGACCTGCGCGCCTTCCTCCAGCACCACCGCCGGGTCGCGGGTGCGCAGGCCGACGAGCTGGCGGCGGTGTGGCGCGACCAGGGCGGCGCGCGACAGCGAACGCTTGCCGACGAAGTCAGGCTTGTTCTTTCCGATGGCCCAGGACAGGCCCGCATCGTCCGGGGTGACGGTGCCGTCCGTGTCCTGACCGACGATGACATAACCCTTTTCCGCCCGCAGCACGTGCATGGTCTCGGTGCCGTAGGCCGTGATCCCGTGCGGTTGCCCGCTGGCGTGGATGGCCTGCAGCACCGCCGGGCCGTAATCGGCGGGCACGTTGACCTCGAAGCCCAGTTCCCCGGTGAAGCTGACACGGAACAGCCGCATCGGCACGCCACAGATACTGCCGGTGACCGCGCTCATGTGCGGCAGGACTGCGGCACCGAGATCCATATCGACCAGCGGCGCCAGCACCTCGCGCGCCTTCGGACCCTGCACGGCAATCACGGCCCACTGCTCGGTGGTGGAGGTGAGCCACACCGACAGCTGCGGCCACTCGGTCTGCAGGTAGTCCTCCATCAGCGCCAGCACCCGCGGGGCACCGCCGGTGGTGGTGGTGACGTGGAACACGTCCGGCGCCATGCGCGCCACCACGCCATCGTCGTAGACGTAACCGTCGTCGCGCAGCAGGATGCCGTAGCGGCAGCGGCCGGCCGCGAGGCTGCTCCAGTTGTTGACGTACAGGCGGTTCATGAATTCCACCGCGTCGCGGCCGACAACCTCGATTTTTCCCAGCGTCGAGGCGTCGAACAGGCCGCAGCCGGCCCGCACCGCCTTGCACTCGCGCGCCACCGCCGCGTGCATGTCCTCGCCGTCCAGCGGGAAGTAGCGGGCGCGCTTCCACAGTCCGACATCCTCGAACACCGCGCCCTGGGCGGCCGCCCAGTCGTGCATGGGCGTGGTGCGCACCGGGTCGAACAGCGCGCCACGCGCGGGCCCCGCGAAACTGCCGAAGCTCACCGGCGTGTAGGGCATGCGGAAGGTCGTGAATCCCACCTCGGGAATTGCCCGGCCCTGGGCGCGCGCGACCACCGCCAGCGCGTTCAGGTTCGAGGTCTTGCCCTGGTCCGTCGCCATGCCGGTGGTGGTGTAGCGCTTGATGTGCTCGATGGAGCGGAAGCCCTCGCGCATGGCCAGCGCCAGGTCTTTCACCGTCACGTCGTTCTGCCAGTCGACGAAGGCGCGGCCACGCGCCGTGCCGGCCCGCGGCAGGGCGCCGATGAAGCCGCCGGCCTGTGGTGTTGCGGCGTGGGCGGCATGGTTGGCGTGTGGCGGCAGGACGGGAGGCGGGGGTGTCGCAGGCGCACGCGGCTGCACGCCGATGCGTGCCGGATCGAGCGCCGCCTGTGCGGCCGCGGCACCTGCCGCTGCGCCGTCGCTGGCGGCGGCGGCCAGATCGGCAACACCACGGCAGGCGCCAGCGCAGCGCACCCGTTCCGCCGGCGCGCCGGGCAGGAAGGCCTGCTGCGACTCACTCCACGTCAACTTGCTGCGCGATTGCGAGTACAGGTGGACGCTGGGCGTGAAGCCGCCGGACATCAGCACCAGGTCGCAGGGATGGGTGACGGAGCTGCCCGCGAGGCCGCTGTGTCGTGCGAGCGTGACGGAGTTGACTCGGCGCCGGCCGGTGGTGCCGGTCACGGTCGCGTGGGTCAGCACCGGGATGCCGGCGCGCTGTGCCGCGTGCATCCATAGCTGCGTGGCATTGGCGCCGGCGACGCCGGGCGGCGGATCGCTGATGGCGCGCGTGTCGGCGATGGCGGCCACGAATACGCCAGCGCGTTGCAGCTCGATCGCAGCCTCGTAAGCGGAGTCATCCGCGGTGACCAGCACCGCGCGCGTGCCGGGCAGAACACCGTAACGGTTGAGCAAAGTCCGGGCCGCGCCGGCCAGCATCACGCCCGGGCGGTCGTTGCCGGGGAACACCAGCGGCCGCTCGATGGCCCCAGTGGCCAGCACCACCTCGCGCGCGCGCACCAGCCACTGCCGTTCGCGCGGCGTGTCCTTGCGGGGCCGCGCGAGATGGTCGGTCAGGCGCTGGTTGATACCCAGGAGATTGTGGGGGAAAAAGGCGTAGGCGGTCGCCCGCGCCAGCACGGTGACCCGCGGATGTGCCGCGAGGGAAGCGAGCATTCCCGCCTGCCACGACGGGCCCGGCTGGCCGTCGACGAGCGGTGCATGGCGCGGGTCGTCCGCCAGCAGAGAACCACCCGGCTCGTTCTGTTCGTCGCACAGCACCACGCGGGCCCCCGCGGTGGCGGCGGCCTGCGCAGCGGCGAGGCCTGCCGGTCCCGCACCCACCACCAGCACGTCGCAGTGGGCATGGCGCGGCGCGTAGTGATCGGGGTCCGCCAGGGTAGGTGAGCGGCCCAGGCCGGCCGAGGCGCGGATGCGCGGCTCGTATAGCCGATGCCATGCGCTGCGCGGCCACATGAAGGTCTTGTAGTAGAAACCTGCCGGAATGAACGGCGCGAGGAGGTCATTGACGGCGCCCAGGTCAAAGGCCAGCGACGGCCAGCGGTTCTGACTGCAGGCGTCGAGTCCTTCGTACAGTTCCACCTGCGTGGCGCGCAGGTTGGGCGTGATGCGCGCAGCGTCGCGACGCACGGTGACCAGCGCGTTGGGCTCCTCCACGCCGGCGCCCAGCAGGCCGCGCGGACGGTGGTACTTGAAGGAGCGGCCCAGCAGGTGCACGCCATTGGCCAGCAGCGCCGAGGCGAGGGTGTCCCCGGCAAAGCCCGTGTAGCTGCGGCCGTCGAAGCTGAACCGCAGCGGCTGGCTGCGGTCGATTCGTCCGCCCGAGTGGGTGCGCAGTCCCTCGTTCACCGCGCAGCCTCCGGGGCCGGCCGCGGTTCGCCCGCCTTGTAGGTGGCGATGAAATGGTCGGTGGTCGTGTCGCGCAGCGCGTTGAAGAACCGGCCGCAGCCATGGCTGTGACGCCAGCGCTCAGCGTACACGCCGCGCGTGTTGTCACGCAGGTAGAGGAACTCCGCCCACTGCTGCGCATCGGTGGCGGACGGGTCGGTCGGGCGCGCCACGTGCGCCTGCCCGCCGTGCACGAACTCCGGCTCCGGGCGCTCGCCGCACCAGGGACAGTTGATCAGCAGCATGCCGGACTCCCGCGGTGCATCAGTGCGCCACCGCGGCAGCCGCGGCCTCATCGATCAGGTTGCCGTCGCGGAAGCGCTCCAGCGTGAAAGGTGCATTGACGGGGTGCGGTGCATCGTGGGCGATGGTCCAGGCGAACAGGTGCGCCGAGCCCGGCGTCGCCTTGAAACCGCCCGTGCCCCAGCCGCAGTTCAGGTACAGCCCTGGCACCGGGGTCTTGCCGAGGATGGGGGAGCGGTCGGGGGTGACATCAACGATGCCGCCCCAGCAGCGCAGCATGCGCAGGCGGCGGAACATCGGGAACAGCTCGCAGATGGCCTCCAGCGCGTGCGCCGTGATGTGCGGGCCACCGCGCTGGGTGTAGGAGTTGTAGGCGTCGGTGCCGGCGCCGATGACCAGTTCGCCCTTGTCGGACTGGCTGATGTAGGCGTGAATGGAGTTGGACATGACCACGCAGGGAAATATCGGCTTGACCGGTTCGGACACCAGCGCCTGCAGCGGGTAGCTGCTGAGCGGTACGCGCACCCCGGCCATATCCATGATGACACTCGAGTGCCCGGCAGCGCTGACGCCGACCTTGGGTGCGCGGATGGCGCCGCGGGTGGTCTGCACCCCGGCAACAGCGCCGCTGTCCGCGCGCAGGATCCCCGTCACCTCGCAGTTTTCGATGATGTCGACGCCCAGGGCGTCGGCGGCGCGCGCATACCCCCAGGCCACCGCGTCGTGTCGCGCGGTGCCGCCGCCGCGCTGCAGGGCGCCGCCGAGCACGGGGTAGCGGATGTCGGTAATCTTCAGGACCGGGCAGAAGGCCTGCGCCTGCTGCGGGCTGAGCCACTCGTTCTGCACGCCGTTGGCGCGATTGGCGAACACGTGCCGCCGGAACACCTGAACGTCATGCACGGTGTGCGCCAGCATCAGCACGCCACGCGGGGAGAACATGACGTTGTAGTTCAGTTCCTGCGACAGGCCCGACCACATCTGCAGTGCGTGGTCATAGAGCGCGGCACTCTCGTCGAACAGGTAGTTCGAACGGATGATGGTGGTGTTGCGCCCGGTATTGCCGCCGCCGATCCAGCCCTTTTCCAGCACCGCTACGCGGCGGATTCCGTGCTCGCGCGCCAGGTAGTAGGCCGCGCCCAGGCCGTGACCGCCGCCGCCGACGATCAGCGCGTCATAGGAAGGCTGCGGCTCGGGGCTGCGCCACTGCGCGCTCCAGCCTCGCTGTCCGCCGAGGCCGCGCCGCAACAAAGACCAGGCGGAAAATGATCGCTGCACTGATGCCCCCGAACCTTGGGTCCCGCCGACTCCTGCGCACGCTGACCGCGCCGCGCATCATGCGCTCCAGAGGTTCGCCAGACGAGCACAGGACCGCCCCGCACCATGTACAAATGCGACATCGGCGCCCGGGCGCCGATGGGGATCCGGGAACGCCCTTGCGGGATGTGACATCCAAGCTTCATGAGGGTTGTTCGTGGCCCGCCGGCGAGGGCATGGCGGGTCACACTGGCTAAGGAGAATCGACGATGAACATGAAGCACATTTCGGGCGCGGGCCTGCTGCTGGCCATCTGTGGCAGCGCCTGGGCACAGGGCGGGGCCGCGAGCGCGGCCGGCGGCCCTTCGGATCCGCAGATTGCGCAGATCGTGGTAACCGCCAACCAGGTCGACATCGACGCCGGCAAGCTGGCGAAGTCCAGGGGGCATGCCGCCGACGTCCGGGCCTTTGCCCAGCGCATGGTCACGGACCACAGTGGCGTAAACCAGGCGGCAGTCGCCCTGGTGACGCGCCTGCACGTGACGCCGGAGGCCAGTGCCACCAGTGACAGCTTGCACAAAGGCGGTGAGGACAATCTGGCGGCGCTGCACAAACTGCACGGCAGCGCCTTCGACCGTGCGTACATCGACCACGAGGTGGCTTACCACCAGGCCGTGATCGATGCGATGGACCACACGCTCATCCCCGACGCCCAGAATGCCGATCTGAAGGCGCTGCTGGTCAAGGTGCGGCCGGCGTTTGTGGCACACCTGGAGCACGCGAAGGAACTGCAGGCAAAGCTGGGCAAGTAGCAAGTAGCATGCGCTGCGGTCCGCTGCTGGCGCTGATCGGCCTCGCTGCCTTCGGTCCTGCGGCAGCGGCGCCCGCCGCGGCAGCGGCACCCGCCGCAGTGGCCGGGCCAACGGTCGTCATCGAGGCCATGCGCTTCGAACCGGCGGTGCTGACCGTGCGGCGCGGCGAGCGGGTGGTTTGGGTGAACCGCGACCTGTTTCCCCACACCGTCACCGCAACTGGCAAGGCGTTCGATTCAGGCGAGATTGCCGCCGGCGCCTCGTGGAGTTTCCTCGCCAGGAAGCGCGGCTCGTATGCTTATGGCTGCACCCTGCACCCGACCATGAAGGGGCAACTGATTGTCCGTTGAACCCATGGCTTCCACGATCGCCGACCCGCTGTTGCGCGCTGACGATGAGCCGACCCTGGTGCGCCGGGCCAGCAGCGGCGATCACGCGGCATTTGCAGCGCTCATGCGCCGCCATAACCGGCGACTGTATCGCCTGGCGCGCGCCTCGCTGCGCGATGCGACCGAGGCCGAGGACGCGCTGCAGGATGCCTACCTGCATGCCTATCGCTCGCTGGCGGGATTTCGCGGCGAGTGCGCGCTGTCGACCTGGCTCACCCGCCTGGTGCTCAACGAATGCCTGCAACGCCGGCGACGCAGCCTGCGCCGCGGCAATGTCGTGACCCTGGTGAGTGCGGACGCGGCAGCGTCGCATGCCGCGCAGGTGGCCGAAGACGAACTGCGCCGGCCGGAACGGGGTGCGGATCGTGCGCAGCTGCGGGACATCCTGGAACTGAAGGTGGCGCAGTTGCCGGATGCCTACCGGGTCGTGTTCGTGCTGCGTGCCGTGGAGGAGCAGAGCGTGGCCGAAACGGCCGAAGCCCTCGGGATCACGCCGGAGACCGTACGCAGCCGCTATTTCCGGGCCCGCGGCCTGTTGCGCGAATCCCTGGCCCGGGATGTGGACATCGTGGAGCGCGACCTGTTCGAATTTGGTGGTCAGCGCTGCGACCGACTGGTTGCGCGCGTGCTGGCGCGGCTGTAGCGCGCGATCTAGCGACCCGCCTGGTGGGAGGCCAGGGTGCCGATGTGGCGGTGGCCCTTGAGGGCGTACCACAGCAGCCCGGCTCCCAGGATCACGCCCGTGTACACGAAGGCGCCCCAGGTGTTGTACCAGGGCGTACCGTAGACCGCTGCGCGCGGCCAGGCGAGGTTGAGGGCCATGCCGGCGCCCCACAGCACCGCGAGGATGTTGACCGGCATGCCCCAGGCACCCATGGTGAAGTAGCCGCCCGCCGCGAGATCCGCTGGAGGCCATTGACCGCGCAGGCGCTTCAGCAGCAGCGGCACGGTAACCATCAGGTACGCCAGGTAGATCATGATCACGGCGATCGAGGTGATCACGGTGAAGATCTTCGGCTGCCCGATGTTGATGACCAGGATCAGTGCGGCGATCACCCCGATGGCGACGGCTGGCGCGATCGGTGTCTGGGTCTGCGCGTTTACACGCGCCAGCTTCTCTCCGAAGGGCAGTGCGTTGTCGCGCGCCATGGCGAAGGTCAGGCGGATGGCAGCCGTATGCACTGCCAGCGAACACACACTGACCGCGACCACGATACACACCAGGAACAGGGTTCCCAGCGGTCCCCACATCACCTGTTCGACGATGTATTGCAGTCCGCCCCCACTGCTGGCTATCTGCGGGTCGCGCAGGTTGGGGGCAGCCAGGATGGCGAACACCAGGATGGCGCCGCCGATGACGAACGAGGCGAGGATGGCCCGCAGTATTGCCTTGGGCGCGGTGCGCCGCGGTTCCACGGTCTCCTCTCCCAGCGAACTTGCAGTGTCGAAGCCGTACATCACGTAACCTGAGGCGAGGGAGGCGATGAGGAAAGCGCCCAGATAGCCGCCGCTGGTACCGGCGCCGTAGCCGCCGGTCGTGAAGAAAACGGCCGGGCCGCGAACCGCGTGCAGTCCCAGGATGATCGCGATCAGGCAGGCGGCGATGAGCTCGATGAAGACACCCGCGCTGTTGATCATGGCCATCAGCCGCACCCCGAGGGCGTTGATCACCGTGGTGAACAGGATCAGGGCCGATCCAAGCACGACCGCGTTGGTGGCAAAGTCATAGGCACCCTTGCCGTCGCCGACGATCTGGAAACCGTGCCAGATGAGCGGCAGGTTCAATTGCAGCGCCAGCACCACCGCCGCCAGCGACACGATCGACGCAGTGAGCATCAGCCAGCCCGCGGACCAGGCGATCACCCGGCTGCCGAGCTGTTTGGACCAGTTGTAGACGGAACCGGCGATAGGGTACTTGGCAGCCAACTCCATGAAACAAAGAGCAACGGCGAGCTGCCCGACCAGCACCATCGGCCACGACCACAGGTAGGCGGGTCCGGCGGTGCCGAACCCGAAGTAGAAGAGCTGGAAAGTGCCGGTGAGGATCGAGATGTAGCTGACGCCGGCGGCGAAGCTGCCGAACTTCCCGATTCCGCGATCGAGCGACTCCTTGTACCCGAAGTGCTCCATGCCGCTGTCGGTGCGCGCAGCTTCGGCGTGCTTGTTCATTGCCTCTGGTATCCCCCTCGTCCAATGGCCGGGTTGCCCAGCCGACTTGACCCGGGAGCCTTTCCGACATCATCATCCGGGCCAAGGCTTGAATAGCCGTTTAACGGACAGCCTGTCAAGTACCATAAGTAGCGGCAAGTCTCTGAGTGATCAAGGGGTATCAGCATTGAAGCGACGGTCGGGCAACCCCCGGACCGTGGACTCCGACAGCACCCTGGAATTCTCCGTTGAATAAACGATCAACGACCACCAGACGAGCCGCGCCGAGGCGCCCGGCGGGGCGGCGGCCTGCGCAGGAACCGCGGACCAACCGGCGTCCCGCGCAAGACGTACGGGCTGACCGGCGTCCGGCGCAAGACATACGGGCTCACCGGCGTCCCGCGCAGGCCCCGGTGCGTGACGACCTGGAGGAGGTGCGGCGCGCGCAACTCGTCGAGGTGACGATCGACAGCCTGGCCGCGGTCGGTTACGTCGATACCACGCTGGCGCAGATCGCGCAGCGCGCCGGGGTGTCGACCGGCCTGGTGGCGCACTACTTCGGCGACAAGGATGGTCTGCTGGAAGCCACCTTCCGCACGCTCTCACGCGGCATCGCAGTGCGTGTGCGCTCGCGGCTGCGGCTTGCCGGCAGCCCGCGCGAGCGCGTGCAGGCGGTAATCGACACCAACCTGGCGCCCGAGGAGTTCGATCGTCGTACCGGAACGGCATGGCTGGCGTTCTGGGGACAGGTGTTGCACGTCGGCGGCCTGAAGCGTGTGCAGACGGCCTATCAGCGCCGCATGCTCTCGAACCTGCGCAGCGATTTGAAGCGCATGATCCCCGTTGGGGAAGCGGCGCCGCTGGCGGCAATGATCGCCGCGATGATCGACGGGGTGTGGTTGCGCGCCGCGCTGTCCCAGTGGCAGGAAGCAGACAGCGAAAGTGCGCGCGCCCTGCTCACGGCTTTTGTCGACGGACGCCTTGCCGAACTGGGCAGCGCCGCCGCTCCCGCGGCGCGTAACTCGCTTGCGGCTCTGCCGGCCAGGGGCCGCGTGCGCTTCAAGGTGCACAACCCCGCCACCGGCGAGGTCCTGGCGGAGCTGACCGCAGATGGCGCGGCGCAGATCGATGCCGCCGTGGCGCGCGCGGAACAGGCGCAGGTGGGATGGGCTGCTCTTGCGGGGGCCGCGCGCGGCCGCATTCTGTTGCGCGCCGCGCAACTGCTGCGCGAGCGCAATGATGAGCTGGCCCTGCTGGAGACCCGCAATACCGGCAAGCCGATCCAGGAGACCCGCGCGGTGGACGTGGTGTCTGGAGCGGAGTGCCTGGAATACTTCGGTGGGCTGGCCGCGGGCATCGCCGGCGAACACCTGGACCTGGGGCCGGCGGCCTTCGGCTACACACGCCGCGAACCGCTCGGGGTCGTGGCGGGCATCGGCGCCTGGAACTACCCGCTGCAGATAGCCTGCTGGAAGGCTGCGCCCGCCCTGGCCTGCGGCAATGCGGTGATCTTCAAACCCGCGGAACTGACGCCACTGACTGCCATGCGGCTGGAGGAAGTATTCCGCGAGGCCGGGCTGCCGCCGGGAGTGTTCCAGGTGGTGCAGGGGATGGCGGACACCGGCCGGCTGCTGACGCGCCATCCACGCATCCGCAAGATTTCCCTCACCGGCGAGGTCGGCACCGGCAAGGCCGTGATGGCCGATGCCGCAGCGACGCTCAAACAGGTGACGCTGGAGCTGGGCGGCAAGTCACCGCTGATCGTGTTCGCGGACGCCGCGCTCGACAATGCGGTCTCGGGGGCACTGCTGGGCAATTTCTACTCCGCCGGCGAGGTGTGCTCCAACGCCACGCGGGTGTTCGTGCAGCGCGAGGTGCGCGCCGAGTTCGTCGAGCGGCTCCGCGCGCGCGTGGCGGCTATGCGCGTGGGTGATCCGCAGGATCCGGCCACCCAGGTGGGGGCGCTGATTTCCGGCGCGCACCTCGACAAGGTCATGGGCTTCATCGCCAGCGGCCGCCTGCAGGGTGCGCGACTGCAGACCGGCGGCCGGCGGGTGAGCGACGGCGCGCTGGCGCGCGGCAACTTCGTGGCGCCGACGGTGTTCGACGACTGTCGTGACGACATGGACATCGTGCGCCAGGAGATTTTCGGGCCGGTGATGTCGGTGCTGGAGTTCAGCGACGAGGAGGAGGTCGTCAGGCGCGCCAACGCCACCGAGTTTGGCCTGGCGGCCGGGGTGTTCACCAACGATCTGACACGCGCGCATCGCGTCATCGCGCGGCTGCAGGCCGGCACCTGCTGGATCAATCACTACAACATCACGCCGGTGGAACTGCCCTTCGGCGGCGTGAAGATGTCGGGCCTGGGGCGCGAAAACGGCCGCGCCGCCATCGAGCACTACACGCAACTCAAGAGTGTGTACGTGGCCATGGCCGACATCGAATCCCCTTACTGAGGGCGCGCGGGCCGTGAGTACGCAGCAGGTGCGGCACGAGTCGGCTGACTACGTCATCGTGGGCGCCGGTTCCGCCGGCTGCGTGCTGGCGGACCGCCTCAGCGAGGACGGCCGGCACAAGGTACTGCTGCTGGAGTACGGCGGTTCGGACCGCTCGATCTGGATACAGATGCCCAGCGCACTGTCGATCCCGATGAACATGGAGCGCTACGACTGGCGCTACTACACTGAACCCGAACCGAACCTGGACAACCGCCGCCTGCATACGCCACGCGGCAAGGTGCTGGGCGGTTCCTCGTCCATCAACGGCCTGGTCTACGTGCGCGGCAATGCGCTGGATTACGACGGCTGGGAAGAACTCGGCGCGAGCGGCTGGTCCTATGCCGACGTGCTGCCGTATTTCCGGCGCGCCGAGGGGCGGGCCGAGGGCGGTGATGCGTATCGCGGCGCCGACGGCCCCCTGCGGACCCGCCGCGGGCTGCGCGACAATCCGCTGCACGCCGCATGGCTTGCGGCCGGCGCGCAGGCCGGCTACCCGGCGACCGCCGACATGAACGGCTTCCAGCAGGAAGGCTTCGGGCCGATGGACATGACGGTGGGCGACGGCCGCCGCGCCAGCGCCGCCAATGTCTACCTGCGTCCGGCCATGCGCCGCGCCAACCTGCGGGTCCACACCCATGCGCTGGCCGAGCGGGTGCTGTTCGAAGGCCGGCGCGCCGTGGGTGTGCGGTACCGGCGTGGCGGCACGCTGCACGAGGTGCGCGCGCAACGTGAGGTCGTGTTGTGCGCGGGCTCGATCAACTCGCCGCAATTGCTGAAGCTGTCCGGTGTCGGGCCGGCCGCGGAACTTGCGGCCCTGGGCATCGGGGTGGTGCAGGATCTGCCCGCAGTGGGGGAGAACCTCCAGGATCACCTGGAGTTCTACTTCCAGGTCGCCTCGCGTGAACCGGTCACGCTGTACTCGCAGATGTCGCTGTGGCGCCGCGGCCTGATCGGCGCGCGCTGGCTGCTGCGACACGACGGACTGGGCGCCACCAATCACTTCGAGAGCGGCGGCTTCATCCGCAGCCGCGCCGGCATCCCCTATCCGGACATCCAGTTCCATTTCCTGCCGCTGGCGGTCAGCTATGACGGCTCGTCGCTGGCGCGCGAGCACGGCTTCCAGGCCCATGTCGGGCCAATGCGCTCGCGCAGCCGCGGCCACGTGCGGCTGCGCAGTGCGCAACCCCATGACAAGCCCATGATCTCCTTCAACTACATGTCGCATCCCGAGGACTGGGCGGAGATGCGGGCCTGCGTGCGCCTGACACGCGAGATCTTCGCGCAGCCGGCGTTCGACCGTTACCGTGGCGAGGAGATCCAGCCCGGCAAGGCGGTGCAGAGCGACAGTCAGATCGACGCCTTCATCCGGGCGAAGGTGGAGAGCGCCTATCACCCTTCCTGCACTTGCCGCATGGGCCGCGCCGACGACCCGCTGGCGGTGGTGGACCCGGCGGCGCGGGTGCGCGGGCTCGAGAGCCTGCGCGTGGTGGACTCATCGATCATGCCCGCGATCACCAACGGGAATCTCAACGCGCCCACGATCATGCTGGCGGAGAAGGCCGCCGACCACATCCGCGGCGTGCCGCTGCTGCCGCGCGCCAGCGCGCCGTCCTACCGGGCGCCCGACTGGCAGAACTCGCAGCGTTGATGACTCAATCCCGGTAGCGGGTCAGGGCATCTCCCAGTGCCTCGCGCAGCGGCGCCAGCCAGGGCTGGTAGTGCCGCCACTGCTCGAGACCCTCGCGGTTGATGGGCTGACGAACCTGTTCGGAGCTCGCGGTGCGCACGCTGCGCCCGGTGCGGTGGAACTCGAGGCACGCGGCGGCAAATGGCAAGCCGCAGTGCCCGAGCAGGCGTCGCACCGACCCCTCGAGATCATCGACCACGTCCTCGTGGTGCACGCGCAGTACCCGGCCGGGCAACACCGTGTCCCAGTGCCGCATCAGTTCCAGGTAGGTGCGGTAGTAGCGGGCAATGTCAGTGAAGCTGTAGGTGAACTCCTGGCCCTGTGCGAACAGCTGCTTGAAGTTGCTGAAACAGCAGGCCATCGGTTCGCGGCGTGCGTCGATGATGACGGCGTTGGGCAGGATCAGGTGAATCAGCCCGACGTGACGGAAGTTGTTGGGCATCTTGTCGATGAAGCGCGGCTTGCCGCGGCGCCAGGCGCGCGTGTCTTCGAGGTACCTGTCGCCCATGCGGGTGAAGTCCTGGGGCGCCAGCTCCGCCAGCACCGCCGGGTATCGCGGCTGCGCCGGGTCGAAGTCCCGGCCCTGAAGTTCCAGCGCCAGCCGTGGAACATCCGCCAGTTCCTGTGTGCCCTCGACCTGGGGGTGCGAGGCAAGGATCTGCTCGAGCAGAGTCGAACCGGAGCGTGGCAGACCGACG
This sequence comes from Pseudomonadota bacterium, assembly GCA_018241445.1. Classification (GTDB taxonomy): domain Bacteria; phylum Pseudomonadota; class Gammaproteobacteria; order Steroidobacterales; family Steroidobacteraceae; genus 13-2-20CM-66-19. Next base: position 18,769 of record JAFEDT010000003.1, read on the forward strand.
ATGAAAATCGGATCGCGGGCAGGGGCGCCCGCGCCGCTGTTGCGTGCGAAGAGCGCCGCGCCGCAGATCTCCTGCTGCAGGCGGGTGTTGAGTTCCATCAGTTCTGGCCGGTAACTGCTGGCGGCGCGCCTGAGCGCATTGCCGCGGCGGTAGTATTCGAAGGAGGCGGCGTAGTCGTGGCGGTCCTCGAGCGCCTTGCCAAGCGCGAAGTCCAGGTGCAGGCGATCGACCTCGGTTGTATCAGGGGCCGCCTCGGCGGACTGCATACGCCCGAGCTCCGCGTCATCGAAGCGATAGGTCTTGAGGTTGGCCAGGCTCCACCACGCATCGCCGAAGTCCGCCCGCGTGGCGGTGGCGGCCCGGTAGGCCTGTACCGCGGCACTGCCGTCGCCCAGCGTCTTGAGCGAGTGGGCGATGGAAAGCTGGATTTGCGCCGGCTCGTGGCTGCCAGGCAGCAGCTCACGATAGATCGAGAGGGCCTCGGCGTGCCGGCCGGCGCCGACGCAGGCCAGCGCGTGCAGGGTGCGCCAGGCGCGGTTGTGCGGCTCGGCGGCCAGCAGCCGCTGCGTCTGCTCAAGCGCCTGGACGTGCAGGTGCCGGTCGATGAGCAGCTGCGCGTAGTCGTAGCGCGCCGCGCCATAATCGGGCGCCAGCTGCAGCACAGCCTCCAGCAGCAGCTGCGCATCCTGCAGGGCGTCACGGCGCATGCCGATGCGCGCCAACAGGCGCATCGCCTCGACGTGATGACCCTGTTCGACCAGGAAGGCGCGCACCGTGGACTCGGCGGCCGCGAGGTCACCGTCGGCGAACTGCGCGGTGGCCGTCACCACGGCCGGCGGCAGGCGCTTCAATGTGGCGACATGCTCCGCCGCCAGGCGGGCGTTGTGATCGTCGCCCTGCAGCCGGTACAGGCCCTCCAGCATGCTCCAGCTCACCGGCAGTGCCGGATTGAGATTGACGGCACGCAGCAGGGATTCGATGGCGGCCGTGGCATCGCGGCGCGCCACGTGACACAGGCCGCGTTCCTGGTACAGGCGGCTGAACCGGGGGTGGGAGGCTGCCAGTGGATCCAGGGCCGCCAGTGCGGCATCGGGATCGCCGTCCAGGCGCAGCGCGTGGGCGCGCAGGTACAGCAGGTCACGGTTTTGCGGCTGTACGCCGAGCAGCGCGGCGGCCTCGCTGGCCGCGAGCGCGTACTGCCGCGCGGCAATGAGGTCGCCCAGGCGTAGCACCTGGGCTTCCATGCCTGTGTCGCCCGCGGCGTCGGTCATGCCGGCAGACCGCCGGCGCAGCGGGCGGGGCCGCGCCCTGGCGGCGCGGCCGGCGCCTCAGAAGCGGTAGTTCGCCGTGACTCCAATGACCCGCGGGCGCAACGGTGTCTGCGCCACGATGAACTGGTCGGTGCTGATGAACGTGCTGGCATTCGAATTGCTCAGGTTCTCACCGAACACGCTCACGGTCCACGCGTCCTTCGTTACGCCCAGGGAGGCGTCGTATGTCGTGTAGGCCGGGTTCTCGAAACGCAGGCGCGAGGTGTTCACCGAGCCCGCCTGCTCGAGGGTGGGGTTGGCGCCCGCCTGGGTGAAGGAGTGGCCACTGTGGGTGGCGCCTGCCTGCACGAAGGCGCCATAGTCGCCGATGGCCCAATCGTAGCGCGCCCGCAGGCTGAACTGCAGTGGCGGCGAATTGGCGCTCGGCGCCCCGGGCGGACCGAACAGGTTGCCCGCGGGAACCCAGGCGCCGGTCGGTGACTGCACCAGCAGCGGGTGGCCGAAGTTGCCGCTCGCCGGGTTGTTTGCCAGCAGCTGCGGTGAATTGGTCTGCTCGCTGCTGTTCCAGGAGGACGCCCCCTGCAGGGTCAGCCCGGTCAGGACACGCCAGACCAGCGAAGTCTCGATACCCTTGATGCGGAAGTCCTGGCCGTTGGTGTTGTAGAACACGTTACCGACCAGGCCGGGATTGAAGAACGCGACCTGCACGTTCTTCCAGTCCTCGCGGTACACGGCGCCGTTCCATTGCAGGCGGTGTTCGAGGAACTCTGTCTTCCAGCCGATCTCGTTGTTGGTCAGCTTGTCGGACTGGTAGGAGGATGGCACCAGGTACTGATTGATGCCGTCCGGTCCGGGGGCGTGTGCGCTGCCGCCATTCTGGTTGAATCCGCCCGGCCGGAAGCCCTGCGAAAAGGTGTAGTACACCATGGTATCCGGGGTGATGTGCCAGGTCAGGTTGGCGCGGCTCTTGAAGCCGGATTCCGTGTCGCGCAGGTTTTGCGCATCCAGGCTGTAGCTGAAGAAGGGCGGCGAGGCTCCAGGACGGGCGTAGTTCAGGCACCCGGTCGGCGGCGCCCCGCCCTCGAAGCAGCCGAAGCTGCCGGACACGCTGCCGACCGAGGAGTTGTCGAAGCGGAAGCGGCGCGTGCCGGCGGTCAGGGTCAGCACTTTCGGGATCAGGTCGTAGTCGAATGAAATGAAGAATGCGGTCTGCTTCGTCTCGCGCATCGTGTCCTGGTAGAAGGAACTGTTCGGGGTCTGCAGCCCCGGGTTGACCACCGTGGTTCCGGGAACCGTGCCGATCGGGGCGAAGCAGCCGGTCGTGAGCGTGGCCGTGCAGCTGGGCACGGTCCGGTAGCGCCAGTCGGTCTGATCCCACAGCTTGTTGGCTTCCCAGAACACACCGCCAATGACGCGCAGCCGCCAGTCATCCGGGGTGCTGAGACGGATCTCGTGCTGCTGGTGCGTGTTGCGTTCGTCCGAGTGCCAGGTCGCGCTGGGGGAGAAACAGGTCGGCTTGAGACCGGGATCGTAGGCGGTCGGGCCGTAGCACTGGTAGTAGTCCGCGTAAAAGCCGCGTGCATAGTTGGTGTAATCGCCGACCTGCTCCACGGTTCTCACCAGGTAGCCGCCGGTGTAGACCGCCTTCAGGTCACCGAACTTGCCGTTTACCGTCCAGGCGGTGCTCTCGAAGCGGTCCTTGTTGAAGGAAGGATTGAAGACCGTCACTTCCAGGGGGTTGAGCGGCGTGCCGTCCGAGGCGTTGGGCTGCTGGTAGAACACACCCTTGGAGTCCATCTGCTGATAGGACTGTGTGATCAACGCGTCCCAGTCCTCGTTGAACTTGTACAGTGCCTCGGCGCGCACTCCCTGGTAGGTCACCGGGTTGATGGCGCGCCCGGCAATGGTGAAGTTGTTGACCGTCGGGCTGCCGGGCGGCACGCCAAAACTGGTGGGAACCTGCTTGCCGGTAACCGGGTTGATATTACCGCCCGGGCAGATGCCGTTGGTCGGTACGCCGCTCGGGCAGCTGGTGGCGTAGTTGGCATAGTGGATGCCGATATCCGAGGCGCTGCGGGTGAAGGTTGCCGGTACATTGTCGATGTAACCGCCGCGGCGGTCGTTGTAAATGACGCCACGCACCGCCAGGCGGTCGGCGATCAGCGGCAGGTTGAGCACCGCGGTAAGGTTGGAATTGGGATCGCCATGCGCCGTGACGCCATAACCCCCGGTGATGCTCGCTTCGGTCTTGTCCAGCTTCGGTTCGTTGGTGATATAGCGGATCACGCCCGCCTCGGCGCCGGCGCCGTATAGGGTGCCTTGCGGGCCCTCCAGGATCTCGATCCGGTTCAGGTCGGCGGCGTAGACATCCAGGTTGCGGTTGGGCAGCTGGCCGGACTGGTTGTCCAGGTAGATGGCCACGTTGGGCCACAAGCCGGTGGAGGCGCTGCCCTGGCTGGGTTGCGAGCCGGCGCTCAGCCCGCGCATGAAGATCTCGTTCTGGCCCGGGCCGTTGTTGGCGGTGGTGACGTTGGGCAGGTACTTGACGTAGTCATCAAGCGTCGCCACGTTGAGCTGGCGCAGCGACTGCTCGGTCATCGCCTGCATGGCGATCGGCACGTTCTGCATGTTCTCCGTGCGCCGCTGGGCGGTAACCACCACCTCGGCCAGCGCATCACCGCTACTGGCGGAGGTGGAACTGGCCTGCGGGGCCGGCGGGCCGCCCGGGGCATCGGCTGCAGTTGCAGCCGCGGCAACCGCGGCGCTGCCCAGGATGGCGGCAATAGTGCGTGCGATCTTGGAATTCATTGTCTGCTCCCTGAAATTCAGTCGAACACCCGCACCTGCGCGGCGCCGGTGCCGCCGCGCTGCGGCTGCAGGCGGCGCGTGGAAGGTGGCTCTCCGTAGGCGTCCTTGAACTGGCGCGAAAAATGCGCGCAGTCTGCAAACCCGGCCTCGTTGGCGATGTCAGTGACGCTGCGGTCCGTGTTCTCGATCAACCAGTGGGCATAGCGCATGCGCAGCCGGCGGTACAGTGCCGCGGGCCCGGTGGCGACATGGGTGCGGCACAGCCGCTCCAGCTGTCGCGCCGACAGGCCGAGTTGCGCCGCGATGCTGGCGACGGTCACGGGTCGCGCAAGGTTCTGCTCCATCAGCAGCAGCGCCCGCCGCACACGCGGCTCGGAGACCACTTCCGACAGGGGCGGGTGCGGCTGGGCATCTCCGCCGGCGGGTGGACGATCGAACAGCATGACCTGGCTGGCCTTGTGGGCCGCCGCGCGTCCGAGGTGCTTCTCGATCAGCCACGTTGCCAGTGCAGCCGCGCCGGCCCCGCCGGCGCAGGTGACACGCGGCCCATCCGCCAGGAACAGGCGGTCGGCGATGACCGGCTGGTCAGGGAAGGCTTCGAGGAAGTCCCGGTAGTGATACCAGCTGACGCAGGAGCGCCGGCCCTTCATGAGGCCGGTACGGCACAGGATGAAGCTGCCGGTGCAGATCCCCAGCAGGGGCACCCCAGCCGCGGCGGCCTCGCGCAGGTAACGGCCGGTCGTGTCGTCGATCTGGGGACCGGCGTGCAGCAGCCCCCCCACCACCGCGACGTAGTCGAGGTTGCGCGGCGGCAGCAGTCCGGTGGTCGGTTCTATCATGACACCGCAGCTGGCGGTCACTGATTCCGGCCTGCTGGCCATCACCGACCACTGCACGCGCAACGGGCGGCTGCGGTCGCCTTCATCGGCGGCCAGGCGCAGGTGATCCACGAACACCGAGAAGGCTGACAGGGTGAAGCGCTGGGCGAGAATCAACCCTACGCGCAACGGCCGCCGGCAGCTCTCGAGCGCAGGAACGCTAGACATGGCCTGAGTGTGGCATTGAACGCTCACTCAATCTTGTGTCAACCCCCGATGCCGCTAGTTTCCATCAAGCGGGTTTGCGACGCAAGATTACGCCGCAGGTTTATAGATAATCTTATGATTCAGTGAGATACGAAATACCCGGCCGTAGCGCATACACCGACTGGCGATTGAATGGCTGTTCAGGTGACGGCGGGCTCAGCGCAAGACAGCAAGTCGCGCCAGATTGCTTTGCACTTCCGGATCGTGGCACGCGCTGCGCGCGTACCAGCGGCGGGCAGCGTTTACCAGGGCGACACAGGCTTCGGCTGCCTCGCTGTCCTGCGGTGCCAGGTCCGGGGTTTGCGAGGTGCTGAATCCTCGCGGCCGCGGGGGCAGCTCACGGCGCAAGCGCAGGCGGCGCAGCGCAGAGGCCGCGGTTGCGTCCACCGGGTGCAGCTTGCGAATCTGGCGATCGATGCGGTCATCGTCACTGCCACCGTTGAGCCACACGCGGCACCAGCTGCGCACGCCCTCGCGGGTGCTGCGCATCTGCGGGTCTGTCAGCGCCGCGGCGATCAGCGGCAAGTCCGCAGCCTCGCGCAGCGCCACCTGCCAACGCTGCTCGTCGAGAAGCTGTTCGATGTCGGTCAGGTACCCGGTCAGCATCCGTGAGCTGGATGGGGCGGACGGCGGGGGCCGGAGGTTCGTGTTCATGCTGTCTTCCCATTGCGGGCCGACGCTTTCTTGCGTCGGCGGGCTGCCTTGTGGACCGAAGGGGGACGGCGCGGTGCAACCGGTCCACGCGCGGAAGTTGCGGCGACCGCGGCCCGGTCGCGGCCGCTCAAGCGTTTCCAGGCCTTGCGGGCCAGCGCGGCATGCTTGCGGGCGCGCCGCGCTTCGCGCTTGGCTTCTTTCAGCCGTTTGCGCGCACGCTTCAACTCGTCCTTGGCCAGTCGGACCCGCTGGCGTGCCACCTCGGCCAGCAGCCGCGCGCGTTCCGGCGGTTCGGGCGGGGATCCCTGTGCGCTTTCCGTTTTCTTCATGCGCCATGCCCAAAGAAGCCAAGAGGCACGCAGTCTCACACAAGGCAACGGCCCCTGCCATCGCGCGAGGTTGGGCGGAGTTATCCACAGAACTTGTGCATAACCATGTGGACAGCACCCTGTCCGGCGGGGCAAAGGACCTGCGAAGGCAAGGGCTTGCATCACGCTGCGCGCGATTTCGCCAGTGCCGCCTTATCATTCACTCATGAGCCCGACAGGCATTCCATGAACACCCCGGCCGTGACTCGTCAGCGCGCGCCCTTTCTGGCGCCCGTGTGGGCCGCAATTCTCACAGCCGCGGTGCTGAGCGCGCTGGCGTTCGCTTTCCACCGCAGCGCCAGCAGCACGGCGGTTGTGCTGGTGCAGGTGGCGGCGCGGGATGCCGCCACGATCAGCGATCCGCCGCTGTCGGCGGAGGATGAGGAGCGCGCCCAGCGGCTGGCGCGGGTCCTGGCCACGCACAGCCCGCCACAGGTGCTGTACGTCAGCGACGAGCGTGGGGCACAGCAGACCGCGGCAGTGCTGGCGCAGCGGTTGCACCTCATTCCACAGGCGTTCGCGGCGGGTGCCACGGGCAAGGCCGCCGCACGCATGCTCGGTGAGTCCCGCAACGGCGCAGTCGCCGCCGTGGCCGGAGGCAGTACCTCGCGGTCGATCCTGGAGGAACTGTGCGGCGAGTGCGCGCGGACGGCGGGCGAGGAGGGCGACGTGGTCTACGTGATCACGGTGCCGACCTACGGTCCAGCGCGTGTCGTGGTTCTTGCGCTATGAGGCGGGCCGGCCAGCGGCGCGGCCGGTGACGGTACTGAGGGCGATGGCGCGCTGTACGAAGGATTCGTGCTCACCGATGCGGAAGTCCGCCAGCACGGCTGCGCGGATGTAGCGCGCCTGGTCAATCAGGTAGGTCGCCCGGCGTGTGCCGATGCCCAGCGGCCCGCTCACGTCGTACATCTTGATGACGAACTTGTCGACGTCCGCCAGCAGGGTGAAGGGCAGACGGTACTTCTCGCGGAAGGCCGCGTGGCGTTCCGGGCCCTGCGGACTGATCCCCGCCACCGACATTCCGGCCAGTCGCACGTCTTCGTGCAGGTCGCGGATGGCGCAGGCCTCGCGGGTGCACCCGGGCGTGAAGTCCGCCGGGTAGAAGTACAGGATCAGGGGACCGGGGCGCAGCAGGTTGCTCAGCGACACGCTGTTGCCGTCCTGATCGGGCAGGGTGAATTCCGGAGCACGTGAACCCAGCGCCAGCATGGCGCAATGATAGCTGCATCCGCCGGGCTTGCCTGCTAGAATCGCGCGCCTTCTGGGGCGGTAGCTCAGCTGGGAGAGCGTCGCGTTCGCAATGCGAAGGTCGAGGGTTCGATCCCCTTCCGCTCCACCATTTCCCCCTGCGCGCCGCTCCATCCGCGTCCACCCGCCACGGCGACTGGAAAGTCAGTCGAGACATCTGACCGGCTTCAGGAGGAATTCCGATTACTGAGGATGTATTGCTCGGGCTTGCGGCCGCGCTGGGCGGCGGACTGCTGATTGGCATCGAACGTGAGCGCCGCAAGGGAACCGGACCCCATCGCGCGCCCGCCGGCGTGCGCACGTTTACGCTCGCTGCCCTGGCGGGCTGGGGCGCACAGCTGACCGGCCAGCCCTTGCTGGTCGTCGCGGGCGCCGGATTGATCGTTGCCCTGGCCGCGATCGGTTATGGGCGCGAGCGGTCCGACGATCCGGGTATCACGACCGAGGTTGCGCTCTTTGTCACCTACGTAATCGGTGTCCTGGCGGTGGGACGACCCTCGCTGGCTGCCGGGGCTGCGGTAATCGTCAGTATCCTGCTTGCGAGCCGAGGTTCGCTGCACCGCTTTGCGGTCGAATGGCTCAGCGAATCGGAGCTTCGCGACGGGCTGCTCTTCTGCGGTGCGGCGCTGGTCGTGCTCCCCCTCCTGCCCCAGCAGGGCGCCGCATGGCTGACGGCCGTCAATCCACGGCGTCTGTGGGGGTTGGTTGTGCTCTTCATGGGTCTGCAGGCGGCGGGGTACGTCGCCCTGCGTGTGGCGGGGCCACGGCTGGGGCTGGCACTTTCGGGGCTCGCGAGCGGCTTTGTCTCCAGCACCGCGACCATCGCGGCCCTCGGAGCCCGTGCCCGGGAGGCGCCGGAGCTGCGCCGTGCGTGCGTCTCGGGGGCCCTGTTCTCCACCGTGGCCACAGTGGTACTGCTCGCTGTGGTGGCTGCGGCCGTCAACCCGGACGGCCTGCAGATTCTGGGTCCGTCGCTCATCGGCGGTCTGGCCGCGGCCCTCGTCGGGGCCGGTCTGAGCCTGCGCCACCAGGCCGGCGCGACCGCCGGTCCGATGGCGCCCGGGCGCGCTTTCAATCTCTGGTATGCGATTGGCTTTGCGGTGCTGCTCTCGACGGTCACGTTCCTGATGGCCTGGCTGGAGGGTCGCTTCGGGTTGCTGGCGCTGCCCGTGGGCGCGGCGCTCGCGGGCTTTTTTGATGCGCACGCCGCGGCGACCTCGGTGCTGTCGGTGGCGGCCGCGGGTAACGTGCCGCGAACCGAAGTTCTCAGTGCCGTACTGCTGGCCTTCACTACCAATACGATGAGCAAATTGATTGCGGCATTCAGCGCGGGAGGTTTTGCCTACGGCGCGCGCGTGACCGCAGGGCTGGTCCTCGTTGCACTGGCGGTGTGGGCGCCGCTGTTGTGGGCGTGATCCTGCCGCCGCCGCTATCGATGTAGTTCCCCGGAGCGCTCCGGCTGATAGGAGACATCGATGACACGTACGGTCACGATTCCGCCGCCGGGCCTGGGCCACTGGATCTCATCCCCGATGGCAAGCCCCAGCAGCGCGCTGCCTACCGGGGCAAAGATGGAGATCCGATCCGGCTGCCCGTGGGCGTCCTTGGGATAAACGAGGGTGAGGCTGAATTTTTCACCTGACTCTGCAAATGCAAAGTGCACTGTTGAGTTCATCGTGACGACGTTGGGCGGAACCCGCCCCGGCTCAACCACCTCAGCGCGTTCGAGTTCGGATTCAAGTGCTGACTTGCCTGGAAATGCATCGGCAGGCACCGCCTCGAGGAGCTTTTCCAGTCTCTCAACATCACGTGAAGTCACGATGATCCGGGGACGACGATCCTTCATATGGGCCTCGACGTTGTTCATGCTCGTTGCCTGCTGTACGCCTGTCTGCTACATCATGGGGGCTCGCGGCGCCAGCTACAACCCAGGACTTACCGCAACCCTGCTGCCTTGTGCTTGAGCCTTACCGGCACCGGGCTGCCCGCAGGGTCGAGGCAGGGTAGAGTAGATGTGCGCGCACGGATAGCCGTGATGACGTGGAAGAAATGGGATCCGACATGACTGACCCGGCGTTTGACCAGGGCGCTCTGCGCAAGGTGCTGCTGGCGACTGACCTGAGTGCTCGGGGTGATCGGGCACTCGAGCGTGCTGTCGCGATTGTGGCCGCCCGCGGTGCGCACCTGGTCATCGTGCATGCCTTTGAGGAGTTCGAAGAAGATACGTTGACCTATGGACGCCTGCCGTCCCCCTCGTGGAAGCGGCCAGCCGATGCCGTGATGACCGCGAAACTGCGCATCCGGCAGGGCCTGAGCGCCGACCTGGGGGTTACGATCGATAAAGCCGCGATCCTGATCGAAGAGGGAGAGCCGGCGGAAGTCATTGAGCGCGTTGCCACCGCCGAAGGCGTCGATATCGTCGTCACCGGAATCGCCCGTGAGGGCCTGTTTGCAAGCCGGCCGGTGATCCTGGGCAGGACAGTGGAGAAATTGCTGAGGCGCTTGCCAATGCCGATTCTGATCGTCAGAGATCGCGCCCGGTCGGCCTATCACCATATCGTCGTCACCACCGACTTTTCCGAGCCTTCGGCGCACGCACTCCAGGCGGCGCTGCGCTTGTTCCCGGCCCAGACGCTGCACCTGCTGCATGCTTCCGATGCCCCGTACTCGGGGCTGGTGTCCGGCGCGCACCGGTACGCGGAGAGCTTCAGGGAAGTCCATGCGGCGGAACTTGATACGTTTCTCGCCTCGATCTTCCTGCCCGAGGACGATCGTCGACGCATCGTGCCAGTAATCGAATCCGGCGCGCCCAATTCGATCGTGCGCGAATATGTTCAGCAGCGCGGCGCCGACCTCGTGGTAATGGGTACCCAGGGTCGGGGCGCCTTGCTCGAAGTACTTCTGGGAAGTACGGCCAAGAGCATCCTGGCGGTGCTCCCGTGTGATGCCCTCGTCGTACGCGGGCCGCGCGCACGTGCGCCGCGGGAATAGCGGTTTGTTCCTGGTGAGCTTCCAGTAATCCTGACCTGAGGGCATTGATCATGAATATCGAGCAGGCGATGAAGGATCCGAATGGGTTGTTTACTTCGCCCGAGGTGCTCGAGGCGTCGGCGGAGTTCACGCCCGTACAAAAGCGCGCCATTCTCGTGCAGTGGAAGAACCAGCTGGAACAGCTGCTGGTCGCCGATGAGGAAAGTATGCTGCGCCAGGGTGGTAAACCCGGGGCGAACGCGGACTGCCTGAGGCGCGTCACCAACATGCTGTTGCAGCTGCCCGCCTGATGCTTACAACTTTCCCAATCGCATGTTGATGGGCCAGCGAACTGGCCGGCGATGAGTGGGGTCGCCCCAAAGCGCCGTCAGGTCTGCGGAAAAGCTCTGCAGGATGTCTTCGCGTGATGCCTCACGCGCGCTGCGAACAGCCGACCAGGTGGAGATGTACCCCAACATTTCTCCCAGATTCCAGGCCTTGCTGATTTCGAGCGCTGGCGGCGATTGCTCGGCGAACGGAAACGGCAGATCCGCGTAGCCGCTGTCGACGAGTTTGCGTTCGGGCGGCCACCAGGGGCCGATCTCACGCCAGTAGAAGCGTGCGAACCGGGATTCCAGGTCACCGTCCACCTGTAGCACGCCGTAACTGATCAGGACGAGCGCCGCGTTCGCAGCCCCCGCGCGCCGCACTTCATCGTAGAAGCGCGGCAGGTCGAACCAGTGCGCCGCCTGGGCTGCCGTTATCAGGCTGGCGCCGCGATCGGCGATTGGTAATTCCTCCGCCGGGGCGCAGGCGTACGTCACACGCGGGTGTGCCACGGCGTGGGCAATCTGGTCGGTGCTTGGGTCCAGACCCAGCACCTTGTCGAAGTGCATAGCAAGCTGTCCGGTCAGCTGGCCATTGCCACAACCGACGTCGACTGCCAGGGCCGTGTCCGGGGACACGGTCGCAAGGAACTGCGCCAATTCAGGCGGGTACTCAGGCCGAAAGCGTGAGTAGGCCTGGCCACCCTGGTCAAACCAGTTTCGGGTGTTGTCGCTCGTACGCGGTCCGGTTGCTGGACGGGGAGAAGATGGCGCTACTGTGCCGGGAGTTCGGGATCCCCCGCAAGACCGGCTGCAACGGCCTCAGGTCACCGGCTGATGACTGGCGAGGTAGGCATCGAGCTCCTGCTGGTAGCGGGCGCGATCCGCATTCAGCTGTCCGATCTCGATCTTCAGTTGAGCGGCCCTCTGGCTCAGTTGGGCCACATCGAGCACCGCGTGGGCCCGATCGTCCGGCGGGCTGTCGCTCAAGACCGCCTGCATCGAATTCCCGAGGATGCCGTGCTCGATATTTGCAAGCTCGATGCGCTTTGAGCTCAACGCCGCATCCGCGTTGGAGACCCGGGCTGTGAGCACATACAACTGGTGGCCGGCGTCGAACGCGGAAAGGAACGGGCGTTCCAGTTCCACCGGACAGACCCCGTAGTAGGCGCCGCCACGCACACCGAAGTTATAGCCATTTACCGGCTGGCAGAATTCCCGCAGACCCTGCATACGGCCCTGCTGGTACAGATCCAGGTCGGTGCGCACGCCGTACTTGCCGCAAGCCTGGCGGTAGTTTGCAATGTGATCACCGCTGCGGCCCTGTACCCCATCCTCATACCCGATGGTGCGCCAGTCGAGCGCGCGGCATTCATTCTGGCTCATACCGGAACAGCCCGCCGCCAACACAGTGGTGATTGCCAGAGCCGGTCCCGACCATCGTGGGAATTTCGATGAGTACATGGGCTCGCCATCCGCAACGATTTGGTTGACGTTAACAGCGAGCCGCGCGGGACCGATGTGACCGTGATCACGTACAGGAGCGGAATTGTCCCGTCGGTGTCACAGACCTGAATACCACGTTAAGGTTGGCATTGGCGCCCCCGGCCGGAGTTGAACCGACGACCTACCGCTTAGGAGGCGGTCGCTCTATCCACTGAGCTACGGGGGCGGCGCGGCGCATGATACACCGCCTGGGCCGCCCAACCCCTGCAGTTTCAGTTTACAAAGTCCGCGATGCCCGGCCGCGTTGCAGCGTGTCCACGCAGGGCCTGCTCGACGAGCGCCGCAACCGCAAGCAACCGCAGGTCATGCCCGCGTGGTGCGGCGAGTGTAATACCCACAGGTTGTGGCGAATCCGGGCAGGGCAGCGAGATGGCACAACCGTCCGCGAGATTGACGATCGTCGGGTTGCGCAGCACCCGCAGGTTGCAGCGGTCGTAGGCATCGCGGTCGGTCAGCGCCTGCAGGGGTGGCGCGGTGATGGGCACCGTCGGCCACAGGACGGCATCAAAGGGCGTGATGCGCAAGGTGAAGGCCCGCGCGAACACTGCCCGTTCCTGCAGCAGATCGCGGTACGTCTCGGCGGAAATCGTCGCGCCGCGCTCGATGCGTGCTAGCACCCTCGGGTCGTAACGATCGCGATTCGCTGGCAGGTATTTGCGGTGCCAGGCCCAGGCCTCGGCCGCCGACAGGGTGCCACGGGCATTCATCTCGGGAATCTGCGCCAGCTCGGGGATCTCGATGTCGGTGAGCGCGATGCCGGCCTCCCGCAGGCGTCGCAGCGAGGAGTCCACGGCGCGCTGCACCGGCGGCTCCAGGTCCTCGTCCACATAGCCGCGCACCACCGCCAGGCGCAGCGCCGCGGGCAGCAGCGGCACTGGCGCCGCGGCGCCGCCCGGCCCGGCATCACGGATGACCTCGAACACCGTGCGGCAATCAGCGACTGAACCGGCTATCACGCCCATCGAGTCCAGTGTGATGGACAGGGGCACAACGCCCGCTGTCGGCACCGCACGCGCCGTGGATTTGAAACCCGCCAACCCGCACAAAGCCGCCGGTATGCGCACCGAGCCCCCGGTGTCGGTGCCAATGGCCACCGGAGCAATCCCCAGGGCGACCGACACGGCGGCGCCGGACGACGAACCTCCCGGTATATGCCGCTCCGCGGGATAGGCCGGGTTGGCGGGTGTGCCGAAGTGTGGGTTGATTCCCAATCCCGAGAAAGCGAACTCCGTCATGTTGGTATGACCGAGCAGCACGGCGCCGGCGCCGCGCAGGCGGGCCACGACAGGCGCATCGGACCCGGCGGGTGCCGCCTGCGCCAGCAGTGCGGCTCCGGCGCTGGTCGGGTAGCCGGCCACGTCGATGTTGTTCTTGATGGTTACCGGGACGCCCCGCAGCCGCGGGTTGTCGCGCCTGGACCGTGCGGCCTCACCGACCGCGATGCCGTGCCCGATCCGGAAGCGGCGGATGAACACGGCCTCCGCGCTCGACGACTCCGCGATCTCCAGGCAGTGGATCAGGCTCGCGGGTGTGTGAAGTCGGTCGGTCAATGGCTACCCCACGGTCAAGCTGCACCGTTGCAGCGCCGCCGCCAGACCTGGGGTCGGAGGTCCGCCCGGGCTTTGCCGTACCGGCGGCACGGCACCCCACGATTCTATATATTCCCCGTTGCGACAACAGTTTTCCACGAGGGGATGACGATGCAGTTCCTGGCCGTTGGATGGATGGTGGGTGGCCCGCTGGCCGGCACCCCGGTGATCCCGTGACCGTGGCGCCAGGGCGTTTCCGGGCTTTCCGGGTGCACGAGGTGGACCGCAAGGTATCGGCCCGCTTCGAGGACATCTCGCTGGCCGACCTGACCGACGGTGAGGTCGTGATCCGCGTGCGCTGGTCTGACATCAACTACAAGGATGCACTGGCGGCCACCGGTGCCGGCAGGATCTTGCGCCGCTACCCGCTGGTGGCCGGAATCGACCTGTCTGGTGAGGTGGTGACATCGAGCGACCCGCGCTTTCAGCCAGGACAGGCCGTCCTGGTCACCGGCAGCAGCCTGTCCGAGACCCAGGACGGAGGCTATGCCGAGTACGCGCGCGTGCAGGCTGACAGCGTCATTGCCCTGCCGCCGGGCCTGGATCAGCGCGCGGTAATGCAGATCGGCACCGCGGGCTTTACCGCCGCGCTCGCCATCCACCGCATGGAGCACAACGGCCTTGCGCCCGGGCAGGGTGCGGTGGTCGTGACGGGCGCCTCGGGCGGTGTCGGGAGCCTGGCCATCGATATGCTGGCTGGCCGCGGCTACGAGGTGGTGGCAGTAAGCGGCAAGCCCGCAGCGGACGCCTACCTGCGCGAGATCGGTGCCGCACGTATCCTGCGCCGCCAGGATATCGACCTGGGCAAGCGGCCACTGGAAACCGTGTTGTGGAAGGCAGCGGTGGACAATGTCGGCGGGCCGCTCCTGACCTGGCTGACGCGCACGGTCGACTTCTGGGGCAACATCGCCAGCATCGGGCTGGCCGGCAGCCCCGAGCTTTCCACCACGGTGATGCCCTTTATCCTGCGCGGCGTCAGCCTGCTGGGCATCAATTCCTCTGCCACACCTCGTGCGCTGCGCCTGGCGGTGTGGCAGCGCATCGCCTCGGACCTGAAGCCGCGACACCTGGAGCGGATCGCCGGCACGGTCGTGGACTTTGCCGATTTGCCCGCGGCGTTTCCCGCCTATATCGAGGGGCGGGTGCTGGGCCGCACCATCGTGCGCATCGGCTGAAGCCGCCCGGCAGGCGCGCCGGTGGCGTGCTTGCCGACGTGTAACTGCGCATATGAATAGTACCGGCGGCTATTCGCAGGCGTCCCGCAGCCGTGATAAGAAGGGGGCTGCAGGTAACACGCGGATGGCTGGCGGGCAGGGGGGTTGATCGTGGGGACGTCACAGCGGTGCAGCGCGCGCGCGCTGCGGTATGTAATGTTGGTGGCGGCGCTGGCGCCGCTGGCCGTGGTGGGGCAGCAGGCGGAAGTGGCGCCAGCGGAGGCGCTCGATACGGTCACAGTCTTCGGCTCGCGCATGCAGAACCGGACAGCGTTCGACAGCGCGGTGCCCATCGACGTGTTCAGTGCGCGCGACATCGCAGCCGCGGCGCCCTCCGGAGAACTGGGACAGGTGCTGCAGGCGCTGTCACCCTCCATCAACATGCCGCGCGCCTCCTCCAGTGGCACCTCCGACAGCGTGCGTGCCATCCAGGTGCGCGGCCTTGCGCCCGACCAGGTGCTGGTGCTGGTCAACGGCAAGCGCTGGCATACCAATGCCTCGATGGACATTGAAGGCCTGTTCCCGGGCACGGTGGCGGTGGATCTGAACGCCATCCCGGTGGAGGCGATCGACCACATCGAGGTGCTGCGCGACGGCGCCGGCGCCATGTACGGCAGTGACGCGGTCGCGGGCGTGGTTAATATCGTGCTGAAGTCCGGCATGGGGCCGACCGACCTGCGGGTGGGTTACGGCGAGAACCATACGCACTTTGCGCCGACCAACAGCAGCATCACCGACGGCCGCAACCGTACCATCGACGGCAGCACCTCGCTGCGGCTCGGCGAGCAGGGGTCGATCCGCTTCGGCGCCAGCTACCAGAATCGCGGCGCCACCAATCGCGCCGGCCCGAGCAGCGCCAGCTGGACATCGTACAATTCCACTCCCGCGGACCTGGCGCTGGATGGCCAGGTGCTGTTCGCATCCGGGGATCCAAAGCTGGAATCGACCGGCGTGTTCTACGACGCCAACCTGCCGCTCACCGACGCCCTGAAGTTCTACTCCTTCGCCACTGCCAACTGGCGCGGCAGCCGCGGCGCCGCTTTCTTCCGTTACCCTGGCGACCCCGGCAACGTTGCCGCCATCTACCCCAACGGCTTCCGCCCGATCTCCACCGGCACCAGCAATGACCTGGGCCTGGTAGCGGGCCTGCGGGGCGTGGCGGCGGGCTGGAACTGGGATCTGAGTGCGGCAGAAGGCTATAACCACTTCGGCTACGGCCTGCGCAACTCCCTGAACGCTTCGCTCGGCCCGGCGAGTCCGACGGGTTTCCATGTCTCGGACTTTGTTTCCACGCAGCAGACGGTGAGCCTCGACCTGACACGTGAGCTGCCGGCGGGCCTGGCGGCGCCGCTCATCGCCTCCGCGGGGGTACAGCAGATCTTCGAGCACTACCATACCGGTGCAGGCGATCCCGCCTCTTATGCGGCCGGTCCCTACACCGTCAATGGCTTCGGCGAGATGATTCCCCCGGGGTCCCAGGGGGACTCCGGCCTGCGTCCCCAGGACGTGGTGCACCTTTCCCGCAATGTCTCGGCGTTGTATGTAGAGCTGGAGAACGACGTCACACCGCGGCTGCTGCTGGACGTCGCCGGGCGCTACTCGCACTACAGCGATCACGGCAGCGCCACCACCGGCAAGTTCGCGGCGCGCTTCAAGCTCAGCGAGCAGCTGCTGTTGCGCGGCGCCATTTCCAACAGTTTCCGGGCGCCGGCCCTGGCGCAGACCGGGATCCGCTTCGCCACTCTCAACTTCAACAGTACCGGCACCGGCTTGCAGAACAACGCCTGGCTGCCGCCCTCGGACCCGCTGGCGCAATTGCTGGGCGCGCAACCGCTCAACCCGGAGCGTTCGGTCAACATCACTGCGGGCCTTGCCTGGCGCTCGCCCGCGCGCACCTTCGCCACTGTCGATCTCTACCAGGTGCGAATCACCGACCGGATCGTGCCCAGCACCCAGTTGTCTGTCCCTGTCGGCTACCCGGACATTGCCTCGGTGCAATTCCTGACCAACACCCTGGATACCACGACCCGCGGCCTGGACCTGGTGGCGGGCCAGGAACTGTCGCTGGGTGCGGGTACGCTGAAGCTGACCGCAGCCTTCAACCGCAACTACCTGCATCAGGACCGGGAGCGCAATCCCAACGTGGCCGGCGGCCAGGTACTGGTGCCGCTGGAGTACGGATCGCCCGCCACCAAGCTGGTGCTGAGCGGCGACTGGAGCTGGGAGCGCTGGGGCGCGCGAGCGCAGGCCAACCGCTTCGGTACCGTGTATGCATTCTCATTCGACTCGAACCTGCCGACCATCAACGGCTGGAACGTGCAGCGCTACGACCCGCTGTGGTCCTTCGACCTGGAGGGACGCGTGAAGCTTGGTCATGGCTTGCAGTTTGTGGCGGGCGGCACCGATGTCTTCAACCGCTACCCGGCACGCACGACCTTTGACGGCAGTTACGGCGGTGCTTTCCCGTACAATTTCGTGCACCCGCTCGGCATCAACGGGGCCTACTACTACCTCAACCTCAGCTTTACCACGGGCGAATAGTTCATGAACATCCAGTCCTGCAGACAGATCCCGATGGCGGCAAGGCGTGTCCTGCTCGCCGCGCTGCTGGTGACCGTGGCAGCCGGCACCGGCCGCGCCGCGTGGGCACAGGCAGTGGCACAACCCTCTGCCGGCCGACCACTCATCGTATTTTTGAGCGACTTCGGCACCCTCGACGACGCGGTGGCGATCTGCAAGGGGGTGATGAAGACCATTGCTCCGCAGAACGAGATCATCGATCTGACGCACCAGGTCACGCCCTTCTCAATTTCCGAGGGTGCGCGCATGCTGCTGCGCACCTCGCAGTACTATCCGGCCGGCACGGTGTTTGTGACGGTGATCGATCCAGGGGTGGGTACGTCGCGTAAGGCGGTCGTGGTCAAGACCCGGCGCGGTCAGTACTTCGTGCTGCCCGACAATGGGCTGATCACGCCGATTGCGGATCGCGATGGGCTCGAGGGCATGCGCGAGATCACCAACCCCGCATGGGTGCTGGCCGGGCGGGGATCCTCGACATTCCACGGCCGTGACATCTTTTCGCCGGCCGCGGCGCACCTGGCGCGAGGGGAGGACTGGACTCAGGTCGGTCCGCTGGTGGCGACGCCGGTGCGCCTGGAGGTGGCGCGCGCCGCCGTTGACGCGCACGGCATCGAGGGAATGGTCGTCGCTCTCGATGGCCCGTACGGAAACCTGGTGACCAACGTCAGCGCCGGGGATTTCCGCAAGCTGGGTTACAGTCTCGGCGACAGGATCAGCGTGGGCCTCGGCGAGACCCGGGTCACGGTTCCCTACGCACGAACCTTTGGCGCAGTGCGCCAGGGAGAGCCGCTGCTGTACATCGACTCACGCGGGCTGGTGAGCCTGGGCATCAACCAGGGCAACTTCGCGCAGACCTATCACATCACGCCTCCCACGACGCTGAGCCTGACGGCGAAGTGAGCGGCACCGCGTCGGGCCGCATTCCCCCGGGCCCGCGGGCGCTACGCCGTGCGCCGGGCGAGATGCGGGAACATGGCCTGGCGCGCCTCGTCGTCCATGTCGGTCTTGAACTTGAAACGCTCGCGCAGCCCTTCGGCACGGGCGGCTGCCGGGCGCGCATTGATTTCGTCCAGCAGCCGCTTGAGATTCGGGCGCTGGCTCCAGGCCTGCTCGCCGAAGATGAAGGGAATGGCACGCGCCCAGCCCCACAGGGCCATGTCCGCGATGGTGTAGTCGTCGCCGAGCAGGTAGCGGCGGCCCGCCAGGCGGGACTCCAGCACGCCCCAATGACGGTCGGCCTCGAACAGGTAGCGGTGCTGGGCGTAGGGCAGTTTCTCGGGCGCGTAGTGATTGAAGTGCACCGCCTGCCCGGAATAGGGGCCGATGCCGCTGGCCACGAACATCAGCCATGACAGCAGCTCTCCGCGCAGCGGCGCGGTGGCGGCCGGGGCAAAGCGGCCGTGCTTGTCGGCCAGGTACAGCAGGATGGCGTTGCTGTCGAACACCCGGGTGCCGTCATCGACAATGGCCGGCGTCTTCGCGTTGGGGTTGATCGCAAGATATGCAGGCGAGTGTTGCTCACCGCGCCGGATGTCCACCGGCACCACCTCGTAGGGCAGGCCGAGCTCTTCCAGCAGCAGGGCGACTTTCGCCGGATTGGGTGCGGTGTGGTAATAGAACTTGATCATGGCGGCTCCCGGAGTTGGCGTGCCGCGATCGGCCCGCGTTGTCAAACTAGGGGAGCACCGCGGCCACGGCAACCTCCTGGGCTCGGTAGCGCCGGCCCTCCCGGAAGGGGGAGGCGCGCTCCTGGCGGCCAGTGGTGGCGCGGCCGCATCGGTGCCAAGATCACCGGATACGGGGGAGGGCTCATCTGATGCGGGACCCGGCGCGACTGCGACTCATTTTGTCGAGACTGGCTGCAATTCTTGCTGCTGCATGGCTCGGCGCCGCAGCCGGCGCGGTGCGTGCGGATGTCGATGGCGCCACGCTGGCCGACGAGGCGGACGGCGCCAACTGGGGTAGCTACGGGCGCACCTACAGCGAACAGCGCTTCAGTCCCCTCGACCAGATCAACACCGGCAACGTCGCGCGCCTGGGCCTGGCTTGGACACTGGATCTGCCGGATGTCTGGAACGTTTCCTCGGCGCCGGTAGCGGTCGACGGGGTGATCTACATCGCGGTCGGCTACAGCGTCATTTATGCCGTCGATGCGCGCAGTGGCCGGGTCCTGTGGCGCCATGATCCGAAGGTGGATCCCATCAAGATGCGCTATGCCTGGGGTATCCGCGGGCTTGCCTTCTGGAAGGGCAAGGTGATCGCAGGCGTGCAGGACGGCCGGCTTTTCGCCCTGGATGCGAAGGACGGCCACCTGTTGTGGGAGCAGCAGACCACCGAGCCACATGACAATCGCTACATCACCGGCGCGCCGCGGGTCTTCAACGGCAAGGTGATCATCGGGCATGGCGGCGGCGACTTCGGCCACGTGCGCGGTTACGTGAGCACCTACGACGCCGAATCTGGCCGGCTGCTGTGGCGGTGGTACACCGTTCCGGGCGACCCGGCGCAGGGCTTCGAGAACAAGGCCATGGAGATGGCGGCCAGGACCTGGACCGGCCAATGGTGGAAGTTTGGCGGCGGCGGCGCGCCATGGAATGCCCTGACCTACGATCCGCAGTTCAACCGCGTCTATATCAGCACCGGCAACGGCGGTCCGTGGAACGCCGGGCTGCGCAGCCGCAATGGCGGCGACAACCTGTTCCTGTGCTCCATCGTGGCACTCGATGCCGATACCGGCGAGTACCGCTGGCACTATCAGACCAATCCGGCCGAGAGCTGGGATTTCGACTCCGCCATGGACATGGTGCTGGCGGATGCCACCATTGACGGTAAGCCGCGCAAGGTGCTGCTGCACGCGCCCAAGAACGGCTTCTTTTACGTGATCGACCGCGCCAGCGGCAAGCTGCTGTCAGCGGAAAAGCTCGGCAAGGTCACCTGGGCGAAGCGCATCGACCTGGTCACCGGCCGCCCGGTCGAAAATCCGGGCATCCGCTACGAGCGCGGCGAGGTGCTCATATGGCCGGGCTCGGCCGGACTGCACAACTGGCAGCCGATGTCCTACAGCCCGGACACCGGCCTGACCTACATCCCCGCGCACGAGATGGCCGGATACTACAACGACATCGGCATCACGCCGGCCAATTACGACATGGACCGCGACGGCCCGGTAGGGCTGCACCCGTTCAACGATGACGTTCCGCGCAGCGCTGGCAGCGGCTCGCTTCTGGCCTGGAATGTGGTGCGGCGGCGCAAGGCCTGGGAGGTTGCGCTGCCCGGCGCCACCAACGGCGGCGTCATGAGCACTCACGGCGGCCTGGTGTTCCAAGGGCAGTCGGACGGCCACTTCGTCGCGCGTGATGCCCGCAGCGGCGCCTCGTTGTGGAGCGCCTACATGGGTGTCGGGACGCAGGCGTCACCGATCACCTTCACGGCCGGCGGCAGGCAGTACGTGTCGATCCTGGCGGGCTGGGCGGGCGGGCAGATGTTGCTGGGTTCACTGAGCGCCCAGCACGGATGGGTGGGGCGCGACCATCCGCGGCGCCTGCTGACCTACGTCCTGGACGGACACGCGGCGCTGCCACCGTCACCGCCGCCGTCGGAACCCAAGCCGGTGGACGATCCGGCGATGAAAGTGGATCCCGCGCTGGCGCTGCGGGGTCAGAGCCTGTACCAGCGCTGCCTGATCTGTCACGGTGCGGGCGTGGTGGCGGGGGGCTACGCCCCTGACCTGCGGGCTTCCCCGGTTCCCCTGAATCCTGTGGCCTTTGCCGCCATCGTGCGCGATGGCGGCCTGGTCGCCCGCGGCATGCCGCCGTTCCCGGAATTGGGTGACGCACAGCTCGCGCAACTGCGCCATTACATCCGGCAGCAGGCCCGATACAAGCCGGGTATCGGCGAGCAGATCGCCGGCGCCTGGCATTTTTTCTGGCTGCTGATCCGCATGAAGCTGATGGCGTGGGGCTGGCTCACTCCCTGAGCGGATGATGCGCGGACAGGCCCATGCGCTTCGCCCAGGTGCTTCGCGCAGGTGCTTGGCGCAGGTGCTTCGCGCAGGTGCTTCGCGCAGATGTGTGTAAAGGTATACACACCTCCAGCACGCACACGTGACTTGCTCCCCGTGAGATGATCCGGGGCCGGGCCATGGTGCGTTTCCCATCGGAGGTCACGGACATGTGCGACGAGGACTCATTCAGAGACATGCTGGCGTATGAACTGCGCTGCGGCATGTCACGGCGGGAATTCGGCGCGGGCCTGGGGGCGGGGTTCGCCGCGCTGCTTGCGGGGACTGCCGGGGCGCAGGCGACGGGCGTCAGCTCCGCGGACGTGGACATCCGTACCCCGGATGGCAGTTGCGATGCTTTCTTCGCCCATCCGCTCAGCGGCGCAGCTCCCGGCGTGCTGCTGTGGCCGGATATCTTCGGGCTGCGCCCGGCGGTGCGGCAGATGGCACAGCGCCTGGCGGGTGCGGGTTATGCCGTGCTCTCGGTCAACCCCTTCTACCGTACCCTGCATGCGCCGACCGCACCGGAGAATCCTGACTTCAACGATCCGCCCACCCGCGAGGCCCTGCTGAGCCTGGCGCGTACCCTGACCGCGCAACGCAACGTCACGGATGCGCAAGCCTTCAGCGCCTGGCTGGACCAGCAGCCGCAGACCGACCGCGCGCGGCCGCAGGGCACGCTCGGCTTCTGCTTCGCCGGCCCATTCACGCTGCGCACCGCGGCGGCGCTGCCGCAGCGCATCGGCGCGGGCGCTTCGTTTCACGGCGGCGGACTGGTGACCGACAAGCCCGACAGCCCGCACCTGCTGATCGGGCAGATCAAGGCCCGCTTCCTGATTGCCATCGCCGACAACGATGACCAGAAGGATCCGCAGGCCAAGGACATCCTGCGCGGGGCCTTCGAGGCGGCGCACGTGCCGGCGCAGATCGAGGTCTACAAGGGCGCCCTGCACGGCTGGTGCATGCCGGACTCCAAGGTCTACAACCAGCAGGCGGCCGAGAAGGCCTGGGCCGCCCTGCTGGCGCTGTTCAAACAGGCGCTGTGATCAACTCCCGTTCTTCGGACAGGTGAATTCCTTCTCCGCCCGCTCCGGCGGCGGCGGTGCCAGCTTCCAGCCCGCGGGGATTTCGAATTCCGAGGCGGCCACCGGCCCGGGCGTGATCGCCGTCGTCTCCAGCGTGAACTGCGCCAGTTGCACGGTGTTGGGTGGCAGGGATGTTGCCGGGGTGCTGCTGGCCGGCGCCGGCTCGGATTTGTGCCTGAACAGGCCGCTGGCGATCTTGCTGGTGAAGGCGCTGGTGGCCGAGCCCAGTACCGAACCCAACACACCGCCGCCTGCGGAATTGCTGGCCGCGGTCGTGGCCGCTGACGTGGCGGCACCGGCGGCGGTACTCGCCGCGGCGCTGCCGGCCGCCTGCGAGGCATCCGCGACCGTGCCGGCACCACCACCACCGCCACCGGCTGACTGGCTTTCCCTGGCCGCTGCGCACTGTGCGCCGCCATAGCTGATGCGGAAGGCGGATTTCAGCGGATAGCCCTTGAAGTCGGCGGCGCGCTTGCTCAGTTCCTTCAGGTTGGCCGCATAGGGTGCGAGAAACTGCCGCACCTGCTTCATCATGGCGGCTGCGTTGTCCCCCGTCAGCCCCATCTTCTGCGCGTAGGCCTGGCTGAAGGCGCGCTGCTCGTCAAGGCCTGGGATGGAGTCCTGGGTCAGCCAGTAATCCATGGTGATGACGAAGTCGCAGGTGTCGCCGGTTTGCGGGTTGTGGCAGCTCTGTGTGAGCGCCAGCTCGGTCAGCTTCGCGTCGTGACCCAGCAGGGTGGCGTGCTGGCTGGTGGCATTGACGTCGATCTTTGCCGGTGACATCTCGCACTTGGAGGTGTCCGGTCCCTTCTGCTGCGGCGAGGACACTGCCGGGCACTGCTTCATCTTTTCCAGGTTCGCCTCCATCCTGGCCTGCATCGCCTGCCATTGCGCCTGGGTCGGGAAGGGCTCCTCACGGTATTCCTGCTTCTTCGGCATGAGGATCCACTTGAGGTTGCGGTCCAGGCGCGTGATTTCCCCGCCGTCGCCGGCGCGATTGCAGAATATCGACATGAAGCCCTCGCAGCTGAACTGCGAGTCATCCCGCTGCTTGTCGCTGGTCGTGTACTGCGTCATCGCGGTGTGCGCCTTGATGAAACTGAGATCGAAGGTCGACTGCTGCTGCACCGTGACGTCCGCGGCCGCCGGTGGAACCAGCGCGAGCGCTGCCAGCACCGGCACCGCCGGGCGCAGGATGGTTGGAATGAGCATTGTCGGTTCTCTCCTGTGAATACCGATTCTCGGTCAGGTCCGGATTGCCGGGGCCTGGCGCGTCAGGCTCACCGCCGCGGCGCAGGCCGCCAGCACCGCGGCCATGGCGAGGGCCCGTGCTGGTCCGGCCGGACCCGAGGTCCGGAACAGCACCGCGACACCCGCCGCGCCCAGGGTCTGCCCCAGCAGCCGCGAAGCGCTGAGCATACCGCCTGCCGCGCCGCTGCGCGCCCGTGGAGCGGCGCTGATCAGCGCGCGGTTGTTGGGTGCCTGGAATAAACCGAATCCGACCCCGCATACCGCCATGCGCCAATGGAGCTGGGCGCTACCGCCGCCGGCCGGGAAGAACGCCAGCAGGGCCAGTCCGCAGGACAGCAGGCCCAATCCCGTGGCGCACAGGATTCCGGGGGGATAGCGGTCGGCCAGGCGCCCGCTGAAAGGCGCTGTCAGCGCCAGCGCCAGCGGCCATGGGGTCATGTGCAGGCCGGTCTGCACCGCGCTGTAACCCATCCGCTGCAGCTCGAACGGCAGGGAGATCAGGGCCGAGGCCTGCGCGGCAAACGTGCAGATCGAAGTGCACACCGACAGCGTGAAGGTCCGGTTGCGCAGCAGGTCGAAAGGTACGACCGGGGCAGGTCGCGGCAGCTCGTGACGGACCAGTGCCACCGCGAGCACGGCTCCGCCCCCGATCAGCAACGCCGTCAGGCCGCCGGCCGCCTCGGCTGCGAGTTCCTGCAGACCGAACAGCAACAGGCCGAGACTGCCCGCGTACAGCAGGACCGAGGCGAGCGGCAGAGCGCGTGCGGCGCGGTCCGAGTCCGGCAGCACCCGGGCCGCCAGTATCAGGGCCAGTCCGCCTATGGGCAGGTTGATGCCGAACAGCCAGCGCCAGGTGCCCAGGGCAAGGATCAATGAGGCGAGCGCGGGCCCGGCGGCCGCGCAGGTCGCGACCACGAATGCATTGATGGCGAGCGCGCGGCCCAGCCAGGCCGCCGGGTATGTGAGCCGCACCAGCGCGGCAATGGAACCGAAGATGGCGGCCGCACCCAGTCCCTGCACGAAACGCGCCGCGGCGAGCAGTACCAGGTCAGGTGAGGTGACGCACGCCAGCGATGCGAGCAGGAATACCGCGAGGCCCCCGCGAAACACCCGCCGGAATCCCGCGATCTCCCCCAGGGAGGCGAGGGGCAGCAGCGCCATCAGTACGCCGAGCTGGTACGCGTTGACGATCCAGATGGATTGCGCGGATGTCACCGCGAATTCACGCGCGATCGTCGGCAGGGCCACGTTGACAATGCTGACGTCGAGCACCGACAGCGCGATGGCCAGTCCAATCGCGGTGACCGCCCAGTAGCGCTGCGGAATGGGAAGCCCGTCACGCAATGGAGCTGGCGTCCGGTAATCCGGTCTTTCAGGAGTGAACCCGGCCATGGATGGCGGCATGATACGTAAAACCGGGGCCGTGGAGCTCCCGGGTGACCGATACAATGGTTTCGCTTGAAGGCACCCGGTGACCAGCAACACTAATAAGTATGAGGACGTGCCGGCCACGGACGGGCTGCCGGAGCGTCGGGGCTCGGAGCGGCGCTCGCGCGTGGCGCGGGCGCTGCTGCTGGGCAACCTGCGGCCACGTCGCCGGGGTCCACGGCGCGCAGCCGATCGCAGCGTCATCGCGGTGGACTGGCATCATCCGCAGTGGCTGGCGGTCGCCATCCTGATCATGATGCTGTCAGTGGGGGATGCGCTGCTCACCCTGGAGCTGCTGCGCCGGGGCGCCTACGAAGCCAACCCCATGATGGCGCCGCTGCTGGCGGACTCCGGCCTGGCCTTCGCCATGGTGAAGATCGGTCTCACGGCCGCCGGGGTGCTGCTGCTGACCCAGCTGGCGCGCCTGCGCGCCTTCGGCGGCATCACGGTGGGCGCGGTCCTGTATGCCGTATTGGCGCTCTACGGCGCGCTGATCTGGTACGAGGTACACCTGCTGGCAACGCTGCGCCTGGTCGAGGGTTACTGAGGCGGGCCGCCGCCCCGACCGGCACAGGGGTGCAGCGGGCTGCCGCGCCGGCAAAGTGGGCGGCTTTTACGTTAAACTGCCGGCCCGCAAGGTTAGTTCATGCTTGAACCGACGCCACTCTACGGCGGCAACGCCGACTTCCTCGACGACCTCTACGAGCAGTACCTGCGCGATCCAGCGGGCGTAGCTGCGCAGTGGCGCGAGTATTTTGCCGGCATGGGCACGGGCGCCACCCCGGAGCGTGCGCACGCACCCGTGCGCGCCGCCCTGGCACAGCGCGCGACCCAGGCCCCTGGAGCGACCGCGCCCGCCGCCGACGCACGCCAGGCCGCCGTGTCGCGGATGATCCAGGTGTGGATCAACCGCGGGCATCTGCTGGCGACCATCGATCCACTGGCCCTGACCACGCGCCCTGTCCCGCGGGTGCTCGAACTGGATTACTTCGGGCTCAGCGAGGCCGATCTCGACACCGAGTTCTTCACCGGCAGCCGCACAGCGGCAGTTCCGAAGCGGCTGAAGCTGCGCGACATCCTGGCGCAGCTGCGACGCATCTATGCCGGCAACGTGGGCGCGGAGTTTGCCCACATGTCCGACTCCGAGGAGCGGCTGTGGCTGCAGGACCAGTTCCAGGAGGGGCGCCTGCGCGGCAGCTTCAATGCCGAGGAACGCCGCGGCATCCTGTGGCAGCTGACCGCCGCGGAGGGCCTGGAGCGCTACCTGCATACGCGCTACGTCGGTCAGAAACGCTTCTCGCTCGAGGGGGGCGATGCGCTGATTCCCCTGCTCGATGACCTGATCAGCCACTGCGGCGAGGCGGGGATGGAGGAGGTGGTCATCGGCATGGCCCACCGCGGCCGCCTCAACGTGCTGGTGAACGTGTTGGGCAAATCGCCGGCCGAGTTGTTCTCCGAGTTCGAGGGCAAGTATGACCCGGCGCGCCTGAAGGGCTCCGGCGACGTCAAATATCACAAGGGCTTCTCCGCCGATCTGCGTACCCCCGCCGGCAACGTGCACGTGGTGCTGGCCTTCAACCCCTCGCATCTCGAAGTCGTCAATCCCGTGGTCGAAGGTTCGGTGCGCGCGCGTCAGGAACGACGCGGCGATGAGCTCGGCGAGCAGGTGCTGCCGGTGCTGATCCACGGCGACGCCGCCTTCGCCGGCCAGGGCGTGGTGATGGAGACGCTGCAGCTGTCACAGGCGCGCGGCTACCGCACCGGCGGCACGCTACACATCATCATCAACAACCAGGTGGGCTTCACGACCTCCGAGCCCGCCGACGCGCGCTCGACCCTGTATTGCAGCGATGTGGCCAAGATGCTGGAAGTGCCGATCTTCCACGTCAACGCCGACGACCCGGAGGCGCTGCTGTTCGTGGCGCGCCTGGCGCTGAAGTATCGCCGGCGCTTCCACAAGGACGCAGTCATCGACCTGGTGTGTTATCGCCGCCTCGGGCACAACGAGGCCGATGAGCCGGCCGCTACCCAGCCCGGAATGTACCGCGTCATCCGCGAACATCCGACAGTCCGGCAGTTGTATGCACAGACACTGCTCGAGGCGGGCGTGGTCAGCGCCGAGGACGCGCAAAGCATGTGGGAACAGTACCGTGCCGGCCTGGATGCCGGCCGCCCGCAGGCGCGCGCCTCGCCGGGCATGGTCGGCAACAGGTACACGGTGGACTGGGGTCCCTGGTCGCAGGTCGACTGGACGGAGCGCGTGGTCACGGCCGTGCCGCTGCCGCGGTTGCGGGGGCTGGGCGAGAAGATCACATCGGTGCCGGAGGGCTTCACGCTGCACCCGCGCGTCGCGCAGGTCATCGCCAACCGCCGCCGCATGATCGAGGGCGAGCTGCCACTGGACTGGGGCTGTGCAGAGAATCTCGCCTACGCCACCGTGCTCAGCGACGGCTTCGAAGTGCGCCTGAGCGGTCAGGACACCGGCCGCGGCACATTCTTCCACCGCCACGCGGTACTGCACGACCAGAAAACCGACGCTACCTGGATCGCACTGCAGCACCTGGCCGATCCCCAACCGCGCGCGCAGGTGATCGATTCGGTCCTGTCGGAGGAAGCCGTCATGGGCTTCGAGTACGGCTACGCCACGACCGAACCGAAGTCGCTGGTGGTGTGGGAGGCGCAGTACGGCGATTTTGCCAATGGTGCACAGGTCATCATCGACCAGTTCATCAGCTCGGGCGAGGCGAAGTGGGGGCGCTACTGTGGACTGACGCTGCTCTTGCCCCACGGTTACGAGGGGGCGGGCCCGGAGCATTCCTCGGCGCGCCTCGAGCGCTTCCTGCAGTTGTGCGCCGAGAACAACATGCAGGTGTGCGTGCCCTCCACGCCGGCGCAGATGTTCCACATGCTGCGCCGCCAGATGCTGCGCTCCTTCCGCAAGCCGCTGATCGTGATGTCGCCGAAGAGCCTGCTGCGGCACGAGCTGTCGGTGTCCACGATGGCGGAGCTGGCCGGCGGGCACTTCGCACGCGTCCTGCCGGAGACCGATGCGCTGGATGCACAGCGGGTGCGCCGCGTGGTCTTCTGCAGCGGCAAGGTGTACTTCGACCTGCTCAAGGCGCGCCGCAAGGAGGCGCTCACCGACGTGGCGCTGGTGCGCATCGAGCAGCTCTATCCGTTCCCGAGCGAGGAATACCAGGCGATCCTCGGTCGTTATCCCGGCGCCGAGGAAGTGGTGTGGTGCCAGGAGGAGCCGCAGAACCAGGGCGCGTGGTACCAGATCCGCCATCGTCTGCAGGAGCTGGTGCTGGGACGCCGTCCGGTTCTGTACGCCGGCCGGCCACCCGCGGCCGCGCCTGCCGCAGGCATCGCCCGCATCCACGAACTGGAGCAGGTGGCGCTGGTGTCGGCTGCGCTGCACTCGACCACGACCGAAGAGGCAGCGCGTGAGACCACGCGCCTCGCGCCGGTGCCACCGCCCGCCGCCCCCGCGGCGCCAGCGCCAGCCGCACTGGAGAAACCCGCGATGAGAAAACGTCAATGAGCACCGAGATCCGCGTTCCGCAACTGCCCGAGTCCGTGGCCGACGCCACGCTGGTCGCCTGGCACAAACAGCCAGGGGACCCGATAAGCCGTGACGAGAACCTGGCTGACCTGGAAACCGACAAGGTGGTGCTGGAGGTGCCCGCGCCCGCCAATGGCGTGGTGCGCGAGATCAGGATCCCCAAGGGCACCGTGGTGACCGCCGGGCAGGTGCTGGCGATCATCGAGGAGGGCGCCGCACCGGCGGCCACTGCGGGTGCAACAGCGGGTGCACCGGCTAAAGCTGCCGCTAAAGCCGCGGCCGCAACGGCTGCTGCCGCGGCGCCCGCCGCCACGACCCCTGCCGCCGCGGCTGCGGCGCCAGCGTCCACGCGCACCGAGGCGGGCAAGCTCAGTCCGTCGGCGCGGCGCATCGTGGAGGAGAATCACCTGGATCCGGCCAGTATCCCGGCCCGGGGTCGCGATGGGCGTCTCACCAAGTCCGACGTCGTGGATTTCCTGCAGAAGGCGCCAGCGCCGACTGCAGCGGTCCCGGCCACCGTGGCGCCTGCTGGTGCGGCGTCCGCACGCCCGCCGGGTGTTGCGGGGGGGCGCGGCGAGCAGCGGGTGCCCATGACCCGGCTGCGGGCGCGCATCGCGCAGCGACTGCTGGAGGCACAGGCCAGCCAGGCACTGCTGACCACCTTCAACGAGGTCGATCTGACGGCGGTCCAGGATCTGCGGGCGCGCTACCGCGAGCGCTTCGAGAAGGAGCAGGGCGTCAAACTCGGATTCATGGGGTTCTTCGTCAAGGCAACCATCGCCGCCCTGAAAAAGTACCCGGTGCTCAACGCCTCGGTGGACGGCAGCGACATCGTGTACCACGAGTACTACGACATCGGCGTGGCGGTGTCGACCGAGCGCGGCCTGGTCGTGCCGATCATCCGCGACGCGGACGCACACGGCTTCGCCGCGATCGAGAAAGCAGTCGCCGACTACGCGCGCAAGGCACGCGAGGGCACTCTCGCCATCGAGGATCTGACCGGCGGCACCTTTACCATCACCAACGGTGGGGTGTTCGGTTCGCTGATGTCCACGCCGATCGTCAATGCGCCGCAGAGCGCGATTCTGGGCATGCACAAGATCCAGGATCGTCCCATGGTGATCGGCGGGCAGGTGGCCGTCCGCCCCATGATGTACCTGGCGGTCACCTACGATCACCGCATCATCGACGGACGCGAGGCGGTGCAGTTCCTGGTCGCCATCAAGGATGCCCTGGAAGACCCGGGCCGGATGCTGCTGGGAATCTGACAGGCACGAACTCATGACCAACGACAAAGCAGCAGCAACGGCGGACTCCTTCGACGTCATCGTCATCGGTGGCGGTCCGGCGGGCTATCCAACCGCGATCCGTGCCGCGCAGAACGGCCTGAAAGTCGCCTGCATCGACGAGTGGAAGAACCATGACGGCAGCGCGGCCTTCGGCGGCACCTGTCTGAATGCCGGCTGTATCCCGTCCAAGGCGCTGCTGGAGTCAACGGAGCTCTATCACCGTGCCCAGGCGGAGTTTGCCGCCCACGGCATCAGGACTTCCGGGGTCGAGATGGACGTCGCGGCCATGCAGAAGCGAAAGAGCGCCATCGTGCGCGGCATGACCCAGGGCATCCTGGCGTTGTTCAAGGGCGCCGGCGTTACGCCGCTGCAGGGCCACGGCCGGCTGCTGCGGGCGCAGCAGGTGGAGTTCACCCCGAACGAGGGCGGCAAGCGCACGCTGTCGGCCAGGCACGTGGTGCTCGCCACGGGCTCGGTGCCGGTGGAGCTGAAAGTCGCGCCGTTCGACGGCACGCGCATCATCGACTCCTGGGGGGCGCTGGAACTGGCCGCGGTGCCGAAGCGCCTGGGCGTGATCGGCGCCGGTGTGATCGGCCTGGAACTGGGCAGCGTGTGGCGGCGCCTGGGTGCGCAGGTCACGGTACTGGAGGCCCTGCCGGATTTTCTGGCGATTGCCGACCAGCAGTTGGCCCGCGAAGCGCTGAAGGCGCTGAAGAAGACCGGCCTGGATATCCGCATGGGCGCCCGCGTGACCGGCGCCGCGGTCAAGGGCAAGGAAGTCGCCGTCACCTGGCTCGACGCCCAGAACGCAGCGGCGGGAGAACAGTCGCTCACCGTGGACACGCTCATCGTTGCGGTGGGCCGCCGTCCGTTCACCGACGGGCTGCTGGCCGATGGCACGGGCGTGGCGGTGGATGAGCGTGGCTTCATCAAGGTCGACGATCACTGTCGCACGGGCGTCGAGGGTGTCTGGGCCGTCGGCGACGTGGTGCGCGGCCCGATGCTGGCGCACAAGGGCAAGGAAGAAGGCGTGATGGTTGCCGACCTGATCGCCGGGCGATACGGCCACACCAACTACGAGGTGATCCCGTCGGTGATCTACACTGCGCCTGAGATCGCCTGGGTGGGTCTGACCGAGGAGCAGGTGAAGAAGAGCGGCCGGCCCTACAAGACCGGCGTATTCCCCTTTCTTGCCAGCGGCCGCGCGCGCGCCATGGAGGCCGCGGGCGGTTTCGCCAAGGTGATCGCAGACAAGGCGGACGATACCATCCTGGGCGTGCACATCATCGGCCCCATGGCGGGCGAGCTGATCGCAGAGGCCGTGCTGGCGATGGAATACTCCGCCAGCGCCGAGGACCTGCAGCGCACCATCCACGCGCACCCGACCCTGTCGGAGGCGGTGCACGAGGCCGCGCTGGCCGCGGACAGGCGCGCGATCGATTCCCTCAATCGATAAGTCAGGACAGCAGACACGAGCAGAAAAAGGTCGTCCCGGGGGCGTGCGAGGCAGGACGCCGAGCCGCAGCCCCCAGGGAGAGGTTCACGGCGGCCCCGGGAAGACCTTTTTCTGATCGGGGCTGCGGTCACTTAGCGCAGCCGGCGCGCCTCGATCACGTTGGGCACTGCGGTGAGGCGGCGCAGCACGCCGCCGAGTTGTTCCAGGTCGCGCACGCCGATCGTCAGCGAAAGCCAGGCAATCCCGGTGTCGTGATCGGTGCGCGACGCAACCGCATCGATGCGCAGGTGCAGCGAGGCGAGCACGTCGCTCAGGTCACGCAGCAGGCCGCGTCGATCGTAGGCGCTGATCTCCAGCGTCACGTTCAGGGCGTCGCTGTCGCCCCCGGCCCACTCGACATTCAACACTCGCTCCGGCTTCACGGCCACCATGCGCGCCAGCCCCGGACAGCCGGCGCGATGCACGGTGACACCGCGCCCCTGGGTCACGTAGCCGGTAATGGGTTGTGGACGCAGCGGAGCGCAGCAGCGTGCCAGCGTGACCGGCAGGTCGCCTACGCCCTCGATGTCGATCGGAGAGCGTCCGCGCCGTGCCGCGGGTGCGCGCGGCCGCCGCGGCGGCGCCGGCGGTGGCGCGGCGAACAGGCGCGTTGCCGCGTGCAGCAGTTGGGTGACAGTGATCTCGCCTTCGCCCAGCAGCTGGTACAGGCGCTCGGCATCCGTGGCGTTGAGTGCCTGCGCCAGCTGCGCCAGCTGCGGCGGCTGCAGTCCGATGCGGCTCAGCTCCCGCTCCACGATGGCGCGGCCGGCAGCGCGATTGTCGCCGACGTCCTGGCGGCGGAACCAGGCGCGCACCTTGCTGCGATTGCGCGGCGAGGCCAGGTAACCCTGTTCGGGCGCCAGCCAGTCGCGGCTGGGAGCCTCGTGCCGGCCGGTGATGATCTCCACGATTTCGCCGCTGGCGAGGACGTGGGTCAGGGGCACGATGCGGCTGTTGACCCGCGCGCCACGGCAGCGGTGGCCGAGGGAGGTATGCACACCATAGGCGAAGTCGAGCGGCGTTGCGCCACGCTGCAGATCGATGACTTCGCCCTTGGGCGTCAGGACATAAACCCTGTCCTCGAACAACTCGCTGCGCATGCCCTCGATGAAGTCGCGATCCGCATCCGCGCCCTCGCCGGGCTCGAGCAGCCGGCGCACCCACTCGATCTTGCGCTGGTACTGGGCGTCCGCGGGTCCGCCTTCCTTGTACGACCAGTGCGCCGCCACGCCCAGCTCGGCGTGCTCATGCATGTCGTGGGTGCGGATCTGCACCTCGACGCTGAGCGACTGCGGGCCGATCACGGCGGTATGGATGGAGCGGTAGCCGTTGCCCTTGGGTGTGGCGATGTAGTCGTCGAACTCCCCGGGAATATAGGGCCAGGTGCCGTGCACGATACCCAGCGCCGCGTAGCAGGCGGGCAGGGACGCGGTGACGATGCGCACCGCGCGCACGTCGAACAGCTGCTCGAATGCCAGCTGTTTGCGCTGCATCTTGCGGTAGATGCTGTAGATGTGTTTTGGGCGGCCGTAGACCTGTGCCTCGATTCCGGCAGCGGCCAGGGCGGAGCGCAACAGCGTACAGAAGGACTCGATGTACCGCTCGCGGTCGGCGCGGCGTTCATTGAGCGCCGCGGCGATGCGCCGGTACTCTTGCGGTTCCAGGTAGCGGAACGCCAGGTCTTCCATTTCCCACTTCAGCTGCCAGACACCCAGGCGGTTGGCCAGGGGGCCGTAGAGTGCACGGGCCTCCAGTGCACGCCGCTCACGCTCCGCCTGCGGCAGGGCGCGCGCATGGCGCAGCTGCACCAGCTCCCCGGCCAGATGCGCTACCACCAGGCGCGGATCGCTGACGACGGCAAGCAGCATCTTGCGCAGCGCCTCGGTCTGGCGCGTGTCCAGGCCATGGACCGGGGACCAATCAGCCGGCAGGGAGACCTGGGGCAGGCGCATCAGGTTTTGGGCGGTGGCGACAGCAGTGGCGTCCAGCAGCGCCGCGCAGCGTCCCGCATCGAGCGGACCGGCGGTGAGGGCCGCACGCGCCAGCAGCGCCAGGCCCAGGGACGCGTGAGCCGTAAGCCCGCCCAGCAGCAGCGCGCCCTCGGCTGCCAGGTTCAATGCCGCAGCGGCCGCCGGCGCCGCCTGCGCGAGAGCGTGGTGCGCGCGATCGATCGCAGCGCGCACCTCGGGAGGACAGATCTGGCCGGTCTCCATTGTCTTGCTGCGGTGACGGTGCGTTTGCCGCTATCATAACCGCGAACGTGCAGATCACCGGGGGCCCCGCCATGGCACACAGCAGCTGGGCCAACATCCAGCACCGCGAGAGCGCCCAGGCGCGCCTGCGCGGCAAGGTGCGGCCCGACGACGCACGCGAGGACCTCGAGCCGGTGCGCTACGAGGGCTATGGCCCGGGCGGCGCGGCGGTGGTGGTGGAATGCCTGACGCGCGATCCGCAGCGGGTGGCGGCGCAGGTGCGCAGCACCTTTGTGCGGCACGGCGGCCAGCTCGGTGCCGACGGCTCGGTCAGCTACCTGTTCAACGTCGTGGGGCTGATGACCTACCCGCCCGGCACCGACGCGGAGCGGCTGATGCGGGTGGCGCTGGAGGCGGGCGCGGAGGACGTGGTCCCCAACCCGGATCGCTCGGTGGAAGTGCTGGCCGATCCGCTGGAATTCGCCACCGTGCGTGCGGTTCTGACCTACGAAGGCTTCGCGCCGGCGAGTGCGAGCCTGACGCGCCGCGCCGCGACACCGCTGGAGCTTTCAGGGGAGAATGCGCAGCGGATGATGAGGCTGCTGGCCGACCTCGAGGAACTGGAAGAAGTACGGGATATATATTCGAATGTCGAGATATCGGACGAGGTCCTGGCGCGCGTTTGACCCGGCCGCGGCGGCCGCCATGCCGCACACTGCGGCGCTGCCGGTCCCCGCCGCCCCGATGCGCATCCTGGGGCTCGATCCGGGCTCGCGTCGCACCGGATTCGGCCTGATCGAATGCCATGGCACGGCACTGATGGTACTGGCCTACGGCTGCCTCAACGTCGAACGCGCCACCCCGGCGGCGCGCCTGCGGCGCATCTTTTCGGGACTGGCCGCGTTGATCGACCACCATGCTCCGCAGGAGGTCGCCATTGAACGCGTATTCGTCAGCCGCAACGTGGACAGCGCGCTCAAGCTCGGCCAGGCGCGCGGTGCGGCACTGTGCGCAATACCGGAGGAGGTGCCGGTATTCGAGTACGCGCCGCGCGCCATCAAGCTGGCGCTGGTCGGCTCGGGGGCCGCGGAGAAGCGCCAGGTCGCGCACATGGTGCGCACCCTGCTGGCGCTGCGGGAACTGCCGGTGGCGGACGCCGCCGATGCGCTGGCGGCGGCGGTGTGTCACGCCCATGCGCGGCGACTGACGCGATTGGTGCAGCAGATGGCCGCGCCGGCGCACAGGATGGCGCGATGATCGGCTCGCTGCGCGGGCGGATCAGCGCCAAGGCGCCACCGCAACTGACGCTGGAGGTGGGCGGGGTCGGCTACGAGGTGGAGGCGCCCATGTCCACCTTCTTCCACTTGCCCCAGGTGGGGGCCGAGGTGCTGCTGCTGACGCACCTGGTGGTGCGCGAGGATGCGCAGGTGCTGTATGGCTTTGCGACGCAGGAAGAGCGCCACCTGTTCCGCAGCCTGATCCGGGTGTCGGGTGTGGGGCCGAAGATCGCCCTCGCGCTGCTGTCGGGAATCAGCGTCAACGCCTTCGCCGAGTGCGTGCAGCGGGAGGACGCTGCGGCGCTGACGCGCATCCCCGGCGTGGGCCGCAAGACCGCGGAGCGGTTGTTGGTGGAGATGCGCGACCGCCTGGGGACGCCTGCCGCCGCGGCCGGCACGCCGGCGGCAGCTGTCGGCAGCCCCGAGGGCGAGGCATACGGCGCGCTGGTGGCGCTCGGCTACCGCCCGGCGGAAGCCACGCGCTTGCTGAAGGCGGCGGGTCCCGGTACACACTCCACCGAGGAACTGATCCGGCGCGCGTTGCAGGGTGCGGCGCGCGAACAGGGCTGAGGATTGACGTGAGCGTCGAACGTATCGTGAGCGCCGGCAGCAACGCCGAGGAGGAAGCCGCCGACCGCGCTATCCGGCCGAAACGCCTGGCGGACTACGTCGGCCAGGCGCCGGTGAAGGCGCAGCTGGACATCTTCATCAGCGCCGCCCGGCAACGCCAGGAGGCGCTGGATCACGTGCTGATCTTCGGTCCGCCGGGCCTGGGCAAGACGACACTCGCCAACATCATCGCCGCGGAACTGGGCGTGAACCTGCGCCAGACCTCGGGTCCCGTGCTGGAGCGGCCCGGTGACCTGGCGGCGCTGCTGACCAACCTGCAGGCTCGCGACGTGCTGTTCGTCGACGAGATCCATCGTCTCTCGCCGGTGGTGGAGGAAGTGCTCTACCCGGCCATGGAGGACTACCAGCTCGACATCATGATCGGCGAGGGACCCGCGGCGCGCTCGATCAAGCTCAACCTGCCGCCCTTCACGCTGGTGGGGGCAACCACCCGCGCGGGCCTTCTGACCTCACCTCTGCGCGATCGCTTCGGGATCGTGCAGCGCCTGGAGTTCTACGGGGTCCAGGACCTGGAGCGCATCGTGACGCGCTCGGCGCAGATCCTGGGTGTCACCATAGATTCTGGCGGCGCGCGCCGCATCGCGCAGCGCTCACGCGGCACGCCGCGCATCGCCAACCGCCTGCTGCGCCGCGCACGCGACTTTGCCCAGGTGCGCGCCGCTGGCGCAATCGACGAGGCGGTCGCCGACGCCGCTCTCGACCTGCTGGAAGTCGATCGCGTCGGGCTCGACACCCTGGACCGCAAGCTGCTGGGGGCCATCATGGAGCGCTTCGACGGCGGTCCGGTGGGCATCGACAGCCTGGCGGCGGCGGTGGGCGAGGAACGCGGCACGCTCGAGGATGTCACCGAGCCCTTCCTGATCCAGCAGGGCCTGCTGGTGCGCACCGCGCGCGGACGGATGGCGACGCGTGCCTGTTACCTGCACTTTGGCATCAGGCCGCCGCCGGCCGCGGCGGTCACCCAGCAACTGTTCGAGGATCCGCAGTGAGCGCCTTCGTCTGGCCGGCGCGGGTCTACTGGGAGGACACCGACGGCGGGGCGGTGGTGTATTACGCCAACTACCTGCGCTACCTGGAGCGGGCGCGTACCGAGTGGCTGCGGGCGCGAGGTCATTCGCAGCAGCAGCTGGCGCGCGATCCGGGCATCCTGTTCACCGTGGTCAGCCTCTCCGTCAACTACCGTGCGCCGGCGCGCCTGGACGATCAGCTGCAGGTGTCATGTCGGCCGCGCCTGCGGGGCGCGGCGTCCCTGGACTTCGTGCAGCAGATCCACCGTGTTGGCGGAGCGCCGCCCCCAGGGGGCAGCGCGCAGCTGCTGCTCGATGCGCAGGTGCGGGTGGCCTGCGTCGATGCAACCAGCCTGCGGCCGCAGCGGCTGCCGGCGTTTCTGCTGGAGGCCGTAGATGGGTGAACAACTGTCGATCATCCGCCTGGTGGCCCAGGCCAGCGTGCCGGTGCAGATCGTCATCGCACTGCTGTTGCTGGCGTCGCTGACCTCGTGGACGATCATCTTCCGCAAGCGCCAGACGATTGGCCGTGCGCGCCGCGAGGCGGACCGCTTCGAGAGCCGCTTCTGGTCCGGGGATGACCTGGCGCAGCTGTATCGCGCCATCGAATCCGCCGGCGGCGCCACCGGCATGGCCGGCATCTTCGAGTCGGGCTTTCGCGAGTTCGCGCGCCTGCGCCAGAGCGGCGCCGCCGCCGACCAGCTGCTGGAGGGCTCGCGCCGCGCGATGCGCGTCGCGCAGCTGCGGGAGATCGACCGCCTGGAGCACAGCCTGGCAACGCTGGCGACGGTGGGCAGTACCAGTCCCTACGTCGGGCTGTTCGGCACGGTGTGGGGCATCATGAGTGCCTTCTCATCACTGGGCAATGTGCAGCAGGCGACGCTCGCGATGGTGGCGCCTGGCATCTCCGAGGCCCTGGTGGCCACCGCTGTCGGCCTGTTTGCCGCGATTCCGGCAGTCATCGCCTACAACCGCTTTGCCGACGAGGTCAGCCGCCTGGAACTGCGCTTCGATGCCTTCGGCGAAGAGTTTTCCACCATCCTGCAGCGCCACGCGGCGCGCGCCGCGGAGAAGGGCTGATGCCGCAGGGGGTGCGCCGCCGCCGCCTGATGGGCGAGATCAACGTCGTGCCGTACATCGACGTCATGCTGGTGCTGCTGATCATCTTCATGATCACGGCACCGCTCCTGACCCAGGGGATCAAGGTGGACCTGCCGCGGGCCCGTGCGGAACCTATCGAGCCGCAGCAACTCCAACCCCTGGTGCTGACCATCGACCGCAACGGGCGGCTGTTCCTGAGCGCCGGCGGCGATCCGCGCACACCGCTGGACGAGGCGACGCTCGGCCGGCGCGCCAGCGCGGTGCTGCAGCGTCACCCGCAGACCCAGGTCCTGCTGCAGGCCGACACCGCAGTGGCCTACGGCCGGGTGGTGCGCGGCATGGTGTTGCTGCAGCAGGCTGGCGCCACCAAGGTGGGTTTCATCACCGAACCGCCGCTTGCGCCGGCGCGGCACGGGAGCTGATGCACGCGCATGGAGCGTGCCGCGGACCGCTGGACGGGGATCGGTTTGTCGGTGCTGGTGCACGTGGCACTGGTGGCGGCGCTGGCCTGGGGCTGGATGTTGTTTCGCCGTCCACCGCGGCCCCATGCGACGCTCGCCATCGAGGCCACCACGGTGGACGCGCGCGCGCTGCGGAGCTTGACCACACCGGCGATTCCAAAGCCTGCGCCGCCCGCCGCAGCGGCCGAACCGCAGGGCCCGCCGCAGCCGACAGCGCAGGAGCTGGCGCAGCGCGAGGCACAGCGCCGGGAGCAGCAGGTCGAGCAGCAGCGTCAGGAAGCGAAACGCCAGCAGGAGCAGCAGCGGGAACAGCAACTGCGGGCGCAGCAGGAACAGGCGGCGCAGGAGCAGCGCCAACAGGAGGAGGAGCAGGTGCGGCGCGCACAGGAGAAGCAGCGTGCGGCACAACAGGCGGCGCAGGCGCGGGCCGCCGCAGACAAGGCGGCGCGCGAGGCCGCCGAAGCAGCCAAACGGCAGCAGCAGGAGGATGCCCAGGAGGCGCGCGAGCGCCAGGCGGACCTGCAGCGACAGCTTGCGGCGGAGGGCGCGGCCACACGGGACCAGGCGGCGCTTGCGACCTGGGTGTCGCAAATCACCGCCAGGA
Organism: Pseudomonadota bacterium; assembly: GCA_018241445.1. Lineage (GTDB taxonomy): Bacteria > Pseudomonadota > Gammaproteobacteria > Steroidobacterales > Steroidobacteraceae > 13-2-20CM-66-19. Next base: position 57,776 of record JAFEDT010000003.1, read on the forward strand.
TCCAGCGGGCCTGGCTGCGCCCGCCGACGGCGCGCGCCGGAATACAATGCATGCTCTATGTGACCCAGACACCCACCGGTGAGGTGACCCAGGTGAGCTTCGGACCCTGCAACGCGGACGCCGCCGTGCGCGATTCGATCGAGGCCGCGGTATACCGCGCCTCGCCGTTGCCACCGCCGCCGGATCCCGCGCTGTTCGACCGCAATCTCAAGATCAACTTCAAGCCGGACTGATGCGCATGCCTGATCGTTACCTGTCTTTCCTGGCTGTACCCGTTTGGCTGCGCGGCGCGGCCTGGCCGCGTGGCCTGGCGCTGCTGCTGGCGGTGGCCGCCGCAACGCCGGCGAGTGCATCGCTCGACATCGAGATCACCTCCGGCGTTCGCGATCCCGTGCCGATTGCGGTGGTGCCTTTCGCGCGCGCGGTTCCGGCCGACGGCGGCCTGGACGTGGCCGCGGTGATCCAGAACGACCTGGCGGGCAGTGGCCGCTTCCGCGCCCTGGAGCGCGAGCGCATGCCGGCGCGGCCGACGCGGGCCGAGGACATCAATGCCGCCGCCTGGAAGGCCGTCGGCAGCGACTACGTGGTAGTGGGCAGTGTCAACGCGCTGCCGGACGGCAACCTGGCGCTGGACTTCGAGCTGGTCAATTCCCTGACGGGCATGAAGCTGGCCAGTCAGCGCTTTACGGGGTCGACGGCCGCGCTACGCAATGCCGCGCACCGGGTCAGCGATGCCGTGTACCAGAAGATATTGGGTGTGCGCGGCGCCTTTGCCACGCGCATCGCCTATGTCGCAGTCGGCGGCGTGGCGCCGGCGCTGCACTACCAGCTGGTGGTAGCCGACGCCGACGGCGCCAATGCCCGGGTCATCCTGGAGTCGAGGCTGCCGCTGATGTCCCCCGCCTGGTCGCCGGACGGCCAGTGGCTGGCCTATGTCTCCTTCGAAACCAAACACGCGGCCGTGTATGTGCAGCTGGTGCGCACAGGAGAGCGCCGCCAGGTCTCGGCGCGCGCCGGCATCAACGGCGCACCGGCGTGGTCGCCGGATGGGCGGCGGCTGGCCCTGACCCTGGGCGGCCGGGGCGGCAACCCCGACATCTATGTGCTGGACCTGGGCAGCCAGGCGTTGACACGGATCACGGACGATCCGGCGATCGACACCGAGCCGGCATGGACGCCTGACGGGCGCTCGCTGTATTTCACCTCCGATCGCGCCGGCGCTCCGCAGATCTATGAGATCAGCCTGCAGTCCGGCAGCCGGCCGAGGCGCATCACCTTCGGCAGCAATTACAGTGCCCGGCCACGCGTCTCACCGGATGGATCGCTGCTGGCCATGGTGACACTCGAGGGTGGCAACTATCGCATCGCCGTCCAGGATCTTGGTTCCGGCAGTACGCGGGTGCTGACGCACGGGCGGCTTGACGAATCCCCGAGCTTTGCCCCCAATGGCGCTACACTTATCTATTCGCAGCGCGATGGAGAGCGCGGATCGCTGGCCACGGTTTCAAGCGACGGCCTGACGGGCCTGCGTCTGAGAGCGTCCGAGGGCGAGGTACGTGAACCGGCGTGGGGCCCATTTGTTCCCTGACGCGCCGGGTGCGGATTTTATGCGGAGGTAGAGGCATGGTTGAAAGAACATTGATCCGGCATGCGGCGATCGCCGCGCTGTTGGCTATCGTACTGGGGGTGGCAGGGTGCGCCAGCCACAAGCCCAAGCCCTCGGCGGGTGCGGGTGGCGCAGGCGCGGCATCTTCCACGGAAGCCGCCGGGGCGCAGGGCGCCGGCGTGGGCGCCGCGGCCAGCGCCAGCGGCAATCCCGACGACGAAACAGCGGGCCCGCAGGCGGGGCTGCTGGCCACGCGGATCGTGTACTTCGAGTTCGACAGCACCGAGATCAAGGGTGCCGGCACTGAAGTGGTGGGCGCGCATGCCCGGTATCTCGCGGCCAATCCCACGGCGCGGGTGCGGCTGGAGGGTAATACGGACGAGCGGGGTTCGCGCGAATACAACATCGGGCTCGGCGAGCGACGGGCACAGGCGGTGCGGCACGCGCTGCTGCTGCAGGGGGCTGCGGACGGACAGATCAGTACCGTGAGCTACGGCGAGGAACGGCCGGCGGCGCCAGGCCACGACGAGGAGGCCTGGGCGAAAAACCGCCGTGTGGAGATCGTGTACCTGACCCCCGCTGCCCCGGCGAAGCAGTAGCGGACCTGCGGGCGCTGAGGAGAACGGCGATGAAAGCGTGGCTGGGCATGGCGGTGGCGACATTCCTGTTGTCGGGTTGCGCCACGACACCTCCGGAGGAGGACCCCGTGCAGCAGAAGCTCGCGGACCTGGAGGCGCGCACGCAGCGCCTGGAGCGGATCGCGGCCAACGAGGCGGAGCTTTCGCAGCGCGTCGATGCCGCGCAGGACGGTGTGCGGGAGTTGCGCGGGCGAGTCGATACGCTGGAGCACGCTGCCGAGGCACACACCCGGCCGCAGGGTGAGCCCGGCGGCGCGCCGGCGGGCTCTGCGGGGGGTGCAGCTGCTGCGGCCGCAGGCGCCGCGGCAGTCGCAGGCACTGCGGGTGCGGCGGGTAGTGCGGGTCCAGCGGGCGAGGGGGCTTCGTCGCAGGAACAGGCGGTCTACTCCCAGGCCTTCGATGCGCTCAAGGCCGGCAGCTATTCCATCGCCAGCACCGGGTTCAAGGATTTCCTCACCAACTACCCCAACAGCCCGCTGGCGGACAACGCCCAGTACTGGCTGGGTGAAACCTACTACGTCAATCACGAGTACGATGCGGCCAGTGCGGCCTTCCAGGCCGTGCTCAAGCGCTGGCCAGATTCGCGCCGCGCCCCAGAGGCACTGTTGAAACTGGGCTACACACAGCAGGCGCAGAAGCAGTATGCGGCGGCGCGTGCCACGCTCGCTGATGTGACGCGGCGCTTCCCCGGAACTGACTCGGCACGGCTGGCCGCGGAGCGCCTGTCGCGCTTACCGCAGTGACCCCGGGGGGCGTGTGACACGCCTGAAACTGACCGAGATCTTTCATTCCCTGCAGGGGGAGGCCGATACCGCCGGGGTGCCCACGGTGTTCGTGCGCCTGACCGGCTGTCCGCTGCGGTGCCAATACTGCGATACGCAATACGCCTTCCACGGCGGTGAGTGGTGGGAGATGGACGCGATCCTGGCGCGTGTGCGGGAGTTCGGCACCTCACATGTCTGTGTGACCGGCGGCGAGCCGCTGGCGCAGAAGGGCTGTGTGGAGCTGCTGCAGTGCCTGTGCAATGCGGGCCTGCGGGTCTCACTCGAGACCAGCGGCGCACTGGCGCTGGATGCCGTCGATCCGCGCGTGATCAAGGTGGTGGACGTGAAAACGCCCGGCTCGGGCGAGGAAGGCCGCAACCGTTACCAGGAGCTGCCGCGCCTGCAGGCGCACGACCTGGTGAAGTTCGTCATCTGCAGCCGCGCGGATTACGAGTGGAGCCGTGACCGCCTGCCGGGGTTGGCCATTCCGCATTCCTGCACGGTGCTGTTCTCGCCCAGCCACGAGCAGCTCCCGGCACGCGATCTCGCCGAATGGATCCTGGCGGACCGGCTGCCTGTGCGACTGCAGATCCAGCTGCACAAATACCTGTGGGGCAACGTTCCCGGCCGATGAGGAGCCGCTACCGATGAATTCCGCCGCAGCGCCCGGGTCGGCAGTGGTGTTGTTGTCGGGGGGGCTGGATTCCGCCACCGTGCTGGCGATCGCCCGATCCGAGGGCCTTGCCTGCTACGCGCTCTCGGTCGACTACGGTCAGCGCCACTCGGCGGAACTCGCCGCCGCGCGCCAGCTGGCGCGCGCCCTCGGGGCGCGCGAGCACCGCATCATGCGGGTTGACCTGGCCGGAATCGGGGGCTCTGCGCTCACGGACAACCACATTGCGGTGCCGGAACAGCCCACTTCCGGTATCCCGGTCACCTACGTGCCGGCGCGCAACACCATCATGCTGTCGCTCGCCCTGGCGTGGGCGGAAGTATTGGACGCCGGCAGCCTGTTCATCGGCGTGAACGCCCTGGACTACAGCGGGTACCCGGACTGCCGGCCGCAATTCATAGACGCCTTCGCCGCGGTCGCGGCCGTGGCGACACGCGCGGCGATGGAGGGGCGGCCGTGCCGTGTGCGTGCGCCGCTGGTTCGCTGGACCAAGGCGCGGATCATCCAGGCGGGTACGGCGCTGGGAGTCGACTACAGCCAGACGGTGTCGTGTTACCAGGCTGATGAGGCGGGCCGGGCCTGCGGGCGCTGCGACGCCTGCCGGCTGCGGCGCGCGGGTTTCGAGGTCGCGGGTGTGGCCGACCCAACGCGGTACCGGAGCTGACAGGCGCAGCCCGGATCACCGCTACGGCGGGGCTTGCAGGGCACCAGCCAGGCGCGTGGCAGTGGTGATCGGTCGCAGCACGAACGGTGCGGGCGAGTCGTGGGTATAACCGGGATCCAGAGCCTCAGGGAGGGCAAGCCGGGCCTGCAGATCCGGGTCCGGCCAGAAGCCCGGTGAAGCGATATCAGTGACGTGCGGAAAGTCCTGTGCCGAGGCGATGAAATTGCCCTGCTGGGTTATCGCCCCCACGGCCAGTCCGGTCACCAGCGCCGTGCCCCCGCTGCCTGCAAAAACGTTGGCGATCATGCGCAGTGACTGGGTGCTGTTGCGGGCCGCGACGAAGGTACCGCCCGGGCGGGTGGACACCAGCGTGTTGTGCACCAGCTCCAGCGTGTTCACTGTCCAGGTGATGGTTTCCGCCCCGTAGGAGATGGAAGTCGAGTTGCTCGCGGCGGGGCCCTTCTGAAACAGGTTGCCGCGCAGGTAGACCCGGCCGCCATTGGGAAAATCCACCAGGTAGCTGGCGGTTCCGCCGGGGCCGTCCATGAAGTAACTGTTCTCGATGATTGTTTCCCGGGCGCGGCTCTTGAGGTTGTGGCCGACCTTGGCCTCGTGGAAGTAGCTGGCGATGACCGTGAGCCGGGCGGCCGCGCCGATGTAGATATTGTGGGTATAGCCGTCGCCGTAGCCGTTGCGCGCAAACTCGCAGCGCTCGAGGGTGATGGTCGCGTGACCACTGCCGCCCAGGATACCGTTCTCGTTGTCGAAGAATCCGCTGTTGCGTATGACCAGGCTGCCGGTGTGCTCGTCACGGATACCCGCGCCGTTCTGGTCCGGCACGGTCGCATCGTGGAACTCCAGACTGTCGAGGGTCAGGTTGGCGCCGGTGACCACCCACAGTCCCTTGCCGAGCGCGTCCTTGCCGTCGGCGAACAGCCGCGCGCGGCCGCCCACCCCGCAGATGGTCAGGTTGTTCGCACTCCAGACCGCGACGTCGCCGTGGTAGTCACCGGCACTGATCTTGATGACGTCACCGGACTGGGCAACGGCTGCCGCCTCGCTCGGCGAGCGATACTTCCTGCCGGGGCCCACCCATAGAACCCGCCCGCTGGCGCCGTCGCACGCCGTAGCCGGGGCGGCGGGCGTCGCGGGCGGTGCGGCAGTGGACGCGGGGCCTGCTGGAGGCGCCTGCCCGGCAGGCGGCAGGGTGCCGCAGGCATACAGGCAGGCAGCGAGGCTGGCCACCAACACCGGGCGCGTCAGGCTGACCAACGTGATTGGGCGCATCCGGGGAATCTCCGATTCGGGCCGCAACCGTCATTGTAGTATCATCCGCACCCCCGCCGGCGGCTGCTAAAGCCGCGCGGTAAGCCGGTTCCGCGGGGCGTTAGCTCAGTCGGTAGAGCATCGGACTTTTAATCCGCTGGTCGACGGTTCGATTCCGTCACGCCCCATATCAACGAATTGCTTCTGACTGCCGTGATGACGGCAGCAATACGCCGTGCACCGCGGACGCTATAGCTGCTGCGCACCCGCTGCAGCGGTCGCCCGATACCAGTCGTTGAAGCGCACGACCAACTCTTCGGCAACCTCGGCGTACGGCCCGGGCCGGTAGCCGAGGCCGTTGACGCCTCGCTGGTTGTTTTCGGCCAGATCGCGGTCCTGCAGGTTGGTCCTGGTCCACACGGCGGTCAGGTCCTCGAGAGAGTAATCGACTCCCTCGCGCGCTTCCCGGGCGACCAGCCATTTCGACAGGACACGGGTCTCCTGCGGACCCGCGGGCAAAACCGCGAACATGAATGCGTAGTCGCCGAACGCATGACAGAAGGAGTTCGGCTCGGTTGCCCAGCGCAAGCCGCCGATGGCCTGGCCGTCCACATCGAGGAGTTGGGGTTTTACCACCGTGCGCCCGTCAAGTGACACGGTCCTGGCTCCGGGGTTGAGGGCGTAGCGACCGATATGCCACCAGGCGCCTGCTTCCGGTCCGACCGGCAGCTCGAGCGCCCGCATCGCCGCGACGTAAGCGGGGTCACGCGAGCCGTCGGTGGCCCTGGAGCCCTCGGGATACTGCACCGGGAATGAGACCTTGAGGTCCGGATGCCCGGTCGCGCAGTGGTAGCACTCGCGCGCGTTCTCCATCACCAGTTTCCAGTTGGCCTTCTCGATCAGCACGCTCTGGTGGGCGAGCTTTGCCTCCGCCAGCCGATAGGGGCGCAGGAATGAAGTGGCGGCGGCACGAAAGGGTGCGAAGTCCGGTGCGTCCGGCCCCAGTGCGCCGTAGACACAGCCCTCGAGCAGTTCGATGCGGAACGGAATCAGACTGTGGGCCTCGAAGTCCAGGTCTTTGGGCATGCGCGAAGCGCCGACGAGCCGTCCGTCCAGATCGTAGGTCCAGCGGTGATATGGGCAAACAATGCGGGGGGACACACCGTTACCCTCAGGGCAGATCTGTGCGCCCCGGTGCCGGCAGGTGTTGTGAAAGCCCCTGATCGTGCCGTCCCGTCCACGCACGACCAGCAAGGGATTGGGCCCAATGCTGACGGAGAGATGGCTTCCCGGCGCGGGCAGTTCAGCCTCGAATCCCAGCAGGAACCAGCTTCGGGTCCAGACCGCGGACATGTCGAATGCATAGAGTTCCGCATCACGGTAGAAGGGCTGCGGCAGCGTGTGACCGGGCCTGGCCGTGCTCAGAAGCTCAAGCAACTGCTCTTGGCTGTACATGATCCTTCTCGCCCGGCGTACGGCTGCGCGTGACTCTGCCGACCGTGATTATAAGGGTACAGCAAGGGGTGCTGGTGACAAGCAACGAAACACCGCACGCGATATGCTTCGCCCGTCACGGACAGAGTTGCCGGCGATCGCGCCGGACCGCACAAAGGAATCTGGATGGGGCTCCGGTCACGGCTGAATACTCTCCTGCGCAGCAATGACCTGCTTTTGCTGCGTGCGGAGGAGACGCAGGAACAGGCGGCGGCGGTGCACCTGCGCACCCTGCTGGGCAAGTACCAGGTCGACTGCGTGCTGGACGTTGGCGCCAACATGGGGCAGTTCCATGACTTTCTGCTGGGCGCCGGCTGGCGGGGACCGGTCCTCTCCTTCGAGCCGGTCAGCACCTACTACAGCGCGATCGCCGCACGCGCCGGCGGCAACTGGCGCTGTTTTAACTATGCGCTGGGGAATGAGGACGCCCGGCTGGAGATCAAGGTATTCGACTCCCCGGGCCTGGCGTCGATCCGCCCGCCGGACCTTCAGTCCATGGACGCACTGCTGCCGCGCGGCAACGTCAGCCTTGAGCGCACCGAGACCATCACTGTCCGCCGCCTGCAGGACGTGCTGCCGGAAGTTGCACCGCAGGCGCGCCGGATCCTGCTGAAGACTGACACCCAGGGCTACGACCTGGAAGTGTTTCGCGGCGCCGGCGACATGCGGGAACGGTTGAGCGTCCTGTGGGCGGAAGTCTCGTTCCTGCCGATCTACAAGGAGTCGCCCCTGTTCCAGCAGGCGCTGGCCGAGTACACCATGGCGGGCTTCGAGGTCTCATCCATGTTCCCGGTGTCACACGATCCGGCGCTGCGCGCGATAGAATTCGACTGTGTTCTGGTACGGCCCGCGGCTCTGCCGCCGGGCTGATGTAAACCTTGCAAGGGAGAACGCGCATGTCCACGCCCGGCACTGAAATCCGCCGTCTCGGGGCCGCCTTCAATCAGGCCGCCCGTCGTCACTGGGGCTTGTTCATGTTCGAAGGCATCGTGCTGCTGCTGCTGGGCACCCTGGCGTTGTTGGCGCCGGAACTGGCCTCGATCGCGGCGACTGTATGGTTCGGTTCGCTGTTGTTGGTCAGCGGCGTGGTCGGGCTGGTTGCGACCCTGCGCTCGCGGCAGGCGCCGGGCTTTGGCTGGTCGCTGCTGTCGGCGGTGGTCGCCATAGTTGCCGGCGGGCTGCTGTTGGGCTGGCCCGTGCAGGGAACGCTGTCGCTGACTACCGTCCTCATTGCCTTTCTGTTCGTGGAAGGCGTGGTCTCGATCCTCTACGCACAGGAGCACCGGCGCGAGGGCTGGGGCCGCTGGGGCTGGATGCTGGCCAGCGGTATCGCGGACCTGGTGTTGGCAGCTGTGTTGCTGTCGGGGTTGCCGGGTTCGGCGGTGTGGGCCATCGGGCTGCTGCTCGGGATCAACCTGATCTTCGGCGGCTGGGCCCTGATTGCCATGGCGCTGCACTACCGTTCGGCGCCCACGGGCGCGCCCGCGCCGGGCTGACCGCGGTGAAATTTTCCTCCCTGGTCGAACGCATCAGCGGCACCGGCGCCGATGTCTGGCTGACACACTATGCGGCGGTGGCGGCGCGCGAGCGCGGCGAGGACGTCCTGATCCTGAGCGTGGGCGACCCGGATCTGGATACTCCGCAACCGGTGGTGCAGCGCGCCATCGACAGTCTGCTGGCCGGGGACACGCACTACGTCACTGCCTCCGGCCGGCTGGCGCTGCGCACGCGGATCGCACAGGTCCACCAGGCACGTACCGGCCAGCCGGTGACTGCCGACAACGTGGTGTTCCTGTCGGGCGCCCAGAGCGCCTTGTTTGTTGCCTCGCTGTGCCTGGCAGGACCTGGAGACGAAGTGTTGGCGCTGGAGCCTTACTACCCGACCTATCACGCAACCATCGAGGTCTCAGGCGCGCGGCTGTTGACGATACCGACCGGCGCCGGCTGGCGGCCGGACCTCGACCGGCTGGCGTCGATGATCACGCCGCGCACCCGCGCCATCCTGTGGGCCAGTCCCAACAACCCCAGCGGCATGGTGCTGAACGAGGGTGAACTCGAGGTTATCGGCAATCTGGCCGAACGGCACGACCTGTGGCTGATTGCCGATGAGGTGTACGCCAGCCTGGCGGCCGGCGGACGGACCCCGGGGCTGGCCGCACGCTGTCCACAGCGCACGGTAACCCTGTGCAGCCTGTCCAAGAGCCACGCCATGACCGGGTGGCGGGCGGGCTGGCTGGTGGGCCCGACGCCGCTGGCGGCCTACGCCGAACAACTCGCCATGTGCATGCTGTTCGGGCAACCGGGTTTCGTACAGGAGGCGGCCCTGACGGCCCTGGAGTTGGGCGACGAGCCGCAGGCGCGCGCGCGCGCCTACTGCACCAGCCGGCAGCAGCACTTCTCGCGCGGACTCAAGGGCATCACCGGGATCCAGGGAATAGAGCCCGAGGCCGGGATGTTCATGCTGCTGGACGTGAGCGCGACCGGACTCACCGGCGGGGAGTTCGTGCGGCAGTTCTTCGCGGCCGAGGGAGTGTCGGTCATGGACGGCGCGGCTTTCGGAGAATCCTCCGCCCGCTGCGTTCGGGTGTGCTTTGCGACCGACGAACGCACACTGGACGAGGCACTCAAGCGGCTGCGGCGCTTCTGCGCCGGTCTGCCCGCTGCACGCGGCTGAAACGCCCGCGCACGACGGCCCGTGCGCCGGCGCCCACGGATCCTTCAGGTGTTGTGCGGCGGTATCGTGCCACCGGGGGTGAGGTGGTCCACCGCCGCCGGCAGCACCTGGGTGAGCTTCTGCAGCAGATCCTGGGGACTCAAGCCCGCCTTGGCCGCGAGCTGTCCGACCACCCCGCTGCCCAGCGCCTGGTTCAGCTGGGAAGCCGTGACCGACTGGTTGGCGCCAGTGCCGATCCACGAGCTGACCACGCCGCCCAGGCCCCCCTGTTGCAGCTGTGTCACCAGCCCCTGCACGCCGCCGTGCTGCTGGACGAGCGAGTTGACGACGGAAACCATTTCGGCGCCGACCGCGCCACCGAGCAGTCCATCGAGCATTCCCATGGTTGCAAAAGCCTCGCGTCCAGTGAGCCCGCAGACATTGTCCGCGAAAGACGGTACGACTCTCAAGGGGTGGGGGAGAGGCAGACGTCCCTGTCCGCCTCCGCAACCACAGCATGAGGGCGGGGGGCTGAACGGAACGTGAACGCGCGGGCAGTCAGTGCGCGCTGGCGCACAGCGCGGCGCCGGCTTATTATATTATGACGACAACATTAAAAACCGGCCGCGCTGGCCGGTCCGCAGGAAGGCGTGGTGCTGCTCATGAGACACGTAGGAACGCTCGGTCTGCTGGGTACCGGGGTGATCGGCGGGGGATGGGCGGCGCGCGCGCTGCACTTCGGCGTCGACGTGATTGCCGCCGATACCCGTCCGGAGATGGAACAGTGGTTGCGCGGTGCGGTGGAGAATGCCGCCGGCGCCCTGGGGCGCCTCACGTCCGCACCGCTGCCGCGCCCCGGCCGCCTGAGTTTCACCACCGACCTGGACGCAATGGCACGGCAGGCGGATTTCATCCAGGAGAACATTCCCGAGCAGCTGGAACTCAAGCAGCGGGTGTTGGCCCAGGTGAGCCGGCAGGCGGCGGCGGACGTGGCGATTGCCTCCAGCACCTCCGGCCTGATGCCCACCGATCTGCAGCGTAACCTGCAGCATCCCGAGCGGCTGCTGGTCGCACATCCCTTCAATCCCGTCTACCTGCTGCCGCTGGTGGAACTGGTCGGTGGCGTGCGCACCTCGGCGGCCACCATTGATGCGGCCGCAGTCTTCTTCACGCGCATCGGCATGCACCCGCTGCGGGTGCGGCGCGAGGTCCCTGGCCACCTGACAGACCGGCTGCAGGAAGCGTTGTGGCGCGAGATCCTGCACATGGTCAACGACGACATAGCCACCACCGGGGAACTCGACGACTCCATCGTCTACGGTCCGGGCCTGCGCTGGGCCGCCATGGGCACCAACCTGATCTACCACCTGGCCGGGGGCGAGACCGGCATGCGACACATGCTGCGCCAGTTTGGCCCGGCCCTGAAGTGGCCGTGGACGCACCTGGAAGCACCGGAGCTCACCGAGGCCCTGATCGACAAGATGGTCAGCGGCACCCAGGCACAGGCCGCCGGCCGCTCGATCCGTGAGCTGGAACGGCTGCGCGATGACTGCCTGGTGGCGATCCAGCAGGTGCTCAAGCAGTACAACATCGGCGCCGGCGCCACCCTGCGGGCGCTGGAGGAGCGCCTGCACCGCGAGGCGGCCGTGGCCGGCGGCAGCGCCGATCAGACAGCGCCCGGACGGGACTAGCCTGTGCCGAAGATCGTAGACCACGCCAGGCGCCGCGACGAGATCGCGCTGGCGACCTGCCGCGTGGTCGCGCGCCACGGCTTTGAACAGGCGACGGTGGTGCGCATCGCGCGCGAGGCGGGTTACACCACCGGCATGATCGCGCATTACTTCGACACCAAACACGACATCGTGGTGGCCGCGTTGCGGCTGATCCAACGGCGCATCGAGCAGCGCCTGGAGACCTCCGGTCATCCGGAGCTGCTGGCGGTGCTCACCGAAGCGCTGCCGATGGATGAGGTGCGCTTCAACGAGTGCGCCTTCTGGATCGCATTCTGGGGACAGGTGGGCGCCGATCTGCGGCTGAAGCGCATCAACGGTGCGCTGCACCGCGAGTATCTGCGGGTGTTCACGCGTTGCCTGGAGCGCACCCTGCCGCAGTGGCAGGAGTGGTCCGCGGCGACCCGCGAGCAGGTGGTGCGCTCGGTGGTTACCTTCGTCAACGGCATCACGGCCAGTACGGTCGCCAACCGCGGCGACTGGCCGGCAGCGCGCCAGGTGGGGCAGTTGCGCCTGCAGCTGCAGATGCTGCAGGACTGGGCCGGGAGGGTCGGGTGATGGATTTCGGGCTGAGCGGGGAACAGGAGATGATCGTGCGCAGCACGCGCGAGTTCGTCCGCCACGAACTGGTGCCGCACGAAAACGAGGTGGAGGAGAGCGGGGTGCTGCGGCCCGAGCTGCTGCGTGAACTGAAGGCGAAGGCGATCGCCGCCGGGCTGTATGCGGCCAACATGCCCGTCGACGTGGGCGGCGCCGGCCTGGATACCGTGAGCTGGGTGCTGTATGAAAAGGAGCTGGGCTATACCGGCTACGCGCTGCACTACAGCTGCGTGGCGCGGCCCTCAAACATCCTGCTCGCCTGCCAGGGCGAGCAGCGCGAGCGCTACCTGCTGCCCACTGTGCGCGGGGAGCGCACCGAGTGCCTCGCCATGACCGAGCCGCAGGCGGGCTCGGATCTGCGCGGCATGCGCACCAGCGCACGGCAGGACGGCGCCGACTTCATCATCAACGGCACCAAGCACTTCATCAGCCATGCCGACCATGCCGACTTCGTGATCCTGTTCGCCGCCAGCGGCGAGGAGGACAGCGGCCGCGGCAGGCGACGGTTGATCACCGCCTTCCTGGTGGACATGGGCACGCCCGGGTTCACGGTCCGACCCGGCTACCGCAACGTCTCGCACCGCGGCTACACCAACAGCATCCTGGAGTTCAACGACTGCCGCGTGCCGCGCAGCGCGGTGCTGGGCGAGGTGCACAAGGGCTTCGAGGTGGCGGGGACCTGGCTGGGCGCCACGCGCCTGCAGGTCGCGGCCAACTGCCTGGGCCGCGCCGGGCGCGCCCTGGAGGCGGCGCAGCAGTGGGCGGTCGACCGCGTGCAGTTCGGCCAGCCGATCGGGCGCTTCCAGGGCGTGTCCTTCAAGCTGGCCGACATGGCGCTGGAGCTGCGCGCCGCGGAACTGCTGACCCTGCAGGCGGCCTGGAAGGCTGATCAGGGTCTTGCCACGGAATCGGACATGGCCATGGCGAAACTCAAGGCTTCCGAGGTGCTGGCCATGATCGCCGACGAGGCGCTGCAGATCCATGGCGGCATGGGACTGATGAGCGAGTTGCCGCTGGAGCGGATCTGGCGCGACGCGCGCATCGAGCGCATCTGGGACGGCACCAGCGAGGTGCAGCGACACATCATTTCGCGCGCGCTGTTGCGCCCGCTGGGGGGGTAGGGGCGCGGGGCCGCTATCGATCGTCGGCATCACGGCCAGCAGAGGCGGACACCGCGGGCGTAACCGCTACCCGATAGCCAGTCATAACCCAGGCCCGTTGGCTGGGGGCGAAGCGCGGCGCCAGCAGCCCGTCATTGATCTCGCGGCTGGCGGCAAAGCGATCGAAGGCAGTGGCGGGAAGAAACAGGCGCGAATTGTCGCTGAAGCCGTCCGAGGCGGAGTCGATGTCGCCCTCGACCGCCGAGATGATGCTTGCCGATCTCCCCATCCTGAAACGTGTCGGGCCACTTGCCAAAGTTGTCGGGAAAGCCGCCGGTAAAGGGCAGTTCGTAGAGGGGGTGTATCCAGTTGGTCCCGAGGTAGTTGAATTCCCAATAGGAGTGCGCGTCGCTCTGCTGCAGCGAATTATAGGCGCCCATGCTTTCCTGGATCGGCACGACATTCGTCTGCAGATCGGGAAAGTGATCGGATGCCCTGGGGAAGTGCACGTCATTGCCGTCCATCGTCATTCCCAGGCACTCAGACAATCGGCGCCGGCGCGGGGATTTCCCGGGCTGCCGTCGCCCCTGGCCAGCCGCCGCTGTCCGGCAAATGCCGGGAATAAAATCCGCGCTGCAGGTGTCTAGCCGTGGGAACCCAACACCGGAGGACTACCATGGCTGATGATTCACAGAGGCTTTCACGTCGTCGCGCCTTGCAGTGCCTGGCGTACGGGGGCGCGGGGACGTTATTTACCATCGCCGGCGGGGTACTGGCGCCGATCGATCTGGCGGCCGCCGCAATGACCCGCGGCCAGGCCGTGCCGGCCGGCAAGCCGCTGTTTGTGCAGATCAGCGACTCGCACATCGGGTTCCACAAGGAGGCGAATCCGGACGTCAACGCTACGCTCGGCAGCTCCATCGATCTGGTCAACCGGCTGCCGGTTGCACCGCAGCTGATCCTGCACACCGGCGATATCACCCATCTGTCCAAACCCGAACAGTTCGACGTTGCGCAACAGATGCTCGGGAAGTTTCGCGTGCGGGACGTGCACACGGTACCCGGGGAACATGACGTCGCCGACGCGACGGTATCTGAGTACTTCAATCGCTTCGGCAAGCCCTCGGCCAACAAGGGCTACTACAGCTTCGATCACGCCGGCGTCCATTTCCTGGCGCTCATCAATGTCCTGCAGGCGAAGGATGGCGGCGCCGGCTACCTGGGAGAGGAGCAGATCGAGTGGGCGGCCGCGGATCTGCGCGCGCGCACTTCCAGTACGCCAATCGTCGTCTTTGCGCACATGCCCCTGTGGGATATCTACGAGCCGTGGGGATGGCGCACGAGCGACGCGGACGCACTGCTCACGCACTTGCGGCGCTTCGGCTCAGTCACGGTACTGAATGGGCACATACATCAGATCGTGCAAAAGGTTGAGGGAAACATCACCTTTCACACGGCGCAATCGACCGCCTACCCTCAGCCGGCACCGGGCGAGGGCGCCGGGCCTGGCCCCCTGAAAGTTCCGGCCGAGGAGTTGTCGCGCCACCTGGGCGTCACCAGCGTTGCGTTGCGGCCGCATCCACGTTCCCTGGTACTGACCGATACCGCCCTGGGTTGAGTGGAGCGATGCCATGAAACAGGACCAGCTGATAACCCTGCGCTGCGGACCGCTGGCGGTGGCGGGAGCGATCGTGACTGCAGTGGCGGCCCTCGCGGCCGCATCGGTGTATGCCGCAACGGCGAGCCCGCCGCACCCGGGAGACCCGGTGCGCGGCAAGACCGTCTACCAGGGCTGCATGGGATGTCATTCGCTCGACGAGGATGACGTCGGCCCGCATCACCGCGGTGTCGTCGGAAGAACCGCCGGGAGCGTGTCCGGTTACGCGTATTCGCCGGCGCTGAAGAACTCGCACATCGTCTGGGACCGGGCGAATCTTGATCGCTGGCTGACCAGCCCGCAGGGCCTGGTTCCCGGGGCCAAGATGTTCTTTGCCTTGCCCAACCCGCAGGACCGCGCGGATGTCATCGCGTACCTCGCGGAGCAGCGCTGAGGTGAATCAATGTACGCCGGGCGTGCGCGCCCGGCGCCCGGATGGCCCTGGCGCCCGGCGCCCCGTCAGCGCCCCCGCCACTTCGGCTTGCGCTTCTCGGCGAAGGCGCGCGCGCCTTCCTTCAGGTCCTCGGAGCGCAGCACCTTCTGCACGGCACTCAGGGCGTCGTGCAGCTCGAAGGCCGGGTGCTCGGCGACCATCTCGGTGTGGCGCAGGAGCTGCTTGATGGCGGGAAACAGCAGCGGCGGGCCGTCGGCCAGCTGGCGGGCGATCTCGCGCGCCTTGGCGAGCGAGCCGCCGGTTGGCACCACGTGGTTGGCCAGCCCCCAGTGCCTGGCTTCCTGCGCGTCCATCCAGCGCCCGGTCATCAGGAATTCCACTGCCACGTGGTAGGGGATCCTGCGCCGCAGCTTGATGGTGCCGGCGTCCGCCAGCACCCCGACGTTGATCTCCGGCAGTGCAAAGCGGGCGTGCTCCTCCATGACGATGATGTCGGTGCCCAGCACCAGCTCGAAGCCGCCACCGCAGGCAATGCCATTCACCGCCGCGATCAGCGGCTTGTCCAGGTTGCGCGGGTGGTTCAGTCCGCCGAAGCCGCCCGCTCCCCAGTCTGAATCGGACTCTTCGCCGGCCGCGGCGCCCTTCAGGTCCCAGCCGGCGCAGAAGAAGCGGCTGCCGGCGCCGGTGACGATGGCGACGCGCAGCTGCGGGTCGTCGCGGAAGGCGCTGAACACATCGTTGAGACGCCGGCTGGTGGCGAGGCTGATGGCGTTGGCCTTGGGACGGTCGAGCGTCACTTCCAGGATCGCTCCGTCGCTGCGCGTCAAGACACCGTGATCGGACATGTGTTCCTCCCGGACGGGGTGCGGGTTGCCAGGTGGCGGACAGTCAGGCGAATCGTATCAGCGCATCAACCGCCACGGCGCCACGGCCCGGCGGGCGCACGATCACGGGATTGACGTCCAGGCCCGCGAGCGTGTCAACGTGCGCCGCCGCATAGCGCGCGCAGGCCAGAGCAACCGCCACCAGGGCGGGCAGGTCGGCGGCCGGGCGGCCGCGGAAGCCACGCAGCAGCGGCCACAGGCGCAACTGCTGCAGGGCCGCCTCGATGGCCGCGGCGGTAAAGGGCGGCAGCAGCGTAACCGTGTCGCGCAGCAGTTCCGTGAGTACGCCGCCTGCGCCCAGCACCAGGGTCTGGCCCCACTGGGGATCGACACCGATGCCGACCAGGACCTCCGCGACGCCGTCGCCGATCATTTCCTCGACCAGGATGTGCGCGCAGAGCCGTGCCAGGCGCTGCGCGCCCGCGTGCGCCTGTTGCGCCGTGCGCACGTCCAGGATCACGCCGCCTGCCTCGGACTTGTGTTCCAGCGCGGCATCGACAGCTTTCAGCACGACCGGAAAGCCGATTGCTTCAGCGGCCGCCGCCGCTGCTTCGGGCGTAACCCGCCGCGAGCGGGGTATCGGCACTCCGTGGGCGGCGAGGGCTTCCTTGGCTGCGAATTCATCGAGCGGCGGCGCGACCGCACGGGCAGGCCCGGCGACTCCCCGTGCGCGGCGCGGCAGGCACAGCTCGACCGTGCTTGCCGAGCCCCAGGCGCGCCCCACCGCGGCAGCCAATGCCAGCGCCTCCAGGCCTTCGCGCTGTCCCTGCAGCGGCGCGATGCCGCGCTCCAGGCAGCGTGCACGCGTCGCAACGGACAGTGATTCCGGCAGCGCCGACAGCAGTGCGCCGCGTGTGCCCGCGGCCTGCACGGCGGCGATGAACTGGTCGATCACGCCGGTGTAAGCGCGGTCGTCGCTGCCGGCGGGCGGGCAACTGATCATGAAGGCGGTGGCGTCGAAGCCCAGTTGCTGAGTCACGCCGAACATCTCGCGCAGCCGTGGCAGGTCGAACCACGCGTGACTGTGGAAATCGAACGGGTTTGCGACCTGAACCTTGTCGCTCATGATCTCGCCCAGGCGGGCGGCCTCGCGCGCCGGGATTTCCGGGAACTGCAACGGCAGCTCCCGCGCCAGGTCGGCGCAGGTGGCCATATCGCCGCCTGAAGCACCCAGCAGCATCAGGTGATTGCCGGGCAGCGGCCCGCCGCTGTGGAAGATCTTGAGAGTCTCGCACAGGGTGGCGAGCGATTCGCAGCGCGCGACGCCCAGCTGCCGGCACAGTGCATCGAAGGCAGCGTCAGCGCCGGCGAGCGCGCCGGTATGGGTGCGCACCGTGGCGGCGGCAACCTCCGTGCGTCCCGCCTTCACCAGCGCAATGGGTTTGCCGGCCGCGCGTGCGCGCTGTATCGCACCAACGAAATGCGCCCCATCGCGCACCCCCTCCAGGTAGAGACCGATTGCCGTGACGCGTGCGTCCGCCGCCAGCAGGTCGATCAGGTCCTCCGCCGCCAGCCGTGTCTGGTTGCCCACGGTCAGCAGGTAGCCGATGGGCAGCGAGCGGTCGCCGAACAGCAGGTTGAGTGCGATGGTGCCGCTCTGGCAGATCAGCGCCACGCCCCGCTCAGGCCGCCCGCCCACAACCTGGTCAGGCCAAAGCGCGGCGCCGTCGAAGAAGTTGATGAAGCCATAGCAGTTGGGGCCAAGGAACGGCAGCGCACCCGCCTGCGCCAGCAGTTGGCGCGTCAACTCCTCGCCCCGCGGCGTGGCGGTCTCGGAGAAGCCGGCCGCGAAGCACACGAAGCCGCCGGCCCCGCGGCGGGCGAGGGCGCCGGCGATTTCCGGGACGTCCGCGGCAGGGGCTGCCACGAAGGCGGCATCCGGGGCCGCTGGCAGCTCGTCGATGCTGCGGAAGTAGCGCTGCTGCGCGTCCGATGAGCGCGTCGGATGCACGCGCCAGATCTCGCCCTTGAATCCCAGGGCGCGGTTGGCGGCGTGCGCTGCATCCGCCCAGGCGCCGCCGATGAGCGCCAGGCTGCGTGGTGCCAGCAGGCGCCCGATCCCGGTCGTGGCGTTCATGCAGGGGCGGGGCGTGACGGCGGCAACGCCATGCGCCGTGAACCGGCGCTCGCTGACGCCAGGTGCGCGCTCGCGCGCGCCAGTTCCCCGAGTCGTTCAACCACCTGCGGCGGGAAGGGGCTGCTGCGTACCCCGGCGTCGCCCTGCGTGACGTGCAGCAGCATGTATTCGACCGTGGCGGCGGTGCAGGCGGCGTCGCGCGAATGCAATTCCAGGTCCGCGTGGATGCGCTTGGCGTCGCTGCCGAGCAGGCGCAGCTGAACCTGCACCACGTCACCCGCCTTGACCTCGTGCAGGAAGTGCAGGTGCATCTCCAGCGTGTAGAGCGTGCCGCCGGTGCGGCGGCGGTAGCCGGCATCCAGGCCGATGCGATCCATCAGCGCATCGACGGCCAGGCTCGCGATCACGGCATAGCTGGCATCGCGCAGGTGGCCGTTGTAGTCGAGCCAGTCGGCCTGCAGCGGCGTGTCGTAAAGGGCGACCCCCGCCACGGGCCTACAGCCGCAGCCGCTCGCGAGTCTGCCCCGGGGTCAGGATGCGCGCACCCATCGCCTCGATGATCGTGCGGGCCTTCTCCACCAGCTGGGCGTTGCTGGCGTAGACGCCACGGCTCAGGTACAGGTTGTCCTCCAGTCCGACGCGCACGTTGCCGCCCAGCAGGATCGACTGCGCCACCCACGGCATCTGCATGCGGCTGATGGCGAAGGAACTCCACACGCAGTCCGGCGGCAGCGAGTTGACCATGGCCAGCAGGTGGCCGGTGTCGGCCGGCACGCCGTAGGGAATGCCGGTGCACAGCTGGATCATCGCGGGCGCCGGGATCAGGCCCTCCTTGATCATCTGTTTCACGAACCACAGATTGCCGGTGTCAAAGACCTCCAGTTCCACCTTGACCTTCAGGTCGCGCAGCAGTGCGGCTCCCTCGCGCTGGTAGTCTGGCGTGGATACATAGGCGCGGTTGGCGTCGCCGAAGTTCAGCGTGCCGCAGTCGAGCGTGGCAATATCCGGACGATACTTGCCTTCCTCGCACAGCTCGATCACGTGACGCATGCGTTCGCGCTGGCTGACGAAGTCGCTGCCGGCCGCCGGGGTCTCGCGCAGGCCGTCGCGCCCGACGCAGATATAGCCGCCCATGCCGCAGGTCAGGTTGACCAGGACATCGACGCCGCTGTCACGGATGCGCTGCACCACCTCGCGGTAGTGGCGCGTCGCCATGCTGAATTCGCCGCTGTCCGGGTCACGCACGTGGATATGCACGATGGCGGCGCCGGCGCGCGCGGCAGCGACGGCCGATTCCGCGATCTGCTGGGGAGTGATGGGGCAGTGTGGGCTGCGGGTGACCTTGGAGTCATCGCCCGTGACCGCGCAGGTGATGAAGACGTCGTGGTTCATGGGTCCTCAGGGCGGAAATATTGAAATATTATGGCGACAATAATATAACGGGAGCGCGACGCCGTGCAAGGCGTGCGCAGGCGCAGGGCCGTGCGAGCGCTGGCCCAGGGGTCGACAGCCAGCGCGCACAGGCGACTGGCTTCAGGATGTGTCCGCGGGCGATAGTGTCAGCAGCTGCTGGTGGGAGCCGCATGCCGCCTGGAACGAAGATACAGCGTCGCCGCGGGGCGGGCCACGGATCGCCGCTGCGCACCGGCGCATGGCGGCGCGCAGCGCTGGCCGGCGCCGCGCTGGCTGCCTGCCTTGGCACCGCTGGTTGCCAGCGCCACGACGCCGGCCAGCCGGAAGAGAAGGTACTGCACGTCTACAACTGGGCCGACTACATCGGCAAGACGACGATCGAGGAATTCGAGCGCCGCACCGGCATCAAGGTCGTCTACGACACCTACGATTCCGACGAGACGCTGGAAGCGAAGATGATGGCCGGGGACTCCGGCTATGACGTCGTCAGCACCTCGACCGATTTCTTCTCGCGCCAGATCCGCGCCGGCATCTACCGCCCGCTGGACCGCAAGCTGCTGCCCAACTGGAAGAACCTGGATCCGGCGGCCCTCGCTGCCGAGGAGCACGCGGACCCCGGCAACCGCTACGCCATGCCGTACCTGCACCATGTCAACGGCTTCAGCTACAACGTCGACATGATCCGCGCGCGCATGCCCGATGCCCCGGTGGACAGCCTGGACATGCTGTTCAAGCCGCAGGTGGTGCGACGCTTCGTCGACTGCGGCGTCACCCTGGTCGATGGCGCCGAGGACGTGCTGCAGCTGGCGCTCAACTACCTGGGACTGGATCCCAACAGCAAAAGCCCACAGGACTATGCGCGCGCGGAACAACTGCTGGACGCGGTGCGCCCGTACATCAAGGCTTTCGATTCCTCGGAGTACATGAACGGCCTGGCAAACGGCGAATTCTGCCTCTCGATGTCCTGGTCGGCCGACTACTCGGTCATGCAGGCGCGGGCGCGGCACCTGAACCTGCCGATTCACCTGGCCTTCACCATTCCGAAAGAGGGGGCCAACGAAGCCTTCGACGCGCTGCTGATCCCGGCCGACGCACCCCATCCGCTGGCGGCACACCGGTTTCTTAACTTCATCCTGGAACCGCGGGTGATCGCCGCCATCACCAATGACATCCATTACGCCAACAACAACCTGGCTTCGCGGCCGTTTGTCGACCCGCAGATCCTCAACGACCCCGTGATCTACCTGCCGCGCGAGGTGGAGAAGCGGCTGTATGTAACGCGCGAGGCCGACCCGGCACTGCAGCGCCTGCGTACGCGCACCTGGATGCGCATCAAGTACGGGAGGTAAGGCTAGCGCTCCGCCAGCCGCGCCTCCATCTCGCGGCGCTGCTGGCCGCGGCTCATCAGGTAACCGGCGACAAGCACGCAGGCGCCGACCGCGCACACTATCAGGCTCGCCAGGGCGTTGACGTCGGGACTGACGCCCAGTTTCACCTTGGAATAGATGATCATCGGGAGCGTACTGGCCCCGGGGCCGGCCACGAAGCTGGAGATCACCAGGTCATCCAGCGACAGCGTGAAGCACAGCAGCCAGCTGGAGATCAACGCCGGGGCGATGATCGGCAGCGTCACATCGATGAAGGCGCGCGCCGGCCCGGCACCCAGGTCCTGCGCCGCCTCTTCCAGTGAGCGGTCGGCGGCCTGCAGCCGCGACTGCACCGTGATGGTGACGTAGGCGGTGCAAAACGTGACATGCGACAGCACGATGGTCAGGTAGCCGCGGTGCGGCCAGCCGAAGAACTGCAGCATCGACACGAACAGCAGCAGCTGCGTGATGCCAGTGATGATCTCCGGCATGACCAGCGGCGCATTGACCATGCCGGTCAGCAGCATGCGGCCCGGAAAGCGCCGCATGCGCACCAGCGCGATGGCCGCCAGCGTGCCCAGCAGCAGCGCGACGCTGGAGGCCGACGCCGCCACTTCCACCGACAGCAGCGCCGCGTCCAGCAGCTGGCGGTTTTCCAGCAGTTTGCCGTACCACGCAGTGGAGAAGCCGCCCCAGACGTTGACCAGCGGCGAGGCGTTGAAGGAGAAGGCGATCAGGACCACGATGGGCAGGTACAACAGCGCTATGCCCGTGAACAGCACGGTCAGCAGGCCCGCGGGTGCACGCCGTTCCACGCTCTTAAGCCTCCAGCTCGCGCACGTGGTAGTACTGGTATACCGCGATCGGCCCGGCCAGCAGCAGCAGGAAGGCGATTGCCACCGCCGAGGCGACCGGCCAGTCGTGGTTGCCGAAGAACTCATCCCACAGCACGCGGCCGATCATGAGGTTGTCGGCTCCGCCCAGAAGCGATGGAATCACGAACTCCCCGACCGCCGGGATGAACACCAGCATGGAACCTGCGATCACTCCCGGCAGGGACAGCGGCAGGGTGATGTCGAAGAAGGCGCGCCACGGCGTGCTGCCCAGGTCGGCCGAGGCTTCCAGCAGCGTCGGGTCGAGCTTCTCCAGGGTGGCGAACAGCGGCAGCACCATGAACGGCAGGTAGGAGTAGACGATGCCGATGTAGATCGCCAGGCTGGTGCGCATGATGCGCAGCGGGTGATCGATGACACCCAAGTGCAGCAGCACCGCATTGAGAAAGCCGTTGTCGCGGATGATGCCCTCGAGCGCGTAGACACGCAGCAGGAACGAGGTCCAGAACGGCAGCATGATCACCAGCAGCAGCAGGTTCTGCATCGACCTGGGGCTGCGCGCGATGGCGTAGGCCATCGGGTAGCCGATCAACAGGCAAATCAGGGTCGAGAACAGCGCGGTACGCAACGAATAAAGCCAGGCAACGGCATAGACCTCGTCGCTGACCAGGTAGTGGTAGTTGGCGAGGCTGCCGGTGAATTTCAGGTGGTGGTCGGCTGTCAGGCTCAACACGTCGGTGAACGGCGGGATGCGCGCAGCAGCTTCCGCGAAGCTGATCTTGAAGGCAAAGCCGAACGGAATCAGGAAAAATACCAGCAGGAACAGCAGCGGTGGCAGGATGATCAGCCAGCGCCCGGGGTGCCAGGAGTTGTTCATGCGGCGGTGCGGTGTCAATTTCGTTGCGGCGAGGCGCTAAACTTGCCCGTGGCGGTGTCATGAGTCAACGAATCCCAACCCGCGCATCGGCGGCCGCTGCCGGCGCCTCGCGCCAGCGACAGCGGCTGCGGCTGATCGACGCCTGCATTTCGGCGCTGCACCGCTACGGCCCCTCCCGCACCACGGTGGAAAAAGTGGTGGCGCTCGCCGGCCTGTCGCCGGGCATCGTGCGCTTCTACTTCGCCTCCAAGGCGGCCATGCTGGTCGCCTCGCTGGAGTACCTGGCGGGCGAATTCGAGGCGCGGGTGCTGGTGCCGGTGCGACGCCTGGAACACGCGCCGGCGCAGGCGCTGCGCCTGCTGGTAGAGCTGTACGTCGACTCCGACATTGCCAGCCCGCGCAAGGTCTCGGTGTGGTACTCGTTCTGGGGTGAGGCCAGTTCGCGCCAGGAGTACTACGATATCTGCGGCCGGCGCGACGAGGAGTTCGCGGCGCTGGTACGCGCCCTGATGCGGCGCATGGTGCACGGCAGTGGCGCCGCGCACCTGGACGCGGACGCCGTGGCGCTGGGACTGATCGGCGTGCTGGAGATGCACTGGCAGGACTTCGCCTTCCGCAATGAATCGGACATCGATCGTGCGGCGGCGACGGCGATGTCGCTGGCCTATCTGCGCTCGATATTCCCGCGGCAGTTCGCGCACCGCGGCCGTAACGGCGGCGGGCGCCGCGCGCGCGCCGCGGTCCCCGCCCGTCGGGCGTCGCTGGGCGCTGCCGCGGACACGAAAGACCGGCTGCCGGCCTGGGCGTACGCGGACGAGGCGCTGCTGGCGCTGGAGCGTGAGCGGTTGCTGCGCCCGACGTGGCAGCTCGGGGGGCACAAGGGACAGCTGCGCCGCGCCGGGGACTATTTCACGGTGGAACTGGCCGGCGAGCGCATTGCGGTGCTGCTCGGGGGGGGCGGCAAGGTGCGCGCGCTGCGCAACGCCTGTCCGCAGCGCCCACATGCACTGTTGCTGCAGCCCCATGGGCACACGGGCAGGCATCTGGAGTGCACCGTGCATGGCCTCACCTGGAGCCTGGACGGACACGCCGCGGCAAGGCGTGGCGCCGATCTGGCCCGATTCGGTGTCGCCATCCACGGTAGCGTGGTGCTGGTGCGGGCGCAGCAGGATGACGGGGAGGTCGCACCGCCACCGGACGGCAACGCCTGGGCGATCCCGTCGGGACCGCAGCGCGCGCACATCAGCACCCTGGAGGTTGCAGCCGACTGGAAGCTGGTGGTGGAGCAGTGGCTCGAGCGGCCGGACAGCGCCCGACACTTCCTGCCGCCCAACCAGCTGTTGCTCCACTGGCGCGGCGGTGTGAGCTTTCTGCAGGTGCTGCCGGTCGCGCGCGGCCGCAGCCGCATCCGGCGGCTGGACCTGGTGGCGCGCCGCGCGGCGGGCGCCACGGGCACGGCGCCGGCCCCCCGCCGGCCACCGGCGCGCCGTGCCTGTGAGCAATGGCTGCTCGGCCAGATTGCACTCGCCGAATCGATCCAGGGGGCGCTCGAGGGCGGCGCCGCGCAGGTGGACGCCGGTGCGGCGGGCACGCGCGAACTGCGCAGCTTCCGCGCCGGCATCGCGGCCTTGCTGCCGGCGGCGGGCGCCGCAGGTTGAGGCCGCGTGGCCCGGGATGTGCCGGCCCGGCGCATGCCCGGCGCGGAGTGTCACCTACACCCGGCCCTGCGGCGCAGGCGCGACTGGTGCGAAGTGCGCCGGCGCCGCGGGCAAGCGTGCCTCGGGAATGCGCTCGCGCAGCAGGTCGTGGAAAACTGCCATGCAGTCCTCCAGCGAGGAAAGCGGGCCGGGCCGGTAAGCGCCGCTGGCCAGGCCGAGCTGCACGCGGCGGCACAGCTGGCGGTCCTCGCGCTGCACCTCGCGATTTATGCGTGCGTTGAGATAACGCAGGACACGCATCTCGCGTCGGGAGTCCGGCAGCCCGTAGCACGCGCCGCGCACGGTGCAGCGGCCGGTGCCGTTGGGCAGGACCTGGAAGAAGTCCATCTGGTCCGGAAAGATGTCGATGCCGAGGTTGGGAATCTGGCTGTAGAAACTCCAGCGACGGCGGTGCTCTTCGGGCAGGTGCTCGATGGGCAGCCGCGCCAGCAGGCCCTGGTAGGCGCGCTCGCTCCAGCGGGTTGAAGGCTGCTCGCGCAGCCAGCCAATGCCGCGTGCCAGCCCCCCCGGCAGTTTGCGCTGGTCCTCGTAATCGGGGCGTGACAGTCGATACAACCCGGGGTGGCCGATCGGCACGTGGTAGGACTCCAGGTAGTTGTCCATCGCCACTTTCCAGTCGCACTCCCAATGCTCCACGTAGCTGCTCAGCAGCTGCATCTCATCGATGCGGTGCGGCGCCAGTTCCGCGGCCACGTCCGCCCACACCTCCCCGAGGCGCGGCGGATCGCCCACCAGGCACACGAACACGAAGCCGAACACCACGTCGGTGCGCACCGGGTGCAGGCCGAGCGCGGCCCGATCCAGGGACCCGAAGGTATTGCGCGCGGTGACCGACTGCAGCTCCCCGCTCAGACGGTAGGACCAGCCGTGATAGGGGCAGGTGATGATGCCCGGGCAGTGGCCGGCACCTTCCAGCAGACGGGCGCCGCGATGGCGGCAGGAGTTGTGGAAGGCGTCGATGCCGCCACGGGAATTGCGCAGCACGATCACGCTGTCACGGCCCAGGTCGAGGGTGTGGTAATCACCCGGGCGGGCAAGCTCGCTCACGTGGCACACGATCTGCCAGCTCGGCAGCAGCAGGCGCTCGTACTCCAGCCGCGTCATCTGCGGGTGATCGTAGACCCACGCCGGTAGTGCGTAGCGCGCGCTCAGGCCGCTTGCGGGCACGGCTGCCAGGGGGGAGTTCATCACGGGGCCTCCTGTTTGCGCGGCTGCGGGCCGCCGCCGCGGGCAGCGGCGCGGACACCAGCTATATGGCCATATAATTTTACCCCATAACTCTATATGCGCATATAGACCACGGCCGGGCGCGGTGCTACCGTGGGCGCACTGGCGAGGCGGGGGGTCCATGAGCAGAACACTCGAGCGCAATCAGCAGCATTTCCGCCGTGCCGTGACGCGGCTGCCACTCGGGGTTGCCTCCAACTTCCGCTACTGGGGCGAGGATCGCACCATCTACGTGCGCCGCGGGCGCGGCGCGCGCATCACGGACCTGGACGGCAACGTCTACGTCGATTACCGCATGGGCTACGGGCCCTCGATCCTCGGCTACGCTGACGCCCGCGTCGATGCGGCTGCGCGCGCCGGCATGGAAGTCGGCGGTGTGTTCGCGCTGTCGACCGAGGCGGAATTCCGGGTTGCCGAGCGCATCGCCTCCATGGTGCCGGCGGCGCAGCTGGTGCGCTTCTCCAACTCCGGCACCGAGGCGGTGATGGCGGCGCTGCGCCTGGCACGCGCCTGGACCGGGCGCGACGACTACGTGATTCTCGAGGGGGGGTACCACGGCCTGTTCGACGCCGCCATGTGGTACACGCCGATGGAGAAGTGGCAGCAGCGCGGCGAGCCGCAGGTCCAGCCCTACAGCGAGGGCGTGCCGCTGGGCACGCGCCAGTACGCGCACTTCGTGCAGGCCAACGACGCCAATCAGCTCGAGGACGTGCTGCGGCGTCACAGCGGGCGGATTGCCGGCCTCTTGATCGAGCCGATCATGGGCAACTGCCTGGGGATCGCAGCCGAGCCGGCCTACCTGCGCGCGGCTCGCGAGCTGTGCGATCGCTACGGCGTGGTGCTGATCATCGACGAGGTCAAGACCGGGTTTCGCGTGGCGCGCGGCGGCGTGCAGGAACTCTACGGCGTGCGCGCCGACCTGTGCACCTTCGCCAAGGCCATCGCCAACGGCTACCCGATTTCAGTGCTCGCCGGGCGCGAGGACATCATGCGCAAGCTGGGCCGCGGGGTGGCGCACGGCGGCACCTACACGGCGCACCCGGTGTCGCTGGCGGCCGCGGAGTGCACGCTGCAGATCCTGGCCGAGACCGATGCGCTGGAGCGCATTGCCACCTACGGCACCCGGCTGCGCGAAGGCATGAGCGCGATCCTCAGGGCGCGCGGCATCGCGCACAGTTTCGTGGGCCACCCATCGATGAGCGGCCTGTATTTCGCGCAACAGCCGCCGCGCAACTACCGCGACTGGAAGGGCAGCGACTACACCTTCTACGACGCCGCGGCACGGGTGCTGCACGATGAGGGTGTGCTGTGCGAGCCGGATTCGCGCGAGCCGTGGTTTATCAGTGCGGCGCACGATGACTCCTGCCTCGCCGATACACTGCGCGGCTTCGAGATCGCCGTCGACACCACGCTTGCGGCGCACCCGCCGGCGCGGCCGGCCGGCGTGGCGCGCTAGCGGCGATCAGCGGGGGCGCGGTGTCGACTACCGGCGCGAAGGTTCACGACGTCGTCATCGTGGGCGGCGGCCACAACGGCCTGGTGACGGCCTGCTACCTGGCGCGCGCCGGCCTTACGGTACTGGTGCTGGAGCGCCAGCAGTACGTCGGCGGCGCCGCGGTCAGCCGCAGCCTGTATCCGGGTTTCACCTACTCCAACTGCTCCTACGTCTGCAGCCTGCTGCGCACCGAGATCATCCGCGATCTTGACCTGCCGGCGCACGGCCTGCAGATCATCCCCTACGAGGGTGGCTGCACCATGATGCGCGACGGCGGCCACCTGGCCGTCTACGACAACCACGACGCGATGCGGCGCGAGATCGCACGCCACTCGCATCATGACGCGGAAGCATACGAGCGCTACGTCCGCGACATGCTGCGGCACTGCCGCTTCATCAAGCCGCTGCTGCTGCGCGAGCCGCCGGACCCGACTTCGTGGCGGCTGCGCGACCTGGGCGAACTGGCCTTCCTGGCACGCCACCTGTACGGCCTCGGGGAGGCGCGTATCTACGACACGCTGCGCTTCTTTACCATGAGCTGCGCGGACATGCTGGAGGAGTACTTCGAGAGCGAGATCGTCAAGGCGCACCTGTCCGGCAGCTCCATCATCGGCACCGCGCTGGGGCCGCGTTCCCCCGGCTCGGCCTACGTGCTGCTGCATCATTACATGGGCAGCATCGACGGCGCGGTGGGGGCCTGGGGTTTCGCGCGCGGCGGCATGGGTGCAATCACGCGTGCGATGGCGGCCTCGCTGCAGGCCAGCGGCGGCGCCATCCGCACAGGCGCGCCGGTGCAGCAAATCCTGGTGCGCGGCGGGCGTGCGACGGGCGTGGTGCTGGCGGACGGGGAGGAGGTGCGCGCGCGCACGGTGGTCTCCAACCTGGACGTGAAGCGTACCTTCCTCGAGACGGTGGCCGCCGGGCACCTGCCGCCGCAGTTCCTGGAACAGGTGCGCCGCTTCAAGATCCGCGGCTCCTCCGGCAAGCTGAATATTGCCCTCGATGCGCTGCCGCGCTTCCCGGCGATCCCGGCGGGTTCACCCGCGATCCGCGGCGACCTGCACATCACCGACACGCTCGACATGCTGGAGCGTGCCTACGACGACTGGAAGGCGGGGCGCTGGTCGCGCGAGCCGTACGTCGACATGCTGATTCCCACGCAGATCGATCCGACCATGGCGCCGGATGGCAAGCACTACATGTCGGTGTTCGTGCAGTACTGCCCTTACCAGCTTGCCGACGGCGAATGGAACGAGCAGAAACGCCAGGCCTTCGGCGCCACGGTCATCGATGCCATCAGCCGGCACAGCCCCGATTTCAAGGATCTGATCCTGCACGCGGAAATCCGCACCCCGCGCGAGATCGAATCCGAGGTGGGCCTGACCGAGGGCAACATCTTCCAGGGCGAACTGACCTTCGACCAGCTGCTGTTCAACCGGCCGATACCGGGCTTCGCGCAGTACCGTACGCCGATCGACAGCATGTACCTGTGCGGATCGAGCACCCATCCCGGCGGCGGGGTCATGGGGGCGCCGGGCGCCAACGCGGCGCGGCGCATCCTGCGCGACCTGGGGCGCGGGCAGTGAGCAGCCGCTACGACTGCGTGGTGGTGGGCGCCGGGCACAACGGCCTGGTGTGCGCAACCTTGCTGGCGCGCGCCGGACGCAGGGTGCTGGTGCTGGAGGCGGCGCCGCAGGTGGGCGGTGCCGCGGTCACGCGCGAGTTTGCGCCTGGCTTTCGCGTGTCGGCCGGCGCACACCTGCTGCCGGCCATGTCGGCGCCGCTGGGGCGCGAGCTGGCCCTCCACCGGCACGGCCTGGAACTGGCCGCGGCCAGTGTGCCGACGGTAGCGTTGGCGCAGGACGGACAGTGTCTGCCGCTGGATGACGACGCTGCGCTTGCGGCGCGGTCGCCGGCCGACGTCGCAGCCCTGGCCGCGTGGCGCGCACTGCAGCGGCGTTTTGCGCAGGCACTGCATCCGCTGCTGACTGGCATTCCGCCCCGCCTGGGCACGCAGGATCGCGCGGACCGCGCCAGGCTGCTGACACTGGGCTGGAAGTTGCGACGCCTGGGCCGCGACGATCTGCGCGAGCTGCTGCGCGTGGGCGGCATGTGCGTACACGATCTGCTGGAGGAGCGCTTCGAGCTGCCGCTGCTCAAGGGCGCGCTGGCGCTCGATGCGGTGCTCGGCACCAACCTGGGACCGCGCTCCCCCGGCACCGTTGCCAGCCTTCTCTACCGCGCCGCTGTCGCACCGGGTGCCGGTGGAGCGATGCTGCCCGCGGGTGGACTTGGCTCGTTCGCACAGGCGCTGGCCCGCGCCGCACGCGCCGCCGGGGCGCAGCTGCGCACCGCGGCGCCGGTGGCGCGGGTGCAGGTGCGCGAAGATCGCGTCACGGGTGTGGTGCTCGAGGGTGGCGAGGAGATCGAAGCGCCAACCGTGATCTCCAACGCCGATCCCAGGACCACTTTTCTGCGGCTGCTGGGGGCGGAGCACCTGGACGCCGGTTTCGTGCGCCGCGTGAGCCAGATCCGCAGCCGCGGCATGACCGCGAAGCTGCACCTGGCCGTGGACGGCGTGCCGCCCTTCAGCGAACTGCCGCCGCAGGCGCTGCGCGGCCGATTGCTGTTCGCGCCCGACAGCGATTATATCGAACGCGCCTACAACCACTCCAAGTACCGCGAATGCTCCGAGCAGCCGGTGCTGGAGATCACCGTGCCCAGTGCCAGCGATCCAACACTCGCGCCCGCGGGCAAGAGCGTGCTGTCGATCGTGGTGCAGTACGCACCCCATGAAGTGCAGGGCGGCTGGCAGGGCCAGCGGCAGGCGTTCACGCAGCGGATCCTGGCGACGCTGGAGCGCTGCGCGCCGGGGCTGAGTCCGCGGGTACAGGCCGCGCAACTGCTGGTGCCGCAGGACCTGGAGCGCGAGTTTGGCAACCAGGGCGGACACTGGCACCACGCGGAGCTCGCACTCGATCAGTTCATGATGATGCGACCCGTGCCCGGTGCGGCACAGTACCGCGCCCCGGTGGACGGCCTGTACCTGTGCGGCGCCGGCAGCCATCCGGGCGGCGGCCTTACCGGGCTGCCGGGGCGCGGCTGCGCGCTTGCAGTTCTGCGCAGGAGCGCTGAGCCATGACACCGGGCGCCGACACCCACTTCACGCGGCCATTGCTGCGCACGCCGTTCCACGAGCGGCAGATGCGGGTCAGCCAGGTGGACAGCTTCGTGCCCTGGTCCGGCTACACGACGGTCGACGTCTTTACCAGCGTGGAGCAGGAATACTTCGCGATCCGCAATTCCAGCTCGCTGTACGACGTGAGCCCGATGGTGAAGTACCGCATCAGGGGCCCTGATGCCCTGCGCTACCTGAACCGCCTGTGCACCCGCGACATCCGCAAGCTGCGGCCGGGCAGGGTGGCCTATACGGTGTGGTGTGACGATGCAGGAATGCTGATCGACGACGGTACGGTGTTCTGCCTCGGCGAGAGCGACTACCGGCTGTGCACGGGCGAGTGGCAGCTGGACTGGCTGCGGGCGTCGGCGATCGGCTTCGATGTCGTGATCCGCGACGAGACCGCCGACCTCGCCGCCCTTGCGGTGCAGGGGCCAACCGCCGCGCACCTGTTGAAAGGCGCCGGCATCGCCGGCATCGAACGGCTCAAGCCCTTCGAGCATGGCGAGTTTCGACTGACGGCCCCTGCGGGCGGCAGCGCGCCCCTGATGGTGTCACGCACCGGGTTTACCGGCGACCTGGGCTACGAGCTGTGGATGTCCCCGGGGGACGCCACTACGGTCTGGGATGCGCTGATGGGCTTCGGCACCAGCCGCGCGCTGCGCCCGATCGGTTCGCGCGCCCTCAACATGGCGCGCATCGAGGCCGGCTTCATCTTGCCGCGGGTGGACTTCACGTCCGCCGCGCACTCATTGTTTCCGGGTACCGAGCGGTCGCCGCTGGAACTGGGACTCGCCTGGCTGGTGGACTTCGGCAAGGGTCACTTCACCGGGCGCCGCGCGCTGCTGGCGGAACAGGCGCGCGGCCCGCGCCGCCAGCTGGTGGGACTGGACATCGAGGGGACCAAGCCCGCATACCAGGCCCTGCTGTATACCGACCGGACTGGCCGGCGCGAGTGCGGCAGCGTGACTTCGGCGACCTGGTCGCCGACCTGCAAGCGCAACCTGGCGCTGGCGATGGTTGCGGCACCGTACATCGCCGAGGGCTCGATCGTTTGGGCCGAGATATACCTGAACCGCGAACTGCAGTGGCAACGGCGCATGGTACGCGCGCGCGTCGTGCCCCGGCCGTTCTTTGCACCCGAGCGGCGCCGGGCCACGCCGCCAGCGGACTTCTGAAGCATAATCCTGCCAACGCCCATGATCGCCACCCAGTCCAAACAGCTCGCCGACCGGCCCTGGCTCGATCCGAAGGCCACGCCGCAGATCGTCATCGACGCGGTCGGCAAGACCTACGGCGCCACCCAGGCGGTCAGCGATGTCAGCTTGAGTATCTACCGCGGCGAGATCTTCGCACTGGTGGGTTCCTCGGGCTGCGGCAAGACGACGCTGCTGCGCATGCTGGCGGGCTTTACCCAGCCCAGCGCCGGGCGCATCACCATCGACGGGGTGGACATGGCGCCCGTGCCGCCGCACGGGCGGCCGGTCAACATGATGTTCCAGTCCTATGCCCTGTTTCCGCACATGTCGGTGACGCAGAATGTCGGCTACGGGCTGCGGCGCATGGGCCTGCCGGCCGCGCAGCGGCGCGAGCGCGTGCAGCAGGCGCTGGACATGGTGCAGCTGGGTGCGCTGGGCGAGCGCCGCCCGCACCAGCTTTCCGGCGGTCAGCGCCAGCGCGTGGCGCTGGCGCGCGCCCTGATCCGCCGGCCCAAGGTGCTGCTGCTGGATGAGCCGCTGTCGGCGCTGGACAAGAAGCTGCGCGAGCAGACGCAGTTCGAGCTGATGGACCTGCAGTACCGGCTGGGAATAACTTTCATCGTGGTGACGCACGACCAGGACGAGGCCATGGCGCTGGCTTCGCGCATCGCGGTGATGGATCACGGCCGGGTGCTGCAGGTCGGTACGCCGGCGGAAATCTACGAGTTTCCGCGCAGCCGCTTCGTGGCTGATTTTGTCGGCACCGCCAACCTGTTCGAGGGCACGGTGTGCGCCTGCGGGCCGGGGTTGGTCACGGTGCAGTGTCCGCAGATCGGCGGCGAGCTGCGCGTCGACGATCGCGGCAGCTTCGAAATCGGCCAGCAGGTCTGGGTGGCGCTGCGGCCGGAAAAGGCGCGGCTGGCACGCGAGCCGGGCACGGCAGAACAGGGCAACGAACTGCGCGGCACGGTGTGGGAGCTGGGCTATCTGGGCAATCGCTCCGTCTATCGCGTGCGCACCACCGCGGGCAAGATCGTGACGGTACTGGCGCAGAACCAGCGCCGTACCTCCGAGGCGGCGATCGACTGGAGCGATGAGGTCTTCGTGAGCTGGAGTCCGGATGCGGCGGTGCTGCTGAGTTCGTGACGCCGGCGCGTGGGTTGGGCGGTCAAGGGTTTCTGGTGGGGAGTGAGAACATGCGTGACAGAACTGTTGTAGGGCAATCGTTTCAAGCCGCGCCCGTCGCGATGACGGTGCTGATGACGGTGCTGGCAGTACTGCCTTCTGCTCCGCTGTGGGCGCAGGAGCAATCCGCCGCGGCTCAACAGGGTCCGACGGCGGCAGCTTCGAATCGCACCGCACAGGGGCTGCAGGAGATCGTCGTGACGGCGACGCGCCGCGAGGAGGCGCTCAGCAAGGTGCCAGTCAGCGTTACCGCGCTGTCCCAGGACACCATGGATCTGAGGGGGATCAAGGACTTTCAGGACGTGGCGCGGTTCACGCCGGGCGTGAGCATCGATAATACGGGAACCAATGCCATATCGATCCGGGGCATTTCTTCTTCCGGCGGCGCAGGCACCACCGGTGTCTATATCGACGAAACGCCGATCCAGATGCGCTCGGTCGGATTCAACCCGGACGACACCCTGCCCAAGACTTTCGACTTGCAGCGGGTCGAAGTGCTGCGCGGGCCGCAGGGCACGCTGTTCGGTGCCGGCTCCGAAGGTGGTGCGGTGCGCTACATCCTGACCCAACCCAGTACCACGAAGGCCGACACCTACGTGCGCAGCGAGCTGTCCTACACCCAGTATGGTCAGCCCAGCGGCGAGGCGGGCATAGCCCGCGGGCAGCCACTCATCGACGGGGTGCTGGGGGTGCGCGCCAGCCTGTGGTACCGCTACGACGGTGGCTGGATCGATCGCGTCGATCCTGGGACCGGCGCCACCATCAACCACAACGTCAACTATTCCAACTCCTACCTGGCGCGGCTGGCAGCCACCTGGCAGCCAGCCAGCGATGTCAGTATCACGCCGAGCCTTCTGTACCAGAAGCAGGACAAGCACGACGACTCCACCTACTGGGCCGCCTATTCCAATCCCGGCCAGGGTCGGTTCAATACCGCGACGCCCGAGCGTGTGGCAGGGCCAGACGACTACTACCTGGGAGCGCTGAAGGCGCAGTGGGACCTGTCCAGGAGCCAGATCATCGCCAATGTGTCGTACTTTGATCGCAAGCAGCTCACCGCCTACCAGGGGACGGTCTACGACCTGAGCTACTGGCAGACCATCCCGGGCGGCATGGGCGGCCCCAATGACAATTTCCCTTCGCCGCCGAAGTGCACGGCCGCCGACGACGCCACCAGCTGTTCGTGGTTCCCGCTGATCGACGCCACTGGCATCCACTTGCCGGCGGCGCTGCGCGGCACCCAAACCCCCAACATCATTACCAACACGCAGCAGAGTTACACGGCCGAGCTGCGCTGGCAATCTGCCGACCCGTCCTCGCGCTGGAGCTGGACCGCGGGAATCTTCTGGCAACTGGCGAAGGAGGGCAGTATCGAGGAGTTGCGCTCGACCAACGTGGAAGCGGTGTTCAATTACCTGTTCGGGCTGTCACCGGAGACCTTCTACGGCGGGACGTTCTACTCCTGTCCGGATGCCAGCGCCTACCCGGCCATTCCCGCCTGCGACATCTACTACAACAAAAATACGACCTTCGACCGGCAGATCGCCGGCTACGGTGAGGTCAGTTACGCCTTCACGGACTGGATGAAACTGACCGTGGGTGAGCGGGTGGCGCGCACACATTTTTCGCTCAACCATTATGCGGACGGCTACGAGAACTATGGCTCCGGGCCGGCGCAGGCGAGTCAGTCCGAGACGCCCAATACCCCCAAGGCCACGCTGTCCTTCCAGGTGGATCCGCGCGACCTCTACTACCTGAGCTACGCCAAGGGTTTCAGGGTAGGCGGCGGCAATGCGCCGCTGCCTTCCTACTGCGGCCCCGGTCCGGGTACTGACCTGAACAATGCGGGCTATCCCAACGGCGCACCGCTGACCTACAAGTCGGACAGCACCCAGAACTACGAGATCGGGTCCAAGAATGCCGTAGGGAGCTGGCTGAAGGTCGCAACCAGTCTCTATTACATCAAGTGGAGCCAGATCCAGCAGAGTGTCTATATCGCCGGCAACTGTGGCCTGCAGTTCGTCGACAACCTGGGCGACGCCAAGGCCTGGGGCGGTGACGTGCAAGCGGACATGCAGTTCGGCGCCATATCGGGGGACGTGGCGGTCGGCTACACCAATGCGCGCTTCACGCACGATTCCCCGCTCGGCTGCCAGACGCAAGCCTTGCCAATCGCCTGCAAGGCCAGCGATGGCGATGCCATCTCAGGTCAGGCATCCACCAACAATTCCCCGGGTACCAGCCCGCCCCTGACGGTGGCGCTCGGGCTGCAGTACAACTTCCAGCTCGCGCAGCGCGACGCCTTCGTGCGCGCCGATTGGGAATACGAGGCCCGCAATCCATGGCTCGCGACCGTGCAGGATCCGCACAGCCAGGCGCAGTACAACCACGGCTATTCCTACACCCTGCCGTCTACCACGTTCACCTCGCTGCGCGCCGGTATGAACTTTGGCGACATGCAGCTCGCGCTGTTCTGCGACAACCTGTTCGACTCTCACCGAGTGACCAACTACTCCCTCGGCCAGACCGACGGCACGTACACGCCACAGGAGAACGACTACACCTATCGGCCACGCACGATGGGAGTGACGCTGACCTGGCGCGGTCATTGACAGCGGGCTTTGGTTCCGAGGCGATGACCGCAGCCGGCCGCGGCACTGGCTCTGGCACGGCGGCTGATGCTACCGTCGCGCCCGCATGTCTGAAGCCGACCCGACCTCCGAAGCTGCCGCGCGCGCGCAGAAGCTGAACACCCGCGCCGCCGGAGTGGTGGCGCTGGCGGTGCTATGCAGCCGCGTATTGGGACTGGCGCGCGAGCAGATCTTCGCGGCCCTGTTCGGCGGTGGGCGGGTGATGGACGCCTTCACCATGGCGTTCCGCATTCCCAACCTGCTGCGCGACCTGTTCGCGGAAGGGGCGCTGTCGACGGCTTTCGTCACGGTATTCAGCCGCGTGTCGGCACTGAAGGGGGATGCAGCCGCCTGGCGCCTGGCCAACAAGGTGGCCACGCTGACGGCGATTACCCTGAGTGCGATCACCGTGATCGGGGTGCTGTCGGCACCCTGGCTGGTGGCGGCCCTGGCCCCGGGCTTCGATGCCGACAAGGCGGCGCTGACTGTGACGCTGACCCGGGTGATGTACCCGTTCATCCTGCTGGTGTCCCTGGCGGCGCTGGTCATGGGGTTGCTCAATGCCCGCGGCGTGTTCGGCGTGCCGGCGATGGCCTCGAGTTTCTTCAACCTGGGTTCCATCGTTGCCGGGGTGCTGCTGGGCTATTGGCTCGATCCGCACCTCGGCCCGCACGCGATCCTGGGGCTGGCGATCGGCACGCTGATCGGCGGCGGACTGCAGTTCGCGGTGCAGCTCCCGGCCCTGCGCCGTGCGGGCTACACCTTCCACGCGGACTTCGCCTGGCGCGATCCGGACGTGGCCGCCATCCTGCGCCTGATGGGACCGTCGGTGATCGCCGCCAGTACCGTGCAGGTCAATGTGCTGGTGAACTCGATATTCGCTTCCCGGCTCGGCGACGGACCGACGTTCTGGCTGTCGGTGGCATTCCGCCTGATGCAGTTGCCGCTGGGCGTGTTCGGCGTGGCGCTGGGCACGGTGGCGCTGCCGCTGCTGGCGCGCATGGCCGCCACCGGCAACCTGGTCGCATTCAGGAGCGAGCTGGCGCGTGGCATGCGCCTGGCCTTCCTGATGACCATACCGGCTGCCGTAGGGCTGGCGGTACTGGCGGAGCCCATCATCTCGGTGCTGTACCAGCACGGCCGCTTCGGCGCGTACGAGACGGCCGAGAGCGCCGGCGCGCTGCGCTTCTATGCGCTCGGCCTGTGCGGCTACGCGGCCCTGAAGGTGCTGGTGAACGCCTTCTACGCCATCGACCGTCGCAAGACACCGATGGTGGTCAGCTGCGTCGCCGTGATCGTGAACCTGGTCCTGAACTGGACGTTTACGGTGCATCTGGGTTGGGGCCATCGTGGGCTCGCGTTCTCCACCGCGTGCGTGGCCACCTGCAACTTCCTCATTCTCTATATGCTGATGCGCGCGCACCTCGGCCGGCTGGAGTCTGGCGCCATGGCCAGCCTGCTGCTGCGGGTGGCGGTCGCCTCGCTGGTGCTGCTGGCCATCTGCTGGGCGGGCGGACACTGGCTGCTGGCCGACTGGGCGGTGCAGCCGTTCTGGCCGAAGTGCCTGAGGCTGATGCTTGTCATCGCCGTGGCCGCTGCCGCGTTCTTCCTGACAGCCAGTGCGCTCGGTATCGTGGAGGTGCGCGATCTGGCGCACGCCCTGCGCCGGCGCCTGCTGCGCACGCGCAGCTGATCGGGGCGGCACGGCCGCCTGCCGAGGTGTTTGCAAGTGTGAACTGGTGCCGGCACCGGATGCCGTACCGCGGCCTTCATTCAGTCGCAATTCAGGGAAAGGACCCGAAGATGCTCTCCATGAAAACCTCGCTCCGATTCCTTTTACCCCTGGGAATGCTGGCCTGCGCGCCGGTGATGGCCCAGGGTTACGGCCAATACGGCCAGCATTACTCCGGGCGCGGCTATGACTACCGCCCGGTACAGTGGTTCGTGGACGTCGGGCCGAGCATCCCGGTCGGCCGCACCGCGGACTTTCTCAACACCGGCATCACGCTGGGGACCGGCGTGACCTTCACCCCGCAGCCGGGCAGCCCCTTCAAGCTGCGCGCGGAGGTGGACTACAGCCGCTACAACGCAACCCGCAACCTGATCTCCCTCGGCGAGGCGGTGAACCAGGTGCAGATCGACGATGGCACCGGCCAGGTCATCAGCGGGCAGATCAACGGGGTACTCGAGGCGCCGGTGGGCCCCGCGGTGCGGCTGTACGCGACCGCCGGCGTCGGTGTCGCTTACCGCCGCATCGAGCTGACGCAGCGCGTGGTGTATGGCGGCTGGTATTGCGATCCGTGGGTGGGCTGGTGTCAGCCTGACTACGCCCCCGGCGACCTGCTGGTCGCCAGTTACGACACCACCCGCTTCGCCTGGAACGCCGGCGCCGGCATCGACTTTGCGTTGCCCGGCGGGCAGTCGTGGTTCATCGAGGCGCGCTACGAACGCATCGAGACCCAGGAGCCGACCACCTTCGTCCCGATCCGCATCGGCATGCGCTTCTGAACCGGGGCCCCGCCAGCCTTCGCGACCCTGGGGGAACATGCGTCCTGGCCCGAAGTGTGTAACAACATACACACCATCGGCGGATGGAGGACAACACCCGGGGCCAGGCCGATTACCCCGGGGCCGCGGGGGTCCACAGAACGCGCAGGCAGCCGCCCAGGACCTCGCGCAGTACCGCACGCAATGGTTGCGCGAAGTCTTCATCGTAGCCGCACGGCCAGTTGCCGGAATCCACGGCGCCGCGCGGTTCACGCAAGTACCCGCGGCAGGCCAGCTCCATCTGCAGCGCGTGCGCGCCGGCCGCCGGCTGGCCGTAATGCCGGGTGGTATAACCCCCCTTGAAGCGCCCGTTGGTGACCCAGGGCAGCCCGCTGGCCGCGCAGGCCTGTTCGACGGCCGCGGTCAGTTGCGGGGCGCAGCTCGCACCTTCGTAGGTGCCGATGTTGAACTGCGGCAGCTCGCCGCCGAACAGCCGCGGAATGTGCGAGCGGATGGAGTGGCAGTCGTACAGCAGCACCTGCCGGTGCCGCATCCGCAGACGCCCGAGCTGCTGCGCAATCGCACGGTGATAGGGCTCGAAGAACTCCCGGCGGCGCGACTCGATTTCCCGGGCGTCGGGCTCGCGGCCTGGCACGTACAGCGCTTCGCCGTCGAAAGTGGTGGTCGGGCAAAGTGCGGTGGTGGCCTGCCCCGGGTACAGCGAGACGCCGGAAGGGTCGCGGTTGCAGTCGATCACCGTACGCGAGACCGCCGTGCGCACCACGCTCGCGTCCAGCTCCGCGGCAAAATCGTACAACCGATCGATGTACCAGTCCGTGTCCTTGCGTGCCAGCCACGGCGAGTGCAGTGCATCTTCCACCGCCGCGGGCAGCCAGGTGCCGGTGTGCGGCATGCATAGCAGCAGGGGCGAGGCTCCCTCGCGCAGGTGCAACCAGGACGGGTATTCAGCGCCGTGCATGCAATAATGTAGCGCATGTCGAGTCTGTGGTTCGAACACGCCCTGCTGCCGGAGGGCTGGGCGCGGGGCGTGCGCATCAGTGAACAGGCCGGCCGCATCGCGACCCTGCATCGGGGCGTCGAGGCAGGCGAGGGGGACGAGCGTCATGCGATCGGGCTGCCCGGCCTGCCAAACCTGCACAGCCATGCCTTCCAGCGGGCGCTGGCCGGCCTGACGGAGCGCCGCGGCGCTGGCCAGGACAGCTTCTGGAGCTGGCGCGAACTGATGTACCGCTTCGTCAGCCGCCTCGATCCGCAGGACCTGGAAGCCATCACCGCCTTCGCTTTTGCGCAGATGCTGGAGGCGGGCTTCACCCACGTCGCGGAATTTCACTACCTGCACCACGCTGCGGGCGGCACGCCCTATACCGACGTTGGCGAGCTGGCCGCACGCGTCGCCGCGGCCGCTGCCGCCACCGGCATGGGACTGACGCTGCTGCCGGTGCTGTATGCGCACAGCGGGTTTGGCGGCGCTGCGCCAGGTGAGCGGCAGTTGCGCTTCATCAATGACGTCGATCG
Source organism: Pseudomonadota bacterium (assembly GCA_018241445.1). Classification (GTDB taxonomy): domain Bacteria; phylum Pseudomonadota; class Gammaproteobacteria; order Steroidobacterales; family Steroidobacteraceae; genus 13-2-20CM-66-19. Next base: position 97,121 of record JAFEDT010000003.1, read on the forward strand.
CTACACGCGGCTGCTGGCGCGCAGCCGCGAGGTGGTGGCGCCCCTCCCCGGCGCCACGGTGGGCATTGCGCCCCACAGCCTGCGCGCGGTCACCCCGCAGGAGCTGACTGCAGCGCTCGCTGCCGCTGGCGAGGGCCCGGTGCACATCCACATCGCCGAGCAGGTGCAGGAGGTGCAGGACTGCCTGGCCTGGAGCGGCCAGCGTCCGGTGGAATGGCTGCTGGCGCATCACGGGCTCGATGAGCGCTGGTGCCTGGTGCATGCCACCCACGTCAACGAGGGCGAACTCGCCGGAATGGTGGCAAGCCGGGCGGTCGTCGGGCTGTGTCCGATCACGGAGTCGAGCCTGGGCGATGGCATATTCCCCGCTGCGGCGCTGATGCAGCGTGCCGGGCGCTACGGGGTCGGAAGCGATTCCAACATCCAGCTCGATGCGGCCGGTGAGCTGCGCACCCTGGAGTACTCGCAGCGCCTGCAGCTGCGCTCGCGCAACGTGCTCACGGCGCCGGGCGCCTCCACCGGGCGCAGCCTGTTCGAGGCGTGCGTGCGCGGGGGTGCGCAGGCGGTCGGCCGCGGTGCGCCGGGCGAGGCGGGGCTCACGGCCGGCGCCTGGCTGGACCTGGTGAGCCTTGATGCGCAGCATCCGCTGCTCGTGGGCCGCGCGCACGATGAGTGGCTGGACAGCTGGATCTTCGCGGGCGGCAACGACCTCATCGACTGCGTGTGGCGTGCCGGCAGGCGGGTTGTCAGCCGCGGCCGCCACCGCGACCACGAGGCGCTCGCCGCCCGCTACCGGCAGGCACTGGGCCGCCTGCTGGCGTGAACTGAACGAGGGGGAAAAGTGCGGGGAAAGATAATCGGCATCGCTCTTGCGCTGGTGGGCGCCTTCGCAATCGGCGGGATCGCCCTGCAGCGCCATGAGCCGATCAACTCACTGTGGATTGTCACCGCCGCGGTGTGCGTCTACCTGCTGGGCTACCGGGTATACGCCGCCTGGATCGCGAGTGCGGTATTGCAGGTCGATCCCACCCGGGCGACGCCTGCGGAGCGCCACGACAACGGGCGCGATTTCGTGCCGACGCATCGCATGATCGTGTTCGGGCACCACTTCGCCGCGATCGCGGGCCCGGGTCCGCTGGTGGGTCCGACGCTGGCGGCGCAGTTTGGCTATCTGCCCGGAACGCTGTGGATCCTGGTGGGCGCCGTGCTCGGGGGCTGCGTGCAGGACATGACGATCCTGCTGATGTCGACACGGCGCGACGGCCGCAGCCTGGGGCAGATGGCGCGCGATGAACTGGGCCCCCTCGGCGGCTTCGCCGCGCTGATCGGCACGCTGCTGATCATGATCGTGCTGTGCGCGGTGCTGGGGCTGGTGATCGTCAACGTGATGAAGCACAGCCCCTGGGCCACCGCCACGGTGTTCGCCACCATTCCGGCGGCCATGATCGTAGGACTGTACCTGCGGGTCTGGCGCCCGGGACGGGTGCTGGAGGCTTCGGTCCTGGGACTGGCGCTGCTGCTGCTGGCGTTGTGGGGCGGCGGCTGGATCGACCACCACCCGCAGTGGCGCGGGCTGTTCGATTTCTCGGCCCTGTCGCTGGCGCTGTTCACCATTGCCTACGGATTCAGTGCCGCGGTGCTGCCGGTGTGGCTGCTGCTGGCGCCACGGGATTACCTGTCCACCTTCCTCAAGGTCGGCACAGTGATGCTGCTGGCCGTTGCCATTGTCGTCACCCACCCTCAGATCCGCATGCCGGCATTGTCGATATTCGCCTCGGGTGACGGCCCCCTGTTCGGCGGCAAGGTATTCCCCTTCGTGTTCGTCACCATTGCCTGCGGGGCGGTCTCGGGATTCCATGCGCTGGTATCCAGCGGCACGACGCCCAAGCTGATCAGCAGCGAGGCCGACGTGCGCCTGGTGGGCTACGGCAGTATGGCGCTGGAGTCCTTCGTGGCCATCATGGCGCTGATCGCCGCCACCCTGCTGGACCCCGGGGTGTACTTCGCCATCAACTCCGGCGCCGGCGTGGTCGGGGCGACGGCGGCCGAGGCGGTGCGCACCATCAGCAGCTGGGGCTACCCGGTCACTGTGGAGCAGATGCACGCGCTCGCGGATGCCATGGGCGAGTCGACCTTGTTTGCGCGCACCGGTGGGGCGCCGTCGCTGGCGGTCGGCATGGCCAGCATCTTCGGCAGCAGCTTCGGCAAGTCGCTGATGGCGCTGTGGTATCACTTCGCTGTCATGTTCGAGGCGGTGTTCATCCTCTCGACGCTCGACGCCGGCACCCGCGTCGGCCGGTTCATGGTGCAGGACACGCTGTCGCACCTGTGGCCGTCGCTGGGTCGCACCTCCTGGTACCCCTCGGTGCTGTTCACCAGCGCCCTGATCGTGGGCGCCTGGGGTTACTTCCTGTACGTCGGCGTCATCGATCCCAATGGCGGGGTGAACATCCTGTGGCCGCTGTTCGGAATTTCCAACCAGATGCTGGCGGCGATCGCACTTTCTGTGGCCACCGGAATCATCATCAAGTCCGGCCGCCGCCGGCGCTATGCACTGGTGACGCTGCTGCCGCTCGCCTGGCTGGCAGTGATCACGAGCGTGGCTGCCTGGCAGAAGGTTGCGAGCCCCGACGTGCGTGTCGGCCTGTTCGCAGCGGCCTCGGGGCTTGCGCACAAGCTGGCGACGGGTCAGCTCTCGCCCGAGCGCGCCGCGGTTGCGCCGCAGTTGATTTTCAACCAGCGCCTGGACGGGTTCCTGGTGATCCTGTTCACGGCGATCCTGTGGTGCGTCATCGCGGACATGCTGCGCGTGTGCCTGCGCCGCTTGCGCGGACGGCCGCTGCTCGCCGGTTCGGAGACCCCCTACGTCAGCAGCCGCCTGGCGATGGCGGGGCAGGGGACAGGGGCATGAACCTTCGCACTGCGCCGCCATCCGCGGCAGCGGCCCTGGTACGGCGGGCGGGCGGGGTGGTGCGCCGTGGCTGGCTGGCGCTGCGAACCCTGAGCGGCGATGACGCCTTCGAGCGCTACCTGCTGCACCACCAGCACTGCCATCCAGGCACTGCGGCGCTGGGCCGCCGGGAGTTCTACCTGCAGGAGCAGCGGCGCAAGTGGAGCGGCGTCAGCCGCTGTTGCTGAATGGGGGCGGCGCAGGCTCTGCCCCCTGGCTCGTCCCCGCCCTCGCACGGGCGCTGAAGTGTTAACATGACAAACCGCGCCTTCGTCCGCGGGACCAGCTGACAATGAACAGACATTGAGGTCGGTATGTCATTGAAGATCATGATTCTCGGGGTCAACGGCTTTATCGGCAGCGCCCTCACCGAGGCGATCCTGCGCACGCGTGACTGGGAGGTCTACGGTATGGACCTCGCCGACAACAAGCTCGGGAATCTCCCGAAGAGTGAGCGTTTTCATTTCGTGGAAGGCGACATCACGATCAACCGGGAGTGGGTCGAGTATCACGTCAAGAAATGCGACGTGATCGTGCCGCTGGTGGCGATCGCGAACCCCGCGCAGTACGTCACCCACCCACTCAAGGTGTTCGAGCTCGACTTCGAGGCCAACCTTGCCGTGGTGCGCCAGTGCGTCAAGTACGGCAAGCGCCTGGTGTTTCCCTCGACCTCGGAGGTCTACGGCATATCACCGGATTCGGTGCTCGACGAGGAGTCGAGCCCGCTGGCGTACGGCCCGATCAACAAGCAGCGCTGGATCTATGCGTGCTCGAAGCAGATGCTCGACCGCGTCATCTACGCCTACGGCGTACGCGACAACCTCGACTACACCCTGTTCCGGCCTTTCAACTTCATCGGCCCGAACCTCGACAATCCCGAGGAGCCGAAGGAGGGCAGTTCGCGGGTCTTTACCCAGTTCCTGTCGAACGTGCTCTACAAGCGGCCGATCAAGCTGGTGGACGGCGGCAGCCAGAAGCGCTCCTTCACTTACATCGATGACGCCATCGAGTGCCTGCTGATCATCCTCGAGAACCAGAACCGGCGCGCCAGCCAGGGTATTTTCAACATTGGCAACCCGGGCAACTGCATCTCGATCCGTGACCTGGCGCAGCGCACCATCCGCATCGCCCAGGAGTTTGCGGTGCTGCGTGACAATGCGCGCGCCACCGAGATCGTCGACGTTTCGGCCGGTGAGTATTACGGCAAGTACTACCAGGACATCCAGGTGCGCGTGCCCAATATTGAGGCGGCAAAGCGTGTGCTCGGGTGGCAACCCAAGACCGACATGGATACCGCCATACGGCGCACGATCGACTTCTACGTGAACCAGGAAGGATTTGGCACCCGCGCCGCACAGATGGCGGGCCTTTCCTAGAGCCCTCAGGCCCGCTGCCCGAGCATGGTGAAACTGCCTGCGCGGTGGTGCCGCGGTTCACCCGGTTGGCTGGCGTGGGTGATACTGGCGCTTGCCTGGGGAGCGACGCTGTCGGTGCGGCCGCTGTTCGACCCGGACGAGGGGCGTTACGCCGAGATTCCGCGCGAGATGCTGGTGAGCGGCGACTGGGTGACGCCGCGCTTCAACGACCTGAAGTACTTCGAGAAGCCGCCGCTGCAGTACTGGGCCACGGCCGCGGTCTACAAGGCCGTGGGTGTCAGCGAGTGGAGCTCGCGCCTGTGGTCGGTGGCGGCTGCATTCGGCTGCCTGCCGCTGGTGTACGCCTGGACCCGGCGGCGTTACGGTAAGGCGGCCGGCGTCGCGGCGCTTACGGCACTCGCCGTCAGCCCGTTCTTCGGCGTGGTCGGTCACCTGAACCTGCTGGATTCAGGGCTGACCTTCTGGCTGACCGCGGCGGTGCTGTCGTTCCTGGCGGCGCAGGATTGCCCGCCGGGCAGCGTGGACGAGCGGCGCTGGATGCTGCTGGCCTGGGGCGCGGCGGCGCTGGCAGTGCTCGCCAAGGGCATCGTGGTCGGCGTACTGGCGGGCGGCGCGCTGCTGGTGTACTCCGTGATCGAACGCGACAGCGGGGTGTGGAAGCGCCTGCAGGTCCTGCGGGGGCTGCCGCTGTTCGCGGCTGTCGCCGCGCCGTGGTTCATCGTGGTCAGCCGGCGCAATCCCGGTTTTGCGCAGTTCTTCTTCGTGCACGAGCACTTTGCGCGCTTCCTGACTACCGTGCACCAGCGGGTGGAGCCCTGGTGGTTCTTCCTGCCGTTGTTGTTGCTGGCGGTGTTGCCCTGGCTTGCAGCCTGCGTACGTTCCCTGCGCGCCGGCTGGAGGGATGCAGGGGCGGCGGTCGCCGGAAATATCGCGACTGCGGCGAGGCCCTGGCGGCCGCTGCGCTTCCTGCTGGTCTACTGCGCGGTGACCCTGCTGTTCTTCTCGGCCTCCGGTTCCAAGCTCGCGCCCTACATCCTGCCGATGCTGCCCGCGCTGGCGATCGTCACGGGGGCCACCTGCAAGAGCCCGTTGCAACTGACGCGGGTGGCGGCACGCACCGTCGCGGCACTGGTGATTTTCATCGGCGTCGGCCTGCTGATTTACAGCGCGCGCCGCAACAACTTCATTCCCCATGAAGCCTCGGCCTGGGTAGCGGCAGCCGCGGCGCTGTCGATCCTGGGCGTGTTGTGGGTCGAGTTGCCCCGCTGGGTTCACCGGGGCACGGCGGCGGTGCCGGCACACGATGCGGCGGCCTATCGGGCGGCGCTGGGAGCGGCCGTGACGACCATACTTGCCTGGCAGTTCCTGTTGTGCGCCTATGGCGCGACCCCGCCGGCGCGCTCGGCACGCGACCTGGTGCAGTCAGTACGCGGCCAGATTCCGGCCGGCGCGTCCCTGTACAGTGTCGGACAGTATCGCGAGACGATTTCGCCCTATCTCGGCCGCACGCTGCAGCTCGTGGCTTTCGAGGGCGAGCTGCATTTCGGGCTGGACGCGGAGCCACAAAGGCGCATGAACCTGGATCAATTCACACAGCACTGGCGGGCCGGCGCGCCGGCAGTGGCCTTCTTCGATCCCGGCGTCTGGGATCGCCTGCGGCGCGCAGGCCTGCCCGGGCGGGTCATCGGCGCCGACGACGATACCGTCGCGGTGAGCCGCCTGTGAAGCTCAGCGACTTTACGTTGTTGTTCAGCGGTGTGCTGCTGAACGCCCTGGCGCAGCTGGGGCTGAAGGCGGCGACCCGCGTAAGTGGCCCGCTGAACTCCACCACCGGGCTGTGGCAGAAGGGTCTGGACCTGCTGACCGTGCCGCCACTATGGTATGCGCTGCTGGCGTATGGACTGAGCCTGGTGGTGTGGATTGTGGGGCTGTCGCGGGTACCGGTCAGTCAGGCGTACCCGCTGTTGTCGCTCGGTTATGTGATCAACATCGGGCTGGCCTGGTGGCTGCTCGGTGAAGTGCCCAATCTGCAGCGGGTGGCCGGCGTCGGTGTCATCCTGCTGGGCGTAGTGATGGTGGCCCGTTCATGAAAACTCAAGCAACTCTGCCGTTTCTCCCCTTTACCCGTCCCGGCATCGACGAGGAGACCATTGCCGCCGTCGCCGAGGTGCTGCGCTCGGGATGGCTGGCAAGTGGGCCGAAAGTGGCGCAACTGGAGGCGGAGCTGTCGGCGTACCTGGGCGGCCGGTCGGTGCGCAGCCAGACTTCCGCCACCGCGGGTCTGGAGATGGCCCTGCAGGCCTGCGGCATCGGGCCGGGTGACGAGGTCATCACCCCGGCAATGAGCTTCGTGGCCACCGCCAACGTGATCGCGCGGGTCGGCGCGCGCCCGGTGTTCGTGGACGTGGACCTGGACTCGCGCAATATCGACCTGGCGCAGGCGGAAGCAGCCATAACGCCACGCACGCGCGCCATCATGCCGGTGCATTTCGCCGGCTTGCCGGTGGACATGGACCGGCTGTACGCGATCGCCGAGCGACACCAGCTGCGGGTGATCGAGGACGCGGCGCATGCCATCGGCTCCACCTGGCGCGGCCGCCGCATCGGCAGCTTTGGCGACCTGGTGTGCTTCAGCTTCCATCCCAACAAGAACATGACCACCATCGAGGGCGGCGCCATCTCCGGCGGCTCGCCCGAGGAGCTGCGCACCATAGAGCTGCAGCGCTGGCACGGACAGGTCAAGTCGGGGGCGGACGGCTTCGACACCCTGATTCCCGGCGGCAAGTCGAACCTGTCCGACGTTGCCGCCGCGGTGGGCCTGGGGCAGCTCAAGCGCCTTGCGGACTTCAACGCCCGCCGCCGTGAACTGGTGGCGCGCTATTTCGAGCTATGGGGCCGGGGCGCGCCGCTGCGCCTGCCGGAGCGTGGCGACGCCGGCCACAGCTGGCACCTGTTCGCACCACTGCTGCCGCTGGGAGAGATGCGCATATCGCGCGCACAGTTCATCGAGACCCTGCGTGGCCACGGCATTGGCGCAGGGGTGCATTACCCCGCCATCCACCTGTTCACCGCGTACCGCAAGCTCGGCTACCGCGACGGCCAGTTCCCCAACGCCGAGCGCATCGGACGTGAGACGGTCACCCTGCCGTTGTTCCCGGCCATGCAGCTGTCTGACGTGGACCGGGTGGTGCGCACGGTGAACGAAGTGCTGGGCGCCGCGGTGGCGGGCAGGGCGAGCGCATGACACCCGACATCTCGGTCGTCATCCCGGTATACAACGAGGAGGCCGGACTGCCGCAGTTGTTCGCGCGGCTGTACCAGGCACTGGATGTCCTGGGACGGCCGTACGAGGTCGTGTTCGTGGACGACGGCAGCGCTGACCGTTCGGTGGCGATGCTGCGCGAACAGTACGAGCGGCGCCCGGACGTCACGCGCGTAGTGGTGCTGGCCCGCAATGCCGGCCAGCACAAGGCCATTCTCGCGGCCTTCCAGCATACCCGCGGCCGCTACGTCATCACGCTCGATGCAGACCTGCAGAACCCGCCGGAGGAGATCGGACGGCTGGTGGCGCAGCTGGACCAGGGCGCCGACTATGTCGGCACGGTGCGCGTCAGCCGCCACGACGTGCTGTGGCGCAAGGCGGCTTCGCGGCTGATGAACCGCATCCGCGAGGGAACCACGTCGATCCGCATCACCGACCAGGGGTGCATGCTGCGCGGTTACGCGCGCTCAGTGGTGGACGCGGTCAATCACTGCACGGAAGTCAGCACCTACGTGCCGGCGCTGGCTTATACCTTCGCGCGGCACCCGGTGGAGATCGAGGTATCGCACGCGCAGCGCCTGGTGGGGGAGTCCAAGTATTCCCTGTTCCGCCTGATCCGCCTGAACTTCGACCTCATGACCGGGTTCTCGGTCGCGCCGCTGCAGTTCTTCTCCATGACGGGTGGATTGATCGCCCTGGTGTCCCTGATCCTGGTGTTGGTGCTGCTGGTCCGGCGCTTCACGGTCGGACCCGAGGCGGAAGGACTGTTCACGCTGTTCGCCATCGCCTTCTTCCTGATCGGGGTGACACTGATGGGCCTGGGTGTGGTGGGCGAGTATGTCGGGCGCATCTACGAGCAGGTGCGGCAGCGGCCACGCTATACCGTGGCGGCAGTGCTGGGCGGTGAGAATGCGGACGGGGGTGACGCACCGCGCCTGCCACCGCCGGCGGCGGCGGCCATGCCGGCGGCACTGCCGGGCGTCACGGTGCCGGCGGGTCGCGAATGACGCCACCGCGCGCGGTGGTCTTTGCCTACCACGACGTCGGCGCACGCTGCCTGAAGGCCCTGTTGTCCGGTGGCGTCGACGTACCGCTGGTTGTGACCGTTCCCGACGACCCGGCGGAGACCCGCTGGTATGCCAGCGTTGCCGACACGGCACGCGACTATGGCCTGCCTTGCATCGCGCCGGCCGGCACCGGCGGTGCGGAACTGCCACAGCGGCTGCGCGAGCTGCAGCCGGATTTTGTGTTTTCTTTCTATTACCGCTCCCTGCTTCCGGAGGAGCTGCTGCGCGTGGCGCGCCGCGGTGCACTGAACATGCATGGCTCGCTGCTGCCGCGTTACCGCGGCCGCGCACCGGTCAACTGGGCGATCCTGCGCGGCGAGCGTGAGTGCGGTGTGACGCTGCACTACATGGTGGCGCGTGCGGATGCGGGCGATATCGTCGATCAGCAGTCCGTGCCCATCCTGCAGGACGACGATGCGCGTGAAGTATTTGCCAAGGTTACGGTGGCGGCCGAGACGGTCATGGCCCGCGCGCTCCCTGGACTCATCGCCGGCACCGCCGCGCGCTTGCCACAGCCCCTGCTGCCCGGCGAATACTTCGGGCGGCGTACAGCGCAGGATGGCCTGATCGACTGGAACTGGCCTGCGCAGCGCATCCACGACCTGGTGCGCGCCGTGGCGCCGCCCTTCCCGGGGGCGTTTGCGCAGGTGGGCGGCGAGCGCTGGGACATTCATCGCACGCGTGTCGGCCCGTTCACGGTCGCACCCGCAGCGCCGAGCCTGCGTGCAGTCGGGCAGGAATGCCAGGTCGTGTGCCGCGACGGCAGCGTGTTGCGCCTGCTCGCCGGGCGCGGTCCCGGGGGACCGCTCGATTTGCCGCGACTCGCGCGCCGCTTTGCGCAGCAGCCGCTGGCTCTGGTGTAGGCATGGCCGTCATTGCGCTGAAGATCGACGTCGACACCTGGCGCGGCACCCGCGAGGGCGCCCTGCGCCTGGCGGAGCTGTTGCAACGGCTCGCGGTCCCGGCAACGTTCCTGTTCAGCCTGGGTCCCGACAACACCGGGCGGGCTATCCGGCGCGTATTCCGCCGCGGCTTCTTCGGCAAGGTCAAGCGGACCTCGGTCGTGCAGCATTACGGTTTGAAGACGCTGCTGTACGGCGTGCTGCTGCCGGGCCCGCACATCGGCCGCAGCTGCGCGGTCCAGATGCGTGCCATCGCCGCGCAGGGTTTCGAGGCGGGCGTGCACACCTGGGATCACGTGCGCTGGCAGGACGGCGTCAGTCGTGCGCCGCTGGAATGGACCCGGCGCGAGCTCGCACGTGCGCACGAGCAGTTTGAGGCGGTCTTCGGCCGCGCGCCGGAGGTGCATGGCGCCGCGGGCTGGCAGATGAACGGCTTCGTGCCGGGCCTGGAGGCCCAGATGGGATTCCGCTACGCCTCCGACACCCGCGGCACAGGGCCCTTCATGCCCGTCACTGCGCCGGTTATGCAACTGCCGACTACCCTGCCGACCCTGGACGAGCTGATCGGTCGCGAGGACCTTGCGGGCGTAGACCCGGTGGATCACCTGCTGTCACTGACGGCACAGGATGCGCGCGACCAGGTGTTTACGCTGCACGCGGAGCTGGAGGGCGGCGTCTATCTTGGGGCCTTCGAGCGCCTGTTGCGGGCCTGGCGCGACGCCGGCCACACTCTGATCGACCTGGGTGGCTACGCGCGCCGTCTGGACCGGGAAGTGTTGCCGCGCTGTACGATAGAGGCCGGCACCGTGCCGGGCCGCGCCGGACTGCTCGCGGTGCAAGGATCACCCGTGGCGGCCACATGAAGCGGTCGCACGCTGCATACGAGCCAGGGAATGGCACATGAAGGGTCCGCGCATGATTATTCCGCAGCAGATGACCGCCATCGAGATCCGCGGCAGCGGGCCGCCGCAGGTATTGCACGCGGTGCAGCGGCCCGTGCCGGTCCCCGGCGATCGGGAAGTGCTGGTGAGGGTAGCCGCCGCCGGTGTCAACCGGCCCGATGTCCTGCAGCGCAAGGGCAACTATCCGCCACCGGCGGGCGTAACCGATATTCCCGGCCTGGAGGTATCAGGGGAGGTCGTGGCCTGCGGCCCGGGCGTGACTGGCCTGCGGCCTGGAATGAAGGTATGCGCGCTGGTCGCTGGCGGCGGCTACGCGCAGTACGTCGCGGCACCGCAGCTGCAGTGCCTGCCGATACCCGCGGGGTTGAGCCCGGCCGAGGCCGCGGCGCTGCCCGAGACTTTCTTCACCGTCTGGTACAACGTGTTCGAGCGGGCGCGCCTGCAGCGCGGGGAGACGTTGCTGGTCCACGGCGGCTCCAGTGGCATCGGCACCGCCGCCATCCTGCTCGGCAAGGCCTTCGGCGCCCGCGTGCTCGTCACCGCCGGCAGTGCGGCCAAGTGCGCCGCCTGCCGCGAGCTGGGCGCTGATGTCGCCATCAACTACCACGAGGAAGACTTCGTCGCCGCGACCCAGAGGGCGACCGACGGGCACGGCGCGGATGTGATCCTGGATATGGTGGGCGGCGATTACCTGGCGCGGGACGTCAACGCGACTGCGACCGACGGCCGCATAGCGGTGATCGCAGTGCAGGGCGGCGCGAAGGCAACTCTGGATCTGCGGCTGCTGATGACCCGGCGGCTGACCATCACCGCCAGCACTCTGCGTGCGCAGAGCGTGGACGCCAAGGGGCGCATCGCCGCGGCGCTGCGCGAGCGGGTGTGGCCGCTGTTCGGCGGCGCGAACCTGAAACCCTTGATCCACGCGCGGTTCCCGCTGGCCGAGGCGGCGGCCGCGCACCAGCTGATGGAGTCCGGCACGCACATCGGCAAGATCGTGCTGGAGGTTTAGTTCTCATTCGCGGCGCGCCGCGCCCGACGGCGATCCGCGTACCGGCAGGGTCACTGCGCGGGTTACCGTGCGCATCGCAAAGCTGGAATGCACCCGCGCCACACTCGGCAGCCGTGTCAGGTGTTGACTGTGGATGCGCTCGAAGTCGTTCATGTCCGCGACCACCAGGCGCAACAGGTAGTCGTGCTCGCCGGTCATCAGGTAACACTCCATCACCTCGGGGATTTTGCGCACCGCGTTCTCGAAGGCCTCCAGGCCGGCGCGGCTCTGGCGGTCGAGGGTGATGTTGACGAACACATTCACCGGCAAGCCGGCCTTATGCTGGTCGATGAGGGCGGTGTAGCCCTGGATCAGCCCGGATTCCTCGAGCGCGCGCACGCGCCGCAGGCAGGCCGATTCAGACAGGCTGACCTGGCCGGCCAGCGCGCTGTTGGTCATGCGGGCATCCTGCTGCAGCAGTTGCAGGATGGCGCGATCGTAGCGATCCAGGTCCATATGTGACGTAATATTGCGAGAGAGATCGTGCAGGAGGCAGATTCTGCCACAAGGACAGGCTGCGCCCCAGTGCTTTCGCAGCTTCCGCCCCGGCGGGGGCCTTAGGCTTGCGCCATTCAAACGGATAGAGGCAGCCATGCGTATCGGAGTTCCACGCGAGATCAAGGTCCACGAGTACCGGGTCGGCATGGTGCCGGCGGGCGTGCGCGAACTGACGGCCGCCGGCCACGAAGTGCTGGTGGAGACCGGCGCCGGCAATGGCATCGGCGTGGACGACGCCCAGTACCAGGCCGCGGGCGCGAAGACCGCGGCCAGCGCGGCCGAGGTGTTCCAGGGTGCTGACATGATCGTGAAGGTCAAGGAGCCGCAGGCCAGGGAATGCGCCATGCTGCGCAAGGACCAGGTGCTGTTCACCTACCTGCACCTGGCTGCCGATCCCGAGCAGGCGCAGGGATTGATCAAGTCCGGCGCCACGGCGATTGCCTACGAGACCGTCACCGGGCGCAACGGCTCGCTGCCGCTGTTGACACCGATGAGCGAGGTCGCAGGCCGCATGTCGATCCAGGTCGGTGCCGCGAGCCTGCAGAAGGCCAACGGTGGGTTTGGAATCCTGCTGGGCGGCGTGCCGGGTGTGCCGCCGGCGAAGGTGGTGATCCTGGGTGGCGGCGTCGCCGGAACACACGCGGCGGAAATGGCCGTCGGCATGCGGGCGGATGTGACGGTCGTCGATCGCTCGGTGGAGCGCCTGCGCGAGCTGTCATACCTGTTTGGCGCCTCACTGCGCACCGCCTATTCCACGGCGCAGACCATCGAGCGGCTGGTGCAGGACGCCGACCTGGTGGTCGGCACGGTACTGGTTGTGGGCGCCGCGGCGCCGAAGCTGGTGACCCGCGCCATGATCAAGACCATGAAGGCCGGCACGGTGTTGGTGGATGTTTCCATCGACCAGGGTGGCTGCTTCGAAACCAGCCACGCAACCACGCACGCCGACCCGACCTTCGTCGTGGACGGCGTGATTCACTATTGCGTCGCCAACATGCCCGGTGCTGTGCCGCGCACCTCGACCCTGGCACTCACCAACGCCACGCTGCCGTACGTGCGCGCGCTGGCGGACCTGGGTTGGCAGGAAGCGCTCAGGCGCGATGCCGGCCTGGCGGCGGGGCTCAACGTGCACGCCGGCTCCATCACCCACGAGGTGGTGGCGCGCGACCTCAAGCTGCCGTTCCGCAAGGCCTGACACCCCGGTCGCGCAGGGTTTACCTGTCTCGAAGAGGGGATGACGCGCGCGGCGGCCTGGCCTAGGCTACCCACCCCAGTTTCACCCCCTGCACCCGGAGGCTATTGTGATGAGAATTGCGCTGTCGGCTGCGATCATGACCGCGGCGGCGGGCCTGGCTGTGGCAGAGCCCGTCACCTACCAGATCGATCCCAACCACACCTACCCGAGCTTCAAGGCCGACCACTTCGGCGGCCTGTCCAACTGGCGCGGCAAGTTTGACAAGTCCTCCGGCACGATCGTGCTCGACAAGGCCAAGGGCACCGGTACGGTGGATGTGACCGTGGACACTGCCTCGATCAATTTCGGCATGCCGAAGCTGGACGAGCACGCCCGCAGCGCGGAAATCTTCGACGTCGCGAAGTACCCCACCGCCACCTACAAGGGCACGCTGGTGAACTTCAAGGGCGGCAAGCCGACGGCGGTGCACGGCGAGTTCACCCTGCACGGGGTGACTCATCCGCTGAACCTGAAGATCAGCCAGTTCCTGTGCAAGCCGAATCCGATGACCAAGAAGGAAGTCTGCGGCGCTGAGGCATCGGGCGTATTCAACCGTGCCGAGTACGGAGTGGACTTCGGCGCCAAGATGGGCTTCAAGATGGCCGTCGATCTGGCCATCCAGGTCGAGGCCAGCCCGGAAGCCTGAAGTCACATCGATGCAACGGGCAGGCTGCCGCGTCCTTGCGGAGCGGCAGCCTGCTTGCTGTCTGCGCGCTGGCATTGGCGTCGACGCCCATGAACGCCGGGCCCGTCGGACTCACCCACTAGAGGCGCCGCACCACCTCGTCCGCGAGCGCCAGGGATGAAGTCAGTCCTGGCGATTCAATGCCGAACAGGTTGATGAGTTGTGGCAGGCCGTGCACGCGTACGTCGTCGATGCGGAAATCCGCCGCTGCCATGCCAGGTCCGGAGATCTTTGGTCGCACCCCGGCGTAACCCGCCTCCAGAGCATCGTCCGGCAGGCCCGGCCAATAGCGGCGCACCGCCGCGGCGAAGTGCGTGGCGCGCGCGGAGTCCACGTGATAGTCGGGCGCCTCGATCCACTGCACGTCCGGACCGAAACGCGCCCTGCCTGACATATCCAGCGTCAGGTGAATGCCCAGGCCACCCGGCTCGGGCATGGGATAAACCAGGTGGGTGAAGGGCGCGCGGCCTTTCAGGAGGAAGTAGCTGCCGCGTGCAAACCAGGCGCGGGGTACGAATTCCGCCGCCAGCCCCTGCATGCAGCCGGCCAGTGCCGGCGCTTCGAGTCCGGCGCAGTTGATCAATAGCCGCGCTGACAGGGCAGGAGAGGCACCGTTGACGGAGAGCAGGGCGCGCCCGCCGGACAGCTGCACCGCGCTGACGCGGCTGTGGCACACGAGCGTGGCCCCATGGGCCTCCACCTCGCCCAGCAGCGCCAGCATGTAGGCGTTTGAATCGACGATACCGGTAAGCGGCGAGAACAACCCCGCGCTGCATTGCAGTTGCGGCTCGAGCGCGAGCGCCTGCTCGCGGGTGAGCGGCTGCAGCACCACGCCGTTGGCGCGCGCTGCCTCCTGCAGCCGCCGCAGCCCGGGTAACTGGGTGTCGTTCACCGCCACCAGCAGCTTGCCGCATTGCCGATGCGCTACACCGTGCTCGCGGCAGAAGACGTAGAGCTGGTCACGCCCGGCAACGCACATTCGCGCCTTCAATGAACCCTGCGGATAGTAGATGCCGGCGTGGATGACTTCGCTGTTGCGCGAACTGGCGCCGGTGCCGAAGCGGTCGGCCGCCTCGAGGATCAGCACCTCGCGGCCGGCCAGCGCCAGTGCACGGGCCACGGCCAGGCCGACCGCGCCCGCACCGACCACCACCACGTCGACAGCGTCCATAGGGGAAGTGTAGCTGCCCCCTGTGGCGGCCACTGTAGAATAGGCGCGCCGGCCGCGGGCTCTGGCTGATGGGGTCTCGCGGGGCAGTAAGTGGGACCGCATGATCACCAACAGTCAGTCGCGCACCAACATTCACAAGGTCGCAGCCGGCATTGCCGCTGCGCTCCTGCGGGCGCTGGCCGCGGCCACTGTTCTGGCCGGCGCCGCCCGGGCTGATGTACCCGCTGACGCACCGCCGCCGATGCCGATGCCGATGCAAGGGGTTCCGGCCACCTTGGCCGACTGGGCGCACGGCGCGTACCTGTTCGACGGCCTGGGCGATTTCCACCGTGCGATCACGACCACATCGCCGCTGGCCCAACGGTACTTCGACCAGGGCATGCGTTGGCTGTGGGCCTTCAATCATGACGAAGCCACACGCTCCTTCGCGAAGGCCGCCGAGCTGGACCCGGCGTGCGCCTCGTGCTTCTGGGGCGTCGCGCTCACCGTGGGTCCCAACTACAACCTGCCCGCGCTGGGGGAGGTGCGCGCCCGGGTGGCGTGGGCCGCGTTGCAGGAGGCAACGAAGAATGCTGCGCACGCCTCGGCGGTAGAGCAGGCGCTGATCGCCGCGCTCGCGGCCCGGTATCCCTCGCCCCAGCCGCTGGCTGCGGCCGGCCTCGCCGGCGTCCTGGCAGCCTACGCCGACGCCATGCGTGCGGTTGCCGCACGCTTTCCCGACGACTCGGATGTGCAGACACTGTGCGCCGAGAGCGAGATGAACGTGCACGCGTGGAAGCTGTGGAGCGCCGACGGCAAGCCAGGGCCCGGCACGCTTGCCATCGAGGCCCGCCTGGAAGGCGTGTTGCGCAGGGATCCGCACCACCCGGGCGCCAATCACTACTACATCCATGTCATGGAAGCCTCACCCGAGCCGGGCCGCGCTGCGCAGGCGGCCGCGAGGCTGGGTGGCATGATGCCCGCGGCGGGCCACCTGGAGCATATGCCGGCGCACATCCTGCAGCGGGTGGGACGCTACGAGGAGGCTGCCGAAGCCAACCGGCGCGCGGTGGTTGCCGATCGCAGCTACTTCGCATCGACGACCGCACCCGACTACTACGCCATGTACCTTGCCCACAACTACGCGTTCCTCGCGTTCTCGGCGGCCATGGAGGGACGCAAGGCCGAGTCGCTGGACGCCGTGCAGGGCCTGGTGCAGGCCGTGCCCGTTGACATGCTGCTGGCCATGGGGGAATCCGGTTGGGCGCTGTCACAGCGGTATGCGGTGCTGGTGCGATTCGGACTGTGGGACGAACTGATCGCGCTGCCCGCCCCTGACAAGCGGGCGGTGGGACTGACCGCCGCATGGCTCTACGGGCGCGGGGTGGCGCTCGCTGCGCGCGGCCAGCTTGCCGAGGCGCGGCAGGCGCTGGCCGGGCTGCGGGCACTCGCGGCGGACGTGCCGGCCGATGCAGTCGCGGGGCTCAACCAGCTCAGCGCGGTGCTGCGCGTCGCCGAACCCATCGTCGCTGCCCGCATCGCCGCCTCGCAGGGGCGCGACGACGAAGCGATTTCCGGGTTGACGCAGGCAGTCGCCGCGGAGGATGCGCTTGCATATGACGAGCCCTCCGAGTGGTACTTCCCTGCGCGCCACCTGCTGGGCGCGCAATTGTTGCTTACTCACCGCCCCCGGGAGGCAGAACAGGTCTACCGGGAGGATCTCAGGCGCAACCCGCACAACGGCTGGGCGCTCGCCGGGCTCACGCGTGCGCTGAAGGCGCAGCGGCGCGGCGCGGCGGCGGGGCGCGCTGAGCGTGAGTTCGCGGCCGCCTGGAGGAGGGCGGACATCCGTTCAGAGGGCTCGGCGTTCTGGTTCGCCGGCGCCGACAACAGCAGCTGTGAGTGCCAGCGGCCGTAGCGAGAGATGGTCTGAGGCTTCGCCAGCCCCACGACACAGGCGCGCGTGGAGCAACCGGGACTGGGTGTGACGGCTCTATGAGCCGGACTTGAGCAGGGTTTTCGCCAGTATGTCGAGCTGCTTTGCAGCGGCGCGTGTGACACCAAAAATCTGGTGCCGTCGCCGTCCAAGCGCGACCCACGCCTCCAGCGTCTCGATGCCTTCGGAGCGCAGTAGTGCCAGCAGTGGCTGCGGAAGCTCCTCTGGCAGTGCATGGATGATCGCGGTCATGGCGCTAACGTGAGTGCAAATCACCGCGCGTGCCGGGACCTGGTTAACATTCCTGCACAGTCCTTGCCGGGGGCGTGACCGGCTTCGCAATTCGCAGCCCGGCGCGCTGCAATTTGGGCGCTCCCCCGAGGTGAATGTCAGCCCGTAGCCAGAGGCAGCCGCGTGGTGGACTTCTTGGTTCGCAGCACGAAACTGGTATTCACCGAACGCACCGCCCTCAGCTGCAGCAGCCGCGTCGACAGGAAGTGCTCATAGGCGTCCATGCTGGCGGCGACGATGCGCAGCAGGTAGTCGTTGGCGCCGCTCATGGAGTGGCATTCCAGCACTTCGTCGCACTCGGCGATGCGCGCATCGAAAAGACGCACGGACTCGGGATGGTGATTCTCCAGCGACACCATCGCGTAGGCCAGGATCGGAAGCCCTATTGCTGGCGCGCGCAACAGTGTTGCGTAGCCCGCGATATAGCCCTCCTGCTCCAGGCGCCGCAACCGCCGCCAGCAGGGTGCCGGGGACAGGCCCACCCGCCGGGCGAGTTCCTGGTTTGAGAGCCGCGCGTCCTCCTGCAGTTCCTGCAGGATGCGGCGGTCCATGCGATCGAGCCTGCCTGCCATGTGTTCCCGGTCCAATCAGTAGTCGGCCATGGGCCCCTGGGCTTGCCGCAGCGTAAGCAAGGATATTGCTGCAAACGGCATTATGATGGCAATACAGGAAACATTATTGCGCGACTTGCAGCATAGTATAAGCGGCACCTCCGCACAGACGGGAAGCTGCCATGTCCCCAAGTTCCCTCGCCCTCACCGGGGTTCCCGAACCTTCCGCTGACCCCGGCACCCAGGTCGACTGGCAGCGGGTTGCCTTCCTGCTGCAGGCCTCGCGCAGCCTGGACGAAATAGAGGAACTGCGCCTGGTCCCCGAGCGCAAGGTGCTGTACCAGTTTTCCGCCCGCGGCCACGACCTGGCGCAGATCCTGCTCGGCCTGCGGCTCACCGACCCGCACGATGGCGTGACGGTCTACTACCGCTCGCGGCCCCTGATGCTGGCGCTGGGCGTCTCCCTGGCGGATGCGGCCGGCGGCCCGCTGGCACGACAGGGGTCCTTCAGCGGCGGGCGCGATATCGGAGTGGTCTTCAATCTTCCCGGACGTAACGGTCCTACGGTGCTGCCCGCCTGCGGCGGTGTCGGCGCCCAGTACACACCCGCGGCGGGATGGGCGCAGGCGCTGCGCTTCCGGCACGAGACGCTCGGCGAGGCCGCTTATGCCACCGGCATCGGCGTGGTGCTGGGGGGCGATGCGTCCACGGCCACCAACGGCTTCTGGTCGGCGCTCAACGTCGCTACCACCCTGCAACTGCCGCTGCTCTTCTACATCGAGGACAACGGGTACGGGATCTCCGTGTCCTCGCAGCTGCAGACGCCTGGCGGCAACATCGCCGCCAACCTGCGTTCGTTCCGGGGGCTGACCATCCTCGAGGGCAGCGGCAGCGATCCGCAGCAGGCGGCGCAGTTGACCGGCGAGGCGGTGGCGCGCGTGCGCGGCACGCGCGCGCCGCTGCTGTTGCGCCTGACGGTGCCCCGCCTCAACGGGCACTCGGGCCAGGACACCCAGGCTTACAAACCGGCGCAGCTGCTGGCCCAGGAGCGCGCCCGCGATCCGCTGGCTTGTCTTGAGGAATACCTGGTGCCGCGGCTCATGTCCGGGGGCGACTGGAGCGCGCTGGCGCAGCGGGCACGCACCGAGGTGCTGCAGGCAGTGGAGGCCGCCCTCGCGCGGCCGCAGCCGGACGCACGCGAGCTGACCCGCTTTGTCTTCAGCGAGCACGAACACGGGCAGATCGTGATGCAGGAACAGGGGGGACTGGGCCCGGAAGGCGTGCTGCCGCCTGCAGGCGATCCGCAGCCGCGGCCGGCCGGCGCCCGCATCAACATGCTGACCGCGATCCGCCGCACGCTGGAGTCTGAACTGGCGCGCAATCCGCGCATGGTGGTGTTTGGCGAGGACGTGGGTCCCAAGGGCGGGGTGCATGGCGCCACGCTCGGCCTGCAGGACAAGTTCGGCGCCGCGCGGGTGTTCGACACCAGCCTGTCGGAGGAGGGCATCATCGGCCGCGCGGTCGGCATGGCCATCGCCGGCCTGTTGCCGGTCGCTGAGATCCAGTTCCGCAAGTATGCCGATCCGGCCGCCGAGCAGCTGAACGACTGCGGGACACTGCGCTGGCGCACACGCAACCGCTTTGCCGCACCGATGGTGGTGCGCATGCCGGGCGGGTTTTTCAAGTGCGGCGACCCCTGGCACAGCCAGACCAACGAGGTCGCCTGGGTGCACGGCATCGGCTGGCAGGTCGCGGTTCCCTCCAACGCACAGGACGCGGCCGGCCTGTTGCGCGCCGCGCTGCGCGGCAACGACCCGGTGATCTTCTTCGAACATCGCGCCATGCTCGATGGCGCCTGGGCGCGACGCCCCTACCCGGGCGATGACTTTGTCGTGCCCTTCGGCCAGGCCCACACGGTGCGTGCCGGGCGCGAGCTGACCGTCGTCACCTGGGGGGCGATGGTGGAGCGCTGCGAGCAGGCGGCGGCCGAGTCGCACGTCGACGTGGAACTCCTCGATCTGCGCACCCTGTCGCCCTGGGATCGCGAGGCGGTGCGACAGTCGGTGGCGCGGACGCGGCGCTGCCTGGTGGTGCACGAGGACAACCTGACGGCAGGATTCGGCGCGGAGATTGCCGCCACCCTGGCGCAGGAGAGCTTCTGCGACCTGGACGCGCCCGTCGAGCGGCTGGCGATGCCCGACATCCCCAGCCCGCACAATCCGCTGCTGCTGGAGGCGGCGGTACCGGGCGTGACGCGTATCATCGAGGCGATCCGCCGTATCGCGAGCTTCTGCAGGATATGAATACCATCGACGTCACGGCACCGGCCGAGCAGACCGAAGGCACCCGCTCGCAGCTGCTGCGCTGGCTTTGCGCGGTCGGCGAGCCGGTGGTGGAGAACCAGCCGCTGGTGGAGATCGAGACCGACAAGGTCACGGTGGAAGTCGCTGCACCGGGCAGCGGCGTGCTCACCGAAATGCTGCGCCATCCGCAGGACGAGCTGGCGCCCGGCGAGCTGCTGGGGCGCATCACCGTGGGGGCAGGGGCGGTTGGGTCCCCGCGCGTGGCAGCCGCCGGCGCTGCTGCGGGTGCGGTTAGTGGCTCCACGTCTGCATCAGCAACAGCGATCAATGCGGGCGTGAGCGGCGCCTCGGCGCCGGCTGCGACCGCTGGCGCTGCACACTCAAGACCGGGCCCCATTCCCGTAAGCCCCGCGGTGCAACGGCTGCTCGACCAGCATGGAATCCAGGCCGCGAGTGTGCGCGGCTCCGGTCCTGCCGGACAAATCACTATCGACGACGTACTGCGGGCGGCAGGCGCCAGGGTTGGGGTGGCCGCCGGGGTGGCTGGCGCGAGCGCCACGACTGTCGCCGCCACTCCTGCCAGCGGTGCGGCAGTGTCCCCTGCCAGGGATCCCGCTGCCGCCGGCGAAGTTGCCGCTGTGCGTGCCGGCATACGCAGCGTTCCGCACACGCCGGTGCGACGCCGTATTGCGCAACACATGGTGGAGAGCCTGCTGCACACCGCGCCGCACGTGACCACCGTGTTCGAGGCCGACCTGACGCAAGTGCTGGCCGATCGCGAACGGCAGCGCAAGACCTTCGAGCACGCGAGGGTGCCGCTGACACTGACGGCCTATTTCGTGCGCGCCGCGGTGGCGGCCATCCGTGCGGTGCCGCAGGCCAACAGCCAGTGGACCGATACGGCGCTGGAGATCCACGAGGACATCCACATCGGCATCGGTACGGCGGTGGAGGACGTGGGTCTCATGGTCCCGGTGTTGCGCAACGCCGGCACGCTCGACCTGATGGGGATCGCCCGCGGCCTGGCGGACCTGACGCAGCGGGCGCGCGCCGGCGGACTCACTCCCGCGGACATGCGCGGCGGCACCTTTACGCTTTCCAACCACGGCGTCAGCGGCAGCCTGCTGGCCGCACCCATCATCATCAACCAGCCCCAGGCGGCCATCCTGGGCATCGGCAAGCTGGAACGCCGCGCCGTGGTGATGGGCGAGGGCGGTGAAGAGCGCATCGTGGCGCGGCCGCGCTGCTATGTGACGCTGACGCTGGATCACCGGGTGATGGACGGGCACCAGGCCAATCACTTCATGCGGGTGTTTACCGGGGAGCTGGGCGGGCCGCGGTAGCGTGGCCGACCGTTGCCTGGCGGACTGTTGAAGTGCAGGCGGCCTGGGCGCGCCGCGAATTTGCGTCGCCGTCGCGAGGTGAGATGATGCGCGGACCATGAGTGATGCGCATAGCTTCGACCTCGAACCCATTGAACGTGCCAGCCAGGATGAACTGCAGGCCCTGCAACTGACACGGCTGCAGTGCTCGCTGCAGCACACTTACGACCATGTCGCGCATTACCGCGCCAAGTGCGACCGCGCGCGCGTGCATCCGCGGGATCTGAAGCAACTGGCGGACCTCCGGCTGTTTCCGTTCACCGTCAAGGACGACCTGCGGACCAACTACCCGTTCGGGCTGTTCGCAGTGCCGCGCGAGCAGGTCGTGCGGCTGCATGCCTCGAGCGGCACCACGGGCAAGCCGACGGTGGTGGGCTACACCCGGCGTGACATCGAGACCTGGGCGGGCCTGGTGGGGCGCTCGATCCGCGCCGCGGGCGCCCGGCCCGGCGACATCGTGCACATTGCTTACGGCTACGGCCTGTTCACCGGCGGCCTCGGTGCACACTACGGCGCGGAACACCTCGGGCTGACGGTGGTGCCGATGTCGGGAGGGCAGACGCAGAAACAGGTGCAGCTCATCCGCGACTTCAGGCCCGACATCATCATGGTCACGCCGTCCTACATGCTGGCGCTGGTGGAGGAGTTTGCGCGCCAGGGGCTGGACGCGGCCGACAGCTCACTGCGCACCGGCATCTTCGGCGCCGAGCCGTGGACCGAGGCAATGCGCGCCGACATCCAGCGGCGCGCGGGACTGGATGCGGTCGACATCTACGGCCTGTCGGAGGTGATGGGCCCGGGTGTTGCCAGCGAGTGCCTGGAAACCCGCGACGGGCCGGTGATCTGGGAGGATCACTTCTACCCGGAGATCATCGACCCGGTCAGCGGCGAGGTGCTGCCGCCGGGGTCTTCCGGTGAACTGGTGTTCACCACGCTCACCAAGGAAGCCCTGCCGATGATCCGCTACCGCACGCGCGACCTGACGGCGCTGCTGCCGCCCACCGCACGCTCCATGCGCCGCATGGCGAAGATCACGGGCCGCTCGGACGACATGCTGATCATTCGTGGCGTCAACGTGTTTCCCAGTCAGATCGAGGAGCTGGCGCTGAATCTGGCCGGACTGTCGCCGCATTACCAGCTGGAGGTATCGCGCGAGGGACACCTGGACACGCTGGCCGTGCGCGTGGAATGCATGCCCGAGGTGGCGGGCGAGGCCGCGGTGCGCACGCGGCTGCAGCGCGAGCTGCAGGTGAGCATCAAGGCCACCATCGGTATCTCCACCATCGTGACGATATGCGAGCCCGGTGCAGTCGAGCGCTCCGCCGGCAAGGCGGTCAGGGTGTTGGATCGCCGCGGGAAGTGAACGGGCCGCAATCGCCCGCGGAAAAATAGTCAACCGAAGCGCGCCAGCGCCGCGGGCTGCACCGCGGGCAGGGGGCCGGTGAGCCGCTCGGCGTCGCGGTCGAGGAAGTCCTCCGCGGACGCGAACACGCGCCGGTAAGCGTCCGCGCACGCCGCGTAGGCCGTCGCTCCTTCCCAGCCGCGGGGCAGCAGCGCGGGCGGCAGCAGCGGGTCCTGCAGGTGGATCTTGCGGTACTCATGGATCAGCAGCGTGCGGATGACAAAGGCTGTCTCGGCTGCCGGCGGGTTGCAGGCCAGGCCGCGTGCCAGCGGCGACACCAGCGTTACGAAGCGCCGGTAGCGCTGGCCCAGCTCACGCAGGTCCCAGCCCGTTTTCACCAGGCGCTCATCGCCGCCTGCCCCGGGCGCTCGCGCCGTGAGGTGCAGCAGGCGCGCGCCGCCCGGCAGCGCGCGCACCGCGCTGATCTGCTCGTCCCCCGCACCGGGGTGCGCGAACAGGGTGGGGGACAGTTGACCGAAACCCAGCCAGCGCAGGTTGTCCCGCAGACCGGCCGCATGTGGGGTTCCGGCGGATAGGATCAGGAAGGTCCACTGGCCGTCCCAGTCCGGCGGACCCTTGCCATAGATGCGCTGTGTCGCCTGAGCGAAGCGCGCCGCGCCGCCTTGGGTGAGGCGGTACTCGCTGCGGCGCCCGTGGCGCCGGGCGCTCAGCCAGTCCTCGCGCGCCAGGCGCGCCACCGAGGTGCGCACCAGCCGCTCGTTCAGGCCGAAGGGCGCACCGAGCCGGATCAGGCTGCCCAGCGTGATGGCGCCGCCCCGCGGCGCGATGGCGTCCCCGAACAGCGTGATCAGCAGCGACCCGGCCCGCAGCGGCCGCTGGCCGCGAAAATGCCGCAGCAGGGCGTCCTGCGGGGCCGCACTTCCCGTGCGCGCCACACGGGCGCGCGCTGTGCCGGAGTGCTTGCGAGCGCCCTTCATGGCGGGCGATTGTGACACAACAAACTTGTATACAGGGTCAATTTCGTGTCACATTAGTGATGGTATTTCCACCTAACCCCGGGGTGCCGCGATGTACACGCAGGCTCTCGATACCCATGGCCAGGAACCCGCGCCGGCGGCGCGGGATCTGTCGGCGCAGGAGCAGCGTTTCCAGGCGCGCGTCGACGCGGAGGAAAAGATCGAGCCGAAGGACTGGATGCCGGATGCGTACCGGCAGACGCTGATCCGGCAGATCTCGCAGCACGCCCACTCGGAGATCGTCGGCATGCTGCCGGAGGGCAACTGGATCACCCGTGCGCCGAGCCTGCGGCGCAAGGCGGTGCTGATGGCCAAGGTGCAGGACGAGGGTGGCCATGGCATGTATCTCTACAGCGCCGCGGAGACACTTGGCGTCTCGCGCGCGCAGATGATGCAGCAACTGCTGTCGGGCGCCGCGAAGTACTCCAGCATCTTCAACTACCCGACCCTGACCTGGGCGGACATCGGCGCCATCGGCTGGCTGGTCGACGGGGCGGCGATCATGAACCAGATTCCGATCTGCCGCTGCTCCTACGGCCCATACGCGCGCGCCATGGTGCGCATCTGCAAGGAAGAGAGCTTCCACCAGCGCCAGGGCTTCGAGATCATGCTGACCCTGGCGCATGGCAGTGCGGACCAGCACACCATGGCCCAGGATGCGCTGAACCGCTGGTGGTGGCCGTCGATCATGATGTTCGGCCCGAGCGATGCGGACTCGAAGCACTCGGCGCAGTCCATGCGCTGGAAGATCAAGCGTTTCAGCAATGACGAGCTGCGCCAGAAGTTCATCGACGTGACCGTGCCGCAGGCGCAGTACCTGCGCCTCACCATCCCGGATCCGCGGTTGCGCTGGAACGAGGCCACGCAGCATTACGACATCGGGCCGATCGACTGGGAGGAGTTCGCCAACGTGTTGCGGGGCAACGGGCCGTGCAACCGCGAGCGCCTCGCAGCGCGGCGCGCAGCCGATGAGGCTGGCGCCTGGGTACGCGAGGCCGCCGCCGCGCATGCCGCCAGGCAGATCGGGCGCTCGCCCCACATGGCCGTCAATCCGCAGGCGAGGTTCGCATGAGCGGTAAGGAAACACAGGACAAGACCGGCGTCGCCGCGGACTGGCCGCTGTTCGAGGTCTTCATCCGCTCGCGCGCCGGACTGGAGCACAAGCACGTCGGCAGTCTGCACGCCGCGGACGCCGCCATGGCGATCGAGCACGCGCGCGATGTCTACACCCGTCGCCAGGAGGGTGTCAGCATCTGGGCAGTCCCCTCGGCCAGCATCGTGGCATCGGATCCACAGGAGGCCGACGCGCTGTTCGAGCCCGCCCGTGACAAGGTCTACCGCCACCCCACGTTCTATGCCATCCCCGACGAGGTCAAGAACCTGTGAAGGCTGCCCTCACCGCCATCGCCGCGGCGGGCGCCTCGGCCGGGCCGCAGCGCCAGGCGCACATCGAGTGTCTGCTGCGCCTGGGAGATACCAGCCTGGTGCTGGGGCAGCGCCTGGGGGAGTGGATCGGCCATGCGCCGGCGCTGGAGGAAGACCTGGGGCTGGCCAACCTGGGGCTGGATCTGATCGGGCAGGCGCGCCTGCTGTTGAGCTACGCCGGGGAGCTGGAGGGGCAGGGCCGCGACGAGGACTCACTGGCCTTCCTGCGGGATGCACCGCAGTTCCGCAATCTCACCCTCGCCGAGCAGCCCAACGGTGACTTCGGCCACACGATCGTGCGGCAGTGGCTCATCGACGGCTGGCAGCTGCAACTCTACGACGCCCTGCAGGGCAGCAGTGATGCACGCCTGGGCGCCATTGCGGCCAAGGCCCTGAAGGAGACGCGCTATCACTACCGCTTCAGCCGTGGCTGGCTGGTGCGCCTGGGGGACGGCACCGCGGAAAGCCAGCGACGCATGCAGGCCGCCATAGATGGCCTGTGGCGCTTCACGGCGGAATTCTTTACTGCCGACGAGTCCGAACGGCTGATGGCTCAGGCGGGCGTCATGCCGCAACTGCCGCCGCTCGCGAATAACTGGCTGGCCCAGGCTGAGGCGGACCTGGAAGAGGCGACCCTGGGCCATCCGCCCGCAGTCCCTTATCCCTGGCAGGGCAAACAGGGTGTGCACAGTGAGCACCTGGGCCACCTGCTGGCTCACATGCAACACCTGCCGCGCACCTATCCGGGCGCGAAATGGTGAGCATGGGCCACGAAATGGCGGCGGGCATGGCGGCACCTACCGGCGAGGCCGCGCGGCCTGGCTTCGCAGTGGGCGCCCCGGGCGGCAGCGTGCGGGAGTTTCCCGCGGTCTGGGCAGTGCTGGAGCAGGTCGCGGATCCTGAAATCCCGGTACTGGGCATCGTGGACCTGGGCATCGTGCGTCACGTCAGGCAAGGCGGCGACGGCGTACTGCATGTCGGCCTGACGCCGACCTACTCGGGCTGCCCGGCAACGGAAGCCATTCGCGCCAGTGTGCGCTCAGCGCTCGATACAGCGGGTTTTGCGGACGCGGTGATCGAGGAGGTCCTGTCACCGCCCTGGAGCAGCGACTGGCTGAGCGCGCGTGGGCGACAACGTCTGCTGCAGTTCGGCATCGCACCGCCGACACACACGGTCGGGAGCGTCCGGGGGCTGTGGCGCGCCGCCGCGACGGTAGCCTGCCCGCGTTGTGGCAGCGGCAATACCGAGCGGATCAGCGAGTTCGGCTCCACCCCTTGCAAGGCGCATCACCGCTGCCGCGCCTGCGGCGAACCCTTCGACGCTTTCAAGTGCATCTGACATGCTGAAATTCCACGCCCTCAGGGTGATCGACGTCGCCCCGGACGCCGAGGACTCGGTCACCGTGAGCCTCGACGTTCCCGGGCCGCTGCGCGGCGAATATTCCGGCAGTGCCGGCCAGCACGTGGTGGTTCGCGCCAGCATCGACGGCAAAGAACTGCGCCGCACCTATTCGCTGCTCAACGCGCCGGGAGAATGGCCGCTGCGCATCGCGCCGCGCGTGCACCCGCAGGGCCGCATGTCGCGCCACCTGGCGCAGCAGGTCGCCGCGGGCGACACACTCGATGTCCTGCCCCCCAATGGCAGCTTTACCCCGCGCGCGCCGGCCTCGGCGCAGGGCACTTACGTGGCTTTCGCCAGCGGCTGCGGCATCACACCGGTACTCTCGGTGATCCGCGCGCTGCTGGCAGGCGGGGCCGGGCGGGTGATCGTGTTCTACGGCAACACCAGCAGCGCCCGCGCCATGTGCCTGGAGGAACTGCTGGGCCTGAAGGATCGTTACCTGGAGCGCCTGTCGCTGCATTTCGTCATGAGCCGTGAGCCGCAGGAGGCGCAGCTGTACAACGGGCGCCTGGACGCGCAGCGGGTCCGCCAGCTTGCCGATAATTTCTTCGCCCCGCCGCAGGTGAGCGAGTATTTCATCTGCGGGCCAGGTGACATGATCGAGCAGGTCACCGGCGCGCTGCGTGCGCTGGGAGTGGACCTGGCGCGCGTGCATGCCGAGCATTTCAGCCTCGACAGCACCGAGTCCGCAGCCCAGCCGCTCACGCAGACGCAGACGCCGGCCGCTGCGAGCGTGCCCGCTGCGATGCCAGAGGCAGCGGGCACGACCACGGTCACCGTGCTGATGGACGGGCGCCGGCGCAGCTTCAGTATGAGCCGCGACGATGAGACCGTGCTGGATGCGGCCCAGCGCGCCGGCATCGAGCTGCCGTTCTCCTGCCGTGCCGGTGTGTGTTCAACCTGCCGCACCAAGGTGACGGCCGGGGAGGTGGAGATGGCCCAGAACTATGCGCTGGAGGACTGGGAGCTGGAGCAGGGCTATGTGCTGGCCTGCCAGTCACGCGCCAAGACCGCCACCCTGGAACTGGATTACGACGAGAAGTGAGCGATACCGGTGAGCTACCAGACCATCCTGTTCGAGGTGAGCGACGGCGTCGCGCGCCTGACCTTCAACCGGCCCGAGCGCTTGAACAGCTTCAACACTGTCATGCACGCGGAGGTGCGCGACGCACTCGGCCAGGTAGTGCCGCGGGGCGGCCGCGTGCTGATGCTGACCGGTGCCGGGCGCGGATTTTGTGCAGGCCAGGACCTGGCGGACCGTGCGGTGGCTCCCGGCAGCGCACCGCCGGATCTGGCTGACTCGATCGAGAAATACTACAAGCCGCTGGTGCTGGCGCTGCGTGCGCTACCGTTGCCGGTCATCGCGGCCGTCAACGGCGTTGCGGCCGGCGCTGGGGCCAACATTGCGCTCGCCTGCGACCTGGTGATCGCGGCGCGCTCGGCCAGCTTCGTGCAGGCCTTCTGCAAGCTCGGCCTGGTGCCGGACTCCGGCGGGACATGGACGCTGCCGCGCCTGGTGGGCTGTGCGCGTGCGATCGGGTTGACCTTCCTGGGGGAGAAACTCACCGCCGAGGAGGCCCAGTCCTGGGGACTGATCTGGCGTTGCGTGGCCGACGCCGAACTTGCCGCGACAGCAGACACACTTGCGCGCCAGCTCGCCACTGCGCCGACACGCGGGCTGGCGCGCACCAAGCAGGCCATCTACGAGGGCCTGGGCCGCGATCTCACCGCGCAGCTGGACGTCGAGCGCGACTACCAGGGGGAGCTCGGCCGCTCGGCCGATTATGCCGAAGGGGTCGCGGCATTCATGGAGAAGCGCACGCCGCGCTTCAGCGGGCGATGACGGCCGGCGCACACAGTGCGTCCGCCCAGGCGCTGGCCGAGCGGACCGCGACGGCGATGTTCGAGCGGGATCGCGCTTCCCAGGGCCTGGGCATGCGCATCGTGGCGGTCGCACCGGGTCGGGCGACCCTGGTCATGCTCGTCAGGTCGGACATGGTCAACGGCCACGCCATCTGTCACGGCGGCCTGGTGTTTGCCCTGGCCGACAGCGCCTTCGCCTTTGCCTGCAACAGCTATAACTACAGCACCGTGGCGGCGGCGGGTTCGATCGACTTCCTGGCGGCGGCGCGCGAGGGTGATGAGCTGACTGCCGCGGCACACGAGCTGTGGCGCACGCGCCGCAACGGTCTGTACGAGATCACGATCACCAACCAGCGCGGCGAGCGCATCGCGCTGTTCCGCGGCCGCTCCTATCGCATCGAGGGTCAGGTTGTGCCAGCCCCGGCCGACGGCGGCCCGGCGGCAAGCGCCGGCCCTGCCGGCGGCCGTGCCGGGAAGTAGTTCCCATGCAGTTGCACAGTTACCTGGGCGGAAAATGGGTCAGCGGCACCGGGGCGGGCCAGGCACTGCGCGACGCCACCACCGGCGAAGTGATCGCCCACGCAGGCGCGGCGGGGCTGGACATGCGCGCCGCGCTGCAGCACGCGCGCGCCGTGGGAGGGCCCGCCCTGCGGGGCCTGACCTTCCACGAGCGGGCGGGGCTGCTCAAGTCCCTGGCGAAATATCTGGGTGAGCGCAAGGAGTCGTTCTACACCCTGTCCTTTGCCACCGGGGCGACCCGCAAGGACTCCTGGATCGACATCGACGGCGGCATTGCAACGCTGTTCGTCTATGCCAGCAAGGGCACGCGTGAACTGCCCAATGCTCGTGTGTATGTGGACGGTGGCGTCGAGGCACTGTCGAAAAACGGCAGCTTCGTGGGTCAGCATATCTGCGTGCCCCTGGAAGGCGCCGCTGTCCACATCAACGCCTTCAACTTCCCGGTGTGGGGGATGCTGGAGAAGCTGGCGCCGGCGCTGCTCGCCGGCATGCCGGCAATCGTCAAGCCCGCGACACAGACCTCCTACCTGACGGTAGCCGTGGTGCGCAGTATCGTCGGGTCCGGCCTGCTGCCCGAGGGAGCGCTGCAACTGATCGTCGGCAGTGTCGGGGACCTGTTCGATCACCTGACCTGCCAGGACGTAGTCTCCTTCACGGGCTCGGCCGGCACGGCATTGAAGCTGCGTCAACACCCGGTGGTGCTGGCGCAATCGGTGCGTTTCACCGCCGAGACCGACTCGCTCAACTCCTCGATACTCGCGCCCGATGTCGCAGCCAGTTCGCCGGAGTTCGACCTGTTCGTGAAGGAGGTCGTGCGTGAGATGACTGCGAAGGCGGGGCAGAAGTGCACCGCGATCCGGCGCGCGCTCGTGCCGGCGGCGCGGGCCGCCGCGGTGACCGAGGCACTGCGCGCAGCGTTGGCGCGGGTGGTGGTTGGAGACCCGCGCCTGGACCAGGTCGCAATGGGACCCGTGGCGTCGCTCGATCAGCGGCGAGAGGTGCTGCGCCAACTCGCCCTGCTGCAGCGCGAAGCGCAGGTCGTATTTGGCGAGGCCGATCAGCCGGGCGCACTCACCGGCGCCGATCCGCAGCGCGGGGCGTTCGTGACACCCAGGCTGCTGTACTGCAGTGAGCCAGCGCGCGCGCAGGCGATCCACAGCGTTGAGGCGTTCGGCCCGGTCTGCACGGTGGTTCCCTATGCGGACGCCGACGAGGCGATCGCGCTGGCGCGCATGGGCGGCGGCAGTCTCGCGGCGTCGATTTTCAGCGCCGACGATGCCGAGGCTGCGCGCCTGGTGCGCGGCATTGCAGCGTTCCACGGACGCATCGTGGTCATCAACAGCGCCGACGCGAAGGAGTCCACGGGGCATGGCTCGCCGCTGCCGCACCTGGTGCACGGTGGTCCGGGCCGCGCCGGCGGTGGCGAGGAACTCGGCGGCATCCGCGGGGTGTTGCACTACATGCAGCGCACCGCGGTACAGGCTACGCCGGATGTGCTGACAGCGGTCACGGGACGCTGGGTAAAGGGGTCGCGGGAACTGGACCCGGGCGTTCACCCGTTCCGCAAGTCCTTCGGCGCACTGTGTATCGGCGATACCTTCCACTCCGGGGAGCGCGAGGTCACACTCGCGGACATCGAGCGCTTCGCGGCGCTGTCGGGGGATCATTTCTACGCACACATGGACGAGGCCGCAGCGGCGCGCAACCCGCTGTTCGGCGGCCGTGTGGCCCACGGTTACTTCCTGGTCTCGGCCGCGGCCGGGCTGTTCGTCGATCCGCCCTACGGACCGGTGCTGGCCAACTACGGCATTGATTCACTGCGCTTCACCAAGCCGGTCAAGCCCGGCGACCGCATCAGGGTGCGCCTGACCTGTAAGGAGAAGTCGCTGCGCGTCGGCATGGGTTACGGTGAGGTGCGCTGGGACACGGCCATCACCAACCAGGACGGCGAGGCTGTGGCAAACTACGACGTGCTGACCATGGTCAGTGAGAAAACGATCCCGGATTCCTGAGGAGCTTTACGATGATCGATCGGCAGCAGACACCGGTTCAGGCCGCTACCGGGGTCTACGACCGCACGACCGTGTGGTTGCACTGGACGACCGCGGCGCTGGTGGCAATCCTGTGGTGCCTGGGGCAGACCATCGACTGGTTTGCGCGCGGCGAGCCGCGTGTCGCCGCCCGCAGCGTCCATATCCTGTGCGGCGTTGCCCTCGCGGTGTTGCTGCTGTACCGCATTCGCTGGCGCGCGATGGCCGGGCGGCGCCTGCCGCCCGCCGGGTCAGGCCTGTGGCAGAGGGCTGCCCGAATCGTGCACGGCAGTCTCTACGTGCTCCTGTGCAGCACGGTGCTGCTGGGAATCGCCAACGCCTGGATCCGCGGCGACTCGATATTCGGCCTGTTTCGCATCCCGGCACTGGTGGCTGCGCATTCGCTGAAATCGCAGGTCGAGGACCTGCACTCCTGGTCGGCGAACCTGCTGGTGATCGTCGCCGTCCTGCACATCGTGGCCGGCGTGGCGCATCACTTCATTTACCGGGACGGTGTATTGCGGCGCATGGTCACAGCAGCCAGCGATCCCCGCTCGTAACCTGCTTCGCTATGATCTGCCGGGCAGATCGATTCCGCGGTCATACCATCAGTATACGTGGCCGCGCGTCGCCACGGTCTTGACCAGCGCCCAGGCGCGCACGCCGGGGCCGAGTGCCAGTGCCTCGCGGGCCTCGCGCGTGATGCGCGCCAGCAGCGGCGCGCCACCCAGGTCGAGCCGCACGAGTACCTCGCCGTCCTCCTGGTCGACCAGGTCCACGACCGTGCCCGCGAGCACGTTGCGCACGCTGACACCCTCCACTGGCCGGGTGGAGAGAATCACGTCACGGGCGGGCACCTGCAGCCGCACCCGGCTGCCCACGCGGCAGCCGCGCAGGGTGGTCCGCAGCACCGTGTTGCCCACGGCGACCTCGGCAGCTCCATTGCCGTCCAGTCCCTTGACCGTCGTCTCGATGACCGCGCCTGACTCGTCAAGACCGACGACGCCGGCGAGCCGCGGGTGCAGGCTTACGTCACTTACCGGTCCGTGCGCCAGGACCTGCCCGCCCTCCATGAGCACGATGTGACTGGCAAGACGCAGCACTTCGTCATACTGGTGGCTGACGTAGACCATCGGCACCGCCAGCGAATCGCGCAGCGCCGTCAGGTACGGCAGGACTTCCTCGCGCCGCGCCCCGTCGAGGGACGTCATGGGCTCATCGAGCAGCAGCAGGCGCGGCTGCGCCAGCAGTGCGCGCCCGAGTGCCACGCGCTGGCGTTCGCCGCCGGAGAGCTGGTGTGGCCGGCGCGCCAGCAGTGCACCCAGCCCCAATAGCGCAACCACGTCGTCGAAGCGCACGAACGCAGCGGCGCGGGTGCGCTTCTCCCCGTAACGCAGGTTCGCCGCCACCGACAGGTGGGGAAAGACGCGTCCGTCCTGGAATACATAGCCGATGCGGCGCAGCTCCACCGGCACGTCCACGCCCGTGGTGGTGTCGGTCAGCGTCTCGCCGTTCAGCGAGATGCGCGCGGCATCCGCCGGCAGCAGTCCGCTGATGATGTTGACCAGCGTGGTCTTACCGCTGCCGGAGCGGCCGAACAGGGCCACCACGCCCGGCAGCGGCGCCTCGAAGGCGGCGTCGAGCACGAAGCTGCCCCGCGCCTTGCGCGCGCTGACCAGAAGTGTCATCAGGCGCGCCCCAGGCGGCGGCGCACCGCCCGCACCAGCAGTTCCGCGAGCAGCAGCCCCGCCAGTCCCAGCGCGAGGGAAAGGATCGCCAGCCGCAGCGCCAGCGCATCGCCCTGCGGGGACTGCATGGCGGTGTACAGTGCCAGCGGCAGCGTGCGGGTGACGCCGGGGATGTTGGACGCGAAGGTGATGACGGCGCCGAACTCGCCCAGCCCGGCGGCGAAGGCGGTTACCGCGCCCGCCAGGATGCCCGGTGCCAGCAGGGGCAGGGTGACGGTGAAGAAACGGTCGAGGGGCCCGGCGCCGAGCGTGCGCGCCGCCTGTTCCAGGCCGGTGTCCAGGTGTTCCAGCGACACGCGCACTGCGCGCACCATCAGCGGAAAGGTCATGACTGCCGTGGCCAGCGCCGCACCGGCGGTCGTGAAGGCCAAATGTACACCCAGGTGCTGCGCGAGCCAGCCTCCCAGCGGGCCGCGCGCGCCGAACAGCAGCAGCAGGACGTAACCCACCGCGACCGGAGGCAGCACCAACGGCAGGTGCACCAGGGCATCCAGCAGCGTGCGGCCGGGAAAGCGCGCGCGGCTGAGCAGCAATGCGGCTGAGACCGCCAGCGGCAGGCTGAACAGTACACTGCGTAGCGCCACGGCCAGACTCAGGCGCAGTGCCTGCGTCACCTCAGGCGTCAGGAATGCGTCCATCCGGGCACTGTGGCATGCCGCGACGGCAGCGGCCAGTGGCGGCACTCATCAGGCCGACACGCGCCGGCCGGTACAGGTCGGCGACGGTTGTGCGAGCGAGCTGGCTGGTAGCCGCGTCAGCCCAGCGTTACGAACAGGCCCGTAGCGCCCAGCACGAACACGATCACTCCCACCGCCGCGGTCGCGGCGCGCGGGGGTACGTGGCGCGTAAGCCAGGCGGCCAGCGGCGCCGCCGCCGCGCCTCCGATCAGCAGCGACAGCACGATGTCCTGGCGCGGCGTGCCGATGTTGAGCCACAGCGTGATGCTGGTGGTGAGGGCGACGAAGAACACCACCGCATTGGCCGTGCCGACGGCATAGCGTGGCGGCACGCCGCGCGCCACCAGGGTGGAGGTCACGATGGTGCCCCACCCGCCGCCGCCCACGGCGTCAAGAAAGCCCGCGACTGCGCCCAGCACCGGGCCGCGGACACGCCCGCTGAGTGGGGTGCGTCCCAGGATCACGCGGCTGAGAACCACCAGCGAGGTGGCCAGCAGGTAGGCCCACACGAACGGCCTGACGAAGTGCGCCGGCACGCGCGCCAGCAGGCTCGCACCGGCGACGGCGCCGAGCACGCCCGGTATCAGCAATGACAGGAAGATGCGCCGGTCGATGTTGCGGAACCAGGCATGCGAGGCGCTGGATACGCCGGCCGTGACGGCTTCGGCGGCATGTACCGTGGCACTCGTGACCGCGGGCGGCAGGCCGAGGGCGCCGAGCACGGCACTGGCGCAGATGCCGTAGCCCATACCCAGGCAGCCGTCGATGAGCTGGGCGCAGAAACCCAGCGCAATGAACCAGGAGTCGGGGACGGCCGCGGGCAGTGCGTGCATCATGACAGCAGGACCGAGGCGAGTGGCGCGCGCAGCTCGTCACCCCCGGGGGGAATGCTGCCGGCGAGCCCCTTGCCGGACAGCCACTCGCGGTTGTACAGCCGGGACCGGTATTTTGCACCACCGTCGCACAGCACCGTGACGATGGTGTGGCCGGGTCCCAGCTCCCGCGCCACACGCACCGCGGCGGCGACATTGATGCCGCTGGTGCTGCCCAGGAACAGCCCCTCCTCGTTGAGCAGCCGGTACACCCAGCGCACCGTGTCGCTGTCCTCCACGTGCACGGCGTCATCCAGCGACGTGTCCTGCAGGTTGGCGGTCACGCGGCCGATCCCGATGCCCTCGGTGATGGAGCCGGTGCCGGTCGCCTGCAGCGTGCCCGTCCGGGCCCAGGCGTACAGGCTGCTGCCCGGTGGGTCGGCCAGTACGCAACGCACCGCGGGGTTGCGGGATTTCAGGAACTCGGTCACCCCCGCGAAAGTGCCGCCGGTGCCACAGGCGGCGACGAATGCATCGAGTGTGCCGCCAGTCTGTTGCCAGATCTCCGGCCCGGTGGTCCTGGCGTGCGCGGCCCGGTTGGCGCGATTGTCGAACTGGTTCGACCACACAGCGCCGGGAATTGCAGCCGCGAGCCGCTGGGCGACTTTCTGGTACTGGTTGGGATTGCTGTAGGGCACTGTCGGTACGGCGTGCACCTCGGCGCCCAGCATGTGCAACAGCTGGTATTTCTCCGGAGACTGGTTGTCGGGCATGACGATGATGCAGCGGTAGCCGCGCGCCCGGCACACGTGCGCCAGGCCGATGCCCGTGTTGCCGGCGGTGCCCTCGACGACTGCTCCGCCCGGTGCCAGCTCGCCGCGCTGCTCGGCGTCGGCGACGATAGCGGCGGCCGCGCGGTCCTTGACCGACCCGCCGGGATTCATGAACTCCGCCTTGCCCAGGATCTCGCAGCCGGTCTCCTCGCTTGCTACGCGCAGGCGGATCAGCGGCGTGTTGCCGATCGCACCGATGAAGCCGGCGGCGGTCAGATCCATCGGGCCGTGCTCAAACGAGCGGATTCATGCAGCGACCGGCGCCCGCGCGGACCCGGCAGGCCCCGTCACCGCGGCGGCCGGGGCGAGGAGGCCGACCGCCTCGTCGTCCGCGAGGGCAGCGACAGCGCCGACGATCAGCACCGCCGGGGGTTCCAGTCCATGCGTGGCGGCCTGTGCCGCGATGTCGGCGAGGGTCCCACGCGCGATCCGCTGGCCGGGCAGCGAGGCACGTTCGACGATGACCGCCGGGTGTGACGGCTGCGCGCCAGCGGCTCGCAGGCGGCTCACGATACGCGTCAACTCGCCGATACCCATGTAAAACACCGCGGTATGGGCCGGGTCGGCGAGAAAGGCCCAGTCGGCCGCGGCCATGTTGCTGTCGTGCCCGGTGACGAAGGTGACGCTGCGCGCGTGACCGCGCTGGGTCAGCGGTACCCCCGCGGCGCTGGCGGCACCGAGGGCCGCGGTCACTCCCGGGACGATCTGGCAGGGGATGGCGGCGGCGCGCAGGGCCTGCGCCTCCTCGCCGCCGCGACCGAAGACCAGCGGATCGCCGCCCTTGAGGCGCGCCACACGCTGACCGTCGCGGGCCAGCTGGATCATCAGGTTCAGGATGCGCTCCTGCTGTCCGGCATCGCCCCGGCCCTTGCCCACGAATATACGCCGGGCGTCGCGGCGCGCGCGCTCCAGTATGGCCGCGGGAACCAGGCGGTCGTGCAGAATGACATCGGCCTGCTGCAGCAGTTGCAGGGCGCGCAGGGTCAGCAGGTCCGGGTCTCCTGGTCCTGCGCCGATCAGGTAGACCTCCCCGATTGCGCGGGCGCCCGTGGGTTCGCGTCCCAACAGGCGCGCGGCGGACAGTTCGCGCTGCAACGCGAGGTCGGCGCCCGCCTCGTCACCTGCGAGTACACGTGTAGCCACCGCCCCTGCGGTGACCCGTTCCCAGAAGGCGCGGCGTGCCAGCTTTCCCAGGCGCTGGTGGATTGCCAGGCGCTGTCCGCCAAGGTAGCGCGCCAGTGCGCCGAGCCGCGCCGGCAGGAGCGCTTCGATCTGGGCGCGAATCCGCCGCGCCAGCACCGGGGCGCTGCCGCCCGAGCCGATCGCCACGATGACCGGGGAGCGGTCGATGATGGCGGGGAAGATGAAGGTGGAGAGGCTTGCATCGTCGACGACGTTGACGGGGATGTTGCGTGCGCGCGCCGCGAGCGACACGGCGGTGTTGGTCTCGCGGTCATCCGTGGCTGCCACCACCGCAACCGCGCCGGCCAGGTGTGAGGCGCTGAAGGCTGCGCTGACATGCGTCAGTTGCGCGCGCAGCGCCGGCTCCAGGGAGGCGAACTGCGCATCCAGTGCGGGGGCGACCGCGGTGACCCGCGCCCCCGCCTGCAGCAGCCAGGTGACCTTGCGCAGGGCGACACCACCACCCCCGACAACGACAGTGGTCTGATCGGCAAGGCGCAGGAACACGGGCAGGTAGTCCATGGGTTGCTTCCTTCAGGCGCTGGCAGCGACGGGGATCAGGGGTGGGCGGCCACGGTTCGGATGCAGGCCACACTCACGTGTCTCGGCCTGTTCCCACCACCAGCGGCCGGCGCGGCGACTCTCGCCAGGCTGGATCGCCCGGGTGCAGGGCTCACAGCCGATGCTGGGGAACTGGCGGTCGTGCAGGCGGTTGTAGGGCAGACCCAGCGCGCGGATGTACTGCCACACATCGTCCTCGGACCACTCGAGCAGTGGGCTCAACTTGTACAGGCCGTAGCCGGCGTCCCATTCACTTGGGTTGCCCTGAGCGCGCTGCGCTGACTGCTCACGGCGCACCCCGGTGATCCACGCGCCGTAGCCGCGGATGGCGCGGCGGAAGGGCTCGATCTTGCGTACCCGGCAGCACTCCAGGCGCGCCTCGATGCTGTCGTAGAAGCCGTTCATGCCCTGGCGGGCGACCAGCTGCTCCAGCGCCGCGGCGTCCGGGTGGACCACGCGCAGGGTGCGGCGGTAGCGACGTTGCAGCCGGTCCACCAGATCGTAGGTCTCCTGGGGCAAGCGCCCGGTATCGATGCTGAAGACGTCGATTTGCGGCAGGTCGGTCCAGATGATGTCGGTGAGCACCATGGCCTCGGCGCCCAGGCTGTTGGCGTAGGCGATCCGCTTGTGTAGCGCCAGCGCCTGCGCCAGGGTGTCGCGTACCGCGGCGGCCTTTTCCTTAAGCTTCGGGTCGAGGGCGGGGGTGGGTGCCATGTTGACGGCACTATAGGGACGGGGTTGAGCTGCACGGAACGAATCATTGCTTCTTTCGTGGTGCGCGCCGGTTATGGGGCGGTGACAGGGAAGCTCACGCAACGCTTGCCGCTGCGGTACGCTTGGCAGCCCTATGAAACTGCACCAGTTGCGCTACCTCGCCGCCGTCGCCCAGAGCGGACTCAACATCACCGCCGCGGCCCAGAAACTGCACACTTCGCAGCCAGGGGTCAGCAAGCAGATCAAGCTGCTGGAGGACGAGCTGGGCTTCCAGATCTTTGTGCGCGAGGGGCGCAACCTGACGCGTATCACCCCCGCCGGGCAGCAGGTGATCGACCGTGCCATGCACATCCTGCAGGAGGCGCAGAGCATCCGCGACCTGTCCACGGAGCTGCGCGACGAGGGCAAGGGCAGCCTGTCGATCGGCACCACGCATACCCAGGCGCGTTACGTCCTGCCGGATGTCATCCGCGAGTTTCGCGGCCGCTATCCGCAGGTACGGTTGAACCTGCACCAGGGGACCTCGGAGCAGATTGCCGAGATGGTGGCCAGCGACCGGATCGACTGCGCCATCGCCACCGGCTCGGAGGCGCTGTTCGCCGACCTGACGCTGTTGCCGTGCTATCGCTGGCACCGCACGGTCATCGTGCCGCGCCGCCATCCACTGGCCGGCGCCGCAAAACTCAGCCTCAAGGCGCTGGCCGGTTATCCGCTGGTGACCTACACCTTCAGTTTCACCGGCCCCTCGTCCCTGCACGAGGCCTTCGCGCGCGCCGGCCTCACGCCCAACGTGGCGATCACCGCCCGTGATGCCGACGTCATCCAGACTTACGTGCGGCTGGGCCTGGGCGTGGGCATTGTGGCCAACATGGCCGTCGACCCGCTCGACCCGGACCTGGTGGCCATCGACGCCGCACACCTGTTTGCGGCACACATCACCTGGATCGGCTTTCGCCGTGGCACGCTGCTGCGCCGCTACATGTACGACTTCGCACAGTTGCTGGCGCCGCACCTGGAGCGTCGCCTGGTGGATCGGGCACACCGCAGCGCCTCGGCGCAGGAGGCCGCGGGGTTGTTCGCCGAGGTTCAGCTGCCCGAGCGTTAGTCCGGACCTGAAGTCCAGGGCTGTGCCCTGTCGTCATTGCGCAGGATGGCCGGGGGTGAGTATGAGCTCCGTCGGATGTGTGTAATCGTATACACACATCCGTGGGAGACACTAATGTTAGCGGTGGCGCAGCTCCTTTCCCCTCAGGCTGCGCTGTCGTCAGGCGAAGAAGCGCTGGCGTTCCAGTCTCACCTGCGGATCGCCCGGCTGGTAGGCGACGCGGTAGCGCCCCAGCGCCCGGCGCGCCGCCTCGACGTCGACACCGTCGGCCAGTTCCAGGACATCGAACCCGCATCGCGCCAGCAGGAAGACCTGGTCCAGGCGCACGCCCTTGCCCGCGGCGCGCAACTCGCCCCGGAAGCCGAGCCGGGCGCGCAAAATGCGGCCCTGCGAGTAGCCGCGGCCGTCGCCCGGGTTCGGAAATTCCACCGCCACCAGCGCCAGTCGCGGCAGCAGATCCGAAAGCGCCTCCGGCGCATCCGTCACCGCCAGCGCAGCGCCCAGGCGTCCGCCAGGGGGGGCAGCCCAATGGCCCGGGTCGCCGCGTAGCTGCGCCAGCGGAACAATGACGTCGGGATGCTGCGGCGTACCGGCATCAGGCTCCCCCAGGTAACGCCAGGGATCGGCGATCCAGTCACGCTGCCTGAGGATGTGACGCATAGGCACCCTGCCTGAAAGCCTGCATACCCACGCGCTGCAGGGTCTCGATGAAGCGCTCATCGCCTTCGCGCCGCGCACGGTAGACCTCGACGATGCGCTCCACGGTGGCCGCGACCTCTGCCTGCGGCACCGAAGGCCCGATCACCTCGCCCAAGGCGGTGAAGCCGTTGGCCGAACCCCCGAGGGTGATCTGGTACCACTGCTCGCCGTGCTTGTCGACGCCCAGGATGCCGATGTGCCCGACGTGATGGTGGCCGCAGCCGTTCATGCAGCCGGACATCTTGAGCTCGATGTCGCCGAGGTCGTAAAGGTAGTCGAGGCTGTCGAAGCGCTGCTGGATCTGCCGTGCCACGTCGAGCGTGCCGGCGTTGGCCAGGCCGCAGAAATCCAGCCCGGGACAGGCAATCATGTCGGTTAGCGTGCCGATGTTGGGTGTTGCCAGCTGCAGCAGCTGCAGTTTCTGCCAGAGGGGGTACAACCGCTCCTGACGTACGTCGGCGAACAGCAGGTTCTGGTTGTGGGTGGCGCGGATCTCGCCGAAGCTCTCGGCATCGGCCAGGTCGGCGATGGCCTCCATCTGCTGCGACGTGACGTCACCGGGGACGCTGCCGTGTGCCTTCAATGACAGGAATACACTTCGATAGCCGCTGACCCGGTGCGCGCGGGTGTTGTAGCGGAACCAGGCCTGGAAAGCCGGCTCGCGTCCCGTCTCGACGTCAAGATCAGGCAGTGTGGCGTAGGGGTGGGGGCGGAAGAAATCGTGTACCCGCTGCACCTGCGCGGCATCCAGGCGTGGCGCGCCGGCACGGCTGGCCTGCCATTCCGTCTCCACTTGCTCGCGCATGCGCTCGATCCCGAGGGATTTCACCAGGATCTTGATGCGCGCCTTGTGGATGTTGTCGCGGCGCCCGTGGCGATTGTAGACGCGCAGAATGGCCTCGAGATACGCGAACAGTTCCGGCAGTGGCAGGAACTCGCGGATCACCTGGCCGATGACAGGCGTGCGCCCCAGTCCTCCCCCCACCAGCACGGTGAAGCCGATATCGCCCTCGCGACCGCGCTTCAGATGCAGACCGATGTCGTGCACTTCGCTGGCGGCCCGGTCCTGCGGCGAGCCGGTCACTGCGATCTTGAACTTGCGCGGCAGGTAGGTGAACTCCGGGTGCAGCGTCGCCCACTGCCGGATGAGTTCGCAGTAGGGCCGCGGATCGTCCAGTTCATCCGGCGCCACGCCGGCCAGGTGATCGGCGGTCACGTTGCGGATGCAGTTGCCGCTGGTCTGGATCGAGTGCATCTGCACCGTCGCCAGCTCGGCCAGGATGTCAGGGACTTCGGCGAGCTTCGGCCAGTTCAGCTGCAGGTTCTGCCGGGTGGTGAAGTGACCGTAGCCGCGGTCGTAGCGGCGTGCGACGTGGGCCAGCATGCGCAGCTGTGTACTGCTCAACAGGCCGTAGGGAATGGCGAGGCGCAGCATGGGGGCGTGGCGCTGGATATACAGCCCGTTGCGCAGCCGCAGGGGGCGGAACTCGTCCTCGCTCAGCTCGCCCGCCAGGAAGCGGCGCGTCTGGTCGCGGAACTCCGCCACCCTCTGGTCCACGAACGCCTGGTCCAGCTCGTCGTACCGGTACATGGCGGCAAATATAGGCCGCGCGGCGCGCGCCGCTCCATACCGTCTGGTTGGGTCGATATGCCCGGGCCTCACACACCGGTACACTTAGGCTGGAACAGGCGTACTGGAGGATCCGTGTCCGGACTGTATTTCGAGGAGTTCTCCGTGGGGCAGCACTTTGCGCACCGCGTGCGGCGCACGGTGACGGAGACCGACAACCTGCTGTTCAGCGCCCTGACCATGAATCCGGCCGCGATCCACCTGGACGCCGAGTACTCGCGCAACTCGCCGTTCGGTGAACGCATCGTCAACAGTGTCTTCACCCTGGGGCTGCTGGTGGGCCTGTCGGTCTACGACACCACCTATGGCACGACCATCGGCAACCTGGGATGGGAGGAAGTGCGCTTTCCGCGGCCGGTACTCATCGGCGACACGCTGCGTGCCGAAACCACGGTGATATCCGCGCGCGAAAGCCGCTCGCGCCAGGACTCCGGTATCGTGGTGTTCGAACACCGCGCCTGGAACCAGCGCAACGAGGAGGTGGCATCCTGCCGCCGCGCCGCACTGATGCTGAAGAAGCCGCCACAGGGAACCTCCTGATGCAGGCGCCGCCGCGTTCCTGGCTGTTCGTCCCGGGAGACAGCGCCCGCAAGCAGGCGCGTGCGCTCCAGGGCTCCGCGGACGCCCTGATCCTGGACCTGGAGGACTCAGTGGATCCGGCGCGGCTGCCCGCCGCCCGCGCGCAGGTCTGCGAGCTGCTGGGTGCGCGCACCGGCGGCATGGGCCCGGCCCTGTGGGTGAGGGTCAATGCCGCGGGGACCGCTGCCTGCGCCCAGGACATGGACAGCCTGTACGCACAATCGGCACGCACATCGCTGCCCGCCGGTATCGTGCTGCCGAAGGTCAACGGGGCGGGTGAACTCGCGGCCTTTGTGGCGCAGTTGGCGCAGCGCGAGGCGCGCTCAGGGCTTGCGCCGGAAAAAGGCGCCCGGATACTCGCGCTGGTCACCGAGACGCCGGCGGGCCTGATGAACCTGCCGCGCTACCCGGACGAGCTGGCCGCGGCCCCCGAGGTGTTGCAGCGGCTTGCCGGGCTGACCTGGGGCGCGGAAGACCTCGGCGCGGCCCTGGGGGCGCTCGAGCGCCGCGACGATGCCGGCAACCTGACGTTCACCTTTCAGCTCGCACGCACCGCCTGTCTGCTTACGGCCGCGGCACTGGGCGTGCAGGCCGTGGACGGCGTGCATACCGACTTTCGTAATCCGGATTCGCTGCGGGCCGACCTTGCGCAGGCGCGACGGGACGGCTTCACCGGCAAGCTCGCCATCCACCCCGACCAGGTGGAGCCCATCAATGCCGCC
Source organism: Pseudomonadota bacterium (assembly GCA_018241445.1). Lineage (GTDB taxonomy): Bacteria > Pseudomonadota > Gammaproteobacteria > Steroidobacterales > Steroidobacteraceae > 13-2-20CM-66-19. The sequence continues at coordinate 139,538 of JAFEDT010000003.1, forward strand.
TTCTCGCCGACGGCGGCGGAGATCGCGCATGCGCGGCAGGTCGTGGCGGCCTTCGCGGCGCAGCCTGGCACCGGGGTCGCCAGCCTGCAGGGCAGGATGATCGATCGCCCGCACCTGTTGCTGGCGCAGCGAGTCCTGGCTACCGCGCAGCGCACAGCGGAGCGCCCGTGAAGCTGCGCATCAAGGGCGCCAGCCTGCGCCTGCGCCTGACCCAGGGCGAAGTGCGGCGCCTGGAACAGGAAGGTAGTGTCGAGGAGGCGGTGCCTTTTGCCGGCGGCGCCCGCCTGCGTTATCGGTTGTGCATGGATCCGCAAGTGACACAGCCCTCGGCCGCCTATGCCGCGGACGTCCTCACCGTCTGGCTGCCACGACCGGCCGCACTGCAGTGGTGTGCGGGCACGCAGACGACGTTGGCGCACGATCAGGCCGTAGCGGACGGCGTGCTGCGAATAGTGGTGGAAAAGGATTTCGCCTGCCTCACGGCCCGCGAGGGCGAGGACGAATCGGACAACTTTCCCCATCCCCGAGGTCCCTGACGGCCGTCCCGGCGAGCGGTGTCAGCGGGCGGGTTCTTCCGGTATCTTCAGGAGATCCTCGGGTGTGTCGATATCGACCGCCGCCGAAGGCATCGGTACCCGCACCAGCCGTTCGGTGTGCCCCCGCAGCAGGCCGCGCGCGCCGGCGTCGCCCCGCAGCCGCGCAAGCTCCGGAAAGTGACCGCGCGGAAAGATCGCGGGCACGCCGACCGTGCCCTCGTAGCTGGCCGCCACCAGGTACTGCGTCTGCCGGCGCCAGGCGCCGGCCAGGCGCTTGAGATCGTCTGCCGTAACCGCCGCCTGGTCTGCGAGCATCAGCAGCACCGCCTCGCAGGCGGGTGGCAGGTGACTCATGCCGACGCGGATGGAGCTGGCGATACCCTCGCGCCAGTCGCGATTGATCACGACCGTGCCGGTCGTATGGCGCAGCAGGCTGCTGATCTGGTCGGCGCCGCTGCCCAGCACCACGATGACGGCACTGCCGGTCACCTCCGCGGCGCGGGTGGCTGCGGCGTGCAGCAGGGGACGGCCGTTGACCCGCACCAGTTGCTTCGGCGAACCGAAGCGGGTCGACGCACCCGCGGCGAGCACCATGCAGTACAGCCCGTCGCCGGTGCCGGTTTGGGACGGCGCCGTCACCCCTGAGGCTCCCCGCCCAGCGCGCGATAGCGCTCGCGCTCGGCCATGATGGAGTCGGCGTCGATGCCCGACCAGGCGCGCCACTCCATCACTCGTGCGTGCGCGGCAAGGCCGGATTCGAGTTGCGCTCCCCGCTGTTGCCAGGCCCCGGCAATCTGCTCCAGCAGGTCGTTCCAGGTGGCGCAGTTGTCAGCGCCTGTCAGCGGCAGCGCGGCGAGCGGCGTGAACCGCTTCCGCAGCTGCCCGCTGCCCGGGGGCTGGGCGAGTGCGGCCCGCAGCGTATCGGCGCCGCCGCGACCCGGTGGCCACTGTTGCAACAGGGCTGCGAGGCGCTTATCGCGCGCGGCGAAGGATGCAAGCGCCGCGGACAGGTAGGCGATCCACGGCGCCGCTCCGTCATCCAGGGCATTGAGCCGCAGCTTGCGCTGCAGCGCCGCGGCGACAGAGCCGGTGCGCTGGCGTTCACCGGCGATCTGGCCGCGCAGCAGCTGGATTTCGTCCACGGCTAGACTGCCTGGGCACGGCTGCCCACGGGGGCCGATTCGGTGGAGGCATGCCCCAGGCTGTCCTGCGCACCGTGCACGAAGGCGTGCAGCTGCGCCACGATGGACAAGGCAATGGATTCCGGCGCGCGGCCGCCGAGTTGCAGCCCGACGGGCGCCCGCAGGCGCTGCGACAGGCGGGCGGAAAGTTCCGGCGGCAGCCCGGACAGCAGCCGTTCCCTTCGCGCCGGCGGACCCAGCAGGCCGACATAGGGAATGTCCGAGCGTGCGAGCGCCGCCAGGTAGGCCCGGTCGGAGGCCAGATGATGGCTCATGACGACAGCGGCGGCGAACCTGTGGGGACCGAGCAGATGCGCCAGCTCCTCCGGCCGGCAGTGCAACAGGTGCCGCGCGGCCGGAAAGCGCTCGGCCGACAGGTAGCTCGCGCGGTGATCCACGACAGTTACATGCCAGTGCAGCAGGCCGGCAAACTGCACGACCGGCATGGTATCGGGACCGGCGCCCAGCACCAGTATGCGCGGCGGCAGGGCCAGGGGCAGGACCAGAAGCGTGGCGCCTTCAAGTGCGCTCAGGGTCACCGCGCGTGCAGTGACGGCGCGAGTGACAGCGCTCTGGCATGCCGCTACCAGTGTCCTGACAGGGGTGCCGGCAGCGCCGGCCGGCGGCAGGACCAATCCGCCGTCGGGTAGGGCGAGGGTGCCCAGCGGCAGGTCGCGACGGGACGAGTCGCTGACGACCGCGAAGGCGAAGGGTCGTTGGCTGTCAAGGGCATGGGAGAGCTGCGCCAGCGGCTGCCAGTCATTGGCCGCGCCGGCGTGCAGCAACAGGATCTGCATGGCGCCTTCGCACCCGGATCCGAGCCCCCACAGCAGATCGTCGGCACCCTTCAGTTCGTAGCGCACCGTCCGGGCAACCCCGGACGCGATCACTTCCAGTGCATGCTCACGCAGATCGCCCTCGAGGCAGCCCCCGGAGATCAGGCCGGCGTAGGTGCCGTCCGCGGCAATCAGGATCGGGGCGCCTGGCTTGCGATAGGTGGAGCCCACCGTATCCACCAGCAGGCCGAGGGCCAGTGCGCGGCCCGCTTCGCGCTCGCGCCGGTACAGGGGCAACAGGGGTTCGAACGAGGTCTCCACCGCACCCAAGCATAACCCGCGATTGCACGGCGCGGCCCCCGCCAGTAGAGTCGCACGGCCTTTTTTCCACCTGAATCCTTATCTTCGATGCCCAAACCCGCTCCCTGGGTCGTGCACAAGTTCGGGGGGTCGAGCGTCGCCGACGCCGGCTGCTTCCGCAAAGTCGCGGCCATACTCGAGTCCGCCCCGGCCGGTCGCCTGGGCGTGGTGTTGTCTGCCTGCAAGGGCGTCACCGACGCGCTGTTGCACCTGGTGGCCCAGGCCGAACTGCAGGACGACACGTTCCGCGCCGGCCTGCAGCAGCTGCGCGAGCGCCACGCCGCAATAGCACATGAGTTGCTGCCACAGCCGTCGGCGCAGGAGTACCTGTCGATTTTCGACGCCGACTGCCGTGACCTCACCGAGATCCTCAACTCGGTGCGGCTGACGCGCTCGGCCGCACGCAACGTCAGCGACCTGATCGCCGGCTACGGCGAGATCTGGTCGACACGCCTGTTCCAGCGCTTTTTCGCCGCCAGCGGCCGCCGCACCGGTGCGGTGCAGTGGCTGGATGCGCGTCGGGTGGTGGTGGCGGAGTGGGGCCCCCTGGGACCGGGCATCCAGTGGCCCGAGTCGCGCGCGCGCCTCGCGGCCGAGGTTCCCGCCGACTTCGACGGCACGCTCATCATCACCGGGTTCATCGCCGCCGACCGGCGCGGCGTACAGACCACGCTCGGGCGCAACGGCAGTGACTTCTCGGGCTCCATCTTCGGCGCCCTGCTGCGGGCGGGTGAGATCGTCATCTGGACCGACGTCGACGGGGTGTTGTCGGCCGATCCGCGCCGCGTGCCGGATGCCACCATCATCGATTCGCTGTCCTACAGCGAGGCGATGGAACTGGCGTACTTCGGCGCCAAGGTCATCCACCCGCAGACCATGGCGCCGGCCGTCACCGACTCCATCCCGATCTGGATCCGCAACACCTTCGCCCCGCACAAACCGGGCACCCTGATCTGCGCACGCCCGGCTTCAGCCCTGCCGGTCAAGGGTATCACCAGCATCGAACGCATTGCGCTGGTGAACATCGAAGGCACCGGCATGATCGGCGTGCCGGGAACCGCCCACCGTCTGTTCGGCGCGCTGCGCGAGCGCGACATCTCGGTGATCCTGATTTCACAGGGCAGCTCGGAGCACTCCATCTGCTGCGCCGTGCCGCAGGAGCAGGCCGGGGCCGCGGCGGATGTCATCCGCAGCGCCTTCGCGCGCGAGTTGGCGGAGGGACAGATCCAGAGCATCGACATCGATCCGGAGCTGGCGATCCTGGCCGCGGTCGGTGACGGCATGGCCGGCATGCCGGGCATCGCCGCCAAGGTGTTCCAGTCCCTCGGCACCGCCGGGGTCAACGTGCGTGCCATTGCCCAGGGTGCATCGGAGCGCAATATTTCGGTGGTGGTCGACGGGCGCAGCACCGTGCGTGCGCTGCGCGCGGTGCACGCGGGCCTGTACCTGTCGCCGCACACGATTTCGGTCGGAGTGATCGGCCCGGGGACGGTAGGCAAGGTGCTGCTGCAACAGATCGCCTCCCAGAGCGGGCGGCTGCGCGAGATCAATCTCGACCTGCGTCTGCGCGGCATCATGGGTTCGCGGCAGATGCTGCTAGCCGATCCGGGGGTGAACCCGGGCAACTGGCCGGAGCAGTTCCAGCGCTCGGCACAGCCGGCGGACCTGCGCCGCTTCGTGGAGCACGTGCGCCTGGACTACCTGCCGCACACCGTGCTGATCGACTGTTCGGCCAGTGCCGAGGTGGCGGCTCACTACGCCGACTGGTTCGCCGCCGGCATCCACGTGGTCACGCCCAACAAGAAGGCCAACAGTGGACCGTTGGAATACTATCGCAGGCTGCAACAGGCGCGCCGCGCCAGCGGCGCGCATTATCTGTACGAGGCCACCGTCGGGGCCGGACTGCCGGTCATCAACACTCTGCGCGACCTGATCCAGACCGGTGATGAAATCACCGGCATCGAGGGGATCTTCTCCGGCACGCTCGCCTACCTGTTCAACGTCTATGACGGGCAGCGCAGCTTCTCGGATATCGTACGCGAGGCACGCGAGCGCGGCTTCACGGAGCCGGATCCCCGTGACGATCTGTCGGGCATGGACGTGGCGCGCAAGCTGATCATCCTGGGGCGTGAGATGGGCCTGACGCTGGAAATGCAGGACGTGCGCATCGAGAGCCTGGTGCCGGCAGGTCTCGCGCACGGGTCGATCGGACAGTTCATGCAGTCGCTGCCGCAGCACGACGCGCAGATGGCGCGGCGTCTGCAGGCGGCGCGCGCGCGCGGCAGGGTGCTGCGCTACACCGGCAGTCTCTCCGCCAGCGGGGATGCGGCCGTAGGCCTGCGCGAGCTGGATGCCCGCCACGCCTTCGCCAACATCGCGCTCACCGACAACGTGGTGCGCTTCGCCACCCGCCGCTACTGCGACAATCCGCTGATCGTGCAGGGACCGGGTGCGGGCCCGGAAGTCACCGCGGGTGGCGTGTTCGCCGACCTGCTGCGCCTCACCGCCTACCTGGGAGCGCGCCTGTGAGTCGCACCGCGGCGATGGCCTTTGCACCAGCTTCCGTCGGCAATGTCGCCATAGGCTTCGACATCCTGGGATTCTCGATCGACGCCCTGGGCGATCGCGTGCGCGTTACGCGCCGCGAATCACCTGGAGTGCAGATCGCGGCGGTGCGCGGCGTCATTACCGACCTGCCGCTGCGCGCCGAGGACAACACGGCCGGACGCGCGCTGCTGGCCATGCTGGAGGCGCGCCAGCCGGGTTTTGGCTTCACTGTGGAAATCGACAAGGGCATTGCACTGGGTTCGGGCCTGGGCGGCTCGGCCGCCTCGGCGGTCGCGGCAGTGGTGGCGGCAAACGCGCTGCTGCCAGGGCCGTGCGCGCAGATCGAGCTGCTGAAGTTCGCGATGGCCGGCGAGGCCGTGGCCAGCGGTTCACGGCACGTGGACAACATCGCGGCCAGCCTGTACGGCGGGCTGGTGCTGACCGTGGGCATCGACGAGCCGCGCGTCAAACAGATTCCCGTGCCGCCCGGCATACGTGCGGTAATCGTCCATCCGCACATGGTGCTGGCCACCAGCAAGGCGCGCGCGATCCTCAAGCGCAGCGTCGAGCTGTCGGATTTCGTGTGGCAGACGGCGAACCTGGCCGGTTTCATCTCCGGCTGCTACACCGCGGACCTGGACATGATCCGCGCCTCCCTCGAGGACGTGGTCATCGAGCCGCAGCGTCAGGCGCTCATCCCGGGCTTCGCGCAGGTGCGCCAGGCGGCCATGGCGGCTGGTGCGCTGGGATGCTCCATCTCCGGCGCCGGCCCTTCGGTGTTTGCCTGGACGCTGGCGGAAGTCGCCGAGGGGGTGTGCTCGGCAATGCTGGCGCAGTTCGGCCGCCAGCGGCAGGCCTGTGACCACTGGGTGGTGGAAGTGCACGCCCAGGGCGCGCGGGTGCTGCCATGAGCGGTGAGCCGCAGCGGCGTTTCGTCAGCTCGCGCGGCGCGGCCGCGCAGCTTGGCTTCGGCGCGGCGCTGCAGCAGGGCCTGGCGAGCGACGGCGGGCTGTATGTGCCGCAGACCTGGCCGCGCCTGACGCCTGCGGAATTCGCGGACACGCAGACGCTGCCGGAGGTGGCCGCACGCCTGATTGGCGCCTTCATCGGCGACGACCCGCTGGCCGCGCAGCTGCCGGCACTGGCGCGCGAAGTATTCAATTTTCCTGCGCCGCTGGTGCCGCTGCGGGAAGACGGCCGCCTGTCGGTGCTGCAGCTGTTCCACGGGCCCACCGCGGCCTTCAAGGACTTCGGCGCGCGCTTCCTTGCAGCCTGTTTCGCGCGGCTGCGTGCCGGTGAGTCCCGCCCCCTGACCATCCTGGTGGCCACCTCGGGTGACACGGGCGGGGCGGTGGCGGCGGCATTCCACCGGCGCCCCGGTTTTCGCGTCGTGGTGCTGTTCCCGCGCGGGCTGGTCTCCCCGACGCAGGAACGCCAGCTCACCTGCTGGGGCGACAACGTACGTTCGCTCGCGGTGCGTGGGCGCTTCGATGACTGCCAGCGCCTGGTGAAGGAAGCCTTCCTCGAGCCGCAGCTGCGCAGCGAACTGTCGTTGTCCTCGGCCAACAGCATCAACCTGGGAAGGCTGCTGCCGCAGGCCGCGTACTACGCGGCCACGAGTCTGGCGGTATGGCGCAAACACGGCGAGCCCGCGTCGTTCATCATCCCCAGCGGCAACCTGGGCAACGCGTTGGCCTGCCTGTGGGCGCGCACGGCCGGGCTGCCGATCGGCGCGGTGGTGCTGGCCCACAACGCCAACCGTACGGTGCCTGACTTCCTGGAGACCGGCGAATGGCGGCCGCGCGCGAGCGTGGCGACGCTGGCCTCGGCCATGGATGTGGGCGATCCCAGCAACATGGAGCGGCTGCGCGCGCTATATCCACAGCTGGAAGGTTTGCGCGCGGCCGTCAGCGCGGTGTCGGTCAGCGACCAGGATATCCGCGCCCGCATCAGCGCGGGCTACCGCGACTACGGGCAGATCTGGTGTCCGCATACCGCGGTGGCCGTCGAGGCCTGGGAGCGCCTGCCGCAGCAAGCGCGCGCCACGCACCGCTGGGTACTGGTGTCCACCGCCCATCCGGCGAAGTTCGCGCAGATCGTGGAGCCACAGATCGGCGCCGCGGTGCCGGTGCCCCCGGCGCTGGCGGAGCTGTTTTCGCGGCCGGTCCATCATGATGAAATCGACCCGGGCCTGGAAGCATTGCGCCCGCTGTTGCGGGAGGGATAGATGGACGAAGTTGCCAAGTTGCCGCCGACAACCTGGGTACTGGTCGGCTGCGCGGCCGCGCTGGGCTTCGGGCTCTCGTGGGTATGGCGCTGGTACCGGCACTACCGGGCCCGCAAGGCGCTGCGCACCGCGGTGACGGCCGGCTTCCCCGATCACCTGATCGACACACTGGTGCCCGACGGCATGGGCAGCGGCTTCCACGTCGATTACCTGTTGATGACGCCGCGCGGCATCATGGTCATCGACCTGCGCGACGTGCGTGGCAACATCTTCGGCGGCGACCAGATGGCGGAATGGACGGTGATGGACGGCGCCCGGCGCACCACCTTCACCAACCCGCAGAGCGCACTGTACGACCGCATCGCCGCGGTCAAGTCCCTTGCCGGCGAGGTGCCGGTCGAGGGGCGCATCGTGTTCACGCGCCGCGGCCGCTTCCCCAAGGGACTGCCGAAGTGGACGGTGATGCTCGACGGCCTGCGCAGTGAGCTGGCGGCCGCGGAGTTCGAGCCGCCGGCGGACACCGCGGCGCGGCACAGCGAGGCCTGGCAGCGCGTGAAGGACGCGGCCAGGCCCAGTTACATGGCGGACATGCGCCGCAGCTGATTCAGCGCAGCTCGAACCGTACCCGCAGCGGGAAACAGGAACTGACTGCCCGGCCATTCTCTGTCGCGGCGCGATAGTGCCCAGAGCCGGCGCGGGCCAGTCGCAGCGCACCCTCGTCCAGCCGGGCGCTTCCCGAAGACTCCGTGATCCGCGGGTTTCCTGACAGGCGACCGTCCGCCCCCACGCACACCTGCATTGCGGCGAGGCCCGTTTCCCCGAAGCGCAGTGATGCGGGCGGATAGTAATCCTCGGTGTTGGGGAAGCCTTTTCCAGGGCCGCCCGGTACCCGGTGCACTGCCGGCACGGGTGCTTCGCCGGAACCTGACTGCGGCTGCGGGGTCGGTGCAACAGGAGTTGCGTCGATGGTCGCTGCCGTGTCGTCGGGAACCAGCGGCTGTGGAATGGGCGGATTCAGGGTCGGCACCGTGAAGGGCGAAGGGTTGATCGGTGGTGTGACCGGGGCGGCCTGCGGTTCGTCCACGAAATGCGCGACCAGGCCGCCTGTGGCGTGCCGTGCCATCGGCGGTACCAGGCCGGTCGCCAGTGCATAGATTGCCGCGCCGTGCAGCAGCAGGATCAGCACGACGATCAGGTTGCGTCGCGTGTTGGGCGTGGATTGCCAGGGCAGGTGCAGGCCTACCGCACCGCTTCCACTGGCGCTGCCGGCTGCCAATGGGATCGCCAGCCGGTGCTCGCGGGAGATAATGCTGGTCGCCCAGCAACAACCCGCGGCAAAGCGCAGTTGCGCCACGGCGCCGGCATGCAGCGGGAAGTCAGCGAACCACTCCTCCAGCAGCCGCCCGGCCAGATGCGCTGGCGCGTGGCTCGCGGCGCGGCCGATCAGGTGCAGCGCGAGCCGTTGCGCTGCGCCCGGGGGGTGCGCGTGGGGTTCGGAGGTGACAGGTGACCCGCCGTCGTTGGTGTTCATGCGAGAACTCCCCGGCTGAAACTTCCGAAGACTTCACTGGCGCGCCTGAGGCCGGTGGGTGTAAGGCGGTAGAGACGCCGGCGTGGTCGCCCGGCCACGGAAGGGTCGACGGCTTCCCACCGGCTGACGAACCAGCCCGCCGACTCCAAACGCAGAAGAATAGGGTAGAGGGTGCCGGAGGCCAGCCTGCCGCGCTTCTGCAGGTCCGCCCCGGACAACTCGTCCGCGGGCTGCTCGAGGAACGCCTCCAGTACCCGCAGCGTCTGCAGGGACATGCGCACATCACGATCCGGCCGTCCCATGCTTGTAAGTCTACATAGGGGTCCGGCAAAATGCAAGCGGGGGCCGGATTTCCGCGAAAAAAGCGCAGTGCGCTTGTCTGCCCGGTGGGCCGCCTCAGGCGGCCACGCGCGCCGCGCTGTCCGCCAGCACCAGCGACACGCAGGACGTGAGCTTCGTCGCATAGTCCAGGTGCAGGAACTCGTTTGGGCCGTGGGCGTTGGCGTGCGGGCCGAGCACACCAGTGATGAAGAACTGGGTGCGCGGGAAGCGCTCGCCCAGCATGCCCATGAACGGGATGGTGCCGCCGCAGCCGACGTTGACTGCATCGCGGCCATAGATTGCGCGCGAGGCGCGCAGGATGGATTCCTCCAGCCACGGAGCGAAAGCCGGTGCGTTCCACCCCGCGGACGCGGAGGCCTCCTCGAAGCTCACCCGGGCGCCGTAAGGTGGATCCTGTTGCAGCGCGCTGCGCACCGCCCCGGTGGCACGTTGCGCATCGCAGGTCGGCGGCAGGCGCAACGACAGCTTCAGCGCGATCTGCGGCAACAGGACGTTGCCCGCGGAGGCGAGCGCCGGCAGGCCGTCCGCTCCCGTGACCGCCAGTGTTGCGCGCCAGCTGCTGTTGATCAGCAGTTCCGCCGGATCGTTCGACAGAGGCTGTACGCCGCCGACAAAGGGCAGCTTGCCGGCGACCGACTCGCCCAGCACTGCCGCGGCGGCGACTGCCTGCTGGCGGCGGTCGGAGGGCAGGGCGACCTGCAGCTCCTCCAGCAGGACATCGCCGGTGACCGGATTCTCGATGCGCGCCAGTAACTGCTCCAGGATGCGAAACGGTGTCGGGGCAATGCCGGTTGCCATGCCCGAGTGCACGCCCTCGGTGAGCACCTCCACGCGCAGGGTGCCGGTCAGGTTGCCGCGCAGCGATGTGGTACACCATAGCTGGTCATAGTTGCCGCACTCCGCGTCCAGGCAGATGACCAGTGAAGGCTCACCGAGCCGCGCGCCGAGCGCCGCGAGGTGCGCGGGCAGGTCTTCGCTACCACTCTCCTCGCAGGCCTCGATCAGCACCACGCAGCGCGGCAGCTTCACCTGCTGATCCCGCAACGCCGCGATGGCCGTGAGGGATGCGAACACGGCGTAGCCGTCGTCGGCCGCGCCGCGTCCGTAGAGCTTGCCGTCGCGCACCACCGGGGTCCACGGCGCCAGGCCGGGCAGCCAGCCGGTGAACTCCGGCTGCTTGTCCAGGTGTCCGTAGAGCAGCACGGTGTCGGGCAGCTCACCGGGAATATCCACCAGCAACAGCGGCGTGCGGCCTGGCAGGCGGCGGATCTCCACCTGCGCACCGGGCAGCTTCTGCTCGCGGCACCAGTTGGCCATCAGCCCGATTGCGGCTTCCATGTAGCCGTGCTGCTCCCATTGCGGGTCAAACATGGGGGACTTGTTGGGAATGCGCACGTACTCGATCAACTGCGGCAGGATCGAGTCGCGCCAGGTGCGGCCGACCAGGTTGTTCAGGCGGTTGAGATCCATGGATGTTCCTTCAGGTCAGGTTGTCGGTCGCCGCCGGCGCGGGCAACATGAAGAGCGCACGCGCGGCATCGGTGCTGGCATGGGCCAGCTGCGCCAGGGATTCCCCTCGTGCCCGGGCGACTGCGGCGGCCACGTGTGGCAGGAACGCCGGTTCATTGCGGCGTGAGGCCGGACGCGGTGTCAGGTCTCGCGGCAGCAGGTAGGGTCCATCCGTCTCCAGCAGCAGCCGTGACGCCGGAATCCGCGGCAGCAGGGCTGCCAGGTGCGCACCGCGGCGCTCGTCGCAGAGCCAGCCGGTAATGCCGATCGCCAGTCCCAGCGCCAGGTAGTCCGACAGCTCGGTCTCGCCGCCGGTAAAGCAATGCGCGACTCCGCGCCATTGCGGCGCGTGCTCGCGCAGGATCGCGTGAAAGTCCTGGTGCGCATCGCGCTGGTGCAGGAATACCGGCTTGCCGATACGGCGGGCCAGTTCGAGCTGGCGGTGGAAGGCTGCCTGCTGGACGGCCCGCGGCGCGAAGTCACGGTAATAGTCCAGCCCGCACTCGCCGATGGCGACCACCTCGGGCCGTGCGGCCAGTTGTGCGAGCTGCGCCAGTGCTTCCCCGTCCAGCTGTGCGGCATGATGCGGGTGCACGCCGGCGGTTGCGAACAATCGCGACGGATGTGCCTGCGCCAGCGTGAGTGCCGCAGCACTCCCGGACGGCGAGGCGCCGGTGACGAGCATCTGCACCACACCCGCCGCGCGCGCACGCGCGAGCACCGCCTGGCGATCAGCGTCATAGCTGTCGTGCGTCAGGTTGATGCCGATGTCAATCAGGGGAACGGCGGCGCCGGCCGGTGCCGCCGCGGTAAGCGTCGCCGGCCCTGTGGTATCGTTTCGCATGCTCCGGACTATTCTAACCTGCGCGCTCCTGTTTGCCGCCGTGGTGCCAGGGGCTGCACCCGCGGACGCGCCACCGGCGGCGCAATGGCGTGACCTGGAGAGCCGCCTGCAATTTGCCTACTACACGCAGGATGCAGCCATGCTGCGCGAGCTTCCGGGCTTCTCGACCGAGACGACCGCCGGACAGCCGCTGCTGGCGTATTACGTTGCCCTGAGGGCTCTGCGCCTGGCGCAGCTGTCCGCGGCCGCGGGCGGCGGACCGCTGCCGGCGCAGCTCTCGGGCGAGTCGCAGGCGCGGGTCGCGGCCCTGGCGCATGAGTGCGTGCAGGCGCTGGATATCTCGCTGGCGCTGCGCGGTGACTTTGCGGACGGCCTGGCACTGCGATCGGCGTGTCTGGCGCAACCGGCGGCCGTTGGCGCGAAGCTCCCGCCGTTCGCCGCCGGACGACTGCGGCGCGACATGGCGAGGGCCCTGCAGCTGGCGCCACACAATCCGCGGGTGCTGCTGCTGGACGCACTGAACGACTACAGCCTCGCCGGCTCGCTGGGCGGCAACCGCGACCGCGCGCTCGGCAAGCTGCGCCGCTGTGTCACGGCCTTCGAGGGCGAGCGGCAGGGAGTCGAGCCGCTGCCGGGCTGGGGAGCAGCGGAGGCTTACCTTTCCCTGGGGCGCAGCCTGCTCGAGCACGGCGATGCGCTGGCGGCCCGGGACGCGCTGGAGCACGCGCTGCTGCTGATGCCCCAGTACGCGCAGGCACGGCGGCTGCTCAAGCAGCTGGTCGGGGGCTGATGGCAGTGCCGACGGACCAAAACCGGGAGCTGCTGCAGCAACTGCGCATTGACCGCTCCACAGACACCGTCGCGACATCCCCCGGCCGCCGCGGCTGGCTGATTGCCGGTGTGGCGGGTCTGCTGCTGTTGCTGGCGGCCGGCGCCTGGTATTTCTTCGTGCCGCGCGCTTTGGCCGTGCACGTGATGACGGCGCGGCCGATCCCGGCCGGCGCCGGCGCTACAGCTTCGGTGCTGGACGCCACCGGCTATGTCACGGCGCGCCGCGAAGCGACGGTATCAGCCCAGATTACCGGCACGCTGATCCAGGTGTTGATCGAAGAGGGCGATCACGTCAAGGCGGGGCAGGTGCTGGCGCGCCTCGACGACACCTCCCAACGGGCGACACTGGCGCAGGCCGAGGCGCAACTGCAGTCGGCGCGTGCGCTGCTGGCGCAGGACCAGGCACAGCTGGCGCAGAACCGCCGCGACCTGGTGCGCGCCGAGGACCTGGTGCAGAGCAAGCTGGTCTCGCAGCAGGCGGCCGAGCAGGCACGCACCCAGGTCGACTCGCAAAGTGACCAGGTGGCAAGCCGCACCAGGCAGATCGAGCTGGCGGCCGCCAGTGTGCGCGCCGCGCAGGTGCAGCTGGATTACTGCACCGTCCGCGCGCCGTTCAGCGGGGTGATCATTGCCAAGGCCGCGCAGGTCGGTGAGATCGTGTCGCCGTTTTCCGCCGGTGGCGGCTTCACTCGCACCGGAATCGGCACGATCGTCGACATGGACTCGCTGGAGGTCGAGGTGGACGTGAACGAGGCCTACATCGGCCGGGTGCAGCCGGGCCAGCCGGTGGAGTCGGTGCTCAATGCCTATCCGGACTGGAAGATCCCCTCGCACGTGATTGCGATCATCCCGGCGGCAGACCGCGCCAAGGCGACCGTCAAGGTGCGCATCGGCCTGGACCTCAAGGACGCGCGCATCGTGCCGGACATGGGGGTCAGGGTGTCGTTCCTGGAGGAGAAGCACCCGGCCGCCGGCGAGGTGGCGCCGCAGGCACGCGGGGTGCTGGTCCCGGCGGACGCCGTGCGCACGGTGGGCGGGGAGACGGTAGTCTATGTCATCGAGGCAAACCGGGCGCGGCGCCGCACGGTCACGACCGGCGGCAGCGCGGGCGGGGAGCGCCAGGTCCTCTCGGGCCTGGCAAGTGGCGACAGCGTCATTGTCAGTCCGCCGGCGGAGCTGCACGACGGCAGCGCCGTGACTGCAATCGGGTCCTGAAGCGAAGGGAAATCGAGGTCAGCATGTCAGAACCGATGGTTGCGGTCCGCAGCATCACCAAGGTTTACGAGCGCGGTGCGCAAAAGATCGAGGTGCTGCACGGGTTGACGCTGGAAATTCCCAAGGGGGACTTCGTGGCGCTCATGGGACCGTCGGGTTCCGGCAAGACCACGCTGCTGAACCTGATCGGCGGGCTCGACCAGCCGACCTCGGGCGAGATCCGCGTTGGCGGCAGCCGCATCGACCAGCTCAGCCGCGGCCAGCTGGCGCGCTGGCGTGCGCATAACGTCGGCTTCGTGTTCCAGTTCTACAACCTGATGCCGGTGCTGAGCGCGCAAGCCAACGTGGAGTTGCCGCTGCTGCTGACGAAGCTGTCCGCGACGCAGCGCCGCAGGAATGCGGCGGTAGCGCTGCAGGTGGTGGGCCTGGCGGACCGCGCACACCACAAGCCGCGCGAGCTGTCGGGCGGCCAGGAGCAACGCGTCGCCATCGCCCGCGCCCTGGTGTCGGACCCGCAGCTGCTGGTATGCGACGAGCCGACCGGCGACCTCGACCGCCAGACCGCCGATGAGATTCTGGGGTTGCTGCAGGTACTGAACGCCGAGCACGGCAAGACCATCGTGATCGTCACGCACGACCCGAAGGCCGCGGGATTCGCGCGGCGCACGCTGCACCTGGAAAAGGGCCGGCTGCTGGAACAGGCGGCCTAGGGAGCAGCGCCCATGACCCGCACCGGCCTCGTGGTCGCCAACCTGTTCCGCAGGCGCACCCGCACTATCCTGACACTGCTGTCGGTGATCATGGCGTTCCTGTTGTTCGGGCTGCTGCAGTCGATCAACTCGATATTCAGCGCCGGTGAGGACTTCGTCGGCGCGACGCGCCTGGTGACCCAGGCGCGGGTGTCCTTCACCCAGCCGCTGCCGCTGAGCATGCTGCCGAAGCTCGAGGCGATCCCGGGCGTAGCGCGCGTCGCCTATTCGCAGTGGTTCGGCGGGGTGTGGCAGGACCACACTCCGGTATTCGCCTTCGCGGTGGATCCGCTGCGCCAGCGCGACGTCTACCCGGAGTTCACCATGCCTGCGGCGCAGTGGCAGGCGTTTGCCGCCACGCGTACCGGCATGATCGCTGGCCGGGCGCTGGCGGACAAGTACGGCTGGAAGATCGGCCAGAAGGTGCCACTCGCCTCCAACATCTACCCGCAGAAGAACGGCAGCAAGGCCTGGGTCTTCGACCTGGTGGGCATATACGACGGCACCACCGAGGACACCAGGAAGCAGGCGATCAGCGCCTACATCAATCACGACTACTTCGACGAAGCCAACGCCTTCGGCAAGGGCCGGGTCAATTTCTTCATTCTGCGGCTCGCCGACGCCAGCCGCGCCGCCGCGATCGCCAGGACGATCGACGCCATGTTCGAGAATTCGCCCGATGAGACCAAGACCCAGACCGAGAAGCAGTTCAACCTCAGCTTCGTCAAGCAGATCGGCGATATCGGGCTGATCGTGCGCTGGATCCTGTTCGCGGTGTTCTTTACATTGCTGCTGGTGGTGGGCAACACCATGGCGCAGAGCGTGCGCGAACGCATTCCGGAACTCGCGGTGCTCAAGACCCTGGGTTTCTCCGATGGCGCGGTGCTGGGCTTCGTGCTCGCCGAGGCGCTGACGCTGTGTCTGTGCGGCGGGCTCATCGGACTTGCGCTGGCAACGTTCGCCGGAGCGGCGGTGGAGCGGGGCAGCGGCGGGCAGTTCGCGCTGCGGCCCGACCTCGCCGTGTGGCTGCTGGGGCTGGCGGCGATCCTGCTCATGAGCCTGGCGGTCGGCCTGCTGCCGGCGCTGCGCGCCCGGCGCCTGAAGATCGTCGACGCCCTGGCCGGACGCTGAAGCGCAGGAGACCCGCGGCATGCTCAAACAGGCGCTCGCCATCACCGGCATCAACCTGCGCAGCATCCCGCAGCGCTGGGCAGCCTCGCTGGTCATCGTCATAGGGCTTGCGGGGGTGGTGGCGGTATTCACGGCGCTGCTGGCCATGGCCGGCGGTTTTGCCAGTACCCTGAAGGCCACCGGCCGCCCGGATGGGGTGATCATCATGCGCGGCGGTTCGCAGTCCGAGCTCAATTCCGCCCTGGATCGGCAACAGTCGGACCTGGTCAAACAATTGCCGGGCATCCGCTCCGGCCAGGACGGCAGGCCGCTGGCCGCGGCGGAACTGATGGTGATCGCGGAGCTGATCCGCCGTGACGATGTCGGCAGCGGCGCCAACATCACCGTGCGCGGTGTGGATCCACAGGCCTTTGCGCTGCGGCCGCGGCTGAGGATCACCGGCGGCCGCAACTTCACCCCCGGCTTGCGCGAGCTGATAGTGGGCAGCGGCGTACTGCGTCAGTTCCAGGGCGCGCAGATCGGCCAGGTGGTGCGGATGCGCGGCTCGGACTGGAAAGTGGTGGGCAGTTTCGCCACCGGGGACGCGACCGACAGCGAACTGTGGACCGACATCAACGTGGCGCGCAGCACCTTCGGCCGCAGTGGTTCCAGTTCCATCCATGCGGCCCTCGACGGCCCCGACGGGCTGCGCAGGCTCAAGGCGGCCGTGGCCGCCGATCCGCGCCTGGACGTGGACGTGGTGAGCGAGCAGGACTACTACAACGGGCAAACCAGGCAGTTCCGCAAGACCATCGGCGCGCTGGCCGCGACCGTCACTGTCATCATGGCCCTGGGAGCGGTGTTCGCCGCACTCAACAGCATGTATGCCGCGGTGGCCGCTCGCGGCAAGGAAATTGCGACGCTGCGCGCCATCGGCTTCGGCGGCATGCCGGTGCTGGTGTCGGTCATGGCGGAGGCGCTGCTGCTGTCCCTGCTGGGCGGTGCGCTGGGAGCCCTGATTGCCTGGGCACTGTTCAACAACATGTCAGTGTCCACCCTTGGGCAGAACTTCACCCAGGTGGTGTTCAACTTCAGGGTCACGCCGCCACTGGTGGTGCAGGGGCTGGTCATGGCGGTAGGCATCGGCATGATCGGCGGCCTGCTGCCGGCGATCCGCGCCGCGCGTCTGCCGGTCACCGTGAGCCTGCGGGAGGGTTGAGGGCGTGCCTATTGATGCGGGGTGGTCGCGGTCAGCGCCGCGCACAGTGCGCTGACGTCCTGCTCCGGCTGGTCCCACGAGGCCACCATACGCGCCCGCCCGAGTGTCGGCGGACCCAGATCGTAGAAGCCAAATCCCTGTGCGCGCAGCGCTTCGCGCCGTGACACCCCCAGGTCCAGGAACACCTCGTTGGCTTCTACCGGGTGCAGCAGCGCCTTGCCGGCGGCCGCCCCGATGCGCCGCGCCAGTTCGTTGGCGCGCGCGGCGTTGCGTTGCCATACCCCGGTTTCGACGTAGGCCAGCAGCTGCGCAGCCGCATAGCGCGACTTCGACAGCAGGTGGCCGGCGCGCTTGCGCCTGATTTCGAAGTCGCCTACCAGCGCGGAGTCGAAGAACACGACCGCCTCGGCGCCCATGGCGCCGTTCTTGGTGGCGCCGAAGGACAACACGTCCACTCCGGCGCGCCAGGTCACATCGCCGGGATGGCAGCCGAGGAAGGTGACGGCGTTGGCGAGGCGCGCCCCGTCCATGTGCAGCTTCAGGCCGCGTCCGTGCGCCAGCGCGGCGAGCCGCGCGACGTCTTCGGGGCGATAAGCGGTCCCCAGTTCGCTGGCCTGCGTGATGGAGACCGCCGCCGGCTGCACCACGTGCACGTCGCCGAAGGGCCAGCCCGCGATCGCCTCGGCCAGCGCCGCCGGCTCCAGGCGCCCGTGGGCGCCCGGCAGCAGCGACAGCTGCGCGCCGCCGCTGAAAAAGGTCGGCGCGCCGCACTCGTCGCGGTTGATGTGCGCCTCCGGATGGCAGAACACCGCACCCCACGGTGGCACCAGGGTGGCCAGTGCGGTCGCGTTGGCGGCGGTGCCGGTGATCATGGGGAAGGCGCGCACCCGCGTGCCGAAGAAATCGGACAGCACCGCATCCAGCCGTGCGGTCCAGGGGTCATCGCCGTAGGCGACCGCGAAGCCGCTGTTGGCGGCCGCCAGCGCCTGCATCAGTTCCGGGCAGACACTGGCGGTGTTGTCGCTGAAGAAGTGGTAGCGGGTGCCGGTAGCGGGTGCCATGCTTCGGTTCCTTCAATCGATGCGCCAGCGGAACGACCAGGCGCCTATGGCCAGCAGGATCAGCGAGCTCGCCGCGAGGTACAGCAGCTGCGGGGCGATCTGCACAATGCCGGCGGCGTCGAACATGACGGCGCGCGCCGCGTCCAGCAAGTGCGTCAGCGGGAAGACATGTGCGATCCACTGGATCCAGCGGGGCGAGCCCTCCAGCGAAAACCACACGCCCGACAGCAGCATCATCGGCCAGGTCAGCAGGTTCAGCAGCCCGCCCACCAGCTCCTCGCTGGAGAAGCGCGCAGCCACCGTAAGCCCCAGGGCGACCATGGACAGCGCCCCGAGCACTGCCAGCAGCAGCAGCAGGGCGCCACTGCCGGCGTTGTGAAAGCCGATGATGGCGCCGATGCCGAAGTAGAGAATCAGAGTCGTAAGCAGGATCAGCCCCAGGCGCGACAGCACCTGCGCGCTCAGGAATTCGAAGGCGGTAAGCGGGGTCGCGTGCAGGCGCTTGAGGAAGCCGCTCTTGCGGTAGCGCAGCACCACGTAGCCGACGCCGAACAAGCAGCTGAACATCATGTTCATGCCGAGGATTCCCGGGAACAGCCAGTCGACGTAGCGCACCGCCTTGCCGCTGACGTGCTGGCGCTGCGCGCCAGGAACCCGCGCCAGCAGCAGCCGCTCCGCCACGTAGCCCTTGGGGGAATCGGTGTTGACCCAGTAGCGGGCGGGTGCGCGCAGATCCACCAGCAGGTCGAGCTGCTGGTGACGCAGGCGCTCCAGCGCCACCGGCTCCGCCGGCTCTGCCACGAAGTCCACGTAGCGCTCATCGAGAAAGCCGCCACCGCCATGCGCCACCGTTGTCGCCAGCACCCCGACCTTGAACAGCGGCCGTTCCGGGCCGCCGAACACAAAGCCCATGCCGACGACGATCATGACGGGCAGCAGCAGCGTGAAGGCGAGCGTGCCGCGGTCGCGCAGGAATTCCAGGTTGCGGGCGTGCAGCACCGCCAGCATGCGGCGCATCACGGCCGCAGCTCCTTGCCGGTCAGGTGCAGGAACAGGTCCTCGAGGTTCGCCGGGCGGATGCGCAGGTTGGTGAGCGGCACGTGCGCGCCCAGCAGGATACGCAGCGCACCCTCCAGGTCGTCGGTGCTGATCTCCACGTGCGTCCCGACCTCCTGGATGTTCAGCGGCAAGGCATGCGCCTCGGCGGGGAACTGCTGGCGCGGCAGCTCCAGCAGGATCCGGGCAAAGTGCTGCTGCAGCAGCTGGCGCGGCGGCCCGGCGGCGATGATGCGGCCGCGATCCATGATCGCGATCTCATCGCACAGCAGCTGCGCCTCCTCCATGTAGTGGGTGGTCAGGATGATGGTCTTGCGCCGCGCCTTGATCGACTGCACCAGCTCCCAGAAGTTGCGGCGCGCCTGTGGGTCGAGTCCGGTGGTCGGTTCGTCCAGGAACAGCACTGCCGGATCGTTGACGAGGGCGATGGCCAGCAGCAGCCGCTGTTGCTGGCCGCCGGAGAGCTTGCGGCTGTCACGGTTGGCGAGCGCCTGCAGGGCGCACAGGTCGATCACCTCGTCCACGGTAAGACCGTGACGGTAGAGTTCGCGGAACAGGGCGATGCACTGGCGCACTGTCAGGAAATCCTGCAGGGCGGTCTTCTGGAACAGAATGCCGGCCTCCTGCCGGAACCGCTCCCCGAGCGGCGCGCCGCGGTAGCGGACCTCCCCCGCGCCGGGCGGCAGGATACCCTCCATGATCTCGATGGTGGTGGTCTTGCCGGCGCCGTTGG
This sequence comes from Pseudomonadota bacterium, assembly GCA_018241445.1. Classification (GTDB taxonomy): domain Bacteria; phylum Pseudomonadota; class Gammaproteobacteria; order Steroidobacterales; family Steroidobacteraceae; genus 13-2-20CM-66-19. The sequence continues at coordinate 159,365 of JAFEDT010000003.1, forward strand.
GGCCCAGCAGCCCGAAGCAGATGCCCTCCGGCACCCTGAACGAGACTCCGTCGACGGCGGTGGTGGCGGCGTAGCGCTTGATCAGGTCGCGGACTTCAAGGATGGCTTCGCTCACTGGTGAGGAGTGTAACATCCGCCCCATGAGCACGCGGCAGTACGACAAGTCAGAACGGGTCGACCTGGGCGATGAGGCCGTCCACTGGGACCTGGGCGCATCGCTCTCCTATGGCGAATACCTGCACCTGGACCGCCTGCTGTCGGCGCAGCGCCCGCTGTCGTCCGAACACAACGAGATGCTGTTCATCATCGTGCACCAGGTGTCGGAGTTGTGGATGCGCCTGATGCTGCACGAGCTGACCGCGGCGCTGCAGTGTGTGCGGCGCGACGACATCGACGGCACGCTGAAGATGCTGGGCCGCATCTCGCGCGTGCAGGCGCAGCTGCTGACGGTGTGGAACGTGCTGTCGACGATGACGCCGTTCGAGTATTCGGCGTTCCGCAACGAGCTGGGGCGCTCCTCGGGCTTCCAGTCGGTGCAGTACCGCGAGCTGGAGTTCCTGCTCGGCAACAAGCACGCCGACATGGTGAAGGTGCACCGGCGCGACCCGCAGGCGCAGGAGCGCCTGCAGCGCGCGCTGGAGTCGCCGTCGCTGTACGACGAGGTGCTGCGCCTGCTCAGCCGCCGTGGCTACGGGATTCCCGAGGACTACCTGGCGCGCGATTTCGCGGAGCCCTACCGGGCCAGCAAGCAGGTCGCGGCCGCCTGGCTGGCGATCTACCACGACGCCCGCAACGCCTGGGATCTGTATGCGCTGGCGGAGCGGCTGACGGACCTGGACTACAACTTCCAGCTGTGGCGCGCCCATCACCTGAAGACGGTCGAGCGCATCATCGGCTACAAGCCCGGCACCGGTGGCACCGGGGGTGTCAGCTACCTGGCGAAAGCGCTGGAGCTGAAGTTCTTTCCTGAGCTGTGGCAGATCCGCACGTCGATGTGACGGCGGCGGGCGCGCGGCGCGCCCGATACAGGCGATAGCCGAGCAGCAGCCCCAGGATCAGGCAGTACAGCAGCGGCTCGCGGATGTCGCGTTTCACCTGCCACCAGTAGTGCCACACTCCCAGCACCGCGATCAGGTAGACCAGGCGGTGCAGGCGCTGCCAGCGGCTTCCCAGGCGTCGCATCATGGCGTTGGTGGAGGTGACGGCCAGTGGCAGCAGGGCGAGCAGGGCGGTGAAGCCGATGGTGATGTAGGGCCGCTTCACGATGTCGGCCCCCACCTGGCGCAGGTTCAGTTCCAGGTCCAGCACCACGTAGACGCTGAAGTGCAGCAGTGCGTAGCTGAAGGCGAACAGCCCCAGCATCCGGCGCAGCCGCAACAACTGCGGCCGGCGCAGCAGCTGCCGCAGCGGTGTGACCGCCAGGGTCAGCATGAGGAAGTTGAGCGCGGTCTTGCCGCACTCGTGTTCCAGCTCCTTGACCGGATCCGGTCCCAGTGAGGCGCCGAACCAGCCGAACAGGCCGCAGGTCATCCACGCCAGCGGCGCCAGGCTGGCGATGAACACCGCGGGTTTGTAGATGAAGCGGTAGCGTTGCGCCTGATTCAGGTCAGCCAGTTTCATTCGAGTCAGCCAGTCTCATCCGAGTCAGAAATAGCGGCGCAGATCCATGCCGCGGTACAGGTCCGCCACCTCGGCGGCGTAGCCATTGAAGGGCAGGGTGGGCTGGCGGGCCGCGAACAGCGGCGCGCCGATACGCCGTTCGCTGGCCTGGCTCCAGCGCGGATGATCGACCCGCGGGTTGACGTTGGCGTAGAACCCGTACTCGTCCGGCGCCGCGATGTTCCAGGAGTTGCGCGGCTGGGTCGCCGTGAAATCGATGCGCACGATCGACTTGATGCTCTTGAAACCGTACTTCCACGGTACCACCAGGCGCAGCGGCGCCCCATCCTGGTTGGGAAGTACACGTCCGTACAGTCCCACGACCATCAGGGTCAGCGGGTGCATGGCCTCGTCGATGCGCAGCCCCTCCACGTACGGCCAGTCGAGCACTTTCACGCGCTGCCCGGGCATCTGGGCGGGACTGTAGAGTGTCGTGAATGCGACGTAGCGGGCCCGGGAGGTGGGCTTGAAACGCGCCAGCAGGCGCGCCAGCGGGAAGCCGACCCAGGGAATGACCATGGACCAGGCCTCCACGCAGCGCAGGCGGTAGATGCGTTCCTCCAGCGGCTGCTCCCTGAGCAGATCCTCCAGGTTGAAAGTGCCGCGTACCTCGGCCTCGCCGCCGACCGCCACACTCCAGGGCCGCGTACGCAGCGAACCGGCATTTTCAGACGCCGAGTCCTTCTGCAGGCCGAACTCGTAGAAGTTGTTGTAGGTGGTGATGTCCTCGAAGCTGTTGGGGCGCTCGCGAACGGAGTAGCGCGAATTGGGCGTGTAGGCCAGTTTTGCGCCGGAGGGTTCAGCCGTCGCACTCACCGCACCTGGCGCCAGGCCCGCCAGCGCAGCGGTCAGCGCGCCGCCCATCAGCCGGCGGCGGGTGAGCCAGACGCGCTCGGGCGTGATCTGCGAGGGCGCGATCGGGGCAGCGGCAGTACGATGGATATGCGCCATGGGCGTGAACCTCCACAGCATCAGACCGGCGCGGAGCCGAAAAGATCACAGGCGGCGGCCGGCGCTGTGGCTGGGCTGCGTTACCGCCAGGCTTCGCAGTGTACGCCCAGTTGCGCAGCCAGCCGGCGTGCCCGGCCCGCACCGTTGACCAGGACGCCGCGGTCGGCCAGCCGCAAGTGCGCCAGATCGCTGGCGGAGTTGCCGTAGGCAGCGACGGACAGTCCCGGGTAGCGCTGCCGCAGACCCTGCAGGCGCCGCGCCTTTTCAAGACCACGGCAGTTGGGCGAGGCCAGGGCGCCCGTGAGTCGGCCGTCATCCCAGCGCAGCCGGGTGCAGTCGACCTCTGTGAAGCCCAGCGCACGGGCGATGGCGGGCACGTACAGGTCCGGGCTCGCACTCATCAGCGCCAGCACGTCGCCGCGCGCGGCGTGTCCGGCCAGGGTGTCGCGCGCGGCGGCGAACAGACCGCTGCGCAGCAGTCGCGGCACAAAGCGCGCGGTGTGGGCCTCGATCTGCGCGCCGGTGCTGCCGCCAAGCGCGCCTGCGATCAGGGCGGCCTTGAGGTCGCCGCGATCGGCGCGGCCCAGCGCGTAGCGGCACAGCGCCGGCGGCAATATTCGCAAAAGCCGCAGCAGGCGTGCAGGCCGGCGCGCCAGGAAGCGCCCGATGTAGGGCAGCAGAGTGTCGGAGCGCGTGAGCGTGCCGTCCAGGTCGAATACCGCCAGCCTTCTGGGGTCTACTGACACTTGCAATTGCCCTGTGGCCGGCCTTGTTCTTGGGCTTCGGCATCCGTGGCGGGTTCGCTTTCCAGCGAACCCGCTTGACGCCGGCGCGCAGCGCCTAGGAAGTGGCGCCCGGTGCGGCGAGCTGCCGCAGCACGTACTGAAGGATGCCGCCGTGACGGTAGTACTCGCGCTCCTTGGGCGTGTCGATGCGCAGCTTCGCGGTGAATTGCAGCGGTTTGCCGCAGTCGGGTGTTGCCGTCACCGTCACCTCGCGCGCCTGCGGATCGGTCAGACCGGAGATGTCGAACAGCTCGCGGCCGGTCAGCTTCAGGGAAGCGGCGTTCTGTCCGGGGAGGAACTGCAGCGGCGCCACGCCCATGCCAATCAGGTTGGAGCGATGGATGCGCTCGAAGCTCTCGGCGATAACGGCCCTGACGCCCAGCAGCATGGTGCCCTTGGCGGCCCAGTCGCGCGACGAGCCGGTGCCGTATTCGCGGCCGGCGATGATGATCAGCGGAGTGCCTTCCTCGCGATAGCGCATGGCGGCATCGAAGATCGAGGTTTGCGCGCCATCGGGCAGGTGAACCGTGACGCCGCCCTCGACGCCCGGCACCAGCAGGTTGCGCAGACGGATATTGGCGAAGGTGCCGCGCATCATGACCTCGTGGTTGCCGCGCCGTGCGCCGTAGGAATTGAAATCCTTCGGCTGCACGCCCTGTTCCACCAGGTAGCGGGCGGCCGGGCTGGAGCGCGCGATGTTGCCGGCCGGGGAAATGTGATCGGTCGTGACCGAGTCGGCCAGCAACGCCAGCACGCGCGCCGCGCGTACATCCGCCAGCGGTGCAGGGTTCATGTCCATGCCATCGAAGTAGGGCGGATTCTTCACGTAGGTGGACTTCGGGTCCCAGGCGTAGCGTTTGCCCGCGGGGACCTCGATGCCGGTCCAGTTGGCATCGCCGCTGAACACGCTGGCGTAGCTGTGGCGGAACATCTGCGAATCAATGGAGCGCTTCAGCAGGTCCTGCACCTCGGCGTCGCTGGGCCAGATGTCCTTCAGGTACACCGGCTGGCCGTCCTTGTCCGTGCCGAGGGGTTCGCGCGTCAGGTCCAGGTCGAGCGTCCCGGCCAGCGCATAAGCCACCACCAGCGGCGGGGAGGCCAGGAAGTTCATGCGCACTTCCGGGTGGACACGACCCTCGAAGTTGCGGTTGCCGGAGAGGACCGAGCAGGCGATCAGGTCGCCGGCTTTGACCGCCGCGGATATCTCCGGCTTCAGTGGCCCGGAGTTGCCGATGCACGACGTACAGCCCAGCCCCACCGTGTAGAAGCCGAGAGCCTCAAGGTCCTGGATCACGCCTGTTTTGGCGTAATAATCCAACACGACCTTCGAGCCGGGAGCGAGACTGGTCTTGACCCACGGTTTGGCGGTCAGGCCGCGCTCGCGCGCCTTGCGCGCCAGCAGGCCCGCGCCCAGCATGACCGAGGGATTGGAGGTGTTGGTGCAGCTGGTGATCGCCGCGATCAGCACCGCGCCGTCCTTGAGCGGCACGCTCTGGCCGTTGAGGGTGGCGTTGGCTACACCGGCGCCCGAGGCGGGCGTGCTGGCCGCGGGGGCTGCGGCTGCTGCAGTTGCCTGGCGCGCGCTGCGCTCGTCCGCCGCCTTTACGGCGTTGGTTTCGTAGACCGCCTTCGCCCTGGACAGCGGCACACGGTCCTGCGGCCGGCGCGGGCCGGCCAGGCTGGGTTCGACCGTACCCAGGTCCAGTTCCAGTTCGTCACTGTAGCGTGCCGCGGTCGCTCCCTGGTTGCGCCACATGCCCTGCGCCTTCGCGTAGGCGGTGACCAGTTCGATGCGCTCGCGCGGCCGGCCCGACAGCTCCAGGTAACGCACGGTCTCCTGGTCGATGGGGAAGATGCCGCAGGTGCTGCCGTACTCCGGCGCCATGTTGGCGATGGTCGCCCGATCGGCGAGCGGCAGGTTGGCCAGGCCGTCGCCGAAGAACTCCACGAACTTGTCCACCACGCCCTTCTTGCGCAGCATCTCGGTGACCGTCAGCACCAGGTCGGTCGCCGTCGCCCCGGGGCGCAGCTGGCCCTCGAGGCGGAAGCCGACGACCTGCGGGATCAGCATGGTCACCGGCTGACCGAGCATGGCGGCCTCGGCTTCGATGCCGCCAACTCCCCAGCCCAGCACACCCAGGCCGTTGACCATGGTGGTGTGGGAATCGGTGCCGACGAGCGTGTCCGGGTAGGCGCGCTGCACCTCGCCGCTGCCGGCATCGAAGATCACGCGCGCCAGGTATTCCAGGTTGACCTGGTGGACGATGCCGGTGTTCGGCGGCACCACCTTGAAGTTGTGGAAGGCAGTCTGGCCCCAGCGCAGGAAGGCGTAGCGCTCGCGGTTGCGTGCGAACTCGATGGCGGTGTTGTCTGCCAGTGCCGTGGGTGTGCCGTACTCGTCCACCTGTATCGAATGATCGATGACCAGTTCGGCGGGATTGAGCGGATTGACGCGCTCCGGATCACCGCCCAGCCGCACAATGGCGTCGCGCATCGCGGCCAGGTCGACCACGCAGGGCACGCCGGTGAAATCCTGCAGGATGACGCGTGCGGGGGTGAAGGCGATCTCGTGCGAGGGTACGGCCCGCGGGTCCCACTCCAGCAGAGCCTCGATGTCCGCACGGCTTACGCTGACGCCATCCTCGAAGCGCAGCAGGTTCTCCAGCAGGATCTTCAGGGAGTAGGGCAGGCGCGCGAGCTTGTCCTGGGGAAGGGCGGCGAGGCTCCAGATCTCGTAGGCGCGGTCGCCGGCTTTCAAGGTGGAACGCGCCCGGAAGCTGTTGGTCATGCGTGTCTCCGCTGTGAGCCCCCCATTATATCGGGCACGCGTGGCGCCTGCTGCATTGCGGAGGCGACCGAGTCGATCACCCCGCCGCCAAGACAGCGCTCGCCCTCATAGGCCACGGCATACTGTCCCGGCGTGACGGCGCGCTGCGGGGCATCGAAGAACACCCGCAGCGTGCCGTCGGCCATCACGCGTGCCTGCGCCGGCTGGTCGTCCTGGCGGTAACGCACCCGCACGGTGCAGCGGAACTCGCGCGTGCAGACCGGGACCAGCCAGTGCCAGTCCACGGCGTGCAGCTCACTCGAGTACAGCAGCGGATGCTCGTGCCCCTGCACCACGATCAGCGCGTTGCGCCTGGCGTCCTTGGCGGCCACGTACCAGGGCTGCTGCGCGTGTCCGGCGCGGCCACCGATATGCAGGCCGCCGCGCTGGCCCAGGGTGTAGAAGGCGAGCCCCCCGTGGGTGCCGAGGATCTCCCCTTCCGGCGACTCGATCGGGCCGGGTTCGCCAGGCAGGAAGCGGGAGAGGAATGCGCGGAAGGGCCGTTCCCCGATGAAGCAGATCCCGGTGCTGTCAGGCTTGTCGAACACCGGCAGGCCGGCGCGCCGCGCCCGTTCGCGCACTTCGTCCTTGTGCAGCTCGCCCAGCGGCATCAGCGTGGCCGCCAGTTCGCCGGGAGCGACCGCGTGCAGGAAGTAGCTTTGGTCCTTGGCGCCATCGCGCGCCTTGTACAGTCCGACGCCGGTCGTGATCGCGGCGGCCGGCGCAGGCTGGCCGTGCTCCAGTGGGATGAGGCGCGCGTAGTGGCCGGTGGCGAAGCGCCCGGCGCCAAGGCGGCGGGCCCACTGCAGCGCAACGCCGAACTTGATCTCGCGATTGCACAACACGTCGGGATTGGGCGTGCGGCCGGCGCGCAGTTGCGCCAGGAAGTGCTCGAAGACCTGGCTGCGGTACTGCGGGGCGAAGTTGGCGCGGTGCAGCGGGATGGACAGCTCCCGCGCTACGGTGCGTGCGTCCTGGAAGTCCTGGGCGGCGCTGCAGTAGGCGTCGGTGTCGTCCCAGTTGGTCATGAACAGGCCCTGGACTTCCCAGCCGGCCTCGCGCAGCAGCAGCGCCGCGACCGCGGAGTCCACGCCCCCGGAGAGGCCGACGATGACCCGTCCGCGGCTCACGGCTGTCGCCGGGTGCGGTGAGGCTGCACGGCCGGGCGCCGGCGCGCCGCGCGCGGGGGTCGGGGGAGGTTGCGGCCTGGGGGCATGCGGCGATTGTAGCGCCGCGGGGAAGGGGGTCGGGCCGGGAATGGCCCGGCCGATCAGCTGCGGCGCGAGGAGCGCAGTCCGTGATCGACCTCGTTGGCGTTCCAGATCAGGTCGAATTCACGCAGGCGGGGGCGCACCTCGGCCGGGTTGTTGGTGTCGGCCACCCCGTCCCAGCTGTCGGCCCGCCTGCGGTACACGATCGCCCGGTCGTCGGCGATCAGGCAGGCGCCGATGATCGCTGACGTGGGGTTACCGGCGTGGCGGATGTCTATGCAGCTCGACAGCCGCCGCCCCATGGCGAAGAAGCGGTTGCTGTCGCGCATCACCCCGGGTGACTGGCCCAGCAGCACCCGCACCTTCGCGAAGCTGCGTGTCAGGACGAAGTTCTTGATGATCTCGAGGAAGGCTGTCTGGTCGTAGAGGTCCGGCTCCAGGTCCGGCGTATAGATGGAGATGAAGCGTTGTGCGCTCGCCGCCACCTGGTTGACCGCCAGGCGCACCTCGGCGAGCGAGTTCAGTACCGTGAGCGTGGTGGAACCGGCTTGTCCGGCAGCTGTGCGATCCGTCGCCGGCTCAGGGCCGTAGCGGCCGCTGGCGATGAGCGCCCAGGCGCTGTTCGGATCGAGTTCCCCGGTGCTGTTCAACGTGATCGCCCCACACCTGCCGTCCGCAGGGTTCCTCGGCGCCATCTTATGGAGAACGGGGGCGTCCGCCCCGTCGAACCAGTCACGCTTTCGGGGCCGCGGCACGATCCGGGCGGCCGGAAAGTGCGACCAGTTCGCAGTTTTCCCCGTCCGGTGGGCCGCCGGGAGGGCCACAGCCCAACGCCACGGGGTGGCCGCGGTTTCCCTGGCCGGGCCCGAAAGGCTCTAGACGCTCTTTGCCAGGGTCTCGGCCAGCCCGGTGTAGCTGGCCGGTGTGAGGGACTTCAGTCGCGCGCGCTGCGGTGCCGGCAGCGGCAGGCTGTCGATGAATGCCGCCAGCATGGCGGCATCCACGGCGCGGCCGCGGGTGAAGTCCTTCAGGCGCTCATAGCCGCCGGGGACTCCGGCGGCCCGCAGGGCCGTCTGCACCGCCTCGCCCAGCACTTCCCAGGCGCCATCGAGGTCAGCCGCCATGCGCTGCGGGTCGGCCTCGATGCGCTGCAGGCCGCGCCCGAGCCCATTCCATGCGATCAGCGAATGGGCCAGTGCCACCCCGAGGTTGCGCAGTACGGTGGAGTCGGTGAGATCGCGCTGCCAGCGCGACAGTGGCAGCTTGTCGGCGAAGTGGCGCAGCAGCGCATTGGCGACGCCGCAGTTGCCTTCGGCATTCTCGAAGTCGATCGGATTGACCTTGTGCGGCATGGTGGAGGATCCCACCTCACCGGCGATCGTGCGCTGGCGCAGGTAGCCGAGTGATATGTAGCCCCAGAAGTCGCGCGCCAGGTCGATGACGATGACGTTGATGGCCGCCAGCGCGTCGCAGTATTCGCCGATCCAGTCATGCGGCTCGATCTGCGTGGTGAAGGCGTTGTACTGCAGCCCGAGCGAGGTCACAAAGTCGCGTGAGACCTGCGGCCAGTCGACCTGCGGCAGGGCGGCGGCGTGGGCGTTGAAGTTGCCGACTGCGCCATTGAACTTGCCGAGGATCTCCACCGACTGCCAGCGGCGCTGTGCGCGCGACAGCCGTTGAGCGAAGTTGGCGCATTCCTTGCCGAAGGTGGTGGGACTGGCGTACTGCCCGTGGGTGCGCGCCGGCATGGCGCTGGCGGCATAGCGGTGCGCGAGTTGCCGCAGCGCCTCGATGCGCTGCTGCAGCGGCGCCGCCAGGACATCGCGCCCGGCTGCCAGCAGCCGCGCGTAGGAGACATTGTTGATGTCCTCCGAGGTGCAGCCGAAGTGCACCAGTTCCAGGGCCGCGGGTGTGGCGCCAGCGGCGGCGAGCTGTTCGCGCACGTAGTACTCCACCGCCTTGACGTCATGGTTGATGCGCGCTTCGATCGACTTGACGGCCGACGCGGCCTGCGCCGGCGGCGCGGCGGCAAGTGCCCGTGCGCGCTGCCGCACCGCCTCGGGCAGCTGCGCCTGCGGCAGCGCAGGCAAGGCCGTGCCCAGGTGCAGCAGCCACTGCGCCTCCACGCGGATGCGCTCGCGGATCAACCCGCCCTCGGAAAACAGCTCGCGCAGCGGCGCGGTGGCGGCGCGGTAGCGGCCATCGACCGGCGCCAGCGCATCGACCGCGGGCAGGGAATCGGCGGGGCTGGACATCATGGGAACTCTTGGAAATGCTAGGATTTACCATCATATCCCATACGCACGGAGCAATTGCATGACCGAGGCCTTCCGGACCGAGCACGACAGCATGGGCGAACTCAAAGTCCCGGCCGACGCCCTGTGGGGGGCGCAGACGCAGCGCGCGGTCCAGAACTTTCCGATCAGCGGCCAGCCGATGCCGGCGGCGTTTGTGGCGGCGCTGGCGCTGGTGAAACAGGCGGCGGCGCGCGCCAACAGCGAACTCGGCCTGCTCGATCCGCGCATCGCGGCGGCGGTGGACGCGGCCGCGGCGCAGGTGGCTGCGGGGCGCCACGACGCGCAGTTTCCCATCGACGTTTTCCAGACCGGCTCCGGCACCAGCACCAACATGAATGCCAACGAGGTGATTGCCGCGCTGGCCAGCCGTCAGCTGGGCGCGGCGGTGCATCCCAACGACCACGTCAACATGAGCCAGAGCAGCAACGACTGCATCCCGACCGCGATTCACGTCAGCGCGGCGCTCGCGGTGCAGCGTGAGCTGGAGCCGGCGCTGGCGCACCTGGCGCAGACACTGCAGACACGCGAGAAGCAGCTGGACGGCATCGTCAAGACCGGGCGCACGCACCTGATGGATGCCATGCCGGTGACGCTCGGGCAGGAATTGTCGGGCTGGCGCACCCAGATCGAGAACGGTATCGCGCGCCTGAAGTCGGTGGAACCGCGCCTGCTGGCGCTGGCGCAGGGCGGCACCGCGGTGGGCACCGGCATCAATGCACCGGAGCAGTTCGGGCGCCGTTTCGCGGCGCAGCTCGCCGGGCTGACCGGCGTCGCGTTCGTGCCGGCGCGCAATTACTTCGAGGCGCTGTCAGCCCAGGACACGGCGGTGGAACTGTCAGGGCAGTTGAAGGTCATCGCAGTCAGCCTGATGAAGATTGCCAACGACCTGCGCTGGATGAACAGCGGGCCGCTGGCCGGCCTGGGAGAGATCGCGCTGCCCGCGCTGCAGCCCGGCAGCAGCATCATGCCCGGCAAGGTCAACCCCGTGATCCCGGAGGCCACGGCGATGGTGGCGGCGCAGGTCATCGGCAACGACGCCACCATCACGGTGGCCGGACAGTCGGGCAACTTCCAGCTCAACGTGATGTTGCCGGTGATCGCCCTCAACCTGTTGCACAGCGTCCACCTGCTGGCGCGGGTTGCGCGGCTGCTGGCCGACAGCGCCATCCGCGGCTTCAGCGTGAACGAGCCGCGCCTCAAGGAGGCACTGGACCGCAACCCCATCCTGGTGACCGCCCTGAACCCGGTCATCGGCTACGAGAAGGGCGCGGCGATCGCCAAGAAGGCCTACGCGCAGGGCAAGCCCATCCGCGAGGTGGCGGCGAAGGAGACCGACCTGTCGCCGCAGCGCCTGGCGACCCTGCTCGATCCCGCGGAGCTGGCCAGGGGCGGCATCAAGGGAGGCAGCGGCGGCGGATGACCCGCCGCTGACGCATGAGTCGCCAGCACGACAGCCCCGCGCCACCGGCGGCGGCGGCCGCCGCGGACGGCGCGGGTAACCCGCCCGCGTCCGTCGAGTGGCTGCAGCGCGTGCGCGAGCGCCTCGCCGGCACCGCACCGCGACACCAGCCGCAGGACTGGGTCGTGCCCGGAATATCCGGCGCTGACAGCGCGGAGCTGCGGCGCTTTCTGCCACGCGATCCGGTGCCGGCCGCGGTGCTGGTGCCGCTGGTTCAGCGGCCCCAGCCGACGCTGCTGCTGACCGAGCGCGACACCCGCCTGCGCCAGCACGCCGGGCAGATCAGCTTTCCCGGCGGGCGCATCGAGGTCAGTGACGGGCAGCCGCAGGCGGCAGCGCTGCGCGAGGCGCAGGAGGAAATCGGGCTCGATCCCTCTTTCGTCACGGTCGTGGGCTACCTGCCGGACCACGTGGTGGTGACGGGTTATCGCGTGACGCCGGTGGTGGCGCTGGTGCGGCCGGGCTTCGAGCTGCGCCTGGATGCGCGTGAGGTAGCCGATACCTTCGAGGTGCCACTGAGTTACCTGTTCGATCCTGTCAACCAGCGGGTACAGCGGCGACGCTCGGGGTTCACCGGGCGGGAGGGCGAGTTCCGCGACATTCCCTGGCAGGGTCGCACCATATGGGGCGCGACCGCCGGGATGATCCTGAGCCTGCAGCGCATACTGCTCGCGCCGCAACCGTGAACCAGGCGGGCGAGCAACTGCAGCGGCTGCTGGCGGTAATGGCGCGGCTGCGCGATCCGCTCCACGGTTGCCCGTGGGACCTCGAGCAGACCTTCGCCAGCATCGTTCCCTACACCATCGAGGAGGCCTACGAGGTCGCCGACGCGGTCGCACAGGGCTCCCCCGCTGCACTGCGCGATGAACTCGGCGACCTGTTGTTCCAGGTGGTGTTCCAGGCACGCCTGGCGCAGGAGCGCGGCTGGTTCGACTTCGCCGCGGTCATTGGCGCCATCCACGACAAGCTGGTGCGCCGGCACCCGCATGTATTCGCCGGCGTCGCGCTTGCCCGCGAAGAACTGGCGCGCAGCTGGGAGGCGCACAAGGCGCGTGAGCGCGCCGCCGCCGACGGGGAGGCGCAGGCAGGTGCGCTGAGCGGCGTGCCGCGCTCACTGCCGGCGCTGCTGCGGGCCACGAAGCTCAGTGGCCGGGCGGCACGGGTGGGTTTCGACTGGACTCTTGCCGCGCAGGTGCGCGCCAAGGTGCTGGAGGAACTCGGCGAGGTGGATGCCGCGGTGCTTGCCGCCGGCGACGGCACGGGCAGTGACGATGCGGTGAGCGAGGAACTGGGCGACCTGCTGTTTGCTGTAGTCAACTGGTGCCGCCACCTCGCGGTCGAGCCCGAGGGCGCGCTGCGCGCCGCCAACGACAAATTTGAGCGGCGCTTCGCGCGCATGGAAAGCCTGGCGCGCGACCGCGGTGAGGTGCTGGCGCAGCTCTCGCCGCAGGCCTGGGATACGCTGTGGAACGAGGCGAAACTGAACGGCGGCTGAAGTTGTAACAGTGTGAATTTGCCAGTCGCGGCACGCGGGGCGATCGGTTAATCTTGGCGCCAATGTCGCGGCGTTTTACTTCATTGTTGGCTCGTTCGCGCCTGCTGCTGGTGCTGCTCGGCGCCGTGTTGCTGCCGCTGTCGGCGGCGGCCGCGGGACTGTCGATGGACCAGGCGGTCAAAGCGGCGGAGCAGCGCTACCACGCACGCGTGGTCAAGGCGGAGCCGCAGAACGACGGCGGCCGCACGGTCTACGTCCTGCGGCTGCTCAACGAGTCCGGCAAGGTCTGGACCGTGCGCGTCGACGCCGCCAGCGGCGCGATGCAATAGCGGGCGCAAGCCATGCGGGTGCTGGTGGTGGAGGACGAGGCCGCGCTGCGCGACGCACTGCGGACGCGGCTCATCGACAGCGGGTTCACCGTGGACCTGGCCGCCGACGGCGAGGAAGGATTGTTCGCCGGGAGCGAATACCCGCTCGACGTTGCGATCGTGGATCTCGGCTTGCCGAAGCTGCCCGGCCTGGAACTGATCCGCCGCCTGCGGGCCGCGGGCAAGACCTATCCGATCCTGGTGCTGACGGCCCGTGACAACTGGCAGGACAAGGTCCAGGGGCTGCAGGCGGGCGCCGACGACTACGTGGCCAAGCCCTTCCACTTCGAGGAGGTGCTGGCGCGCCTGCAGGCGCTGCTGCGCCGCGCCGGCGGCTGGGCCAGCGCGGAACTGCGTTGCGGGCCGGTGCTGCTGGACACGCGCGCCCAGACGCTGCATGTCGACGGCGTACCGGTCGAGCTGACCACGTTTGAATACCGCATCCTCGAGCACCTGATCCTGCGCGCCGGCGAGGTGGTCTCCAAGACGGAACTGACGGAGCGCCTGTACGACCAGGACTACGAGCGCGACAGCAATGTCATCGAGGTGCTGGTGGGGCGCCTGCGCCGCAAGCTCGATCCGCAGGAGCGGCTGCGGCCGATCGAGACGCTGCGCGGCCGGGGCTATCGCTTCGCGCTGGCGCGTGACACCACAACACCTTGATCGGGTGTAGCGCGGACACGGGAAACATCAGTCGCGCAGCATCGAGCCCGCAATGCATTCCCTCAGCCGGCGCCTGCTGATCTCGGTGTCGCTGCCGCTGGCGCTGTTCTTCGGCATCATGATGCTGGTGATCGACAACGGCTTCAGCGCGCTGTCGGAGCGCTCGCTGCAGGAGTTGCTGGATGCGCAGATGGTGTCGCTGATCGCCGCCGCGGAGCCGCAGCAGGACGGCAGCTACGCGCCGACGCCGCAGTCGCTGGACTCGCGGCTGGAGACGCCGCGCTCGGGGTTGTATGCGCAGATCCACGGCCCGGTGCGGGTGTGGCGCTCACCCTCGACCGCCGGCCTCGAGGCGCAGTTTGGCCCGCCGCTGCGGCGCGAGCAGCGCGTGCGCAGCTACGGCAGCTTCGGTCACGACCGTGTGGCGATCGAGAGCCGCGCCATACAGTTCGCGGACGACCCCAACGGCAACCGCGCCCTGACTTTCAGTATCGCGGTCTCCTTGAGTCCCTACGAGGAGCAGCAGTGGCGCTTCCGCCAGCAGTTGCTCGGCTGGTTCATCGGCCTGATGCTGATCCTGCTGCTGACCCTGGCGGTGCTGCTGCACTGGGTGCTGGCGCCGGTGCGGCGGCTGGAGCGCGAGATCGTGGAGGTGGAGGAGGGCGACAGCGTGGCCCTCGGCGGCGGATATCCGCGTGAACTGTCAGGTGTCGCCAGCAATCTGAACGCACTGCTGCATGGCGAGCGCGCGCGCGTCGCCCGCTACCGTGACACGCTCGGCAACCTGGCGCACAGCCTGAAGACGCCGCTGGCGGTGATACGCGCCAGCCTGCCGCCGATGGACAGCGGCGGCGCGGTGGCGCGCGAAATCGATCGCATGAGTGACATCGTCGACCACCAGCTCAAGCGCGCAGCGGCCTCGGGCGGCGCGCTGTTGGGGCAGGCGCCGGTTGAAGTGGCGCAGGTGGCATCAGAACTGCGCGCCGCGCTGCTGAAGGTTTATGCGGACAAGGACCTGTCGATCGAGTTGGCCGTGGGCAAGGCGCAGTTCATGGGCGACCGCGGGGACCTGACGGAACTGCTCGGCAATCTGCTGGAAAACGCCTGCAAGTGGTGCCGCAGCACGGTGCGGCTGAGTGCCACGGTAACTGAGGAGGCCGAGCCGCGCGAGCGGCTGAGCCTGCTGGTGGAGGACGACGGCCCGGGAATTTCAACCCAGGACCGCGAGCGGGTGCTGCAACGCGGGGTGCGCGCGGACGAGAAGACGCCCGGGCACGGGCTGGGGCTGGCAATGGTGCGCGACACCGTGGATCTGTACGGCGGCCGATTGAGCATTGACCGCTCGCCCCTCGGCGGCGCGAGGATTTTGCTGTGCTTGCCGGGGCGCTGAGGATACGGCGTGCCGCCGCCGGCCGGGGGCGGATGATAGTCAGGTGCCGATGTATTTGTGCTACGGTAGCGCTGCGCCGCGCGACGACAAAACCTGATATCCGCTCGGGAGGCAATATGAAAACCAGTCTGGCCGCTGCACTCGCGGCAGGGAGCCTGTTGGTTGGGGTAGGCATCGGGCTCGCTGCGACGGCCAAACCGTCCGCCGTGGAGCTGTGGCGAGGCAAACCGGCAAAGGAAGCGGGCCTCGCTGCGCTGCAGCAGGCCGAGAGGTTGGCAGGGAATGGCTCCTGGGAGTTGCTGGGCGTCGCGCGCGTTTACTATCTCTCGGGTGACAAGGCCAGGGGCCAGGCTCTCATCGACCGGGTCCTGGGCGCCAAGCCCGAGGCAGGCGACTGGCAGCGGGCTGGCGAGATCTATGCGGACGCTGGCGAGACCCAGAAAGCCGAAGAGGACTTTCAGAGGGTACTCAGCGCAGACCCGAAGGCAAAAGATGATACCGGCAGGGCCGAGATCGGTTCGTGGTACATCAGGACGGGTCAGCGCGAGAAGGGCGAAGAATTGCTTTCTCAGGCGTTGGCGCGAAATCCGGGCGAGGTCTGGCACTATCTGCGCGCCGCTGCGGCCTACCTGGGTGCGCCGCCGGTCCGATAGATAAGCCGCATGCTCCCAAAGGTCACGCTCCCCGGCACCTCCCTGACCGTCAGTCGTCTGTGTCTTGGGACCAACATGTTTGGTACGGCGCTTGATCAGGCGCAGTCCCACACCATGCTTGATCGATTCGTCGCGCTCGGCGGCAACTTTATCGACACGGCGCGGATGTACGGTGACTGGGTCCCGGGTGTGCCGGTTGGCGCCCGCGAAGTACTCCACAACCGTGAACCAGGTGGTACTCGCCTACCTGCTTTGCCAGGCCGATCTCACCGTTCCGATCATCGGCGCCAGCCGGCCGGAGCAGCTCGATGACAGCGTCAGCGCATTCGCCGTCAAGCTTGCGGCGGATGAACTCGGGCAGCTGCGATCCGGCGGGCGCTCCTAGATCATAGGCTGCGGCCGGACGCTAGCCCGTGATGTCGAACTGGATTCCCTGCGCCAGCGGCAGGGCGCGGCTCCAGTTGACGGTGTTGGTCTGACGGCGCATGTAGGCCTTCCAGGCGTCCGAGCCGGACTCACGGCCGCCGCCGGTGTCCTTCTCGCCGCCGAAGGCGCCGCCGATCTCCGCGCCCGATGTGCCGATATTGATATTGGCGATGCCGCAGTCGCTGCCCGCCGCCGACAGGAAGGCCTCGGCATTTCCCAGCCGCTCGGTGAACAGCGCTGAGGACAGTCCGTGCGCCGAGGCGTTCTGTGCGGCGATGGCCTGCTCGAGGTCCGGCACGTGCACGATGTACAGAATCGGCGCAAAGGTCTCCGTCTGCACGATCGGCCAGTCGTTGTGCGCCCGGATGATGGTCGGCTCGACGAAGTGGCCGGCACCCTCGATGACCTTGCCTCCCGCCAGCACTTCGCCGCCTGCGGCGCGCGCGGCGCTGACGGCTTCGCTGTAGCGTTTGACGGCCTGGGCGTCGATCAGCGGCCCCATCAGCGTGCCGCTGGCGACGGGGTCGCCGATGCGTACCTGGCGATAGGCGTGCACCAGTCGGCGCTCCAGCTGGGCTGCGACCTTGCTGTCCACCAGCACCCGCCGGGTGGTGGTGCAGCGCTGGCCGGCGGTGCCAACGGCGCCGAATACGATGGCCGGCACCGCCAGGTCCAGGTTGGCGCTCTCATCGACGATGATGGCATTGTTGCCGCCGAGCTCCAGCAGGCTCCTGCCCAGGCGGGCCGCCACGCGCTCACCGACCTTGCGGCCGACCTCGGTCGAGCCGGTGAAGGAGATCAGCGCCACGCGGCGGTCGTCGACGAAGCGCGTGGCCAGCGTGGTGCCGGCGTCGATGAACATCTGGAACACCGCCGGCAGCTGCTGCGCTTCCATGACGCGGTTGCACAGCCGCTGCACCGCGAGCGCCGTCAGCGGGGTTTTGGGCGAGGGCTTCCAGACGCAGGCGTTGCCGCCGATCGCGCCCAGAAACGCGTTCCAGGACCACACTGCGACCGGAAAGTTGAAGGCAGTGATGATGCCGACCACACCCAGCGGGTGCCACTGCTCGCCCATACGGTGGCCGGGGCGCTCGGAGTGCATCGACAGACCGTAGAGCATGCGCGACTGGCCGACGGCAAAATCGGCGAGGTCGATCATCTCCTGCACTTCACCCAGACCCTCGGCCAGGATCTTGCCGTTCTCCAGCGAGACCAGGGTGCCCAGGTCCTGCTTGTGGCGGCGCAGTTCCTCGCCCAGCAGGCGGATGACCTCGCCGCGCTTGGGCGCCGGCACGCTGCGCCAGGCGGCCGCCGCGGCCACGGCCGAAGTCATGACGTGCTCGTAATCGGCGGCGGTAGCGCCGCGCACCTGCGCGATCAGCGCACCCGTGGCGGGGTTGCGCACGTCGATCAGGGCGCCGCCGCTGTCCGTGGACCAGCCCTTTGCGCCCGACCAGGCGCCGGCGTTGACGGTCGCAAGACCCAGGCGCTGCAACAGCGCGTTGCTGTCGATGGTGCTCATGAGTTGGCCGCCTGCTGCCGGCGCTGGTGGCCGGCCTTGCCCGAGACCACGACCTCGCCGGACACATGATTGGTGCCGCCGGGTGCATAGTAGCGTCCGAAGCGGTTGGCCAGGATGTCGGTGAGGCGGAACTGCTCCTGCGCCACGAAGCCGCGGTAGCGGCCGGCGTGCTCCAGCACCAGGTCGACCACTGCAGTGATGCCCGCGGCGGTCGTCACCTGGATTGCCGACCACAGCCGCCCGGCGATCACCTGCGGGTAGACCTTGTTGACGTAGTTCTCCTCGCGCAGCTGGCCGTCCTGCTTGCCGGTCACGGCGGCGTACACGATCACCACGTCCTGCAGGGTCTGGGGCACGGCGTTCTCCAGGATGCGCTTGAGCGTGCCGCGGTCGTGGTTGAGCTTCAGGTCATTCATCAGCAGGCGCATCTGCTGGCAGTGGCCGGGGTAGCGGATGGTCTTGTAGTTCATCGACTCGATCCTGGTGCCGTGAGTCTCGGCCAGGGAACCCAGGCCGCCGGAGGTGTTGAATGCCTCGTACAACGTGCCGTCGATCTCGATTTCCTCCAGTCCTTCCAGCGGCGCCAGTTCCATCAGGCGCCCCTCGTTGATGGCCTGGCAGGGATTTCCGTATTCGTTGATGAGCCCTTCGGTCGACCAGGTGAGGGAATATTTGAGTACGTTGTTGGGATGCTGGGGCAGGGCGCCCACGCGCAGCTTCACCGCGCGCAGCTCATCGAAGTGGGTGATCAGTTCCGCGGCGGCGATGCTGATGAATCCCGGGGCGAGCCCGCACTGCGGCACGAAAGCCTGCTGCGCGCCGGTGGCGATGGCGCGCACTGCGCGGGTCACCTCGACGTCCTCGGTCAGGTCGAAGTAATGGGTCTGCGCTGCGCGGGCTGCCTCCGCCACGCCGACGTTGCAGTAGAACGGCAGGCTGGAGATGACGGCATCGACGGGGTGAGCCTTGAGGTGCTTCGCCAGGGCCTGCCGGTCACCGGCATCCAGGGCGAAGGCGGTGAGATTGCCGCCGCCGTGCGCACGCACCACCGACTCGGCCGCCGCGCCGTCGACGTCGCCCAGGTGAACAGAATAGCCGCCCGATTCGGCCAGCAGCCCGGAGATCAGTGCGCCGATCTTGCCGGCGCCGAGAATGAGTACGCGGTGCATAAGGCCCTCACGAAAAGGGGCGCATTCTGCCCGTGCCGGGCCCGCGGCGCCACCCACCCGCACGAGCGGCGTAGGGTGGGGCGTAAACGTGCTAGAATCAATGACATGCGATCACCCGAAGGCACCTCGTGGCACAGCGCCAGCTGGCAGACCCGGCCGGCCCAGCAGCAGCCGGTGTACGCCGACCCCCAGGCCCTGGAGAAGGTGGTGGCGCAGATCGCCCGCCTGCCCCCCATCGTCGTGTCGTGGGAGATCGAAGCACTGCGGGGGCGGCTTGCCGCCGCACAGCGCGGCGAGGCCTTTGTGCTGCAGGGCGGCGACTGTGCGGAGACCTTCGAGGACTGCGAGTCGGACATCATCACCCGCAGGCTGAAGATCCTGCTGCAGATGAGCCTGGTGCTGCTGCACGGACTGAAGAAGCCGGTCATTCGCATCGGACGCATGGCTGGCCAGTACGCCAAACCGCGTTCCACCGACACCGAGACCCGCGACGGGGTGACGCTGCCGAGTTATCGCGGTGACCTGGTCAACCGGCCGGAGTTCACCGCCGCGGCGCGCGCCGCCGATCCGCAGCAATTGCTGCGCGGCTATGAGCGCGCAGCACTGACATTGAACTTCGCCCGCGCCCTGGTGGAGGGCGGCTTCGCCGACCTGCATCACCCGGAGTACTGGGACCTGGGCTTCGTGCACCAGGCGCCGCTGAAGGATGCCTACCAGCGCATCGTCGACGCCATCGCCGACTCGCTCGATTTCTTCGAGGGCATGAGCGGCCGGCAGGTGCACGAGGCGACGCTGGTGGATTTCTACGCCAGCCACGAGGGACTGCACCTGCACTACGAGCAGGCGCAGACCCGTTTCATCCCGCGCCAGAACCGCTGGTACAACCTGTCGACGCATATGCCGTGGATCGGCATGCGTACCGCGGCGCTGGACGGGGCGCACGTGGAGTATTTCCGCGGTATCGCCAACCCGATCGCCGTGAAGGTGGGTTCCGCGATGGACGCCGCCTGGCTGCAGGGCCTGGTCACCACGCTCAATCCGCAGAACCAGCCCGGGCGCCTGACGTTCATCCACCGCTTCGGCGCGCGCGACGTGGCCGAGCACCTGCCGCGGGCCATCGAAGCGGTGCGGCAGACCGGCCAGAGCGTGCTGTGGGTGTGCGACCCGATGCACGGCAATACCGAGACCACAAGTGGCGGCCTGAAGACTCGCCGCTTCGAGAACATCCTCACTGAACTTGACCTGGCGTTCCGCATCCATGCCGAGCACGGCTCGCACCTGGGTGGGGTGCACATCGAGCTGACCGGCGACGACGTCACCGAGTGCACCGGCGGCGCCCGCGGTCTGACCGACCGGGATCTGCAGCGGGCCTACCGCTCCAGCGTCGATCCGCGGCTGAACCACGAGCAGGCCCTGGAGCTCGCAATGCTGGTGGCCCAGCGCAGCCAGGAGCGCCGCGGCGCACGGCGCGCCGCGCCGGGCAGGGGTTGAGGCGCAGTAGCGGTGCTGGCGGCACCCGGCTGGCGGTGCCTGGCGCCGATCCCGGTCCACAGTACGATCCCGACTGCACCCGCTGCGAACGGCTGGCCGGGTTTCTGTCCGCTGTGCGCGCCAGGCATCCTGACTACTGGGCACGACCTGTACCTTCCTTCGGCGATGCGCAGCCTCGCATCGTGATCGTCGGGCTGGCGCCCGGAATGCACGGCGCCAACCGCACCGGCCGGCCGTTTACCGGCGACTTTGCCGGCATCCTGCTGTACCAGTCGCTGTTCGATGCGGGGCTCGCCAGCGCGCCGGTCTCGACCAGCGCCGATGATTCCCTCGAACTGCGGCACATCCGCATCATCAACTCGGTGAAGTGCCTGCCGCCGCAGAACAAGCCGCTGCCGGCGGAGATCCGCGCCTGCAACGGCTACCTGGCTTACGAGCTGGCACGGTTGAGCTCAGCCCGGGTGTTGTTGGCCCTGGGCCGCATCGCGCACGATGCCGCGCTGCTGGCGCTGGGCCTGCCGCGGGCAGCGGCGCGCTTCGGGCACGGACAAGAGCACGCGCTGCCGGACGGGCGCGTACTGCTGGATTCATATCATTGCAGCCGCTACAACACCCAGACGCGGCGGCTGACGCCCGCCATGTTCCGCCAGGTACTGGCGCGCGCCTGCGCACTGGCGCAACTGCCGCAGCCGCCGGCCCAGCTGCGTGCGGACGCCTGAGGATGTTCGATGCACGCGAGTACGTAGCCTCCCTGCCGCGCCGGCCGGGGGTGTACCGGATGTTCGGTGGCGAGCGGGAACTGCTGTACGTCGGCAAGGCCCGCAGCCTCAGGGACCGGGTCGGCAGTTATTTCGCGGCCAGCAATGTCAATCCCAGGGTGCAGGCGCTGGTGCAGCAGATCAGTGCCATCGAGGTGACGGTCACCAACTCGGAAACCGAGGCGCTGCTGCTGGAATACAACCTGATCAAGGAGCACCGGCCGCGCTTCAACATCACGCTGCGCGACGACAAGAGCTTCCCCTTCATCCACCTGGAGGCGGCCCACCCGTTCCCGCGCCTGGCCTTCTACCGCGGACCACGCCGCGCCGGCGAGCGCTACTTCGGGCCTTTCCCCAACGCGGGCGCGGTGCGCGATACCCTGAATCAGCTGCAGAAGCTGTTCCGCATCCGCAATTGCCGCGACAGCTTCTTTGCCAACCGCAGCCGGCCCTGCCTGCAGCACCAGATCGGGCGCTGCACCGCCCCGTGTGTCGGCCTGATCACGCGCGAAGCCTATGCCCAGGACGTGGCGGCGGCCGTGCAGGTGCTGGAGGGACGCAGCGATGAAGTCAGCCTGGAGCTGCAGCGGCGCATGGAGCAGGCCGCGCAGGCGCTGCAGTTCGAACGCGCCGCGCAGATCCGCGACCAGCTCGCGGCGCTGAACAACCTGCAGGCGCAGCAGATCGTGAGCGCGGGCGATGAGCGCGACGTCGATGTGTTCGCAGTGGCTGGCGAGGGCGGGGAATATGCCGTCAGCGTGATGATGGTGCGCGGCGGGCGCAACCTCGGCACGCACAGCTTCTTTCCGCGCACACCGCTGGCGGAGGCGGACGAGATGCTCGCCTCCTTCGTGATGCAGTACTACGCCGATGGCGAGCCCCCTGCGGAAGTCCTGCTGGGTGCGGACCCGGCGGACATTGCGGCGCTGGGCGAGGCGCTGGCGCGCCGTGCCGGCCGCGCCGTCAACCTGCGGCATGCGCAGCGCGGCATCGGCGCGCGCTGGGCGGAGCTGGCGCGTGAGAACGCCGTGCAGGCGCTGCGCATGCGCCAGGCGCAGCGCGCGGGGCTCGAAGAGATGCGCCAGGACCTGGCGCGGCTGCTCGACCTGCCGCAACCACCCGCGCGCCTGGAATGTTTTGATATCAGCCACACCGCGGGGGAGGGGACAGTCGCGTCCTGCGTGGTGTTCGGTCCGGAGGGCCCGCTGAAGAAGGAATACCGGCGCTTCAACATCACAGGAGTCGCCCCCGGCGATGACTACGGCGCGCTGCGCCAGGCGCTGCAGCGGCGCTACCGGCACGTTCGTGACGGGGACGCGGCGGCCCCGGACTTGCTGCTGATCGACGGAGGTGCGGGACAGATTGCCCAGGTGCATGAAGTGCTGCAGGAACTCGGATTCGCCGACCTGGCGCTGGTCGGCGTAGCCAAGGGGCCCGATCGCAAGCCCGGCCAGGAGCGGCTGTTCGTGTACGGCTCGCCGGTGCCCATCGTTCCGGAGGCCCATGGGCCGGCATCGCGGCTGATCCAGCGCATCCGCGACGAGGCGCACCGTTTTGCGATCACCGGGCATCGCCGGCGTCGCGCGCGCCGCTACAACGAGTCGGTGCTGGAGGCGGTGCCGGGGCTCGGTCCCGCCAAGCGCCGGGCGCTGCTGCAACACTTTGGCGGCCTGCAGGGGGTGATGCGCGCCGGCATCGCGGATTTCGTGCAGGTGAGCGGAATCGGCGCGGCGCTGGCGCGAAGTCTCTATGATCACCTGCACCCGGGTTCCTGAAAGCCCAAGCGAGATGCCATGCCCTGGAGTCTGCCCAACACCCTGACATGGACCCGCATAGCCGCGATCCCGCTGATCGTGCTGCTGTTCTACATGCCCTATCCCTGGGCAGACCCTGCGGCGGGCCTGCTGTTCGCGGCCGCCGGCATCACGGATTCCCTCGACGGCTACCTGGCGCGGCGGCTGGGGCAGATTTCCCGCCTGGGCGCGTTCCTGGATCCCGTGGCGGACAAACTGATCGTAGCCGTGGCGCTGGTGCTGCTGGTCAGCAGGGATCCGCGCGCGCTGATCGTGCTGACCGCGGTGGTGATCATCGGGCGCGAAATCACCATCTCGGCCCTGCGTGAGTGGATGGCCGAGATCGGCGCGCGGCGCAAGGTGGCGGTGTCACAGCTCGGCAAATACAAGACCATCCTGCAGATCACCGGCCTGGCGTTGATGTTGTATCGCGTGCCCCTGTTCGGCCTGCCGACCTATGGAGCGGGCGTGGTACTGATAGAAGTTGCCGCGGTGGCGACCCTGGTATCGATGGCGGCGTATCTGCGGGCGGCCTGGCCGGAGCTGCGGCGTAACACGGACTTGCCACCTTGACATCGCCCCGTGGAACCCTAGAATCGCCGCGCACGTTCGATACCGGTGCGGGAATAGCTCAGTTGGTAGAGCACGACCTTGCCAAGGTCGGGGTCGCGAGTTCGAGTCTCGTTTCCCGCTCCAAATTCAATAACTTACCGCGTAGTTCTCGACGCGAGATCAGGTGAGTCCGAGCGGCGCCGCTGGCTAGGTGGCAGAGTGGTCATGCAGCGGCCTGCAAAGCCGTCTACGCCGGTTCGATTCCGACCCTAGCCTTTCCCGCGCTGCGCGACGTCGGTCTTCAGTTCGAAAGCCGCGCCGACTTCGCTCGCGGCCGAGGCTAATGCTGGGGCCCCCTGCGTGTGCGCTCACGCTTCGCCCCCGCGGGTGTCAATGGCGCGCCCGCCGGAGCCTGCAGCCGTGCGCGCAGGCGCGGGGCCGCAAAATCCAGCAAAGCACGCAGCTTCAGGGGCAGCCGTGCCCGCCCAGAGTGGAGCAGGCTCACGGGAAGAGGGGCGGGCTCGAAAGGCTGGAGCACAGGGGTGAGTTTGCCTCCATCAATTGCGGCCTGTGCCTGATACGACAACACACAGGCCAACCCCAGGCCACAGATCGCCGCATCGACGGCGGCTTCCGCTCCCGTGACAACCAGCCGCGACCGGACTGGCACAGTCACGGTTCTTGCGCCGATCCTGAACTGCCAGGTGCGGGGGCCCGTGAGGGACTCGAACGTTATGCACCGGTGAACCGACAGGTCACGCGGGTGCCGGGGGATTCCGTGTTCTGCCACATAGGCGGGGCTGGCGCACACGATGCGGCGAATCGAGCCCAGAGTGCTCGTGATCAGGCTGCTGTCCGGTAGTTCCCCGATGCGAACCGCAGCGTCAATCTGATCGTCCACCAGATTGACCGTTCGGTCACCCAGGACGAGGCGCACATTCACCTCCGGGTAGACCTTCAGGAACTCGCAGACTGTGGGCAACACGTGCAGGCGCCCGAACACGACCGGGGCGGCGATCACCAGATCCCCGCGAGGTGCCGTGTATTCGCCGGACACGGCGCGTTCGGCCTCGTGGACGTCATTCAGGATGTTCTGACACGCCACGACGTATTCGCGCCCCACGTCGGTCAACTTCAGCTGCCGCGTCGAGCGGATCAGCAGCCGTGCCTTGAGCTGCCCCTCCAGCTGGGCGACTTTCCGGCTCACGGTAGCCAACGGCATGCCGAGCCGGCGGGCCGCCTCGGACAGGCTGCCCGCGTCAACGACCGCCAGCAGGACGTGCATGGACTCGAACCGGTTCATCTGGCCCTTCCACTTATTGGAATAGTAAGTCTCAAATATACCATCTAGTGCCATCCATGGAGAGGCCCTACTCTTGCGTTCAACCGGCCAATCCTGGCCGACCCACACAGGAGAGAATCATGTCGCGCATTTCCACGCCAGCCAGTATCGAGAGCGCCCCGGCGGCCTCGAGGGCCATGCTGCAGGCGGTCGAGGCTCAACTCGGTTTGGCGCCGAACCTGTTTCGCGTTGCGGCCAATAGTCCGGCTGCGCTCGAGGGCTATGTCGGGCTGCTGGGTGCGCTTGGGAAGGGCGAGCTGCCCGCCGCAACGCGCGAGCGGATCGCGCTGGCGATTGCCGAATTCAATGGCTGTGACTACTGCCTGTCCGCGCACACGTACCTGGGGCGCAACCTCGCCAGGCTCGACGACGCGGAAATGAGCGCCAACCGCGCGGGCGCCTCGAACGATCCGAAGGCGGACGCTGCCGTGCGCTTTGCGCTAAGGGTCGCCAAGCAGCGCGGGCATCTGGCCGACGATGACCTGCAGGGAGTCAAGGCCCAAGGCTACTCGGATGCTCAGATTGTGGAGATCGTCCAGCACGTAGCGCTGAACACCTGGACGAACTATCTCAACAGTGTTGCGAAGACCGAGATTGACTTCCCGGTAGTCATGACGCGCAAGGCGGCCTGAGGCGGCGACCATGGACCGCCACGCTGAAAGCGCGCCTGGCGGAGGATGCCTGGAACACGCGCGATCCTGCGCGTGTTTCCTCCGCCTATACGTCTGACAGCCGTTGGCGCAACCGCCCGAATTTCCCCGGGAATCCAGGCGCCGTCGGGAACGTACCCCCGAGACTGTGCGCGGTACCTTGCTTCTTGCCGCGATGCTTCTGCATCGTGACCGGCATTGCGACCGGTTCAAGTGAGCTGGGAATGCGATATCCGGGCTGGCCGCCCGGTCTTACTCATTACTGACCGCCGGGGGTATCGCCATGTCGCGTTCACTTGGGCTTGTTACTGCCGCGAGCACACTTTGCTGCCTCGCCTTGGGCGTGAGCGCGCAAGAGCGCCCCGTCGTTGTCGAATTGTTCACCTCCCAGGGGTGCAGCTCCTGTCCTCCGGCCGATGCGTACCTGGGCCGGCTGAGCCGTCGCTCCGACGTTCTGGCGCTTTCCTTTCACGTGGATTACTGGGATGAGCTGGGTTGGCGAGATCGTTTTGAACTGCCGCAAGCCTCCACGCGGCAAAGCGCCTATGTGCGAAACATGCATCGGTCGTCGGTATACACACCGCAACTGGTCGTCGATGGTCGCGAGGACGGCTTCCGTGCGGATGATGGAGCGATTGAGCGGGCCCTGAAGCAGCATCGCCCGGGCGTTCCAGTGAAGATTGGGGTGCGAGACGCGGAGGTTCAGATCGACGTGGGTTCATCGGCCTCGTTAGGACCGTGCAACGTGATGTTGGTGGGTTACCTGCGGCACGCGGTCTCCCGCATTGGGCGGGGCGAGAATGCCGGGCGGATCCTCGAAGAGTTCAATATCGTGCGGGACATTCGCAGGCTCGGATTGTGGCAGGGCGGGGAGCAGACCTTCCGCGTGGCGCTTCAATCGCTGCCGGCCGACGCCACCGACATCGCCGTGCTTGTCCAGCCCACCAGCCAGGGGTCCTTCCTTGGAGTCGGCACTCATGCGCTGCGTTGATGGGGGGAGTCGGCGGGGGTCGCTGCGTGCCGCAGTGGCAGGGCAGGCAGGTGACCGGGGCCGGACGCAGGAGCCGGCGCTCGCCGGAGGGAGGCGGTCGGTCACCCGGTGGGTGGCGGCGCTTTGCGCCCTGGGACTCGTAGCGGGAAGTCCGCTGGTAGCGCAGTCGGAGCGGCTGGTCGCGCCGCAGATCGTGGCGGCGATCGCCTCGGGCGCGCCAGGGCCCGTTGCCGGTGCTGCGGATGGCGATGTGACCATCGTTGAATTTCTTGACTACAACTGTCCGTACTGCAAGAAATCGGCGCCTGAGCTGCAGAAGCTGCTGCGGACCGATCAACGGGTGCGAATCCTTTATAAGGAGTGGCCGATCTTCGGGGAGGTTTCCGAGTATGCGGCCCGCTCTGCGCTCGCGGCCAACTGGCAGGGGAAGTTTCTGGCCGCGCACGAGGCCCTGATCGGCGCGCCAGCGGAGTTGGACAATCGTTCCCAGGTTGATTCCCTACTCAAAAGCATCGGGGTGAATTTGGTGCGTCTGGACGCCGACAGGCGGGAGCACGCCTCGGAAATCGATGCCATCCTGGCCCGAGATGCCGCCGAGGCCCAGGTACTCGGGCTCAAGGGCACTCCCGGCTTCCTGGTCGGCCGCCAGCTGGTCCACTCGGCGCTCACGCTGCCGCAGTTGCAGCAACTCACCAGCAGCGCGCGCTCAAGTCAGCAGAGCCCCGTCAAGGCCGCAGCACTGTCCCGGCGCAACAAAGCGGTGGCGCAACAGAGAAAGCTGTTTTGATGCTGGAGGGGCAATGGGCTAAGTCCGAAGAAACGAATGATGTCGCATTGGTGGCCCCGCTGCTGGCTGACAATTTCATCTACACCGGGACCGACGGAACAGTAAGCGACAGGGCCGCATTCCTGGCCTTGCTGAGAGCGACCCAATGGAGCGGGGTGAAAAACGAGGATGTCAAAGCAACCGCATTCGGCGATACGGTAGCTGTGCCGGGCTGACGCGATTGCCGGTCACTGGGCTCAACCGGGGCCATGGCCTGGACATGACAACTCCCGTGGCGGTTGGTTTGGCGGGTGTACCATGTAGAGGTAACCGGGGAGAGGCACAGATGAGCCAGTTCGACCTGCGGCCGCCAACCGACGCCCAGCGCCGCCAGATCACGGCCACGCTCACGGCGGATGAGCGGCGCGTACTGCTGGAGCACGGCACGGAAGCCGCTTTCTGCGGCGTCTTCCTCGACAATCACCAGGATGGCATTTACACCTGCCGCTTCTGCGGCCTGCCGCTGTTCCGCTCCGGCGCGAAGTTCGATTCCGGCACCGGCTGGCCGAGCTTCTTCGAACCCTATGCGCCGTCGCACATCCGGCGGGTACGCGACACGAGCTATGGCATGGTGCGGGTGGAAGAGGTCTGTGCCCGCTGCGGCAGCCACCTGGGTCACGTCTTCCCGGACGGACCGCCACCCACCGGCGAGCGGCACTGCCTGAACTCGGTGTCCCTCGCGTTCGCCGCCGAGGGCAAGCCCCTGCCGGACGTGCTGGGGCGCGGCACTCCGGAGGGCGCGATCGACAGCGGTGCTTGAATCAGTCGCCCGGGCCGCGCGCCTTCAGGTTGATGTCCCCGGTGCCGTTGCGCTCGATATCGAGCGACAGGGTGCGGGACAGGGCGGACAGCATCTCCTCGATCCGGTCGCTGGGATAGGTGACCGACACGCGCATGTTCGCCACGGCCGGATCCGTGATCCGGATCGGTTCGCGTGAGTAGCGGTTGGCGTCCGCAATGACGTCCTTGAGCGGCGTATCGACATAGACCAGCCGCCCATAGCGCCAGGCCGCGGGCTGGCCGCCCGGCATCACCTGCGGCGGTGGAATCACCCCGGTGAGTCCTGTGATGACTTCCTGCCCGGGCGTCAGGATGCGCTCACTGCCCGAATCGTCCGGCGTCAGCACAGTCGGGGTGATGGCTGCGCCGTCGCGCATCGTCACTGTTGCCGTCGATTCAACGTGGTGTCCCGGGCGCACCGCACGGGCGTCGCCGGCCGTCCCGTCGGAGTGTTCCGGAACCTGCCGCACTTCGACGGTCCCTTCCACCACGGCGACCCGCACGCTCTCGGGGTAGCGCCGGATCTCGAACTTTGTGCCCACGACGCGGACTTCCTTGTCACCGACGCTCACGATGAAGGGGCGAGATGGGTTCTTTGCGACCGAGAAGAACGCGACACCGCGGCTGAGGGTGACGCGCCGTTCATGCGGGCGAAAGGCGACCGCCAGCGCGGAGTGAGCGCCCATGGTGACATCACTCCCGTCCGACAGACGGATGTTGCGCACCTCGGCGATGCCGGTGGTGTATTGCGCCGGGGCCAGCGCCAGCCACAACCCGAGGACGGTCAGCGCGGCCGTCAGGCCCACGGTTGCACCCCAGCGCAGCGGGTGAACCACGAGACTCGCCCGCAGTCGCCGCCACCAGGGATCACGCGTTGGCGGGATCCAGGCCAGCGGCGCCAGTTCTTTGAGGGAGGCGGCGTCGTGCCAGATGGATTCAATGCGCCGGTAGGCTGCCGCGTGGCGCGGATCCTGCGCGCACCAGGCGGCGCAGTCGGCCTGCTCCTGCTGCGACGGCGAGTCGAGCGACAGGCGCAACAACCAGCTGCGCGCCGCCGCTTTGATCTCCGCTTCTGTGCTCATCGTCGTCATACTGCATCACCCGATGGAATCCGTTCCTCCTCCGACAGCGAGGCCTCAATATCCCTGAGCGCCAGATCGATGTGCTTCTTGACCGCCGAGTCGGAGTAGCCGGTCATCCGCGCAATGGCCGCACAGGACAGGCCCTGCAGCCGATTGAGCAGGAATGAGCGCCGCCGCGCAGCCGGCATCGCCCGCAGCGACCGCGTCAGTATCGCCAGCCGCTCCTGCCCATCTAAGACGCGTTCGGGCGTCCGGTCGTCACTTTCCGGCCGCACCTCGGCGTCGGTCGGGCTGGCGCCGCGCAGGGCCAGCCGCCGGTGTTCGTCGACCAGGACATTGTGGGCGGTGCGGAACAGATAGGCGCGCGGGTTATCTATGGCCTTGCGGTCATCGATGGCCATGAAACGCGTGAACGCGTCCTGTGCAACATCCTCCGGATCAGGCGGTCCGGGGCCAAAGCGGCTCCTGATGTAATGGCACAGCTCGCTCCAGTGGCGCGCGTACAGCACGTCCATGCCGGCGTCGTGTTGCACCATTGCGGGCGCGCCTTCGCCCAGTGCCACGGATTTCGCGATGTCGTCCACGGGCTGCGAGATTAACACGGCGGCAATGCCGATTCGCAGGCCGCACAGGGAGGGCAACCCCATTCAAGTCGGTGAGTTCAGCGATCTTGCTGAGCGGATGGAGAGGAAAGTGGCGATC
This sequence comes from Pseudomonadota bacterium, assembly GCA_018241445.1. Taxonomy (GTDB): domain Bacteria; phylum Pseudomonadota; class Gammaproteobacteria; order Steroidobacterales; family Steroidobacteraceae; genus 13-2-20CM-66-19. The sequence continues at coordinate 189,207 of JAFEDT010000003.1, forward strand.
GGCAGATGTCAGACGTCTTACTTGGAGGCGATCCGCAGGCGCGGGGAGTCCAACGGGTTGCGCCGCGATAAACCGGAGTTGTGAAATGAATTTCAAGTTGAACCTGGGCGTGGGCGGTGCCGTGGTGGCGGTTGCCGCGGTGGTATTGGCCGGGCTGGCCGTCGGGACCGGGCGCGTGTACGCGCAGGCCATGGCGGGGCGCGACATTGGCGGCAACCGGGTCAGTATCGACTACTACAAGGCGCCCCCGGGGCGTCAGGACGAATGGCTGGCGCTCTACAAGAAGTATCACCGGCCGATCATGGACTACCAGATCCAGCACGGGGTCACGATCAGCAGCACCCTGTATGCGCCCAGGAGCCACGCGCCGGGCATGCCGTGGGATTTCGTGATCATCAATGTGTCACCCCCTGAAGCCAGGACACCCAAGCTGGGGCTGACCCGTGGGCAGCTGATCCGCAAGCTGTTTCCCAACGTGGAGGACTACGTGAAGGGTGAGCGCCAGCGCTGGGCCCTGACGGTGAATCACTGGGACGAGGACCTGATGGAGCTCGACGTCAAGCGCGAGCCGCTGTCGGTGTACTACCCGCTGGATGCCCCCGAAGCGAAATAGCGCGCCCTGACAGCGCGGTAGCGGGGGCCCGGCGACACTCAGAGCTGGCGCGCGATCGAGCCGAGCAGGCGCACCATGTCGGCCGGTGTCTGCAGCCAGCCATCCGCCGGCCAGCTCTCCGGCTGCTCGCCTGGCGGCACGTAGCCGAAACGTGCCACGTACACCGGCATGCCGGCGGCGCGGGCTGCGAGCACGTCGCCCTCAGCATCGCCAACATACAGGCACTGCGCGGGCGCCACGGCCAGGGCGCGCGCCGCGTGCAGCAGCGGCTGCGGATGGGGCTTGCGGTGCGGCAGCGTGTCCCCGCACACCAGAAACCTTCCCCGTGACCAGGAAAAATGCGCCAGCAGCGGCTCGGTGAGCCAGCCCGCCTTGTTGGTCACGATGCCCCAGGGGATGGCGCGCCGGTCCAGGTCCTGCAGTGCATCTTCAACACCCTCGTAGGGCCGGGTCTTGACGACCAGGGCGCGCCGGTAGTGTTGCAGCACGCGCTGGCGCAGCGCCTCGAACTGCTCCCCCTCGGCCTCGGGAAAACCCAGGCGTGTCATCGCCAGCGCCCCGCGTGACACCCAGCAGTTCGCCTGCTCGTACGGCAGGGGTGGACAACCCTGTTCCTGCCGCACGCGATTCAGCGCATCCGTGATGTCGCACGCGGTGTCCAGCAGCGTGCCGTCCAGGTCGAACAGCACTGCGCGCGTGCCGGCCGCGACGGCGGCGCGTTCAGGGGCGCCCGACACTCAGCCGCGACCCGTGACCGGTATGGCTGCACCGGTGATCGCGGCGGCCGCGGGCGATACCAGGAACAGGATGACCCCGGCAATGGCCTGTGGTGTGACCCAGGTTCGGGTGTCGGCGTCGGGCATGTCGCGGCGGTTCTGCGCAGTATCGATCGTCCCGGGCAGGATGGCGTTGACGGTGATGCCCCGGTCCTTCAGTTCCTGGGCCAGGCTCTCGGTCAGCCGCTGCACGCCCGCCTTGGAGGCGGCGTAGGCGCCCATGCCGGCCGCGGCGCGGGCGGCCGCATTGGCCCCGATGTTGACGATGTGGCCGGACCCGGCGGCGATCAGGTGCGGCAGCGCCATCTTGCAGGCCACCACGGCGGTCTTGAGGTTCATGGCATAGAGCTGGTCCCAGGCCCCAGGATCGCCGTCGGCCACTGTCTGCCAGCGGAAGCCGCCGGCGATGTTGATGAGCGCGTCCAGGCGGCCGAAGCGTGCGGCCACGGCCTCGAAGGCCGCGCGGGTCGCCGTGATCTCGGTGAGATCGACGCCGCCGCACAGCAGCGCCTGCGGCCGGGCCAACTCCTGCGCCAGCGCCGGCGCGGGCTGCTTTGCGGCATCAACCAGGCCGACGTTCCATTGCTGGTCGAGGAACGCACGTGCAACCGCGCTACCCAGGGCGCCGAAGGCCCCGGTTATGATGGCGACTCGTCCCCTCATGGGCGGATTCTCTCACAGGTGTCAATTGCGGATCGGGGCAATGAGCGGCTGGACGCCGCAGCACAGGCACGTGGTGGCGGCCAGCTTCCTCGGCTGGGCGCTGGATGCATTCGATTACTTCCTGCTGGTGTTCGTGCTCACGGACATCGCGCGCGATTTCAACGTGCCGCGCGAGCACGTGGCGCTCGCCACCATGCTGACCCTGGCTGCGCGTCCGGTAGGGGCGTTTCTCTTCGGGCGGGCTGCCGACCGTTACGGCAGGCGGCGGGTGCTGATGCTCGACGTCCTGTTGTACTCCATCCTGGGATTTTCCAGCGGCTTCGCGCCGACACTGACGGTGCTGCTGGTGCTGCGCACGCTGTTCGGCGTCGCGATGGGCGGGGAGTGGGGAGTCGGCGCATCCCTGACCATGGAGTCCGTGCCGCCGCATTCGCGCGGTTTCGTTTCCGGGCTGCTGCAGGCCGGCTACCCGGCCGGCTACCTGCTGGCCTCGATCCTGTATGGACTGTTGTTCACACACATCGGCTGGCGCGGCATGTTCATGGTGGGGGCCCTGCCGGCCCTGCTGGTGCTGTACATCCGCCGCCATGTCCCGGAATCTCCCGGCTGGCAGCCCCGCGTCTCGAGCGGCGGCGATACCGTCAATGTCCTGCGGCGGCACTGGAAGCTGGGGCTGTACGCGGTGGTGCTGATGGCGGCCTTCAACTTCTACAGCCACGGCACCCAGGACGCCTATCCCACCTTTCTCAAGGATCAGCACCACCTGTCACCGCAGCACGTCAGTGTCATCGCGGTGATCTACAACATCGGCGCCATGCTGGGCGGGATTTTCTTCGGATCCCTGTCCGAGCGCATCGGCCGGCGCCGCGCCATCACGATCGCGGCCCTGTTGACCCTGCCGATCATCCCGTTGTGGGCCCTGGCGGGCAGTCCGCTGTGGCTGGCAGTGGGCGCCTTTGGCATCCAGTTCCTGGTGCAGGGCGCCTGGGGGGTGATTCCCGCGCACCTGAACGAGATGTCGCCGGCCGAGGCGCGCGGCACCTTCCCCGGTTTCGTCTACCAGCTCGGCAACCTGCTGGCCTCGGTCAACCTGCCGCTGCAGCTCGCGCTCGCCGGCCAACTCGACGGCGGTATCGGCGCGGCAATGGCGACGGTGACGGCCGTCGTGGCCGTGGTCATCGCGGTCGCGGTGCGCTTCGGTCCTGAGGCGCGCGGCGGCACCCTCAAGGCCTTCTGAGGCACCCTCAGGAACGCAGTCGTGTGCCTTGCGGGTCGATGAGCGGGGCAAGGCGCACGGTCGCGGTGCGCATCTCTCCCAGCACATCGACAGTGAACTGCGCGCCGTCATGGGCCAGGACGCGCGGCACGTAGCCGGCGGCCAGGCTGCGCCCGATGCAGTGGCCGTAGGCGCCCGAGGTGACATAGCCCACGGCCTCGCCGTCTTTCAGGATCGATTCGTAGCCGACGACGTCAACGTCGGTGTCGGCGATCTCCATGATGACGAAGCGCCGTCGCGCACCGGCGGTACGCTCGGTGAGCGCGGCCTCGCGCCCCGTGAAATCCGCCTTGTCGAAGTCGACAAAGCGGTCGAGGCCGGTCTCACCCGGCGTGTAGTCGGGCCGGAAATCCTTGTTGAAGGAGCCGTAGCCTTTCTCCAGGCGCAACGAGGAAAGCGCGCGTCCGCCAAAGTGCGTCAGGCCGAGCGGCGCACCCGCATCGAGCAGATCGTCGTAGAGCGTCGCGAAGTAATCCGGCGTGGTCCAGATCTCGTAGCCCAGTTCGCCGGTGAAGCCCGCGCGCGTCAGCACCGCGGGCGCGAAACCAACTGCGGTCTCACACGCCTGGAACAGGCGGAATGCGGCGCTCGAGAGATCCACGCGCACCAGTTTCTGCAACAGCTCGCGGGCGCGTGGGCCGGCGACGGAAAAGCCGGCGAGGGTGGAGGCGGCCGAACGCACCGACACGTCAGCGGGTGGCTCGGCGCCCCAGAACCAGCGCAGGTGGAACTCTTCGGCGAACCCCGAGCCGAAGACCAGGTAGCGGTCCTGCGCCAGGCACACGAGCGACAGGTCGCCCACGAGCCGGCCCGCGGCATTGAGCATCGGCGCCAGCCCCATGCGGCCGGGACGCGGTATGCGGCTCGCGAACACGCGATCCAGCCAGGCGCGCGCCCCACGGCCGGTGACCTCGTACTTGCCGTAGTTGGTGGTCTCGTAGAGGCCCACGGCGCGGCGCACCGCGCGGCATTCCTCGCCCACCACCGGGAAGGCCTCGGAGCGGCGATAAGTGGGTGTCTCGCGCGGCGCGACGCCGGGCGGGGCGTACCACAGGGCGTTTTCCAGGCCGAAGTTGGCGCCCATGACCGCGCCGGCGCGCAGCAGTGCGTCGTGCACGGGAGAGCGGCGCAGCGGGCGTGCGGCTGGCAGCTCCTCGTTGGGATAAGCGAGCCGGAAGCGGCGCGAATAGTTTTCCGGCACCTTGATGGAGGTGTACTTCGGCGTGGCGAAAGCGCCGAAGCGCGCCACGTCCATGGACAGGATGTCCTGGCCGGGATCACCGTGCGCCATCCATCGCGACAGCACCAGGCCGATGCCGCCGCCCTGGCTGAAGCCGGCCATGACGGCGCAGGCGACCCAGTAGTTGCGCAGGCCGCGCACCGGTCCCACCAGCGGGTTGCCGTCGGGGGCGAAGGTGAAGGGACCGTTGACCGCCTTGCGGATGCCGACGCGGCCCAGCGCCGGAAAGTGACGGAAGCCGACTTCGAAGTAGGGCGCCAGCCGCTCGGTGTCCTCCGGCAGCAGCTGCATGGAGAAATCATCCGGGGTCGACAGCGGCGACCACACCACGCCGTGCGGCTCGTAAGTGCCGATCAGCGCGCCGCGCCGCTCCTGCCGCATGTAGATCTCGCCGGCATAGTCGGTGGTATTGACGATCTCGCGCTCGCGCCCCTGCAGTTCCGGAATGTCCTCCGTGAGCAGGTAGTGATGCTCCATGGCCAGCACCGGCAGTTCGATGCCCACCATGTGGCCCACCTCGCGGGCCCACAGGCCGGCGCAGTTGACCACGTTGCCGGCGTGGATACTGCCCTTGTCGGTGTGCACGTCCCAGGAGCCATCGCGGCGTTGCGCCAGCGACTGCACGCGCGTGAAGCGCTCTACCTGCGCGCCCAGGCTGCGCGCCGCCTTGACGTAGGCATTGGTGGTCCCCGAGGGGTCGCAGTGGCCGCCGTCGGCGCGCCACAGGGCGCCGATGAAATGCACCGGATCGATGAGCGGGTTGTATTCGAGCGCCTCCGCGAGCGAGATCATCTCGGTCTGCATACCCAGGTAGCGGGCGCGCGAGCAGATCAGCCGCAGGCTGTCCAGCTCCCCGGGGGTGGCCGCCAGCATCAGGCCGCCGTTGGGATGCAGGCCGCAGGACTGGCCCGACAGGGCCTCGATCTCGCGATACAGGTCGATGGTGTACTTCTGCAGGCGCGAGATGTTGGCCTCGCCGTTGAAGGTGTGCATGCCGCCGGCGGCGTGCCAGGTGGAGCCGGAGGTCAGCTCGCTTTTTTCAAGCAGCACCACGTCGGTCCAGCCGATCTTCGCCAGGTGATACAGGACGCTGGCGCCCACGACACCGCCGCCGATCACCACCGCCCGTGCCGAAGATTTCATGTGTTCCCCTGGGTTTGCTGATCCCGTGCGAGACCGGCCGCGGCTGCCGCGCACCATTCCTGCAGGTGTTGGGTGAAAGTCGACGGCACCAGCAGCAGCAGTTCGCCGGGCAGCGCCGCGACGGCTATGGTCACCTGCGCGAGCGGTGTGATGGCCGCCGAGCCCTGCGGGAAAACCGCGGGCGACAGGTCCAGATGGCAGCCCAGGCGCAGCACGGCCCGCGCGGGCGGATCGGGCAGCTTCAGCACGCTGAAGGCGCCGGACAGGTCGTTCACGGCCGCGCAGTCGGCGCAGTCCTCACGCCAGGTGTGCTCCTGCGCAGGGTTGCCGGCGCTGTCGGTGAGCAGCAGCAGGCGTTCGGGCCGCAGCTGCAGCACCAGGTGTTCCGCGCTCCCGATGGCCCCGGGCGCCTGCGCCGGCAGGCGCAGTCCGCGTGACTGGCAGCGTTGTGCGAGTAGCGGCCACTCGCCCGGCCAGGCGGCGAGCTGTGTGATGCGGCAGGGGACAGGCGCCGGCGTACCGGCCGTCATTCCGGTTGCCTCAGGCGCGGACACGCTGGTTCTCCGGATCGATGAAGTGTGGGCTGACCACCTCCACCGGCGTGCTCTCGCCATGGATCGGCGAGACCGCGAGGAGTCGCTCTGCGCGGCGGGCGTGCCCGGCCTGCAGCAGGCCGAGCCCGACCCAACCCGGCAACTCGGTTGAGGGCGTGCTGGAGGTAATGAAGCCTTCGCTGTCGGCAGGCGCACCGGCGCGCACCAGCTGGCTGCCGTTGCGCAGGCGTGCGTCCGCGGCCACGGGCCGCAGTCCCACCAGCTGCAGCCGGCGATCGTCCTGCAGGCCGGGACGCTGCAGCAGGGCCCGCCCGATGAAATCGCCGTTCTTCTTCACCAGGCGCCCGAGCCCCAGGTCTGCGGGGTGCGTGTTGCCGTTCAGTTCCGCCGTGGTGACATGCCCCTTCTCGATGCGCAGCGTGTTGAGTGCATCCAGGCCGTAGGGGCGGATCCCGTGCGGCTGACCGGCCTGAAGCAGTGCCTCCCATACCGGCACTGCCTCGTGCGCCGGTACCGCAATCTCGTAGGCGAGCTCCCCGGAGAAGGAGATGCGGAACAGCCGGCCCGCCACCCCCGCCAGCCGCGTGGCCGCGGCCGCCATGAACGGCAATGCGCTGTTGGAAACATCCATGTCCCCGGCAACGGCGGCGAGCACCTGCCGGGCCAGTGGGCCGGCGAGCGCGAACTGCGCCCATTGGTCGGCGACGTCGCTCAGGACCAGGCGCATACCATGGCAGGCGGCCTGCAGATGGAACTCCATGTGCTCCAGCACGGCGGCCGCGTTCGCGGTGGTGGTAGTCAACAGGAAGCGTCCCTCGCCCAGGCGCGCCACGGTGCCGTCGTCGAACAGCATGCCGTCCTCGCGCAGCATCAGTCCATAGCGGCAGCGGCCCACCGGCAGCGTGGACAGGGTGTTGGCGTAGATGAAATCGAGGAAACGCGCCGCGTCGGGGCCCTGGACGTCGATCTTGCCCAGCGTCGAGACGTCGGTAAGGCCGACAGCGCGCCGCACACGCCGCGCTTCCTCGAGCACCGGGTCCCAGCCGCCCGGGCCGTAAACCAGGGGACGCAGCCACAGTCCGGTGTTGACGAAGGTCGCACCGGCGCGCTGGTGCCAGTCGTGCAGCGCAACGCGCCGCCTGGGCTTGAAGTGCGCGCCCACTTCCGCGCCCGCCAGCGCGGCGAAGGGCACCGGCCGGCTGTAGGGACGCGGCCGCGAAACCCCCACCTGTGCCAGCGGCACGCCGCGTGCCTGCGCCAGGATCGCGGCGCCCACCAGGCCGCCGCTGTGCCCCTGGTCGGTCGCCATGCCCAGCGTGGTGTAGCGTTTGGCGTGTTCGATGTGCTCGTATCCCTCGCGGCAGGCCAGGCGGATGTCGGCCGCGGTGACGTCGTTCTGCAGATCGACGAAGGACTTGCGGCCGCCGCCTCTGTCAGGCACTTCCCACAGCGGCTGCAGCGGTGTGGCGGGCGGATCTGCCGGAGGAGCGGCAAGCGGCGGGCGGGCCGCAGGACTGACACCGAGGGAAACGAGGAGTTCGCCCGCGGCCCGTTCGCCATCGGCCGCCGCGGCCGCAAGCCCGCTCAGTCCACGGCTGGCGCCGGCGCACCGGCCGATGTGTTCGGGCAGATCGCAGGCGAATCCCGCGATGTCATCGCGCCACTGCGGGGCGGCGCCCAGCTGTGCGGCGAGCCCGGTGTTGGGGGTGTAGCCGCCGGATACCAGCAGCGTATCGGCCGCCAGGATTGCGCGCCGCGTGCCGGTGTGCACCCGTACCTGGCGCAGCCGGGCGCCGCCGGCGGTGTCGATGACCTGGGTGGCGTTGCGCACCTCGATGCCGCGCGCTTGCGCGCGAGCGCCTGCGACAGACTGCGGCCGCGGATCGATCACCTGGCACTGTGCGCCTGCCTCGCTCAGCGCCAGTGCGCTGCCATAGGCCTCGTCATTGTTGGTGAACAGCACGATCCGCGTGCCGACCCGCACTCCATGGCGCCGCAGGTAGCTGTGCGCCGCGCCCGCAAGCATGCAGCCGGGCCGGTCGTTGCAGGGAAAGGCGATCAGCCGCTCGGCGGCGCCAGTCGCCAGCACCACGCGCCGTGCGCGGATGATCCACAGCCGCTCACGCGGACCCGCGCCGGCACTGCCGGCCGGCCGCAAATCCTGCAGCACCGCGTATACACCCTGGCCATAGGCCCCGACGACGGCCGTACGCGTGAGCAGGGTCAGCGTGGGGAGATCCTCGAGCTGGCGCAGCATGCCGCGGCGCCAGGCAGCCCAGCCGGGTTGCAGCAGCGTGCCGCCGCCGGCGACGTCGTCCTGCTCCGCCAGCAGTACCTTCAGCCCGGTGGCGCCCAGGGCCGCCGCGGCCGCAAGACCCGCGGCCCCGGCACCGACCACCAGCACGTCGGCGTGATCGTGTACGGTTTCTCCCGGGGTGCCGTGAGCATGGTTCGCGGCCTGCAGCCGGCCGAGGCCTGCGGCGCGGCGGATCAGCGGCTCATAAAGGCGTTCCCAGGCCCATGCAGGGGCCATGAAAGTCTTGTAATAGAAGCCGGCGGGCAGGAAGCGCGCCAACGCGTCGTTGACGCGTCCCACGTCGAAGCGCAGCGCGGGCCAGCGGTTCTGGCTATGCGCGGTCAGTCCTTCATACAGGGGCAGGGCGGTCGCGGGCACGTTGGGTTCGCGCCCCAGCGGCCCGCTGACATCGACCAGCGCGCAGGGCTCGGCCGCTACTGCCCCGTGGATGCCGCGCGGGCGGTGGTACTTGAAGCTGCGCCCGGTGAGGCGCACGCCGTTGGCGAGCAGCGCCGCGGCCAGCGTGTCGCCGGCAATACCGGTGTAGCGGCGGCCATCGAACGTGAAGCGCAGGGGCCGGGCAGGATCACCCAGCAGTCCGGGGCCCACCCGCAGCGATTTGACACTCATGGCGTGAGGTCCCGGGCGGCGGTAACGGTGCGGATCTCGTCGGTCAGCGTGTGCCGCTCCACCCGCAGCAACTGCCGACAACCACCGGTGTGCAGCCACCACTCGCAATGCCAGCCCCGCGGGTTGTCGCGCTGGTAGACGTAGTCGATGAAGTCCGCGGTGGCAGCCTGCGCGGCGGGACGCACCACCGAGGCATCGCCACGATAGCGGAACTCGCTCTCGTCGCGCGGGCCGCACCAGGGACAGGGGATGCGCAGCATCGCTTCAGTGCGCGTAAGGATAGGGGCCGATGCCGCGCTCATCGACGATGCGGCCCGTGACGAAGCGCGTGAGCGACAGGTGCGCCGCCAGCGGATGCGGCGAGCCGTGCGCGATGAGGTGCGCGGTGGTCAGTCCGCCGGCCGGAATCGCCTTGAAGCCGCCGTAGCACCAGCCACCGTTGAGAACCAGCCCGGCAAGGGCGGTGGTGGAGATGATCGGCGAGCCGTCCATGCTCATGTCCATGACGCCGCCCCACTGCCGCAGCACTTTCAGCCGCGCCAGTCCCGGCAGCAACGTGACGGCGGCGGCGGCCACTTCCTCCGCCATCGGCAGGGTGCCGCGTTGCCCGTAGTTGTTGTAGCCGTCGATGCCGCCGCCGAAGACCAGCCCGCCTTTGTCTGACTGGCTGACGTAGAAGTGCCCGGCTCCATAGGTCAGCACCACGTCGATCAGCGGCTTGACCGCCTCACTGACGAAGGCCTGCAGCAGGTGCGTCTCGATCGGCAGCCGCAGGCCGGCCATGGCCGCCAGGTGCGAGGAATGACCCGCTACCGCCAGGCACACCACGTCGGCGCCGATCAGGCCATGGCGGGTGTGCACGCCAGTCACCCGGCCACCGGCGCAGGCAATGCCGGTGACCTCGCAGTGCTCGACGATGTCGACGCCGGCGGCCGATGCGCCGCGCGCGTAGCCCCAGGCGACCGCGTCGTGGCGGACCGTGCCTCCCCGGGGTTGCAGGAATCCGCCCAGCACCGGGTAGCGCCCGTTGTCCAGGTCAACGAGGGGCACCCGCCGCCGCACCTGCTCGCGGTCGAGGCTCTGCGCATCCGCGCCCAGCAGCCGCATCAGGTTGGCGCGGCGGGTGAACAGGTCACGCTGCGCCTCGGTATGGAAGAGATTGAGTGTGCCGCGCTGGCTGACCATGGCGTTGAAGTTCAGCTCGCGCTCCAGGCCCTCCCACAGGCGCAGCGACAGGTCGTAGAAGCGGATGTTGTCGGGGTGAAAATAGTTGGAACGCACGATGGTCGTGTTGCGTCCGACGTTGCCCAGCCCGATGGGGCCACGCTCCAGGACCGCCACGTCGCTGATACCGTGGTGTGCCGCCAGGTAATAAGCGGTGGCGAGCCCGTGGCCGCCGCCACCGACGATCACCACGCGATAGCCGGACCTGGGTTCAGCCCGCCGCCAGGCGCGCGGCCAGCCGCGCTGGCCCGTGAGGCCCTCACACAGCAGGCGCGCCAGTGAATAGCGCGGTGGCCGTGTGGCGCGGGATTTGCGGGCAGCGGGTGCGGCGGGACGTGGCATCGAAGGGAGCCGATGATACAGTGTCACCGACACCGCGGCAGAAACGACCTTGAATGACTCCGACGCGGCTTGAACCCGGCCACCCTGCCACGATCCCGGTCACAGCGTGACCCGGATCGTTCGTACGCTGTGCTGCGTGGCGCTGGTGTTGGCGATGGCGGCCGCCCGGGCGGCCCCGCCAGTGGTGGTGTCCTCCAAGCTCGACAGCGAGGCGACGCTGCTGGGCGAGATGTTGCGACTGCTGCTGCGGGGGCACGGCATCGCCACTGTAGACCGCATGAGCCTGGGCACCACGCCGGTGGTGCGCAAGGCGCTGCTGGCGGGCGAAATCGACCTGTACGTGGAGTACACGGGCAACGCCGGCTTCTTCTTCAACCGCGCCGGCGACCCGGTGTGGAAGGACGCGCAGCGCGGTTACGAACTCGGGGCACGCCTGGACTACGCAGCCAACCGGATCGTGTGGCTGACGCCGGCCAGCGCCAACAACACCTGGGCGCTGGCGGTACGCGAAGACCTGGCGCGCGCGCGCTCCCTGACGACCATGAGCGACTTCGCGCGCTGGGTCGACGGCGGCGGCAAGGTGATGCTGGCGTGCTCGGCGGAGTTCGCCAACGCCGGCACCCTGCAGTCACTGCAGAAGACCTACGGCTTCCGGCTGACTTCCGCGCAGATGATCGTGCTGGCGGGCGGTGAGACCTCGGCCACCATCCGCGCGGCGGCCGCCGGCACCAACGGCACCAACACGGCGATGGTCTACGCGACCGACGGCGGCGTGGTGGCGGCGCACCTGCGCGTGCTGCGCGACGATCGCCACGACCAGCCGGTCTACGCCCCCGTGCCCATCATCCGCGCGGTGGTGCTGGCCCGCTACCCGGACATCGCTACGCTGGTGAAGCCCCTGATGTTGAGCCTGACCGAGGAGCGCCTGCGCCGGCTCAACGCGCGCGTGCAGGTCGACGGCGAGGCGCCCGCGGTAGTGGCGGCGGACTACCTGAAGTCCCTGGGCGGGCGGCCGTGAGCACCACTGCCGCGGTGCGCGTGTTCCTGCGGCGGCTCCCGGTCGATCCGCTCGGCACGCTGTTGTGCGCCGTGGGGGCGCTGGCCCTCATCTGCCTGCCGTTCCTGGTGTTCAAGGCCAATCGCATTGTCCCCGGGGATCCCGTGGACCTGGCACAGGTGCTGGCGCCGGCGCCCCTGGCTGCCGCGGCCCTGGTGCTCGCAGCCGCGGGCCTGTGTGCGGTGTTTGCCGCGGGTGCCCGATTGCGGCTGCTGGCAGGGCTCGCGGGAATCGTGGTGATTGCGCTGGTCGCGGCCGCCGGCGCCGACGTCCTCACCCCCGCCGGCAACCGCGTGGTGCGGGTGGCCCCGGGCGCAGGCTTCTGGATTGCATTGATCGCCATGGCGCTGCTGGCGACCGACGCCGTGACGCGCATGCGGCCACGGCCCGTGGTACGCGTGCTGGCGCTTGCCGTCACGGTGCTGGTGGTGCTGGCGGTGCTGGCGCACGGGACCTTCGATCAGCTGTCGCTGATGCGCGAGTATGCCGCCCACGCGGATCGCTTCGCCTCGGAATTGCGGCGGCACCTGTGGCTGGCGCTGGGTTCGCTGACCGCCGCGGTGCTGGTCGGCCTGCCCGTGGGCGTACTGTGTCATCGTGTGCCGCGCTTGCGCAGTGCGGTGTTATCGGTGCTGAACCTCATCCAGACCATTCCCGCCATTGCGCTGTTCAGCATGCTGATGGCGCCGCTGGCCCTGCTGGCCGCGGCCGTGCCCCTGGCAGCACGCCTGGGTGTGCGCGGCATCGGTGCCGCGCCGGCGGCCGTTGCGCTGTTCCTGTACGCCCTGCTGCCGGTGGTGGGCAATACCGTGGCGGGCCTGCGCCGCGTGTCCCCCGCGGCCGTGGAGGCGGCGCGCGGCATGGGCATGACCGCCGGCCAGGTGCTCATGTCGGTGGAGCTGCCGCTCGCACTGCCGGTGATCCTGACGGGCGTACGGGTGGCGCTGGTGCAGAACATTGGCCTGGTCACCATCGCCGCCCTGATCGGGGGCGGCGGGCTGGGCAGCTTCGTGTTCCAGGGGATCGGACAGACCGCGATCGACCTGGTGCTGCTGGGCGCGATTCCCATCGTGGCACTGGCGTTCGCGGCGGCGCTGTTGCTGGACGCCCTCATCGAAACACTGCGCCGGGGGGCCGCGCCATGATCCAGGTGGAGCACCTGGTACGCCGCTACGGTGAGCGCACAGTGGTGGCGGACGTGTCGATGGACATGGCGCGCGGCTCGATGACCGCCATTGTCGGCACCTCCGGCTCGGGCAAGTCGACCCTGCTGCGCATGATCAATCGGCTGGTGGAGCCCTCCGCCGGCCGCATCCTGATCGACGGGCGCGACACCGCCGCGGAACCGCCGCACCTGCTGCGCCGGCGCATCGGCTACGTGATCCAGGGGCACGGCCTTTTTCCCCATCGCACGGTGGCGCAGAACATCGCCACCGTGCCGCGCCTGCTCGGCTGGGCGCCTGAGCGCATCGAGACGCGGGTGCGGGAGCTGCTGACCGTCTTCCAGCTCGATCCGGCGCAGTATGGCGCGGCTTACCCGCACCAGTTGTCGGGCGGGCAGCAGCAGAGGGTCGGGGTGGCCCGCGCGCTCGCGGCAGAGCCGGCGGTGCTGCTCATGGACGAGCCCTTCGGCGCGCTCGATCCCATCATCCGCGCCAAGGCCCAGGAGGACCTGCTCGCCATCCAGCGACGCTTCGGCACCACGGTGGTGCTGGTCACCCACGACATTGACGAGGCCTTCAGGCTGGGCTCACGGGTCGCGGTCATGAGCGAGGGACGGCTGCTGCAGTACGACACGCCGGCGATGCTGCTGACCCACCCGGCCGATCCGTTCGTGGCACGCATGACCGGCGTCTCCGACCGCGCCCTGAAGCTCCTGTCATTGACCCGCGTGGGGGAGCTGCGCCTGTTCCCGGTCGAGGCGGCGACGGCCGGGGCGGCAGAGCCGCGGATCGATGCTTCGCTGTCACTGCGCGAGGCGCTCGCGGAGCTGCTGTGGCAGGGGACGGGTCATGGCATCGTCTGCGACGCCACCGGGCGGCCGCTCGGCCGGATCTCGGTGGCCGATATCGCCGCCCATGGCAGGGGTCCTTAGGTGAAGCGCGGCGCATCGATGGCCCTGCGCGCCGCCGCGCTCGGCGTGCTGGTGCTGTTCCTGCTGCGACCGCAATGGTTCGCGCCTCTGTTCACGCCCCTGACCCAGTACGGCGCACCCCCCATCTACGACCAGGGCAACCTGCTGGAGCTGGCGCTGGCCCAGCTGGGCACGGTGCTGCTGGCAGCCCTGGCGAGCACGGTCGTGGGGGTCGGCCTGGGGCTCTTCGTGACCCGCGCGGCCGGAAGGGCGTTCCTGCCCCTGTCGCGCACCCTGGTCGACATCGGCCAGACCTTTCCTCCCGTGGCCGTACTGGCCATCGCGGTACCCCTGGTGGGCTTCGGCGAAAAGCCCACCCTGATCGCGCTGTTCGCCTACGGGCTGCTGCCGATCTTCGAGAACACCATTGTCGGTCTGCGCAGCTGTCCGCCACAGGTGCTGGAGGCCGCCAGGGGAATGGGTATGAGCCCGGCACAATGCCTGTGGTCGGTGGAGCTGCCGCTGGCGCTGCCCCTGATCCTGGAGGGGATACGGCTGTCCCTGGTCATCAACGTCGGCACTGCCACCATAGGCTCGACGGTCGCAGCCAGGGGCCTGGGGGAAGTCATCATTGCGGGGCTGCTGTCCAGCAACAACGCTTTCATCCTCCAGGGTGCCCTGCTGACCGGGCTGATGGCCATCCTGCTCTACGACGCCCTGGTCGGGCTGGAACGGCGGGTCTGCCGCAGCGTGCGCATCGACTGACCTGGCTTTTTGTGGGCGATTCCTCAAGCTTGTGGCAGCACGGCCGCCGGACATGCGATAAAATCAACACTCGTGAACGCCCCTTCCGCGCCCGCCGTCACCGCTACCGTGCGACCGGCCGCCATCGAGATTCCAACGGTTCTGCTGACCCTGGTGGTCTATGCCGCCTGGCTGTTCCTGACTTACAACTGGGCGCGCTGGCCCCTGTTCATCGTGGCCCCGCTGATGGCGGTCATCCTGACCCTGCACAGCTCGCTGCAGCATGAGACGGTGCACGGACATCCCACGCGCTGGCCAGCCGTCAACCGCCTGCTGGTGATCCTGCCGCTGTCATTCTGGCTGCCCTTCGATCGTTACCTGTACTCGCACCGGGTGCACCATCGCGACGAGCGCCTGACCGACCCGCTGGACGACCCCGAATCCTTCTACTGGACCCCGGAGGACTGGGCGCGCCTGTCATCGCTGCACCGCCTGTCATTGAGGGTCCAGCAGACCCTCGCCGGGCGCATCCTGTTCGGGTCGTTCTGGTTCATTGGCGTATTTCTGCGTTCCGAAGTGCGCGCCCTGCGGCGCAACGAACCGGGTGTACGCCGCATCTGGGCACAGCATCTGCTGTGGTGCCTGCCGGTGGTGGTGTGGATCAAGGCAGTGTGCGGCATGCCCCTGTGGATCTACGTGCTGACGATGGTGGTGCCGTCGTACGGCATCCTGCTGATCCGTTCCTACCCCGAGCACCGCGCGCGGCCAGCGGTGCGGGCGCGAGTCGCCGTGGTAGAGGGCTCCTGGATCTTAGGTCCGCTGTTCCTGTTCAACAACCTGCACTCTCTGCACCACGAGGCACCGATGATTCCCTGGTACCAGCTGCCGCGCCGCTATCGCGAACAACGCGAGCGCCTGCTCGCGGAAAACGGCGGGCTGGTGTACTACACGTACTTTGCTGTGGCGCGCCGTTACCTGTTCCGGGCGCACGACGTGCTGCAGCACCCGCTGGGCCGCATTGCGCCATGAACGCGATGCAACGCCGGCAGCCTCAGGCAGGTAACTCGTAACCCGCCGACCGCGCCTCCCGGTCCCACTGCAGCAGCTCGTCGTAGCTGTCGTGATCGACGGCCGCAAATCCCTCGATCAGCAACTGATCGGCGAATGGTGCGAACCAATGACGGCGCCGGGCGTGCGTGAACGCCTCGCGCAGCCTGCGCACCATGTCAGCCGGCGCCGCGGCGGAGGCAACGAAGGCCGGCATGGTGGTGGCGGGGGTGGAAGTCAGCACCCGAACGCCCGCGGTTAGTTGCGGCGCGTAATGGGCCAGCAGCATGTGCCAGTAGGCGTCCAGCGGGCCGACATCGATGCGCCCCTCGCGCACGGCATCCAGGACGTTGCGGGCGGTGATCAGATCCCCGGTCATTTCACGATACAACCGTGGCCGCTGCGCGCTGCGATGGGGCAACAGGGCATGGCGAAAGGCGTTGAAGCCGGACTGGGAATGCCTCACCGTCCACGCCGCGCGGCCGCCGAAGGTATCCTCGAGCGTCTGGTATGGCGCGTCGCGCCGCACGATCAGGTCGGTGCGGTAGCGGGGCTGCCCGGTGGCCCACGGCGCCCGCGGGATCGGGGCGGCGATCGGCACCACGCCCGACATGGCCGTCGCGATGGGCAGTCCGCACATGAACACCGCGCCCAGATCAGCGCGCTTCCACAGTGAATCCAGCGGCTGCGGCGCGGGGTAGGGCTCGTAAGTCAGGCTGACATGCGCCTCCTGCATGATCTGGCCGAGCAGTACGCGCCAGGTGGCTTCCACCTGCGGCGTCACCGCGTACATGCGCGCATTCATGATCCAGTGGTTCATCGGCGCACCTCCTGTGATTGTTGTTCGCCCCTTCAGGCCGCTGCGTCCGACAACTCGCGCGAGCGGCGTGCGACGTACTCCGCTACGGCCTCCTTCACGGCCGGATCCAGCGGCGGCGGCACGTAGTCGGCCAGCAGCTTTTTCCATAGCGCCGTGGCGCGCGTGGTGGCGTCGCGGCCGCCAGCGTCGCGCCAGTTCTCGAAGTTGGACCAGTCCGAAAGCAGCGGGCGGTAGAAGGCCGACTCGTAACGCGCCAGGGTATGCGGCGTGCCGAAGAAGTGCCCACCGGCCGCCACTGCCTTGATGGTTTCCACTCCCAGGTCATCGTCACCGAAGCTGATGGGCTTCAAGATCTGCGCCCAGTTGCGCAGCAGTTCCGCGTCCACCACGATCTTCTCGAACGAGGCCGACAACCCGCCCTCCAGCCAGCCGGCGGCGTGGTTGATCAGGTGGCTGTGGCTCAAAATTGCAGCTTGCAGGGAGAACGCGGTCTCGTAGGTCGACTGCGCGTCCACCGCCGGGGAGGCGTTCACCGCGCTGGTGCGCACCGGCAGTTTCAGGCGGCGCCCGATCTGCGCGCCGGCGATGACGGCGTGCACGTATTCCGGCGTGCCGAAGGCGGGCGAACCGGTGCGCATGTCGACGTTGGAGGTGAAGCCGCCCATCACGCACGGCGCGCCGGGGCGGATCATCTGGCACAGCGCCACGACCGCCAGCGCCTCGGCGGTCTGCTGCACCAGTGCCCCCGCCAGGGTCACCGGCGCCATCGCACCCATCAGCGTGAAGGGTGTGATGACCACGCACTGGCCGTGGCGCGCCATCTCCATGACGTTGTCCAGGATCTCCTGGTCCATGCGCCGCGGCGAGTTGACGTTGGTGACCGACATCAGGGTCGGGCGCGCTGCCAGCTCGGCTGCCGTACAACCGTGTTCGATCGCCGACAGCGCCACGGCGTCGCGCGCCTGGACGCCCCCGACACCACGCGCCGCCCATACCGTGTCGGCGCACTCGATATGCGCCTGGTAGGTGAGCAGGTGACGAATGGGCACCGGCACATCCACCGGCTCCACCACTATGCCACCCTGCCAGTGCAGAACACCCAGGGTGTGGGTCAGTTTCAGGATGTCGCGGAAGGCCTCGATGTCGCCGTAGCGCCGCCCGCGGTCCTGGTCGCGGATATTGGGCGCGCCGTTGACCGGGCCGAAGTTGACCACGTTGTCGCCGACGTGCAGGTGCCGCAGCGGGTTGCGTGCATGCAGCACGAAGCGTGGCGGGGCATGCGCGATATGCGCCTCCACCACCTCCCGTCCCAGCCGCACCATGGCGGACTCCTCATCGACCAGCGCGCCCCCGCGGCGGTAGGCCTCGCGCGCCGCCTCGCTGCGGATCTCCAGGCCCGCCTCCTGCAGCACCTGGTAGGCAGCGTCCAGGATGCGTTCCACCTGGCCTGCATCCAGCACCTCGAGCGGCGGCCAGGGGTTGACGAGGCGCGGCAGCGGCTCGAGCGTGGGGCCCGTGGAGCGCGCGCTGCGGCTGCGCTCGCGGCGCCGGTGCGGCGACTGGGCGGGAGCGGTGGGTTCCGGCATGGGGACATTCTAGCGCTTGCGCGACGGGGGCGCGTGCTGCGACCCTATGGGCATGACACGCCACAATTATCCGCTGACATCCGAACAGGTTGAGCAGTTCCAGCAGGATGGCGCGGTCGTGCTGCGCGGGTTGTTCAGCCCCGGGGAGATCGCGGGCCTGCGCGCCGGCATCGATGCCAACCTCGCCACGCCCAGTCCGCGCGCCAAGGTGGCCAGCCGCCGCGAGGATCCGGGCTGGTTCCTGGAGGATTTCTGCTCCTGGCAGGAGAATCCCCGTTATCACGATTTCATCTTCGGTTCGGCGCTGGGACAGGTGGGTGCGGGGCTGATGCGCAGTCACACGGCGCGCCTGTATCACGACCACATGCTCACCAAGGAACCCGGGACCGTGGCGCGCACGCCCTGGCACCAGGACCAGCCTTACTACAACATCACCGGTGCGCAGAACTGCAGTTTCTGGATCCCGGTCGACCCGGTGTCGCGGGCGTCGACGCTGGAGTTCGTGGCCGGCTCGCATCGCGGGCCGTGGCTGATGCCGCGCTCGTTCATGGATGACCAGGCGAAGTGGTTCCCGGAGGGAAGCCTTGCCGACCTGCCGGATGTCGAGGGCGCAAGGGAGCGCTACCGGATCCTGGGTTGGGAGCTGCAGCCCGGCGACGCTGCGTGTTTCCACATGCTGACGCTGCACGCCTCCGGCGGTGTGGCGGCGGGACGGCGCCGGCGGGTGTTCTCCGTGCGGCTGATCGGGGACGACGTCCGGCACGCGCCGCGGCGTTGGGTCACCTCACCGGAGTTTCCGGGACTGGCACGGGAGCTGCCGGAAGGTGCGCCCATGCAGCACGCCCTGTTCCCGCTGCTGTGGCCTGAAGTTTCCGCCTGAAGGGCAGCCTGGCGCGGCCGCAGGCCTCAGTAGTTGATCGAGGGGTTGTCGCCGGGATAGATGACGCCCACCAGGTCCAGGCCGCCGCCGCTGGTGCATTGCACGGAGTGCAGCTGCTTGCGCGGCAGGAACACCACGTCGCCGGCCCCTACCGCGGTCTTGCGGGTCTCGGTCCACACCACGCCGCTGCCGGCCAGGAAGAACAAGGCTTCCTCGTACAGGTGGCGGTGGGGCTGCGCCTTGGACTCGGGGATGTTGCCGATGAACTGTGTGACCACGGTGGAGCCCTGTTCGCGACTGACCAGCATTTGGTAGTAGCGCTCCGCCATCTTGTGACGCTGCGCAGGATCGAGCAGGGCACGGCGCTCGGGGTGACGGTCGTCGAAGGCCGGCGGCATCTGCTCCAGGAACACCAGGTCCTCGCTGCCCGGGCCGTTGGAGATATAGAGCTTCATGGGAGCGCTGGCGGGGTTGTGCACGCTCCAGGCTTCGTCCGGCGCAATGTAGATCCCGGTGCGCGCCTGCACTTCGAAGCGGCGGCTGCCGATGGTGACCGTGCCCGCGCCCGCCGTGATGAACAGCACCGTGTGGCGGCCATCCGCGGAAATGACCGGCGTCACCCCGTTGCCGATTTCCGCGTAGAACTGCGACTGGAACAGGGCGCCATGCGCCGGGCTGACGGCGGCGCAGTAGCGCAGGACGCCGCGGGGCTGCAGTGTCGCGCGCTGCGGCGAGAACACATAGCAGCTGCCGTCGAGCCGCACCTGCGGGCCCGCACCCGCGGCCACCGCGGCAATCGCGCGGTTGGCCTCGCTGTCCGGGTCGTCGGTGGCGTAACCGCCGGGCAGGTTGTTGTGGGTGCCGTCACAGAAGGGCGGGGTGCCGGTGTGCTTGCAGCCGCACAGGATGGCGTCCTCGTCGCGCTCGGCGCGGAAGGTCACCGGTTCAAAGCCCGTGCCTGCATGAGAGCCGTCGCACCAGGGCTGCCGGCGCGAGCGTCCGCAGGCGCACCACTGGTAGCGCTTGCCGGCCTTCAGCTCGACGTAGAAGCCCTTGGGCGAGGCGATGACGGGCGTGTCGCTCATGGTCGCGTGGCTGCGCAGTGGGGCGGTGGGCGGTGAGTGTACCGCCCGCCGCCCGCGTTGCGCCTAGACATCATGTCCTGGCCCACGGTTTGGGTCGGGACGGACTTGCAAGTTGGGGGAAGAGGTCTGTCTCCCATATCGTGGGTTGCGTCGTTGCGGACGCCGAGCCACATGCACAGAGCCC